>NZ_ARXV01000009.1 GCF_000756665.1 Alcanivorax nanhaiticus | reverse complement strand
AGGGGCCATTTTGGCAGTGTTAAAAGGCCCAAGTTTCCCATGTTGCTTCCGGTACGCCTACGGCGTGCCATCCGCTGACGCAGTGGACTCTTGTCACACTTACGTCATGAAATTGGTCGCGAGTATAGTGAAACCGGGCGGGGCTGTCAGGGTTTTGATCTTCGGGTTACAGTAACCCCATATAACGATAAGGGCCGGAGTCATCTGAAACAGGCCTGAACAGAATTCGGAGAGTCTGAGTGAACGCCACTGCCAAACCCGCTGTTCCCAATGGTTTACAGATCGATGTGCGCTGGTTGATGCGTGAGCTGCTGGATGAGGGGCGGGTCAGCCAGGAAGACTTTAATGTCATTTCCACCACGCCCAGGGAAAAGAAAGAGCTGAATTGGCACCCGATCCAGGTGCTGGCGAAGTACCGGCTCACCGATCGTACCAATACCCATCAGATGCTGGATGTGGACTTTCTGACCGACTGGCTCGGTGAGCGGGCCGGGATGCGGGTCTACAATATCGATCCCCTCAAGGTGCAGGTGGATCAGGTCACCAATGTGATGAGTTATGCCTTCGCGGAGCGCCACGGCATTGTCGCTGTAGAAGTGCATCGCGACCGGGTGGTAGTGGCCTGCGATCAGCCTTTCATACAGGATTGGAAAGGGCATCTACAGCAGACCCTGCGTGACCGTGAGCTGGAGGTGGTGCTCACCAATCCGGAGCATCTGCGCCGCTACCGTATCGAGTTCTACAACTTGAGCCGCTCCATTGCCGGGGCGACTGGCAATACCGGGCAGGAGCTGTCCGGGATTACCAACTTCGAGCAGCTGCTGGAGGTGGGTAAAGGACAGCACGATGCGGATGACCAGCACATTGTTAATATTGTGGACTGGATCCTCCAGTACGCCTTTACCCAGCGGGCCAGTGATATCCATCTGGAGCCGCGTCGGGATGCGGGCAAGATGCGCTTCCGCATTGATGGTGTGCTGCACGACGTGTATGAGTTGCCCGCCGCTATCATGGCGGCGGTGACCAGCCGCCTGAAGATTCTCAGCCGTCTGAATGTGGCGGAAAAGCGCAAGCCGCAGGATGGTCGTCTGAAAACCAAGTCCCCTGACGGTAATGAAATCGAGCTGCGTATCTCCACCTTGCCCACGGCGTTTGGCGAAAAAATGGTGATGCGGGTATTTGACCCGGATGTGCTGGTGCGCAGCTTTGAGCAGATGGGGTTCACTCGCGAGGACTACGAGGCCTGGCAGAAGATGACCAAGAATCCCCATGGGATCATCTTCGTGACCGGGCCGACCGGGTCGGGTAAGACCACCACCCTGTATTCCACTCTCAAGCAGCTGGCCACCAGTGAGGTGAATGTCTGCACCATCGAAGATCCCATCGAGATGGTGGAACCCAGCTTCAATCAAATGCAGGTGCAGGCCAACATTGATGTGAGCTTTGCCCAGGGGGTGAAGGCCATGCTGCGTCAGGATCCCGACATCATCATGATTGGTGAGATCCGGGATCTGCAAACCGCAGAAATGGCCATTCAGGCGGCGCTTACCGGTCACCTGGTGCTGTCTACACTGCATACCAACGATGCGCCGTCCTCTATTACTCGTCTGGTGGACCTGGGGGTGGCGCCTTACATGATTTCAGCCACAGTGATTGGGGTGATGGCCCAGCGTCTGGTACGAACACTGTGCCCCAATTGTAAGGAGGAGGTGGCACCGGATGTTTCCGCCTGGGAGGAGCTGGTGCGGCCTTTCAAGATGAAGGTGCCAGAGAAAATTTGCCGCCCGGTGGGGTGTCTGGAGTGTCGTGGTACCGGTTATCTGGGGCGGATGGGCGTGTATGAGACCATGCCGCTGAACAGCACCCTGAAAAACCAGATTACCCGGGGGGGGGATTTGGAAACCCTTACCCGTCAGTCGCTGAAAAACGGTATGAAGCCACTGCGTATCAGTGGTGCCATGAAAGTTGCCAAAGGGTTGACCACCATTGAGGAAGTGATGCGGGTGACGCCGTCACAGGATTTGTTGATGGGGTGAGGTGGCTACAAGCTGCAAGCTGCAAGCTACAAGGCGCGGGAGAAACTTTGAGGATGCACCAAGGCTCTGCCCGCGCACCGGGACGGGAAATGAACAAACAGACCGTAAGACAGGGGGGGCAACGAAGCAGAGTCGCGCAGGTCGTGCGCAGCGAATAACCGCCGCGCCCACAGCAGCTTCGGACCCAACGTGCCTGCGCGGAGTCCCGACCAGCCAGATGGCCTCTCTGCTCAACCCGCGCCTTGTAGCTTGCAGCTTGAAGCTTGTGGCTTTATTCCTGCTTGTAGCTTGCCCCGTCGCATACGACAATAGCCCCCCATGAATGAACCCCAATATCAGTCCCTCCCCGACGAACTCTCGGTGCTGGTCAGCCAGCATTGGCAGCATTTCGTTGAATCCGGCAATGCCATGCCTGCAGCACTCCATGATGACCTGCCCCGTGTCTGGGCTGGTTCGGATTATGTGGCAAGCCAGTTCCTGCGGGATCCCGAACTGGGGCAGTGGCTGGTCGACAGCGAACTGAGTCAGCCTCTCGAGGCGGAATCATTGCACCAGCAGGTGCGTGAACAGCTGACAGATTGCGATAGCGAAGACGAGCTGAAGCGCCGGGTACGCCGTCTGCGGCACCGGCACATGGTGCGCATTATCTGGCGGGACCTGGCGGGTATTGGCGACTATCACAGTACGGTGGCGGACCTGTCCCTGTTGGCCGACACCCTGATCGATGAAGCTCTGGCCCTGCTGTATCGCTGGGCCTGTGAGCGCAGCGGCACTCCCACCGCACCGGATGGCAAGCCTGTGCAGCTGGTGGTGTTGGCCATGGGGAAATTGGGCGCCCGGGAGCTGAACCTGTCCTCGGATATCGACCTGATCTTTGCCTATGAGCATGAGGGCGAACTGGAGGGCGAGCGACGCTCACAGACCTATCACCAGTTCTTTGTGCGCTTGGGACAGCAACTCATCAAGGTGCTCGACCAGACGACGGCTGATGGTTTTGTGTTCCGGGTGGATATGCGATTGCGCCCCTGGGGCAAGAGTGGGGTGCTGTCCATCGGCTTTGATGCCATGGAGGGCTACTACGAGACGCAGGGGCGCGAGTGGGAGCGTTACGCACTGATCAAGATGCGTCCTGTTGCCGGGGATCTCAAAGCGGGTGCTCGCCTGCTCAAACGCCTGAACCCGTTTGTATACCGTCGCTATATCGATTACGGCGCGTTCCAGTCCCTGCGGGAGATGAAGTCCCTGATTGAGCGGGAAGTGAACCGCAAGGGCATGCAGGCGGATGTGAAGCTGGGTGCGGGCGGCATTCGTGAAGTGGAATTTATTGTTCAGGCTTTCCAGCTGATTCGTGGTGGTCAGTTGCCGGCCCTGCGTGAGCCAAATCTGATTAAGGTGTTGCCGCTGTTGGTAGAGCAGGAACTGCTTCCCGATGATGTGGCCGATGAGCTTACCGATGCCTATCTGTTCCTGCGGGATGTGGAGCATCGCCTGCAGGCGGTGGGTGACCGTCAGACCCAGCGATTGCCGGATGACCAGCTCGGTTGGCAGCGGCTCACCTTTGCCATGGGCTTTTCCGAGCGCGCGGCTTTTGAGCGCAAGCTGCGTCGTTATCGCGAAAATGTCCGCCATCACTTCAGTCAGGTGATTGCCGACCCTGAGCAGGAAATCGATGCCGCCCAGGGGGCGGATCAGGAGCTGCTGGATCTGTGGCTGGGCGAGCTGGATGATGCGGCAGCAGTAGCGCAATTGCAGGCAATCGGTGTGCAGGATGCCGACGCTGTCTATGCGCGTCTGAATACTTTCCGTGATGGTCGCGCAGTGGAAAATATGCAGGCCATTGGTCGTGAGCGACTGGATCGTCTGATGCCGTTGATGCTGGAGGCGCTCGGGTATCAGGGGCACGGTGAAACCACGGCATTACGGTTGCTGAATTTTGTCGAGGCGGTGCTGCGCCGTAGCGCCTACATCGCCTTGCTGGTGGAAAATCCCGGCGCGCTGACCCAGCTGGTCAAACTGTCCGGTGCCAGCCCGTGGATCGCGGAGCGTCTGGCCTTGCACCCGGTGCTACTGGATGAACTGCTGGATGTGCGCACGCTCTACTCCCCGCCGGAACTGGCCGAGCTGGATGATGAGTTGCGCCAGCAGTTGTTGCGTGTAGCGGAAGACGATCTGGAACAGCAGATGGAAGTGCTGCGTAACTTCAAGCAGGCCCATCTGTTGCGAGTGGCGGCTTCCGAGGTGACCGAAGTGCTGCCGTTGATGAAGGTAAGTGATTACCTGACCTGGCTGGCGGAAAGCATTCTGCATCAGGTGGTGATGCTGGCCTGGGAGCCGCTGGTGGAGCGTCATGGACGCCCGTCGCGGGATAATGGTCAGCCCTGTAATCCTGACTTCGTGGTGGTGGGTTACGGCAAGCTGGGTGGCATTGAGCTGGGGCACAACTCCGATCTGGATCTGGTGTTCCTGCATGATGCGGCCAGCGGTGGCATGACGGATGGAGAAAAGTCGGTCTCCAACGAGCAGTTCTATGCCCGCCTGGGTCAGCGCATTGTGCATATCCTCTCTACTCGCACCATGAGTGGTCAGCTCTACGAGGTGGATACCCGGCTGCGGCCTTCCGGCAGTGCCGGGCTGCTGGTGAGTTCCATGGATGCCTTCGAGAAGTATCAGCTCAATGATGCCTGGACTTGGGAACATCAGGCTCTGGTGCGCGCCCGTGTGGTGGCCGGTTGCAGCCGTTCCCGCCAGCGTTTTGACGAGATTCGCCACAAGGTGCTGTGTGCCGAGCGAGACCAGACGAAGCTGCGCGACGATGTGCTGGCCATGCGCAGCAAGATGGTCGATCACCTGGGTGACAAAACCGGCGAGCAATTCCACCTGAAGCAGGATCCCGGTGGTATCGTTGATATCGAATTTATGGTGCAATACGGGGTTCTGAGATGGGCCTCCTCCCACGGTGAACTGACCCGCTTCACCGATAACGTGCGGCTGCTGGAAACCCTGGCTGCACTGGACATTATGTCGGCGCAGGACGCCGGCCTGTTGCGGGAAGCGTACCTCGCTTACCGGTCCGCGGCCCATCGCGCTTCGTTGCGCAAAGAGAAATCCATTGTCGACGACAGCCAGTTCCGTGATTTGCGGGAAGGCGTTCGAGCGATCTGGAAGCATTGGTTCGACCTGTAGAGCGGGTGCTCGAAGGTCCTTAGCGTTGGAGACACATTGCCATGTCGATGGCTGTAAGAGACGGTTTTATCTGGCTGGACGGTGAACTGGTTCCCTGGGAAGAAGCCAAGGTTCATGTCCTCACTCACACCCTGCATTACGGCATGGGTGTCTTTGAAGGGGTGCGAGCCTACGAAACCGCCAAGGGTCCGGCAATTTTCCGCCTGAAAGAGCACACCGATCGTCTGTTCGGTAGTGCCCATATCATGAACATGAAGATCCCGTTCACCAAGGACGAGGTCAATGCGGCCCAGGTGGCGGCGGTGAAATCCAACAACCTGCCCCACGCCTACCTGCGCCCCATGGTGTTTTACGGAAGTGAAGGGATGGGGCTGCGTGCCCACAACCTGAAGGTGCACTTGATGGTGGCGGCCTGGGAATGGCCTGCCTACATGTCTCCGGAAGCGCTTGAGCTGGGTATCAAGGTGCGCACGTCCAGCTACACTCGCCATCATGTGAACATCACCATGTGCAAGGCGAAGGCCAACGGCAACTACATCAACTCCATGCTGGCGCTGAATGAAGCGCTGTCCGGTGGTGCCGACGAGGCGCTGTTGCTGGACAATGAAGGTTATGTGGCCGAAGGCTCCGGGGAGAACATCTTCGTGATCAAGAACGGGGTATTGTTCACCCCGGAACTGACTTCCTGCCTGGATGGCATCACCCGCAAGACCATCATCCAGCTGGCTGAAGAGCGTGGCTACACGGTGCGCGAAAAGCGTATTACCCGTGATGAAGTTTATGTGGCCGACGAAGCTTTCTTCACCGGTACTGCCGCTGAAGTGACCCCGATCCGTGAGCTGGATGGCCGAATCATCGGTGCTGGCAAACGAGGCCCGATCACCGAAGTGCTGCAGAGCACCTATTTTGATCTGGTGACTGGCAAGCTGGATGACAAATATGGAGATTGGCTCACTTACGTGAGCTGATTGCCCGGATGTCCCAGACTCCGTCCGCCATCCTTGTCGTCGGCCCGTCCTGGGTCGGCGACATGGTGATGGCGCAGCCCCTGTTTTCCGAACTGCGTCGCCAATACCCTGATTGTGCCATTGATGTGCTGGCGCCGGCCTGGTGTCGGCCATTGCTGTCGCGCATGCCTGAGGTGCGCGAGGCGCTGGCGCTGCCCTTTGATCATGGTGATCTGAAACTGGGTGAGCGGCGTGCGCTGGGCAAATCCCTGCGCGGTCAGTATCAGCAAAGCTATGTGCTGCCCAATTCCCTCAAGTCTGCCCTGGTGCCCTGGGCTGCGAAGATTCCTGTCCGTACCGGTTGGCGTGGTGAGATGCGCTATGGCCTGCTCAATGATGTGCGGGCCCTGGACAAGGAGCGCTATCCGCTGATGGTGCAGCGTTTTGTGGCACTGGCCTTGCCGCAGGATGCGCCGATGCCGCTGCTGGATGAGATCACCGCGCCGCATCTGGAAGTGGATGATGCTTCCCGCGAGAAAGCCATGGCGGCACATGGCCTATCCATGGCGCGGCCCGTGCTGGGGTTGTGTCCGGGTGCGGAGTTCGGGCCGGCCAAGCGCTGGCCAGAGCAGCACTATGCGGCGGTGGCCCAGCACTGGATTGATCACGGCGGCCAGGTATGGATCTTCGGGTCCGGCAAGGACCAGCCGGTGGCCAGCGATATTGTCTCGGCCTTGAGCGAGGACGCGCGAGCGCACGCCTCGGTGCTCGCCGGAAAGACCTCGCTGGAGGAAGCCGTGGATCTGCTGTCGGCGACCAATGCGGTGGTCAGTAATGATTCCGGCTTGATGCATATCGCTGCAGCTCTGACGCGGCCGCTGGTGGCAGTCTACGGCTCCACCTCGCCAGGTTTTACTCCGCCGTTGGGTGATCGGGTGGCCGTGGTGCGGCTGGGGCTGGAGTGTAGTCCCTGTTTTGAGCGGGAATGTCCACTGGGGCATTTGAACTGCCTCAAGCAACTGCCGCCGAGCCAGGTCATTGATGCTTTGCAGCAGCTTGAAACTGCTGATGCCTGAGCGGTGATGCCATGCGTGTGCTGTTGATCAAGACCTCCTCCATGGGGGACGTGATTCATACCCTGCCTGCGCTGACCGATGCGAAAGCGGCGATTCCTGATTTACAGGTGGACTGGGTTGTCGAAGAAGCCTTTGCGGATCTGGCCCGCCGCCATCCGGCGGTGCATCAGGTGTTCCCCTGTGCCTTGAGGCGCTGGCGCAAGCACCCTTTCAAGGCTCGTCGCTCTGGTGAATGGGGTGACTTCAAGTCGGCCTTGCAAGCGACGGACTACGATGCGGTGATCGACGCTCAGGGGCTGATCAAGAGTGCCTTTATTACTCGCCTGGCGCGTGGTCCGAAATTCGGTTTGGACAAGCACTCTGCCCGTGAAGGCCTGTCTGCCAGGGTGCTCGATCACCCTCAGGCTGTTATCAAGGGGCAGCATGCCATTCATCGTGTCAGGCAGCTGTTTGCGCAATCTCTGGGCTATACCCTGCCAACCCATGCCCCGGATGCAGGTCTCCCCCGCAGCCATGTGCCTGCCCCGCTGTCCCAACCAGCAAACCTGGTGTTTTGCCATGGCACCACCTGGGCTACCAAGCATTATCCGGAAGGGTTCTGGCACCAGCTGGTCAGACTGGCTTGTGCTGAGGGGCATCGGGTGTTTCTGCCCTGGGGTAACGATGAGGAGAAGGCCCGCGCGGAGCGGCTGGCCGCTGAATTTGCCACGGCAGAAGTATTACCCAAGATGGGATTGGCTGATCTCACGGACAAGTTGCTCAGCTGGGATGCTTTCGTGGCTGTGGATACTGGCCTTGCTCACCTGGCCGCCGCCGCAGGCTTGCCTGGCGTCGCTCTTTATGGTCCAACAGATCCCCAGTTGACAGGGGTGCTTGGGTTAAGTGCTAAATCCCTGGCTGCGGACTTTCCTTGTGCTCCCTGTGTTCAAGAAAGGTGTACCTATCGGGGAGAATTAGGTAAGGGCGTCTCGCCACCTTGCTTCAGTACTCTGAAACCTCATTTTGTGTGGCAGCGACTACGGGAGTTATGCATATGACGCAGCAGCCTTACACCGTGGCTTTTGCATTGTTTCGTTATTTTCCCTACGGCGGTTTGCAGCGTGATTTTTTGCGTGTCGCTGAACTGTGTGTGCAGGCGGGGTATCGAGTAGAGGTGCTGACGACCGAGTGGGAGGGGGATCGCCCTGACTGGCTGAAAGTGAATATTGAGCGGGTGACCCCTCGAACGAATCATGCCGCGATGGTCGCTTTTGGTCGCAAAGCCCTGCAGTTCAAGGATGAGGTCAAGGCAAAGGTGCTGGTGGTTTTTAACCGCTTGCCCGGTGGAGATTTGTATTTTGCTGCTGACGATTGTTTCGCCATGCGGGTCAAGGAAAAGAATGCCCTGACTCGTATGCTGCCGCGATATCGGACGTACCTGAATCTTGAACGGCAGTTGTTTTCAACAGCTGGTCATGCCCGGATCCTGTTTCTCAATAATAGTCAGCGGGATGACTATCTCGGAGAGTATGACTTGGACCAGCGTCGCTACCGAGTGTTGCCACCGGGCGTAAGAAACGATCGCCGCCCCGGTGATAATGCCGCGTTTCTGAGGGCTGAGGTGCGCAAGGAGTTTGGTGTCGCTGAGGGAGAGCATCTGCTGCTGTTTCTTGGTTCTGATTTTCGTCGTAAGGGGCTTGGACGCGCATTGTTGGCCATGGCTCACCTTCCAGATTCGATCGAATCCGTAAAGCTGTTGGTGGTGGGTGAAGATGATAGCGCTCCCATGCAGGCGGATATCAATAAACTGAATTTGAGCGGTAAAGTGATCTTTGCCGGGGCTCGTGATGATGTGCCAGCTCTTCTGCAGGGTGCTGACCTGCTGATTCATCCTGCCTTCCATGAGGCGGCAGGAATGGTGCTGGTAGAGTCGTTGGTTGCCGGTTTGCCGATTTTGACGACTGCTGCCTGTGGTTACGCCAGCTACGTGCTTGACTCCGGGGCTGGCCAAGTTGTTGCTTCGCCTTTTCGGCAGGAGGCGCTGGATCAGGCGCTGGCGGACATGCTAATGGGTGACCGGGCTGCTTATCGCCGCTCTGCACTCGAGTACGCCGAGCGGGTAGATTTGTTTGGAATGCATGAGCAGGTGCTCGCAGAAATTGAGGTGCTACTGGGCTCATGACTGAAATCTTCCTGAGGGATGAATTCGCCTCTGCCTGGCATGACAGAGACCCGTTTGAGTGTGTCGATGCTCTGGAAGGAGAGGTGTTTCGCGCCCGCGAAGGCAGGCGCACCTTGCGCTTTGCGATGGGTGGAAAAAGCTTCTTTCTCAAGTATCACCGCGGGGTGGGATGGAAAGAGGTGCTGAAGAATCTGATCCAGCTCAGGTTGCCGATCATCAGTGCGCTTTCTGAAGTCAGAGCCATTGAGGCTGTCGCGGCCGCCGGTTTGGATACCATGACAATCGCTGGCTACGGCCAGAAAGGCATTAACCCTGCCCGGATCCATTCTTTCCTCATTACTGACGATCTGGCAAATACCTTGAGTCTGGAGGATGCCGGGTTAATCTGGGAAAAAACTCCACCAGACCCTGTTTTCAAGCGGGCCTTGATGGCAAATGTGGTACGAGTTGCCAGGAGTATGCATGAAGCGGGCATAAATCATCGTGACTTCTACCTGTGCCATTTTCTGATGGATCTTGCTCGTTGGGATATACAGGATGGTGATGCGCCTCTGTATCTGATTGATTTGCACAGGGCCCAGGTTCGCGGTGAGGTGCCATGGCGATGGTTGGTCAAGGATGTCAGTGGCCTGTTTTACTCGGCCATGGATATTGGTTTGACGGCCCGTGATGTGCTGCGATGCATGGCACTTTATAGTGGGAAATCCTGGCGTGAGACTCTGCGGGAGGACAAGCGTTTTTGGCTTGCAGTTCGTGAGCGTGCCGAAAAACTGTACCGCAAGGACAAGCAACGGGAGGCTCCGCGGTGGATTTGAAGACACATGATGGTGACGACTTCCGGCTGGTCTATCGTGATCAAGAAGCGGTAACTTCTCTCCTGAAGGGAGCGTCTGTTCAGGCATGGTTTAATGCCGAACACCAGGCTCTCAAGCAGGGCGGTAAGGTTGAAGCGCGCCTGCTTAAAGCATCCGCTGGCACCGTTTTTGTCAAACATTACAAGGCAAAGAGCGTATTTCGTCGTTTCATTGGCTGGTTTGGTGTGTTTCGAGCCAAGCGTATTTTTCGGCTTTCTCTTGAGTTGCTACGCGTCGGTGTCCGGGTCCCTGAGCCGCTGGCGTATCTGGTGGAAAAGGGACGTGATTGCTCCTCATCTTTTTTCGTATGTGAAGGCCTTGAGGCCGAGGACCTCAAATCCATAGCAGTCAACCATGGTCTTGATGCGATTGGAGGTGTTGAGCGCGTGTTTACTGATGTCGTGAACCTCCTGGTGGGGTTGCATCAGGCAGGCTATGCACACGGTGATACCAAATGGGCTAATTGGATGGTGCGTCGTTCTGATTCCCAGCTGGTGCTGATAGACCTGGATGGAGTCTATCGGCCGTTATGGTTTCGCAATAAGCGCTTTGGCAGGGATCTGGCCCGATTTTTGATTAATGCTCGTGAGTTGCGAATTAACGAATACATAGTTGAAACCATGCTGGCCAATTACGCCAGGCAGCGGGGACGGTCTGTTGCGCAGATCTGTCGCGATCTGGGGCCTGCCTATGAGAAGCTGGCAAAACGTCACCGTCAGAAATATGGATCGCAATTGTGATGTCTCAATGGTCTCATGTTGGCTTGTCGTTAACGCTGATTTTCTGGGGGGCGTTGGCGATTGTGTATATGCAGCGCAAAATTTATGCGTTGCGAAACTATGTTGATACTCGTCCTCGGCTGGATGATGTCTGGGTGTTGTGTCTGGTTTCTACGGTGGTTTCGATGGCTGCCCCCTGGCCAGTGATTTATGGTTTTCTGGTCGCTCTGGTCGGATTGTCATTGATGATCATGTGGCTGGACGTGGTGCTGGTTCATCTTTTTGGTTTCGAAGTGAACCTGAATAACCTGAAGATCTTTCTGCAGGGGGCCGAGAGCTTTTCCGGTGATTCCCGGGAGATAATGGACGCGTTGGTTAAGCGCTCCTGGTTTTTGGCGGCGCCCCTGGCGGTTGTCGCTTTTTTGGTGGCGATCTATGCCCAGATGGCTGGCAGCTCCAGCGTCAGGGACGTAGCGTTTGCCGCCCTCTTTGTCTTGTTCCTAATGGGAGTCACAAAGAGTCGTTTCCGCTTGATTGGGGCGCCTGTCTGGTTGAGCGTGCTGGCAGGGATTGCTGCCTTGATCGGTTTTCTGGCGGATGCAGATGTGGATTGGTCATGGTGGCAGGCGGTGGCTGGCGGAGCGTTGTTGCTCGGTGTGATGGCGCTGAAGCTGTTGGCACAGTTTTTTGATGCGCCATTTTTTACCGTGCGTTCACCGGTGAGAGACTTCATTCATGGCGCGCGGTTGAATCCCGGCTCTGTAGATCTGAATGATGAGGATCGGCAGCGTCATGTCGCGTTGCCGTTGGCACCCCCGTCGCCCAGTGAAAGTTTTGGATTGTGCCGTGGGGCTAACGTGATTCTGATTACTATGGAATCATTGGCTAGAGACTCTATCTATCCGGCCAAGAAAAATGGAGCAAGACTGGAATTTATGGAGGCATTGGCAAGCAGGTCTCTCGTTTCGAAAATGCATTATGCCTGCTGCCCAAACACGAATCGTGCAATACAGCATCTCTATCAGGGAAATTATCCTGTAAATGGTGAGTATCCATTCCTGCCTTTGCTCAAGGCTCAGGGGTATCGCACCGCTTATATGATGATATCGCGTACCCGTTTTTTTAATCTTTGCGATATTTTGGGAGAGGCAGGATTTGATGAAGTGCTTGATCGTGATTCGTTAGGGTTGGACCCGGGGCGTGGGGATTATGCTTTCCTGGACAGTGTTGATGCCATCAACGAATCATTGGGTGATGGACCGTTTTTCCTGCATTTGAAGAACGAGCAAACTCACTCCCCTTATCAGGTGGTCAACAAGGCGCGATTTGGCCGCCATGAGGGTGAGGGCCGAGAGGTCAGTTTTTGTAATGCTGCTGAGGAAGCGGATTCTGTGCTGGCAGCATTTATTGACGCGTTGGGTGAGCGCCGAGATCTGAGTAACACGCTTATTATTTATACTGGAGACCACGGTCAGAGTTTTGGTGAATTTGGCTACGTCTCTCATTCGAGCTCGAGCGTTAATGGGCAAGTACGCACGCCCTTAATGATGTGTCATCCTGCTTTACCGGCGGGAGAAGTGGCTCGCTCAACCCATTTCGATGTAATGCCAACGGTGCTGGATTTGTTGGGGGTGCATTGTGAATCAAGCATCTTTGGTCGTTCTCTTCTGCATGGCGCGAACCATCGTCCTCTGCTTCTTTACTCGCAAACACGCAAAGGTAATGCGCCTTCTAACGCAAGTCTGCTGGATGCGAATAACAAAATCATGGTCGACCTTATCTATGGTTATCGCTATCGGCTGGATGCAGAGGATCACATTATCGAGAAGTTGCCCCCTGCTGAAGCGGGTTATCAGGAAGCATTACTCTACGCAGCATTGGAGAAGCGTGGCTTGATTAGTGATAGTGCCTTTTCTCCTCGACAGAAAACAGGAGGCTGATGATGAGCAGGACGTTGCCCTATGTGCTGTTCCTGGCAATGAGTCGAAATCAAGAGAAGCACTTTCTTGCATTGAAATCAGAAATGCCGGTTGATGGGGTCGTGTTGAATGCCAAGCACCCCGGTTGGGGGGAGACGGTGCGTGCCCTTTGCTGGGTGTGGAAGAATCGTGATCGGTTGCCGGAGTGGCTAAGTTTTCGTGTAGATAAGGGAAGGCTCAATAATGGTGCTCATGGCCGATGGTTCCAGTTTGGGTTGGCGCTACGAATAGCCCACCTTATGGCAGGAATATTTCGGGAGGCTGACCAGCGCAGACCGGATGTTCTTTTTGTTCTCAATGGGGAGCATTACAAACAAAAAGCGGTTATTGCCTGGGCCAAAGCTGAAGGTATTAAACTGGCTTATCTGGAACTTGGTTATTTGCCGAACACGATGGTGCTTGATGGTGAAGGCATTAACTTTGCCAACGGCATGCCTCGGAAGCCAGAGTTCTATCGGGCCTATCAGCCGCAGGGTATGAAGGTCGACAGCAACTTGGTGAGGCGCCCGCCTCGCACTCCTGTAGGCGAGCCTATCACCCTGCCGGAGCGATATATTTTCGTTCCGTTTCAAGTTTATGATGATACGCAAATTTTGATTCACTCGCCGTGGATCAAGTCGATGGAGCGCTTGCATGATGTGCTTGAAAAGACCGTCGACAGCTTGCCTTCCGACACTGTTTTTGTCGTCAAAGAGCACCCTACCTCCAAGCGAAGTTATCCAGAGCTTCATGGGCGCCATCCGAGAATTCTTTATGCCAATGCGAATGACACCCAGCAGCTCATAGAGAAGTCTCTCGGAGTGATCACCATTAACTCTACCGTCGGCATCGAAAGCCTGCTGTTGGGAAGGCCTGTGATTACCTTGGGGAATGCCTGCTACAACATAGAGGGGCTGGTGTCTCATGCTGATAATGAAAATGAGTTGGCAGCGCTGTTGCAGAATCCCGATGGTTTGGACTTTGATGAAGAGCTGATCCGGCACTTCGTCGCCTGGCTGGGTGAGGCTTATTTGGTGCCTGGACGTTGGCCTGATTACACGCCTGAATACCCGGCGAGGATGCGCAAACGCCTGGATGAGATTCTGCGAGGGGAGTCGTTTTGAGCTGGATAACCCGGGGAGAAGCCGCCGACGATCTGGTAAATGAGCTGGCGCTTTTTGACGTTGAGCCTGATGTGGTTTCCGGAAAGGGGACGTTGACGAAGGTCTATAGCGGAAAATATCAGGGGCAGGACGTTTTCCTTAAGGTGAGTAGTCGAGAGCGCTGGAAGGTATTGCTTCCTCGGCTCTGTTTGGCGCGAGCATGGTGTTCATCAGTAGATTTGGAAGCTAGAAATTTGCTTCGCCTGCGGGAAGCGGGGATTACTGTGATCCCAATTCTTGGCTATGGTACTCGCTACACCCTGGGGTTGCCTGTTTGTGGCGTTATGCTCTCTGCAGCGGTTGAGGGTGTTAGCCTTGAAGATGCGTTGATGTCTGATGATCCCGCTCGTATCGGATTGGCAGCGGGCTATGGCAGGATAGCTGCGATGTTGCACAAGCTGGGCGGCTATGAGCCGCTTAGGGCCAAGGATTTCATGGTCAACAACGAAGAGCTGATTTTGCTTGATAGGGAGAAGCCTCTGTTGTCCCCAGGATGGCGTGAGGCGCGAGCCATGACGTCGCTGGAAAGAGCCTGGTTCAGAAACCATCGCAGCGGATTGCGGCTGACCTCGCCTCTGACTAGTGCCTGGGTAGCAGGGTACTGTGGTGAGGCAGGGTTGAGCGGAGCTAACGCTGATCAGGTCAGCGAAATAGTTAGCCGCTTCTGTGCCGACTGACCTCCAGCGGCGGTAGTGACCTGATAATTGGCCAGTAATTGATTGGCTCAAGAGGCGTCCCTTGTACGATGCCCTTGCGCTGAAAATGCTTTTCAACTTCGTCGAAGGTGCGCTTAACAATGGATTGTGCACTGGATGGCGAGTGAGGAAATGCATGAAAGTAGCAGTCAAAGAACATATCTCGCTCGGCAGCAGTAATGTAATGGGGGCCGAACAACATGATTTGTTTAAGGTTTCGGCGCTGTTCCCGGTTGAAGCGAAATGCCTTTCGAGTCCGTTCATTATCGATCATGGCGAGGCGGTAACAGTCGTCATCGGGTACAATCACCACATTGTTGCCACGCAAATCACCATGAATAATGCCCTGAGCATGCATTTTGCCTATGGTGAAGCCGAGCTCACGAAACAGGTCGTGGCGCCAATGACTACCGGGTTTGTCTTTGAGGTAGCTTTCAAGGGTGTTAAGGAAGGGGGGGCCGTTGAGGGCTTCCATAATGATGAAATCATTATGGGAGTATTGCCCTGTTGCTAGAATATCAGGCGCCAGACAGTTGGCAGCCTGAAGGAGTCGGGTGCCTTTGAGTGTGCGTTGGGCTCTGCCTCCTGAAAAAACACCCTTTAACCGTTCTGTCACTGGATTTCGGTTAAAACTCTTGAAGTAAACGCCTAGTTCGGAGTGATAAGCGATGGTGTTGCGGTCATTTTTCTTGATCGACAGCCAGCCATCCTGACTGGAAAGCAGGAGTGGGACAGCCTCTGCAATGGCAGCCTGGCGAGCTGACTCGCAGTGGAACTCGATGGTTAAGTGTGAATCAGTCATTTTGGGATGGCTCAACCACAAAAGCGTTATGCTACAGAAAGGGGCGGGGCTTGGGTAGCAGGTCATTCCTGAGCGCAAACGAGTAGAGTGATGAAAAAAGTTTTGCTAGTAACTGGCAGTATGAAAATCGGAGGGCTGAACTCCGTCATCGTCGAGCATGCCAGAATGTTTCTTTCCGCTGGATGTGAGGTGCACATCGTGCTGACCAGCAGGAAGGGAGAGTTGCCCGAGGATCTACAGGATAAGGTTCATTATCTTAACTTGGATAATGCAGAGTCCGGTCTGGTTATGCGGCTTCTATATGCGATATTCAGACCTTTTTTAAAGGGCATTGGGAACCTTTTTGCAGAGAAAAGAAATCGGACTATTTTTGAAAATTTAATGTTGGATTTAGGCGTGAGTAACGAAGATATGATTGTTATTCATGGTTTCAAGGTTGCTGCGGCTTTCAGAGGTGTTTGCCATCCAAACCTTGTTAAGGTGATGCATGAGATACAGAGCGAGCATGCAGGGGGAAGTGGAGGTTGGGTAAGGCGGATTCGCTACAAACTCATTGCTGGGTGCTATGAGAGGGGTAAAAGGGTTGCCGTTTCAAAAGCAGTCAGGGATGACTACTTGAAAGTGGTGGGTGGTAAAGGGGTTGTGGCAGTGATCGGAAATGGAGTGAATGTATCCGCATTGCTTGAGGCTTCCAAGACAGCGCCATCCATGAATCATTCCCGCCCTTATATTGTTTCTGTGGGGAGATTGGTCAAGGTTAAGGGTTTTGATGTCCTGATTCGTGCCTATGCGAAATCCGACGCTAGTCATACTCACGACTTGGTGATTGTTGGAGAGGGTAAGGAGAGAGAGGCTATATCTCGCCTTATCAGGGAATTGGGTTTGGATGACCAGGTGTATCTTGCTGGCTATGTAAAGCCCCCCTTTCGTATCGTCCGGGAGGCCGACCTCTACGTTGGTGCCTCGTTCCATGAAGGGTTTGGTCTTGCCTTGCTGGAGGCCATGAGTCTTGGGCTTCCTGTGATCGCATCCAGAGTTAGTGGCTTTGAAGAGATAATGGAAGCCAACCCGGAATGTATGTTTGAGGCCGGGGATGTGGACGCCTTGGCTCGGCTAATGGATCAAGTCCTGCAGTCTGATGAAAAAGGCAGACAGGTTATGCCCGAGCGTTATGACTTCGATGAAATCCTAAAAAGCTATCTTCTTCTTTGAATAACGGGCTTGTCATGTCGAGTTTTCTGAAGCGCTCTGCTTGTGCTGAAAATGTTCTTTTTGCATCTCTGTTTATTCTTTTTTGCCTGATCGGTCTTGAGAGGGGAGGAGGGAAGATTTCCTCCGTATTTGAGCCCTTGTTAGGAATTTTCGCTATTTTTCTGCTTGTTCGAGGCAGAGCGTCGAGTGTTCGTGTCGATCCATTTCTGCTGATCGCCTTCTTGGCCTACGGTATTTATTACATGGTGAGGTGGTCTGCTTGGAGTGGGCCGATTGATGCCTCGGTTGATATGTTCAGACCAGTGATGCAAGCCTTCCTTTTTGTCCCGTTGATTGCTTGGGGAGTGGCGAGCGCGAAACTGAAGAGTGGCTCTCTGCTGGTTTTTGTATTAGCTGGAGCGGCAGTTGCCTGTGCATCAATTTTGACATTTTACTTCGTCCAGGGGCATGAATTTAGCATGAGGATAAGGCCGTTGGGCGAGGCTCGGCATCCTATTATTGGGATGTACTACTATGCATTTCCTCTGTTGCTTGGCTGTGTTTTGCTACTGGAAAAAGGTCAGGTTATGAGAGGTAGGGCCATCTTGCTGGTCTGTATAGTGGTTTTGATGGCGGTTTTTCTTTTGTCTCGAAGCAGAGGTCCTTTTATGGGCTTGCTTGTAACGGCAATGGCTGCTGCTTTTTTAGCGAGTCATGGCTGGAGGCGCTGGGCAATACCGGTAGTGGTATTCGGAGCAGCAATTGCATTTTTGCTTGCCCAGGATGAGGCGTGGTTAGCTCGGCTGGATACTGGCAGGTTCCTGATCTGGGAGTCTGTGCTGGTTCGTTTGCCGGAAGCGCTGTGGTTTGGTCACGGCCTAACCGATGAAAATTACGTTTATTTTAGTGATGTTTATGGCTGGCAGCACGCCCACAATATCTGGCTTGGGCACTTCTATTGGGGAGGGGCTGTGGGGGTATTCTTGCTGGCTGCGGTTTACATGCGGGCTGCCTGGGTATTCTACCGGGCGAATAGTTGGCCAGTGTCTGCAGTTGGGTTGCTTTTGATTTGCTTCGGGTTGGCTGCAATGTTGACGGATGGAAACTTGCTACTCGATTACCCTGGGCCTGAGTGGATGGTATTCGTGCTTCCTGTTGGTCTGGCGTTGGGTTTGTCTGTTTCTCAGGAGGTTAGCGGTAAAGCTTGGCCCCATTCGGTTGATGTTTAAAGCGCTTGTGTACCCATAGGTACTGCTCTGGGCATTTACGAACATAATGCTCGATGGTCTTATTAATACGTGCCGTATCCTGTTCGTCATCGCCGCATGGGAAATGATCCAATGCAGGGCCAAACTCAATTTCATAGCGGCCGCCGGGCAGGCGGTAATGAGCGCAGGGGATAACGGCCGCCTTGCTCATGCGAGCAATGCGTGAGGTGGCTGTGATGGTAGCGGCGGGAATGCCGAAGAAGGGCACGAACACCGCGTGCTTGATACCGTAATCCTGGTCTGGGGCATACCAAAGCACCTCGCCGCGTTTCAGCAAACGGATCATCTGACGGATATCCGCCCGGTCTACAATGCTTTTTACATAATTTAGGCGACCCTGATTAATCAGGCGGTCAATGACTGGATTGTCATTGGGCCGGTAGACCGCATGAAGGTCATGCACATAGCCCAGCAGCCTTGAACCCACATCCAGTGAGTTGAAGTGCATGCCCAGCAGCAAGACGCCCTTGCCATCGGCCTGTGCCTTTTTGATGTGCTCCATTCCCTTGATGGTAAGCCGCTTGTCCAGCTTGATCCGATGATTACTGAAGCTACCGGCCATTTCCAGGATGGCTTCGCCCGTGCTGATGACACAGCGATGTGCCAGATCCTGTTGTTCTTCTTCGGAAAGTTCCGGGAAACAAAGGCGGATATTGGTGGTGGCGATATGGCGGCGCGATTTGGCGAGATGCCAGGCGAGCCTGCCAAGTCCTCTACCTGTGGCAAGCAGTATGCTCCATGGCAACTGGCCAATAAGCCAGAACAGGCCAACGCCGATCCATGACGGGATCAGGCGGGGGTCGCTCAGGCGAGTAGGGCGCTGTTTTCTTTTTCCCATGGGATTTCGTCAGGCTAGCGAAGCTCGGGTTGAGCAGAAGGACGTTCGCTCAAGCGAGCCATTAACAATGCCAGCGGTATCCACAGGCTCATCCAGCTGGCATGGAACGGCACAAGCAGATAGGTCCCTGCGGCAAACGCCATGCAAAGGCCTGGCACGACGGCGATAGTATAGGTGCCGCGTGATTTCTGGAAATTTCCCCGCTGCAGAAGGGCGGCTAACGGACTGCCCCAGCTGGTGATAAACAGAATCAGCCCTACCAGCCCCAGGCTGTGTATCAGCAGAAGGAACAGATTGCGAGGGTGCGCCAGCTCAATCAGTTTGCTCCCTTCATGCCCAAGGATACCGTTAAGGCTCTCCTGATTCAGTCCATTACCAATCAAGGGATGGAGGAAGTAGCGGCTGACTGTGACATCGGTACCTCCTTGCAGCATCAGGTAGAGCGCAGCGAGAAAAGGAATCACTGCCAGCCAGGGGCGGGTTGAACGGCTAACCAGCCAGGCGATCGCCAGCATCAGGCTCATCAAACCCAGCGGAAGCGAGACCAGACCAATGAACAGCAGGCCCATGATGGCACCGGCAAACCGGCGGGCACCTTTGCCTCCCGGGCCTTCCTCGATGCCCTGGGACAACAGGATAAACGTGGGTGCAACCATGGCCATCAGGGCCAGAGAAGGATCCAGTGACGGCAGGCGGAAGATCAGGTTGGCGGGCTCGCTGAACAGTGGGCTGTTTAGCGGCTGGGTGGTGTAGTAACTCACCGTGACCATGGCGGCCACGATCATGGCGCAAAGCGCACCATTTGCCAGTGCCTGCTTGAAGGTGTTGCGGAAATACAGATGCAGCCAGCGGAAGATGCCTACCATGACCAGCAGCTGCACAACACCACGCACTGTTCTTGAAGTATTGGGGTCCTCAGCCCAGGCCATACTTAACAGAGCCCAGCCCAGTAATAGATAAAAGGGCACCAGCAATGGAGAGGTCAGTAGCCGGTGATCACCACTGACCATGGCCCGGGTGAGCAATGTGAGTGATGGCAGGAAGAACAGCACGTCCAGTACGTTTAGTAGGCCGATACGGGAGTTAAACAGGAACGTGCTGGTAAACATGACCGCGAAAGAGAGGGTCAACCACCAACGAAGCCAGCGTCCTTGCATGATGTTGGGAGGAAGAGGTGGCATAGGGTTCCTGAAGCTCCTGGCTGTTCCTGATAGGCATCATACCTTATCAGTATGCGCTGTGAGTGACGGCAGCGGCAAAGTGTACTGTTCACGCCTGTTTGCATCTACCCATGATGTCTCTCTTCGCGTGTCTGGCCGGTTGCCTATGCTACACTTCGCTCCAATTTGACTCTGTTGTGTTTTGGAGACGCTATGCACAATCCGCAGATTCCCGTTCTGGCCAAGGCCCGAGTACTGGTGGCCGGCGATGTCATGCTGGATCGCTACTGGCATGGCCCCACGGGACGGATTTCGCCAGAAGCGCCAGTGCCTGTGGTGCGGGTGACAGACCTTGAGGATCGCCCCGGCGGTGCCGCCAACGTGGCTCTGAACATGGCTGCGCTGGGCGCTACAGCGGAACTCGTGGGTGTGACCGGTGACGACGAGGCTGCGCGGATTCTGGAAGAGCGTCTGCATGCTGCCCAGGTGGGCTGCCATTTTCAGAAGGTTACCGGCCTGCCGACCATTACCAAGTTGCGGGTCATCAGTCGCCAGCAGCAGCTACTACGACTGGATTTCGAGGAAGCGTTCCACGATCAGGACCCGCAGCCTTTTGCGGACAAGGTGGCTGAGCAGCTCGCTCATTGTGGGGCACTGGTACTGTCAGATTATGCCAAAGGTGCACTGCGCGATTGTCAGGCGTTAATCAAGCTTGCCCGGGATGCTAGTGTGCCGGTATTGGTGGACCCCAAGGGCTCGGACTTCTCCCGTTATCGTGGCGCTACCCTGTTGACCCCGAATCTGAGCGAGTTCGAGGCTGTGGTGGGCGCGGTAAAGGATGAGCAAGATCTCATTACCAAGGGCCAGCAGCTGATTCGCGATTTTGATCTCCAGGCGTTGTTGGTGACCCGCAGCGAGAAGGGCATGACGCTGCTCCGTGATGGCAAGCCGGAGCTGCACTTGCCGGCCCGAGCCCGGGAAGTGTTTGATGTGACTGGTGCCGGGGATACGGTGATCTCCGTGCTGGCTACCTCTATCGCGGCGGGAGCGGCCATGGAAGATGCGGTGGCACTGGCCAACATCGCCGCCGGTATCGTGGTCGGTAAATTGGGTACTGCTGTGGTCTCAGCCCCGGAGCTGCGCCGTGCGGTGCATCAGGAGGGCGGTTTCGGCCGCGGTGTGATGACCGAAGAGCAGTTGCTGATCGCCATTGAGGATGCCCGCGCCCAGGGGGAAAGGATTGTCTTCACCAATGGCTGTTTCGACATCATTCATGCGGGCCATGTGGGCTATCTGGATTCAGCCCGCCGTCAGGGCGATCGACTGGTGCTGGCCGTGAATGGGGATGACTCGATTCGCCGTTTGAAAGGGGCTGGGCGCCCGATTAATCCGCTGGAGCGTCGCATGGCGGTGCTGGCAGCACTGGAGGCGGTGGATTGGGTGGTGCCCTTCGATACCGACACCCCGGAACCCCTGCTGGAAGCCATCAAGCCGGATGTACTGGTGAAAGGTGGCGATTACAGTGTGGAGGAAGTGGTTGGTCACGAGTTTGTGAAAGGCTACGGCGGTGAGGTCAAAGTGCTCGACTTTATTGATGATATCTCGACGACCAAGATTGTGGAGAGAATCAGGAAGGACGGTGAATAGTTAACAGTGAATAGTTAACAGCGACGCGGGCTCACGCTCTGCATGTTGAAACGCAAGAGGCCGCGCCCGGGAGTTGGGCGCGGCCTCTTGCGTTTGAAAAGCCTGAAACCGTTGCTCGCGCAACTGTTCACTATTAACTATTCACTGTTAACTGCTCTTCCGGTGTTTGGCTGGCGTCACCCCCGTCCAGCGCTCAAACGCTCTGACAAAAGCGGCGGATTCGCTGTAGCCGAGCAGTTCGGCGATGTCGGCCACGCTGCGTTCTGAATCGGCCAGGTAGCGTTTGGCCTTTTCTTCCCTGACCTGGTCCATGATGCCCTGGAAGGGGCGGCCTTCCTTGCTGAGCTGCCGGCGGAAGCTGCGCTCGGGGATGCTGAAGGCCTGGGCGACCTGTTCAGCGGAAGGAAAGGTGCGGGCAAACAGATTCAGATAGGCATAGACTCGGTCGCCAAGGTGGTCGCTGGGGGTCTCCCGGCGGGCCAGCATGGCGTTGCACTGGTCGCGGTACATGTCCTGAGCCATCTTGTTATAGCCGGGTAGCCGAATGGCCATGTCTTCGTTGCTGATGACGGCTTTGCAATACGGCTGGTCGTAGAGAACCGGGCAGCCGAAATAGTCCTCGAAGATCTGGGCTTCGGCCGGTCGCGGGTAGGGCATCCACACTTCAACCGGTTTCAGATTCATATTCAGCTGGGTCTGCACATCGTTGACCAGTTTGAAGGTGCCGACCATGTCGCGGTCGATCAGGATGCGACTGACCTCCGGTGGTAGCGGGATCGGGTGGAGCTCCAGTGCGGTGGTGGTTTCGCCGGGTACCAGTGCCAGTTCGCCGTACAGGTAGGTCAGTGCCTGGTATCTCACCCCGAACTGAAACCCCTGAAAGGCGGTTTCGCTGGTCATGAACAGCATGGCCAGCTGGCCATACCCGGCAAAGCCAAAGCTGCTGCCCATCTTGAAGCCCAGCAGAGGGTCTTTTACCTGGGGCAACAACTCAGTAAAGATCAGCAGTTCCCGATCGCGGCCGATTTCGCTGTTGGGGTCGAGTTTGTTCCTGTCCAGGCCATGCTTCGCCAGCACAGAGGCACAATCGATTCCCTTCTCTTTCTCGAGCAGGTCGATGGTATAGATCAGAGCAAGTATCGAGCGTGCAGACATGGCCGGAATTATCAATTTTTCAGTCAGGTTAACATGTATTCACTAGGGGCTGACAAGGGTAGAGTGCCCTCATTGCTAGATGCCCCCGCATCCTGAGGAGAATACCTATGACAAGTCAGGCCAAGATCAATGTGAAAACCCGTCGCGTCAAAGTTGCCATCGTGGGCGGCGGTTTTGGTGGTATGTGCATGGCGATCAAGCTGCGCGAAGCCGGAATCGATGATTTCGTGCTGCTGGAAAAAGGCAATGGCATGGGGGGGACCTGGTACCACAACAGCTATCCCGGTGCGGCCTGTGACGTGCAGTCTCACATGTATTCCTTCTCCTTCGAGGGCAATCCGGACTGGAGCCACCGCTACAGTGGTCAGCAGGAAATTCACAACTACATCGAAGGCGTCAGCCAGAAGCATAATCTGCGTCAGTTTACCCGCTTCAATGCGGAAGTAACGGGCGCACATTTTGACGATCAGGCGGCCCTGTGGACCCTGAATCTGGCCGATGGCTCCCAGGTGGTCTGTCAGCACTGGGTGCTGGCCAGCGGCCCCCTGCATGTGCCGTCGTTCCCCAACTTCAAGGGCATGGATTCCTTCAAAGGCAAGATCATTCACTCTGCCCTGTGGGATCAGGACTATGACATGGCCGGCAAGAAAGTGGTGTCCATCGGTACCGGTGCCAGTGCCATCCAGTATGTGCCCCATGTGGCGAAAGAAGCGGGCCACCTGACCGTGGTACAGCGCACTCCGCCGTGGATTATCCCTCGCGATGAGCGCGCTTATTCCGGCCTGAGCAAGTGGGTATTCCGCCGTTTCCCGGCGCTGCGCAAGCTGCATCGTCTGCGTCTCTATCTGAGCAACGAAGCGCGCGTGCTGCCGATCTTCAATCCGCGTCTGGCCAAGCTGGCCGAACCGGCCCTGAAAGCCTTCATCAACTACCAGGTGAAGGACAAGGAGACGGCTCGCAAGTTGGTGCCCAACTACACCCTGGGTTGTAAGCGGATTCTGATTTCCAACAACTATTACCCCACCTTCAACCGCGACAACGTGGAGCTGGTCACCGAAGGGGTGAAGGAAATCCGGGAGAACAGTGTGGTGTTCAGTGATGGCACTGAGCAGCAGGCGGACTGCATTGTGCTGGGTACCGGTTTCATCGTGGATCCGCGTATCTACATGAAGGATTTCGAGATCACCGGTCTGCCGGGGCGTCGTCTGCAGGATGACTGGAAAGATGCAGCGCAGGCCTATCTGGGCACCACCGTGAGCGGTTATCCGAACATGTTCCAGCTGGTGGGGCCGAATACCGGCCTGGGCCATAACTCCATCATCTTCATGATCGAGAGCCAGGTGCGCTATGTGATGGATGCCATCACCAAGCTGGATAAGCGCGGTGATGCCTGGCTGGACGTGAAGCAGGATGTTCAGGATCGCTTCAACGACAAGTTGCAGGACGAGCTGAAGGGCACCGTATGGCAAAACGGCGGTTGCATGAGCTGGTACCAGCAGGCGGATGGCCGCAACACCGCCCTGTGGCCCCACGCCACCTTCCAGTTCATGGCCCGCACCTGGACGGTGAACATGAAGGACTACAATTGGCAGCCGGCGATCGAGAAGGTTTCCGTTAAGGAAGCCATGGGCGGCTGACCAGGAAAGTTTCGAGTGACGAGAAGCGAGTTTCGAAAGGCGAAATCTTGTTGAGCATGTCCGGGTTTCGCAACTCGAAACTCGTGACTCGCTTCTGCTTCTTACCGTTCGCAATTCACTGGCGTGGCCTGCTGATAGAGTGGCAATGCCACGTCCAGTCTTTCCTCGAGTGCTTCGATCCGGCTGTCGTGGTTGGGATGGGTAGACAGAAATTCCAGAGGCTGGCCGCCGCCGGCTTTGGCCATATTCCGCCAAAGCGCCGTACTTTCGCGGGGATCAAAACCAGCGCTGGCCATCAGCTCCAGCCCCATCAGATCGGCTTCTTCCTCGTGGGCGCGGCTGAATGGCAGGGCGATACCCAGATGGGCGCCCAGGCCCAACGCCTGAATAATACTTTCCGTATCAGCATCCCCTTCCCCGAGTAGTCCTATCAGCATCAGGATGGCCTTGATGCCAAGCTCTTGGGTGAGTCGTTCGTTGCCGTGTCTGGCCAGTACATGGGCCACTTCATGGCCGATTACAGCAGCCAGCTGGTCGTCGGTTTCTGCCACAGTGAGTAGCCCCCGGTTCACGCCGATCTTGCCTCCCGCCACGGCGAAGGCATTGGGGCTGTCGTTGGCAAACAGTACCACCTCCCAGGTATCTGGAAGCGGGCTGCCAGGAAAGCGATTGGCGATCTGGCTGATCAGGTGTGTGGCAACGCACTGTACCCGCTGATTGGCTGTCGCGTCGTCGCTGAGCGGCACTTGCTGCTGGATCTGCATAAAGGTTTGCCGACCGAAGTCGGCCATCATGCTGTCGGGTATCACGGCCAGCTGGTCGCGGCCCGTGGGCGTCTGATCGCAGCCGGTAGCCAGTATCAGGGTGGTGAGCAGGACAAGCCAGATTCTCAATGCGCTCTCCTCGGTGGTAATGATGGTGGCCAGGTGATCGGTACCCCGCCGCTTCCCGCTGCCCAGTATGCCATCCCTTCGCGACCCGGTTCGCAAAAAGCGGGAAGCGGCTTGACAATGCTTACACTTAAAACAAGAATCATTCGCGATTGCGAGGGGCGTTCTTTCTCTGTTCCCTGTCGCATGGCCAGCCTGTAACTGCCAGCCCCCAACCGGTCCCGCTGCCGGTATCTGCCAAACCTCTTTAATGACACTGCATCCCGCGGTGGGGGAGCGTTTGGCCTGCAGAATCCAACTGACAAGGACAACTCATGAACCGTTCCGCAGCCGTTTCGCTGCCGGTCCTTTCCGGGCTGGTCAGTGACACAGCAGGGCCTGTCGAGCCTTGCTTGTTTAATGCGCGCAATATCGTCGATTACCGCGAGGGAATGCAGGCGGTGGTGGCCGTGCTGGAAAAGCATCTGGGCACCGTCGACAAACCCTTTTCCGGCATCCGGCCCCATGAACTGGCTGACCAGTTTACCGGTATTGATCTTGATCGCCCCCTCGGTGATCTGGCATTGGCCCTGGGCGAAGTCGAGGAGATCTACTTGAGGGATGCGGTGTTTTTCCATCACCCACGCTACGTGGCGCACCTGAATTGTCCGGTGGTGTTGCCGGCCGTGCTGGGCGATGTCATTCAGAGTGCACTCAACACCGCTGTGGAAACCTGGGACCAGAGCGGCGGGGCGACGTTGATCGAGCAACGCCTGATTGACTGGACTGCGTCGAGAATCGGGCTGGGCGAAGAGAGTGACGGCGTCTTCACCAGTGGCGGCACTCAATCCAACCTCATGGCCATGCTGCTGGCGCGGGAGCATTTCTGTGAGCGGCGTTGGGGGCACTGCAATCGTGAGCAGGGTCTGCATGCACAGGCCTCCCGGTTACGGATTTTTACTTCTGAGCGCAGTCACTTCAGTGTCCAGAAAGCCGCAGCGTTACTGGGGTTGGGATATCAGGCCGTGGTGGCGGTGCCGTGTGACGGCTATCACCGGATGGATACCCACGCCCTTGAGGCGGCCATTCTGGCGAGCAAGGCCAAGGGCGATTTCCCCATGGCCGTGGTGGGGACGGCAGGCACTACCGACTTTGGCAGCATTGATCCTTTGCCGGCCATCAGCCGCTTGTGCGAGGTCCATGACCTCTGGTTTCACGTGGATGCGGCCTATGGCTGCGGGCTGCTCAATTCCGTCCAGCATCGGCATCGCTTGCAGGGCATTGAGTGTGCCGATTCTGTGACGGTGGATTACCACAAGAGCTTCTTTCAGCCCGTCAGCTGCAGTGCCTTTCTGGTGCGTAACCGTCATCACCTTTCCTGTGTCACCTGGCACGCGGATTACCTGAACCCGTTCAGCGCTACCCAGCAGGGCACGCCAAACCTGGTCGACAAGAGTCTGCAGACCACCCGACGCTTTGACGCGCTGAAACTGTGGCTGACGCTTCGCACCCTGGGGGCAGAGCAGCTAGGCGCCATGATGGACCGTGTCATGGAGCTGAGCCGGCAGGTGTACCTGTTGCTGCTGTCCGAGCCTTCCCTGGACGTAATCCATCAGCCCCAGTTGAGCACCTTGGTGTTCCGTTACGCACCCTGGGGGCTGGATGACAGTGAGCGCAACCGGATCAATCCGCTGATCCGTCAACGGATCATGGATTCCGGCGAGGCCATGATTGCCGGCACCCGGGTGAATGGGCGCCAGTACCTCAAGTTCACCCTGCTAAACCCGGAAACGGGCATGGACGATATCCGCGCCATCGTGGAAAGCATCAAGGAATTTGGTGAGGTGGAGCGTCAGCAGGCGCGCCCGGTGTCAGCCGAGCAGGAGGTGAGTCATGCCTGAGCAGACCTATGATCTGATCGGGGTGGGGCTGGGCCCGTTCAACCTGAGCCTGGCCTGTCTGGCCGAGCCGGTGGAAGGACTGACCTCGCGATTCTTTGATGAGCGCCCGGGGTTCGACTGGCACCCGGGGTTGATGTTGCCGGATGTGCATTTGCAGACCCCGTTCATGTCGGATCTGGTGACCCTCGCCGATCCCACCAGTCCCTACAGTTTTCTCAATTACAGCAAGCAGCAGGGTCGCTTGTACGCCTTTTATATCCGGGAAAACTTTTTCCTGTTGCGGCAGGAATATAACCAGTATTGCCAGTGGGCGGCGCAGCGGCTGGGCAATGTGGCGTTCGGTTGTCGTGTCACGGCCGTCGCCTTCGAAGACACCGCGCAGCGTTACCGGTTAACCGTGGCCAATCGTCAGCAGGGGACCACTGAAACCTGCTGGGCCAGAAAAATTGTGTTGGGTACCGGCCCCACCCCGTATCTGCCTGAGGGATGCGAGGCGCTGGGTGACGGTGTTATTCATGCCGGTGATTACCTGCATCACCGGGAGGCGCTACAGCAACAGCAGAGGATCACCGTGGTGGGCAGTGGCCAGAGTGCCGCAGAGATCTTTTATGACCTGCTTGAAGGGGCGGGGGAGGACAGCTATCGGCTCAGCTGGATCACCCGCTCACCGCGCTTCTTTCCGCTGGAATATACCAAGCTGACTCTGGAAATGACGTCGCCGGAGTACGTGGATTATTTCCATGCGCTACCCGAGTCCACCCGTGATGGGCTGATCGCAGACCAGACCTCGCTCTACAAGGGCATCAACTCGGAGCTGATCAACGCCATCTATGACCTGCTGTATCGCAAGCAGTTAAGCGGTCCGGTACCGGTGGATTTGATCACCAATGCCAGCCTGATGGCAGCGCACCGGAACCGAACCGATAACGCTCTGGTGCTGGATTTTCATCATCAGGAACAGGGACGGGATTTTGTTCACCGTACCGACGCCATGGTGCTGGCCACAGGGTATCGCTATCAGGAGCCGGATTGTCTGGCTGGGCTCAGCGGGCAGTTACGTCGGGATGCCCATGGGCGTCTGGACCCGCGTCGGGATTACAGCATTGATCATCGCGGCGACATCTTTATCCAGAACGGGCCTGTGCATCGTCATGGTTTTGTGACGCCGGATCTGGGCATGGCCTGTTATCGCAATGCCCACATTCTGCGCTCCATTACCGGCCGTGAACCCTATGGTGTGGAGGAGCATATCGCCTTCCAGTGCTTTGGTGCGCCGGCAGACGGGTTGCGTAATGCGCAACGGGAGAGCGCCTGATGAAACCGATGAAGTTCTGGCTCATTGCCATGACGCTGGCGGCGGTGGTCAGTGATGCCATGTTGTTGCCGTTCTACCCGCAGTTCTTCGAGCGCGTCTTTGATATCCGTGATCCCCATCATGTGGGGGCGTATATCGCGGCCTGCTGTGCGGTGGTGATGCTGGCTTTCCCATTCTGGGCCCGGGTCGCGCGGCGGGTGGAGACGCTACGCCTGCTGATCTA
Organism: Alcanivorax nanhaiticus; assembly: GCF_000756665.1. GTDB lineage: Bacteria > Pseudomonadota > Gammaproteobacteria > Pseudomonadales > Alcanivoracaceae > Alcanivorax > Alcanivorax nanhaiticus. The sequence continues at coordinate 115,918 of NZ_ARXV01000009.1, read as the reverse complement.
TACCCAGCTGGCGGCCGGGCTGTTCAGCGTACTGTGCTGGGCGGCGCCCACCGTGGCGGCCTTCTGGGCACTGTCACTGACCATGCTGGTGTTCAAGGGCAGCTACCTGCTGGTCTACCCCTTGCTGATGGAACAGGAAACGCCGGATGCCCATGGCCGCACGATCGGATTGTTGTCGGTTGTGGTGCATTTTGGCGCCATCTTTGGCGCGCTGCTGGGCGGTACGGTGTTGCAGTACTTCGAGCCGCGGCAGGTTTACCTGGTGATGGTGCTGGGGGACCTGTTCCAGATTCTGGTGTGCCTGGTGTTGGTCTATGGCAAGCGACAGCCGGATCTGCCCCCGGCCACTGCGTCGGCTGACGCTGATGCCGCGCCGCTGGCCGGCTCGATGATTCTCCGCCTGGGTGCGGTGATGTTCCTGTTCTACTTTGCGGTGTACCTGGCCAGACCCTTCTTTGCGCGCTATTGGGAGCAGGTCTCAGGGCTCGGCAGCGAGGTGCTGGCCGGGGCGGTCTTCGCGCTACCCGGGGCGGTAGCGGTGCTGGTGCTGTGGCTGGATTTTCGTCGTCAGCAGGATCGCGACGTGAAAGCCGTGCTGTTACCTGCCTTGCTGCTTTGTGCCTGCGGGCTGTTGTTGCAGGGCGCGGATGCCGTCGCCGTGGTGCTGGCGGGGCGGATGCTCTATGGCTGGGGGCTGTTCCGCGTCACGGTGGGGCTTGATCAGCTGCTGTATGCGTTCAGCCGCCCCGCCAGCTATGCCACCGATTTCAGCAAGATCAGCGTGTTCCAGAACCTTGGCGTGTTGTGCGCGTCCTTTGCCACCGGTGCGTTGGTGGCGATGTCTGGTCCGCGTCCCACGTTCATGGTGGCAGCGGCGGCCATTGTCGGCACTTTGCTGCTTTATCAGTGGCTGGTTCGCCCGCTGTTTTCCATGCCGTCTTCCTCTTTTTCGCGTGCTTTCCAGGAGTGAAACATGATCATGCAATATGACTTTTCCATTCAGATTTCCGGCTTCGGCCAGTTCCAGATGCGTTCGGTCAAGGTGCCAGACGACATTGCTCTGCTGCAGTGCTGGTTGAGTGATGCGCGTGCCGCCTATTGGGGGATGCAGGACATGGATGAGGCGCAACTGGCCGACTTCTACCGGCAGCTGGTCGCCAGCGGCAAAGGGCAGGGCTGGCTGGGCTTTTATGAAGGGCGCCCGGTGTTCTTGATGGAAAGCTATGACCCGGCCCAGGACCCGGTGGGTGGGCATTACCCGGTGCAGCCCGGTGACCGTGGTATGCATGTGCTGGTGGCGCCGGCACGGGTGCCGCTGCCTGGTTTTACCCGTGCGGTGTTCAGCACGGTGATGGCGTTTCTGTTCCAGCATGAACAGGCAGAACGGGTGGTGGTGGAGCCGGATGAGCGCAATGAGCGAATTCATGTGCTCAATCGTTTCGCCGGTTTCGCCTATGCTGGCACAGTGCAGCTGGAATCCAAGGTGGCTGCACTGGCGTTCTGCTCACGTGCGGCATTTCAGGCTTCTGCGGCAGCAACAATGATCGAGTCGTCCGACGCTGTGGATCTGGATAGCCTCCGTCATGCCCCCCAGCGGGTGGCAGCCCATCTGGATCCGCACACCTGGGCAGCGGTGAATCGTCTGCAGGTGCGCAAGAGTCTGTCCGAGCTTGCCCATGAGCGTTTGCTGCAGCCGGAACCGGTTGACGGAGAAGCGGGGCTTTACCGGGTCGGTACCGACAAGTCGGGCGTAGAGTACCGCTTCAAGGCGCGCAAACTGGCGCTGGATCACTGGCTGATTGAGGGCGACAGCATCGAAAAGCGCGAGCAGGGTGTGGCGACACCGCTGGATGCGCTGGCGCTGATTATCGAACTGCAGCCCACGCTCGGCATTCGCGACGCCATGATGCCGACTTATCTGGAGGAGATTGCCAGCACCCTGTATGGCAGTGCCTACAAGATGCACCGTCAGGTCCCTGATGCGCAGGGGCTGGTGGATGCCGACTTCCAGCAGGTGGAAGCCACCATGAGTGAGGGGCACCCCTGCTTCCTGGCCAACAATGGCCGGATCGGCTTTGATGCGCAGGATTACCCGGCCTATACCCCGGAGGCTGCTGCCCCGGTTCAGTTGATCTGGGTAGCGGCGCACAGGGACTACACCGAATTCGCAGCCAACGAATCGCTGGATTACGACACCCTGATGGACGACGAGCTGGGAGAGGCGCAGCGGCAGGCATTCAGGATCATGCTGCGGGACCGGGGGCTGGAGCCTGAGGACTATCGCCTGATCCCGGTCCATCCGTGGCAGTGGTACAACAAGCTGGCCAGCGTGTTTTCGGTGGACCTGGCCGAGCAGCGTCTGGTGTGCCTGGGCAAGGGCGAGGATCGTTATCAGGCACAACAATCCATTCGTACTTTCTATAATCGGGATCAGCCTCACAAGCGTTATGTGAAGACCGCGATTTCTGTCCTGAACATGGGCTTCATGCGCGGGCTGTCTCCCTACTACATGGGTACCACACCGGCCATCAACGACTTTCTTTATCACCTTGTGGACCAGGATCCGGAGCTGGCCGGCACCGGCTTCTCGCTGCTGCGCGAAGTGGCGGGGGTGGGTTATCGGCAGCGGCACTTTGAAGAGGCGGTGGATCAATACAGCGCCTACCGGAAAATGCTCTCAGCCCTGTGGCGGGAAAGCCCGCTGGATCGGGTCAAGGAAGGCGAGAGCCTGATGACCATGGCGGCACTGCTGCACGTGGATGCGCATGGCAGCGCGCTGCTCCCCGCACTGATTCAGCGTTCGGGATTGCAGGCCGGGGAGTGGCTGGATCGTTATCTGCACGGCTATCTGCGCCCCTTGATGCACTGCTTCTATCAGCATGATCTGGTGTTTATGCCCCATGGCGAAAACCTGATTCTGGTGATGAAGGATGGGGTTCCGCAGCGCGCCCTGATGAAGGATATTGCTGAAGAATGCGCGATCCTGAATACGGAGGTGGTGCTGGCAGACAAGGTGAAGCGGCTGGCGGTGGATGTGCCGGAAGAGCTCAAGGTGCTGTCGTTGCTGACCGATATCTTTGATTGTTTCTTCCGCTTCATGGCCGCCATTCTGGTGGAGCATGATGTGATGACGGAAGAGACATTCTGGGAGCGGGTGGCGGCATGCGTGTTGGCCTATCAGGCGGATCATCCGCAGTTAGCGGCCAAATTCGCGCGACATGACCTGTTTGCCCCGTCGTTCACGCTGTCGTGCCTGAACCGTCTGCAGCTGGCCAACAATCAGCAAATGGTGGATCTGGCGGACCCGGCAGGGGCGTTGCAGTTTGCCGGTGTGCTGGAGAATCCCATCGCGCGCTGGGCGCCATCGTCGCGTCTGGCGGCCAATGGCTAGAGGGTAGGGCTGGCTGCTGTCCGTGGCCGGCCCTGCTCCCCCTGCGCAACGATGCGTAGACATAAAAAAGCCCCGCTCGTTGAGCGGGGCTTTTCTTGTATGGTGCCCGGAGGCGGAATCGAACCACCGACACGGGGATTTTCAATCCCCTGCTCTACCGACTGAGCTATCCGGGCAATCAGGGCGCGTATTAAAGCGTCTGAAGGGGGAGGCGTCAAGCCATTGAGGGTTCATTTGTTCGCATCGTGAGCAACGGGGGTGTATCCCTCGGCTTTTTCGTAGTTTTCGTTGTTCAGAAAACGATCGCGCTGCTCATCCAGAAACGCCTTGGCCTGCGGATCCATCACGTTCAGGTGCTTTTCGTTGATCAGCATGGTTTGCTCGTGCAGCCATTCCTGCCAGGCTTTCTTCGAGACGTGCTCAAAAATGTCCTGGCCTTTGGGGCCGGGGAAGGGGGCGCGGTCCAGACCTTCCAGTTCGGTCTGGTATTTGCGGCACATTACCGTGCGGCTCATAGCAACTCCGTAAGCAGTATTCAGTGGGAGGACTATAACATGCGGCTCTGGCGGGGGGCTGCCAGTCCGGCCAACAGTTTTTTCACTGGCGCGGCCAGGCCGAGTTCACCTGGGGCAGCAGGGTCTACCCATCTGCCTTCGCAGTCCTGGGTGCCTTGTACCCGTACGGTAATTTCCAGAGGTGAGATGTCCAGGTGAAAATGGCTAAAGGTGTGGCGAAAGCCATCCAGAGGCTGCGCGTCGCCCCTGGCACGCAAGGCGCGGGCCTGCAGGGCGTTGTCTGCCTCGTCGGCTGTTTCGGTCTGGGGAAAGCACCATAGTCCCCCCCAGATGCCCTGCGAGGGGCGTTGCTCCAGCCATACATGGCCTTGCTCGTCGCGGAGGATCAGCATGGTGGTGGTGCGCACAGGAATCACCTTCTTCGGCTTCTTGCCGGGAAAGTCAGCCGGGTTACCGTTGGCAAAGGCGCTGCAGCCGCTGCGCAAGGGGCAGACATCACAGTCCGGTTTTCCTCGCCTGCACAGTGTGGCTCCCAGATCCATGATGGCCTGGGTGTAGTCTGCCAGCCGTTCATGGGGGGTATAGTGCTCAGCCAGTTCCCACAGCCGTGTTTCCACGGGCTTCTTGCCGGGCCAGCCTTCAACGGAGTGCAGCCGTGAAAGCACCCGCTTCACGTTGCCATCAAGGATGGGGGCGCGTATGCCTCGACTTTGGGCGAGGATGGCTCCGGCGGTGGAGCGCCCAATTCCGGGCAGGGTGGCCACTTCGTCAACGGTGTCCGGGAATTCACCCTGATAATTTTCCAGTAATTGTTTGGCGCACTTGTGGAGATTGCGGGCGCGGGCGTAATAGCCTAGCCCGGTCCACAGGTGTAGTACTTCGTCCTGCTCGGCCAGCGCCAGCGTCTGCACATCCGGGAAGCGCTCCATGAAACGCTCAAAGTAGGGGATTACCGTGGTCACCTGCGTCTGTTGCAGCATGATTTCCGAGATCCATACCTGATAGGGCGTGCGCGGATGCTGCCAGGGCAAGTCCTGACGTCCGCTCTGGTCGTACCAGGCCAGCAGGTTCTGGCTGAATTGCGAAGGAGTCAGAGTGGATTTGGACATGGTTCTCCGAACAAAAATGGCGGAAATGGAGTTTTGCCCATTTCCGCCCTGTGCGTGGTTGCAGGTTTTGGCGTGAGGCGTGCGCCTTAATTAAACAGTTTTTTCAGGCCGTCCTGAATCTGCTTGTCCACCTCTTCCTTGGCCTTTTTCTTGGCCGCGTCCTTGATCACTTCTTCGGCGGTGTCGCCTTCGCCTTCAATGCCCAGTTTGTCTTTCAGTTTGTCTTGGGTGGCTTTGGCTGCAACCTGCTTGCCGATATCCTTGAAGCCGGATTTGTCCGGTCCGCACCATTTGGCAGGATTGCCTTCCAGGTTGCCTTCACAGCGCAAAGGCCAGGTGGTGTCCTGCAGGTACTTGGAGGAACCGAGGTCTGGGGACTTCATGCCGATTTTCAGGTCGAAATCCTGATTGAGGATGTTCATCCAGCCGTTACCGCTGATGCTGCCCTTGCTGAGCACCGCATCCAGGCTATCCAGATAGGCGACGTTCTTGTCCAGCCGCGCCTTGGAGGTCAGATCCAGGATCTTGGTGTCTTCGGAAAGGGCCGAAGGCAGCTTGCCGGATTCCTGTCCGGGGATCATGGACGCTGCCAGCCCCTGGAACTGGCCCAGCATGTCGTTCACGCCACCCACCAGGGTGTGATAAAGGTTCAGGCCGCGCACGGTGGCATCGGCCAGGTTCAGGTCGATGTCACCCTTGGCGGAATCCATCAGCGCCTTTTCGCTGTTGCCGCTGGCACTGTAGGTGCCGGACATGGTGAAGATGCCCTTGGCCAGGTCATCATCCAGGGCCATCTGCGCGATAGGCTGGATCTGGACGCTGGTGACGGTGTTGCTGGCGGTGATTTTTGGTGTTTTGCCTGAGGCATCCAGGGTGGCCTTGGCGCTGAAGCTGCCGTCCAAGGTCTTGCCGGTTGCTTCAGTCAGCTTGATGATTCCGTTCTTGGCGGTGACGGCAAACTTCATATCGCTGGCGGTGATGCCGTCGTAGCTCAGGCTGCCAATGGCGAACTTGCCATCCATCAGCAGTGGGCGAAGCGAGTCGACCGGGATGAGTTCGTCAGTAGAGAGGCTGGCGGTGCCACCGGTCTTGCCGGTGCCGGCTGCCGCATCACTGCTTTCCTCTTCTTCTGTGTTGGGTGGCAGGTAGCCATCCAGGTTGATCTTGTCCAGGCGCAGGTCAAATACAATCTTGCCGCTTTCCAAGCTGGCCAGACCCGCGCTGCCATTAATGATGCTTTCATCCAGTTTCAGCATCAGTGGTTTGACCATGATGCTGCCCGGCTCTCCGCCCAGAGTGGCGTCAAGGGATATCTTGCTCAGGGCGCTGGAATCGGTGGTTTCGATAGGGGCTTCACCGATGGCTTGCAGCACCTTGTTGGCATCGAACGGCAGGGTGCTCAACTTGCCGCTGAGCTGCAAGTCTCCAGTGAGAGCGGTTACATCCAGATTGCCGCGGGTCTCGGTGCCGGCTGCAGTGAGTAACAGATCCTTGATGCTGAGGGTGTCCTCGTTGAGGTTAACATCCAGGTTTTGTTCAAGGTGCACATCGACCGGCATGGTGGTGGCGCCAGCAATGTTGGCGTCCAGGGTCATCGGGTTTAGCACGAAATGGCTGTTGTCGATGTCGGCAGCAAGCACGGTGTCCAGATTCATGTCCACGCGCATGTCACTCTGATCCTGGTAACGCAGAGACATCTGCAGTGGGAACGGCGCGTCGAGATTTACATCCTGGGCGCTGAGGTTGAAGTGCTCTACTACGATGTCAGTGCCATCTGCGGTATTGCGATAGCGTACCTTGCCATCAGATACCACCACTTCAGGAATAGTCAGCGGGATATCCAGACTGCCGCTGTCGGCGCTGTCGGACTCAGTGTTGTCCGGTTTGTCTTCGCTTTCTTCACTGGTCTGCGGACCAATGAGTTCCCAGTTTGCGCCATCCGGGCCATCCACCAGGTTGACCTCTACGCCCGCGAGACGGATGCCATCCATTTCGACCTGTCCATACAGCAGTGGAATCACTGCCACGCTGAGGGAGGCTTCATTCAGGGCCGCAAACAGCTCTTCCTGATCTGCGATGCGGGCCTCGGTACGGCCAATACTGACGCCAAGAGAGGGCCAGAATTGCCAAGCCAGATCTCCTTCTATATTCAATGTCAGGTTGGCTTGTTCCTTGGCCTGCTTTTCAATTTCTGGCTTGAATTCGTTGGGATCAATGACCTGTGTGATCACAAAAACGGCAATGGCTAATAGCAGAATGATGGCAAATAAAGTGATCAGCAAAATTTTTAACAGGCGTCCCATAGAGCTCTCCTTGCGCGTTGGCCTTTGGACCGGGATTATAGCAGTGGGAATGACGTACCATAAACGTAGAAATGGTAAGGGGGCTACCCATAGACCCCTTGAAAATAGTTAGGGGAAGAACCTTTGCGAAAGTTCCATTTGGTTGTGTTTGCCGTTTTGGCGCTGCTGTGTTCGGCAGCCCAGGCGATTCAGCCTGAGCCGGTTGTACTGAAAGGTGCGGGGGAAGAGGTGGTACTGGGAGACCGGATGCAAATTCTGGAGGACCCGGAGAGCCACTGGTCTCTGGATCAAGTGCGTAATCAGTTCGCCAGCCGCTTCCGCAACAGCGATACCTCTGCTCTGAACTTTGGTTTCACTGACAGCACGATCTGGCTGCGGTTCTCTGTGGATGCGACTGATGCAGACGGTAGCTGGTTTCTGGTGGAGCGTTATCCGATTCTGGATGAACTGACGCTTTATGTGCCGGACGGAGACGGTGGCTTTGACGAATTCCCGGTTGGGGATACCCGTCCATTCTCATTGCGGCCAATGGATCACCGGGCCTTTGTGTTCTCGCTGAACACGGAGAATGGGGGTGAAACCGAGTACTACCTGAAGCTGAGAGGGAAAGGGGCGTTGAATATGATGCCCATGCTCTACAGTGCCAAGGGACTGGTGGAATATACCTATGTGGAGCAACTGATTCAGGGGCTGTTCTATGGCTCACTGGTCATCATGCTGGTTTACAACCTGATGTTGTTCCTGTCACTGCGCGACAATGTACATCTACACTTCGTGATGTTTCTTGGCGGCATTATTTTCTTCAATATCACCGTCAGTGGTTACGGGTTGCAGTTTCTGTGGCCGGAAACCCCCAAGATCAATGAATATTTCTGGCTGGCAACCTATGTGATTGCCATGTCTCTTGCGCTGTATACCCGTCAGTTCCTGCAACTGGCGCAGCGCTTCCCTCGCTATGATCGCCTGCTGCGTCATTACCTGATCATGATCGGTGTGGCTTTCCTGCTGCAGTGGGTGTTGCAGCCCCCCTATTCCTACCACCTCTCCACGCTAGTGGCATTGATGACAGTGGTGTTGTTCAGCTGGCTAGGCTGGACAGTATGGCGGCAGGGGTTTCATGTGGCGCGGCTCTATGTGCTGGCCTGGTCAGTATTTTTGCTGACCGTTTTCCTGTTCGCGATTGGCAACCTGGGGTTAATGCCCTATCACGTGATCGTCCCCTATCTGCCACATATTGGCGCCCTTTGGGTGGTGGTGATGTTGTCGTTGGCGCTGGGTGACCGGATTCGATTCCTGGAAAATGAGCGTAAACAGCTGGCGCTGGAGGCACAGCAGAATCTGGAGCGGCATCTTTCGGATATCGAGCAGATGAACCAGGATAAATCCATGTTCCTGCAGTACATCAGCCATGAACTGAATACGCCGATTAACTGGATTGGCGCGGCGGACTCGCTGGGGAGTCACAATGGTGAGGACAGCGACGTGGATGTCTGGGCCATGGTCCGCAAAGGCCAGAAGCGCCTGATCGGAATCGTAGGGACCTCATTGCGCTATTTTGATATTTCGGATCGGAATCAGCCGCCCCCAGTGGGAAGTTGCCAGCCCATGTGGATGCTCGATGCCCTGGTGCGTGAGCATTCAGACCGTATCGAGCAATCCGGGCTGACGCTGCGTAACCGGATTTCCCCCAACTTGCGGGTGCGGGCCAGTGAAAGCGAGCTCAGGGAAGTGTTTGCCATGGCGCTGGATAATGCCCTGCGTTTCAGTGCTGAGGGGGGCAGTATCGAGATGGTCAGCGAAGTGGATGTGGCTGAGGGTTTTGCCCATCTTGTGATTCGAGATGAAGGCAAGGGCGCTACGGCAGACCAGCTGGAACACATCATGGAGCCGTTCTTCGTGATGGGATCACGCCATCATGAAGAGGGTTTTGGCTTGTCGCTGGCCATGGCGCGGGTGATGGTAGAGCAGGTGGGCGGCCAGCTGTGGGCGGAAAGCCCGGGGCCGGGGCGTGGCTTCAGCCTGCATCTGCGCCTGCCCCTGGCTGAATACAGTGGGGCTGGCGCAGAATAATCCCTTATCCAGAGGCTCTCGGGTTGCTCACTGGGCCTGCTGGCAGTGCGCTGGCAGGCTCACGCCTTCACCCAGTGCCTGGCTGATCAACCGGACAAAATCCCTGCCTACCCCGCGCCCGCGGGTGGCGGGGTGCACGACCATCCAGTCCATCACGGGCTGGTTTTTCTCTATCAGGGCGATAGCCACGCGCTTGCCATTGAAGTGAGCGGCGAACAGTCGGCGGTCTCCTGAATCCTGCGCTTCCTGCAGTTTTTGCTGATATTCCGGGTCATCGCGCAGCACCTGTTCAAAGGTCTGGCATTCTTCCGGGGAGAGTGGATGGGCCTGAACACTGATAGGCATGGGGTCGACTCCGCTGGTTGAGGGAATGGAGGCTCTGCCACAATGGTGTCAACAGGCCGTCAGGCTGCGTATAATAGCCGGCCCAATGCCCGGGAGGTATAGATGAGCAAGCGAAGCGCCACTGTTGAGCGCAACACCCTGGAAACCCAGATTCAGGTTTCCATCAATCTGGATGGTACGGGTCAGTGCAAGCTGGATACCGGTTTGCCGTTTCTGGAGCACATGCTGGACCAGGTGGCTCGCCACGGTCTGGTGGATCTGGAGATTGTCGCCAAGGGTGATTTGCACATCGATGCCCACCATACCGTGGAAGATATCGGTATTACCCTGGGGCAGGCCTTTGCCAAGGCTATCGGTGACAAGAAAGGCGTGCGTCGCTATGGCCATGCCTATGTGCCACTGGATGAAGCGCTGTCCCGTGTGGTGGTAGATCTGTCCGGCCGGCCGGGTCTGGAAATGTTTGTAGACTTCACCCGTGGCAGCATTGGCGGCTTCGATGTGGATCTGTTCTACGAATTTTTCCAGGGGTTGGTCAACCACAGCATGATTACCCTGCACATCGACAATCTGCGTGGCAAGAACGCCCACCATCAGGCCGAGACCGTCTTCAAGGCATTCGGTCGTGCCCTGCGCATGGCTGTGGAGCCGGATCCGCGCATGAGCGGTATCACCCCGTCCACCAAGGGCACCCTGAGCGAAAAAGAGTAAGTGCTGCCATGAGCGAAGTAGTTGCCGTTATCGATTACGGCATGGGCAACCTGCACTCTGCGGGAAAGGCTCTGGAAAAAGTGGCCAGCGGGCAACAGATCCTCATCACCGGGGATGCTGACCAGATTCGCGCGGCTGATCGTGTGGTGTTTCCCGGTGTGGGCGCGATTCGTGACTGCATTGGTGTGCTGCGCGAGACCGGTCTTGATGAGGCTATCCGGGACGTGATTGCTGCTGGCAAGCCACTGCTGGGCATCTGTGTCGGTATGCAGGCTCTGATGGCGCACAGCGAAGAAAATAACGGCGTGGACTGTCTCGGCGTGTTCGATGGCGAGGTGGCCTTCTTCGGTGAGATGCAGGATGAAACCGGCAGCAAGCTGAAAGTGCCGCACATGGGCTGGAACCAGGTCCAGCAGGGCATGGCGCACCCCATGTGGGCGGGTATTGCGAATAATGCCCGCTTCTATTTCGTCCACAGCTACTGTGTTACCGGGATGTCCGATGACGAGGTGGCGGGTTTCTGTGATTACGGCCGCCGCTTTGCGGCTGCTGTTACCCGCAACAATGTCTTCGCGGTGCAGTTCCACCCGGAAAAGAGCGCTGACGCAGGTCTGACACTGCTGGAAAATTTCCTGCGCTGGCAACCATAAGATCAGTTGACAGTTGATAGTGGACAGTTGACAGCGACAACCACCGTTCCTACCGTCGCATCACCGTGACGGTTCAGTTTTAGAGAACTTGATATGCTTTTGATTCCTGCCATCGACCTGAAAGACGGAAAATGTGTTCGCCTGAAGCAAGGGCGAATGGAAGACGATACGGTGTTTTCCGAGGATCCAGTGGCGGTCGCTACCCATTGGGTGGAGCAGGGGGCTCGTCGTTTGCATCTGGTGGATTTGAATGGCGCCTTTGCCGGTGAGCCGGTGAATGGCGAAATCGTCAAGGCGATTGCTCAAAAGCACCCGGATCTGCCGATTCAGATTGGTGGCGGTATCCGCAGCCCGGAAATCATTCAGGCCTACCTGGATGCGGGAGTGCAGTGGGTTATCATCGGCACCAAGGCCGTGAATGAGCCTGAGTTTGTGCGCGAAATGTGCAAGCAGTTTCCCGGTCACATCATTGTCGGCCTGGACGCGAAAGACGGTTGGGTTGCTACCGATGGCTGGGCGAACGTGACTGACGTGAACGTGATCGAACTGGCCAAGCAATTCGAGAACGATGGTGTCTCAGCCATCGTTTACACCGATATCAGCCGTGATGGCATGTTGCAGGGTGTGAACGTGGACGCGACAGTCCGCCTGGCCCAATCCATGTCCATCCCGGTGATTGCGTCGGGAGGGATCACCAATCTGGATGACGTGCGCAATCTTTGTGCCGTGGCAGATCAGGGGATCAGTGGAGCCATCACTGGCCGCGCCATCTACGAAAACACCCTGAACTTTGCAGAAGGTCAGGCCTTGTCTGACGAACTGATCAAGGCCTGAGGCGGAGACGAAAATGGGACTCGCCAAACGCATTATTCCCTGTCTGGATGTAGATGACGGCCGGGTGGTCAAAGGTGTTCAGTTTGTGGACATCCGTGATGCCGGTGATCCGGTGGAAGTGGCTAAGCGATATAACGACGCAGGCGCTGACGAGATTACTTTTCTCGATATCACCGCCAGCCATGAAGGTCGCGATACCACGCTGCACACGGTAGAGCGGATTGCCAGCCAGGTGTTTATCCCGCTCACCGTCGGCGGCGGTGTGCGCACTCTGGAAGATATCCGTAATCTGCTTAATGCGGGTGCAGACAAGGTCGGTATCAACTCTGCCGCTGTGCACAATCCTGAATTTGTTCGTGAGGCTGCAGAGCGGTTTGGTTCACAGTGCATCGTGGTGGCCATTGATGCTAAGAAGGTCAGTGCGGAAAGTGAGCCCAACCGCTGGGAAATTTTTACCCATGGTGGCCGCAAGCCCACCGGGCTGGATGCGGTGGAATGGGCAAAGCGCATGACTGACTACGGTGCTGGCGAAATTCTGCTAACCAGCATGGATCGTGATGGGACCAAAAACGGGTTTGATATTGCGTTGACCCGGGCTATTTCTGACGCCGTACCGGTGCCGGTGATTGCCAGCGGCGGTGTTGGCAACCTGCAGCACCTTGTGGATGGCGTTATCCAGGGTGGCGCAGATGCGGTGCTGGCGGCGTCGATTTTCCACTTTGGAGAATACTCAGTAGAGGAAGCCAAGCGCTTTATGCAGAACGCCGGCATTGAGATGCGGGTGTAGTTATACGCGACACGAATAAAACAAAGGTTCACAGCAGTGTGGACCACATCAAAAAGCCAGCCAGGGAGACCGGGCTGGCTTTTTTAGCATCAGGCGTCACGTATGGCTAAAAACGCCATCCTTCATGCCTATGTGGTTTCGTGCTGGCCGCGTCCACTTCCCTGATTTACTCTCGAGTGTATATCTATAAAAAAGAGTTCGGGAGAGTACGCAATGGGTTCCAGTGCGCTGATTGATGTCGGTTTGCCGATATCCCTGTTTCTGATTATGGTCGGCATGGGCATGACGCTGACGCCGAAGGACTTTCGGGAGGTGGCGATTGCCCCGAAAGGAACGGCTTACGGCTTGGTCTGCCAGATCCTGTTGTTGCCTCTGGTGGCGTTTGGTGTGGCCGTGGCGATGGATTTGTCTCCGGCGCTGGCTGTGGGCCTGATCGTGGTGGCGGCCTGCCCGGGCGGTACCACGTCAAACCTCTTTGTTTATCTTGGCCGCGGAGATGTGGCGCTTTCCATTGTGCTCACGGTTATCGCGAGCCTGATTACCATCGTGTCTTTACCCGCGTTTACGGGCTGGGCGCTTGAGCATTTCAACGATGCGGCAAGAAGTATTGAATTGCCGGTGCTGCGGACGGTGATTACGTTGATCGTTATCGTGCTGTTGCCGGTGGCGATCGGCATGACGATCAAGCATTTCAAGCCGGTGTGGGCCCAGAAGGGCGAGAAGGCCGTGGGCTTGCTTGGACTGTTTGTACTGATCGCGGTAATTGTGCTGCTATTGGTGAAGCTGGGAGATGAAGCTTTCGAGTTGTTCCGCAAGGCGGGGGTCTCCGCCATTATCCTGAATCTGGCGGGTATCGTACTGGGTATGCTGGGCGGCCGCCTGATCGGTTTGAGTCGTGATCAGGCCTTTACGGTGGCTATCGAACTGGGGATCAAGAATGGCACCCTGGGTTTGATGGTGACCCTGACACTGCTTCATTCGGAGGCCATGTCGGTGCCATCGGCTGTCTATGGGGTGCTGATGTTTGCTTTCGGTTTCCTGATGATCGGTTACGCCCGGTTGACGGGGATCGGTCGCCGTTAGCGAAGAGCGAAAAAGACGTTTTTCAGCGGCTCTCTAGCTTTCGCTTTGCTCGGGGGCTGTGGCGACAGCGGTGTTCATCACTGGTGTCGTCAGCAGCTCAGATACCGGAACGACCTGGATGCCCGCTTGCCCGAGCAAAGGTAAAACCTGCTGTAGATAGTGCACCGTTTCCGGATAAGGGTGACCAATAGCAATGGCATGACCACGCTGGCGGGCCAGGCGGATCAGTTTGTTGAACTGATTGTTGATGCTTGCCAGATTGCGGTCGTTATCCAGAAAAATATCTCGCCCCGCATTGGCAAGCCCTATTCTTACTGCCTGACGTTGTGCCACTGAGCGCCCGCTGGTTCGGCTGTCGACAAAGAACAGCTGGTGGGCTTTGAGCTCATCCATTAGCCACCCCATTGGCAGCTCTTGTTCCGTGAGCGCGCTGCCCATGTGGTTGTTAAGGCCGCGGGCCTCGGGAATCTGGCTAAGGGCATGGCGTACTTGCGCCAGCAGTTGCTGCTCCGTCATGCCGACCTGCAATCCCCCTTGATCCAGCTTTTTGTGATGGCGGGCAGCCATGGGCATGTGCACGATCACTTCTTTTCCCGCGCGGCTGGCATGCCGGGCCAGCCGCTGACCATGGGGAGAAAAGGGAATCACCGCACAGGTTACTGGTGCCGGGAGTTCAACGATTGCCTGACCGTGTTTACTGCTGTAGCCAAGGTCATCAATGATGATGGCGATACGGGGCTGTTGTCCCTGCGCGCTGGCCAGACCGGCCAGCATCAGCAGGGGGAGCGCCCAAAAACGCAGCCCCATCAGAGCGTTTCGCTATCGGCCTGGGGGGGGGGGACGCGAGACATGACAACCCCTTTGAGGATAGCCAGTGCCTGGGCCAGTGAGTAGTCCTCTTGGGCCAGAGATGGGGTGGAGCGGGTGTTGCTGTGCTCTCCGCTCTCGTTGTCCAGGTGGCGAGGCAGGTCCGCTTCACGGAGTTGCTGATCTTCCAGTACTTCCAGGTGGGTAACCTGGTCAACCGCAATGTCTGGAACAATCCCTTCAGCCTGGATGGAGCGTCCTGATGGGGTGTAGTAGCGCGCGGTTGTCAACTTGAGGGCTTTGTCCTTGCTCAAGGGAAGGACCGTCTGGACTGAGCCCTTGCCGAAGGTGCGATTGCCAACCACCAGGCCGCGATGCTGGTCCTGAAGTGCGCCGGCAACAATTTCAGAGGCTGATGCGCTCCCGCCGTTGACCAGAACGACCAGTGGAACGCCATCCAGGCGATCACCGGCAGAGGCTTTGAATTCGCTACGGCTTTCCGGGCTGCGTCCCTGGGTATAAACAATCAGCCCGCTTTCGAGAAACAGATCTGCCACTTCCACAGCGCCACCGAGAACGCCGCCGGGATTGTTGCGCAGATCCAGAATCAGGCCGCGAAGCTGCCCTTCCTTGCTTAACTTGTCCAGGGCCTTGCCTGTGTCGGCGCCGGTATTGTTCTGGAACTGGGAAATGCGGATATAACCAAGACCCGGCTCCAGCACGCGTGAGCGCACACTGTGCAGTTGAATCTTGTCGCGCTTCACACTGACTTGGCGTGGATTTTCGTCGCCCTGGCTGAGCACCATCAGTTCAATCTCTGAACCGATCTCTCCACGCATCAGTTCCACCGCCTCACTCAGCGTAAGGCCTTTGACGAAGGTGTCATCAATTTTCAGGATCAGGTCGCCGGCCTTGATGCCGGCCTTGCTGGCGGGGGACTCATCGACTGGCGTGACCACCTTCACGAAGCCATCTTCCATGGTGACTTCGATGCCCAGGCCACCAAATTCGCCAGTGGTGGTGACTTGCAGATCTTCGAACTGGTCCGGGGTCAGATAGTTGGAGTGCGGGTCGAGCTCATACAGCATGCCGCGGATCGCCGATTCCAGCAGATCTTTGTCGCTGATGTCTTCGATATAGGAAGAGCGGATGCGCTCCATGACTTCAGCAAAGGCCCGTAGTTCTTCGACGGGCACACCCTGGCGTTCCGCTTGTTGATCAAGGGCCGGATCCGCAGCCTGGACAGAAAAAGAGGCCATGACCAGCAGGCTGGCCGCTGCGGTGAATTGGATGTGCTTTGAAAGCAGTTTAGGCATCAGGTGTCCCCGAAACACGGTGCATCCGTGCATGTTATTGGTCGTTCTGGGCGATGGGGGGCAGTGTAACACGGCGGTCGCACCAGCGTGTCGGGTTCACTGCCTTGCCGCGATGGCGTATCTCGAAATACAGACCACTGGCCATGTTGCCCCCTGAATTGCCCGCCAGTGCGAGACTGTCTCCTGCCGCGACCCATTCACCCACCTCGCGAAGCAGGGCCTGGTTATAGCCATAGAGACTCAGGTAGCCATCACCGTGATCCACAATGGTCAGTAGTCCGTAACCTCGCAGCCAATCCGCAAAGACTACCCGGCCAGGATGAATGGCGCGTACTGGTGTGCCGCCGGGCGCGCCCAGTATGACCCCCTGCCAGCGCAGTGCGCCCTCGCGGCGGCTGTTATAGCCAGTGGTGATACGACCTGGCAGAGGCCATGGCAGTTTTCCGGCCAGTTTGCCGAACGGTTTGCCTCCCAGATCAGCCGGGATATCGTCAAAGCTGCGGCGCATCTCTTCCAGTAATTTGGTGAGACGTTGTTGATCCGTTTTTAACTGGTTGATGTCACTACCGCGGCTGTCCAGGGAGCGATTCAGGGCGGCCATACTTTGTTGCCGCTTGCGTTGAGCGTCTTCAAGCTTGCTGGCATGGCGCTGCAGCTCGGTTCGCTTGTCCAGTAAAACCTCTCTGGCTGCGGCGACTCGCTCACTTACTGCCTGCAGCTCCACCAGCTCAGCCTTTACCGCTGCAAGGCGCTCGGTGCGGGCGCGCTGATAATATTCTTGATAGCGCATCAGGCGGGCAATTTGATCTGGCTGCTCCTGGTTCAGCAGCAATTTAAGGCGCTCCTGACGGCCGCTTTGATAGCTGGCGCGGACGGTCCGGGCCAGCCACTCCACTTGGGTGCGTTTGTCCTTGGCGAGGGCGGCCTGCTCTTTTTCCAGAGTGCGCAGTTGGGTTAGCGCTTCGGTCTCGCGCTTTTGCAGATCGCGCTGTTCGCGTGCCAGGCGACTGATACGCAGTTCTGCGTCTCGCAGATCTGCCTGCAAGGCATCACGCTCACGTAATTCCCTGGCTTGAGCCTTGCTGAGTTCACTGATACGGCTTTTCAGTGCCTCCAGTTCGGCTTTGGATGGCTTGGGTTCGGCCTGGGCAGAGTTGCATAGCGCCAGGGCCAGAAAGAGCCCCAAGAGTGCGGCCAGCGGATGGCGAGGGCTGAAAGTGGGCTGCATGGTTTTACCTTACCCCCCTGGGGGTGTGTATACTTGGCGCCGATTTTTCATCGATCCGACTGTCTCGGTACTGCCCGGCAGCGCGGATTAACGCCACTGATTCGGGGTTCCCATGAGCCAACTGTTTGAATTCGCCAGCAACCATTATCTTCTGGTGTCCGCCTTTTTCCTGCTTTGGGCTGTTTTCTTTGTGCTTGAGTCCCGTCGGGGGGGCAAGCCGGTGACGCCGCAGATGGCCACCAATATGGTAAACCGGGATGAGGCGGTCATTGTTGATCTGCGTGACAGTGATGAGTTTCGTGCCGGTCATATTGCCGGTAGCCTCAATATTCCTGCCGGTCAGGCCCTAGAGCGTATTGCAGAATTGGAAAAATACAAGGATAAACCGCTGATTCTGACTTGTGATATGGGTAGCAAGGCCTCACATCTTGGCAGACAGCTGCGTACCAAGGGGTTTGAAAACCTGTACCGGATTCAGGGAGGCATTAACG
This sequence comes from Alcanivorax nanhaiticus, assembly GCF_000756665.1. Classification (GTDB taxonomy): domain Bacteria; phylum Pseudomonadota; class Gammaproteobacteria; order Pseudomonadales; family Alcanivoracaceae; genus Alcanivorax; species Alcanivorax nanhaiticus. The sequence continues at coordinate 98,281 of NZ_ARXV01000009.1, read as the reverse complement.
CCTGGCGCTCTGCGTCCCTGCCGGTGGTGAAGGGCTGATTGCTGAATAAGGAGGTTTAACCATGGCGAAAGTGGAACTGTATACAACCGCATGGTGCCCCTTTTGCATCCGCGCCAAGCGGTTGCTGGACAGCAAGAGTGTGTCCTATGAGGACACAGATGTGGATCGTGATCCTGCGCAGCGGCAGGTGATGCAGCAGCGCGGTGGCGCCCATACGGTGCCGCAGATCTTTATCAATGAGCATCCCATTGGTGGGTGCGATGAACTTTATGCGCTAGAGCGGGCGGGGGAACTGGATGTCTTGCTCGGGGCGAGTGAATAACTGGAGAGAATAATGGCTGACGAACAACAACAGGTTTTCCAACTGCAGCGTGTCTATCTGAAGGATGCTTCCTTTGAGTGCCCAGGCGCCCCTGAAGTGTTTCTGCAGGAATGGAAGCCCAAGGTGAATATCCAGATCAATACCGCCGCGCGCCGTATCGGTGAAAGCTCAGAGTATGAGGTGGAGCTGACGGTGACAGTGACCGCCAAGGATGAAGCGGAAGAAAAGACGTTTTACCTGGCTGAAGTCAAGCAGGCGGGTATTTTCACCGTGAAAGGGATCGAAGGCGAAGAGCTGGCTCAGTTGCTGGGTGCCTACTGCCCCAACCTGCTGTTCCCCTATGTGCGTGAAGTGGTCTCTGACCTGGTCGCCAAGGGTTCCTTCCCGCAATTGCTGTTGCAGCCAATCAACTTTGATGCGCTGTACCAGCAGCAGCGTCAACAGCAGGCGCAAGCCCAGGCTGAGGCGAAAGGCGAAACGGTGCAGTGAACAGTTAACAGTGAATAGTGAACAGCGCCGCGTTTGTGGTTTGTCTGTTCTGAAACGCAAGAGGCCGCGCTCAGGCAATGGACGCGGCCTCTTGCGTTTAATGCTGAAGATCGCCGGGTCCGCGCGCTGTTCACTGTTAACTATTCACTGTTCATTGCCCCTTCATATCCCAGCTGCCTCCACGCTTCATACAGTGTTACGGCCACCGCGTTGCTGAGATTGAGGCTGCGGCTATCTGGGACCATGGGTAGCCGTAGTCGTTGGGCTTCGGGCAGGGATTCGATGATGCTCAAGGGGAGGCCGCGGGTTTCGGGGCCGAACAACAGGACATCGCCATCCTGGAATTTCGCCTCGCTGTGTGGGGGGCTGGCTTTGGTGGTCAGGGCAAACAGGCGTTGACCGGGGATCTTTTCAAGAAAATCGTTGAAACTGGCATGTAGCTGGAGGTTGGCGAATTCCCGATAGTCCAGTCCGGCGCGACGCAGTTTTTTTTCGTCCAGCGAAAAACCCAGGGGTTCGATCAGATGCAGACTGGCCCCGGTGTTGGCCGCAAGGCGGATGATATTACCTGTGTTAGGTGGAATTTCTGGTTCGTAGAGTGCAATGTGCAGCATTGTTTTTTTGCCGTCAGGGCGAAGCCGTGTTACTCATTGAGTGGCAGGCAAGAATAGCAGGGATTTGTCATGAAGCGAGTATGGTTGGGATGGATCGTGGCGCTGGTGGTGCTGGTGGGCTGCGGAGAATCTACGTCTGAGGGGCAGTTGCTGGAGGTGGCGCCATACCGGACAGCATGTATCGGCGTTGGCCCTATGGATTGCCTTCAGGTGCGCCGGGAAGGGGAAGAAAATTATTCCCTGTTCTATAGCAGGATCGAGGGCTTCGAGTTTGAGTCGGGCTACCAGTATGTCTTGCGGGTGAAGGTGACGCCGGTGGAAAACGCCCCGGCGGATGCCAGCTCCGAACGCTATTCGCTACTGGAAGTGGTGGAAAAGAAAGCTGTGAATCAGCAGGAGTAACCCCTTGCTCTGTGTCTATCAGGCCAGGGATGGGCTGGAAGCTCATGTGGTGGCGGATTTGCTACAGCAGGTGGGCATTGCTGCCAGAGTGCAGGGGGATCTGTTGCAGGGTGGGGTAGGTGAGCTGCCGGCGGCTGGACTGGTGTCGGTGTGGGTCGACAATGAAGACGCGCCCCGTGCCCGTGAGGTGGTAGAAGACTACCAGCGTGAGCAGCCAGAGTGCGCCGCATTGGTATCTGATTCTTCTCCTGTTTCATCTGCAGGCTTTCTTGCCGGGATTATGGTGGGGTTCTTTGCCGGGGTGCTGGTGATGTTGATGCTTTTGAGATGAGTATCGCGTTGCGAGTAACGAGTTTCGAAGGGCTGCTTGCTACGAAGCGGCTGTAGGAGCATCCGCCAGCGACGCTTCTGCGGAAAGGGGGGGCGGGGTCTTCCCGGAAATCCGCGAAACGGCATAAAAAAGCCGGGCATGTGCCCGGCTTTTTTGTTGGCTGCGGCCCTGTATCAGGCGCGGCCAGCGCGCTTGCGCTCGGTTTCGGTGAGCAGCTTCTTGCGAATACGCAGGCTCTCCGGGGTGACTTCCACCAGCTCGTCGTCTTCGATGAAGTCCAGTGCCTGTTCCAGGCTGAAGCGGATCGGCGGGGTCAGGACGATGTTTTCATCGGTGCCAGACGCACGCATGTTGGTCAGCTGCTTGCCCTTGGTGGGGTTCACTGCCAGGTCGTTGCCACGGCTGTGGATACCGATAACCTGACCTTCATACACTTCCACGTTGGGGTCGATCAGCATGCGGCCACGTTCCTGCAGGTTGAACAGGGCGAAGCCCAGCGCCTTGCCTTTCACCATGGATACCAGCACGCCGTTGATGCGCTTGGCCATGTCGCCAGCCTTGAATTCACCATAGTGGCTGAAGGTGCTGTTGAGGATACCGGTACCGGAGGTGAGGGTCAGGAACTGGCTGCGGAAGCCGATCAGGCCACGGCTGGGAACCAGGAATTCCAGGCGAACACGGCCCTTGCCGTCCGGTTCCATGTTGGTCATCTCGGCCTTGCGCAGACCCAGTTGTTCCATGATGGAACCCTGATGCTGCTCTTCCACGTCAGCCACTACGGTTTCGTAGGGCTCCTGCTTCACACCGTCTTCTTCGCGGATGATTACCTGCGGGCGGCCTACGGCCAGCTCGAAGCCTTCACGACGCATGTTCTCGATCAGTACTGACAGGTGCAGTTCACCACGACCGGAGACGCGGAACTGGTCGGCGCTGCCGGTTTCTTCCACGCGCAGGGCCACGTTGTGCTTCAGTTCGGCTTCCAGGCGCTCACGGATCTGGCGGCTGGTCACGAATTTGCCTTCCTGGCCGGCGAACGGGGAGGTGTTCACATGGAAGAACATGCTCACGGTGGGCTCGTCCACGCTAAGCGGAGTCAGCGCTTCTACATTGGCCGGATCACACAGGGTGTCGGAAATGTTCAGCGGATCCAGACCGGTAATGCAGACGATCTCACCGGCGGAAGCGGTGGGGGCGTCGACACGCTCGAGGCCGTGGTAACCCATGATGGTAAGGATCTTGCCGTTGCGCACGGCGCCGTCAGCACCGATCACTTTCACCGGGCTGTTGGCCTTGATCTGGCCACGCTTGACCCGGCCGATGCCGATGATGCCCAGGTAGCTGTTGTAATCCAGAGAGGAGATCTGCATCTGGAACGGACCGTCAGCGTCCACATCCGGGTAGTCCACCTTGTCGACGATGGCCTGCAGCAGCGGAGTCATGTCGTCAGCCAGGTTGTCGGCTTCCAAGCCGGCGATGCCGTTCAGGGCGGAGGCATAGATCACCGGGAAGTCGAGCTGCTCGTCGGTGGCGCCCAGGTTGTCGAACAGATCGAATACCTGATCCATTACCCAGTCAGGGCGTGCGCCGGGACGGTCGATCTTGTTGATCACCACGATCGGCTTGAGGCCGGCGGCGAAGGCTTTCTGGGTCACAAAGCGAGTTTGTGGCATGGGGCCGTCTACCGCATCGACCAGCAGCAGCACGGAATCCACCATGGACATGACCCGTTCTACTTCACCACCGAAGTCGGCGTGTCCGGGGGTGTCCACGATGTTGATGCGGTAGTCGTTCCACTGAATAGCAGTGTTCTTGGAGAGGATGGTGATGCCACGCTCCTTCTCCAGATCGTTGGAATCCATCACCCGCTCGATGTCGCCAGCGCGATCTCCCAGGGTGCCGGACTGTTGCAGCAACTTGTCCACCAGGGTGGTTTTGCCGTGGTCAACGTGGGCGATAATGGCAATATTGCGCAGGCGTTCAATCACGAGTGTAGCTCCAGTGAAGAATGAGCGAGCCCCATCTGGGGGTCGCAGGGGCGCGCATTATAGCAGCGCCAGAGGCTGGCGATACCCCGTCTGTCAGGGTTTCTCCTTGTGTTGGAGCCATTAGGTTGGTCTCCAGGGTCAGAGGTTGCCGTCACAGCAACCGGTGGAGGGCCGGAATGTGATCTACTTCAAGAATTAAGGCTTGTTCCTGCGAACCGGGATTCGATGTCCTAGAATGGCGCAACCTTTTTGACTCGATTCAGTCACAGAGGGTGCTCTCAGGTCGGCTTGCCGGGCTATAACGCTTTTACTTTCAGGTTGTTATGATGCGATTTCCACTTTTGCTGCTGTTGGTCGGATATGTGCTGAGTGCACAGGCAGCAGGCCCTGCCAGCAAGGTGATTTACGGCTTGAACGAGAATGTCCAGCTGCGCGAAATCGGAGTGACGGTGCCGGCCAAGCTTGATACTGGAGCCGAGTCCGCTTCCCTGAGTGCGCGGAATATAAAAATCTTTGAGCTCGACGATCAGGATATGGTCGAGTTTGACCTTGCCCTGAGCAAGGAAGAACGTGACCGGCTGGGGATCACCCGTGAGCAGTGGGATGATATCCAGCTTCCGCTGGTAGGCCATGTGCGTATCAAACGTCTTGCAGAGAGTCTCGTAGAGGAAGAAAGAGGGTACAATCGTCGGCCTATGGTCATGCTGACGGTGTGCATGGGCAGACGGGCAGAGCAGATTGAGGTGAATCTGACCGATCGCAGTGATTTTAGTTATCCGCTGCTTATCGGTGCTGATGCCCTTAAACGCCTGGGAGCGGTGGTGGATCCGTCATTGAAGATGACGGCGGGTTCCCCTCGCTGCACTTTGGATATGGATGAACAACTCGACGCGACGACGGAGGCTGCCGAGGCGCAATAATGGGTTCAGTGAAGTTTCAGGCTCGCGTTCTGGCGCTGGCACTATTTCTGTTGGGATTGGGCAGCATTCTTTATCAGGTCTATGTTCAGCATGTTCCCCTGAGTCAGGACGAGAAGGACCCCGTTTGGGTCATTGATGCGCAGGTAGGCTTTTCTGCCCGGCCCAACAAGCCGGTCAAGGTGCGGATGTTTGTGCCACCACTGGGTAGTGGTTTCACTACCTTGAATGAGAGCTTCATTTCCAATAACTACGGCGTCAACGTGAACGAGGAGAAGGGTAACCGTCAGGTGACCTGGTCTTCCCGTCGCGCTGAGGGTCGCCAGTTTCTCTATTACCGTTTGATGCTGACCCACCGCTACGCGGAAACCCGTGAAGTGGAACCTGGCCCGCAGTTCCGTCAGGCTCCTAATATCGAAGGGCCTGACCGTCTGGCGGCAGAAGCGTTGCTGGAGCCGATTCGGCAACATTCTGCGGATGTGGAAACCTTCATCCGGGAAACCATCAAGCGCGTTAACGAGCTGCAAAATGACAACGCTCAGCTGCTTCTCGGTAGTGATGTCAGTGCACGCAATCGTGCCCGCGTCATTGATTTGCTGCTGGGCCTGTCGCATATCCCCATAGAGCCGGTACACACTCTGCGGCTTGCCGAGTCTCAGGAACAGGAGCCTGAGCTGTGGCTGCGTAGCTATAACGGTCGACAGTGGTTGTACTTTAACCCCATGAATGGTCAGCAGGGGCTGCCGGAAGATCGCTTGGTCTGGTGGCGAGGCTGGGAGCCGCTGATGCAGGTCGATGGCGGCAAATCTGCGGATATGGTGTTCAGTGTGCATCGCAACGAGATGAGTGCGTTGCAGCTGGCGCAAACCCTGCGTCTCAAGGATGCCAGCAGCTTTATCGACTTCTCGCTTTATGAATTGCCGCTGCCGGCACAGCAGTTGTATCGCACCCTGATCATGATCCCCATCGGGGTGATCCTGGTGCTGCTGATGCGATCGCTGGTGGGCATGGAAACGTTGGGTACTTTTACGCCGGTACTGATTGCCCTGGCCTTCAGGGAAACCCAGGTGATCTATGGCGTGCTGCTGTTTGTGTTCATTACTGCGCTGGGCTTGTCGTTACGATCTTATCTTGAGCATCTCAAATTACAGTTATTACCCCGGTTGTCGGTGGTGCTTACCTTTGTGGTAATGGTGATGGCGCTGATGAGTTTGCTGGGCTACAAGCTGGGCATCGGCTCTGGATTGTCCGTGGGTTTGTTCCCCATGGTGGTATTAACCATGGTTATCGAACGAACCTCCATCGTGTGGGAAGAGCGGGGTGGTTCCCAGTCGTTGAAGATCGGTATGGGAACCTTGTTTGTGGCGGTGCTGAGCCACTTGCTGATGGTCTGGCAGCCACTGACCTATTTTGTCTTCACTTTCCCGGGCGTATTGCTGTGTGTGGCGGCCTTTATGGTGATGATGGGCCACTATCGGGGCTATCGCGTCACTGAGCTGGTTCGTTTCCGCGCCATGGTGGATGGAGATAAGCACTGATGTTCTGGTCGAAGACCCGCAAGGCGCTGCGTGCCCGTGGTGTGATGGGGATCAACCAGCGCAATGGTGACTACATTCTGCGCTACAACAAACGCAGTCTCTATCCTTTGGTGGATGACAAGCTCAAGACCAAGAAGATGGCCCTCGAGGCGGGCATTCGGGTGCCTGAACTGTACGGTGCTATCCGCACTGAACAGGGTATCAGCACCTTGCGCAAGGTAGTGGATACTCATCGCGATTTTGTCATCAAGCCGGCCCAGGGCGCGGGTGGTGATGGCATCATGGTGATTGCTGATCGCTTCGAGCATTACTTCCGTTCCGCTTCCGGTCGCATCATTACTCAGGACGAGCTGGAGCATCACATCTCGGGAATCCTGTCCGGCATCTATTCGCTGGGAGGTCATCGGGATGAGGCGCTGATCGAATACCGGGTGCGCTCCACCGAACTGTTCAACCGCATCAGCTATGAAGGTGTGCCGGATATCCGCATCATCGTGCTCAAGGGCTACCCGGTAGCGGCGATGCTGCGTTTGCCCACCAGGCAGTCCCAGGGCAAGGCCAACCTCCATCAGGGTGCCATAGGTGTAGGACTGGATCTGTCCACCGGGGTAACCCTGGGGGGCACCTGGCACAATCAGCGTATCGAACGCCATCCGGATACCGCCAATGCGGTTGCCGGGCTGACCGTGCCGGACTGGGAAGATTGTCTGGCCCTGGCGGCCCGTTGTTATGACCTGACGGGGCTGGGTTATCTTGGGGTGGATCTGGTCATGGATCGCGATCACGGCCCAATGATGCTGGAACTGAATGCCCGGCCCGGCCTGAATATCCAGATTGCCATGGATGATGGCCTGCTGCGCCGCTGTGGCATTGTCGAAAAGCACCTGGATGCACTGAAAGGGGAAGACCGCCCGGCGGCGGAACGTGTGGAATTTTCAAAACAACAATTCGCCGTGGCGGGTGTCGTACCGCAGGCAGCAGAAGAACAACAATAAATTAAGTTTTCCTTAAGTCGGGCAATGCAAGGTTTCCCGATGGATTTCTTTTGGTGATGCATTATGCAGCGAGCTACTGCCTCCGAGGCCCGCTTGCGGGCGTTTTACCTGGCGAACCTTCTACTCCTGTTTGTTATTCAGTTGTATACCGCGCGAACGGCATTGCCAGGTTTGCCCGCAGACGGGAGACTGTTTCTGCTGACGGCGGCGCTGGGGTATTCAGCGCTGTATGTGGGCCTGATTGCCGGGCTCTGTCGCCTACTCGGTCTGGTGCTGGGCCGTCGTCTTGAGCAGATGGTGGCGTTGCTGGTCCTGTCCCTGTTGACGATCCTGTTGCTGGTGGATAGTCAGATTTATGGCATGTATGGCTTTCATCTTAATGGCTTTGTCTGGAATCTGATCACCACACCCGGAGGTATTGAATCCATGGGGGGCAGTGCGTCAACGTCACTCACGGTGGCGGTGATTTGCCTGCTGGTGCTGATGATTCAGGGAGCTGTGCTGCTACTGACTCGCTTCCGTCCCGTGCCAGGACTGCGTTATATGGCTGCGATCCTGTTGCTGTGTATGGTGGGGGAGAGGGCTGTGTATGGTTTCAGCCATCTTAAGGGTTACCGCCCGGTGCTGATGGCGGCCCAGTCCGTACCCTTCTATCAGCCCACTACCTTTCGGCGTGTGGCAGAGGAATGGGGCGTTGAAATGACGCGTGGTAGTGATTTGCAGGCCGATGTGAAAGGCCGTCTCGATTACCCCGGAAACCCTGTTCAGCTGATTGATGACGCGGCTCGCCCCAATGTCATGATCCTGGTGGCGGAGTCCTTGCGTTGGGACATGCTGACACCGGAAATCATGCCAAATCTGTGGGGTTTTGCCGAAAAGCATGGTACCCGTTTCACTGACCATATCAGTGGGGGCAATGGTACTCGTATGGGAATTTTCAGTCTGTTCTATGGGCTCCCCGGCAATTATTGGTTCAGCGTTCTGGATGAACGCCGCTCGCCGGTGGTGATGGATCTGTTGCAGGAAGAAGATTACCGGCTGGGTTTGTTTACCAGTGCCAATTTTAGCTATCCGGAATTTGATCGCACCGTGTTCGTCAATGTGCCAAAAGAAAGCATGGTGAGTGATGATAACGAAGAGGGCTGGAAGCGGGATCGTCGCAATGTGACGCGCTTGTTGAAATGGATGGGTGCCAATCCAGACGGGCAGCCTTTCATGGGATTCATGTTCTTTGAATCTGCCCATGCTCGTTATTACTTCCCCGAGGAGAGTGTGATCCGGGAAGATTATCTGCCAGACATGAACTACGCGACCATGGATCTGGAAAAGGATATTGGCGGTATCTTCAATCGTTATGTCAACGCCTCCCACCATCTCGACCAGCAGTTGGGCCGGGTGTTGTCAGAGCTGGAAGAGCGAGGTCGTCTGAAAGATACGATAGTGATTATTACAGGCGATCATGGGGAGGAGTTCATGGAAAATGGCCGCTGGGGGCACAATTCTGAATTCCATCGGCAGCAGATCCATGTGCCGCTAGTGATGGCGGTGCCGGGGCGCCCTCCAGGTGTTGTGTCACGCCCCACCAGTCATCTGGATGTGATGCCCACTTTGCTGCCCTTGCTGGGAGTGACTAATCCTGCGTCGGATTACGCGATTGGTACGTCCCTTTTCGCGCCACGCCGTGATCAGAGCTATCGGCTGGTTGCCAGCTGGGATGCACTCGCCTATGTGGGTGAGGACTACAAGGTAGCTATGCCCTTGAAGGCCGGAGGCTTGTCTGAGATGACCATCAGTCGAGTGAACGATCTGCCTCCTGAGGATGAGGGCGTGGTGCTTGCGAAGCTCAGTGATGCGCTGGCGTCGGTGCTCAAGGATATTTCGCGGTTTTTTAACAGGAGCGGATAGTGAAATGCCGCTTATCTTACGCCTTCTCCATGCTGGGTGCCTTGCCATAGCAAGGTGATTAATGGGGCCTCACGGTTGCCGAGAACACTATAAAACCGGTAGTCCACAGTGAGCCTGTCACCCCTGTTCTCGATGTCCAGAGTCAGTAGTCCATGGGTGGCGCGGGTGAAGTGCTGTTTGTCACTGCCGGGCCCGAGATCATTATTGATGCTGGCTGATCCGGAGATCAGCTGGCGTGTGCCTTGGTATTCACCTTCATCAGACAGGATGTGGTCATGTCCGCTCATGATCAGATCCAGGTGCCCAACCAGCTTGTGCTTCAAACCCAGATTGATCATCTCTCCTGCGTTGCCGTGAGAGCCTGTGCTGTACATGGGGTGATGGGTAAAGACCAGGCTGAGTCGGCAGTGTTGTTGCTGTGCCTGCGTCTTGCTGCTCTCCAGCCAATTTCCTTGGCGATGTAAGTGATACCACTTTTCGAACCAGGTGGTTTCCAGGCTGAAGGCGCAAGCATCGGGCCAGCTTTCAAAATAGTAGAAATGGGGGAAATGGATCAGTGGGTGGCGCCTTGCCACTTCCAGCCAGGCGTCCCCGCTCTGCTTCCAGTCATGGTTACCCAGTACCAGATAGACCGGAATGCCTGCATCCAGTGCGGGTTTCAGAGTGGGCAGGAAGCGCGTTTCGATCAGTGGATCGTCGGGGCTGCTGATACCATCCGGATAGACCAGATCACCGAGATAGCGAATCTGGTTGCATCGCAGTTCTACCATGGCTGAGCCGATGGTGAGAGCTGGCTCGTTACTCCAGCCCGCATCCCCGATGACGCAGATACGTTGCCCGGCCAGTGGTTGCTTATGAATAAGCCAGGGGGCCTGGGGAGTGTGCCACCACCAGATCTGGGCGACACTGATGGCCAACATAGTGATAGTCAGCCCCAGGCTGCGAAGTCGGAATTGCATAGTGTGGGTCGGTGATTGATAGTCGAGAACGGCAGTGTGGTGAGTCACTGTGACGTGCAAGTGACAGACGGTGGTCGTGGAGGATGCGTGAAAACCGGGCGATTGCTATACTTCGCCGCCCAATTTTCAGGCTCAGGGCGTTGCAGGTTTTATGCGCCACTGACAGGCAGGTTTATTTCATGACTGAGGCAACCCAACCGATTCAGCGTCGAGCCATCGCGCTGGTGTCCGGCGGACTGGATTCCATGCTGGCTGTGAAGGTAATGCAGGAGCAGGGAATCGAGGTGGAAGGGGTAAACTTCTTCACCGGTTTTTGTGTGGAAGGCCATACCCACGCGATCCGCAAGAAAGACAAGGACAAAGACAAGCGTAACAACGCTTTGTGGGTGGCCGAGCAGTTGGGCATCAAGATGCACATCATTGATATCTCCGAGGAGTACAAGGATGTGGTGCTTAACCCCAAGCACGGTTATGGCGCTAACCTGAACCCCTGCCTGGATTGCAAGATTTTCATGGTTAACCAGGCTACGCTGATGATTAACAAGGCGCGTGAATTCGCCGGTGATCGAGGCTTCGACTTCATTGTTACAGGCGAAGTCATTGGCCAGCGCCCGAAGAGTCAGCGTAAGGAAACCATGCCGATCATTAGCCAGGAATCCGGTGCGGATGACCGTCTGCTGCGCCCGCTGTGTGCCAAGAATCTGCCAGCGACCCTGCCGGAGCGGGAGGGCTGGGTGAACCGCGATGAGTTGTTCGATTTCTCTGGCCGTAATCGCAAGCCGCAAATGGCGTTGGCCAAACATTTTGGGCTGGATGACTTTGCCCAGCCAGCTGGCGGCTGTTGCTTCCTGACGGATGAGTCTTATTCCAACAAGCTGGCAGATTTGTGGAAGGCCCGTAATGAGCGGCGCTATGAGCTGGATGACATCATGCTGCTCAAGGTAGGGCGCCACCTGCGGCCCAAGCCCCATTACAAGCTGATCATTAGCCGTGAGGAAGGTGAGAACCGTTTCCTGGAAGGCTACCGCTATATGTTCACCAGCATCACCACGGTAAGTTGCCCCGGCCCCTTGGCGCTGGTGGATGGCAATTTCGAGAACGAAGAAGAGCTTCAGCAGGCTGCTGCTATTGTGGCGCGCTACTCGAAAGGCCGGGTTCAGGATGAAGTGACCCTTGAAATACGTCAGGCAGATGGAGTGGCCCGTCAGGTGACCGTCAAACCGGCGCTGCCCGATGATGTCCCCGTGGCCTGGAATGTGGGGTGACGATATGTCTGATGTGATTCATGAGCTGGATACCCGCCGCCTGCTGTGCCCGATGCCGGTCATCAAGACCCAGAACAAGGTGCGAACCCTGCAGACCGGAGATCAGTTGCGGGTTATCAGCACAGACCCGGGTTCCTTGAATGATATCCCGGCTTGGTGCCGTATCAATGGCCATGAGGTGCTGGAAACCGGGGAGCAGGGGCATGAGGTTTATGTGCTTCTGCGAGTCGGTGAAGACAATGGCGCACTGTTTTAGTGCTTTTCGATCTCTATGTGTTCCGATATGGTGCATTCGTGTGGTGCATCCCCCGTTAAACCCCAGAGAAAAGGCGTGATGCGCTAAAAAAGGGCTGGCATGGTATTTGCCTCCCTATTGGCAAAGCAGGCCGACTGGCCGAGAATACCGGCTCTCTGTATTGCTCCATACCGGTGCAGTAGAGAAAGTCAGAGACAAACCCGCTGTTCCTTAGGAGGACGCACGACAATGTCTGAAAAGACCCTCAAGCTGATTAAAGAAAACGATGTGAAATGGGTGGACCTGCGCTTCACCGATAGCCGTGGTAAGGAGCAGCACGTTACTCTGCCAGTGGGTGAGATCGACGAAGATTTCTTCACCGACGGCAAAATGTTCGATGGCTCCTCCATCGCCGGCTGGAAAGGCATCAACGAATCCGACATGGTGATGATGCCTGACGACGCCAGCGCCGTACTGGACCCGTTCACTGACGTGGCTACTCTGAACCTGCGTTGCGACATTCTCGAGCCGAACACCATGACCGGTTACGAGCGTGACCCGCGTTCCGTTGCCAAGCGCGCTGAAGAGTACCTGAAGTCCACCGGTATCGCTGACTCTGCCCTGTTCGGTCCGGAGCCGGAGTTCTTCGTATTCGATTCCGTACAGTGGAAATCCGACATGCAGGGTTCCATGTACAACATCCACTCCGAAGAAGCTGCGTGGGTTTCCCACGAAGACTTCGAAGGTGGCAACATTGGTCACCGTCCGGGCGTGAAAGGCGGCTACTTCCCGGTTCCGCCGGTAGACAGCCTGCACGACCTGCGTGGCGCCATGTGTTCTGCCATGGAGTCCATGGGTCTGAAGATCGAAGTACACCACCACGAAGTGGGTACTGCTGGTCAGTGTGAGATCGGCGTTGGCGCCAACACCCTGACTGCCAAGGCTGACGAAGTACAGATCCTCAAGTACTGCGTACACAACGTGGCTCACGCCTACGGCAAGACCGCTACCTTCATGCCCAAGCCGCTGATCGGTGATAACGGTTCCGGTATGCACGTTCACGTGTCTCTGGCCAAAGACGGCAAGAACCTGTTCGCAGGCGACGGCTATGCTGGTCTGTCCGACGAAGCCCTGTACTTCATCGGCGGTATCATCAAGCACGCTCGCGCCCTGAACGCCTTCACCAACGGTTCCACCAACTCTTACAAGCGTCTGGTGCCCGGCTTCGAAGCTCCGGTAATGCTGGCTTACTCTGCCCGTAACCGTTCTGCTTCCATCCGTATTCCGTTCGTGAGCAGCGCCAAGGCTCGTCGTATCGAAGCGCGCTTCCCTGATCCTTCTGCCAACCCCTACCTGTGCTTCGCGGCACTGCTGATGGCTGGCCTGGACGGTATCAAGAACAAGCTGCACCCTGGCGATGCCATGGACAAGGATCTCTACGATCTGCCGGCTGAAGAAGCGAAAGACATCCCGACTGTGGCGCACACCCTGACCATGGCTCTGGATTGCCTGGAAGCTGACATGGACTTCCTGACCGAAGGTGATGTATTCACCAAGGACATGATCGACGGCTACATCTCCCTGAAGCGTGGTGAGATCGAGCGTCTGAACATGACTCCGCACCCGGTTGAGTTCGACATGTACTACTCCTGCTAATTTCTTCGGAAACTGGCAGTTAAAAAGCCCCCGCTTGTCGGGGGCTTTTTTTATGCGTCAGATTCACGGCAAGCGGCTTGGGTGCAGAAAATTGAGCAATTAGCCCTTTCCTCTTGTCCAACCAGGGGACAGAATCGGGTAATCAGATCATGGAGAGGCATTATGAGAATGCAATGGAGCTTGCTGCTGGGTCTGCTTGTACTGGCAGGGGTGGGTTTTGCTGCAGAAGCATCGGAGAAGCCGGCCAGCGGGATTTACCGCAGTGTGGATGCCAATGGCAATGTGGTGTTTACCGACCAGCAGCCAGAGGGAGTGGAGTCTGAAGAGGTTCAGCTGCGGGAGATGAACACCGTACCTATAAAACAGGTGGATTTGAGCGATATTGGCTCTTCCAGTGACGAGGAAGAGACGTCGTCGCTGTTCAAGGGATATTCCTCTCTCAAGATTACTTCGCCGGCCAACGAGTCCACCGTGAGAAACCCGGAAGCTGCGGTGATGGTGACAGTCGAATTGGAGCCTGCGCTTCGTTCTGGTGATTCACTGGTGCTTTATGTGGATGGTGTGGCGCAGCCAGGGATGAGTATTGAGGCACCGGAGCGAGGCGGGCATGCGTTGGTGGTCAAGGTGCTTGATAGTGACGGTCAGGTACTGATTTCTTCCTCGGCGGTGGAATTCTATGTGCACCGCAGTACGGCCAGTGATTTCAGGCATCGCCCTGACCGCAATGGGGCGACCGCAGATGTGGGTGGCGCCGCTGATCGTGGCAATGCTGCCGGTGTAGGTGGCGGTGCCAGTGCGGGTGGTAGTGCCAATGTGGGAGGGGCGGCAGATCGTGCCTCCCCTGCTCGTCCTGCCCTGCCGCGACCCACTCCGCGCAACTAAATTGCACCTTTGTGGTGCATATTCCTATCCCTTCTCGATACACTTCTTTCAACGGCTGGCGTGAAGCGCACACCTGAACCTGAAACAGGGCGATTTAACGGTGCGCGTAAGGTGGCCTGATAATTGCTTATGCCCTGTTATGGGCCAATAGTTGAAAGGTGGTGTCATTTTGCACAAACGGTTGCTGGATAACCTGCGCACTGCGGTGGTCATGCTCGATAGTGAGCTGCGCGTGCGTTACCTGAATCCGGCGGCAGAGATGCTGCTGGCGACCAGTGCCGTGCGAGCGGTGGGCCAGACCCTCCCTGAATACTTCTACGATGATGCGGATGCCCGTGCTGCACTTGAGCAGTGCATTGAGGATGAGCACCCGTTCACCCGACGTGAGGCCAGGCTTTCCGTGGCCCCGGGCTATGAAGTCACGGTGGATTACTCCGTGAGCCCGATTAACGAACCCGGTCAGCCCTTGTGTCTGTTGCTTGAATTGCAGGCGCTGGACAGGTTGCTGCGGATTACCCGTGAAGAGGCGCTGTTGCATGCGCATCAGGCTACTCGGGCATTGGTGCGAGGGGTGGCCCATGAGATCAAGAATCCGCTGGGGGGTATCCGCGGTGCAGCCCAGTTACTGGAGCGGGCATTGCCTGATCCCGAGCTGACTGAATACACCAAGGTCATCATCGATGAGGCGGATCGTTTGCGGAATGTGGCGGACCGCATGCTGGGACCGCGCAAGCCTCCCCAGTTCCGACCGGTGAATGTGCACGAGTGTCTGGAGCATGTTCGGCAACTGTTGTTGGCCGAGCATCCCGTTGGGGTGGCGATCTGGCGCGATTACGACATCAGTTTGCCGGATGTGGTGGCCGACCGGGATCAGTTGATCCAGGTATTACTCAACCTGATTCGCAATGCGACCCAGGCTTTACTGGAGTCAGCTACCGAAAATGCCCGGATTATCATGCGAACGCGGGTGCTGCGTCAGTTCACGATTGGCGCGCTGCGGCACCGTCTGGTGTTGCGAGTCGACGTCATTGATAACGGCCCGGGGATTGATCCTGAAGTGCAGGAAACGCTGTTCTATCCCATGGTGAGTGGCCGTGCAGCGGGTACCGGGTTGGGGTTGTCGATTGCCCAGTCCATCATCAGTCAGCATCACGGCCTGATTGAATGTGAGAGCGTACCGGGCGAAACCATATTCAGTATTCTGCTGCCCATGGAGCAGCCGGATGAAGTCGAAAAAGAGAATGTTGCGTTATGAGTAAAAAAATCGGAAATCCACGGAGAGGCTGGTCATGAGTGTAAGTATCTGGGTTGTAGACGATGACCGCTCCATTCGTTGGGTATTGGAAAAAGCACTGAGCCAGGAAGGCTATGCCGTGACCTGTTTCGAGGATGCCGATGAGGCGCTGAATACCTTGGAGGAGGGGGGGAGTGAGCCCCAGGTTCTGATCAGTGATGTGCGTATGCCGGGGACCGATGGGTTGCGCATGCTGAAGATTCTGCAGCGCAAGAATCCGGATCTTCCAGTGATTATCATGACCGCGCATTCGGATCTGGATTCTGCAGTGGCGTCTTATCAGGGCGGCGCATTTGAATACCTTCCCAAGCCCTTTGACGTGGATGAAGCGGTTGCACTGGTGCGCCGCGCCATCAAGCATCGTGAAGAAACCCAGGAAGGCTTTCCGGCTGCCGTAGAAGAAGCTCCTACAGAGATCATTGGCGAAGCGCCTGCCATGCAGGAAGTGTTTCGTGCCATTGGCCGCCTTAGCCATTCCAATGTGACCGTGTTGATCAATGGTCAATCCGGTACCGGTAAGGAGTTGGTGGCTCGGGCCCTGCACAGGCATTCCATGCGCCGTGAGAAAAATTTTGTGGCCTTGAATATGGCTGCGATCCCCAAGGACCTCATTGAGTCAGAGCTGTTTGGCCATGAGAAGGGGGCGTTTACCGGCGCTAACAATCAGCGCGTTGGCCGCTTTGAGCAGGCAAACGGCGGGACCCTGTTCCTGGATGAAATCGGTGATATGCCGTTGGAGGCACAGACTCGTTTGCTGCGGGTGCTGCAGGAAAACGAGTTCTACCGTGTGGGTGGTACCACGCCAATCCATGTTGATGTACGCATTATTGCTGCGACCCACCAGGATCTGGAAAAGCTGGTGAAAGAAGGTGATTTTCGTGAGGATTTATTCCACCGTCTAAACGTTATCCGTATCCATATTCCGCGCTTGTCCGAGCGGCGCGAAGACATTCCCCGGTTGGCCAATTATTTTCTGCAGCGGGCCGCCAGTGAGCTGGGTGTGGAGCCCAAGGTGCTGCACAAGGACACGGAAAAATATCTGGCGGCGCAGCCTTGGCAGGGGAATGTTCGCCAGCTGGAGAATACCTGTCGTTGGCTGACAGTGATGGCTTCTGGCCGTGAGGTGCTGGTAGATGACTTGCCGCCGGAGCTGAAAGAAGTGGTGGCAAGCAAGGGTGGCGATGTCAGTGGCGACTGGCTCAAGTCCCTGCGCAACTGGGCTGACCGTGCACTGTCTCAAGGCGAGCGTGGCATCCTTGAGCAGGCTGTTCCGGGATTCGAGCGCACCATGATCGAAGTCGCTCTGCAACATACGGGTGGCCGCAAGCGAGATGCTGCTGCACTATTGGGTTGGGGCCGTAATACCCTGACTCGCAAGATCAAGGAGCTCGACATGGAAGGCGAGCTTGGGAGTGATGACGACTGAAAGGCAGTTAACAGCGGCGCGATAGCGCGTTGTTGTGACTTGCCAGTATGAGGCCGCGCCACAGAATGTGGGTGCGGCCTTTTGCGTTTTAATAAAATAAATAAAAGAGAAACAAATGCTTGAAAGGCTGTGCCGGTCGGGCAGCCTTCACTGTCATTCGTAGACCCGGTTACTCTCCAGGCTCTCAATCTTCCAGTCGCCGTCCTTCACCCAGTGACTGTCCACCTGATAGCTGTCAGCGTTCTCCGGCAGTACGTTCCTGCCTCCCCACACCAGAGCGGTGAATCGTGCCCGAGCGGTGTTGCCGCCGGGGGCGATTTCTATCTGGATACCTGCCAGGGTGAGCTGGCGTTTGGGGTAACGGAAAAAAAGACCGACGAGTGTGCGCTGCAGTGTTTGGCGATCCATGGCCTGGCCGCGGTGGATGACAGCCGAGTCGGTTAATCTGTCCATGATGGTGCCGGTGTCCCCGGTTTCAACGGCCTCTTCCAATTCCGCAAGTGCGGCACGGATAGCTTCTTCAGGGGGCGAATCCTGGCACCCGCTGATCAGTAGTTGCAGTGCAATCATCAACAGGTATGCTGCTGTTTTAGGTCTGGACAAGACTGCACTCATGTCACTGTTTCCTTTTCTTGATTGTCGTCAGCAATTGTATCTGCCGGTGGGTGATGGGCACCAACTCTATGTGGAAGAGAGCGGCAACCCTGACGGTATACCGGTTGTGGTGCTTCATGGCGGTCCGGGGGGCGGCAGCTCTCCCATGCAACGGCGTTTTTTTGATCCGGAACAGTTTCGCATCATTCTGCTGGACCAGCGTGGGGCAGGACAAAGCCGACCGCTGGCCTGCACCGAGCACAATACCACAGCCGATCTGATCAGCGACCTGGAAAAGGTTCGCCAGCATTTTGATATTGACCGCTGGATGTTGTTCGGCGGTTCATGGGGGGTGACTTTGGCGCTGGCGTATGCGGTGGCCTGCCCGCAACGGGTCACAGGGATGGTGCTTCGTGGTGTGTTTCTGTGTCGTCAGCAGGATATGGACTGGTTATATACCGCTTCCGGGGCGGCGCGACTTTTTCCGCGGGAATGGCAAGCGGTGAACGCGCCGGTGGCATCCCTGCAGGGCTCCTTGCTGCAGCGGTATTCAACTGCGCTGGGCGGTGACGATGCGCGGGAATATGCGCGCCATTGGTGTAATTGGGAAGCGGTGCTGGCGGGGATGATGCCGTCGCCTGCGGGTAGGGGAAGTGATGATGAACTCTGCATGGCAATGCAGGAGGTGCATTACTTCCTGGCGGGTGGGTTTCTCGACCAACCTTTACTGGAAGCCTGTGCCGGTAGCGTGATTCCTGTGGAAATAGTGCATGGTGATCGGGACTTTGTGTGCCCGATGGATCAGGCGGAAAGCCTGCATCAGGTACTGCCAAATAGTGTGCTGACAAGGGTGGCTGGTGGTGCGCATTCCGCTTCACACCCTGCCATTGCCCAGGCTCTGGTGGCGGCGGTTCAGCGGTTGACCAAAAGGATAACAGCGTGAAAGTGTTGCTACAGCGAGTCCGTGAAGCTTGTGTTGAGGTCGATGGCAATGTGGTGGGAAAGATTGAGCGGGGCCTGTTGCTGTTGATCGGTATCGAGGCGCACGATGATGAGCCTCTGGTTGAGCGGATGGCGCAACGGATTGTGGGATATCGGGTGTTTGCCGATGAGGCCGGCAAGATGAATCTGGATGTGCGCGATGCAGGAGGAGCCCTGTTGGCGGTGTCCCAGTTTACCCTGGCTGCAGATACGCGAAAGGGGCGTCGCCCCAGCTTCTCCTGTGCTGCCGAGCCGGAGCAGGGGAGGCGCCTTTATGAATATTGCGTGCGGTGTCTACGGGATGAGGGGGTGGATGTTGCAACGGGTATTTTCGCTGCGGACATGCAGGTGCATCTGATAAATGATGGGCCGGTCACATTTTTGCTGGAGTTGTGACCGAAAGCGACAATCGTGTTGCAAAGGTGGTTTCCTTGTTTATGATGAGATCAGTTACCTGGAACGGGTGACGGGGAGAGCGCTGTTCTGTGGCTGTTCATTCGACGGAAGCAGCAGTGCGATGCAGGCAGGTATGTTCTGCATCCCCAGGGATGATTTATAAAAACTTGGAGGTACTCAGGATGAAAAAGACTTTGATTGCTGCTGCCATGTTGGGCGCATCTACTTCTGCAATGGCCGTAGCCCCGGGTGGCCCGGGTTGTGGCTGGGGTAACATGCTGTTTGAAGGCCAGTCCGGTATGCCCATGCACCTGCTGGCAACCCTGGTAAACGGCACTTCCGGTAACGCTACCTTCGGTATGACTACTGGTACCAACGGTTGTGACACTAGTGGTTCTCTGTCTTATAGCGGTTCCAGCCTGCTGGGCATGACCGGTGTGATGGAAGAAGTGGCTCAGGATATGGCTACCGGTGAAGGCGAAGCCCTGACCGCTCTGTCTGTTTCCATGGGTATCGAAGCGTCTGATCGTGCTCACTTCAACGCGGTAATGCACGAAAACTTCGCAGCTATCTTCCCGCATCAGGACGTGACCGCTGATGAAGTAATGGCTTCCATTACTGACGTAATGAAGAAAGACGACAGCCTGTCCAAGTACCTTGCCTAAGGTCTGCGTTCAGGTTTGACGCAAAGCCCCGCCGCTGGCGGGGCTTTGTTTGTCTGGTGCTCCTGTTTTGCCAGACAGATCAAGGATCCTCTGAATAACGCCTTGCACGCTGAGCACGCAAGGCGTTATTCAAAGGCTCCCAAGAATCCTTCTTGCCGGTTTTACGGACTTTTCAATGCGTGCGGTATTCCTGAGTATTCTGCTGTGCTGCAGCACTGCGGTTTTTGCTTCTCCCTCGGACAAGGAACTTGCTGCACAGCCCCGCTGGCAGGCGTTGTTGCATATCAATCCGGGTGCAACCTTGAGAGATCGTCATCGCAGTTATGTGGATGATGAGCAATTTTTCCTCTCTGAATCCGGTAAGGACGATGCCCTTGCCGAGCTGGTGGCCAGCCGTGATGCACTGTCGCAGTCAGGGGCCGAGGCGCGATGTCGTTTCCCTGCGCGCTACCGGTTCCTTTCTGAGCAGCTTGGCTGGCAAGATTCAGCACCTTTTTCCCATTGCTCGGGGTATCTGGAGTGGCGCCAGGCGGTGACGGCGAAACGTGCTGTGCTGGTTTTTCCTGCGGCCTACCTCAACAGCCCATCCTCCATGTTTGGGCATACCCTGTTACGGCTGGACCAAGGTGAGGATTCTGCCGTCTGGTTGTCCTGGGCGGTAAACTTTGGCGCCGTTGCCATGGCGGACGACAATTCGTTTTTCTATATCTATCGGGGGCTGGCAGGAGGTTATCCCGGACGGTTTGCCCTAGTGCCCTATGTGCAGAAGATCCAGGAATATTCGCACATGGAAAACCGCGATATGTGGGAATACACCCTGGATCTGGATCAGCAGGAACTGGATTGGCTGATCGATCATCTGTGGGAATTGAAGGATATCAATTTCGACTATTATTTTTTCGATGAGAATTGCTCTTTTCGGTTGCTGGAGCTAATGGAGGTGGCGCGCCCCGGCTCCCACCTGCTGGATGAGTTGCGCTTCGCTGAAGTGCCGGTCAACACAGTGCGGGCGCTGGATGAAGGGGGCTTTATCAGTGAGCGCCACTATCGTCCTTCCAAGGCGGTGGAGCTGGATAACCTTCGTCTCCTGCTAAGTGGCCGCCAGCAAGGATTGGCTCGCCGTCTTGCAGACGACCCGTCGTTGCTGGAAAGTGAGGCGTTCCTGGCGAATAGCGAGGAGGATCAGGCTCTCATGGTGACGGTGGCCTACCGTTTTCTGCGCCTGAGATACCGTAAAGAGGACCGTACTGACAAGGTGGCCGGCGACTCCTTTGCGTTGCTTTCGGCCATGAATCGTCTCCCCTCCGTTACGGTACCTGAGACGGTGGGTGCGCAACCGCCGGAAGGCGGTCACGGCACTCAGATGCTGGCGGCAAGCGGTGGGCAGCGTGAAGGCAATCAGGATTTTGGTGAGATCAGCTACCGCCTCACTTACCATGATTTGCTCGATAACCCTTATGGCTTCCTGCGCGGAGCCCAGATTGAGGGTGTCGATATGACGCTACGCAGCACTGAGTCAGGTGACCCGAAACTGGAAGAGCTGGGGGTGGTGAGTATTCGCTCCATGGCACCCCGCAATCGCTTTATCAAGCCTTTGAGCTGGTATGTAGAAGGCGGGTTGGAGCGAGCCTGGGCAGGACGGCGCCGGCTGGTCCGCTATGTGCAGGGTGGTGCCGGTGCCAGTTGGCACTGGGGAAACTGGCAGCCTTATTTACTGTCCAGCTTTCGACTGGAGAATAACAGTGGGTTTGATGAATTTCTGACTCCGGGAGCCGGCCTGGATGGCGGTATGCTATATCGTCGGGGCAACTGGCAATGGCAATTGGGCAGCGTAGGCCACTATTTCACTAATGACGTCTATCGCTACACTTCAACGTTTGCTGTGCAGTGGGCCATGACCCGACAGCATGGGCTGAGGGCTTCCTTTGAACGGGAAGGCTGGCGTGGCGATGGCGACAACGAGTTCAAACTGCAATGGCGATGGTATTACGACTAGGATTGTTTGCGCTGGCAGCATTGATGCTGGCCGGCTGTAGCAAGCTGTTCTTCTATCCGATGACTCCCTGGGTGCAGAATCCGGAAAATCAGGGCCTCAAGTATGAGGATATTGTCCTGATCCATCCCCGCGGTCTGCGTATCCATGGCTGGTGGCTGCCGGCAGCGCGGGATGTGCCAGTAAAGGGTACGGTGTACTACCTGCATGGCAACGCTCAGAACATCAGTACCCATCTGGCCAATGTGCAGTGGCTGCCGGGGCGTGGTTATAACGTCTTTCTGCTGGATTACCGCGGCTATGGTTTGTCTGAAGGGAAGCCGCGACTACCGGACACCTATGCAGATGTACAGCTGGGGCTGGACTGGTTGCGTACCGCGCGCCGTACAGAGGGCCCCTTGGTGGTGTTTGGGCAGAGTCTCGGCGGAGCCATGGCCGCGACGGTTCTGGGAGAGGAGCAGAATGCGGGGGCGGCTGATTGTGTGGTGCTGGAAGCGGCTTTTGCAAGTTATCGGGATATCACCAATGACATCATGAAGACCAGTTGGCTGTTGTGGCCGCTGCGCTGGATGGTGGTGCCGGGTATGCCACAGCGAGAACAAGATCCAGAGCAGCGGATTGCAGGTATTTCGCCAGCGCCTCTGATGATCATGCACAGTGATGAGGATGAAGTGGTGCCTTACGCCCATGGCGAGCGTCTGTATGCGGCCGCACAGGCTCCAAAAGTCTTTCAACCGCTGCATGGCTCCCATGGTCAGAGCACCCGCGATCCCGCAGTGCAGCAGCGCATTATCGATTTCTTGAATGAAAATAGCTGTGCGGCCAAGGCTCCTGCAGTGAGAGATCCTGAGCCGGCTACGCCGTCGAGCCCGGTATTGCCACCGCTGGATCCCGCTTCACCGAATAAAGGGGCTGAGCGGGGTTACACGTTTTAGATAAACTTCTTACGTGTCAGCGCTGCGCAGCCATGAAAATGAGTATGCGAGGCGTCATTCAGTGACTGTTGGTGCCCTAATTCACTTTCGGCTGGTCGGCTTTTTTCTCGACCAGCCGTGCCGCGAGCAGCCCCATTTCAAACAGGAACCACATGGGGACGGCCAGCAGGGTTTGGCTGACTACATCCGGCGGTGTCAGCAGCATGCCGACGACAAAGCATCCCACCACCACGTAGGCTCGCGCACTACTGAGCTTTTTCACGGTCACAGCCCCGGTGCTGACTAACAGCACGATGGCGATGGGCAGTTCGAACGCGAGGCCAAACGCGAGGAACAGGGCCAGCACGAAATCCAGATAGCTGCTGATATCGGTGGTGACTGCCACGCCCTCCGGCGCAATGGCGGTAAAGAACTGGAACATCAACGGGAAGACCACGAAGTACGCGAAGGCGGCGCCGGCATAGAATAGCAGTACGCTGCTGGCCAACAGCGGTACGGCCAGCTTTTTCTCATGCTTGTACAGCCCCGGTGCGACGAAGGCCCACGCTTGATGGAGAATGAATGGCATGGCGGCAAACACGCTCAGATAAAGGGTCAGCTTGAAGGGGGCAAGGAAGGGGGATGCCACGCCGGTGGCAATCATGTTGGTCCCTTCCGGCATAGCGTCCATCAGCGGTTTGGCGACCAGGGTGTAGAGTTCCCGGGAAAAATAAAACAGGCACAGGAAGACAATAAAGATGGCCACCATGGCCTTGAGTAGCCGGTTGCGCAGTTCGAGCAGGTGGGCAATCAAGGGCTGGCCGGTGTCGGTGCTGGCATCAGTCATTGCGGTTCTGGTCCTGGGGCGAATCCGGTTTGATGCGGTTTTCTACCTGTTCAGCAGGTTGTCGGGCCTTGGCAATCTGCTCCGGGCTGAGCAGACTTTCCTTTGCTTCCCGGATGCTGTCTTCATCCAGCCCCATCTGGCGCATCTGCTTTTCCATGCGCTCACGCATGTCCTGGGTAACCGCTTCCCGCTCCAGTTCATTTTTTAGATGATTGAAGGTTGAGCGTGCACGGCCAAGCCAGTGGCCAATGGTCCGAGCCACAGTGGGCAGGCGCTCCGGACCGAGCACAACAAGACCGATGATGAAGATCAGTGTGAGTTCGGCGAAACCGATATCGAACATGACAGCCTCGGGGTCGGGGCAGGCGCAGTGTTATGCCTGATCCTTGTCTTTGGATTCCGTCTTTTCGGCGGTCTGCTTCTCGTCTTCTGAGAGGCGTTTTTGATCCTGCTCTTCTTCGCCATCCTTCATGGCGTTCTTGAAGCCTTTGACAGCACCTCCCAGATCGCCGCCTATGTTACGCAATTTTTTCGTTCCAAAAAGGAGAACGACGATGGCGAGAAGGATCAGTAACTGCCAGATGCTGATGCCGGATAACATGGGGTACTCTCCGCTTTTATTGGTGATTGCCTGCGTCAGTGCTTGTGGCTGCGCGAGGCTTTTTCATCGTGGCCGGACAGGCCGAAACGGCGCTCCAGTTCGGAAAGAACCTTGTCCGGGTGTGCGCCCAGCTTGGCCAGCATGACCAAGCTGTGAAACCACAAATCAGCGGTTTCACTGATCAGGGCCTGAGTATCTCCGCTGACCTCCGCATCGCGGGCCGCGAGGATGGTTTCCACGGCTTCTTCGCCAACTTTCTCCAGAATCTTGTTGAGGCCCTTGGCGTACAGGCTGGCCACGTAGGAGCTGTCCGGGTCGGCGCCCTTGCGCGATTCCAGTACCTGGTGAAGCTGGCTAAGAATATCTGACATAGTTGACGTTTTTCTGCATGTTTTCAGTAAGGCGGTATGACAACGGCCACGTTGTATCTGCTGGCGCCGACAAAGAAAGGCATCCGCAGACAAGGTGATTTCACAGTCTAGCGCCGCCAGCCCCAGCTCACCAGTACCAGGGCCGCTGCGGACAAGGGCCAACTGTAAGGATTGGCCAGCCATAGAGCGGTGCCTGCGCAGCCGAGACCGGCAAAACCTGCCAGCAGCTTGTGGCGATGGCGAACCAATTGCTCCTCCATTCGGGCCTCCAGCCGATCCTGCTGGTAGGGCAGGTCACGCAGGGTTTCCAGTCCATCACGAATCAGGTCGGGCATGTCCGGGAGCTGAGCTGTCCATTCCGGCAGTCGGTTTTGCAGTTTTTTCAGCGTGGCACTGGGGCCGTATTCGGCCATCATCCAGGCTTCCAGCAATGGCCGGCCGGTGTTCCAGATATCCAGCTTGGGGTAGATGCTGCGGCCCAGTCCCTCAATGTGTACGAGGGTTTTCATGAGCAGGATGTACTGTACCGGCATTTCGATGTGGTAGCGGCGGGCCAGATCAAACAGCTTCATCACCAGCGGGGCGAACTCCAGCTGGTCCAGCTGGGCGGAGCGTACCGGTTCTACCAGATCGATGACTGCACGTTCGAAGCGGGGTCGATCAATGGGGGCTCGGTTCCAGCCGGCACGAATCACCGCATCCACCAGCCCGCTGTAATCCTCGCGCATCACCGCAAGCACCATGCGGCCCAATACGTTCAAATCCTCTTTCGAAAGGCGGCCCGCGATGGCGGCGTCTACGGCCATGTACTGGGGCGATTCCGGGTGCTCTGGATTGACGAAAATATTGCCCGGGTGCATGTCTGCATGAAACAGATTGAAGCGGAACACCTGGGAAAAGAAGATCTCCACGCCGCGTTCCGCCAGTAGTTTTGGATCGATGCCAGCGGCCTTGATGCGCTCGATATCGTTCACCGGGATGCCATGGATGCGGTCCATGATGATCACGGTACTGCTGGAGTATTCCAGGTGAATAGCCGGAATATACAGCAACGGGCTGAACAGGAAGTGTCGGCGCATGGCCTCACTGTTGCGGGCTTCTGCGCTGAGATCCAGTTCGCCGAGAATGATGTCTTTGTAGTCTTCGACCACTTGTACCGGGCGGAAGTAACGGGCATCTCGCCATAGCCGTTCCAGCCAGCGAGCGCCGAAAGCCATTACTTTGAGGTCACGTTCCACCACCGGGCGGATGGTCGGGCGCAGCACCTTGGCGACCACCTGCTGGCCGTTTTTCAGTGTGGCGGGGTGAACCTGGGCTACTGAGGCTGCGGCCAGTGGCGAGGTGTCGAAGTCTGCGAACACCTCATCAAAGGGCTGTTGCAGGCTGGCTTCCACCAGCGCCTTTGCCTGTTCGCCGTCAAACGGTGCCACCTGGTCCTGCAGTTGGGCGAGTGCACGGGTCCATTCCGGGGGCAGCATGTCTTGCCGGGTGGCCAACAGCTGGCCGAATTTGATGAAAATCGGGCCAAGCTGCTCCAGGGCTTTCTGCAGCCGTTCGCCTTCACTCAGTTTGCCTGTGCCCAACCAGCTGGAGGGGATCAAAAAGGACAGCCCCAGCAGCAGATGGCGTAGCGGATGGGCTGGCAGTAAGGCGATCAGGCGGTAGCGACACACCACATGGGTCACCACCAGGATACGGGTAAGAGGCAGCATCAGTTCGGGTTGCTCCCTTGACCTGCGTCACTGGCGCGGGCGGCACGCAAGCGCTGAACGCGGGCGTCCAGACGGTCCACGTCCATGCGAATGTCATCCACGTCCTGGCCGAACTCGTAGACCTCGCGGCGGCTGGGAATCAGGCCGGATTCGTTACCCACGTAGTCGCCCAGTTGATCCACCAGTCTGCTGGCGGCCTGTCTGGCCCAGCCAAAAAACTGGCGGGCGCCGAAGTCGATCTGCTGTGCCAACTCTGAGCCGGTGATGGGTTCCAGCAGGGCACCCCAGTCGATCTGCAGTTCACGAGCAAGATCCTGCAATTCCTGCAGTAATTCGCTGCTGCCGCTAATCTGTACCGGGCCGCCGATCACTCCCGGGCGGGTCTTCCAGTCAAGCAATTGGGCCGCCAGATCCATGGGGGTGCCCTTGACCGCCACATCAGGAGTGGCATCGCTGCGGTGATACAACTCGACACCGTCTTCCACTATCAATGCATACACAGCAATGGGAGGGAGAGTCACTTCAATGGCCACCAGTCGCCCGGAATGCACTGCCACTTTGGCTGCAGTGGCCGGGTCGGTGCGCAGCGCGGTGTTGATGGCTCGCTCCACGGTGGCCAGGGCGGTGGTGGAAAACAGGCCGGGTGAGCGGGATTGGTCTTTTAGGCTCATCAGAACTTGAATCCCCTGTGCAGCGCCACGATACCGCCGAGCATATTGAAGTATTCGGTACGGGCAAAGCCGGCATCGTTCATCATGCCCTGCAGGGTGTCCTGATCCGGATGCATGCGGATGGATTCGGCCAGGTACTGGTAGCTCTCGGCGTCGTTAACGATAAGCTTGCCCAGCCGGGGCCATACAGCGAAGGAATAGGCGTCGTAGGCCTTGGCCAGGGCTTTGTTGGTAGGGGTGGAAAATTCCAGCACCAGCAGACGGCCGCCGGGCTTGAGCACCCGTAGCATGGAGCGCAGGGCGGCATCCTTGTCGGTAATGTTGCGCAGGCCGAAGGCGATGGTAATGCAATGGAAGGTGTTGTCTTCAAACGGTAGACATTCGCCGTTCACCTGACTCACCTGGGTGTTGTGGCTGCAGCCAGCATCAATCAGTCTGTCGCGGCCCACTTCCAGCATGGCGTCATTGATGTCCGCCAGCACCACCTGGCCGGTTTCGCCCACCAGGCGGGAAAACTTGATGGCCAGATCACCGGTGCCGCCGGCCAGATCGAGCACTTTCTGGCCTGGACGAATACCGGCCAGCTCGATGGTCATGCGCTTGAGAATGCGATGGCTGCCCATGGAAATCAGGTCGTTCATCACATCGTACTTGCCCGCCACAGAGCGGAATACGCCGGCCACTTTCTGCTGTTTTTCCTGCCATGGCACCTGCTGGTAGCCGAAGTGTGTGACCTTATCGTTATCAGACATGGTGATTCTCAAACGGTGACGGATGGAGATCGTAAACCCGATCCATGATGACGGATTCAGTGGCTGCCAGCTGCTCCAGCAGCAGCCCTACACTGGGTACCGGCTTCATGACCCGGAAACTGCGATCCATGAAATCATACAGGTTCGAAAAGCCCGCCGCATGGGCTGGCTTGCGCACCATACGAAAGGTGGTCAGCAGCATACGCGAACGGATATAGCGGTCCAGCCGGTGCCCGAGCTCTGCCACTAATTGTAGCTGACGTTGGCGGTCAGCGCGGTGGTGATCCTGACGAAAGCCCTTGAGATAGATCATTTCCGTGATCGGCTGGTCCAGCTCTTTGCCAAGCAACTCGGCCACTGCCTCATCCAGCTCCTGGGTCAGGATGGCGGCTTCCAGGGCGGCTGCAGAGGTGACCATCACCTTGTCCGGGAGCAGCTTCATGGCCTTGGGCAGGGCGCGACGAATTTCCCTTGCTACGGGCAGCAGTTCACGCCCGCCGTAGACTTCCTCAAGCAGGAAGCGGATGCCTTCAGCTGTGACCGGGTCATTTAGCAGGTGGGAATGGGTGTGCTTCAGACGTTCGCCTTGCCACTCCTGCAGACGGCGCAGGCGAGCCAGGAACACGGTATCGTCACCGTGCTGGCGCAGGGAAAAAAAACGATCAAGATAGTGTTGAAGCTGTTCGCCGGCAGTCATGGATTTTCCTCCGGCGGGGATGATAGCAGGAAAAGCAGGGGCAAGTTTCAAGTTGCAAGTTGCAACGCGGAAGAGGTCTGTCGGTTACCAAATATTCTTCGCCGCGGCCCAGAAATTGGGGCGCGGGCAGGGGCCTGGGGCTGAGGTCGCCCTGTCGCGCGCTTTGCATCTTGTAACTTGTTACTTGCAACTCATCAGAGAATATACCGGCTCAGATCTTCGTCATCGGCCAACTCGCCGAGATAGCGATCCACGGCTTCCGCATCCAGTACCAGTGGTTTGTCGTGGTATTGGGTGGCCAGAGAGTCTGCATCATAGCTGATCTCTTCGAGCAGCTTCTCCAGCACGGTGTGCAGGCGGCGGGCGCCGATGTTTTCGGTCCGCTCATTGACCTGCCAGGCCACTTCCGCGATACGACGTATACAGTCGTCGGTTATTTCCAGATTAAGGCCTTCGGTTTCCAGCAGTGCCTTGTATTGCTCGGTGAGGGAGCAGCGCGGCTCGGTGAGGATGCGCTGGAAATCTTCCGGGCTCAGGGCGCTCAGCTCCACCCGGATAGGCAGGCGGCCCTGCAGTTCCGGTATCAGGTCGCTGGGCTTGGCCAGGTGGAAGGCACCGGAGGCAATGAACAGGATGTGATCGGTTTTCACCATGCCGTATTTGGTGGTCACCGTGCAGCCTTCGATGAGTGGTAGCAGGTCGCGTTGCACCCCTTCCCGGGATACGTCGGTGCCACCGGTCTCGCCGCGTTTGGCGACTTTGTCGATCTCGTCCAGGAACACGATGCCGTTGTTTTCCACCGCATCCACTGCCTGCACCTTCAGCTCGTCTTCATTGACGAAGCGTGCCGCCTCTTCGTCACGGATCAGGCGATAGGCTTCCCGCACTTTCAGCTTCTGGGATTTACGGCGGCCACCGCCGCTGCCCATGCGCGAAAACATCTGTTGCAGCTGGCTGGTCATCTCCTCCATGCCGGGTGGTGCCATGATCTCTACACCTGCCGGGTTGGCGGCTACGTCGATATCGATTTCCTTGTCGTCCAGTTCCCCTTCACGCAGTTTCTTGCGGAAAATCTGCCGGGTCGCGTTGTCGGTTTTATTTTCTTCATCGCCGCGGGCGGTGGGCAGCAGGGCGTCGAGAATGCGTTCTTCGGCGGCGTCATCGGCCTGACTGCCGACGCGGGCAATGGCCTTTTCGCGCAGCATCTTGATGGCCATTTCCACCAGGTCGCGGATGATGGATTCCACATCACGGCCCACATAGCCCACTTCGGTGAACTTGGTGGCTTCCACTTTCAGGAACGGCGCGTCGGCCAGCTTGGCCAGGCGACGGGCGATCTCGGTTTTGCCCACACCGGTGGGGCCGATCATGAGAATGTTCTTGGGCGCGACTTCGGCACGCATTTCGGCGGGCAGTTGCATGCGGCGCCAGCGGTTTCGCAGGGCCAGGGCAACCGATTTCTTCGCCGGCTCCTGGCCGACAATGTGCTTGTTCAGTTCCTGAACAATTTCGCGCGGGGTCAGGTTAGGCATTGGGATTACCAGCTCAATTCTTCAATGGTTTGCTGTTGATTGGTGAACACGCAGATATCGCCGGCAATAGTCAGGCTTTTTTCGACGATATCACCAGCGCTCAACTCGGTGTTGTGAAGCAGGGCCGTGGCGGCTGCCTGGGCGAAGGGGCCACCGGAGCCGATGGCTATCAGGTCATCTTCCGGTTCGATTACGTCGCCGTTACCGGTGATGATCAGTGATGCTTCCTTGTCAGCCACAGCCAATAGTGCTTCCAGCCGACGCAGGGCGCGGTCAGTGCGCCAGTCCTTTGCCAGTTCCACGGCGGCACGGACCAGGTGGCCCTGGTGTTTTTCCAGTTGGGCTTCGAATCGTTCAAACAGGGTAAAGGCGTCAGCGGTGCCGCCAGCAAACCCGGCAATGACCTTGCCGTGATAAAGGCGGCGAACCTTGCGGGCGTTGCCTTTCATGACGGTGTTACCCAGTGACACCTGGCCGTCACCGCCAATAACAACATTGTTGCCGCGGCGCACGGATACGATCGTGGTCACATTCAGCTCCTTTCGTAGTGATTCTGGAGATGTGGGGCTGGTGGTTGGGGATTCAAGCGCTGGAAGGCAGTTAATAGTGAATAGTTAACAGTTAACAGCGGCGCGGGTTGGCGCAGGAGGGCTGGAAGAGGTTGGTGGCCGCGTACGGATGGTGAGTGGGGCGGGTTGTTTTGAGAGGGATGCACCCCGCCGGTTTGGCCGGCGGGGTGCTGGTGCTTACGGGGTGACGATGTTGAACCAGAACTCGAAGGAGTCCAGTGAGCTGCTGAAGGATTTCAGCAATTCGCCGTCGCCTTCGATGCTGACATCGCCGTTTTCGATGGCGTCACTGAAGGTGGTTTTGCCAAGATTGACCTGGTTGAGGGTGCCCCGGGTGGTGGTGATGCTCACGTCGGCATCGTCGGCGGTCTTGCCGAGGGTGTAGTTGAGTACACCGTTGCCCAGGTAGATGGTCACCTTGTCGCCGGTATCGGTCAGGCTCAGGTTCATGGTGCCGGTCAGCTCGGCGGCTTTCTCGCCGTTGTACCGCACTGCCAGATAGTCCAGCAGGGTGGCCAGGCTCAGGTTGTTAATGATGTCCGGGCTGGCGGTATCCGGAGTGGCAACCTTTTTGACGCCGTCGCGAAGTTCTTTGGCGCCACTGAGGTAGAAGTTACGCCAGGGGCCGGACTCGGCCTGGTAGCCCATCTGGGTATAGGCATTGGCGAGCAGGTTTTTGGCTTGCTGATTGTCCGGATCGGCAAAGACCACGTGATTGAGCGCCATGGCCACCCAGCGGTATTCGCCGTTGTCGAAATCTTTCTGTGCCTTGCTGATGATGTTGTCAGCGCCGCCCATGTATTCCACATATTTGGCTGCAGAATCCTGCGGTGGCAGGGCGTGAAGGTTGGCGGGGTTGCCGTCAAACCAGCCGAAGTACAGCTGGTATTGCGCACGCACGTCATGGCTGACGGAGCCGTAGTAGCCGCGGTTGGCCCAGACCTGCTGGAGCGAGTCGGGCAGCTGCATCATTTCGGCAATTTCTATCCCGTTGTAACCGTGGTTAGCGAGACGCAGGGTTTGGTCGTGGATGTAGCGGTAGACATCGCGTTGGGCGGTCCACAGGGTGAGAATCTCTTCATTGCCCCAGGTCGGCCAGTGGTGGCTGCCGAAGGATACCTGCACGTCATCACCGAAACGTTCAATGGTTTCATGGATGTACTTGGACCAGAGCAGCCCGCTACGTACCTTGGCGCCGCGTAGGGTATAAAGATTGTGAAGGGTGTGGTTGATCTCTTCCGCCTGACACAGGGCCTTGAGTGACGGGATATAGAACATCAGTTCGGCCGGTGCTTCGGCACCGGGGGTGTGCAGGAACACCATCTCGATGCCATCCACGGTTTCCTTTTGCGGGGAATGGTCAATGGTGAGGTTGGGTTCGGTAATGCTGACGGTGCCGGCAGAAGTGGTGGTTCCCAAGCCGCTGCCCAGGGTGCCTGTGGGCGACTTGTCCAGCACGTTGCCATACATGTAGCTGGCACGGCGGGACATTTGGTTGCCGGCCATCAGGTTCTCATTCACGGATTCCTCAAAAAAATGCTCTGGAGCGACGATCTGCACGTTTCCGGATGCGATCTCTTCCTCGGTCAGTACGCCCTTCACACCACCAAAGTGATCCACGTGGCTGTGGGTGAAAATGACTGCGGATACCGGCAGGTCTTCCACTTTTTCCCGCAGCAGCGCAAGGCCGGCCGCGGCGGTTTCATTGGCGGTTAGCGGGTCTACGATAATCCAGCCGGTTTTGCCGCGAATAAAGGACATGTTGGCCAGATCGAAGGCGCGAATCTGGTAAAGGCCATCGGTGACCTGAAACAGCCCGTGTTTGGCGTTGAGCTGGCTTTGCCTCCACAGGCTGGGGTTGGCGGTGTCAGGGGCGTCGCCCTCAATGAAATCGTATTGGCTCAGATCGAACGCCGTGCTGCCTTTGGCGTTCTTGATGATGTGGTCATCCAGTGAGGCAATGAAACCCTTGTCTACATTGGCAAAGTCGCTGGTGTCATCAAAGGGGAGGTAATCGTGCAGGGCATTGTTGGCCTTGATGGTGGCAGGCTCTGCGCCAGTGATGGTTTCTATTTTGGCTGGTGTGGCAGTGGTTTGGTCGGCAGGGTTGTTGGCGCTATCGCTGCTGTCATTGCAGCCTGAAGCAAGCGTAAGTGAGGCCAGCAACAGTGGCCCTGAATACCATAACGATTTCATCTATCTTCTCCATGATTGATCTGACTCGTTCAGGATGCAGGCGGACAATAACGCCCGCATGACAAGACTGCTTGGGCTGATATTGCAGGAATTACAGTATCGAGCCAAGTTCATTGCGAGCAGGTAACAGTGAACAGCGGCGCGGGAGAGTTGGGCGGGGGCTGGGGTGTGGGGCCGCGGTTGTGGGGTGGAGGGCAGAAATGGGCGAGAGCCCATCTCCGCCACGTGCAGCGTTTATTTCTTCATCTTGATCGGCAGGGTCTCGATGCCGTTGCTGGCCAGTTGATCCTGGGCGCGGTGCATGGCGTTGAGATTGTTGTAGGGGCCGATCATGACCCGATGCCAGCTGTCGCCATTTTCCAGATTCACTGACTGGATGGACGCTTCGAAGCCCTTGAGGATCAGCTCGGCGCGACGGCGGTCCGCGTCTTCGTTGCGGCGGAAGCTGCCGGCCTGTAGCAGGTACTTTTCATCGCTGCCGCGGGTGCTGGTTTCCGTACTGGTCTGGCGGGTGTCTTCTTTGGGCTTGGTGGTGCTGGTTTGCCGGGTGCCGCTGTCAGTTTCCGTCTGTGGCACGATCACTTCCATTTTCGGCAGTACCGCATAGAAGTCGAACTGGGGAGAATCGTCCCCGGATTTGGGTTCATCCTGCTTTGGTGCCGGTTTTTCTGCCTGGGGTTTCGGCTTGCTGGTGCTGGCGGTGGGTTTGCCGCCCTGTTGCAGCTGGGTGTTGCCCAGATGGAACAGAAATGCCACAAACAGGCCCACCATCAGCCCGGTAAACAGCCATACCCAGCCGGGCACCTGCCGTTGGGGTTTCTTCTTCTTTGCGGGGCTGCGGCTTGCGCCCCGTCGGGTATTCTTCGCCATGGTCCTTCCTGGGATTGCGTCGGAGGTCGTCGGTTACATCCGTTCGAGTGGCCTCAGGCCGAGCAGTTCCATGCCCTGTTTCAGGGTGCGGGCAGTGAGTGCGGCCAGTTTCAGTCGGCTCTGCTTGAGGTCCTCGTCATCGCTGTTGAGGATCGGGCAGTGCTCGTAAAAGCTGGAGAACAGGCCCGCCAGCTCATACAGGTACAGGCACAGCAGGTTGGGCAGGCCTTTGTCAGCCACACTTTGCAGCACTTCTCCGAATTGCACCAGTCGGGCCGCGAGTGCTTGTTCTGCCTCTTCCTGAAGCTGGAACTCGCCGCTCACCTGATTCATGTCCAGGCCGGCCTTGCGGAAGATGCTGGCGACGCGAGTGTAGGCATACAGCAGATAGGGGGCGGTGTTACCTTCGAAGCTGAGCATCTGGTCGAAGTTGAAGATGTAGTCGCTGCTGCGGTTCTTGGACAGGTCCGCATATTTCACTGCGCCAATGCCGACGGCGCGGGCGATGGTGCGCAGTTCGTCTTCATCCAGTTCCGGATTCTTGTCTTTTACCAGCGCATAGGCGCGCTCTTCCGCCTCATTGAGCAGGTCGATGAGTTTGACGGTGCCGCCATCACGGGTTTTGAACGGACGGCCATCCGGGCCGTTCATGGTGCCGAAGCCCATATGCGCCAGATCGGTGTCTTCCGGTACGAAGCCTGCCAGTTTGGAAAGGCTGAACATCTGCTGAAAATGCAGGGCCTGGCGTTGGTCGACAAAGTAGAGCATGCGGTCGGCGCCCAGGGTGCCGGCTCGGTAACGCAGGGCAGCCAGATCGGTGGTGGCATACAGGTAGCCTCCATCGGCTTTCTGCACAATCACTGGCAGCGGGTCGCCTTCCTTGTTCTTGTACTCGTCCATAAAGACGCACTGGGCGCCCTGGTCTTCGCTGAGCAGCCCCTTGGCATCCAGGTCGGCGACGACCTGCGAGAGGTCGTCGTTGTAGGCGCTTTCACCGCGCACGTCTTCAGCAGTCAGGCTGACGCCGAGTCGGTCATAGACTGCCTGGCAGTGGCTCAGTGATACAGTGTTGAATTCCCGCCAGAGTTTCAGGCACTCCTCATCGCCGGCCTGCAGTTTTACCACCAGGCTGCGGGCGCGGGTGGCGAACTCTTCGGATTCGTCGAAGCGTTGCTTGGCTGCCCGGTAGAAGCCCTCCAGATCGCTAAGCTCGCGGCTCAGTTCAGCGGCGCTTTCTTCGCCCTTCTGCTCGCCGAGATAGGCAAGCAACATGCCGAACTGGGTGCCCCAGTCGCCCACGTGGTTCTGGCGAACCACCTTGTGGCCCAGAAATTCCAGGGCGCGCACCACGGCGTCGCCGATGATGGAGGAGCGCAGGTGACCCACGTGCATTTCCTTGGCCAGATTGGGGGAGGAGTAATCCACCACCACGGTCTGTACCTGTTCAGGGCGTGCCACGGACAGGTGCTCGTCCGCCAGTGCCTTGTCCAGCAGGCTGTTCAGCCAGTCGCTGGCCTGAAAGAAGTTGATGAAACCGGGGCCAGCGATCTCGGTCTTGGCGACGGCATTGTCTTCCGGCAGGGCCGCAATCACCTTTTCGGCCAAATCGCGGGGTTTCATGCCGGCCGGTTTGGCCAGCATCAGGGCGATATTGGTGGCGAAGTCGCCGTGGCTCTTGTCCTTGGTACGGTCAATTTGCACCGGACGCTTGGCGTCGGGGGGCAAGGTGCCGTCGGCAATCAGTGTGTCGAGGGCTGCTTCAATCAGGGAAATCAGGCGTTCTTTCATGGGGTCCGTCGGGGCCGTTTAACTGGCCGGCGATTGTACGGGAAAAGGTCGCTGGGCGCATGGGTAAGGCTGTTTTTTACCACAGAGGGCAGAGAGATCACTGAGATAAAATCGTCATCAGTTAGAAGAGGCAAGCTTCTGGTCAAGGGCTCGGAGCTTGCCGGTCGGGCAGACAGCCTTCGGACGCTATTGTTTTTCCTCCGTGATCTCTGTGCCCTCTGTGGTAAAAACCATCTTTTAAAGCATATCGATCGGGTCCACATCCACATGCCAGCGGCATTGGCGTCCCTGGGGCAGGCTGCGGGCGGTAGCGAGCAGCTGTTCCAGGGTTTGATGTAACGGGGCCCGTTGCGGGCTTTGCAGCAGCAGCTGGGCACGATAGCGGCCTGCGCGTTTTTCCATGGGGGCAGGCACAGGGCCGAGCACGTTCACGCCGGGAGCGATTTGCTGTATGGCCAGTTCTTGCAGGAAGTTCATGGCATTGCCCAGGGTCATGGCCTCGCAGCGAAACAGGGCCAAGTGCCCGAAGGGCGGAAGCGCGGCCATGCGACGTTCCTCCAGCAGTGCGCTGGCTAGGGCGGGGTAGTCGCCACTGGCGGCCAGTTGCAAGAGCTGGTGATCCGGGTGTCTGGACTGCAGCAATACCCGGCCCTTGCCCTCCCGGCCGCTGCGCCCGGCTACCTGTAATAGTAGCTGTGCAGCCTGTTCCGGGCCACGAAAGTCGGCGCTGAGAAAGCCTGCGTCCATGTCGAGGATGACGACCAGAGCCAGTTTGGGGAAGTGGTGGCCCTTGGCAAGCATCTGGGTGCCGACCAGTACTGCGGGTTCGCCCTTGCGAATGGTCGCCAGTTTGCTGTCCAGCTCGCCTTTGCGGCGGGTGGCATCGCGGTCTACCCGGATCACCGAGACCGGTAGCGATTGTTCCAGCAGTTCGGTGAGCTTCTCTGTGCCGCTACCGGCTTCGTGAATGGCGCTGGAGCCGCACTCCGGGCAACGAGCGGGCACTCGCTGCTGGCTGTCGCAGTGATGGCAGCGCAAGCTGTTCTCGCTGCGGTGCCAGGTGAGAAAACTGTCGCAGCGCTTGCATTCTGCCTGCCAGCCACAGTCCCCGCAGAGGATCATTGGGGCGTAGCCTCGCCGGTTGATGAATACCAGTGCCTGATTGCCGTCGCTGACGCACTGTTTGATGGCTTGCAGCGAAGTGGGTAGCAACGGTTGGTTGGGCGGCGCCAGGGTGGCGTCGAGGATTTCGATGTGCGGGCGTTGTTGCTCGGTGGCGCGGCGAGACAGTTTCAGCCAGCTAAAACGTCCGTCGCGGGCTAATTGCAGGGTTTCCAATGACGGGGTGGCGCTGCCCAGTACCACCGGGATATCCAGGCTCTGAGCGCGCCAGGTGGCCAGGTCCCGGGCGTGATAGCGGAAACCGTCCTGTTGCTTCAGGGAGCTGTCGTGGGCTTCGTCGACAATGATCAGCCCCGGATTGGCCAGCGGGGTAAAGATGGCGGAGCGGGTGCCGATAATGATGCGGGCCTTGCCGTCCCGGGCGGCCAGCCAGTTGTCCAGTCGTTCACGATCGGTGAGGCCGGAGTGCAGGGTTACTACAGGAGCGGAGAATCGCTGGCGGAAACGTTGCACCGTTTGTGGAGTCAGGCCAATTTCAGGCACCAATACCAGTACCTGTTTGCCTGCAGCCAGTACCGGTGTCATGGCCTGCAGGTACACTTCCGTCTTGCCGCTGCCGGTGACGCCATCAAGCAGAAAAGGGGTAAAGCCGTTGCTGTCCTGGATGGCGTGGATTGCTGCGCGCTGTTCCCCGTTGGCGGGTAATGGGGGCTCTGCGAGCACCTCCTTGGGGGTGGTTATAGGGGGCTCGAGCAGGATTTGCTCGGCCCATCCCTTGTCGCGCAGGCTGCTCAGGGCCTGTGGGCTGACTTCCAGAGCGCCGAGCATGGCGCTGCTCAGCCCTTTGGGGTGCTCGCGGAGGATCTGCAGTGCTTCACGTTGGCGAGGTGCGCGACTGACTTGCTCGTCTTGAACGTGCTGGCCCCGTTCTGTCAGTTGCCAGCGCTTCTCCTGACTGGCTTCGGGATCGTTGCCCTGGCGAAGCAGTGCAGGCAGCGCGTCATTGAGCACCTCGCCCAGTGGATAGTGGTAGTAACGGGCGGCTCTTTCACATAATGCATACAGTTCTGCGGGTATGACCGGACTAGTGTCCAGTACCGTCTTGATGGGTTTAAGTTTCGGGTAGTCGCTGTGGCCATGACCATGGACAATGCCGATCAAGGTGCGCTGGCCGAAGGAAACCTGCACCCGACAGCCTTGCTGGAGCGGCTCATTGCCTTGATAGAGGTAGTCGAAGCACCCTGGAAGCGGCACGGGCAGGG
The DNA here is from genome assembly GCF_000756665.1 of Alcanivorax nanhaiticus. GTDB lineage: Bacteria > Pseudomonadota > Gammaproteobacteria > Pseudomonadales > Alcanivoracaceae > Alcanivorax > Alcanivorax nanhaiticus. The sequence continues at coordinate 60,533 of NZ_ARXV01000009.1, read as the reverse complement.
CGATTTGCAGAGTGGGTCGGGCTGGCACGGGGGTTCCTGGTGTTGGGTGGTTCTGAGACCACAGTGCTACGGCGCTTGCGGATTGGAGCCAAGCTGCTATGATTCGCCTTCTTTTTTTCAGACGCAAGCCGTGTGGTGCCTGTCGGAGAGGCAGGAAGCGACACATACCCGGAGCAAGACCATGAAAGCAGAAATCCATCCCGACTACCAGGCAGCTACCTATACCTGTAGCTGTGGCAACGTGATCGAGACCCGTTCTACCCGTGCTGGCGACATGTCTCTGGACGTGTGCTCTGCATGCCACCCGTTCTACACTGGCAAGCAGAAGCAGGCTGACACCGGTGGTCAGATCGACAAGTTCAAGCAGCGTTTCGGTGTGATGCGCAGCAAGAAAGGCTGATAGCTTCTCTTCGCGTTAGCATGACCTGCAAAAAGCACCCTTTGGGTGCTTTTTGCATTCTGACCTTGCGTACACAGTGTATATCCCTCTTAGGGACCAGCGGAGACCACCATGTCCGAGGATTTGAAAACAGCGGCTCTGGAATATCACGCCAAGCCGCGTCCCGGGAAAATCAGTGTTGAGGTGACCAAGCCGGCGGCGACCAGCCGTGACTTGAGTCTGGCCTACAGCCCGGGTGTGGCAGAGCCGGTGCGCGAGATTGCGCGGGAGCCGGAGCTGGCATACCGGTTTACCTCCAAGGGCAATCTGGTGGCGGTCATCAGTGATGGCACGGCGATTCTCGGGTTGGGTAATCTGGGGGCCCTGGCGTCCAAGCCGGTGATGGAAGGCAAAGGCATTCTGTTCAAGTTGTTTGCCGGTATCGATGTGTTTGATATCGAGGTGGACGCAGAGGATTCCCAGGCATTCATCGATACGGTGGTACGAATTCACCGTACCTTTGGTGGTATCAACCTGGAAGATATCCGTGCACCGGAATGCTTTGAGATCGAGCGGATCCTCAAGGAGCTGTGCGATGTGCCAGTTTTCCATGATGACCAGCACGGTACTGCCATTGTCGTGGGCGCGGGCCTGATCAATGCACTCGAGATCCAGAAAAAGCGCATCGAAGACATCAAGGTGGTGTGTGTCGGTGCCGGTGCCGCCGGTGTGGCGTCCGTACGTCTTTTGATCGAGATGGGTGCCCGTAAGGAAAACATCCTGGTGTTGGATCGCAAGGGGGTCATTCACAGTCGTCGCGATGACCTGAACCAGTACAAGGCTGCGCTGGCTAACGACACACCCAAGCGTACCCTCGATGATGCTATCGACGGTGCCGATGTGTTTATCGGGGTTTCCGGGCCAGACACGCTGACGCCGGAAATGGTCAAGAAGATGGCAGACAAGCCCATTATCTTTGCCTTGGCTAACCCGGATCCGGAAATTCGTCCGGAGGTTGCCAAGGCTGCTCGTGCAGACGCGATTGTGGCGACAGGCCGTTCCGACTTCCCTAACCAGGTGAACAATGTGCTGTGCTTCCCGTACATGTTCCGTGGGGCGCTGGATGTGCGTTCAACCTCCATTACCGAGGAAATGAAGATCGCTGCGGTGCATGCGATTGCTGAGCTGGTGCGTACCGCGCCGCCGCAAGAGGTGCTGGACGCCTACGGTGGCGAGCCGTTGACCTTCGGTCCGGATTACATCATTCCCAAGCCCAACGACCCGCGCCTGCTCGGCAAGGTGTCGGCGGCGGTGGCGAAGGCTGCTGTGGACTGTGGTGTGGCCCGCAAGGGGTACCCATCGCACTATCCGCTCAACTCACTGGATGAGATTTTCCCTGAGTTGTGATGGTGCCGGAAGCTTGAGTTCAGGCGCCTGACGAAAAAAACCGCCCTGTGGGGCGGTTTTTTTATGCCTTTACGTTCGGCATCGGGCGTCAGGGAGCCAGCGTTAGAATATCTGCTCCGGGGCGCTGTTGCCGCCGGCCAGACCCAGCGGGGGCTCCAGGTCGGGGAGCTGATTTTCGATAAAGTACTCAGTGATACTGTCCGGGTTCTGTGGACGAGCCAGCAGCCCGCTTTCCGGGTTGATGCGGACGGTGGTGATGCCACTGGGTTGCTCCATCTGTCGATCCGGTACGCCCTTCAGGGCCGGCCCCATGTAACTCATCCAGATAGGGAGTGCGGCCTTGCCGCCATATTCGCCCCAGCCCAGCGTGGAGGGGTTGTCAAACCCGACCCAGACGGTTGCTACCAGTTCAGGGGAGTAGCCAGAGAACCAGGCGTCTACCTGATCATTGGTGGTGCCGGTCTTGCCGGCCAGATCGCGGCGTCCCAGTGAGTTGGCAAGGTGCCCTGTGCCGCGGCGTACCACGTCCTGGAGCATGGAGTTCATCAGCCATGCAATGCGGGCGTCCAGAACCCGGGGTGCCATCACGGGGCCGGGCTGAATCACGATGTGATCGTTGTCTGTATCCGCGGTGTCAAAGTCGTCTTCGCTACCCAGGGCCTCATCAAGGGAGGGCGGTTCGGGGATGGGGCTGGCCTCCGCCTGCTGGCAATCCTGTTTCTCGCATAGCACGGTTTCAGGGGCTTTCCAGAGTACGTCGCCATTTTCCTTCTCAATGCTAAGGATGCCCCAGGGTGATACCCGGTAACCCCCGTTGGCAAAAATGCTATAGGCGGTGGCGATCTCCATGGGAGTGACGCTGGCGCTGCCCAGTGCCAGGGACAGATCTCGCTGGAAAGTGTCAGTGGGCAGGCCGAAGCGGTCCAGAGTGCCCATGGCCTGGCTGATGCCAATCTGGCGCAGGATGCGAATAGACACCAGATTCAGAGAGCGATATAGCGCTTCGCGCATGCGGGTGGGGCCGTAAAACTTGCCGCTGGCCCCGGTGGGCCGCCAGGCGGTTTCCAGCTTCTCATCGTCAAACACCACCGGTGCATCGTTAATGATGGAGGCTGGGGTGAAGCCGTTTTCCAGAGCAGAAGTATAGACAAAGGGTTTAAAGACGGATCCGGCTTGTCGCTTGCTTTGAACGGCTCGATTGAAGTTGGAGACGGAGAAGCTGTAGCCCCCCTGCATGGCCTCAATGGCGCCGTTATCCGGATTGAGAGAGACCAGTGCAGATTGCGCTCGGGGAAGCTGAGCCAGTCGCCAGCGACGCGTCTCGCCGCTGCCTGCTGGGCGTACATAGATGACATGGCCTGGTGTCAGGACCTGGCTGGTCTTGGAGGGCTCTTCGCCCACATATTTGTCATTGATGTGTTTGCGTGCCCAGCGGATATCGTCCCATGCCAGTTGTGCACGTTTTCCGTCGCGGAATAGAACATCTGCGCTTTTATCGGTAATGGCGGTGACAATTGCCGGGTTCAGTGGGCCGATCCGGGTTTGATCCTGGATCAGGGAGGCCCAGGCGGCAATGTCCGGATCCTGGCCGGTAATGGTTTTCTCGACGACTTCTTCATCCTGGGGGGCAGGTGCGTCCGTCTCAGGTGCGGCTTCCGTCTCGGCGCTGCTGATTTCTGGGAGGGACGGGAGTTCGCTGATGTCGCGCTCTGCCAAGGGGCCTCGATAGCCATGCCGTTCATCGTAGCTGTGCAGGCCCTCCCGTAACGCATTCACTGCGGCGGTCTGTCGGTCGCTGTCCAGAGTGGTAATGATTCTGATACCCGCGGTATAGAGATCTTCGCTGACCAGTTCCATGGCCTGCAGGCGCACCATTTCTGCAAAGTAGGCGCCGTCCACCTCGGGGCGTGCGGCATGAAAGCGCGCGGTGACAGGGTCTTTCTGGGCGGCAAGGCGTTCCTCGTGTGAGAGTGCGCCGGTTTCTTCCATGCGGAAAAGAATCCAGTTTCGACGAACCAGTGCCCGCTCCGGGTTGGTGATTGGGTTGTAGGCTGAAGGGGCCTTGGGGAGGCCGGCAATCATGGCCAGTTGTGCCACGCTGAGGTCGCTGATGGATTTGCCGTAGTACACTTGCGCAGCGGCTTCAGCGCCATAGGAGCGGTGTCCAAGGTAGATCTTGTTCAGGTATAGCTCCAGGATCTCCTGTTTGCTGAGTACTCTTTCGATCTGGATGGCGAGCACAATTTCGTTGAATTTGCGTAGAAAACGCTGTTCCCGGTCTAGGAAGAAGTTACGAGCCACCTGCATGGTGATGGTGGAGCCGCCGGAACGGATTTCTCGATAACGTGCCAGTTCAACGGCCGCCCGCAGCAAGCCTTTCAGGTCCACACCGTTGTGGCTAAAGAAGCGTTCGTCTTCGGCGGCAAGTACTGCCTGTACCAGCTGTTCAGGGAGTTGCTCATAGGAAACTGGCTGGCGGCGTTTTTCGCCATATTCTGAAATAAGCTTCATATCCCGACTGTAAATGCGTAACGGGATCTGGTATTCGACCTCGCGAATCTGGCTGGCAGGGGGTAATTGGGGTGCCAGATAAAGGTAGGTGGCCGCAAGTACAAGCAGCCCGCCTCCTGCGCCAGCGGTGGTGAGGAGAAGGAGGATTCGAGTCCAGGTGGGTAAACGCATGTTTTCGGCAACTACTGGCTGGGATCGGTAGAAAGGCCTAGCCGGCCCGTGAAGTGGATCATTATATGGTGGAAAGGTTGTTGTGATCTAATATCTGTTCTGCTATTACTTACACCTAAAGTAATTCGACATAAAAAACCTGTAAGTGTATCTTTAGCAAGAAAAAACACTTCAATAATAACCAGACGGGACGACGACAGTGCTGCCTTTCCTCAGAAAAAAGGCCCAGACACTACTGGGGATCGACATCAGTTCTACCGCAGTCAAGCTGCTGGAACTGTCCAAATCCGGTGGCCGTTACAAGGTCGAGAGCTATGGGGTTGAGCCCCTGCCGGCCAATGCGGTTGTCGAGAAAAACATTGCCGATGTGGAAGGGGTTGGCGACGCCATTGCGCGTCTGGTCAGCCGTGCCCGCCCGGGGGTCAAGTCTGCAGCCGTGGCGGTTTCCGGTTCGGCGGTGATTACCAAGCTGATCGAGCAGGACGCCGCACTGAGCGAGGATGATCTCGAGGCTCAGCTTAAGGCGGAGGCTGACCAGTATATTCCCTACCCCATGGACGAAGTGCGTATGGACTTCCAGGTGGTGGGGCCAGTTGAAGGTAATGATGAGCGAGTGGAGGTGCTCGTCGCTGCTTCCCGCACTGAAAACGTAGAGATGCGTACCGATGCTGCTGAAATTGGCGGTCTGCAAACCAAGGTGGTGGATGTGGAAGCATATGCCATGGAGCGGGCCTTTCAGTTAGTGCTGCCGAATCTGCCGAACGCGGATGAGCTGGAAACTGTGGCGATCTTCGATATTGGTGCCACCATGACAACGCTCAATGTGTTTCATCAGGGACGCAGTGTCTATACCCGTGAGCAGCTGTTTGGGGGTAAACAGTTGACCGAGGAAATTCAGCGTCGCTATGGCATTTCCATGGAGGAGGCTGGTCTGGCCAAGAAGACCGGCGAGTTGCCTGACGACTATGAAAGTGAAGTGCTGCAGCCTTTCAAGGATGCGGTAGTTCAGCAAGTGAACCGTTCCCTCCAGTTTTTCTTCGGGTCTACCCAGTTTAATGAGGTGGATTACATCCTGTTGGCGGGCGGTTCAGCATCTATTTCGGGCCTGGATGATCTGGTTCAGGAGAAGGTGGGGGCCAGCTGTTCTGTGGCCAATCCGTTCAGTGATATGGCGTTGGCAAGCAAGGTAAGTGCCTCCGCCATTGCCAATGATGCCCCGGCATTAATGATTGCCTGCGGCCTGGCGCTGAGGAGCTTTGAGCAATGACAACAACAATTAACCTGTTGCCGTGGCGTGAAGAGCGCCGCAAACAGCAACAACAGGAATTTATCGTCATGCTGGTAGTGGCTGCCGTGGTGGGTGGTTTGCTGTTCTGGCTATGGCAGGGCAGCGTGAATCAGCAAATCACCGACCAGCAGGCACGAAATAGTCATATTCAGGCCAAGTCGGCCGAGCTTGATGAAAAAATCAAGGAGATCAAGGAGATCAAGGCTCGTCGTGATGAGTTGGTTGCGCGTATGGAGGTGATTCAGAGTCTCCAGGGTAACAGGCCTTCCATTGTTTATGTATTCGACCAACTAGTTAAGACGTTGCCGGATGGGGTGTATTACAACGAAATTAGCCGCAAAGATGAGTTGTTTACGATTGAGGGGGTTGCTGAAAGCAATAATCGTATTTCGCGTTTGATGCGCAATCTTGATGAGTCCGAATGGTTCCGTGATGCGAATCTGCAGAATGTGACTGCGGTAGAGGATAGCGGCGGAACGAGTCAGTTTCAGTTGACGGTAAAGCAGGCATCAGCGAACGACAAAGAGGAGAAAAAAGATGAACGCCTCTGAGTTGAAAAATATGGATCTGGGGGAGCTGGTCGATCAGTTGAACAGCCTGGATTTCGAAAATGTCGGCAGCTGGCCCGGCCCGATCAAGGTGTTCGCCGCTGTCCTGGTGCTGGTGCTGGTGCTTGGGCTTGGTTATTTCCTTTCCATTCAAGATTTGTATGTTTCGCTAGAGCGACAGCAGCGGGATGAGCAGACCCAACTGCAATCTTTCGAGAAAAAAGCATTCGAGGCTCACAACTTGGATCAATTTCGTAAGCAGCTGGCAGAGATGGAGCAGACATTTGGTGCACTGCTCAAGCAGTTGCCAAAGGATACCGAGGTGCCGGGATTGCTTGAGGATATTACCCATACCGGTCTGGGTAGCGGCCTCGAGTTTGAAAAAATTGAGCTCCGGGATGAGGTGGCGAAGGAGTTCTATGTGGAGCTTCCTATCCAGGTCCGAGTGATCGGTGACTTTCACAGCTTTGGGTCGTTTGTGTCGGGAGTCGCGGCGTTGCCTCGTATTGTTACACTCCATGATTTTACCGTGACCAGGCCAGGTCAAGGGGATGGTTCTCTTGCGGAGCTTGGGTTGCTTTACTTGGATATCACGGCAAAAACGTACCGCTACTCCAGCAAGGATTCGGCTCTTGGTGCTAAATCCACATCGGCCAAGAAATAGGAGGTATGATGAAAAATATATTGTTGCTACCCGTCATGCTTCTGCCGCTGTTTCTGCTGGGCGGCTGTAGTTCCGGGGCAAATCTGGCTCAGCTCGATGCTCGCCTGGAGGAGATCAAGGCTCGCCCTCGTGGACGAATTGAGCCGCCGCCGGAATTCAAGCCGGTCGCATCTTATGCATATGCCGCACATCAACTGCGCTCGCCGTTCAGTCCCCCAGTGGATCAGCAGTTGATCGCTGTGCCTGATGGTCGAAAAGTAGAGCCAGATATGGGGCGGCCGAAGGAGTACTTGGAACGTTTCTCGCTGGATGCCTTGAGAATGGTTGGTACTATTTCCCGCCCAGGGGAGCCGCTGCAGGCTTTGGTCTCTGATCCGTCTGGCGCGGTAACTCGGGTACGCCCGGGCAGTTATATGGGGAAAAACTTCGGCCGGGTCAAAGAGGTGTCCGAAGCCAAAGTCAGTCTTGTTGAAATCGTTCCGGATGGTCGTGACGGCTGGGTAGAGCGCGCCAGTAACGTTTCAATCACCGAATAACAGTCGCTGGGGATCCAGTTATGAAAATTATAAAGATGAACAGAAAAATGAACGCATCCCGGCGTCTGGCAGGGGTGGTGCTCGCAGGACTCTTGGGGGGTATGAGCTCCCTGTCTTTCGCGGCTACCCTTAAATCCATTGAGGCGAATGCCTTGTCTGGTGATTCAATGGAAGTGCGCCTGACATTCGATGGAGGTGTTCCAGAAGCCAAGGGATATAGCATTGAACAGCCGGCACGTATTGCGCTGGATTTGTTGGGTGCGGATAGCAGTGTGACTGGGAAGCGGCAGAATCTTGGTACGGGTAATGCCCGGAGCGTCACTATCGTAGAGGCCAAGGACCGTACTCGTCTGATTTTCAATCTGGATTCACTGACGGGCTATACCACGTCTGTGGATGGGGATTCGCTGATCGTTATGCTGGGCGGGGAGAAAGCCGATGCCGGCACTGCGGCCAATTCAGGCGCCTCCTCTAGTGAGTCTGCGGTAGAAGGCGTAGATTTCCGCCGCGGAGATGATGGGGAGGGGCGAGTGATTGTCAATCTCTCCAGGGCTTCGATTCCTGTCGATGTTCAGGAAGAGGGCGGCCGTATTGTTGCCCGTTTTGTGGGAGCGGGCGTGCCGGATGAGCTGATCCGCAAGCTTGATGTGACTGACTTTGCAACTCCGGTAAAGATGGTTGATGTCAAGGTGTCTGATGGAAGCACAATCATCGAGATTGAGCCTAGCGGTGTTTGGGAGTATCTGGCTTATCAGGCTGATAATCAGTTCAGTATTAATGTGAAACCTGTGACCCGTGCGGAAGCTGAGCGCAAGAAAAAGGATGCATTTGAATATACTGGAGAAAAGCTGTCGCTGAATTTCCAGGATATCGAAGTGCGTTCTGTACTTCAGCTGATTGCAGACTTCACCGGATTAAACTTGGTAGCGTCGGATACCGTCGACGGTCGCATTACCTTGCGGCTGCAGAATGTTCCCTGGGATCAGGCTCTGGAATTGATCCTCAAAACAAAAGGGCTGGACAAGCGCCGGGTGGGTAATGTCTTGCTGGTTGCTCCCGCCGATGAAATTGCTGCCCGTGAGCAGCTTGAGCTGGAGAGCCAAAAGAAAATTGAGGCTCTGGCCCCGCTGCGAACCCAGTACATCAATATTAATTATGCCAATGCCAGCGAGCTCAAGGAGTTGATCAGTAATGCTGGTGGGAAAGGAGAGGCGCTGGTGTCCGCACGGGGTTCTGTAGTGGTGGATCAGCGTACCAATACCCTGATTGTTCAGGATACGACAGCGAAGCTGCAGGATATCCGTGACCTGATTGAGCAGCTGGATATTCCAGTTCAGCAGGTACTTATCGAGGCTCGAGTGGTCATCGCGACGAACGACCTGAGCGATGAATTCGGGGTTCGTTGGGGCGGCATTGGATATGATAATAATGAGATTATTCGTGAAAGAAAGTCCATGGTTTATTCTGGGCGTATCCAATCGTTGAGGGATCTGCATGGAACCAATATCGAAACTGAAAATGATCCGATTGATGGGATTGAGCAGGAATTTATTATTCCTGAGGATGATAATACCGATGATCTTCTAGTAGATCTGGGAGTGGATTCTGCAAGTGCCAGCCGTTTCGCGGTGGGCTTTACTGATTTGACGTCTGGGTTGATCGAACTGGAATTGTCTGCGCTTGAGGCGGAGGGTCATGGTGAGCTGGTAGCAACGCCGAAAGTGTTGACGGCAGATCAGCAGCCTGCGGTCATCGCTTCAGGTCAGCAGGTTCCGTTTGAGGTGGCTACTTCTTCAGGCGCGACCTCCATCGATTTTGTCGAGGCCGAACTGCGCCTTGAGGTGACTCCACATATCACCCCGGATGGCAATATCATTATGACGCTGAAAGTGAACAACGATTCCTTCAGCTCTGACGGTTCCGCTGCGATCGATACCAACCGGGTGGAAACTTCCGTGTTAGTAAATGATGGCGAGACAGTGGTCCTTGGTGGTATCTTCCAGCAGGAAAAGATCAACTCGGTTATCAAAACGCCCTTCCTGGGTGATCTGCCGTGGATCGGGAACCTGTTCAAGAAAACCGTCAAGCGTGACAGTAAGCAGGAGCTACTGATTTTCATTACGCCGCGCTTGATGAGAGATGCGTTGGCGAGTCGGTGATAGAAACAAGTAACCCTTCCTTGATATTGGTCGGCCCCATGGGTGCAGGTAAAAGCACCCTGGGCCGACATCTCTCCCAGATTCTGGATTACCCTTTCTACGACTCTGACAAAGTCATTGAAGAAAAGACCGGTGCTGATATTCCCTGGATATTCGATATGGAAGGGGAGGCCGGTTTTCGTCGTCGCGAGCACGAAGTGATCGAAGAGCTTTCCGCGCTGAGTGGCATTGTGCTGGCTACCGGGGGTGGCGTGGTGGTGACGCCAGAGAATCGCCGGTTGCTGCATGATCGTGGTTGTGTGGTGTATCTGTGGACGCCGGTGGAGGTTCAGCTGGCCCGTACCCGTAATGACCGCAATCGTCCTCTGCTGCAGACTGCGGATCCGCAGGCGAAGTTGGAAGCGCTGTTTGCCGAGCGCGATCCGCTTTACCGCGAAGTGGCCCACCATGTGGTGTCCACGGCTTCAGGTAACCTCAAGAAAGTGGCTGATGACGTGCTGGCTTGTTTGGGGTCCCACCGACAAGGATAATGTCCGCAAACCAGTGTTCGGGATGCGCCCGGCACAGGTCAAACATTGAATTGCGGAGAGATGATGCGCACACTTCAGGTGGCTCTTGCCGAGCGCAGTTACCCCATTCACATCGGTGAAGGGTTGCTCGACACCTTCCCGCTGGCGGAGCAGATCCGCGGCAACCAGGTGATGATCATCACCAATGAAACCATTGCGCCCCTCTATCTGGACAAGCTGGCAAAACAATTTGCCGATGTGCAGTGCGACACCCTCATTCTTCCCGATGGGGAAAAATTCAAGACGCTCGATACGCTGGAAACCATTTTTGATGCGCTGATGAGCAAGCGCCACTCGCGCACCACTACGCTGATTGCTCTGGGCGGCGGTGTGGTTGGGGATATGGTCGGGTTTGCTGCTGCCTGCTATCAGCGTGGGGTGGATTTCATTCAGGTGCCCACCACCTTGTTGGCGCAAGTGGATTCTTCCGTGGGGGGCAAGACGGCGGTCAATCATCCCCGTGGCAAGAACATGATTGGTGCCTTCTATCAGCCCCGTCTGGTGTTGATCGATACTCTTGTGTTGGAGACCTTGCCTGCCCGGGAGTTGGCTGCAGGCTATGCCGAAGTGGTCAAATACGGCTTGATCCGGGATCTGCCTTTTTATCGCTGGCTGGAAACTAACAACGAGAAGTTGCTGTCCAGAGAATCAGACGCGATTGCGGAAGCAATCTATCGCAGCTGTGAAAACAAGGCGCAAGTGGTGGCTGATGATGAGACCGAGCAGGGAAATCGTGCCCTTCTGAATCTTGGCCACACCTTTGGTCATGCTATTGAGACCGCTACCGGTTATACCTCCATGTTGCATGGCGAAGCGGTTGCGGTGGGTATGATCATGGCGGTGCGAATGTCTTCCGAGCTGGGCTGGGTTGAGGCTGGTCTGGAGGCGGACCTGACTGCATTGCTGGCGACCTGGGAATTGCCTGTTGTCGTTCCCGCAGGAATGACGCCCGAGCAGTTTCTCGATCTTATGGCAATGGACAAGAAGGTGCACAACGGTCAGCTTCGACTGGTGCTACTCAAGGCGCTGGGCGAGGCTGTGGTGACTGCGGATTACGACAAGGCCGCATTGGAAAGCACGCTGGAGGCATTCTGTGGAGTTTGATGATGATCGTTTCTTCAGTGGCGCATCGCGTGGTGATTATCTTGATGCGCTGACGGCGCACGCCGGCCTCGGCTCTGTGGTCGTGGTTGAGGGCGATGAGGGGAGTGGTGTTTCCACGCTGCTCGGTCAGGCGGTAATGGCGCTGCTGGATGATCTGGAGGTGGTGCGCATTGATGGTGGCGATGAGCATGATGCCAATGTGGTCATCGATGCGTTGTTGCGTCATTTCAATATTGAACGTGCGGAGCTGCCTGAAACCCTGCGTAGCACTCTCGCCGATGGGCGTATTGTGGTGGTGGTGGATAATGCGGAACAGTTATCACCTGAATCACTTGCCACCATGGCTTCCCTGAAACAGAAATTGGCGGGACGCCTGGGATACTTCTTTGGTGGGCTGCCGGGAGTCATTGAGCGCATCAAGGCCGCAGATTTTGCCGTTGATGATGTGCTGAATCTGCCGGTGTTGATGGCGGAAGATGTGCAGGACTTTGCCTGGTTTGTGCTAGGGATGGAGCTGGATGATAAGGAGGCTGAAGCTCAGCGTGAACTGAGTGATGGCAATCTGTCCGCTCTGCTCAAGAGCCTCACTTCGGGAGGTGAGGTGGTGGCGACTGATGCCGATGACCACGAGGTGCGATTTGGTGCGCTCGATCCAGAAGATGAGTCGGAGTTTGATGTCGACCAAGCTGTTGATGTGGGCTATGAGGATCAGGATTCCGAGGTAGAGGATCGTGCTGCGCCGCCGTGGCGACATATTTCTGCTGTGGCAGGTTTGTTGATCGTGGTGGTGTTGTTGTGGGTTGGTTTGTCCTCGGAGCCGGATTCTGACTCCGAGCTAACCACGCGGGCGCTTGACTTGCCTGTGCCTGCCGCAGAGATGAGCGATGCCGAATCCGCCCCGGTGCAGGAGGATTCCGTTCAGCCCATGGAGCCTACCATGGAGCCGGTGGCGCGGCTGGAAGATTTGGAGTCCAGAGAGGCCCCGGCTCGACAAGAGGGAGGTGTCATCCTGGAGCCCGTGGCAGATCCTGTAATGCAGTCTGATCCTCCGCCGAAAGACCCTGTCATGGTTCTTGAAGAAAAAGCGCCTGACGTTGAGCCGGTTGAGGCTCCGCCCCAGGAGAAAGCCGCTGTGGCAGAGGAGCCCTTGGTGGATGATAAGGGTTATCAGCACGCGGGTTGGTTGGCATCGCTGAATGATGACCGTTGGTTTTTGCAAATTACCGCCACCAGTCAACAGGAAGGTGCGCGCCGTGTGCTCGATGATGTTCAGCGAAAAGGGGCATACTACGAGGCGGAGCGTAACGGCAAGACCGTCTGGTTGGTGCTTTCCGGGGATTATTCCAGTCGCCAGGCGGCGCTGGATGCCAAAGCCTCGCTGCCTGCGAAGTTGCGTGAAGCCGGGCCTTTTCCCCGCAAGATGGGCGACATTCGCAGCGAACTCTAGAAGTTTTATCTCGTCTGGATAACAAAAAAAGCGGGTTAGGCGCCTGTACAATTTGTCGCCCAACCCCGCAATGTGTAGAATGCATATCCCTTTTTTGCCGTCACCACTGGCCTGACGCCATTTGCCTTCTGTAAGTCTCTGAAATTCAAGAGGAAAAGGTTTTGATGCAGCAGAACTCAACGCTGGTGCGGGGGCTCACTGAGCCCGGAGAATTCCGGGACAACTGTGGTTTTGGTCTGATTGCCCATATGGAGGGCAACGCCAGCCACGAGCTTTTGCAAACCGCCATCGAAGCACTGACATGTATGACCCACCGGGGCGGCATTAATGCCGACGGAAAAACCGGTGATGGCTGCGGTCTGTTGCTCAAGAAACCCGACTCTTTCTTCCGCAAGGTTGCGCAAGAACAGTCCATCAGTCTGCCCGAGAACTACGGCGTGGGCATGGTGTTCACTCACCCTGACAGCGCTGAAGCCGACAAGCAGAAAGCTGCCATCAATGCCGCTCTGGAAGCGCAGGATGTGCAGGTGCTGGGCTGGCGTGAAGTGCCCACCGATGACGCCTGTCTTGGTGAACTGGCGCGTGCCTCCCTGCCCGGTTTCTGGCAGGTGCTGGTGGCCGCTGATGGCAACACTGAGTTGGAACTGAACCGTCGACTGTTCTTTGCCCGTCGCCACGCGGAGAAGGCCATCGAGAGTGACGGCTATTTCTACGTGTGCTCTCTGTCTGCTTCGGTGATCTCCTATAAAGGGTTGATGATGCCGGTGGACCTGCCGACCTTCTTCCCGGATCTGGGTGATGAGGCCATGGAAACCGCCATCGTGGTATTCCATCAGCGCTTCTCTACCAACACCCTGCCGCAGTGGCCGCTGGCCCAGCCGTTCCGTTACCTGGCCCACAACGGTGAGATCAACACCGTGCAGGGCAACCGTAACTGGGCGCTGGCTCGTGAGAACAAGTTCCAGAACGATTTGCTGCCGGGCCTGGAAGAACTGAGCCCGCTGGTTAACCGTACCGGTTCCGATTCTTCTAGCATGGACAACATGCTGGAAATTCTGCTGTCCGGTGGTATGGACCTGTTCCGTGCCGTGCGCATGATGATTCCGCCGGCCTGGCAGAACGTGGACACCATGGACGCGGACCTGCGCGCCTTCTACGAATATAACTCCATGCACATGGAGCCGTGGGATGGCCCGGCCGGTCTGGTGCTGACTGACGGCCGCTACGCGGTATGTATGCTCGACCGTAACGGCCTGCGTCCGGCGCGTTGGGTTGTCACCAAGAATGGTTTCATCACCCTGGCCTCTGAAATCGGTGTTTACGGCTACAAGCCGGAAGACGTGGTGGCCAAGGGCCGTGTCGGACCGGGGCAGATTCTGGCCGTCGATACCGAAACCGGTGAAGTGCTGCACACCAAGGACATCGATAACCGTCTCAAAGTGCGTCACCCCTACCGTGACTGGCTGAAGAGCAATGCCCTGCGCATTGAAGCGGATTACGATCACGAAGTGGGTCGTACCGACGAAGTGGATCCGCAGGACCTGCTCAGCTACCAGAAATTCTTCCAGATCAGCTTCGAAGAGCGTGATCAGGTGCTACGCCCGCTGGCCGAATCCGGTCAGGAAGCCACCGGCTCCATGGGTGATGATACTCCCATGGCGGTGCTGTCCCGTCGTGAGCGTCAGCTGTCTGATTACTTCCGTCAGCAGTTTGCCCAGGTGACCAACCCGCCCATCGATCCGCTGCGCGAAGCGATCGTGATGAGCCTGGAAACCTGTGTCGGTGCCGAGCGTAACGTGTTCGAGGAAACTGCCGATCACGCCGATCGTGCCATCCTCTCCACGCCGGTGCTGTCGCATTCCAAGTTCACCAACCTGCTGAACATCGAGCGCCCTGGCTACGACGTGGCCAAGCTGAGCCTGCACTACGATCCGAAGATCGGCCTCAAGCAGGCGGTGCTGGACGTTTGTGCTGCTGCCGAACAGGCGGTCCGTGATGGCAAGGTGGTGCTGGTGCTGAGCGACCACGGTATCAGCCAGGATACGCTCACCGTTCCTGCGTTGATGGCCACCGGTGCCGTGCATCACTCGCTGACCGAAAAAGGTCTGCGCTCCGATGCCAACATCATTGTGGAAACCGCCACTGCCCGTGATTCCCATCACTTCGCGGTGCTGTTCGGTTTTGGTGCCACTGCGGTGTATCCGTATCTGGCCTACGACGTGATTGCCGACATGGTGCGCTCTGGCGAACTGTTGGGCGATGCTGTCGAGCTGCAGAAGAACTTCCGCAAGGGCATCAACAAGGGCTTGATGAAGATTCTCTCCAAGATGGGGATCTCCACCATTACCTCCTACCGTGGTGCGCAGCTGTTTGAGGCCGTAGGGGTCGACAGCGATGTGGTTGACCTGTGCTTCCGTGGCGTGGCCAGCCGTATCCAGGGTGCCGGCTTCGAGGATTTCCAGGCGGATCAGGTGAGCCTGGCCAAGGATGCCTGGAAGCAGCGCAAGCCCATCGACGCGGGCGGTATCCTCAAGTTTATCCACGGCAAGGAATATCACGCCTTTAACCCGGACGTGATCCATGCCCTGCATCGTGCCACCCAGGACAATGACTACGACGCGTACCGTGAGTATGCCGAACTGGTCAACAAGCGCCCGGTAGCCACCCTGCGTGACTTGTTCGCCCTGCGTGATGACGTGGATGCGATCAGCGTTGATGAAGTGGAGCCGCTGCAGGACATCCTGCTGCGCTTTGACTCCGCGGGCATGTCTCTCGGTGCCTTGAGCCCGGAAGCCCACGAAGCTATCGCCACCGCCATGAACCGTATTGGCGGCCGCTCCAACTCCGGTGAGGGTGGTGAAGATCCGGCCCGTTATGGCACCGAGCGCGTATCCAAGATCAAGCAGATTGCCTCTGGCCGTTTCGGCGTGACCCCGCATTACCTGGTCAACGCTGAAGTGCTGCAGATCAAGGTGGCCCAGGGCGCCAAGCCTGGTGAAGGTGGCCAGCTGCCAGGCGGCAAGGTGAATACCCTGATCGCCCGTCTGCGTCATTCTGTGCCCGGCGTGACCCTGATTTCACCGCCGCCGCACCATGACATCTACTCCATTGAGGATCTGGCCCAGCTGATCTTCGACCTCAAGCAGGTCAACCCGGATGCCCAGGTATCCGTGAAGCTGGTGTCCGAGCCGGGTGTGGGTACGGTTGCGTCCGGTGTGGCCAAGGCCTATGCCGATCTGATCACCATTTCCGGTTATGACGGCGGTACCGCGGCGAGCCCGCTGACCTCCATCCGTTATGCCGGCTCCCCGTGGGAGCTGGGTCTGGCGGAAGCCCATCAGGCCCTGCGTGGCAACGACCTGCGTGACAAGATCCGTCTGCAGACCGATGGTGGTTTGAAGACCGGTCTGGACGTGATCAAGGCGGCCATTCTGGGTGCCGAGTCCTTTGGTTTCGGTACCGTGCCGATGATCGTGCTGGGCTGTAAGTACCTGCGTATCTGTCACCTGAACAACTGCGCTAC
Organism: Alcanivorax nanhaiticus; assembly: GCF_000756665.1. GTDB lineage: Bacteria > Pseudomonadota > Gammaproteobacteria > Pseudomonadales > Alcanivoracaceae > Alcanivorax > Alcanivorax nanhaiticus. The sequence goes on along the minus strand of NZ_ARXV01000009.1, from coordinate 44,227 downwards.
CGGCGTGGCCACCCAGCGTGATGATTTGCGTAAAGAACACTACATCGGTGCACCGGAACTGCTGATCAACTACTTCACCTTTGTGGCTCAGGAAGTGCGCGAGCTGCTGGCGGTGCTGGGTGTGAAGAGCATTCCCGAGCTGATCGGCCGTACCGACCTGCTGAAAGTGCTGGAAGGTGAGACTGCGCGTCAGGGTAAGCTGGATCTGACCCCGATCCTGCGCAACGACCTGGTGCCGGCGTACAAGCCGACGTTCTGTCAGGTGAGCCGCAACGAGCCGTTCGACAAGGCGCTGCTCAGCCAGAAGATGGTTGAGGACATGAAGGTGGCCATCGACAACAAGTCCGGTGGTTCCTTCCACTACGAGATCACCAACTGTGATCGCTCCGTAGGTGCTCGTGTCTCTGGCGAGATCGCCAAGCAATACGGCAACCTGGACATGGAAAGCGCGCCGATCAAGGTTCGCTTTACCGGTACCGCTGGCCAGAGCTTCGGTGTATTCAACGCCGGTGGTCTGCACATGTACATTGAAGGTGATGCCAACGATTACGTGGGTAAAGGTATGGCCGGCGGCAAGCTGGTGATTCGTCCGCCCCAGGGCAGCCCCTTCAAGAGCCAGGAAACGGCCATTATTGGTAACACCTGTCTGTACGGTGCCACCGGCGGCAAGCTGTTCGCTGCGGGTACTGCCGGTGAGCGTTTCGGGGTGCGTAACTCCGGTGCCCACTCCGTGGTAGAGGGCGCTGGCGATCACTGCTGTGAATACATGACCGGTGGTTGCATCACCGTACTGGGTCGTACCGGACATAACTTCGGAGCCGGCATGACCGGTGGCTTCGCCTTTGTACTGGACGAAGACAACGACTTCTTCGACCGCATCAACCCGGAGCTGATCGAATTGCATCGCATCAGCTCGGAAGCCACCGAGTCTCACCGCAGCCATCTGCGCGGCGTGATCAGCGAATACGTTGAAGAGACCGGCAGCGAGTGGGGCCAGTACATTCTGGATAACTTTGATGCCATGAGCCGCAAGTTCTGGCTGGTGAAGCCCAAGGCCGCGAGCCTGGACAGCCTGCTGAACTCCACGCGCGCCAATCCGGCATAACGGAGGTTGGGATAACATGGCAGAACGTTTGAACAACAATTTCCAGTTTCTCGACGTGCCTCGGCACGATCCGAAGAAAAAGGACATTGAAGACCGCAAGCACAAGTACGAGGAAATCTACTACCCGTTCGAAACCCGGGAAGTGGAGCATCAGGCACACCGTTGTCTGCACTGCGGCAACCCGTACTGTGAATGGAAGTGCCCGGTTCACAACTACATTCCCAACTGGCTGAAGCTGATCAGCGAAGGGAACCTGATGGAAGCGGTGGAGCTGAGTCACCAGACCAACTCCCTGCCTGAAGTCTGTGGCCGTGTGTGCCCGCAGGACCGTCTGTGTGAAGGGGCCTGTACCCTGAACGACGGTTTTGGTGCGGTGACCATTGGTGCTACCGAGAAATACATCACCGACACTGCGCTGGCCATGGGCTGGCGTCCGGACATGTCCAAGGTGGTGTGGACTGACAAGAAGGTTGCCGTGATCGGTGCGGGTCCGGCAGGTATCGGCTGTGCCGACGTGCTGGTGCGCAACGGCGTTAAGCCGGTAGTGTTCGATCGCTACGAAGAAATCGGTGGTCTGCTTACCTTTGGTATCCCCGAGTTCAAGCTGGAAAAACCGGTCATGGCCAAGCGCCGTGAAGTGTTTGAAGGCATGGGCGTGGAATTCCGCTTGGGCGTGGAAGTGGGCAAGGACGTCACTATCGACGAATTGCTGGCTGACTACGACGCGGTCTTCATGGGCATGGGTACCTACACCTACATGAAAGGCGGCTTCCCCGGTGAAGATCTGGATGGTGTGTTTGAAGCTCTGCCATTCCTGATTTCCAACGCTAATCGTAATCTCGGTTTCGAGAAAGATGCGGCGGATTTCATCGACATGGCTGGCAAGCGCGTAGTTGTACTTGGCGGTGGTGATACCGCCATGGACTGTAACCGGACTTCCATCCGTCAGGGTGCAGAGACCGTGTCCTGTGCCTACCGCCGCGACGAAGAAAACATGCCAGGCTCCCGCAAGGAAGTGGCCAATGCCAAGGAAGAGGGTGTGAAGTTCCTCTTCAACCGTCAGCCCATCGAAGTAGTGGGTGAAGATGGCAAGGTAGTTGGCGTCAAGGTAGTGGAAACCAAGCTGGGCGAGCCGGACAACAATGGCCGCCGTCGTCCCGAGCCGATCCCGGGCAGTGAAGAAATTCTGCCGGCGGATGCGGTGATCATCGCCTTTGGTTTCCGTCCGAGTCCGGCAGAGTGGTTTGCTGACAAGAACGTGAATACCGACGATTCCGGCCGCGTGACCGCTGCCGAGAAGCAGGAATTCCCGTTCCAGACCAGCAACGAGAAGATCTTTGCCGGTGGCGACATGGTGCGTGGCTCCGACCTGGTGGTAACCGCCATCTGGGAAGGCCGTGAAGCCGCCAAGGGCATTCTGGATTACCTGGACGTTTAAAACCTGTCGGACGTCGGAAGTCTGACGTCGGATGCAAAAGGCCCGCTTCGCGGGCCTTTTTGTTATGCGCACAGAGCCCGGAATGAGGTAAAGTGCTGAATTCTGTAATTTGTTTCAGGGCGTCGAGCGTCAGACGTCCGACGTCAGACCATAGGACCCACAATGACTTTCGCCCCTCTCCAGAACGATCTGTTTCTCCGCGCCCTTAACCGGGAGTCTGTTGAACGCACGCCGATCTGGATGATGCGACAGGCGGGCCGTTACCTGCCGGAATATCGCGCCAGCCGCGAACATGCCGGCTCGTTCATGGATCTGTGCAAGAACGCTGATCTGGCCTGTGAGGTGACCCTGCAGCCTCTGGAGCGCTACCCGCTGGATGCCGCTATCCTGTTCTCCGATATCCTCACCATCCCGGATGCCATGGGGCTGGGGCTGTACTTCGAGACGGGTGAAGGGCCGAAATTCAAGAAAGTGGTGCGCACCGAAGCGGACGTAGCGGCTCTGCCGATCCCGGATGCGGAATCCGATCTGGGCTATGTGATGAAAGCGGTGAGCACCATCCGCGGCGCTTTGAATGGTCGTGTTCCCCTGATCGGTTTCTCCGGCAGTCCCTGGACTCTGGCTACCTATATGGTGGAAGGCGGCTCCAGCAAGGATTTCCGTCACCTCAAAGGCATGGTCTACAGCCAGCCGGAGCTGGCCCATGCCATGCTCGACAAGCTGGCCCAGTCGGTCACTGCGTATCTGAATGCCCAGATCCGTGCCGGCGCCCAGGCCGTGCAGATCTTTGATACCTGGGGCGGGGCGCTGTCTGCTGAGGCGTACCAGCAGTTCTCTCTGAAATACATGAAGCAGATCGTCGATGGCCTGATTCGTGATCATGATGGTCGCAAGGTGCCGGTGATCCTGTTTACCAAGAACGGCGGCCTGTGGCTGGAGTCCATGGCAGACACCGGTTGTGATGCGCTGGGTCTGGACTGGACCATCAACATTGGTGAAGCCCGTCGCCGGGTTGGCCACAAGGTGGCACTGCAGGGCAACATGGATCCGGCGGTACTCTATGCTTCACCGGAGGCGATTCGTGCTGAAGTGAAGCGGATCCTGGATGATTTCGGGGATCATCCGGGGCATGTGTTCAATCTGGGTCACGGCATCACACCGCAAGTGGATCCGGAACATGCGCGGGTCTTTATCGAGGCAGTACACGAATTCAGTACGCGATAAATGGCTATCGTCTACTGAGATGAAAAAGGCCGCGCCCGGAGTCGGGTGCGGCCTTTTTTGTACTGGCGGTTACATCGGTTCTGTTACAGTGCCGGGCACTTGCGCGCATCTCAGCCTGTAACGGCCTTTACGCCCCGATCTTGCGCATCTGATAGACGTTATGGGAGATGGCAACCACCTCGCCGTTGGCGTCTTTCAATTCCACATCCCACTCGAAATCACATTTGCCCACTTCTTCGGTGGTGCTTTCGATGCGAGCGATTTCCTCTTCGCTCAGGGTGACTTCCACAGTCACGTCAGTGGTGGCCGGGCGACGGAAGCGGATCGACATGTCCTTGACGATGGGATAGTACTTCTTGGTGTCGAAGGAGGTCAGATAGATGGTGCCCCCAGGCAGTTCGGCGATGGTATACAGCGCGCCAGCGTACATGATGCCCACATGGTTGATGTTGGGTTTGAACGGCATCAGCATCTTGCAGTAACCACGGTCCACATCCAGGGTCTGCACCTCACAGCGTTCCACGAACGGGAAGGTCTTGTCGCTGGCAGATTTGATGAAATTTTTCTGTTCTTCGGTAAGGGCCATGTCAGTTTCTCCTCAGGTTACCGGGGATGCTAACAAAGGCCAGAGGGCTGCAGTGAAGCCGTTTTGTTCACTGCGTTGGCGTAAACGGTCAGTCGGAGGAAGGGCTACTGATCGAGAAGAGCGTCAGTCTTGGCGGCGCAGATGAAGTCGTTACGGTGCAGGCCGTTAATCTTGTGCGTCCACCAGGTCACAGTCACTTTGCCATATTCCGTGAGGATGGCTGGGTGATGGCCTTCGCGTTCTGCCAGCTGACCGATCTGGTTGGTGAAAGCCAGCGCCTGTTCAAAGTTGCGGAAGCTGAAATGCCGCTGCAGCTTCTCCACGCCGTCTTCTTCCACTTGAATCCACTGGGGAATCTGTGGAAACAGCGATTCCTTTTCCTGCTCGCTGACTTCGGGAGCGTCAGCTCTGCAGGCCTCACAAGGCTGGTTATTTAACGTCGTCATGGCGATGTCCTGTCTCATACTGACAATGGAAGCGCTCTTCCATTGTCAGTGATCCATGAGGGATTGGCAATTTAGGGGGTCGCAGGTTCGCAAAGGCGAACCGGATCTCCGTCGGTGCCTCCAGGGGCCATCTTCTTGAGAATGCGGCGTAATTTTTCCAGATCCGTGTCGTCACGTACCCGGCCCGGGATTTCCATACCCTCCGCCAGATTCAGCAGTACCGCTTTCATTTTCTCCGGCATCAGCACCGGCTGGCGGTGTTGCAGGACGTAGATCAGGTCACCGCGCTTGAAGAGCAGGAAGCCATAGTAGTAGGTGCCACTCTCCGCTTCGATGTCTTTCACCTGGGCAGCGTCAATGTTGATACCAATAATGGCGAACAGAGCCTTGGGATCGGAATCTTCGAGAAACTCCCGGTAGGAGGCTTCTGCACTGGTGATCATCGGGGCCTTGGCCACCACTTCGCGCAGGTAGCTGTTGAGCGTCAGGTTAAGCAGAGTCAGATCAGAGGCAAAGCGCGGCGCCTCGATCATCGGGTGATTCTGGACGTTCAGGTAGTCGGCCCGGAACAGGCGCCCGCTGCCATCCCAGAAGGTGGTGGAGCCGCCATTGCGGTCACAGCGTTCATCCAGCACCACTTCGCCCCTGAAGGTATTGATACTCAGATCGAGAATGTAGGCTCCGGCAGGGGAAAAGTAATAATCCCCGTCCCGTTCCCCTTGTAACCCTTGGCATCCTGCCAGAATTGACAGGGTAAACGTCATGAAGAGAAGCGCGGCTGTTTTGGTTGTTTTCATTATTCGCCCCGAATAGGAAAGCTGCAAAGCACTGTAATCGCCGAGCGCCGAAATTGGCGGTGGCGCAGCTGGAAACCCCAGCCGCTGCAGGTGCCTGCTGATCATAGCATAATCGATGCGTATTGCGGCCAGCCCCGGCGGCTGGCCGAGAAGACTTAGAGGAATGGCAAATTGTCCACCGTCAGCACGCTTTTGTTATCGGTGGTTCGGGTGGCGCGGTTGTAATGCCAAGTCGCTTTCTGTGGGTTTTCAAAAACGCGCAAGGAAACCTGGCTCAGTGGCGCGTTGCAGGCCCGGACCTTTTCCGCAGTGCTGTTGAAGGCTTCCAGTAGCTTGGCCGCGACCGGTTCCTGTCGGCTGTTGGCAGCAGTGTCACAACTTTGCGCTCCACTGTTGAAGTAGTTGATCGAAGGTGACATCAGGACGGTTTGGCGCAATTGCCGTTTGCTGGCATCCAGAACTTCAACGCATTGATGGCTCCAGTAGTAGTAGCAATCACCCGCGCGGGCAATGGCAAGAGGCGCCATCACCAGTAGCGTCACGAACAGGCGCAAGCTCATGAGGCCTCCTGCTGCTGTCGGGCGGGTTCCCACTGCAGGAAGATATGATTGGCGATCAGTTCGTCCGGTATCCGGTGCCTGATCTGTGTATGTAGTGCGGGGAGTTTGCTCCAGTGCAGACCGGGCAGCATGTGATGTGCCGTGTGGTAGCCCAGATTCCAGGAGGGGAGGTTGTAGCGCTTTAGCTCAACATTCCGTGAGGCGTGGAAGTGATCTTCAAAGCCTGTGCCAGCGTGTTGCCCGTAGGTGTTGTCCAACAGCATGAAGAGCATCGCCACCATCGGGATCAGAAAAATGATCAGGGCATTCCTGGGATCAAAGGCAAATGCAGCAACAAGGGGTAAGTTGGCGATCACTATCATTTTTAGAAAGCGGCGATACAACATGGGATGCTGTTGCCCAATACGGTGAATCTCCGGGTAAATCATCAGGGTGTTGATCAGTACATATCGCCAACGTGGCATGAGACTCCCGTCTGCCTGCTGCCAGGGCGATGGGTCCTGGGTCGGGTCCAGGTACAGCTTGTGGTGCCCGATATTGTGGTGCAGCGTCCAGCTAAAGGGACTGGTGCCTGTTTGAAGGTAAAGAATACATTCGAATACCCGATTCAGTGGGCGTTTTCGGAATGTATTCACATGATGATGATTGTGACAGATTGCCCCACAGGACACCTGTACGGGTAATAGTGCGAGCATGGCTAACCAGGTAGTCCAGCCTTCGCTCAGAAAAAACAGTGTGACTTGAATGAAAAACACCGCCAACACTAGGGCAACAGCGGCACGATCAGCCCTATAGCGTACTAACATCTCATCCACCCGGACCATTTTAATGGCCCTTACTACGAATAAGGCGTGAGTCTAGTCGCTACAAAGGTTTGTGGTTAAGGCTTCATTGACCAACGCGCAAAGCGCGTTGGCCAATGGCGAAGGTCATGTGAGATCAGGCCCTGCTGAGAAGATCTTTAGCAATAGCAATAATTTGCATTTCATCAGTCCCGGCATAAATCTGCAGAATTTTGGCATCACGCATCAGCTGCTCGACACGTGATTCACGCATATAGCCATAGCCCCCGTGGATCTGCACGGCTTCGGTAGCGACTTCCATGGCTGATTGGGCTGCATAGAGTTTCATGGCGGAGGCTTCGGCCAAGGTCATCTGCTTGCCTTCGGCGGTCATCTCGATATAGCGGAATACCATGTTTTGCAGGTTGCTGCGGGCCACTTCCATCTTGGCCAGCTTCAGCTGGATGAGCTGATTCTGGCCAATGGGCCGACCAAACTGGCTACGGTCATTGGCGTACTGCACAGACAGTTCCATGGCGCGCTCTACCATACCCAGCGCCATGGCGGCGACACCGGCGCGCTCCTGCATGAAGGTTCCCTTGGCGCCACTGCGGCCGTAACTGTCTTCGCTTCCACCGAGCAGTCGATCTGCGCCAGCCCTGACATCAGACAGGAACAGTTCGCCGGTGGGGGAGGAGCCAATTCCCATCTTCTTGAAGGGCTTGGACTGTTCGAGGCCTTCCATGCCGCTGTCCAGGATGAACGACACAATTTTGCGCTGCTCGGCGGGAACACCTTCTTCGTCCAGTTTGCAGATCAGGATGATGGTGTCGGCGAAGGGCCCGTTGGTAATCCAGGTCTTGCTGCCATTAATGATGTAGCCACCTTCCCCATCGCGGCGCGCCAGGGTTTTCATCTGGCCAAAGGCATCAGAGCCGGCGTTCGGTTCGGAAATAGCCCAGGCACCGACCTTCTCCAGGGTCAGCAATGGCAGCGCCCAGCGCTCTTTCTGTGCAATGGTGCCCTTGCTCATGATCGCTCCGCCGGCCAGACCCATAGAGACGCCCATGGCGGTAACCAGCCCTTGCGCGTGGCGACAGATTTCGATGATCGGAATCATGCGCATGGCAGCTTCTTCACCGGCCATGGCAGAGGGGCCTTCCTTCTTTTTCTCTTTCGCGGATTCTCCGGCTGCCTTGGCTTTGTCCCGGGCCAGCTGTTTTTCAAAATTCTGCTGGGCCATTACATCCATGCCAAAGGTCTTGATCAGCTTGCGGAGGATGTCGTACGGCGGTACGCCGTTATATTCGATGTCATCCAATTGTGGCACGACTTCCTTCTCAACGAAGTCGCGCACCATCTTCTGGATCATCTGTTGTTGTTCTGACCACTGGATCATGGCGTTGTCCTGTCTGTTTGCGTTGCAACAACAGTAACAACTTGGCCGTCGTCGCCGCATTGATCATAACGGACGGAATGTTTGACGTTCGGGATCAATGCAAAGCCAGTTTAGCGTCAGACGTGGTAGGTCTGACGCCACTGCGCTTGTGGTGTTAAGGCGTTATCCAGAGGCTACTTAATGAGCTGTGATGCAGGGGAAGGGATCGAAGCGGACCTTCATGACTAGTGCATCGGGGCCGGCGTTGCTGGCGGCGGCCTCGATGTCGTCCGGACGCAGGCGTGGATGACTGCCGTTGAAAAACTTCTGCGCCGCACGGGCATTGAGAGTGCGCTCGCGGGCGGCTTCATAGGAGATGCCTTCTCCGCCGAGCAGGTGGCGAATATATTCGGCACAGGCCACATCCTCGTCCCCTGTTGGGTGGGAGGCAACCAGAACAACGGTGGGCGGGCTTTGTTGGCGAAGATAATTGGCGGTCGCTTCTGCGTTCACCAACCCGGCAACCAGGACCTCCCGGCTGTCGCGGGCGCGCAGGGTGGCGGCGACCCCGTTGGTGGTGCGCAGGATCATTTCACGCCCCTCAAGCGATGCCTGATCAATCTCCCAGGGCGAGTTGCCGAAGTCAAAACCCTTGATGGGCAGCGCGTCTACTTCACCGGCCAGCAGGGCATTGGGAAGATGTTCGTCACGTAGCGAGAAAGCCTGCTCGGCACTGGCCACCGGCCAGATGCAGCGCAGGCCTTTGCGGAAGGCGTGGTGACTGGTGGTGAAGGCACGAATGACGTCGATCACCACCGTGATGCCATGGATGTTATGCGGCGGGTTATGCCCCTGAGCGATATGAATGTCCATCGTCTTCCTTGTGGGGCCGCGCTACCTCAGAACAGCAGGCCAATACCCCAGGTTGCGTTATCGAAAATTTCTTCATCGCTATCCTGGTATTGCTCTGCGGCGATGGTAAAGGTAATGCGATCTCCCAGGGTCATACGATCCTTGGGAGTTTTGGAACCTGAAAGGAAATCCATCACCGAACGGAAGTTGAAGTCGGAGCGAAAGCGTACCAGATCGCCATGATTGCCGTAGCCATACTGTACTTGAACAATCCGGCCGAAGCCGATGCCGAAATAGGCATTGTTTACCCGTTCGCCATCCGCTTCCGAAAAATCATCCCGGCTATCCGGGCGAAGGGGGGAGTCGCCGAATTTCTTGGTCGAAATGCCGCCGTTTAGTGCCACACTGGAGTAGTTGGCATCCACAAAGAAGCCTGTGTCGATATCTTCAGTGGGGTCGACTCGGCCAACTGAGAAAACGGTGCCGCGAATCATGCTTACCCCGTCGTAGCGGTCTTCGGCCTGGACGGCGCTGCTCAGCAGCGTCAGGGCAGCGGTCATAATTATTATTTTTTTCATGGGTATCCCTCCTCATTCAAGCGGACATTATGCCTAGACTCGTTGGGGGTTTCACCCTAAGACTCGTTGTGGCAGAGCGGCGGGAGACAGGCTGTAGAGCGGAGGGAATGCTACAGGGTTCGCGCCAGGCACCAGACCCGCACCGAAGCGGCTCCAGCATCAAGCAAAACCTTGCTGGCCTCGCGGGCTGTGCTGCCGGTGGTCATCACATCATCCACCAGCACCAGATGGTGCCCCTGGACGTTGGCCTGACAACGGAAGGCTTTACGCAGATTGCGTTGACGTTGGCGACGGGTCAGCCCTTGCTGATGCGGGGTGGCTCGTTGGCGGACCAGTGCGGACAGAACGGGGCGCTGCCAGATCTGGCTTAACAGGTGTGCCAGGCGTTCACTCTGATCAAAGCCGCGCCGCCAGCGACGCTGCCAATGTACGGGGAGAGGGCAAATCAGGTCGCTATCTGGCCAGGGAAGCGGCGTATGCCCGATAAGCTGCTCCAGGGCACGTTCGTTATCGAGCTTGCCGTGGTGTTTAAACCCCTGGATGAGTATATCGAGTGGGAATTCATAGGGATAAAGGGCGGAGCTGGCAGAAAACGCTGGAGGGTGGCGAACGCAGCGCCCGCAGAGGGGTGGGTGTGAAGCCTCATGCGCTGAGGTTGAGGGGGCGTTGAAGGGCAGCCCGCAGCGGCACTGGTTGCTGGGCAGGGGCTGAATCAGGCTGCAGCAGTCTGCACATACCAGGGCGCGGGTGCGTCTGCCGCATAGCTGGCACTGGCTAGATTGATCAAAAAATGATCGTCGGTAAACTTTTGTTGCTCTCGGCAGGTTGACAGTCTGCATGCGGCTCCCTAGCCTTCTAGGCTCAAATCGAGGAGACAAGCATGCCCGCCACCGCCAGCACCGCCCAAGCGTCCCTGTCTGAAATGGCTGTACGCCATGACTGGAAGCGTAGTGAGATTGAAGCTCTGTTTGCATTGCCGTTCAACGATCTGTTGTTCAAGGCGGCCAGCGTTCATCGGGCCTTTTTCGATCCCAACGCGGTGCAGGTGAGCACCTTGCTGTCCATCAAGACTGGTGCTTGCCCGGAAGACTGCAAGTACTGCTCCCAGTCTGGCCACTACAACACCGAGCTGGAAAAGGAAAAGCTGCTGGAAGTGGCGCGGGTGGTGGAAGAGGCGAAGGCGGCTCGTGAAAAAGGTGCGTCCCGTTTCTGCATGGGCGCGGCCTGGCGTAGCCCCCGCGACCGTGACATGCCGTTCGTGCTGGACATGATTCGTCAGGTGAAAGGCCTCGGCATGGAAACGTGCATGACCTTGGGGATGCTGGACAAGGGTCAGGCCGAAGCACTGGCCGATGCCGGTCTCGACTACTACAACCATAATCTGGATACCTCGCCGGAGTACTACGGCAAGGTGATCACCACCCGTACCTATAACGATCGACTCAGCACCTTGTCCAATGTTCGCGATGCGGGCATGAAGGTATGTTGCGGCGGTATCGTTGGCATGGGCGAAGAGCGTGATGACCGTGTCGGTCTGCTGCAGCAGCTGGCTAACCTGCCTCATCACCCTGAGTCTGTGCCGATCAACATGCTGGTAAAAATTGAAGGCACGCCGCTGGCTGACGTGGATGACCTGGACCCGTTCGAATTCGTGCGCACTGTGGCGGTGGCCCGTATTCTGATGCCGGAATCCTATGTCCGGTTGTCCGCAGGTCGGCAGGAAATGAATGACGAAGCGCAGGCCCTTTGTTTCATGGCTGGTGCCAACTCCATTTTCTACGGCGAGCGGCTGCTGACCACGGATAACCCGGAAGCCAACCACGATCAGCAGCTGTTCAAGCGTTTGGGTATCCATCCGCTGGATCCCCGGCATGAGGCTTCTGATGAAGCCCATGAAGAGGCTATCAAGGCTCAGGTCGCCGAGCAGCAGGCAGAAGATGCCGGTCTGTTTTATAACGCCATGGACAAGCGTGCCGCCAAGCATGTGCTCGACAAGGACACCGGGCGTCCAGCGACTGCCACTGAAATGCAGTGAATAATTAACAGTTAACAGTGAATAGCGAAAGGCAAACCACTCTTGGTTGACGCTAATTTCCGGCCTGCGGGGTTATGTAATGACCTTTGATCTCGCCGCCGACCTGGAAGAGCGGCGCCGCCAGCACCGTTTTCGCTACCCTCTTGTGATGGATGGGCCCTGCGGCCGTCATGCGCGACTGGAAGGCCGGGACTATCTGAACTTCTGCAGTAACGACTATCTGGGGCTGGCCAATGACCCGGAGGTGATTGCTGCCTTTCAGCAGGCCGCCAGTGAATGGGGTGTTGGTAGTGGGGCCTCCCATCTGGTGTGCGGTCACCAGCGCCCTCATCAAGAACTGGAAGAAGCGCTGGCGGCGCATACCGGCCGTGAGCGGGCATTGCTGTTTTCCACCGGCTACATGGCCAACCTTGGTGTGATCTCCGCCCTGCTTGGCAAGGCCGATGCGGTGTTTGAGGATCGACTCAACCATGCCTCACTGCTTGACGGTGGCTTGCTCAGTGGGGCGCGCTTTCGCCGTTTTGCCCACAACGATCCGCTGGCGCTGGAGCGCCTGCTGCAACGCGGTGAGGCCCGCCGCAAGCTGGTAGTGGTTGATGGGGTGTTCAGCATGGATGGTGATGAGGCCCCGCTGGCGGCCCTGGCTGAGGTCTGCGAAGCCAATGAGGCTTGGCTGATGGTGGATGATGCCCATGGCCTGGGGGTGCTGGATGAGCTTGGGAGAGGTTCGCTGTTTGCCCAAGGGGTGAATGCGCGCACCCAGATTCTCATGGGTACGTTGGGCAAGGGGCTGGGTGCCGGTGGTGCCTTTGTGGCGGGCAGCCATGAGCTGATCGAGACCCTGATACAATTCGCCCGCACCTTCATCTACACCACCGCCATGCCGGCTGCAGTCGCGGCGGCCACGCTGGTCAGTCTGGAAAAGTCCCGTCAGGAAAACTGGCGACGGCAAAAGCTGGCAGAACTGGTTAAGCGCTTTCGTGCCGGTGCCAGCGAACAGGGCTACACGCTGATGGCGTCACAAACGCCGATTCAGCCGATCCTGATCGGCAGTGACGCGGACGCCATGGCGCTGAGTGCGGCGCTCAGGGAGAAGGGGTTTCTGATCACCGCGATCCGTCCGCCTACGGTGCCGGAAGGCGAGGCGCGTTTGCGGGTGACTCTGTCTGCGGCCCATGAACTGGCGGATGTGGATGCCCTGCTGACGGCGCTGGAACAGTGCCAGAAATGATTGTTAACCACAGAGGTCACAGAGAACACAGGGTGTAACAAGCTTGTTGGCAGCCCTCGCTGGCAAGAAAGCGGGGACATGTTTTTTCTCTGTGTGCTCAGTGCTCTCTGTGGTGAAAAAAGGAAACTCAATGCCCAAGCTGATTCCCTATCACAACACCTACAAGGCCACAGGCGTAGACGATGCTGATGCGCAGGACATTATCCTGATTCACGGTTGGGGGCTGCATGCCATTGTATTTGATGACATCGTGCCGGCCTTGCTGGAGCGTTTCCGGGTGACGGTGGTGGATCTGCCCGGCATGGGCCAGAGTCCGCTTCCCGGAGCAGACTACACGCTGGATTTTCTTGCTGGGCAGGTGCTGCATATCATGCCGGAAAAAGCCCATGTGCTGGGCTGGTCGCTGGGTGGCCTGGTGGCGCTGGCCATGGCGGAGAAGGCCCCTGATAGGGTGCAGTCGGTGGTGACAGTGGCAGCCTCGCCGCGTTTCACGTCTGCAGAGGGGTGGGGAACTGCCATGAACCCGGAGATTCTCGAGAAATTTGCGGAAATGTTCGATGAGGATCAGGAAGGCACCCTGGTGCGCTTTCTTGCCCTCAACTGCAAGGGCAGTGCCGCCATGCGCCAGGACACGGCGCGGCTGAAAGAGATTCTCTACTTCTGTGGTCTGCCAGCCCCGAAAGCCCTGCGCGGCGGTCTCGATATTCTCCGCGAGGCGGACCTTCGCAAGGTGCTGTCGACCCTTGCCATGCCCGTATTGATGGTGTTCGGGGAAAACGACCATATTGTCCCGGCTGCGGCCATGGCTGCCAGTGAGTCCTTGATCAACACCGGCCGTACAGCCTTGATCGAGCAGGTAGCCCATGTGCCTTTCCTGTCAGCACCGGATACCTTTACCCAAGCCGTCTATGACTTCTATCGCGACCATCAACTGGTTGGCTGAGATGAGCACTTCGACCCCGGCCAAGACTGCGGTCAGCGATCATTTCAGTCGCGCCGCGCGCAGCTATGACGAGCACGCGATCCTGCAGCTCGCTGTGGGCCGTTCTCTGGTGCAGCGTCTGCCGGTGGCCCTGCCGGTGGCGGCGGCACTGGATCTGGGGTGCGCCACCGCTCCCTTTGCGCGAGCTCAGCAGCTGGTGCTACCGGAGGTGCAGTGGCAGGCAGTTGACCTGTCTTCAGCGATGCTGGCTGAGGCGTCTGAGCGTGGCCGCCTGAATGAACATTACCAGCCACTGTGTGCCGATGCGGAGCAGTTGCCGTTGGCGGAGGCCAGCCAGGGGCTGGTGTTCAGTTGCTTCGCCCTGCAATGGTGTGATCCGCAGGCTGTGCTGCAAGAGATTGCCCGGGTGCTGGTGCCCGGCGGCCGGTTGTTGTTGGCGGTTCCCCTGCGCGGCTCGTTGCAGGAATTGCAGCAAAGCTGGCAGGTGGTCAACCAACGCCCCCATGTGAATGCGCTGCCTGACTTCAGTGATTGGCAGAATGCGGCGCTCCAGGCGGGTTTTATCGATGCCGAGCTACAGCAGCAGGTGATGGTGGAGTACTACGATTCCGTCAAGTCCATCGCCCGCCGGCTCAAGGCCACCGGTGCCGATCATGTCAGCGGGGCTTCCGGTCTCACCGGCAAGCACGCCTGGCAGGCGATGGTGGCAGAGTACGAAACGAAACGAACAGAGCAGGGCTTGCCGCTGACCTGGAATGTGCTGTTTCTTGAAGCGGAAAAAACACAGTAACGAGTCACGAGAAGCGAGTTGCGAAAGGATAAAACGGTTTTGGTTTTCGTAACTCGGCACTCGAAACTCGCTTGGCATAAGCGCTGTTTGAACCTCACAACAAAGACGATGCGGATATGACAGAACAGAAACCCCAGCTCCCCGCCCTTAAAGGCATCTTCTTCGTCACCGGTACCGACACCGAAGTCGGTAAGACCTGGGTCAGCTGTCGCTTGCTGGAGCGTGCCCAGGAGGCGGGGTTAAGTTGCTACGGACTTAAGCCGGTGGCGGCGGGGTGTGAGGAAACTGCAGAGGGGTGGCGTAATGATGATGCCCTGCAGCTGATGGCGGCCAGTTCGGTGAAGCTGCCCTATGACACCGTGAATCCGGTAGCGTTCAAGGCGCCGATTGCGCCGCACATTGCTGCGCAGCAGGAGGGCAAAGTGATCTCCCTGGCGCGGCTGGTCGGCTATGTACGTGGTGCTCTCAGTGCCCACCCTGCCGACCTGATCCTGATTGAAGGGGCTGGTGGTTGGCGGGTGCCGCTGAATGATCGCGAAATGCTTTCTGCACTTGCCAAAGAGCTGGAGCTGCCGGTGATTCAGGTGGTGGGTATGAAGTTGGGCTGTATCAGCCATGCCTTGCTCACGGCAGAGGCAATTCAGAAAGATGGCTTGCGCTACGCAGGTACCATGGCCAATTGTTTCGGGCACATGGAAGTGCAGGAAGAAAACCTGCTGACCCTGCGCCAGCATCTACCCGGGGCCTTCGCCATCCTCTGATTTCGGCTCGCCATGACCGGGATAATGCCATTGAAATTCATGCCTCTGTCACCTTTAACTGGGCGGTTACAGGCGGCTACATAGCACTACAGTCCCACTACTCAAGCGCCACTGTCTGGGTGCAATTGTCTGCCTAATCTTGTGAGGCCATTCAACGTGGATGGCTTTCACTATTTAGGGGGACTGCATGGATAGCAAACGACGAGTGGTCATTCAGGCCCTGGGGGCCGGAGGGACCCTGGCGCTGGCAGGGTGTGGCGGTAGCAGCAGCTCTTCTTCAGCAGCAAACAATACATCAGCCACGCCAACACCTAATCTTCCAGATGAAGAGCCGGTAGGGGCGACGCCGAAAGTGCGTTTTGATCATGGTGTCGCTTCTGGCGATCCGCTGTCTGACCGGGTAATGCTCTGGACCAGGGTCACGCCGGAAGCCGATGGCGATGTCCCCGTGACACTGACAGTGGCCACAGATCAGGCCATGCTTCAGCCCGTTGCGGTGTACATGTCTACGGCTACCGAGGATGGCGATTACTGCGTCAAGATCGACGCCGACGGCTTGCAGCCGGATCACTGGTACTACTATCAATTTTCGGTGGGCGGTGAGCGTTCACCGGTGGGGCGGACCCGTACCTTCCCCGCATCCGGCAGCTTTATTGATCGGGCCCGCTTTGCGGTGGTGTCCTGCGCCAACTACCCCTATGGTTTTTTCTCCGTGTACCGTGCCGTTGCTGAGCACGCTGATCTGGATTTTGTGCTCCACCTGGGCGATTACCTGTATGAGTATGGGCCGGGTGAGTACGGTGACTTTCCTGAGCGTGATCCCTTGCCGCCGCAGGAGATGGTGACGCTGGCCGACTACCGCCAGCGCCATGCCCAGTATAAAACTGATGACGATCTTCAGGCTCTGCATCAGCAGTTTCCCATGATTGCGGTGTGGGACGACCACGAATCTACCGATAACAGCTATCGTGATGGAGCGGAGAATCACCAGCCTCTGACGGAGGGGGACTGGGAGGCCCGCAAAGCGGTATCCCAGCAGGCGTACTTCGAGTGGCTGCCGATCCGTCCTCGCGAGCCTGGTAATTACAGCGTGATTTATCGCCAGTTTCAGTACGGTGACCTGATTGACCTGACCATGCTGGATACACGCCTGGAAGGACGCGATGAACAGCTCACCGTGCCGCTGGATCCGGCTCGCAACAGTGAGGACCGTCATCTGATCAGTGCTGATCAGATGGATTTCTTGCTCGACTCCCTGAGCCAGTCCAATGCCCAGTGGCGTTTTATCGGTCAGCAAGTCATGTTCGGGCAGCTCAATATTGCCGAGTTACCGAGTCTCACCGAAGACCAGGCACAGCTACGCAGCAATCTGTCCGCGATCAATATGGATCAATGGGATGGTTATGCGGCCGACCGTTTGAAAATTCTTAACCACATTGATGACAACAACATCGACAACGTGGTGGTGCTGACCGGGGATATTCATACCTCCTGGGCCAGCGAAATTTATCGCAATCCGTCTTCGCTGTTGGGTGATCTTTTCGACAAACCGCTGGCGGCGGAGTTTGTCACCCCTGCGGTAACCAGCCCGGGATTTCCTGATGGTGCCGCCGAGCTGGCCGGCATCCTGATTCCTGTCGTCAATCCACATATCCGTTATGTGGAAGCAAAATCGCGCGGTTTCATTTTGGTTGATGTGACCCGCGCACGTGCCCAGGCAGAGTTTTATTACGCTCAGAGCATCGAGTCCTTCGATCTGCGAGGCCAGATTGATAACAGCAAAACCAAGGTGGTGTCGGTGAAAAGTGGCGACAGTCGTCTCATCGAAGATGGTCCTGTGTCGCGCCCGCGCACTCTTCGCACTGCCTTTAACTATCCTCCTCTTCCACTGAATGCCGTCACCGTTAACGAGGTATTGTCATGATGTCCCCCTGGAAATTACTGCCGCTGGTTGCGGCGATCACCCTGAGCGCCTGCGGTGGCGATAGTGGAAGCGGAGCCGCAGGTAACAATAGCTCTGCCAATACGCCGACCCCGAATCAGCCCACGGATCCCGATGACGGCGGGGAGGGAGGCGATACCGGCGCGGCAAATCCGCTGGCAGCGGTGCGCTTTATTGTTATCGGCGATTCAGGAAGTGGCTCTGCCGGGCAGTATGCGGTGGGTGAGGCAATCGCAACGGTGTGCCAGAACAAGGATGAGTTCTTTGATGATATGGCGTTCCCCGGCTGTGATCTTGTTGTTGGTCTGGGTGACAACATTTATGAATCCGGCGTCACCAGCGTGGATGATCCCCAGTTCGAAGAAAAATTCGAAAAGCCGTTTGAGCCGGTAGACCTGCCGTTCTATATGGTGCTCGGCAACCATGACAACACCGCCTATGTAGGGGGGGATGGTGCGGGCAATGCTCGGGGTGAGTTCCAGGTGGACTACACCTACTTTGATGGCAAGTTGTCCAACCGCTGGAAGATGCCTGATCGTTATTACCAGCACAGTGTTGGTACCACCACCATCAATTCACGGCCCCTGATCGATTTCTTTGCGCTGGATTCCAATCCCATCGCTGGAGGTTTCGCCGATCCGGATCTGGCCTATGCCTATCACACCTATGGTATTGATCAGCGTAACTGGGCAGTCAATGCGTTGGGCGGTTCTGATGCCGTCTTCAAGATTGCCATGTCCCACCATCCTTACCTGTCCAATGGTAGTCACGGCAATGCAGGCAACTATGACGGTGTGCCCAGTGAGTTGCTACCCGTGCTGGCCGGTGAGCGTTGGAAGGCGTTCATGGAAGAAGCGGTTTGCGACCAGGCGGATTTCCTGTTTGCAGGCCATGATCATGATCTGCAGGTGTTGAATGCAGTGCCTTCCTGCGGCCGTACGGAATTTGTTGTCAGTGGGGCGGCCGGGAAAACCCGTTCCCTTGCCGATACCGAACGTAATGCTGCACGTTATCAGAAGGGGGATAGCTACGGATTCTTCTGGATGAAAGCCGTTGAAGCTAACCCGGTTACTCTGGCTCCTGCCAAGCTTTGCGTTGAGGCTTATGAGGTTGATCCCGATGCGGAGGGGCTTGGTGTTATTACGGTTGGCGAACTGCAGCCGGCATTTAGTCATTGTTTTGAAAAACAGATGATGACGATGGTCTCTGCGGGTAACGATTTCTCTGGTCAGGCGCTGGGAGGTTATGCCTTGCCGCTGCCTTTGCCGGAAGGTTTTGATGCCAACTTCACTGGGCCTCTCAAGGAATTGCGGGAAACTCTGGTGGCAGGTTTCACCGAGGCGGGTGCCGGTTTGCCGGAAGAGCAGCGCCAGGTGTTTGATCAGATGCTGGCGGGTACGGATATTCTCTTCAATGCTATGGATGCCGCAACCGCTGCGATTCTTTCAGGTGATACCAGCGAGATGAGCCAGTCTGTGGAGGCGGTTTTTGCTGCGGCTGAGCAGTTGCAAGCTATCGATACCAGCAGTTTGCCTGAACCCTTCAATCAGTTGGGAGATGCCTTCGATGCCTTTGCCGCCGGATTTGGCAATGCGGGTATTGATGCAGGCGAGGGGGATACCACTGCGGATATTGCCTTTATCGCTGGGCCGCTAGTGGAGCTGGCCCGCAATCTGGACAACATTGTCGATGGACTGGAAGAGCAGGTGCCGGGAGAGGTGCCTGTGTTTGCGGGTCTGACCTCGGTGCTGTCAACAGTGACGCTTGGTCTGGCCAACACGCTTGAGCAGTTGGTGTTGCTGGATACTTCTGCCACTGGTGAGCAGTTGGTGGGAGCAGTGGCGGCAACCCTGCAAACGTTGGTAGGGGATGTGTTGCTACTCAATCAGATTCCCGGCGCAGAGGATTATGTCACGCTGCCGGGGGATGCCTTGTCATCGGTGCTGTTGGTGGTAGTGCGTGAAGTGACAGAGCAGTTAGATGAACGCGTGCTCAGCCCGCTGGATCCGCTCCTGGATCTGCTCTCGCCAATCACCGGATTGCTGACAGGGCTGCTGGACCTGTTCTGATCACGAATCGCAACCTTTACAACAGAGAAGCCGCAAGCAAAAGCTTGCGGCTTTTTTGATGGGCTAATATTGGGAGTCGGTTTGTAGGCGATCCGTGCCTTGGCGAGGCAATGAGGTACGAGTGACGAGTACCGAGTTTCGAAAGGCAAAACCAAAATCACTTTCCCGCCGGGCATCTTTTGATTTTCGCTACTCGGGACTCGAAACTCGCTTCTGGAATCCTTACCTCGCCAAGGCTCGGATCGCCTGCAGGCAGGGAAAGGGAGCGGCAGGTCAGAGCGTTCCTAATACAGTGCTCTGTGGATCGGTAACGTGGTGGGCTCGGGGAGGACTCCCAGTCGGGTCAGCTGCTGCATCACCTGATCCACGGTTATGCTTTGCAGGCAGGGATAGCTGTCCAGTGAGCAACTACTACGCTCGCAGTCCGAACGGCAAGGCTGGCGGCGAAGAACGACGGCGTTCTCCGAAAGTGGTGCCCACAGTGAATCGTCGGTGGGGCCGAACAGTCCGATGGTGGGCAGGCGGCAGGCAGCGGCCAGATGCATGGGGCCACTGTCGTTACCTACATAGCCCTGACTGTCTTGCATCAGAGCAACCATGCCGGACAGGCTGAGTCGGTCGCACAGGTCGCAGACCGGCTCGCAGAGGAAGCTTTGTACCCGCTGGATTTGACTGCGATCTTTCTGGCCAGCGCCGATCAAGACCGGTACACAGCCGGCACGCCGAAGCCTCTGGCAGAGGCTGGCAAACTGCTCCGGATGCCACATTTTATAGGTTTTGGTGGCGCCGACATGGATCAGCACGCGCGGGCCCGCAGCCAGTCGTTCTGTGGCCCGTTGCATTTCTTCCTGGCCTGTCTTGCTGCTAGTTATTGGCAAATAGCGCGATGGCAAGCTGGCGGCAGGCTGGCTAAGGCTGCCGTATCCGTGCCACCGGTGTGCCGACCAGATTGCTTGCCGAATGTCGTTGTAGAACCATTTTGCATGGCGGCGGGGTGGGCCGATCCGCTTTGCTGCACCGCTTAATCGTGCCAGGGTGGCGGACTTTTGCTCTCCTTCAATGTCAATGGTCACGTCAGCGGAAAACTGCCTCAGTGCGCGGACAAAACCGAGATAGTGGCTGATTCGTCGGATGATGGGTTGTGAAGGCGCGAGCGCAGGTTCGGGATAAAACAGCAGTCGTCGTTCGTCAGGAAGGCTGTGCTCCACCAGTTCCCGGTAGCGTGCATTTGTCACCAGCAGTGCCTGGGGGTGCGCATCCAGCATGGCTTTGAGATGAGGCAGTGCAATCAACAGATTGCCCATGTGACCACAGGGGAAAAGAATCAGATGGCGAGACATATCCGTTCTAGGGCTGTTATCCATAACATGAAGGGTCAGCCTAGATTTGGGGTGTGACGGGCAGATGACAATGAGGGCTGCATCATGGCAATCCCGCTGCAGGGGCTTGTCCGCAGGCGATTCGAACCGGGCGAGGGATCAGTTTCGAGTGACGAGAAACGAGTTTCGAAGATCAAAACCTGAACCCCAAACCCATCAGGTTGTGGGGCCTTTTGCTTTTCAAAACTCGGTCCTCAGCCTTGATGCGCTTCGGCTTGCTTGCCGGGCATGGAGAGAGATACGTTTCGCGCCGCCGTCGCAAAAAACCACAAAAAAGCCGCACTCATGTTTGAGTGCGGCTTCGAATCGTCGTCTGCTTTTGGCGTAAGTCCGCGTTGCAGCTTGAGGCTAGTCTCTTTCTATCAACCAGTCGGCAATCTTGCCCCAGCTTTGTTTTTGGGCTGTGGTGCTGCCGAGAATGCCCATATGGCCACCATCGATAGTGATGAACGTCTTGTCCTTGCTACGGATCAGCGGCTCCATGGCATGGCTGCAATCGCGGGTCACGATGGGGTCGGCTGCGCCGGTAATGTTGAGCACGTTGGCGGTGACGTTGCTCAGATGGCCCTGATTGTCTTCCATGGGCAAGTTGCCTTTGGCCACCACGTTATCCGTCCACAGATAACGAACAATGTCCTGAATCACGCCGCCGGGGTAGGCGACCATGTCATCCAGAAACGCGCCGTTGGTAGCGTGGGCGGTGACGAATTCCCGATCATGCAGGTTCTTCACCAGATTCATGTAGCCCTGCAGGCTGCCCACCGGGTTGGTGAGTTTGAACGCCAGGCTGTTCACCCAGCCGGGCGAACGCAGAAAGCGTGCTGGTACATCGTGAATGCGCAAGCCGGTGTTGCTGCGAATCCACTTGGCGCGACGGCTGAGGCGACGGTACTGCGTGCCCAGTGCACCGTTGCGATGATAGTCGCAAGGTGTGCCGACCAGCACCAGATTGTTGATGTCCGAATCATTGCCCAGAGCGGTATAACAGAGGCTGAACAGGCCACCAAAACTCCAGCCATGCAGATTGAGTTTCTGCTTGCCGCTGTGCTGGCGAACTTGCACCAGCAACTTGGGCAGATAATCAGCAAAGTAGCTGCTCAGTGACAAATGGTTGTGGTGTTTACCGGGACGGCCCCAGTCCACCATGTACAGCTCAAACCCGCGTGCACGCAGGTAGCGCACCAGGCTGCGCTGGGGGAACAGATCATAGATCAGCATGTTCACCGCCAGAGGTGCAACCAGTACCAGCGGTGTGCGCTGGGAGGTCTGACTTACCGGCATGATGGTGCCATCGCTGAGCGGAATCGCCTTTTCCTGCAGCGGCGGATAATAGCGAAGCTTGACCAGCCCATCATCGAACAGGGTGTCGAAGGAGGTCTGTTCGGCCAGGCTCAGCGTATCGGAGTCGAACAGGCGGGCACGACCATTTTGCAGGCGCTGGCGCCAGGGGCGAGTCTTCTGGTGCAGAGCTTCGGTCAGCATGGGAATTCCGGTGTTGTTGTTCGGGCCGGCTATTGTAAGGAAGATGAACGGGTTCACAGTTGCCGTACGGACGTATCGTGATGTCGGGGGGGATACCCGCTTTCAATGCGGTCATTGCCTGAAAGCGGGGAAACGAGTAGGGCTGGAACTAGCAGTAGCTGCCCAGCTTGCCTTTGACGCGAACCACAGAGCCCGCTTTGAGATCACTTTCAAAGCCCGCCTTGCCTTCGGGAAACAGCAGAACCACGGTGGATCCAAGCAGAAAACGTCCCAGCTCATCGCCTTTTTGCAAGGTGATGGGCTGTGTACGCAGATAGTCAGTAGTCACTACCTGTTTGGGAAGCGGTGTGACCTGGCCCGAGAACACGGTCTCGATGCCTGCCACAATCATGGCGCCCACCAGGATGACCGCCATGGGGCCATTGTCGGTATCAAAGATGCACACCAGCCGTTCGTTGCGGGCAAACAGGTTGGGTACGCCGTTGGCGGTGGCCTCGTTTACCGAGAACAGGTCGCCGGGTACGTAGCGGGTTTCACGCAGGGTGCCGGTGAACGGCATGTGTACGCGATGGTAATCCCGGGGTGACAGGTAGATGGTGGCGAAATGGCCATTGGTGAATTCGCTGGCCAGGGCGCTGTCTCCGCCCACCAGATCATACAGGGAATAATCGTGGCCTTTGGCCTGAAAGATCTGGTTGGCACGGATGCCTCCCAGCTGACTGATGGCTCCGTCGGCGGGGCTGGCAATGTCATTCACTGCGTCGGCTTCCAGCGGACGGGCATTGTCTTTCAGTGCGCGGGTAAAGAAGGCATTGAAGGAGGGAAACTGATCCGGGTCCTGGATTTCAGCTTCATCAAGGCGAATATCGAACCGTTTCATGAACTGATTGATGAAGGTGGTCTTGATCCATGGCACTTCACTGCGTGCCAGGGTGCCAACCAGACGGGACAGCCCGTGCTGGGGAATCAGGTATTGCAGGATCACGAAAAGCTTGTCACGTAGGTTCAAGGTATTGTCCTTGCTGTCGGAGGCATAAGTGCCAGGTATCAGGGGGTGGGCTTCTCGACCGGGGTGTCGGGGTGGTTGCCCCATTCGGCCCAGGAGCCGGCATAGCCGCGCAGGCGCGGGTAGCCGAGAATTTTGCCGACCAGCCATGAGAAGCTGGAGCGGTGATGGGTCTGGCAATGGCAGATCACTTCCTTGTCAGGCGTGATGCCACGGGTTTCCAGTTCGGCCCGAATCTCGTCCAGTGGGCGCAGGCGCAGGTTGTTGCTGCGATCCATGGCGTCGGTCCACTCATAATGGATGGCGCCGGGGATGTGGCCCGCTTTCTGGGCAAACGCCCGTACGCCAGCGTATTCCTCCTCGGAGCGGGAATCCCACAGGGCCAGGCCGGGGTTGTCATAGTGCTTGAGCAGGTAATCCAGATGCACCTCGGTGAGTGGATCATGTTCACCTACTTCGTAATCGCTGGGGGTCGGTTCTGGAGAGTCGCTGCTGGTGGGGTGCCCCTCTGCCAGCCAGGCATGAATGCCGCCATTGAGATAGCTGTAGGACTTGTGACCAATCGCATCAAGCACCCACAGCAGCCGTCCGGCCCAGCCGCCGCCCTCATCATCGTAGGCCACCACATGGGTATCCGGGGTCAGCCCCAAGCTGGAAAACAGATCGCTCAGAGCGTCATCGCTGGGAATCATGCCCGGTGCCGGCTGGGCACCGCTCTGCAGTCGCTTGAAATCCAGATGAATCGCACCAGGCACATGGGCCTGCACATAGATGGTCGGCTTGCCCAGATCAATGATCAGCAGCTTGTCGTCATCAAGATGCTTGGCGAGTTCGGCTGGTTCTAGCAGTAGAGGCAACATAAAGGCAGTTAACAGTTAACAGTGAATAGTGAACAGCGAAAACAGTGCGTCGCCATCAGGGTTGGGGGACATTGTCCCTTATTCGTTGTTCACTGTTAACTGTTCACTTTTCACTGGTACCTTTCACGCCCTTCCTCATCCAGCGTATCGGCGATCTGGTAGAAGTTTTCCAGCCGTTCTTCGCTGATGGCGCCGCTGTCGGCGGCGTCAAGGAAGGCGCAGCCGGGTTCGTTGCGGTGGGAGCAGTTGCGGAATTTGCAGTGGCCGGCCAGCTCGGAGAGCTCCCGGTAGCCGTGCAGCAGTTCGTCCTCGCTGATGTGCCAAAGGCCGAATTCGCGGATGCCGGGGGAGTCGATCAGTTCGCCACCGGTGGGCAGGTGGAACAGGCGGGCGGTGACGGTGGTATGTTGACCCAGCCCGGAGGTGGCGGAGAGGTCACCCACATCCAGTGCCGCTTCCGGCAGCACCGCATTCACCAGCGACGACTTGCCCACCCCTGACTGGCCGACAAACACACTGATCTTGCCCTTGAGAATCTCGTGCAGCGGCGTCAGGCCGTCATGATCGTGGGCGCTCAGTTCCAGCACCGGATAATCGAGGCGCTGATACATGGCTTTCAGCTCGTCGATGAAGGGGCGCAGTTCCTCATCAATCAGATCGGCCTTGTTGAGCACGAGAGTGGCGGGGATGCCGGACAGCTCCGCCGCAACAAGATAACGGTCCAGCAGGGTGCTGGACGGGGTGGGCAGGGGCGCGAACACCACCAGCATCTGTTCCACGTTGGCGGCCACCGGCTTCAGGTTACCGTAGGGATCCGGGCGTTTGAGAACCGTGTCGCGGGGCTCGATGGCCACTACCACGCCCAGTCCCTCACTCTTGGGTGGCTGCCAGATCACGCGGTCGCCCACCACCAGTTGTTCCAGGGTGGCGCGGAAGTGACAGCGACGACGCTGTTTGCCTTTGCCGTTCGGGCCATCAGCGCTTTCTACCTGCACCTGTTGGCCAAAGTGGGCGGTGATAATGCCGAGCTGTTCGTCGCCCAGATCGTCTGCCACCAGCTCTTCCAGTTGCTCGTTGCGTTTCTGGGCGCGTTCGCGCTTCTCTGCCTGGATCTTTTCGATGCGCCAGCGCTGGCGGCGGTTGAGTTTACGTTTGGCCACGGTGGTAGGGGTATCATTCCGGTATTGGGTTGGGGCCATGCTACCATGCGGTCACAGCCACCGCGTAGCCAAGAGACAAGCCATGACCGATAAGCGCAACAATCTGATCTGGATCGATCTGGAAATGACCGGCCTGAGCCCGGAGAACGATCGCATCATCGAAATCGCCACCATCGTTACCGATTCCCAGCTCAATGTGCTGGCGGAAGGGCCGGTGCTGGCGGTGCATCAGAGTGATGAGCTGCTGGATGGCATGGATGAGTGGAATACCGAGCACCACAACAATTCCGGGTTGGTGAAGCGGGTGCAGGAAAGCCGTATCAGTGAGATGCAGGCCCAGGCCCAGACCATCGATTTCCTGAAACAGTACGTGGAGCCGGGTATGTCACCCATGTGTGGCAACAGTATCTGTCAGGACCGCCGCTTTATGGCCAACTACATGCAGGAACTGGAAGCCTTTTTCCACTATCGCAATCTGGATGTGTCTACCCTGAAAGAGCTGGCGCGGCGCTGGAAGCCGGAAATCCTGGAAGGCTTCAAGAAGGAAGGCAAGCATCTGGCGTTGGACGATATACGCGAATCCATTGCTGAGCTGAAGTACTACCGCGAGCACTTTATCGACGCGTGAACACAAGTTGCGAGTAACGAGTTTCGAGTTGCGAAACCCTGAAAAGCGATGGTTTCAGGGTTTTGACTTTCGCGACTCGTTACTCGTTACTCGAAACTATCCTTGATGCTGCTCCAGCGCCCACTGCACATGCTCCTGAACCGTCTCATCCGGGTGGTTCCGTCGCGCGTTGAGGGCGAGGATTACGCCCTCTGAGGTGGGGGCATTGCCCAGCGCTACCGCAATATTCCTCAGCCATTTTTCATAGCCTGCCCGACGAATCGCCGAGCCGGCGGTGCGTTCCAGAAATTCTTCCTCATTCCATCCGAATAGCGTGACAAGATCACTGTCCCCCAGTCCGTGGCGGGGGTGGAAATCGGTCTCGCCGGTGTGCTGTGCGAAGCGGTTCCAGGGGCACATCAGCTGGCAGTCGTCGCAGCCGAAGATGCGGTTGCCGATGCCGGGGCGCAGGTCTTCGGGGATGCTGCCATCGTGCTCGATGGTCAGGTAGGAAATGCAGCGGCGCGCATCCAGCTGATAGGGTGCCACGATGGCGTCGGTGGGGCATACGGTGATGCAGGCCTTGCACTTGCCGCAGTGATCCTCTCCCGGTGTGTCCACCGGCAGGGGGATGTCGGTGTAGATCTCGCCGAGAAAAAACCAGCTTCCCGCTTCCCTGTTCAGCACCAGTGTGTGTTTGCCCTGCCAGCCCAGTCCGGCCTTGGCGGCCAGGGGCTTTTCCATGACGGGCGCACTGTCTACAAATGCCCGCGCCAGTTGGCTGTCTGCCACTTCCTCACGGATTCGGCTGGCCAGGGTGGCCAGTCGCTTGCGGATCAATTTGTGATAATCACGACCCAGGGCATAACGGGACACGTAGGCCTTGTCCTTCTCCTGTAGCATTTTTACCGGCTGGGTATCTGGGGGCAGGTAGTCCATGCGTGCAGAAATGACCCGTAGCGTGCCTGGTTCCAGTTCTTCGGGGCGAAAGCGTTTGTTGCCGTGAGCGGCCATCCATTCCATCTGTCCCTGATAGCCTTTGGCCAGCCAGGCTTTCAGGTCCGCTTCTGCGATACTGAGATCCGTATCGGCAATACCGATTTGCTGGAAGCCGAGTTCTCGACCCCATTGCTGGATTTTGTCCTTGAGCTGATGCAGATCCATGGGTTTCTGAACGGCCGGGTCCCGTGGGTATAATGGCGTGAATTCCGCAGTGCCACTACGGCAAAGGCGAAGGATAACATGACCACACTGCCGACCGCGCTCTATACCGCCGCTCAGACCCGTGAGCTGGATCGCCTGGCGATTGCTGCCGGTACCCCTGGTGCCGAGCTGATGCAGCGGGCCGGCCAGTTCGCCTTTAACGCATTGTGTGAACGCTGGCCGGAAGTCAGGCGCATTGCTGTTTTATGCGGCGGCGGCAATAACGGTGGCGATGGTTATGTGGTGGCGGCTTTGGCTCATGAGGCTGGTTTGCAGCCGTGTATCCACTTCATCAAGGCTCCCGATTCCCTCTCCGGCGATGCCCTCGCCATGGCGCAGCGTTGTCAGGCGCTGGCCATTCCCATGCAGCCGCTGACCTTGTCGACGCTGCCGGAGGATGCCGAACTTCTGGTGGACGGCCTGTTTGGTACCGGACTGGCGAGCCCCTTGCGAGAGGATGCGGCGGTGTTGCTGGCGGCACTGGCTCGTCTCTTGACCCCCTGTCTGGCACTGGATATTCCCTCCGGGCTCAGTGCTGATAGTGGTATGCCGTTGGGTGCTGTCCTGAGTGCCGAGCTGACGGTTACCTTTATCGGGGTGAAACGCGGGCTGTTGACCGGGCAGGGGCCAGTGCACAGTGGTGAACTGCGGTTTGCTGATCTACAGGTGCCTTGGGATGTGTACCAACAGACGCCGGCAGACTGCCGGGTGCCCACCTCTGCTGAACTGTTGGCAACACTGCCGTCGCGTGAGCTGGATGGCCACAAGGGGCGTTATGGCCATGTGTTAGTGATCGGTGGTGATCATGGTTTTGCGGGCGCGCCGATCATGAGCGCTCAGGCTGCCGCGCGTTGTGGAGCCGGTAAAGTCAGCCTGATAACCCGCCCGGAGAATGTGCCGATCATGATAGCCCGGCAGCCTGAGGTAATGGCTCGAGGGGTGAACAACGCGGAGGACGCGAAGCCGTTGATAGCGGCGGCCACAGTCATCGCCATTGGGCCGGGGTTGGCGTGCGATGACTGGGGCCGGGAATTGCTGGAGCTGGTCTTGAGCAGTGGCAAACCCATGGTGCTGGATGCGGACGCGCTTAACCTGCTCGCTGACATGGAGGGTGTGGGTGAAGCGGATTGGGTGCTAACCCCCCATCCAGGGGAGGCGGCCAGGTTGCTAAAGGTCGATAATGCCGCCATCCAGCGGGATCGCTTTGCCGCGTTGGAAAGTCTGCACGCCCGTTACGGAGGCACAGTGTTGCTTAAGGGATTGGGGACCTTGATTCAGGGCGAGGCGGGCCGGGCCCTGATTGCAGAGGGTAACCCCGGCATGGCGAGTGGCGGCATGGGCGATGTGCTGACCGGAGTCATCGCGGCACTGCGAGCCCAGGGCTTGAGCGGGTATGATGCGGCTCGTTTTGGTGTCATGGTACATGCCCGGGCTGGGGATGCCTGCGCTGCCGCGCAGGGTGAACGTGGCTTGCTGGCCACGGATTTGCTGGATGCGCTGAGACAGAATTTGAAGGTAGACCGACTCAGTAGTTAGGGCCTGTAGGTAGAGAGAATCTGAATGAAGGAAAACCCGGTGACCGTAGAGCAGGTATCGCTCCCCGATGAAGCTGCGACCCTGGAACTGGGCAAGCAACTGGCCCGTCGTTTGCTTGAAGGAAAGCCGCAAGGGGGCTGTGTCTATCTGGAAGGCGATCTGGGGGCCGGGAAAACCACGCTGGTTCGCGGTATCCTTCGCGGTATGGGGCATCAGGGCGCGGTAAAAAGCCCTACTTATACCATCGTGGAACCCTACGCGCTGGAAGACGTCCAAGTGTATCACTTTGACCTGTATCGCCTGTCTGATCCGGAAGAGTTAGAGCTGATAGGGGTGCGGGATTATTTTTCCTCCGGCGATTTGTGTCTGCTGGAGTGGCCGGAACGGGGTGCCGGAGTGGTGCCGAAACCGGATTTGACTATTACACTGGCTGTGGACGGCCATGGAAGAAAAGCGACCCTGGAATGGGCCTATGATGCGACGCACTGACAATAAAAAACGTTTCCTGCCCGTGCTGCTGATGGTGGCTGGCTGGCTGGTCAGCCCGATGTTGCTGGCAAAAGAAAGTATCGAATCGGTGCGCTTGCATCGTGCCCCGGATCACACCCGTATCGTGTTTGATCTGCCTGCGCCACTGGATCACAAGCTCGACAAGCTGGCCAACCCGGATCGTATCGTGCTCGATCTGCAGGATGCCAAGCTGGATTTCGACATCAATTCCCTGGATTACGCCAGCAGCCCGATTGCCAATATCCGCGTTGGCGAACACGCGGACAAGACCCGCGTGGTGTTCGACATGCGCGAGGGCGTGCGCACGCGTACTAATCTGCTCAAACCGATCGAGCCTCACGGCTGGCGTCTGGTGGTAGATCTGTTCGACAAGGCGCTGACGGATTCGCCTGCTTCCCGTTCAGCTGCCGCCAGCGCTCCGGCGGCCACCAAACCCGGCAAAGCGCCTGAGGTGAAAAAAACCAGCCAGGATCAACAGCGTCTGATGATCGTAGCCATTGATCCCGGTCACGGTGGTGAAGACCCGGGAGCCCGTGGCCCCAGTGGTACCTGGGAAAAGACCGTGGTGTTGCAGATTGCGAAAAAACTGGAAAAATTGATCAACGATCAGGCAGGAATGCGGGCGGTGATGGTGCGTGACGGTGATTACTATGTGCCGCTGGCGGAACGTCGCAAAATCGCGCGCCAGCAACATAATGCCGATGTATTTGTCTCCATTCATGCGGATGCCTTCACCGATGCCCGTGCCCATGGTGCTTCTGTCTTTGCCCTCTCCAACCGGGGTGCTACCAGTGCCAAGGCCCGCTATCTGGCCAAAATTGCCAACGAATCTGACCGTGTGGCGGGGGTCTACGAAGAGGAAGAAGACGATAGTTCCCTGCTCAGCGTGCTGGCTGACTTGCAGATGAATGGTTCCATGGCAGGCAGCCTTTATCTGGGCCGTCAGGTGCTCATGGAAATGGGTAAGGTCACCAAGTTGCATGGTAATCGTGACAAGGTGGAACAAGCCGGTTTTGCGGTGTTGAAGGAGCCGGAGATGGTGTCCATCCTGGTGGAGACCGGTTTTATCTCTAACCCCACCGAGGAGAAAAACCTGCGTTCCTCTGCGCACCAGACCAAGCTGGCGCGGTCTATTCTCAGCGGTATCGATGATTACTTCCGTTCCCACCCCGCGCCCAATAGCTGGTATGCGGCCCAGCGAAGAGAGAAGGGCGAGGAGTATCGTATTCAGCCCGGTGATACACTGTCGGAAATTGCCCGTCAGTATAGTGTCAGCGAGCAATCCATTCGCTCAGCCAATGATATTCGCGGTGATCGCATCATGGTCGGTCAGGTGTTGAAAATTCCTCGCTCCTGATCGCCGGCAAACCCTCTACCCATAACCTCCAAAAGGTCTGCTTTTGTCCAAGATTCAACTGCTCGATTCCCGCCTGGCCAACCAGATCGCCGCCGGTGAGGTAGTGGAGCGCCCGGCGTCTGTGCTGAAAGAACTACTGGAAAATGCACTGGATGCTGGCTCCGAATCCATCAATGTGGATG
Source organism: Alcanivorax nanhaiticus (assembly GCF_000756665.1). GTDB lineage: Bacteria > Pseudomonadota > Gammaproteobacteria > Pseudomonadales > Alcanivoracaceae > Alcanivorax > Alcanivorax nanhaiticus. The sequence continues at coordinate 13,428 of NZ_ARXV01000009.1, read as the reverse complement.
TGGAGCAGGGCGGGGTAAAGCTGTTGCGGGTACGGGACAATGGTCACGGAATTGAGCGTGAAGATTTGCCCCTGGCGCTATCGCGGCATGCCACCAGCAAGATTCGCGGCCTGGAGGATCTGGAGGCCATTGGCACCCTCGGGTTTCGGGGTGAAGCGCTGGCAGCCATCAGCTCGGTGTCGCGCCTGACCCTGGCCAGCAATGTGGAGGGCGAGGCTGAAGGCTGGCAGGTGCAGGTGGAAGGGCGCGACATGGCTCCCAGCGTTACACCGGCTGGTCATCCCCGCGGTACCACCGTGACCATGCGCGATCTTTTCTTTAATACTCCTGCCCGGCGCCGTTTCCTGCGTACCGAGAAGACCGAGTTCAATCATCTCGAAGAAGTGTTTCGTCGCATCGCCTTGAGCGAATTCAATACGGCGTTTCGTCTGACCCATAACCAGAAAGTGATCCATCAGTTGCCGGCGGGGCTGGATGACACCCTGCGCGCGGCTCGGGTGGCCAAGCTATGTGGCAAGGGGTTCATGGAGCAGGCGATCCCGGTGGATGTGGAGCGCGATGGCATACGTCTGCATGGCTGGATGGGCTTGCCCACGTTTTCCCGCTCCCAGGCAGATCTGCAGTATTTCTATGTGAATGGCCGGGTGATTCGCGACAAGGTGGTCAACCACGCGGTGCGTCAGGCTTATGCGGACGTGCTTTATCATGGTCGCCATCCGGCCTATGTGCTGTTCCTGGAACTGGACCCGGCCATGGTGGATGTGAATGTGCACCCCACCAAGCATGAGGTGCGCTTCCGCGAGCAACGCATGGTGCATGGTTTTCTGTACAGCTCGCTGCATCGCGCCATTGCCGAGGTACGGCCCGGGCAGGAATCCGCTCCTGCGGTCGTGGAGGAAGCGCTTTCCGTGCCGATGAGTGCGCCCACCCAGGGCAGTATGTCCTTGTCGGCTCCGTCAGGGCGACCGTACGCGCCGCCTGCCTCCTCTGGTGGTTTTGGCTATGGTCAGGGCATGCGTCAGGCGGATGCCTACGGTGCTCTGGTGCAACCGCAGGTGAGCGAGGCTGCGCCATCAGAAATGCCTCCGGTCAGCGAAGACGAAACCGTGCCGCCCTTGGGATACGCTGTGGCCCAGCTGCATGGCATCTTTATTCTGGCGGAAAATCAGCATGGGATGGTGGTGGTGGACATGCACGCTGCCCATGAGCGAATTACCTACGAACGCCTCAAACAAAGCTGGTCTGATGACAAGGTGCGCAGCCAGCCGTTGCTGGTGCCGGTGTCCCTGGCGGTGTCGTCCCGTGAGGCCGACTTTGCCGAGGAGCAGCCGGATGTTTTTACCCGGCTTGGGTTCGTGGTCGAGCGTGCCGGGCCGGAAACCCTGGTGGTGCGCGAAGTGCCTGCCATGCTGCGTAACAGTGACAGCGAAAGCATGGTGCGCGACGTACTCTCGGATCTGTTGGCCCAGGGTAGCAGTGAGCGCATCGAACAGAAGCTGGATGAACTGCTCTCGACCATGGCCTGCCATGGCAGCGTGCGAGCTAACCGCCGGCTGACGATTCCGGAAATGAATGCACTGCTGCGCGACATGGAAGCCACCGAGCGGTCCGGACAGTGCAACCATGGTCGCCCGACCTGGACGCAGATGAGCCTCAAGGATCTGGATCGCCTCTTTATGCGAGGGCAGTAAATGGACGCCGAGGCTAACGACATGTCGGCGTTGCCAATTCTATTGTTGATGGGGCCGACCTGCTCCGGCAAAACTGCGCTGGCGATTGAGGCTGCCCAAACCCTGCCCATCGAAATCATCAATGTGGACTCTGCGCTGGTGTACCGCCAGCTGGATATCGGGGCGGCACGACCGACACCTGATGAGCTGGCGGTCGCTCCGCATCGCTTGTTGGGCTTCCGTGAACTCACCGAACCCTATTCGGCGGCGGATTTTCGCGCTGACGCCCTTCGGGAGATTCGGGCGGTGCACGACAATGGCAAACTGCCCTTGCTCGTGGGTGGCACGATTCTCTATTTCAAGGCGCTGGTGGAAGGGTTGGCGCCGCTGCCTGAAGCCGACGAGCAGGTGCGGGGAGAGATTGCGGCCCTGGCTGAGCGGGAAGGCTGGTCTGCGGTTCATGCCATATTGAAGCAAGTTGATCCGGTGACGGCAGAGCGGCTGAAGCCTACTGACAGGCAGCGCCTGCAGCGTGCACTGGAGGTGTTTCGTATTACCGGGCGGCCATTGTCGGCTTTTCATGCCGAGCATCATACCGCTGTCACATTGGGCAGCGATGGTTTAAGCAGGTTCAGTGGCCTGCCGTGGCCCGTGTACAGCGCGGCATTGGCCCCGCAGGATCGCAGTTGGTTGCATGACATGATCGCCAAACGCTTTGACGCCATGCTGGTAGCGGGGCTGGTGGATGAAGTACGCGCTCTGCAGGCATTGCCAGGGGTTTACCGGGATCTTCCTGCCATCAAGGCAGTAGGTTATCGGCAGGTCTGGGATTACCTGCTGGGTGAATATGACGAGGAAGAAATGGTCCAGAAGGGGGTGGTTGCTACCCGTCAGCTGGCCAAAAGGCAGTACACCTGGCTAAGGAAATGGCCGAATCTGGAATGGTTCGACAGTAATAATGAGCAACAGCGCAATGCGCTGTATGGCCAGCTTGCGAAGATCTGTAAATCTGTGTTTAGTTAAAGCCGTCTGCCGCATTTTTGGTCTATAATGCCAATGAATTGGGGGTTGGGGATCTTGAATCATCGTTTCGCCATCCCATATAAGTCTTGCCCGGAACCATTTGGCCGGGTTGTGGACGAAAAAGATGCCTGATTGCGGATCAGGCAGGCAGTGGCCGTTCGGGACGGTTTCACTGTCGCAAACCGCGCTGATTGCTCGAAGTGTTGGGCACTACTTTTTACTGTAATTTCAAGGAGACTTGCCATGTCAAAGGGGCATTCTTTACAAGACCCTTTCCTGAACGCTCTGCGTAAGGAACGGATTCCGGTATCTATTTTTCTGGTAAACGGCATTAAGCTGCAGGGACAGATCGAATCCTTCGATCAGTACGTCGTGCTGCTGAAGAATGCAGTCAGCCAGATGGTGTACAAGCACGCAATTTCCACCGTTGTGCCTGCTCGCAACCCCCGCGCTGGTGGCAACCCGGCCATGACCGCGGGTAATGGCGGCGCAGCGCCCCAGGGTGGTGAGGGTTACGGCAATCAGTAAGGCCGGACCTCATGCTCTGCAAATAGCCACCTTCGGGTGGCTTTTTTGTGGGTTGTTCGCTGACTCAATACGCTTCATGCAACATGCTGCACGCAGAGTCCTCTGTGCAGGGGGCTCTCCGAATCTTCAGGGTATGTCTGCAAGTGAGCTGGCCCTGGGCAAGGGAACCCAGTTACGAGTCACGAGTTTCGAGTTGCGAAGAGCAAAACCGATGGTTGGGAACGGGGGGAGCTGTTGGTTTTCGAAACTCGCAACTCGCCGTCTCCTTGCCAGAGGCCGGATTGCCTGAAGGTGTTCCCGCGGTCAGAAAACGTTGTCTGGCAACTTGAAGTGGGCCCCTCCCGCCCAGATATGTCGATACATGGCCCAGGCGCGTGATGTTCCCTGCCTTTTTCGCCCCGCTGGTTTACAATCGGCACATCCATCCCCATATCAGGTCTCTATGGACTTATTTGATCGTACAGAACAGTCACGCACGGGTGCCGGAGAGAAGGCCATCCTGGTGCATCTTGATTTGCCGGATGCCATGGGGCGTGAGGATCTGGATGAATTTCATCATCTGGTGACCTCAAGTGGGGTAGAGCCTGTTGTCGAATTGACCGGCAAGCGGGATCGCCCGGATCCGGCCCTGTTTATCGGTACCGGCAAGAGCGAGGAACTGGCCCAGCTGGTGAAGGACCATGAGGCTGATGTGGTGCTGTTCAACCATGCCCTGAGTCCTGCCCAGGAACGCAACCTTGAGCGTGCGGTCAAGTGCCGGGTGCTGGATCGTACTGGTCTGATTCTGGATATTTTTGCCCAGCGTGCCCGTACCCATGAAGGGGTGTTGCAGGTGGAGCTGGCGCAGCTGCGTCATTTGTCTACTCGTCTGGTGCGAGGCTGGACTCACCTTGAGCGACAGAAAGGGGGGATCGGTCTACGTGGCCCGGGTGAAACCCAGCTGGAAACTGACCGCCGTCTATTGCGCGACCGCATCCGCGCCATTGAGTCCAAGCTGGACAAGGTGCGTAAACAGCGCGCTCAGGGCCGTCGTGCCCGGCAACGTTCGGAAACCCCGCTGATTTCCCTGGTGGGTTACACCAACGCGGGCAAATCCACCTTGTTCAATGCCATCACCACGGGTGATGTCTATGTGGCCGACCAGCTTTTTGCGACCCTTGATCCGACCCTGCGCAAGGTCAAGGTACCAGGGGTGGGGCCTGCCATTCTGGCTGATACAGTGGGCTTTATTCGCCACCTTCCGCACCGCCTTGTGCAGGCATTTCGTGCCACCCTGGAAGAAACCGTTAACGCCACCTTGCTGCTGCATGTGACAGATTGCAGTGCGGAAGAACGCGACAGCAATGTGGAGGCGGTGAATGAGGTGCTGGAAGAAATCGGTGGCGACAAGTTGCCGGTGCTGCATGTCTATAACAAGGTAGACAACCTTGGTGAGGCTCCACGCATTGATCGGGATGAGCACGGCCAGCCCTGGCGCGTCTGGATCTCTGCGCAGACCGGTGCCGGATTTGATCTGCTGTTCGAAGCCATTGCGGAACGTTTGGCGGCAGGTTGGGTCGATTGCTGGGTACGTTTGCCAGCCCATGCCGGGCGCTTGCGCGCTCGGTTGCATGAGGCGGGTGAAGTGCTGGATGAGCAGGCGGCAGTGGATGGCAGTATGTTACTGCGCATCAATGTAAACCGGGTGCACTTTGAGCGTCTTTTGCGCGAGCAGGGGCTGCGCGAGGATGAGCTGGTGGTACCCGCACCGGATGATGGGGCAGACCCGGTTGCAGGGGATGACAGCCCTTCCTACAATTCAGAACGCTCGCCGAAGGCGGGATAACGTAAATGCCGGAGAGGGCCCGGAGCCCGAACGGATTGGAGAGCTACATGGCGTGGAATGAACCCGGCGGTAACAAGCCGAAAGACCCTTGGGGTGGCGGTGGTGGTGATCAAGGTCCCCCGGATCTTGATGAGGCGCTGAAGAATCTCAAGGACAAGATTAATAATGTCTTTGGCAGCAAAGGCGGTGGTAACGGCGGTAGCACAGGCGGCGGGTCCCCTTGGCCGGTAGTCATTATTGCCACCGTAGTGGCTGCGCTGGTTTATATCGCAGTGGGTACATTCCAGGTTGATCAGCGGGAGCGGGCCGTGGTGCTGCGTTTCGGCAAGTTTGATCGCATTGTTGAACCTGGTCTGAATTGGCGTGCGCCGATTCTTGAGCAGTACCAGAAAGTGGATGTAAACAAGAACCGTCTGTTCGAAATCACTGAAGAGATGCTCACCAAAGACACTAATATTGTTAGTGTGACCCTTCAGGTTCAGTACCAGGTGGTGGACCCGGTCCCATTTCTTCTAAAGGTCGCGAGCCCGGAAGAAGTGTTACAACAGGCCACCAGCTCCGCGGTGAGGCATGTGGTGGGTTCGTCTTCTATGGATGATGTCCTCAAGGATAACCGTGAGGCCATTCCGGGAATGGTTGAGCAGCGTTTGAAGGAGTACCTGGATCGCTATGACACAGGTATCGTTCTGGATCGCGTAGTGTTGGATAAGACAGAGGCGCCAAGTGCTGTCCGAGATGCCTTCGATGATGTGTCCAAGGCCAAGGAGGATGAGGATCGCTTCAAGAAAGTTGCCGAAGCTTATCGTAATGCGGTGATCCCGCAGGCCCGTGGTGAGGCACAGCGGGTGACAGAGGAATCTGAAGCTTACAAGCAACAGGTTATTGATTCTGCAAAGGGTGATGCTGACCGTTTCACAGACCTTTTGGTTGAGTATCGCAAGGCCCCGGAAGTGACTCGCGAGCGTCTCTATTTGGAAACCATGACCCAAGTCTATGGCTCTACGAGTAAGGTGCTGGTCGATGTGGAGAAAGGCAACAGCCTGATCTACTTGCCTCTCGAGCAATTGGTTAAAGGGAAGTCAGGCAAAGTTCCTGCTCCCAAGCAGTCTGATCCAGGTGCCAATGATGGTGTGAGTGCTGGAGCTGACGATGGTGGAAGCGGGCGCAATGCCGGCCGTAGTTTGTACAACACTCAGAATCAGGGGTTGCGCTAATGAATAATCGAGGATGGTTCGCGCTACTCGTGGTCGGTGTGTTGGCGCTGATCGCGTTGGACTCTTTTTATATCGTCAATCAGACAGAAAAGGCGGTTCTTAAGCGATTCAGTAAAATTGAAAAAGCTGATATCCAGCCAGGTATATATCCCAAGCTGCCACTTTTTGATGCCATTCTGAAAGTGGATGGTCGTACACAGGTGTATGACGTGCCCACTCAGTCATTCCTCACCGCGGAGAAAAAGCTCCTGAATGTAGACGCTTTTGTAATATGGCGAGTGTCTAATGTTCAGCGCTACATCGTGACTGTTGGTGGTGGTCTGACCAATTCAAGGGCGATAGAGGGCGAGGCTCTCAAGCGTCTTACTCCTCGGGTAAAAGAAGCGCTGCGAAACGAGTTCGCTTCTCGAACGGTTTTTCAGGTTGTTGCTGGAGAGAGTGACGTCGAGAAGGTTGAGGATGGAAAAGCGGTGATTCGGGATGCGGTGACTGGGCAAACAACGGAGGTTCCAGCTGAGCAACTTGACCCATCTGCCATAGAGGCGGTTGCCAATCCGGAGGCAAAGCAGTCTGACAGCGACCAGCGAGAAGCCCTGATGGATAAGGTCAGGGAAGTGGTTAATAGCGGGACCATGGAAGACCTGGGTATCGAAGTGATCGATATCCGAGTCAAGCAGGTGGACTGGCCGGATCAGGTTCGTGGCCGTGTGTTTGACCGTATGCGTGCCGAGCGTCAGCGTGATGCCGCAGCGCACCGTTCCCAGGGCCGTGAGGAAGCCGAGAAGATCCGCGCTGGTGCAGATCGTCAGCGCACTGAGATTCTGGCGGATGCCTACCGCAAGTCTCAGGCGATCCGCGGTGAAGGTGATGCCCAGGCTGCGGCAATCTATGCCGGTGCCTATAATCAGGACAAGGAATTCTTCCGCTTTTATCGGAGCCTCCAAGCCTACAAGGAAAGCTTCAAGGATCCGGAGGACGTGCTGATTCTGGAACCGGATAGCGACTTCTTCCGTTATATGAAGGGTGCCAGAGGCCAGTAATCCGGCCCGGTACACAAAAAAGCCCCGCATTGCGGGGCTTTTTTGTGGCTGCTCTGCGGATGCAACACGCGTCAGGCAACATCTCTCGCACGATTGTGGGAGCTTGCCTGCAAGCGATCCGAGCCCAGGCGAGGAAATGGGTTTCGAGTTACGAGAAGCGAGTTTCGGAAGGCAAAACACAACCCCCGAATCTGACCAATGGTTTTAGATTTTCGAAACTCGTCACTCGACACTCTCTTCTGGAATCCTTGCCTCGCTTAGGCTCGGATCGCTTGCAGGCATACCCTGACGAGCACAGAGCGCTCTGGTGTGAGGATTTCCGCTGGGTACGTGTTGAAGATGTCGTGCCCGGTCAGGTGTTCAGGAGCCTGTCAGACGCCGGGAACCCGTGGTAGAATGCCGCAACCGGGGGCACTGCTCCCGGTTTTTTTGTGGCTGTTGTCTGGCAGGAATGATGGATTTTAGCTTGTTGATCAAGGCGTTATGCCTGGTGCTGGTCATAGAGGGCATTCCACTGTTTCTCGCTCCTGAGCGTGCCCGAATGGCAGCGCTGCAGGTGGCCCGGATGCCTGGGCGGACACTGAGAATTCTTGGGTTGGTGCTGATGGTGTTGGGCGCCGGCCTGCTGGCGGGTCTGTAGATCTCTCCGGTCATGGTCAGTAAAGGCTGGAGACGGCTTTCAACACCCCAAAGATGGTGAAGAAATGAATCAGGAAGCACAGTGGCTGCTGCCCGACGGGGTGGAAGAGGTTCTACCCGGCCGTGCCCGTGTCATTGAACAGTTGCGTCGTCGAACCCTGGATCTGTACCAGCAGTGGGGTTACGAGCTGGTGTTCCCGCCGCTGATCGAATTCCTCGAATCCCTGCTGAATGGTGCGGGTCGCGATCTGGAGCGAGAGACTTTCAAGATTACCGATCAGCTCACTGGCCGGTTGATGGGGGTGCGTGCCGATATTACTCCCCAGGTGGCGCGCATGGATGCACACAGCCTGCGAGAAAATGCACCGACCCGGCTGTGCTACTGCTCCAGTGCCCTTCGGACTCGCCCGGCGGTGGCGGGCGGCACGCGTCTTCCTTATCAGATCGGAGTGGAATTGTTTGGCCATGCTGGCGCAGACAGCGATCTGGAAGTCATTTCTCTGTTGCTGGAAACCCTCAAGCTTTCCGGGCTCGACCAAACCATTGTGCTGGACCTTGGCCATGTGGGTTTGTTCCGGGGCCTGGTTGAGGCCTGCGACCTGAGTGAGGCTGAACAGTATCAGCTGGAAGATATTTATGTGCGCAAGGCGAAGGTGGAGCTGGAGAGCTTTGTCGCCGAGCGTAACCTGCCGGGTAAGGCAGGAGAAGCGTTGCTGGCACTGCCTTGGCTGGCCGGTGAGCCCTCCGTATTGGAGCAGGCGCGCACGTTGCTGGGCGAATTTCCTGCTGCGTTGGACGCGCTGACCGAACTCTCCGAGCTGGTTGATGTGCTCAGCCAGAAAGGCATCAGATTACATCTGGATCTGGGCGAGCTGCGCGGTTACCACTACCATACCGGCTGTGTCTTCGCAGCCTACTTGCCAGGGGAAAGTGAGCCTTTGGCCAAGGGCGGTCGTTATGACCAGATCGGCGAAGTGTTCGGGCGCGCCCGGCCGGCCACCGGTTTCAGTGCCGACCTGAAAATGCTGGCGGCTCACTTGGTGGCGGAAAGCAACAGCGGCATCCTCGCTGAGGGCTCACTTCGTGATGTGAAGTTCGCGGCTTCCGTGGCGGCCCTGCGTGAACAGGGTGAGCGTGTGGTATTGGCCCTGCCCGGGGCAGACAACGATCCGCAGGTGCTCGGCTGTCAGCGCAAGCTGGTGCAGGCTGAGAACGGCTGGGTGATCAAGGATATTTAGATTTCGCTCGGCGGATTACCTCCGCCGCTGTGATCGGGGTGGCGATCGGCATGATGTCGATTCCGCCTAACGGAAAAGCGTGTCGCGGGAAGCGTGGTGCGTGCAAGCGTTCAATCAACAGGCAGCTAGCAATCATGGGCAAGAACGTAGTTATTCTCGGCACCCAGTGGGGTGATGAAGGCAAGGGCAAGATCGTGGATCTGCTCACTGATCAGGCCTCTCTGGTGGCCCGCTTTCAGGGCGGCCATAACGCCGGGCATACCTTGGTGATCGATGGCAAGAAGACCGTCCTTCACCTGATTCCCTCCGGCATTCTGCGTGAAGACGTGCAATGCCTGATCGGTAACGGTGTAGTGCTGGCTCTGGATGCCCTGCTGAAAGAAATCGGTGGTTTGGAAGAGAACGGAGTGCCGGTCCGCGAGCGCCTGCGTTTGTCTGCCTCTTGCCCGTTGATTTTGCCTGTTCACGTGGCACTGGATCAGGCTCGTGAAGCCGCTCGTGGCAACAAAAAGATTGGTACTACCGGTCGCGGCATCGGCCCGGCCTACGAAGACAAGGTTGCCCGTCGCGGTCTGCGTCTGGGGGATATCTATCACCGTGAGCGTTTCGCTGCCAAGCTGGGCGAAGTGATGGATTACCACAACTTTGTACTGCGTAATTACTACAATGCAGAGCCGGTGGACTTCCAGCAGACCCTGGATGAAACCCTCAAGCTGGGTGAAGACGTCCGTGACATGGTGACCGACGTTACTGCTGTGCTGCACCACGCGCGCGAGCAGGGCGAGAACATCATGTTCGAAGGGGCTCAAGGCACCTTGCTGGACATTGACCACGGTACCTATCCCTACGTGACCAGCTCCAACACCACCGCTGGCGGTACCGCTACCGGTTCCGGTGTCGGTCCGCTGTATCTGGATTACGTGCTGGGCATCACCAAGGCTTACACCACCCGTGTGGGTAGTGGTCCGTTCCCCACCGAACTGTTCGACGAAAATGGCCGCTATCTGGCAGAGAAAGGCCATGAGTTCGGCTCCACCACTGGTCGTGCCCGCCGTTGTGGCTGGTTCGATGCGGTGGCGCTGAAGCGCTCCATCCAGATCAACTCAATTTCCGGTCTGTGCCTCACCAAGCTGGACGTGTTGGACGGCCTGGAAGAGGTAAATATCTGCATTGGTTATCAGGATGCGGATGGTAACTCCCTGGCCTGCGCCTGGGATGCGGACAGCTATGAAGAAGTAAAGCCGGTCTACGAAAGCTTGCCGGGCTGGAGCGAATCTACCCTGGGTGCCAAGTCCATGGATGATCTGCCGGCCAATGCTCTGGCCTATCTCAAGCGGATTGAGGAAGTGACAGGTGCACCGATTGATATTATCTCCACCGGCCCTGACCGGGTGGAAACCATCATCAAGCGTCATCCGTTTGCATGATCCAGTAAGGCGGCGAAAGCCGCCTTTTTTATGGTTCATCGCGGATTAGTGGGAAAGGCGATGTTCAGCCAGATGCTTGACGCGAAACCCTGCTCGCCAGAAGGCCAATACCGTGGGAGGGTGCTTGCACTCGAAGGGGTTCCCATCATTGGCAAAGATTCGCGTGCAAGCACCCTTCCACAGCGTTGTTGCCAGCGATTAACCCTTGGCGTTCCTGTTTTCTCCTCCCGTCAGTCCACATTCCCGCGAAAGCCGATGGGCATCGCGACGGAACCGTCGCTCCCACAGTTGACTCCCTGCCCCCAGCCCTTTGGTGACCTTTACACAGGATTCTGCGTCCTGCGCGTATCCTCCTCACACATTCCCACTAATCCGCGATGAACCAAAAAAAGCGCTCTAACCAAATGGAAAGAGCGCTCATTCATTTACAGGCCCGCTAGCGTTACAGCTTTAAGCCTATAATCAAAGCGCTATCAAGGCCATCCTGGTAACAATTGGCGCTGTTATCCATATTTACCTCGTCGTAACACCCTGTGGCACCAGTATTAAAGTTATCTGTTGCCTCAGAATCCCCTGTCAGCAGCGTATTTGCTCCCTCGGAAACGGTCAGAATAATCGCCAGCTCTTGATGGGCGGCATCCTCGTAAAGTGATAGTTCTGAACCGTTTTGAGACCAGTACATCGTCTCTGGCCCCTCTGTCAGACTTTCACGATCATAGATCGTTGCACCATCCATATCGAAAAGAATGTTTTCCTCAAATGGCAGGTTCCAGGTCGCTGTTCCATCGCCATGAAACGCCAGAATGGTCTTGGCCTGTTTCAGACCCAATTGAGCACCGCTATTACTGGCTACAGAATTAGGGTCGCCATCGTATCGATTAACTCCTACCTCCAAGTCATAAATCTCGTAGGTGTTGCCCGTTACGTCACGGCTTTTTAATGCGGCGACTTCATCTTGCAAAGCCTCAATGGCGGCTTTCAATGCAGCAAAATTGTCATTTACATCCTGTGCGCTCGCGCTGGTGCCAGAGACGAAAGTATTCGGCAGTACAACCTCAGCCATGACCGGAGAGCTCATCATTGCAGCCGCAAGGCCAGCGATCATCATCTTTTTCATTGTTTAATCCCTCAAAAATTTTTCACATTGGCCACCGGCTACTGCCAGTTGGCCTGATCCCAATTGAACTCGTCCCACACGGCACCGATGCCCCCGACACCATCAGGAATAAAGCTGACGCTGACACTGCATGCTGCAGTCACTGCGTCTGTTGTATAAGTCGTTCCATCCAGCGTTCCGTCACAGCCGGAAATGCTTTCCACGATGTAACCGCTATCAGGCGTTACCGAGAAGCTGGTGGCCGCACCATGATCAACCTCCACGGTGTTCGGTCCGATCATGCCGTTGCCGCCATTGACGGTTGCCGTTACGGTGTAGGTCTTCAGCGTAAAGCTGGCTGTTACCGTACATTCTGCAGTTACGGGCCCGGTGGTGAAGGTGTTGCCATCCTGCGTACCACCACACCCAGAGATCTCGGACACCTCATAGCCTTCATCCGCAATCACCGTAAATTCCTGGGTTTGGCCGTATGCCACCTCAGGGTTGGCTGGAGTAAAGCTGCCATGAACTGCTTCGGTGGTTACCTGGTATTGGATCGGTTCAAATTCTGCAGACACTGTGCATGAGCCCATGATCGGGCCGGTGGTAAAGGTGGCTCCATCAAGGGTTCCATCACAACCACTGGCTGTCGCGATCTGGTGCCCGGCATCCGGCGTCAGCATAAAGCTGGTCCCACTGGCGTGTTGGACCGTCACACTGGTCGGCGAAATACTACCGGCACCGGTAACCGCTGTTTCTACCAGGTAGCTCATCAGGCTGAAGCTGGCTGTCACGTTACAGGCAGAGGTGACTGGGCCCACAGTGTACTCACCCGGGTTGCCCGTTGGTGCCACTTCGCAGGCGTCCCCGGTCGGGACTGCAGACAGTTCAAAGCCGAGTGCCGGGGTCACTGTCAGCGTGCCATTCTCACCATGCAACACCCCCTGGCTCTCCGGCGTCATGCTGCCTTCGCCTGCCTCTACGTTGGTGGTGACGTCATACTGGTTCTGCACATAGCTCGGAGAGAGGGTGCAGGCTTCGGTAATCGGCCCGGTGGTGTAGGTGGTGCCGTCCAGGGTGCCGTCGCAGCCGTCGACCGAGAGCAGCGTCCAGCCCGTATCCGGTGTCACCTCGAACTGGGCGGTGCTGCCATGATCCACCTGCGCCGATGCAGGCAGGACCTGGCCTCCTGGGACGTTAGTCGCAGCCACTTCATAGCTGTTGATCTCGAAGGATACCGACAGCTCGCAAGCCGCTGACAGCTCATCCGTGGTGAAGGTCGCGCCATCAAGGGTACCGTCACAACCACTGGTACCGGCAATGCTGTAACCGGTATCTGGTGTGATATCGAAATTGGCGCGGGCACCAGCCAGCAAGGACACCGACGACGGCGACACGCTGCCGTTGCCGTCTGTGCTGGCAGTTACCGTGAAGCTGGTGAACTCATTGAGCTCATCGTTGCTGGAGGCATAGCTGTTGATGGCGGCCACCAGATCATCACCACTGGTTACCGGCAAGGGGCCTTCCGCCTCGCCGATGGGAATGTCTGCGCCATCCTTCTTGCCATCCACCACGCCGTCACTAGCATCCACGATCAGCGCCATGACGGTATCAAACTCATCCGTGCCGGGACTAATAGTTTGTGCCTGGCTGGAGAGGCCGCCCAGCACTGCTGCGTACTGCTTGGCAGCCGGGTCATCACCAGTGGTGCTTGGCACCGTGGTCAGC
>NZ_ARXV01000008.1 GCF_000756665.1 Alcanivorax nanhaiticus | reverse complement strand
CTTGGCCAGTGTGCAAAGCGTTATGCGGGGGAAACGTGAGAAGAAAGGGGCCACCTTATAAAATTGAATTGGGCGTTCCAGGGCAACAACCTCCTGCGTATGTTAAGTCCATCCAGAAAGGAAAGGTAACCTTAGGTGGAGATGTGGGATTGCTTGGCTTAGGTAACGAAGCCCGTTTTCAAAATTGCGCAGTAGTAGATGACAATGAAGAGCTTGCTGCTCTTATGTGCGATCTAAATGAGAAAGGTGTTGCTTTCGCATATGACTATAAGGAATCCATTTCACCGAGCCGATTCATGGCTATCCTTCAAGACAAGGGAATTGTTGTCGGCTCTTATAAAGAGATATCTTGGAGTGGGCCGAAGAACTGGCATTTGACGGTATATGAAATGGAAGAGGACGCATAACAAGGCGCTGCTGCCGACAAGCGGCAGAGCGCAGCGTTAACTGCTCTATGACTTCAATGCCGTCGCAAGAATATATACAAGAATCCTCCAGATATGTTGTGGAGAAGAGATTCTTTGCCCTCCGATTTGAAGAGATAGGGCCGCAGGGGGCTTCTCTAACTTCTGAGGACAAGAAAAAAGACATCCTTGAAAATATTGTTTATCAGAGCATCTTAAGGTCAGATGCGGTTTATCTTTATTCCGGCTGCTCAGAAGGCGACGAGGCACAGATACAGAATGCTCAGGAGATCCTGAGACCCCTTAGGGGAAGGTATCAAGTGTTACCATCATTGGAGACCTTCAATTGCCATTATGATTTCTGGAGGGATAAGAATTGCACCAGAGGGGCACTGGTGTGGTCGCATAGTTTTGACGCATCTTTAATGGAAGAGCTTTACTCCAACTCATATGACCCATATGCCCTTAACAACCCTTCGGCATTGGTATCGCAAAACGCTGTCCGGAACCTGCGAGACAAAACGAAGGTTAAAGAGAATGAAGTTGGCTTCATTCTGCCGGATGGGGTGAATGGAATATTCATCTTCATGAGTCCTCATTTACTTGCAAAGCAATATCAGAAGGCCCTAGGCATGTGCTCATACAGCGAAGGTTTTCTAAACTGTTATGGTCGAGGGTCAGTTAACAAGTAGGTGCACGCGACAAGCGCGTGACCAAGGCGTTATGCAGACAAGGACGAGGGGATGCTGTGAGCTTTGTAAGATGCATGATCTTGTTGGCGCTAGCGATCATCTCACCACATGCGATCTCCGCGGAAATTCCAAAGACAGAAGGAGCCTGCATTGCGGCTGGTGGAAACTGGACAATTCTTGGCCTGCCTTACCCAGATAAGACAAAAGTTTGCGATATGAAAGCTCCAGATTACGGCAAGGAATGCAGTGACAGCGACGAGTGCGAGGGAAGCTGTACTGCGCCAGAGAACGCTATTGGTCAACAAAAAGTCAATGGAACTTGCTCCGAATACATTCTGAATTATGGGGGGCTTCGCACAGTTGAATCCGGACGAGTGTCCTCTTGGAGCGTAGAGTAGAAATGCATAACAAGGCAGAGCACGCGACAAGCGCGTGTCCGCAGCGTTAAATGGCTCTGCTTTATTTGTGGCGTAGCAAGATTCAGGGCCGGTGCCATAGTCATGTAATTTGGTGCCGTTAGCAAAATAAGAGGTTGTGGTTAGTCGTTCCCGTTCGTTGTGGGTGGCCACATTCCAGGTTGGGGGTATCTTCAAGGTTTGAGTCCTTGCGGGTGCCATAAATGTAGTCTGGTTCGCAGGCTCACATCTTTGTCCTTGGGTGGGGTGGTGTGTCACCACTTAACCAGGCAAGGCAAGCGGACCTTCGGCCGCTGCTCGCGGCGTTAAATCGTAAGGGGGGTTATGTTTAGGGGCGTGTATTTTCTCAGGTCTGGTGAATTGTCTGAGAAACTAAGTAGAGGTGAAGTGACCGATGATTTGGCTTTCAATCACTTGTTGCTTTATAGCATGTTGTTTGCAGGCTATATCTCCATTCCTGTTGTGGTTACTTGCTCGGCTGAATCGGAGTACGGATTTCAATATCAGGCTCTGAGTTTCATTGTCTTCGCTGGAGTACAGTATTGGGGAATGAAGTGGCTGTATAGAACTAACAGCCAGGGTGACGGTAGGGACTTTTTTCTTCGTTGGGCGGCTCTTTCGTTGCCTGTCGGAGTTCAAGTGCTCGTAATCAGTGTCGTTTTAGGGGCTGTTTATGGCGCTGTAGTTGGAGCGAGCGCTATAGGTTGGGCAAGTGGCTTTCCTGCTTACGTATGGGAAGTAACAGGCATCTTCTACGGAGCCCTGATTCAGCTTATCTATTACCGACTGATGCAGACAGATTTAACAATTTGCTCAAGCGGAGCGCAGCAAGCTGCGTCCGATTAGCCTAAGCGTTAAATTTGATGAAAGTTTGAGAAATGAATAAGCCAACTAATTTAGTAAAAACTGTTTATCATGAGCACATCCAGCGGTTTGGTGAGCCCGATAGATCTGTTAGATATGATAATCCGCCTAGCTACGATGGGGATATCTATCCAAGCTATATCGATGTTATGGTTTGGCCACCTGAAGAAGATTTTCTTATGACGACTTTCTGTACAATCGGCATGTCTGAAAAGCCAATGTCTGGAGTTGATCATCGGGTTGAATTGCACCTGTCAATCGCGGAAAAGTTGAGCGACGAACTTGTAGGTAAGTTGACTGTTTTTCTTGCTAACCTTTCTCTATACCCTTTTATGAATTCCACCTATTTTGATTGGTGGCATACCTTGCCTAACGTAGGCAAGATTCCTGGCTACGCATCCACTTCGAGTTTATTTATGCATCCAGCATTTGTAGAGAATGGATGGGATGTCATATGCGCTGAAGAAGCACATGTAAAAATATTGAATGTGGTTCCCATTACCAAAGACGAACAACTTATATCGAAAGAGAAGGGTGTAAATGCTCTTCTTGATTATTTGTCTGACAACGAAATAAGCTTTTTTGAGCGGAGATAGAATAACTTAACAAGTGGCGGCAGGCAGACCAAATTTGCGCTCCTGCGTCGCTCCAATTTTCCTGCTGCGCCTGGCGTTAACTCAAAATAAGTATCGAGCATGGAACAAAAACCTTTATTAGAGCCAGGATTGCACGACTTCGAATTGAAGGAGATAAGAAATCATTTTCTAAAGGATTTCCCTGCATCTAAAACACGAAAATTGCTCATTGATGGCTTAAACACCTATATTGGTCATCTATCAAGTATTGGCGCACCTGTTGAACTTTGGATTGATGGTTCATTTACCACTAACAAAGAAAATCCGAATGATATTGATCTAGTAATTTTTTCTCCTGCATCAGTTCTGAATGTCCTTCCAGATGACAAAAAAGCTATTTCAAGCACTCACAGACCGAGCAAGCATCAAAGCTAATTTCGGATGTGATGTGCTATTCTGCCCTACAGAAGATCAAAATATGAGAAGTTACTGGCGTGGGTGGTGTGGCTTCGATAGAAACGAGCAGCCGAAGGGCATTGCTAGGGTAATGGTGGTGGCATGAGTGACGATCTAAAGAAAAAGGCGTCTCAAGCTAAAAGGCTGCACCAGATAGCAAAAGAAAAAAGTGAAGCTGGTGACTTCGCGTACCAATTGGCTGCTCGATCATTTGAGAGTCATTTGGATGAACTGGCGCAAATAGAATTAACCTCTCAAACAAGCCCTGCCTTCGAGATGCTGGATTTCCGTATTGTTGCTCCTAATCTAAAAACAGGTAGTGCGCCCTTAGATTTAGTTTCAAAATTGTCGGAAGAAATACGCAAAACATTGGGGTATGCGGCACTAAGACTGATGCAAGGTGGAATTGATAGAAAACGAATTCCAAAAGATCTATACGGAGAGCTTGATCTTAGATTGCAGGGTCTATTACCTGGATCATCTCGCTTCGTTATATCGGCAGCATCAAATAGAGACCTGCTAGACGATGGTTTAAGCAAGGGCGCTATCGAACGAATGTTTGCGGTTTTATCCTCGATGGGTCACGGTGAAGATTTTCTTTCTTCTGTAAATTTACTTGGGCCTTCAAGTGCCCGAAGTTTAAGAGAGTTCTTAAAAGTTATTAAGTCGTATTCTGCTACTGCAGAATTCACATGGAAATATTCAGGTGATGAAATTAAAAAGTGGCACGGAAGCAAAGAAGCTATTGAGTCAGTAACCTCAGCACTAGAAGTTACTGAGATCATTGAGCAGGAAAAAATACTACTACATGGAAAGATAGAGTTATTGAGTAAAAGAGAAAGAATCGAACTAAGAGTCGATGAAGGAAAGCTGGTAAAAATTCTATATCCTAAAAGTAAATTACCTCAGGTTAGCGAGCTGCATTTAGAGCAGGAAGTAACCTTATACTGCCAAGTAACTGAAACTGAAAACCCGCTTACCAATGAATCATCGATATTCTACGAGTTGTTAGAGGTAAAGAGTTAACAAGTGGCTGCTAGGGACTGCATTACGCTACGCTCCATGCAGCCCCAGAGCTAGGCGTTAGTTTCAAAAGGAAGTTATGGGTATTTTACAAAAATTAAACGAGGATACAGCTGATCTTAATATATGGATTTTTAGCATATGCTTTTTCACTTTAATATGCTTTGCATTTGATATTTATCAGATATTTGTTAGTCCAAATACTTTTCTCGCCATAGTTTCGTTAATCTGTCTGCTCGTCGGCATGGCCGCTTGTTTTAAATGGGCTTCCGAAGGGTTTTCGTACTATTTCTTGGTTTACTTAATTCCGTCATTCTTTTTAGCAATTAGTATGGCTCCTGGTGGCGAGGCGATAGGTATAAATTCAAATGATTACGTTATGAGTGCCTATGCTACGGCGGGATCAGCTTTACTTCCTCCTATTGGCACACTAATTACAGTTCCGCTTGTTTTTCTTTTAAGTACTACATCAAAATGGCTTCAATCCAAAATATAAAACTAACAAGCACATGAAATTCGCTCCCTATAGGTCGCCGGACGCGCAAAAAAGCCGCGCGCCGTTTATGTGGGCGTTATATGTTCTGAGGTTATAGTCAGATTGAATAGCAAGATAACTCGCGCTGAAAAAGCGATACAAGATTCTAAGATATTACGCAAACTCAAGTGCTACTCACCAGAGGTTGTCAGCACAATATTTGTTAATCTTGATACATCAGAAAGTGATATTGACATCGTATGCAATTATCTTGACCAAAAAGCTTTCACTAATGATCTGGATTTGACTATATCAGTGTACGAATCGCACAGCCTTAAGGCATATGAAGATCGTGTAGTTGGAAGAT
The DNA here is from genome assembly GCF_000756665.1 of Alcanivorax nanhaiticus. Taxonomy (GTDB): domain Bacteria; phylum Pseudomonadota; class Gammaproteobacteria; order Pseudomonadales; family Alcanivoracaceae; genus Alcanivorax; species Alcanivorax nanhaiticus. The sequence continues at coordinate 173,433 of NZ_ARXV01000008.1, read as the reverse complement.
TTGGTTTTCAAAATTTCATTTTTGAAATATACGCCACCAATACACCGGTAAAAGAACAGATGGCTTACCGTCACTATCAAGTGATGAAGCGTTTGGTGGCTGTCGGAGGAAATGATTTTTCAGAGAGGGTTCGGAAGCTGAAGGATGGGGGGTTGAAAACGGAGCCTGCGATTTGTCAATTGCTAAAAATTTCCGGAGATCCATATTCCTCAATTCTTAGTGTTGAAACCTGGACAGACATTGAGGTTGATGAGTATATGGCAAAGTACATATAACAAAGCACTACAGGCCGATGGCCAATTTTGCGCACTTTCTGCGCGGTCGCTACGCTCCTATTGTCGCGCATAAAGCGCCCAATATTATCCGCGGCTGAGTGCGGCGTTATATGCATCTGGGGGATGAGTATTAAATGAAAGTACTACTAAATATTTTAGCTTGTCTTGTGCTCTTGGGATTATCAGGCTGCGATAGCTATGAATATTCAAGGGCGGAAATTGAATCAATAAGAAATGATCTAGACGAACTGAGCGCTGGGATAGGTGAAGTCAAAAATCAAGAAGACAGGAATGGGGATGGAAAGCCAGACTTTTTCATAGAGCATGATGGGGTGTACATGTATGAACTCTATGATCGAGATTTTGATGGGGAAGTGGATGAGAGTTGGAAATTCGATTCTGATTTGAATATTGTCTCTGGAAGAGTTGATGAAAACCTAGATGGAATCTTGGAGACGGAGTATTTCTACAAAGATTATTCCCTAGATAAAATTCTGTCAGACACAAATGGGAATAAAATATCTGATGTTTACACAAAACTAGATCGCGGCGTGATTGTGTACTCAGAGAAATATTACATTAATGCCAAAAATTCGAAAATTGGTAAAGTGGAATACTCCTTCGGGTATCCGGTGGGGCCGGAAGTCTTGGTTGATACTACAATTTCAGAGGCTCAATTCGAGAGTGAAAGGAAATAAAGGAGTGTGGGCATATAACAATGCCATGCATACGACAAGCGCATGATGGCGGGAGTTCTCGGGCTAGGTGTGGGCTGATGAAGTGGTTTTCATTTGGGCTGGGAGTTCTATGCATTATTTATGCAGGACTCTATTTTCTAGGACTTCTTCCTGTTGGCTTTTGGCAGTCAGCAATTGATCTGGTTATGGGGCGTGAGCCTGGTACATATTATGAGATTGTGCCAGCAGAGTCGTCTGAGTATCAGGGGGCAGCGGCTCTTTCCCTCGGGGTGGTTCTTATCGCTTTATCAAGGTGGCAGGTTCAAAGGTGTAAAGCTGATGAGTGATATCTGCGAAGAGAGATCAAATAACAAGCGACTGTGATCCCAAATCAACCCTGAAGGCGACTTTATTCCATCCAACGGCAGCCATTCCATCTGCGGTTGTGCTGAGGTTTTCCATTTCTTTATTTCCTTCCCTCTCTGGCTCTTGACTGTAGAGCTGGCTCTATACTTTATGCTTGCTGCTACCAAGTTATAGCAGGAGTCAATCATGAGCTACTTGCTTGCTAGCCGGTCTGTTGAAGTTGTCGCCCCGGTGGAAAGCGTTTTCTCCTATGCCGCGAATCTTGAGAATTATTCTGCCTGGTTTCCGGGTGTTCTGAGTATCCGGGCAAAAGACTCCCGTGCACTGGATGAGATAGGGAAAGCATACGAAGAGATAGTCAGCGTACCGTTCGGGAAATCAGTCAAAGTCTTAATCCGAGTAGTTGAAGCCAGCTACCCTGAGCGGCTGGTGACCGAGGGGGACTTGCGGGTTCTGCTTCCTCGCATGGAGTTGAGCTTTCAGGCACTTGATGACAACAAGACGCTGATGGAATGGAGGATGTATTCCCGGCGACGAGGAAAGCTGGCTGGACTGCTGCGGCCCTTGTTTCGCCTTGTTCTGCAGTCCAGAAGCCGATATGCACTTATCAGGCTGAAAACCATGCTGGAAGGTCACGAGAGCCAAGGATCCTAAAAGGCTATTCTTTCCTGAGAGGATTGATAGAAGCTTCGAATGACTGGTGATGTTGATTCTGATCAGGCCAATCCGTTTGGTTTTGGTCTTTTCCTTCCCGGATAGTCTTGTGACCGGGATCAGGTTCCCCATCTGTTATAGGCGCTGTTGTTTTCTGGCAAGGCGCAAAGCGTAGAGGTGCGACCGTGTTGTGGCATCATCATGTCGTTATGACGTTACTTGGGAAGCCTGTGGTATGGGAAAGCGTGTTGCGGTGATTTTGGGGAGCCCGGATCCCGGGAGTTTCTGCCGGGCTCTGGCGGATGAGTATGTGACATCTGCGGAGAAGGCCGGCCATGAGGTGCGTTATTTCCGCCTGGGTGAGATCGACTTCGACCCGGTGCTGCGCCACGGTTACAACCAGCGGCAGGAACTTGAGCCAGGTTTGCTGGATATCAAGGAGGCGATTAGCTGGGCGGAGCATCTGGTGCTTGTGTACCCGGTTTGGTGGGGCTCCATGCCCGCGATCATGAAAGGCATGTTCGACCGGATTTTCCTTCCGGGTTACGCCTTCAAGTACCGCAAGAACTCACAGTTGTGGGACAAGTTGTTGAAGGGGCGTTCTGCTCATGTGTTTGCCACCATGGATACGCCGCCCTGGTATTTCAATCTGGTGTATCGTGCCCCGGCGCATAATCAGATGCGCAGAACCATTCTGGAGTTCACCGGGATCAAGCCAGTGAAGATTACCTCGTTCGGACCGGTGCGTTATGCCAGTGATGAAAAGCGCAGCGGCTGGTTAAAGCAGGCTGCCCGTTTTGCAGAAAAGTAGATCGAGATATCGGTGAGGTGCAGGAAGGCTTCTCTGCTGTGGGGTGGGCGTTTGCTATGCCTTCCGTGGGCAGGCAATGCGGAATTTGCAGCATGACTTGGCACATCGCGGCGGAACCGCCGCTCCCACAGGAATTGCTTGCTGTGTGAGCATAAAAAAACGCGCATCAGCGCGTTTTTTTATGCGGTGCCAGAGCGCCTAGAAACGGCCGTTCAGACCCAGTGCCAGGTTGGTCACTTCGTCGCCACTGCGATCCACAACGCGCATGTATTCCAGGCTCACAAACATGTTGTGGGTGATGGTGACATCCACGCCCAGGCCCAGTGACAGGTCCTTGAAGTTTTCACCGTCGCTGCCGCCATTGTCGAACTCAACTGTGGTTTCCACGTAGCTCAGGCCGATCAGGCCGTAGGGACGTACCGGCAGGGTGTTGGGGAACTGGCCGCGGAAAAAAGCGCCATAGTAACGGTCGATTTCCAGGTCGGCATTGTTGCTCAGTTCGTCATCGCCCACGCCGAGGCCAAGACGGAGTTCACCGCCCAGCGTTTCGTCCTTGTTGATCCAGCTACCGAATTTGAACTGCAGGGCCTGAGGCTTGGCGGAGGCAGTGGTGTTGTCCGGTTCAATCTTGCTGCTGACGTAGTCAAGGCCGGCAAAGCCGCCCGCATTGGCACAAAGAGGCAGTGCCAGAGTGGCAGCGATAAGGGCTTTCTTCATGGTGTCTCCTGCATGGTCCGCAATAACGACAGTATGTGATAAAGGGAGATTGTAGTGAAAAGCGTCGATCACGGCGACTGCGGTCATACCAGAGTGCGACACACATTCAGTGGAGTGGGAGCAGGGGAAGTGACATCGATAGCGGGGAATCCCTCCCCCTTGTGAGGGGAGGGGGTAAAGCGCAGAGCAGGCCGGAGGTTAGTGTTCGTGGCCGTGCTCGTGGTCATGCTCATCTTCATGAGCGTGCTCTTCATGCTCGCCGGCCAGTCCGGCCCAGGCCAGGGCGGCCGGGGGGAAGCTGAGCGGCAAGGCTCCTTCCACACTGCCTTCTTCCAGATGGACGACGACAATGGATTGGCTGCCTGCATCAGACAGGAAAGCGTGGGCGGGTTCGCCAGCCACAATCATGGAAACACGGCTGCCGTGGCCTGAGGCCGGCGGTGCGGCAGTTTCCGGGTCGATGGCGTTTTCCACGTGGGCGTGCTCGCTCCAGTCGGCGGTGTCAAAGACACGCAGGTCGCCGATGTCATCCAGCAGCACCAGGTGCTCGCCGTGGGGATCCAGGCTGTGGGTGTCCAGTGTCACGGTGGCACCTTCTTTCCAGTCCAGTTCCTCCACGTCGCCATCATCCGGGTGGATGATGAAGATACGGTCGCCGGCGTAGCCCACGAAGTGCGACATTTCATGATGGCTGTCGAAGCTGCCGATGCGCTCGCCTTCGCTCAGGCCGATGGTGGCATTGTCCACGTGTTGTGCGGTGAAGGTTTCGCCGTTCTGGTGGACGATCAGGATGCCGTCGCTGCAGCCAAACACGGAGTAATCTTCATTGGAACCCGCCCCATGCAGGCCCGGGCAGTCCAGGTTCACTGTGCCTTCCTGATGGTAGTGGTCGTCATGCTGGTGATAGATATCCACTTTTTCCGGCAGCCCGCTGGCCGCCGTGCGGTAGGTGGCCAGCACGATGTCACCGCGGGGTTCGGCGACACCGTGATGGGCGCTGGCCAGAGTCTGACTTGCCACGCTGCTGGCGTTTTGCAGTGAGGCGTCGGTCAGCACTTCGACCTCGGACATGAGGGCGCTGCCTGCATCACCGTCATAGAACAGCGCGGCTTGCTCACCGTGGACGCGGTAGTGGGTGGGCGCCGGGCCGTTCAGGGTGCCGGCGAAGCGGGGAGAGACTTCATCCACATGGTCGTCGTGGTAGTACAGGCCACCATCGATAATTTGCACTTGATTGGCCGCACGTTGGGGGGCGAGTACAAAACGCTTGCCGGGGCTGGTGTAGAGCGCGCTGGGAGCGTTATCCAATGCCAGGCTGCCCGGCAGCAGTGCGCCTTGTTCCAGGTCAAAAACATACAGCTGATCGCCCGCGCCATCGCGGGAGGCAATCACCAGACGTCCGGGATGGGCGCTGCTGGCGTGTTCATGGTCGTGGCCCTCTTCGCCACTGCCCAGTGAACTGGTGCCGGTTTCGTTGCAGCCAGCCATGGCCACTGCCACCAGCAATGAGAGTGGCAGTGCTGCGTGGTGTTTCAGGTTTTTCATCATGCGTTGCATGGGGTTCTCCAAATGTTTTTGATGCCCGGTGTGATAAAGGTGCCGGGCGCGTTGCCGTGTTAAAGGGCTATCAGAATTCAATACGGGTGCCGACGCTGACATTGCGTCCTGGTTCCGGCACGGTGGTGGCCAGGAAGGACGCATGGTTGAACACCTCTTCGCCGAGCAGATTGTTGCCGCGAACGTAGAAGGTGTAGCGCTGGTCGCCGCGCAGCCGGTAGCTGAGGGTGGCGTTGACCATGTCGTAGGACGGTGTGGTCTCCTCGAAGCCGGCGATCTGGTCCTGGATGAAGCTGCGATAGAACTCCAGCTCACCATCGAAGTGCCCCACATAGCTGTTCAGGCGGGTGCCCAGGCGCTTGGCGGGAATGCGAGGCAGGTAACCTCCGCCGTCATCGAACGTGGCGCGCACCACGTCACCAAAAACGGTGATGCCCAGTGGATCGATACCGTAGTAACTCACCGAGCCTTCAGCGCCGGTAAAGGTGGCGTCGCGCTGGCTGTACTTGATCAGCCGGAAGTCTTCCTGCTGGTCCAGGGTGCGGGCATAGATGTAGTTGTTGATGCGGTTCTCGAACACGCCCAGATCAAACAGCCAGTCACCCTGGGTTTTGCGCAGATTCAGGTTGGCGCTGAGGCTGATTTCATCATCGAGGAGATCCCGTGGGACGCCGCCGCAATCGCTGAGCAGACCGCATTCGTAGGTGTTGGTGGCCAGATGTACGCCATCGGCATACAGCTCCTGCGATGACGGTGCGCGACCGGAGTGGGCTGCTGACAGCACCAGCTCATAGCCGGGCACAAAGCGCCAGTTGGCCGCGCCGGAGAAGGAGGCATTGTCTGCCGTGACTTTCAGCAGAGCGTTACCGTCACGTGCATCCGGTGTCTGGGTCAGATGTTCCTGGCGAGCGCCCAGCTCAAAGGACCATTGTTCGTTGAGGGTGTATTCCTCTACCGCAAACACGGCGATGGATTCGGTCTCGGTTTTGGGCACGAACGCTTCCGCCCCCAGCGAGCTGAAGTCGAAGCGGGTGTACTGCAACCCCACCACGCCACGCCAGTTGCCAAACGGTTTGTGCTCCACTTCCAGGCGGGCATCGCCGCCCTTGTTGGTGAAGGTGCTGCCGATGGTGCCTTCTTCGATCTCGTGGTGGCGATAATCGGTGACGTTGCCACGGAAGCGGACGTTGGCTATGCCGCTGAACGGATTGCGATATTCGCCACGGGCATCAACGCGACGGCTGGCCAGGTCCACATAGGGGACGACCTCACCATGATCGTGGTCATGGTCGTGACCGCCGACGGGGCAGTCCAGGCTGGTGCCGTTGGCCTCGCACGCCTCGAACTCATGACTGTGGCCGGGCAGGCCATAGTGATCACGACGATAGCTGTAGGCCAGCCCGAAATAACCCTGATCCCCAATCCAGGACGCGCCAATGCTGCCGTTGTCGCTTTCCGCGAAGGTGCCGGGCACGGTGAGTTGCTCGAAGCCGTTCACTTCGTAGTCTTCGGCATCCCGGCGGCTGCCCTCCACCCGGAACACCAGGTTGTCGGTGGCGGAGAAGGTCATGCCGGCGGCCGTGGCGTTCTCATCGGCCACGGTGTTGGCGCGCAGGCCCAGGAAGCCTTCCACGTCTTCACGGGGGCGTTGGGTGGGGATGCGATTGTCCAGCACATTGACCACTCCCCCACTGGCTCCGCTGCCATACAGCAGGGTGGCCGGTCCGCGCAGGACTTCGATCTGCCGGGCCAGCATGGGGTCTACGGTGATGGCATGATCCGGGGAAATGGTGGAGGCATCCAGCACCTGAGAGCCGTCGCTGAGCACGCCCACGCGGGGGCCGCTCTGACCACGGATCACCGGGCGGCTGGCGCCGCCACCGAAGGTGTCGCTGTGGACACCGGGTTGATTGTTGAGGGTGTTGCCCAGGGTGTCTTCGCCCTTCTGGGTGAGGGTCTGCTGATCCATCACCGAGTAGGGTGTGCTGGGGCTGTCACTGCCCAGGGGCAGAGCGGAGACATTCACTTTATCGAGCTGGTGAACGTCAGTTTTATCGGTTTCGGCCATGACTGCTGCAGGCGCACACAGCGCTGCAACGACGCACCCGGCCAGGGTTTGGCGTCGAGAAAACATAACTACCTCTGTCTTTACCGTGCCTGCAGAGCAGGACGGCGCGGGGATTCACGCAAGGGGAATCCACATCAAATGAACCCACAGGCGCGCACCCAAGCGCAGAGCAAGGGCACGTTATCTTGTGTGGGTGGAACAGATGACTGTGTGTTTCAGGCTGAGGCAGGTGGGCCGCGGGGCAGGTGCCGGACACGAATGGTGTGCGCCAGATGCGGGATGGAAGGAGGCAAGGGTGCCGGTTCGGCGTGGGCCGAGACCTGTGTGAAATAGAGACTGGGCAGTGCCAGCAGGCCATGGCCATGGGTACAGACCTGGCAATCGGCGGAGGCCAGCAGCTCAGTCTTGGAGCCGTGTTCGTCGGCGAGAATGTGTGAGGGCGAGTGCCAGGCGAGCAGAAGCTGAGCGCACAGCACCGCCAGCGCCAGCCATATTGCAAGGCGGCGCTGGCCGTTGGGGTTGGCGCGGTATTGGCCAACTCTCACGGCAGTGGCGAATTGTGTGGCGGAATTCGCGCTCATGCCCTGGCGGTTACCTTGCGGAGGATGGCGACGGTGGTAGCACAAAGTGCGAGACTGGTGACGATGGCCGGCCCGCTTGGCCAGTCAAGATACAGGCTGGCGGCCAGGCCAATCAGGTAGCCACTCAAGCCGGCGGCCAGGGCGAGGAGAACAGGTCGCTGGCTGCGATAGCCTGCCAGTGCCGGAAAAATCAGTGAGGCAAATACCAGGTAGACCCCAACCGCCTGTACCGAGGCGGTAATGGCAATGGCAAACGGCAGGTAGAAAGCCGGTAACGGATGGCGGAACAGGGCCATGGCGGCCAAGGCGGCAATGGCACTGACCGCCAGTCCTGCCAGCTGAGCATTGTCGACCCACAGGATCTGCCCGGCCAGGCTGCTGTTCAGGTGCTCTCCGCCGTGGGGGTCATGGGCCAGCAGCAGCACGCTGGCGCTGGCCAGTACCACGAAGGTTGCACCGATCAGGGCTTCCTGAACCCGATGGCCCAGCCGTTCCAGTTGATGCAGCAGCACGGCGAAGCCCAGCGCGGTGCCAATGGCGACAGCCTGTAGCATCCAGTCGGATTCCACATGGGCAAAGCGGTTTACCGCGATCAACCCGGTGGCGGCAGCCTGGGCCACGGCCAGATCGATAAAGATGATGCCCCGTTCCAGTACCTGGCGCCCCAAGGGGATGTGACTGGCCAGCACCAGCATGCCGGCGAGCAATGCCGGCAGCAGGATATCGATCATGTCGTCTCCTGCAGGCACTGTTCCCGTGCCGTGCTGAGGCGCTGGATCACAGTGCTGTAGAGGCTGGCCAGGGTGTTGGTGCCTTCTTCGCCGGGGGAGAATGGAAGCTCCACGGCACAGGCCGCCGTGCGTTTGGCCAGCCAGCTGGCCGCATCATCACCATTGATGGGGCGATACAGAATCAGCCCTACCTGCTGCTCATCGGCCTTGCGGACCAGTGTCGCCAGATGTCCCGGGGTTGGAGGCAGGCCGGGTTTGGGTTCCAGTTCGTCCACCCGGTTCATGCCGAGCCAGTCGAGCAGGTAGCTCCAGGTACGGTGGTAGGTGATGACGTTGAGCCCTTTGAGCGACGCGGCTTGTGCTTCCCAGTCGCTGATCTGTGCCTCGAATGCGGTCTGCCAGGCCTGTTGCTGCTGGCGATAGGCGTCTGCATTGTCCGGGTCCAGTTGGGCGAAGCGTTCGGCCAGTTGTCGGGAGATGGTGATGACCCGGTGCGGGTCCAGATGCACGTGGGGGTTGCCCATGGCATGCACGTCACCATCGGCACGATCCAGTGTCACAGGTATTTCCAGCCGGTCTACCTGCTCAGCAGCCAGAAACAGCCCCGGTGCCTGGCGCACGGCGGGGTTGCTGCCACGGTTCAGCAATACCGGTAACCAACCGGTTTCCAGTTCGGCACCCGTACATAGCACCATATCGGCCCGGCGCACCTGTGCGAGCAGGCTGGGGCGGGCCTGGATGTGATGGGCATCCTGGCCGGGTGCGCTGGCGTTCTTGACCTGCACCAGATCTCCACCAATTTCCGTGGCCAGCTGCCCCCACTCCGTTTCACACGCGAGGATGCGAAGCTGGGCACTGGACGGTGTCGCAACGGCCATCAGCAGAAGCAGGCAAAGCCCCTGTGCGGGGCGGCAGATTCTCTCGAAACGTGTATTCATCCTGTTTGCCTCCCAGGGTGGCGGATCAGAATGTGTGGGCCCCGTGGGCACCCAGGCTCAGGTTGTACTGCAGGAACACCTGATTGTATTCCTCGCTGCCATCATGGCCGTGCACGTCGTTGCGGTTGAACTGTAGCCGCAGCTTGGAGAACTCGGTGGCGTACCAAGTGAGGGCGGCGCTGTGTTGGCGAGACAGACGGACTTCTTCGGTTTCATCACCCTCGCTGAACTCGCCGCCGATACCGCTGGCGGCAGTACGCAGGCCGACCTGCCAGCGGGGGGCAAAACCGTAGTTGGCTTCCACATAGGCCGCGCCCTGTTCGCTGGTGACGGGCAGGCCCAGCTCGGCGGGGTCGCTGTGGAAAACGGCTTCCTGGTCTGAGTCGGCATAGAAGTATTCGCCGGCGATGCTCCAGCCGCCCTTGCCGTACTGGCCTGAGGCGAAGTGTTTGTATACCGCCTGGGCACCGTACACATCCGTATCCCCTTCGGTGACGAACAGTTCGCCGCCGCCTTCTTCATGGAAGGACTGGCTGTCCTGGTGGCGGGCGGCGGAAAGGCCCAGTTGCAGAGCGCGCTGGGTGCCCAGGTCCGGGGCGAAGCGCAGGGTAAAGACGCCCAGTTGCGGGCCATCCTGCTCGGACAGGTTCAGGTCCTCTTCGGTGACGGTGGGGCCGAGCTCGGCAGTGATGTCTTCAGCCACGTGTTCGGCGTCGATAATGCTGCCGACCCGTTCCAGGTTGTCCCCCTGGGTGATTTCCAGACCCAGTTGCAGGTAGCTGTCTGTGGGAGCCAGCCAGGTGAGCTGGATGCCGTCGCCGCTGACGCCGTGATCACCGAACAGGCTCAGGTACGCCAGGTTCTGGTCAGCGAAGTTCCAGCTATGGGGGTGTTTTTCATTGTGATAGCCGATGGCGCTGAGGAAGCGACCGGCTTTCACCTGCAGGCCGGCCGGCAGGGACTGACTGCGGATCCAGGCTTCTTCCAGCTCGAAGTCGCCCTCACTGCTGATAGCGGCTGACAGCCAGGCATCAAAGTAGCTGTCGACGGAACCGCTCATGGTCAGCTCGGTTTCGTTCAGGTTGAAGCCGCGCTTCAAATCGCCATGCTCGTGCTCTTCGTGGCCGCCATGGCTGTGAAAGGCGCTATCGGCATCTTCCAGCAGTGCTGCACCTTCACCCTTCACGTTATCGCTGTAGTACATGCCATCAAAGATCACGGAGAAAGCCGGGTTGAAGGCAGCGAGGGGATTGTTGCTGTTGTCCTCGGCGGCCAGCACGGAGGAAGAGGCAGCCAGCAGCGCACTGGCAACATAGAACTGTTTCATGTGATGTCCTGAAATCGGTATTGTCTTTTACGGGTGGAGACAGGCGCACGGATTCTCAACAAGGAAAGAGAAGTGGGCGCTCACAACAGCCGTTTGTTTTCAACAAATCAGATTGGAATGTTCAGGACGCAACGGGTGGGGCACGGGCCTGTGCCGCTATGGAAGGGGTTGGAATGACGCGTGTTGGCGGTTGATTATCGCCACGAAAGGGCGCGTCTGGCGAGGTAATCACCAAGCCAGCCACGGGCAGGGCCACCAAACCATTGCCGTGGGCGCAGGCATCGCAGTCGGCAACGAGCAGAGCCTGCTGGTGAGGATCGCTGTGCGGATCAATATGGCTGGGGCCGTGCCAAGCCAGGAACAGCTGAGCGCACAACAGAGATAGCGCAAGGATGAGCGGGAGACGCGAACGCATCATGCGGTGGTCTCCCGGTCATGGGGCTCGGTGCCGGGGACATAATCAAAGCCACCGGGGTGGCCAGGGTGGCATTTGCAGATCCGCTTCGCCGCCAGGGTGCTACCGCGCAGGGCTCCATGCACCTCTATGGCCTGCTTCGCGTAATGCGAGCAGCTCGGATAGAAGCGGCATTGGTTGCCTGTCCAGGGGCTCAGCACTTTCTGGTAAAACCAGATGATGCCAAGCAGGAGCGGTTTCACGGTGGACGCCCTGTGCGGTGGTAAACGTCTCCGGATGATACTGGTTAGTTGGGGGGGCTGGCTAGCGTGGGCTGATGGCTGGGGGGCGAGTTTCGAGTGACGAGAAGCGAGTTTCGAAAGGCAAAAGACGCGATTCTGCTAGCCAGCTCGAAAATCGTCTGGAGTACAGCATGTATGTCACAGAGACGAAAGTTGTGGGAATGGAAGGTTTTCGTTCCTCGCGACTCGTTACTGATGTTTGTGCCGGTTGGGTCAATTTCCGGGTGGTTCTTGAGTCCGGTGTGAGTGGGTGCATACTGCGCCCTGTTGATGCCCTTTATTGGAGAGACATGATGAAAGCGCTGATGATGGCCCTGATATTGGTGGCCAGCCCGGTTTGGGCACAGAGTAGTGACAGTTGGGAGACCACCCGCAAGGGTGAGGGGCGTGGCGAGGTGACCACCTATGCCCGCAAGGTGGCGGAGAGCCCGGTAAAAGCGTTCAAAGGGGTGGTGGAGCTACAGGCTTCTCCCGCTGCGGTGCTGGCGGTGATCACGGCGGTGGACACTTTCCCTGAATGGATTTTCCAGAATCGTGATGCGGAGCGTCTGACCTCTGACCATAAGGAACGCATCCTGATGTCTTTCAAGGGGATCTGGCCAGTGTCGGATCGGGATGTGGTGCTGGCTAATGCACTGAGCCAGGACAAGGCCTCGGGGGTGATTACCCTGCACAGCGTGAATGCCGAAGGCTATCTGGCAAAACGCGATGGCTATGTTCGTATTCCGGCGCTGGACAACCAGTTCACCATCGCCCCGCTGACCGACGGTTGGGTGCGGGTGCAATTTGAAACCTTTGTGGACCCGGGCGGCAGCGTGCCGGTGTGGTTGGCCAATCTGGTGGCCACCAAGGCACCGCTGGAAACGTTGGAGGGGATCAGGGAACAGCTCAAGAAGCCACGCTTTGCCAATGCAACACGGGAAGATCTGCCGAAGCTGCCGGGGATGGATCAGTTGGAACTGTGAAGCAGCTGCGAGCTTTGAGCTTCGAGCTGCGAGGAAAAGCTTCAAGCCTCAAGCTACAACGCGGGTTGGGCTTGGAGTAAGCAGAGAGCCACGATGCCGCGCCCGGGCTTTGCTACGGCGCGTGTTTCTGTGGGAGCTCTCTGTGCCCTTCAGGGTATGCCTGCAAGCGATCCGAGCCTCGGTGAGGAAATGGGTTTCGAGTTACGAGAAACGAGTAGCGAAAGGCAAAACCTCAAACCTCATGCTTGGTTGCTGTCTTTCGATTTTCGAAACTCGTTACTCGAAACTCGCTTCTGGAATCCTTACCTCAGGGAGGCTCGGATCGCTTGCAGGCATACCCTGAAGGGCACAGGGAGCTCCCACAGCAGTGGAGTGATCGTTGTGGGAGCGGTCGTTCGACCGCGATGCCTGTTTGAACGCGGCGAATCGCGGTGGAACCACCGCTCCTGCGTTTTGAGAGAGGGCGGGGTTCAGTTCAGCCCATAAGGCGGCGTTGCCAAAGATGACATCAGCAACAATACCAGGTTTGATTTTCGCAACTCGCAACTCGCAACTCGCAACTCGTTTCTCGCATAACGCAAAAGGCCGCGCCCATCATCCGGGCGCGGCCTTTTGTTTTCCCAAAGCTCGTAGCTGCTTTACCGACTCCAGCGCGTGCCTTCGCGAGTATCTTCCAGCTGGATGCCGGCCTCGGTGAGCTGTTCGCGGATTTCGTCGGCGCGGGCGAAGTTTTTGTCTTTTTTCGCTTGGGTGCGTTCGGCGACCAGCGCGTCGATCTCGTCGTTGCTCAAGCCATCTTCGCTCACGTTCTTGTTCTGGAACCAGGCGGTGGGTTCCTCGGTGAGTAGGCCAAGCAGGTCGGCGGCGGCCAGTAGTTCGGCTTTCAGCTTCGGCTTGTCCGCCAGTTCCGCCTTGTTCAGTTCGCCGGCAATGGCGTGCAGGGCGCTGACCGCTTCCGAGGTGTTCAGGTCATCTTTCAGGGCTTCCAGCACTGGGTGGTTATCGGGCAGCTGGTAGCCGGCTTCTGGCTCCACGGTTTCACCACGGCCCAGCAGGGCGTAGTAAAGGGTATCCAGGCCTTTCTCGGCATTTTCCAGCACGTCGGCAGAGAAGTTTAGCGGCGAGCGGTAATGGCTGGAGACCAGCGCGAAGCGCAGGATTTCGCCGTGGTACTGGGTGAGCAGGTCACGCACCAGACGGAAGTTGCCCAGGGACTTGGACATCTTCTCGCCGTCGATGTTGATGTAGCCGTTGTGCATCCAGTAGCGCACATAATCGGTGCCGTGGGCGCAGCAGCCCTGGGCGATCTCGTTTTCGTGGTGCGGGAAGATCAGGTCCTGTCCGCCACCGTGGATGTCGATCACATCACCCAGATGCTTGTGGATCATGGCGGAGCATTCGATGTGCCAGCCGGGACGGCCACGGCCCCAGGGGGAGTCCCAGCCCGGTTGTTCATCGGTGGACGGCTTCCAGAGGATGAAGTCGCCAGGGTGGCGCTTGTAGTCGGCCACTTCCACTCGCGCTCCGGCGAGCATGTCTTCCAGCTTGCGGCCGGACAGTTTGCCGTAGTCAGGCATGGATTCCACTGCGAACAGCACCTGGCCGTCGGCCTCGTAGGCGTGGCCTTTTTCCACCAGGGTCTCGATCATCTGGAGCATCTCGGGGATGTGATCGGTGGCCTTGGGGATGATGTTCGGGGTTTTGGCATTCAGGGCCGCCATGTCTTCCAGGAAGGCGGCGCTAAAGCGCTCGGTGAGTTCGCCGATGTCTTCGCCGTTTTCCGCCGCAGCATTGATGATCTTGTCATCGATGTCGGTGATGTTGCGGGCATAGGCCACTTCCGGATAGAGCCGCTGCAGCAAGCGATACAGCACATCAAACACCACCACCGGGCGGGCGTTGCCGATATGGACGAAGTTATAGACCGTGGGGCCGCACACATACAGGGTGATGCGGTTGGGATCCAACGGAATGAAGTCGTCCTTTTGCCCGGTGAGGGTGTTGTGCAGCTTGAGGCTCATTTTTTATAAAGCTCTTTGGGATCGATGATCGGTGTTTTGTCGATGGTTACGTTGTTGGCGTCGGCTTTCCAGTAGAAGCAGTCCCGGCGGCCGGTGTGGCAGGCGGGGCCGGTCTGGTCCACGCTCACCAGCACGGTGTCGCCGTCGCAATCGAAGCGCAGTTCCTTCAGCAGTTGTACCTGACCGGAGGACTCGCCCTTGCGCCATAGCGTGTTGCGGGAGCGGGAGAAGTAACAGACGCGTCCGGTGTTCAGGGTTTCTTCGATGGCTTCGCGATTCATCCACGCCATCATCAGCACCTCGCCGGTGTCGTGCTGTTGGGCGATGGCGGGCACCAGGCCCTCGGCGTTGTACTTGAGGTTATCCAGCGTTTCCTTGAGGGAAGCCTGAAAGCCTTCGGGCTGGTGTTCGTTTTGTTTGAACATGGTTGATCCAGTCTGAGGTCGGACGTCGGACGTCGGACGCTTTAACATGAAATCCCGCCCAGGCGGGTTTTCGCGTCAGACGTCAGACTCCCGACGTCCGACTGTTAGATCGGCAGGCGTGCGGCGGCGGCCAGTGCGGCCACGGCTTCATCCAGATCCACGGTTTCGGTGGCCTGGGAGCCGAGGGTGCGTACTGCTACCTGCTTATCTTCCGCTTCCTTCTCGCCAATTACCCAGATACGCGGGGTCTTGGTTTTGGAATGCTCGCGAACCTTGAAGCCGATCTTCTCGTTACGAATATCCAGCTCTGCCGGTACGCCAGCGGCGACCAGTTTCTGCTGCACTTCGCGGGCGTAGTCGTCGGCGGCATTGGTAATGGTGCAGATCGCTACCGGTACCGGTGACAGCCACAGGGGCAGGTGTCCGGCAGTGGATTCGATCAGGATGCCGAGGAAACGCTCCAGGGACCCCAGTACGGCGCGGTGCAGCATCACCGGGCGCTGGCGGGAACCGTCTTCGGCCACATATTCCGCATCCAGACGATCCGGCAGTACGAAGTCCACCTGCAGGGTGCCGCACTGCCAGTCACGACCGATAGCGTCACGCAGCACGAATTCCAGTTTCGGGCCGTAGAAGGCGCCTTCGCCGGGGTTCAGTTCGCACTCCAGGCCCAGGGATTCCACCGCAGAGCGCAGCGCGCCTTCGGCCTTGTCCCAGGTTTCGTCGGAACCGGCACGGTTGTCCGGGCGGTCGGAGAACTTGATGCGGAAGCTGTCGAAGCCAAAATCCTGATACACCTCACGCAGCATTTTGATGAAACCGGCGGTTTCCTCGTTGATCTGCTCTTCGGTGCAGAAGATGTGGGCGTCGTCCTGGCTGAAGGAGCGGGCACGCATCAGGCCGTGCAGGGCGCCGTGGGCCTCGTTACGGAACAGGGTGGTGAACTCGCCCAGGCGAATCGGCAGATCACGGTAACTGGTGATGCCCTGCTTGAAGATCTGCACGTGCCCCGGACAGTTCATGGGCTTCACGGCCATTTCTTTATGGTCGTGGGTACAAACGGTGAACATGTCCTCGCCGTACTTGTCCCAGTGGCCGGACTGTTCCCAGAGGATACGGTCCATCATCTGCGGGGTGGAGACTTCCTGATAGCCGCCTTTTTCCATCTTGCCGCGGATGTAGTTTTCCAGGTTCTTGCGCATGCGCCAGCCTTTCGGGTGCCAGAACATGCTGCCCACCGCTTCCTGCTGGATATGGAACAGGCCCATTTCCTTGGCGAGTTTGCGGTGGTCACGCTTGGCCGCTTCCTCAAGCTGTTTGAGGTAGGCGTTCAATTCTTTCTTGTCGCGCCAGGCTGTGCCGTAGATACGCTGCAGCTGGGCCTTGGAGGCATCGCCACGCCAGTACGCGCCGGCCACCTTGGTCAGCTTGAAGCCATCGCCCAGCTTGCTGGTGCTGGGCAGGTGCGGGCCACGGCACAGGTCGATGAAATCGCCCTGGCGGTAGAGGCTCACTTCCTGGTCGGCGGGCAGGTCACGGATGATCTCGGCCTTGAACTCTTCACCGGCTTTCAGGAAGAACTCCACGGCTTCGTCGCGGTCCCAGACTTCACGACGGATGTCCTCGTTGCGGCGCACGATGTCCTGCATGCGCTTCTCGATGGTCTTGAGGTCGTCCGGGGTGAACGGCTCGGCACGATGGAAGTCGTAGTAGAAGCCGTTTTCGATGGTCGGACCAATCGTCACCTGGGTGTCGGGGAACAGTTCCTGCACCGCCTCGGCCATGATGTGGGCGGCGTCGTGACGGATCAGTTCCAGGGCGTCGTCCGTGTCACGGGTGACGATTTCCACGGTGGCGCCATCGTCGATGGGCAGATACACGTCGATCAGGTTGCCGTTGACCTTGGCGGCCAGGGCTTGTTTGGCGAGTTTTTTGCTGATGCGCTCGGCGATATCCAGGGCGGAGGCCGGCTGATCAAACTCCATGGTTGCCCCGTCGGGCAGTCGATAGCTCACACTCATGGGTGACAAGGGATCCAGATGATTGGCTCAGAACCGGAGGATGGTAGGGGCTGTTGGCCTTTCATTCAAGGTATCTGCGGCCTGGGAGCCTGCCGGACTCAGGACGGTTCTACTGCGGAAAAGCCGGATTTGGCTATTTTGTGTGCAAATTTTCGTCAAATAGAACCACTATTCAACGGAAATTTGCGCACCAAGTATCACAAACCGGACTTTCCCTCGTGACGAACGCCTGAGTCCGACAGGCTCTTGGAGCCGCATTGGGCCGGTATTATCGGACGTACGGCTACATCAATAGCGGAGAGGTTTCCCGGGGAATCCTCACGGCATATCCTTGTCTGAGAAGGACATCACAATTGGAGCGGGACGCTCATGACCATATTTGAACCCGACACAGACGGCCGATCGGGTAAGGACGTGCTGCCGCGGTTGCTGCGGGTTGCCCAGCATCTCAGCGAACAGAAAGACGTGCCTCGCCTCATGGACGCGCTGTTGCGGGAGGCTCGTTTCCTTTGCAATGCGGATACCGGTTGGGTCTGGTTGTATCGGGATGCGGACGAGGGTGAGGGGCTGTTTTGCCTGGCACCGACGACGGCCAGTGGTACCGTTACGGAAAATGCTGCCCTGTTCCGGCCCCTGGATGGCAGCGGGTTGGTGGAAACCTGTTTCGCCGACGGAGAACCGCTGACGGTGGTGCTGGCGGATCAGACCTTGCCAGATGTGGACAGCGGATTGCTGGAGACGCTGGCGCCGGATTGTCGTGCGTCCCAGTTGTGGCCCCTCTATAACCACGAGGGGCGTGTCACCGGGGTATTACAGTTGGCGTACCAGCGTGCGGTGCCTCATAACCTGGAGCGGTTGGAAAATGGTCATCTGATTTTTCAGTCGCTGCTCACCTATGGCGGCACGGCGCTGAGTAACCTGACCCAGGTAAAGGATCTCAAGGGCTTGCTGGATGCCTTTATCAAGGTGTTGGCGCAGGCGATTGACGCCAAGAGCCCACATACCAGCGCCCACTGTCAGCGGGTGCCGGTGATTACAGAGCTACTGGCGCAGGCGGCCTGCGATGATCAGGAGCAGTTTGCCGAGTTTTCGCTGGATGAGGATGGCTGGTACGAATTGCATGTGGCGGCCTGGCTGCACGATTGCGGCAAGCTGGCGACGCCGGATTCAGTGCTCGACAAGTCCACCAAGCTGCACACTCTGCATGATCGTATTGATGAAGTGGCCAGTCGCTTTGCAGCTTTGCGTGGGGAAATCTGTTTTCGTTATGAGCGGGATTGTCTGCAGACTCCCCATTTGGAACCTTCCCTGCGCGAGCGCATGGAGCAGGAAATTGATGCCCTTACCGGTGATCTGACGTTTCTGGAACGGATAAACCGTGGTGGCGAAGCCATGGCGGCGGAGGACCAGCAACGGGTCCGGGATATTGCAGCGCGCCACTGGACCGACGCCTGGGGACAGAGCAAGCCGTTGCTCACCGAAGATGAGGTTTACAACCTGTGCATCACCCGCGGCACGCTGACTCCTGAGGAGAGGCAGATCATCAATGGGCACATGGATGTGACGCTGGATATGCTCGGTTCACTCCCTTTTCCGCCCAAGCTGCGACAAGTGCCGGAGTATGCTGGTGGCCATCATGAAAAGATGGATGGGACGGGGTTCCCTCTCGGATTGACCCGGGAGCAAATGTCGATTCCCGCCCGGATCATGGCCATTGCCGATATCTTTGAGGCACTGACAGCCAAAGAGCGTCCCTACAAAACTCCGCTGAAGTTGAGTGAAGCTTTGGCGATCATGCAGCGCATGCGTGACAGCGATCATCTGGATCCGGATCTGTATCGCTTGTTTATCCGCTCCCGGGTATGGCGGCAATACGGCGAAATGCACCTGGATCCGGTGCAGCTGGATGTGGAAGATGGTTCGGCGTTTGAGTGAGAGGCTCAGCGATCCGAGCCTTGGCGAGGTAAGGATTCCAGAAGCGAGTGACGAGTACCGAGTTTCGAAAGGCAACCCCTGCCTTGCCGTATAGGTTTGGATTTTGATTTTCGAAACTCGCTGCTCGCAACTCGCTGTGCCTGGTTCCCTTATGAAGGGCGCCGTATTTTATTCGAGGTTTTATGTTGAGAACGATCTGTCTTGTAGTGCTTTGTCTGGCATCGGCCCCGTCGCTGGCCAGTGACTGGTTACTCTCCCTGCAAGGGGAGCGCACCCAGGGTTCTCTGCTGCGGGGGCAGGTGGCGTCTGGTGTCACCGTCATGCTGGCGGGCAAGCCGGTGCGTACCACCGACGAGGGTTTTTTTGCGATTGGCTTCGGCCGCGATGCGGCGCTGGAGCAGAGTCTGGAATTGCAAAAGGGTGAAGAACGCCAGCAGGTGGCCGTGATTCTCGACAAGCGCGAATACAATATCCAGCGGGTGGAAGGGGTGCCGCAGCGTACCGTGGATCCGCCGCCGGAAGCGGTACTCAAGCGTATTCGTGCCGAAGTGGCCGAGATCAAGAAAGCCCGTGCCAGTGACAGTGATCTGCAGGCCTTTCTCAGTGATTTCCAGTGGCCGCTAACGGGCCGTATCAGTGGCGTGTATGGCAGCCAGCGGGTCTACAATGGCAAGCCCGGCACCCCTCATTATGGCGTGGATGTGGCGAGGCCCACCGGGACGGTGGTGGTCGCACCAGCCGATGCAGTTGTGACCCTGGTGCAGGATGACAACTACTATTCCGGCGGTACCCTGATCATGGATCATGGTTATGGGGTTTCCTCCACCATGATTCATCTCAGCGAAGTGCTGGTTCAGCCGGGGCAGTCGGTGAAGCAGGGCGAGCCGGTGGCCAAAGTGGGAGCTACCGGGCGGGCTACGGGACCACATCTGGATTGGCGTTTGAACTGGTACGCCGAGCGACTGGACCCGGTGACGATCGTGCCGCCGATGGAAGAATAGGAGAGAGTTACGAGTTACGAAAAAAGCGTCCCCGTGCGATGGGTTTTAGGTTTTCGAAACTCGTTTCTCGTAACTCGTAACTCGTAACTGATTTGCTTTCGTCTATAGTGGCTCACACGTGGAGGCAGTGCCGCTACCGCCACAACACCTTCAATTCATCCCCATTCCTGATTACATCCGACAGGGTGTAGCCATCCAGCACTTTCAGAAATGCCTGCTGTGCCTGCATGAACATGTTTTTCAGTTTGCAGGCTGGCTCGATAGCGCATTGCGAGGCTTCGCCGAAGCAATCAAGTAACTTCAGGTTTTCCGTTTCCCGCACCAGGGTGCCGAGATTGATGGTGTCCGGGGCTTGGGCCATCACGAGTCCGCCGCCGCGGCCGCGCAGGCTGTTGATATAGCCCAGTTGCGTCAGGGTTTGCGCCACCTTGGCGATATGGTTGGCAGAAATGCTGTAACGGCGGGCGATTTCCTGCACGGTCATGGGGGCACTGTCCGGTTGCAAAGACAGGCAAATCAGGGTGCGCAGGGCGTAATCGGTATGAGTGGTGAGCTGCATGTCAGTTTGGGTACTTGTCAGCGCATAAAGAGGTATCTAATATGCCCATTTAAAAGAGGCATGTAAAATACCTAATTAAAGGAGAAAGCGTAATGCTGACCGAAAGCCAACTGGCCGTGATCAAGCAAACTGTCCCGATTCTTCAGGAACACGGGGAAACCCTGACGCGCCATTTTTACCAGCGTATGTTCCGGGAGAATCCCGAGGTGCTGGCCTTCTTTAATCCGGCGCACCAGCATGCCGGGACCCAGCAGCGTGCATTGGCGGGGGCTATTTGCGCCTATGCCCAGCACATCGAGAATCCGGCGGTGCTGGCGGATGCGGTAGAGTTGATTGCCCAGAAGCACGCTTCATTGCAGATTCTCGCCGAGCATTACCCGATTGTGGGAGCCAATCTGCTGGCGGCGATACAGGAAGTGCTGGGTGAAGGGGCTACCGAGGCGGTGATTGATGCCTGGGGTGCAGCTTATGGGGTGCTGGCGGATATCCTGATTGCCCGCGAGGCAGAGATTTATGCAGCGCAACAGCAGGAATTCGGTTGGAAAGGGTTCCGTCGTTTTGTGGTGGCACGCCGTGAGGCTGCCAGCGGCAATATTGCGTCTTTCTATCTGCGTCCGGAAGACGGTAAGCCGCTGTCGGCGAGTCAGCCTGGGCAATACATCACGGTGCGGGTTGCTCCTGACGGTGGTGAGCCGGTGATGCGTAACTACAGCCTGTCAGGCAAGCATGACCCTGAGCAGTACCGCATCAGCGTGAAGAAGGAAGGGAGCCAGGTTGAGGGCGTACCGGACGGGGTTGTGTCGGCGTTCCTGCATGATCAGGTGGGTGAAGGCGATGTCGTCGAACTGGCTCCTCCCTGTGGCGAGTTTACCTTGCAGCCGGCACCGGCTGATGATGCTCCTTTGGTGCTGATTGCTGGCGGGGTGGGTATCACGCCATTGATGGCGATGCTGCATGGCGCTCTCGAGACGCAGTCCGGTCGTGAAGTGATCCTGATCCAGTGTGCCCGTAACAGTGCAGAGCGCCCCTTTGTGGAAGAGCTGAACAGTCTGCAGGGAATGCATCCGAATCTGCGTTGCCATGTTCGCTTGAGCGAAGCCAGCGCGGAAGATGAGGGTTTTGACAGCGAAGGTTTTGTTGATGGTGAGCTGCTGGATGAGCTGGTGGGTGACCGTCGTGCCCAGTACTACTTCTGTGGTCCCGCAGCGATGATGCGGATGGTGAATCGGCTACTGCTGTCGCGGGGTGTGGGTGCTGAAAATATCCACTTCGAGTTCTTCGGGCCGCAAGAAGATATGGCGGCTTGAGGCTCCCCGGTGCTGGGGCATGTAGGAGCTTGCTTGCAAGCGATCCGAGCCCAAGCGAGGCAAGGGATTCCAGAAGCGAGTGTCGAGTAACGAGTTTCGAAGATCAAAAACGACGGTAGTCTGCACGGTTTGGCCTTTCGAAACTCGTCGCTCGCAACTCGAAACTTGTTCTCCTCGCCGAGGCTCGCATCGCTTGCAGGCAAGCTCCTACCTGGATACGCGGTGCGCTTCACGCAACAAGTAATGCGGGACTCTTTACGTCAGCATCTCTACCGCGCCCTGATGATTCATCATGGCAACACGATTACGACCTGCGCCTTTGGCTTGATAGAGGGCTTCGTCAGCTTGCTTGAGCAGAGCACCGCCGTTCTCGGCTCCACCATCCGAGCTGGAGACCCCGATGCTGATGGTCACTACCTGATTCACCCGTGATCCACTATGTGGCAGGCCCAGCTGCTCGACCCGATTACGCATGCGTTCGGCGAACACCAGCGCATCGTTAAAGCTGGAGTCCGTCAGTACGATGACGAATTCTTCCCCGCCATAGCGAGCAACGAAATCCTTTTCTGCCTGAACCATGGCCAGCGGCACTGCTGAGACTTTCTTCAGGCACTCATCACCTGCCGGGTGGCCGTAGGTATCGTTGTATTGCTTGAAGAAATCGATATCGAAAAGTAGCAGGCAAACCCGTTCAGGTGCGTCCGGGTTCTGCTGTTTGAGCAGATGGTAAAGGTGATTAAGGCGTGCCTCCATGCCCCGGCGGTTGATGCAGCCGGTCATGCCATCCACGGTGGCCTGGCTTTCCAGTACCTGATTGGCAGAGTGCAGTTCGTCCCTGTGCTGATAGAGCACGTGCTCGGAAAGGAAGTGCTTGCGCAGCAAGCGCTCGTAAACGTATTGGCCAAACAGGCTCATGCTGATGAAGGCCATGCTGAGCATGATCAGGGTCGCATGTTCAAAGGGGGTAGATTCCTTCGAAAAATACAAGCCGGCCAGCATGGCGCCGGTCATCAGCAGTGCACTCACTACCGTGCTGTGAAAGGGTAACCGGAACAAGGTGCTGAGCATGACCACGGCCAGCGGTGTTTGCAGGAAGAAAACGTAGGAGAGGGGGTGATCAATGGCCATCCCCAGATAAACGCCCGATAACGACAGGGTGAAAGATAGCACCAGCAGTGCGGGTTGCAGCCATTCTCGCCAGCGGGGCTGCTGGCAAAGCATCAGACAGCCTCCGGTCACCATCAGGGTGAATAGCCGGGGGCGCCAGGTCTGCAGCAGCACATCGGATCCCACCAGTGATTCCACCAGCATGGCACAAACCAGCAGCAGGGCGATTAGCAGAAGTGCACTGGAGGCAGCACCGGCGGCACTGTTTCGGGAGTAAAAGCGAAAATCCTGCTCCAGCGAGACGGGTAGCCGAAGATGCCAGGGCAGGCGGATATCGTTGCCCGATGGGAGAGGATTGTGGATTTGGTTTGCTGTCACGCCAGTGGAGGCTCCCTGTTCCTTGGATAGGCCGGTCATCCATCGAAATTCAGACCGGCCCCAGAAAACCTATTGTACGGGACTCTAGTCCAGCAGAGCCAACAGAGCCTGCTGTTTGGCAGGGGAAAGGCGACGGAAGCGTTCCAGCAAGTAGGCTTCTTCGTTGCCTTCCGGCACTGCGCTGGTCCCTTGAGGCAAGGCCTCTGGCCAGTTGCCCAGGCTATGCTGCAGCCGGGCAATAATTTCTGCATTCATACTGCGGTGGCTAAACCGGGCCGCTTCTGAAACTTCTGCACGCATTCCGCAAGGAAAACGCACCACGAACTTCTCGGCTCGCGTGGTGGCGTTATTGGTCATAATTACCTCTGATGCACTTTCCGCAAACTGAATCCCTATGACGATTGCGGCTCGCAGGGGTTCGACAACATGGCAGAAAGGTTAGTGAACAGGGATTAACAAGGCTCACCTTACGCATTTTTGGGCGTCTAGGCGATACTGGCAGGTTGCCATTAATGTCAATTTAGCGACGCCGTTAACACTGTTTCCGCTAACCATTTTTACTGATGAGGCTTCAGGTGGCTGGAATGTGATCGGTGCCACATTAGGAGTGCTGTTGGGGCGAGTGCTACAATCAGCTTCAATGATGACTACCTTCCGGCTATTCAATTCATGAATATCGCTTCCGCAGATCTCAATCTGCTCAAGTATCTGGATGTGCTGCTGCGAGAGCAGAACGTAACTCGCGCGGCGGAGCAGTTGGGGATTACCCAGCCAGCCATGAGTAATTCGCTGAAACGCTTGCGTGAGCTGTTCGGCGACCCTTTGCTGATTCGCACCAGTGATGGCATGACGGCCACTGAGCGTGCCCAGGAGTTACGCCCTCTGGTCCGTCAAATTCTCTCCCAGACGGAACAACTGTTTACCCCGGAAGACAGCTTCCGTCCCGAGGAGAGCCGGCGGGTATTCCGGATCATGACCAGTGACTACGCTGAAGGGACGCTGGTGCCGCATATCGTGCGCCGGCTTCGGGCAGAAGCGCCGAATGTGGTGTTGGATTTTCTCACCCCTTCCGATGTCAGCTACCAGGATATGGAGCAGGGTCGGGTAGATATGGCGGTGAATCGCTTCAACGAGATTCCGGGTTCCTTCCACCAGGTCAGCCTGTGGAAGGATTCGTTCTCCTGTTTGCTCAATCGGGACAACCCTATCGCCGGGAATTTCAATCTGGACAGCTATCTGTCTGCCCAGCATATCTGGGTATCGAAGACTGGTTTCGGGGTAGGCTTTGGCATGAACCCTGAGCGACTGGGCGGCCTTGGCTGGATTGACCATGCTCTGGAACAACTGGGTAAAACCCGCAAGATCAGTATCTTTACCCGCCACTATCAGATGCCGGCGCTGCTGGCCATGAACAATGATCTGGTGGCGACTTTGCCCAGTCGGGTGGCAAAGATGCAGGCACAGAACGAGCGGTTGCTGATTAAAAAGCCGCCGTTCGATATTCCGGAATTTGAGCTGAAGATGGCCTGGTCATCGCTGCTGCATCACAATGTGGCCCATCGCTGGTTGCGCCGGCTGATTCAAGAAGAAGCCGAACGGATTCTGGACGAGGAATAAAGACAGCAACGAGTTTCGAGTAGCGAGTGTCGAAAACCTTCAACCCGATGAGGCGGCGAGGTTTTGCTTTTCGCAACCCGAAACTCGTTACTCGCGTTAAATGACTGCCGCGCCGCTCAGCCAGCCTGAGTGAGCCTTGCCTGGCAGATTCTCTCCGGCTTCGGCGATAGCACCTTTGCCCACGCCTTCAAAGGCGCGAACGCGGAAGTGTTTGCCGGGTGCTTCTTCTGCCAGCTGTTCAGCGATGTGAGCCGCTAGCTGTTCCACGGTGGAATCGGTGTCGATCAGGTAGCAATGATCTTCCGGAATCACCAGCTCGAAGTGCCCTTGCGGAGCATCGTAGCGAAAACGGTGATGGGGAATTTCATCAATGTAGTAGGTGCCTTCCAGATCTTCACGGGTGCCCAGATAAATATCTTCCCAGCGGTCCGCCCACAGTTTTTCCCAGTAGCGGCTGCGACGGCCATTCTCGAAGATATGAATGTTGGAGCGGTGCCCATGGGCGATGCGCTGGCAGTTGCCATCGTGTTTTTTGAGGCCATGGGAATAATGGTAATAGGGGGCGGTGCCGGTATCTTCCTCGCGGAGGATGATGCGTACCTCGTGCACGTTTTCCGGGACTACGGACTGTACCAGCTCCATAAGATGCAGAGTCAGGCTGGCCTTTGATACCTCGGTACCGGGCATTAACAGCAGGCTTTCACTGGGAACGACCATACGAATGGTGCCGCCCCGGTACTGCCACTCCAGGCTGGTATCGTTGTCACGCTCGACAACGCTGGCCTGATCGCAATCCACTGGCACCAGCAGCCGGTGATCCACTCTTTCATCAATCGCCTGCTTGATACGTTTCTTGATGTGTCCGAAGTCGAACACCATCCCCTGATGATCCAGATCGCCGGTTAATTCAAGGTCTACCAGCCAGGACTCTCCGACCATGCCGCGCTTGGAGTGCAGGAAGGAGAAGTCTGCAACGGTCAAATTTTCAACAAAGAGTGTGGCCATGCTGTTCCGGTTGATCAAAAGTGGGTTCAGAGAGCACTATAATGCCACCATTCTGACCTGCCGCTAAGGTAATCGTCACCGTATAGGGACGAATTTGGTGCAATTATCGTGTGAGCTGTGAACCGGGCCACACAAAGATAGCCAGTAAAGTGCACATCTCTCGTCAGCTGGCTTGCTACAGGTCAACCGCTCAGGAGACTCGAATTTCATGTCCGTTACGCTTTTTTCCAAGATTATCGATCGCGAAATCCCGGCAGATATCATTTATGAGGATGACCAGTGCCTGGCGTTCCGCGACATCAATCCCCAGGCACCAACCCATTTTCTGGTGATTCCCAAAAAGCCGATTGCCAAACTGTCAGATGCCGAGGTGGAGGATCAGGCCTTGCTGGGTCATCTTCTCCTGATCGCCAGCCAGGTGGCCAGGGATGAGGGGCTGGAGGATTTTCGCCTGAACGTGAATAACGGCGCCGGTGCCAGCCAGACCGTGTTCCATTTGCATGTGCACGTGCTGGGTGGCCGCTCTTTCAGCTGGCCGCCGGGCTGACCCCTGGCTGAACCCGCGGAACGGGGCCTGGGATGAATTATCTTGCCCATCTCTCTTTGGCCCAGCCTTCGGTCTCTTCCAAGGTTGGCAATATGCTGGGGGACTTTATGCGCGGGGTGGATGCAGATGCCCTGAGTATGCCAGTCCGTCAGGGGCTGGATAATCACCGGCTGGTTGATCGTTTCACCGATTCCCACGACTGGGTGCTGATGCAGCGCCGGCAGTTTTCGCCGGCCAGACGCCGTTTTGCAGGTGTGGCTCTGGATGTGCTGTTCGATCATTTCCTGTGGCAACACTGGTCTGTGTTGTATTCCTCCTCCCGGGAGGAATCAATTCAGCGTCACTACCAGGACTTGTTGGCCGGCAAGAATCTGATGCCTGAAATGATGCAGCGAAGGATGCAGCGGATGGTGGAGAATGATCTGCTCAATCGCTATGGCGAGTTGCAACAGGTGGGGCAGGCGCTGGATGCGATCGCTGGCAGAATCCGCTTTGCCAATGCTTTCGCGGGTATTGTGGAAGAAATTATCCCGCGGTATGACGAGCTGGAGCAGGGCTTTCTGGAGTTTTACCCTGAACTGACACGGGCGGTGGACAAGGCCGGGCTGGAGCCGTTCAAGGAAGATGGATGTGGTGTTTCTCCATCAGTCGATAGAGGCTTGAGCGGCTGATTTTCAAACGATTGGCGGCTTCCTGCACATTATTCTTGCAGTCTTCCAGGCATTGCCGAATGTATTGGCTCTCCTGCCGGTTGCGGTACTGACTCAGGCTTTGCGTGGGCGGTTCTGCACGCACAGGTTCTTCCAGTCCGAGATCCTCGCTGCGAATCAGGCCGTGGCGGTTGTTGACCGCGGCGCGAAGCAGGCAGTTTCGTAATTCTCTGACATTGCCGGGGAAGTCGTGGCACATCAGGGCACTCATTGCCGATTCGTCGAGTGTTACCGGCGGCTGGTGATGATGGAGAAAATGCTCCGCAAGTACCGGAATGTCTTCCAGGTGCTGCCTTAGCGGCGGCAAATCCAGCGACAACACATTCAAGCGGTGGAAAAGATCCAGCCTGAAACTGCCCGTGCGTACCTCTTCATGAAGGTTATGGTTGCTGGCGCAGACAATCCTGACGTCAGCCTGGCGCTCCCGCTTTCCGCCCACAGGTGTATAGCAGTTGCTTTCCAGAAAGCGTAACAGGGTGGCCTGACTGGTTTGCGACATGTCGCCAATTTCGTCCAGAAACAGGGTGCCTCTTTCCGCTACAGCAATATGACCCGCTCGCTTTTGGGGCTCGCCGTTAAGCATCCCGGTCTCATGGCCGAACAATTCGGTGGAGAACTGGGTGTCCGGGATGGCCGCACAATTGAGTGCCACAAACGGATGTTCCCGCCGTGAAGAATGGTGGTGAATCCACTGTGCCGCACATTCCTTGCCGGTGCCGCTTTCTCCCAGGAGCAGTACAGGCAATTCCGAATGGCCGTAGGTTGAGAGGCGGTGTCTCAGTTCGGTCATTGCTATGGAGGAGCCAAGGATCAGGGAGGGAGGAGGCAGGGCATCAAACCGGGGGCGGGTTTCTGACAGCAGGCGCTCCAGTGTATGGGCAAAGCGTTGAGTGGGTGCGCTCTCGTCGCAGTAATCATGAAACGCGGTGCGAATCAGTGTCTGAATCTTGCTGCTGTTGAGTGCTTCTTTGCCGCACAGTGCGATGTAGCTGCCTTTCTGGAGTGCCCCGGTGACCGGGGCCAGTGGCTCATGGGCCTCCTGGCCAGGAATATGAATCAGGCCGATTCCTGGCCATTGGGATGGGTCGAGTTGATCGAGTTTTTGAACAACAAGCTGCCATCCCTGGGCGGCCAACCGCTGGGGCAAAGCAAGCTTTGAGTCCTGATTTTCTACAATCAGGACTCTTGGTAGGTTGTGGTCAAGGCTCACGGCAATCCCTTCCGTGATAATTACAATCGTTCCTCTACTTTCACCTTACCGCTGTTTTGACCAGGCAGCTAACCGTCCTTGCAACGTTGCGTAGCCATTGTGTTACATCATTAAGGGGAGCTGTTAGCTGAGGCCCTAGAGTGCCGGCATGTCCAGCTCTGCCATGGTGTCGTAGTACAGGGTCTCGGCCAGCTTGCTGTTCCGGGCGAGGGGGGAGCGCATGGCGGGCTTGAAGTTGGCGAAATACTGGCCGGTGACGCCCTCATACTGAGGGTCCAATGCCAGACTGACCGGAAGTCTTGCGGCTTTTTCCGGGGTCGTCAGGGTGGGACGGATGAGAGCCATGATCGCTTTGGGCGCATAGCGAAAAATCGGTGTGTCTACCCCGCCCGGATGCAGGGCATTGCTGGTGATGCCGAGTTCCGCCAGTCGATCGGCGAGAACATTGCTGAACAGGATGTTAGCCAGCTTGGACTGCCCATAGGCATCCAGGACCAGATAAGGCCTGCGTCCCCGCCACGTCTTTTTATTGATACGGCCCAACCAGTGAGCCACAGACGCCAGATGGAGGATGCGTGGGTTTTCCCCTTTCTGCAGTAAGGGCAGCATCAGATGAGTAAACAGAACCGGGCCGAGATAATTGACGCCGAACTGCATCTCGTAACCGTCTTTGGTGTATTGCTGCTGGGTGGGTACCACTCCGGCGTTGTTGATCAGGACATCGATGTGGCCGAGTTCCTGGTAGATAGTGGCGGCACTGTTGCGAACACTTTCCAGGTCAGATAGATCCAGAGAGAAAAGGCGAACTTTGGCGGAAGGGTGCGCATTCTTGATGCGCGCGACTGCCGCCTGACCCTTGTCCTTGTCACGGCAGGCGAGGATGACCTCTGCGCCGCGGCCGGCCAGTTGTTCCGCTGTGCAAAGGCCAATGCCGGAATTGCCGCCGGTAATAAGAACCCGTTTGCTCATGGTATTGCTCTCCTGAATTGGCGCGACGCTGATCAGCAAATGATGCTTGAAACTGAAACGCAAAGGGTATCAGTCTGAGCGGGTGTGTAACTGGCTGGGTGAGCCAATTGTTGTGCTCCGGGGCGTTGCGGGCGCTGCGATGTTGGCGTGGTTGGCGGGGCGTTGTGTCTGTATCCAGTCAAGAATCTGCTGGCTGGTGGTGCGCCAGTCCTTTCCCTGGAGCAGCAAGTGTGGGCCGTCGGGAACAGATAAATAGGTGACTTGTGGTTGCAGGTGTCGCCGTAGCGCCACAATGCCAGCCTCAGGAACGGTGTTGTCCCGGTCGCCGTACAATATCAGTACCGGGATCTTTGTTTGGGATAATACGGCAGCTTGATCGCTGGCACTGTCGGCAAGCTGGATCAGCCCCCAATAGCTGTCCAGCCGGACCTGTCGCATGACGCGTTCATCCGTCGCCAGCCGCTGTGCCTGGCTAGGCGCGAGTAAGGGCGCTTCGGGATCGCGCTGTACTTGCACTTCATAGCCCGGGGCCAATGTTGCCGCGCTGGCGATGACCAGGTTCCAGCCGTAACGAAAACGAATGCCTTCCCTGACTGCTGGCGCGGAAAGAATAACACCGGCCACAGCGTCAGGGTTTTTGCACGCTGCGAGGATGGCGACCGCCGCGCCCAGGCTTTCACCCATTACATACACGGGTTGATGATAGACTGATGCCAAGTGCTCGATTCGCTCGGCTGCCTCATTGACCAGTTGCGTTTCTCCCGCCCATCGGCCTTCAAACTGTCGGCTGCCAAAACCCGCCTGGTCATAGCTTTCAAGATAAATGCCAGCGTTTGCGAATTGCGGACCGAGTAATTGAAAGGCTGCGCCATGGTCGCCAAAGCTGTGCAGCGCAAGCACCACATCCGATGGCGGCTCCTCTGGTACCCAATGTCGCAGAGTCGGTGCCAGTGGCTGTGCGGAAGCGTCAAAATGTCGCTCTGCTGAGCACGCTGTCAGCAAAAATGAAAACATAATGATGATCACAATTCGGAGCATTGAATGACTGTACCGATTCCGTTGCAACGCAAGGTGAATGCCCTGGGGCTCTCATTGATTCTGGTGGCGGTCACCTGGGCGGTGTCTGTGGGAGAGGCCGGGCCACCTCCGGTAACGCTGACGGTGACCGCCACAGCGTATAACTCGCTCCATGGTCAGGGGTATGGCAAGGATCATGCGCTGGCCGCGTGGGGGGATCGTCTCGAGCCCGGTATGCAGGCGATTGCGGTGTCGAGGGATCTGATTCCGCTGGGGCTGGGCCACAATGCAGAGGTAAAGATTGAAGGGTTGCCGGGAATCTGGGTAGTGAAGGACAAGATGAATCGGCGCTGGAAGCACAAGATTGATATCTATATGGGCGAGGATATCGAGGCGGCGCGGGAATGGGGTAAGCGGAAGGTGACGATTACCTTTGCGGGGCCGGAGGAATAACGGCGCGAGTTTCGAGTCGCGAGTTTAGAAAGGCAAAACACCCCCCATTGAGCTGGGGGCATGTTCTCGACACTCGTTACTCGCTTCTGGAATCTGTTGTACCTGTGGCACACGGCTCCGTCGTTTCAGGAGCCATGGCTGTTATCCGCGTTGCAGTTTCCTCAACGACTCAAGAATTGCATCAATCGTCTCGTGGCGGCACCCGGTAGAAGTTTATTGCCAAGCACCAGGATCTTGAACTTGCCGCTCACCGGGTTATGCACGGGGGTGATGTGGGTGGCGGTGTGCCAGACGGTGGCCGCAATGTCCTCTGCATCCAGATTCACCCCCATGCGATCGATCACCGGCGCGCGAAAGTCGGCATCGTTCACCATGGGGGTATTCACGAACGGTGGCATCACGTCCACTACACGAATGCCCTGCCGACCCCACTCCACATCCAGCGCTTCGGTGAGCGCGCGTACCGCAAACTTGCTGGCTGAGTAAGAGGCAAAGTGCGGCGTGCCGTACATGGCAGATGCCGAGCTCATGTTGATTACCACCGGTTTGTCGCTTTCCTTGAGATGCGGGTAAGCCGCCAGGCTCATATTCATCAGGCCTGTCACGTTGATGTCGATGATGCTCTTGTGCCGCGCCGCGCTGATATTTTCGAACTGCCCCATCTGCAGGATGCCCGCGCAGTTAAACAGCACATCAAGACCACCTTCGGCAGCAAAGTCGCGGGCGGCATGTTGGCAGGCAAGATCATCGGTCACATCCAGCGGGCGGTACCAGCATCCGTCCAGCTCCGCGGCCGTGGCACGCAGGGCCACTTCGTTTACGTCGGTGATACCCACCTGCCAACCGTTCTTGTGGAACAGGCGGGCGGTGGCCTGGCCAATGCCGCTGGCGCCACCGGTGATAAAGATACGTTTCATGATTGTGGCTCCTTGCGATGTTGCAAGATAAAACGGGCACAGGTCATCAGGGCGTGGTCTGCGTCGGCGAGCACGCCGGCATGCAGTTGAAAATCATGCCAACGTTGAGGATGAACCTGGAGATGCGCTGACGTACCTGCCTCGTTCAGTGCTTCGCACAGGCGCAGGCTGTCATTAAGCAGGATTTCGTCACTGCCGGCCTGGATCAGCACGGGGGGCAGGCCGCTGAGGTCACCGTAGATCGGTGAGCACTGTGGGCGTGCCAGATCGGTTTGCCCATAGTTCAGTGCTGCACCCTGAAGCCATTCCTGACTGAGCATGATGTCCCGGTCGGTGTCGAACAGCTGGGAGAGAGTCAGGTCCACCCAGGGGGAAAACAAAATCACGCTGGCGGGGAGAGCAATCTCTTTCTGCTTGAGCACTTGCAGTGTCGCCATGGTCAGGCCGCCGCCGGCAGAGTCTCCCATGATCGTCAGCGTGTCAGGGTGAACGCCTTCCGCTAGCAGCTGGCAGTAGACCGCAACCGCATCCTCGATGGCAGCGGGGCAAGGGTGCTCTGGTGCCAGTCGATAATCTGGCACCACAACCCTGGCATTGGCAAAGCGGGCCATGTGCGAGGTGATGGCCTTGTGGCTGTCAGGACTCCCCGCCACATAGCCGCCACCGTGCAGGTAGAGCACAGTGGATTGGGCGTGAAGCGGTTGGTAGTGACGGCAAGGGACGCCCGCCACGGGGTCATCATGGTCGGCAACGTCACGGGCGCGCAGGGTGGTCATGGCCATGATGTCCATCCAGCGACGTTGGCTGGAAAGACTCAGCCAACGGGTGGCGGGCTTGAACAGCAGGGCCAGTGATGTACGCAGCAGGCGGGCCAGCAGCTGCTGGACCATCGATTGTGACCGGCTGACCCGATCAACGAACAAGCTCATAGTCGCTCCAGTTCACCTGACGGGTCAGGCGGCGATAATCGAAGGTGAATCCCGGCCAGTTATTGGTGTTTTTGCCGGACTCTGTCTTGTACCAGCTATGGCAGCCCTTGTCCCAGACGGTGCCGCGAATTTTGCGTTGTACATCGTCATTGAACTGCGACTGGATGTTGGCTTGCACCTCCAGAGCTTGGAACGTCTGTTCTTCCATGGCGGCCAGGCACTGACGGATGTAGTGAATCTGGCTCTCCAGCATATAGATAATGGAATTGTGGCCCAGGTTAGTGTTCGGTCCGTAGAGCATGAACAGATTGGGGAAGCCGTGCACGGTCATGCCAAGGTAGGCCTCGGCACCGTCTTTCCAGGCATCGTTCAGGTCCTGGCCCTGACGGCCGATAATGGTCATTGGGGTAAGGAAGTCGGTGGCCTGGAAACCCGTGCCGTAGATGATGACGTCGGCCTGGTGGTGGGTGCCGGTGCTGTCGGTCAGTCCATTCTGGTCTACCGAGCTGATGCCATGGTTGATCACCTCCACATTGGGGCGTGCCAATGCCGGGTAGTAGTCGTTGGACATCAGAATTCGCTTGCACCCCATGGGATAATCCGGGGTCAGCTTTTCCCGCAGAGCCGGGTCACTAATCTGTTTGTTCAAGTGACGCTTGAATAGCCATTCATAAAGCTTCATGGCTTGCTGCAGAGAGGTAAAGCCCAGTGCTCGGGATTCGTTGGCGGCATAGATGCGCGCGCGATCCAGGGTTTGGGTGATAGGGAGGCGTTTCAGTACCTGGTGCTCAAGCCCCGAGTAGGCGCGGTCCGGTTTGGCGATCACGTGTGCCGCAGAGCGCTGGAACAGCATCAGTTTGCCGGCCACCTTGGCGACCTCCGGCACAAACTGGATGGCGCTGGCCCCGGTGCCGACTACCGCCACCGTCTTGCCGGTCAGGTCTACCTCGTGATTCCAGCGGGCGCTGTGGAAGTGCGTGCCCTGGAAATCATCGATGCCGGAGAGTGGTGGGTACGCGGGTTGGTTGAGCTGTCCGGTGGCGGTGATCAGCGCCTTGCAGGACAGGGTTTCGCCATTGGTCAGGGTTACCTGCCAGGTGCGGCTGTCATCCTGGTAGCGCGCTTCGGCCACTTCTGTCTTGAAGCGAATGTGGCGGTAGATGTCATATTTCTTCGCGCAGTATTGCTGATAAGCGAAGATTTCTTTTTGCGGGGCGAACCGGCGACTCCAGGGGTAGTGTCGCTCGAAGGAATAGGAATACAGGTGTGAAGGCACGTCGCAGGCGGCACCCGGATAGGTATTGTCGCGCCAGCAACCTCCGACATCTTCGGCCTTCTCGATGATCAGAAGATCGTCCTGACCTTGCTCCTTCAGCCGGATGGCCATGCCCAGGCCGCCGAAGCCTGCGCCGATAATGATGACCTGGTGTGTGGTTTTCATGGCGTATACATCTCTGTTGACTCTATAGACATCACTTTAGCGAGGCCCAAACGTCATTTTTATGGCATTGTGGGACATAAAGTTGTGGAAAACGGACAACGATGAATGCCCTCAGAGCCATTACCAGTGTGCGCCTGCAGGTGGCCTACGCTGCCGAGCAGGGAATACCCGTTTCCCGGAGCCTGGCCGGCTCTGGGCTGAATGCGGGGATGTTGCAGCAGTCGGATGCCACCATTGAGGCAGAGCAGGAGCTGACAGTGGTCCGCAACCTGTGTGAGCAGCTGGATGATCCGGTGGCTCACGGTCTTGCCATGGGACAGCGCTACCATCTCAGCAGTTATGGTGTCTGGGGCTTTGCCCTGTTGAGTAGCCAAACCTTTGGGGATGCCATTCGACTAGGGCTGCGCTATCTCGGTCTCACCTTTGCGTTTCTCGATATTCGCCTTGAGGAAATAGGCGATCAGGCTTTTCTGGTGCTTGATGATACGGCGCTTGAGGAGGCTGTCCGCCCTTATCTGCTGGCGCGAGACAGCAGTGCCATCATGGTGGTGCAGGAAGAATTGTTTTCCTTGCGAGTGCCTCTGACCACGCTGAATCTGCGCTTGCCCCCACGGGATCCGGCTCCTTTTGAGGCGGTTTTTGGTCGTACGCCGACGTTTTCGGCCGCGCGCAGTGAAGCGGCGTTTACCCAGGAGTTGCTGACCATGCTGTTGCCGCAGGCCAATCCGGTGACGGCACGATTGTGCGAGGAACAATGCCATCAGTTGCTGGTTCAGCGCCATTCGCGGGGCGGCATGGCTGCTCGTGTTCGACGCCGTCTGTTGCAGCAGCCCGGTCGCTACCCCGATATGGAGGCGTTGGCGGAAGAGATGCACATGAGCAGCCGGACCCTGCGTCGACATCTGGGCAAGGAAGGGACCGGTTATCAGGAATTAATGGATGAAGTGCGGCGGATGCTGGCGGAGCAATGGCTGACGCTGGGGATTCTCACGCTGGAGGAAATCAGTGAGCGGCTGGGGTATTCCGAGCTCTCCAACTTTATCCATGCCTTCCGCCGCTGGACCGGGCAAAGCCCGGCGCGATTTCGGCGAGAGCGTAAAGAGGAGGGTTAAGGTTAATGGGGCTATACCCGGGTGGCCTAGCGGGGCATCGCCGGCAGCCTCATTTCTCCTTCCTTGTCGAAACTGAGCGGTATAGGTACTCCTGCCACTCGGGCTTTGCCTACCAGTCGGTAAGTCAGTGGTTCCCCCGGTTGCTGTTGAATCTGCTGCAGTTTTTGCAGGCTTTCCAGCAAGCTGGTGGTAATGGTGGTCTTGACGGTAGCGTCGCCCATTGCCGGTAATGTGACGCTTTCAGCAGTCAGGCCACGGCCAAACCTTTCCCCGTTCACATAGATCTCGTAATCCATGCTTTTCAGGGTGAGCTCACGATCATTGGGATTGCGGGCCCTCAAGGTCAGACCCCACTCCTGCTCGAACAGCGATACCTTGTTGAGGTTGATCCCGGAGACGGACACCTCCGGTGCTTCCAGTGAACCCAGGGTCTGACAGCCCGCCAGCAGGAAAAGCGTGGCCAGCAGCCAGGAAGAAATCAGTGTTTTCATCGGGATTCCGTTTCACATTGACCAGACATTGGAGGCCAGCATAGCCGGAAGGTTCCTTTCGGGAAAAGCAGGGCGCAATGATGGCGAAGTTTAGGCTGGAAACGTGATGCGAGGTAAGTGCATGCCGGACGGCCCGGACTCCTGTCGCGCCACCGCGCCCTTTGCAAGGCGCGCATGGCGCGGCGTATGACCGGGCCGCCGGCACGGAGTCGATAGCGAGTATCGACCTTTTGATAATGGTCCTGTTGTGCAGGTTGTGGCAAGGAACAAATGTGGGAAAATTGTATCCGCCGATAAAATGGGTCAATAACGGGATGAGAAGGTGGCAACAGTCCTGCCCGTAAAGGTGTGTTAGATTCGGCAAAAATTATTTGTGTTGTGAGAGGGAATGATGCGCCATGTAGTCATCGCGCTGCTGCTGCTCGCTATTGCGCCATTGCAGGCAGCTGAGCTGGACAAGGATCTGGCGGATTTCAAACGGGAAGTGCTGGAAGTCAACAAGCGCCTGTTACTGCTGGAAGAAGAGCTGCTGTTCCCTGCGGATACCCAGGTGGGGATCTATGTGTCACTGGATGTGGGCCATTTCTTTGCGCCGGACAGCATCACCCTGGAATTGGATGGTGAGGTGATTGCCAGCCACCTGTATACCGAAAAAGAAGTGCGCGCGCTGCGCAATGGTGCGGTGCAACGGCTGGCCGTGGCGAACGTGAAGAATGGCGGGCATGAGCTGGTTGCCTTTGTGACCGGGGATGGCCCAAAGGGTACCGAGATTCGCCGTGGGGTGAATGCGCAGTTTGAGAAAGGGCACGGCCGGCATTTTGTCCAGCTGCATATCGAGGATGACAGTGCCAAGCAGCAGCCTCGCTTCCGTTTCCGTGATTGGCGCTGATAGATGCGAATAGTGCTTGTTAGTCTGGCTCTGTTGGTTGTCAGTCAGGCATGGGGGCGGCTGGATCAGGATCACAGGGTGCAGGAGCCAGCTTATGGTGAGGTGGCTTACCTGTACCTGCAGGGCGAATACTTCGCGGCCCTGACCCGCGCGCAGATGGCGCTTGAACGTGGCGAGGTCAAGCATCACCGGGAAGATCTACGGGTGTTGCTCGGTGCCATGTATAGCGCTTATGGCATGCCGGAGGACGCCGAGCAGGTATTTGATTCCCTGCTGGGCACCCAGGTGAGTGACATGGTTGCCCAGCGGGCCTGGATTCACCTTGCCGGGCTTTTCTACCGGCAAGGTAAATACACGCAATCCCTGCAGACATTAAATGAACAGATCGGCCAACCTCCCGTAGAACTGGCCGAAATCTATTACAGCCTGCGTGCCAAGGTGCTGATGCGTTTGGGGCGTTATGCCGAGGCGGCGGAATCGCTGGATGCCTTCGCCAAAGAAAATCCTCTCAATGCCTACCTGCGCTATAACCTGGCAATCAGCTGGATTAATGGAGAGCAGGCGGCCCAAGGGCAGGAATGGCTGTGGCAACTGGCGAATCTGCCTCCTGGTGAACCCGAGACCGATGCGATCAAAGACAAGGCCATGCTGGCCCTGGCGATTGATATGTTGCGTTCAGGCAAGGAGCAGCGAGCCTTGGCGCTACTTGCCGCAGCGCGGGCGGAAGGGCCTTTCGCCGATGAATCGATGATGCTCTATGTGCGCGCCTTGCTGATGGAAAATCAGGCCGTCAGAGCGTTGCCGGTTCTTGAGCGGCTGGATCAATTCTCCATTCAACGCCGTCCGGTACAGGAAGCACAGCTGGCCATTCCATTACTGTATGACCAGCTGGGTAATGAAAAGGCGGCAAAGAAAGGGTACGAGGCTGCGATTCAACGCTACGCTTCACTGGATATGTATCTGCAGACCGTCGGCGAGAATATTGCCAATGGGGAGTGGTTTGCGGAAATGTTGGGTGAGCCACAGTGGTCAACTGCCATGGATCCTGTGCCCCCTTTTCTGCCCAAGCGAGTCAGCAGCTTTCCGACCTTCTATAGCTGGTTTGCCAGTGCTGAATTCCAGCAGGGCTGGAATCATTATCATGAGCTGATGCGGCAAAACAATCTGCTCAGGCTCTGGCAGCAGAAAATGCCGACCCTCAACACCATGCTGGATGCACAGGATCACAAGCAAACTGCCATGCGTCCTGAGGCGAGAGCGTTGCTTGAAACGCTGGACGGCGAAGATTATCAAGGCCGGTTGAATGGGTTGTCTCAGCGCTTCGAGAGAGCGGTTTCCGATCAGGACCCATTGCCGTTTGCCACGCCAGAAGAAACCCGCTTATGGCTGGCCCAGCAGGAAGCGCAGGGAATGACTGAAGGCTGGGGGGAACTGGCACGCCCGGATATGTCCGCCAAACTGGATTTTTATCGTGGCTTGCTGTTGTGGGATATGCAGGAAGATATTGTGCCGCGCCAGTGGCAGCGGCAGCGAGAGCTGCAAACGCTCAGCGAGTTGTTGGAGGAGAATGACGATCTGCGTAAGCGGGTACTTTATGCTGCCAATCGCGTGGATCGTCTTGAGCATTTTCGCAAGGAGTTGCCTGAGCTGGAGGTCATGCTGGCAGATCTGGAGCGCCGCGGTGAGCAGTTGATGCGCCGCCAGCAGTACGCGCTACAGGCGTCGGCGTTTGAGCAGCTTACGGTGACGAGAAATCGGCTGAAACGTTTTTCCGCCACCGCTCATGAAGGGTTGGCGGACCTTGTGTACCGCTCTCTCCGTGCGCGTCGGCCTAACCT
Organism: Alcanivorax nanhaiticus; assembly: GCF_000756665.1. Taxonomy (GTDB): domain Bacteria; phylum Pseudomonadota; class Gammaproteobacteria; order Pseudomonadales; family Alcanivoracaceae; genus Alcanivorax; species Alcanivorax nanhaiticus. The sequence goes on along the minus strand of NZ_ARXV01000008.1, from coordinate 135,171 downwards.
TTCAGGGGCGGTTGGTGAATCGGGCGAAGCGCAGTCAGGGGAGCAGTAACGCCGCCGGGGGTTATTGTCCGGGAGCCAGATCATCGGAGTAGGACACTTCACCTGCCTGGTCAATGATGATCACCGAGGTATTAGGCAACCGGTTGATGAGTGCCAGCCCTTTTTCCTTTCCCAGTACAAACACACTGGTGGAGAGCGCGTCTGCATCGACGCTTTTCTCTGCCAGTATGGTCACGCTCACCAGTTCGCTGGCACTCTTGCCGGTTTGCGGGGAAATGATGTGATGAACGCGCTCGCCGTCGGCGATGAAATAGCGCTGATAATCCCCAGAGGTGGACATGGCGGTGTCACTAAGTGGTAACCGCATGGCAACCGCGTCACGGTTACGAGGGTGCTGAATGCCGACTCCCCAGGGGCGGCCTCGGTGGTCACCCAGTACATAGCTGTCGCCTCCCAAAGAAAGCCAGGCCTGCTGGATGCCTGCCCGCTTGAGCAAGGCGATGCCTTGGTCAATGGCGTAACCCTTGGCAATGCCGCCAAGATCAATGGTGGTGCCGGGATGAGTGAACTTCACCCGGTGCTCGGGTAGCAGCTGGATCTGGCGGGCGTCGATGTGCTGAGTCGCGGCTTTAAGGGTGCTTTCGTCCGGGGCTTTGCCGGCGCGGTAGTCATACAGGTGCCCGGCACTGGCAAAGGTAATATCAAAGGCCCCTTCGGTCAGTTCGAAATAGTGCAGGGATTGTTGAAGCAGTGCATAGAATTCCGGGCTGACGGTTTGGGGTGTTTTCGCTGCTTCACGGTTAAGCCGGGCCAACTCGCTGTCTTCGACCCAGGGGGAAAGCAGCGCGTTAAGGCGAGACATTTCGGTTTCCAGTGCCTCGAAGAGTGGCGCAGCCTCCTTTTCTGACCAGAGCGTGACGCTGGCGCGGGTTCCCATGACATCCCATTGATGCTCTTGCCACTGGGCTTGCAGTAAGCCGGGCAAAAAAAGCAGGAGCGTTAACAGCGGGCGCAACATATCCGGTTCCTCAACTGAAGCTGGCAGCAGTGTAGTCAGTTGTGCCGGTGATCGTCACCTGCAACCGGGTAAAACTGGTATCGGTTCGGCATTTGCGCTACAAGTGATGACAATCTCCCGGTGCAGACTTTTTCATGGTGGAAGGACCCGTGGGGCACGATTCCATGGATTGGCCCTCTCTTGTTTTTGATCCCGACTTTATGGCGGGGCTGGAGCGCATGGCGGCAAAACGCTTTGTGCAGCCTGTGCTTGCCGAAGAGGCCTGCACTGCCATGCTTGAGGCCCTCAGTGACAATGACTGGGCGGCACTGCAATCCTTCAGCGGCAAGAGTCAGCCTTCCACCTACGCCTATGCGGTGGCGGGGCGCGCCATGGAAGATTTCGCCCGCCGCAAGTTCGGGCGGCCTCGTCCTCCTCAGTGGTTGCAGGCCATGGGGCAGGCGTGGGTTCAGGTGTGGCGGATGTTGTGTCTGGAGCGGCAGTGGCCGGAGACAATTCTGGGGCGCCTGGCCCGGGACTATCGTGAGAGCCTGATCGCTAACGCCATTCGTGAGATCAAACAGCGGATTCCCCGTTGTGGCGAGCCCGGGTTTTCCGAGTGCTGTGTGACTGAGCTCGGGCTCGATACGCTTCCCGATGACAACGGCGCATCACTGGATGCGGGGTTCCTTGCTGCACAGCGAGAGCAGGCATTGACGGTGCTGTCGACCTTGCTCAACGTCAACCCTGCTGATGCAAATCGGCGGTCATGTCCGTCCAATGAAGAAGAGGCATTGGCAAACCTGGTGGCGGACCTGGCCCTGTCAGAAGATGACCGGCTGCTGCTGTCGCTTCACTACGAAGATGGCCTGGCCAGCCGCCGGATTGCAGAACTCACCGGCAGTAGCCCGGCCACCGTGCAGCGCCGCTTGCAAGGGCTGAGACGGCAATTGCAGGCCGCACTTTCCGAGATGGGTCTGGGCGATAATGGGGAGGCGACGTTTGAATTCGGACAATGAAAACGCGTTGATGCAATCCCTGAGGGTATCCGACTCAGGCGCCTCACCGTTGCTGTCACATCCCCTTTTCAAAGGGTTTGGCAGTGAGGATGAGGTGCTGGCCGCCTGGCAGGATGGACACTTGAGCACGGAGCAGGAAACGTTCCTCAAAGGCGCGCTAGCCAGTCATAACTCCCTTCGCCAGCAGTGGCTGGCCTTGTCTGCTGCCGTACCACATTCGAAACATGGTGCTCTCTGGCACGGTCTGTTCCGTTGGCACTGGGCCACCATTGGCATGACGGCCAGTGTCGCGTTAGTTGGCGTCTTGTTGTTTCGCCAGGGGCAGCTGCCGATGGCACCCGAGGACAGCATGGTGATGCGTGAAGTCATGGTCGAACGGTTTGAAGCAGACCGTGTGACGATGGAGCAAACACGCCAGCAGGAAAGCCTTTCTGAAGCGAAAGCCAGTCAGCAATTGGCGGCCAAGCGGGAGCGGGCAGAAATGGATGAGCGCCGCCGGAGTGCGGATAGGGCTGCCGAGGATCTCGCGGAGTGGGATCAGGCAGAAATCGCCAGTGCTCCGCGTCTGCAGGATCAGGCCCCGGCACCGTCCAGAAAAGCACAGCCGGGCCCGGTTGTGGCGGCCCCGCCTTCCATGCCCTCAGCGGCGCGTCTGGCTCCGGAGCCTGTGGTGGCATCCCCAGCCTGGCAGGATTATCTGATGGCTTATCAGCTTACCCCTGATGAAGCTGCCTCAGATGAATTCTCCACTGATAGGGAAACCCGCAGTGACATGGCGTTGCTGGGGAGCGCGGCGCGCGCCGCCGAAGCCGCAGGCTGTTCTGATGAAGCGCTGAGTCGCTTGCGGCAGGCCTTCCAGAAGGCGGCGAAAAGCAACCCGGAGAGCCTCGCGTCCCTCAGGCCTGACACAGATGAAGGCTGGTGCGGGTTGGGCAAGGTGCTTGAGCAGCACGCACAGAGCGCGGTGCGGTATTAGCTGATCACTACAACTGGCTCGGGGCGTGGAAATTACAGTGGGAGGCTGCTTGCAGGCGAAGGGGCTTGAAGTGGGCAGAAGCAAAGATTTTCGCGTGCAAGTACCTTCCCACAGCACTGGCCATGCATTTTTCAGGGCGGGCCGCTATCTTCAGCTCAGGCTAGTCCCGCTATTTCGCAATTAGGCAAAAAAAGGGCACATCGCAGGTTAGCGGGAATGCAGGTTTGCCAGACTTCGGACGCTGACGCCAAACCAACCGTACCCCTTGTGAGAGCTAGGGTTTGCTGTGCCATTCGGGAGCTCTTGCGGTCTCGTCTCCTGTGGGAGCGGGCGTTCGACCGCGAAAAGGCCGATGCCGGGGCATCGCGACGGAACCGTCGCTCCCACAGTTGAATCATGGCCCTTGGCCTTTAGCGACCTTTAGGCAGGGTTCTGCGTCCTGTGCTTATCCCTCCCTCTCACTCCCGCTAATCTGCGATGAACCAAAAAAAGTTTGAGGCAGATCTGAAGGCTGTCCGTCTTACCTCCATGAAGGATAAAAAAACACCCTGGAGGTAACCGTGAAAACTCTGATTCGTACTCCCCTTGTTCTGGCCATCAGCGTGGCACTGGCGGCGTGTTCCCATCAGGCCGAGCAGGCGGTGGACAGCCGGCAGCCGCTGCAGGAAGTGGCCAGCAAGCCCATGGCCCCGCAGGCCAAACGCATGATGGCGGACAGTGCCAGCTATGCCATGGCCCCGGCGATGGTGGCTCCGCCGTCTCCTGGCCAGTGGTTGCCTGATCAGCAAGAGCGGGATCGCTTCACCGAGATTGACGATAACGGCATCATGCGCACTGCCGAATCGCCGGTGTCGACTTTCTCCATTGATGTGGACACCGCATCCTACAGCTTCTCCCGCCGTCAGATTAATCACGGTCGCTTGCCGCAGCCGGATGCCATTCGTCTTGAAGAATGGGTGAACTATTTCGATTATGACTATCCCGCACCGGATTCCCCGAGCACACCATTCCTCACCCATGTATCGGTAACTGACTCCCCATGGCGTGCGGGCAACAAGCTGGTCCACATCGGTATCAAAGGCTATGAACCGCAGCAGCAGAGCCGACCGCGGGCCAATCTGGTGTTCCTGTTGGACGTGTCCGGCAGCATGATGGCGGAGGACAAGCTGCCACTGGTGACACGCTCCCTGCGCATGATGGTGGATCAGATGCATCCCGAGGATACTGTGGCACTGGTGGTCTATGCCGGTGCTGCTGGCGTAGTGCTTGAGCCGACGGCGGTGACTGACAAGCACAAGATTGAAGCGGCGCTGGACCAGTTGCGCGCCGGGGGCTCCACTGCCGGCGGTGAGGGGATTGAGCTTGCTTATAGTCTGGCAGAACAGCACTTTGACAAAGATGCCGTTAACCGGGTGATTCTTGCCACGGATGGTGACTTCAATGTGGGGGTGACCAATCAGGATGCACTTGAGGGATTGATCACTCGCCAGCGTGACAAGGGTATTTACCTGTCAGTGCTGGGCTTTGGGCAGGGTAATTATAACGACAGCCTGATGCAGACATTGGCCCAGAATGGCAACGGGGTGGCTGCGTATATCGATACCCTTAACGAAGCACGCAAGGTACTGGTGACGGAAGCGACTTCTTCACTGATCCCCATTGCCGAGGACGTCAAGATCCAGGTGGAGTTCAATCCCGCCACGGTGCAGGAATATCGACTTCTGGGTTATGAAACCCGTGCGCTGGAGCGTGAGGATTTCAATAACGACAAGGTGGATGCAGGCGAAATTGGTGCCGGCCATACGGTGACGGCGATTTATGAAATCACCCCGGTGGGCGCAGCCCCCATGATTGAGCCTGGCCGCTATGAAAAGCCGGAAAGCAAAACCGAAACGGCGTTTGCTGGTGAATATGCTTTCCTGAAGTTGCGTTACAAGCGTCCGGGCGAGACTCGCTCTGTGCTGATTGAAACACCGGTGCCGGTGCAGCAGCCGAAAGCGGCAGCCTGGCAATCACAGGAAACCGGTTTCGCCATCGCGGTAGCAGGCGCTGCGCAGTTGCTCAAAGGGAGTCAATATACCGGGGAATGGAATCTCGATGACGCCATAGCGCTGGCCCAGAAGAACAAGGGTGATGATGCGTATGGTTACCGCTCCGAGTTTATTCAGTTGCTGCGCCAGGCGGAGGTGAGTGAGAAAATTTAAGCGCAGTTACGAGTCACGAGAAGCGAGTTTCGAAGATCAAAAAAGATTTTCGCTTCTCGCTACTCGTAACTTTTCTACATTATCGTCCCGTTCACAATCGGCTCGAATGCAGTGAGTTGATCCTGGGATGTGGCATTGCCCAGACTGTGATTGGGGAAGCGGCTGGCAAATTGGCTTTGCTCTCCGTGCAGGGCCATGTAGTTGAGCCAGACGGTTTCAGCCAGCAAGTTCACGTTGTTAGCGGCCGGGCTGCCAGCGGTTTCCACTGAAGCATCCGGGCGCATCCAGCCGAGCTGCTGCTGGCCGTTGTTGAGACTGGGCCGGCTGGCCGGGTTGTAGACCAGTATGAAGGAAGCGGCGGTGGAGGAATTGTCACCGGTCCATTCACCTTTGCCGCGGCCGTTCACCGAATCATCAATGCGCCCGTTGCTGGCCACAGAGCCATCGCTGAACACATACAGCATAATGGGGACACCCTTGCGGCGGGCATATTCGAGGCAGGCGCCCATGCAGCGCCCGGCGCGCAGGTCGCGCAGTTCGCCGGTGGCACGCTCGCCGGTGTGATAATCAAAGCCGCCCATGGAAATACAGCCTGCACCGGCATAGCCGTTGACCACCAGCTTCATGATGGAGGCGGTCTTGGCAAACTCTCGGTCATTCAATTCGTTGGCAGAAAAGATCGACAGGATATCCAGGTCTTCCTCCACATCCAGCGGGGTAGGATCACCATAACGGTCAGTGATGTCCGCTGCTTCCACATAACCACAGCGGAGCAGATCGCGCAGATTGCTGCGCCGGTTGGCGTCAGTGAGGCCGCTGTCGATGCGGTCGATGCGTTTGTGGCTTATGCGGGCAATGGATTCCATCACTGAGGTGGCATCTTCCGGACTGAGCAGTCCTACCAGTTTGCCGGTATCCACCAGACCGGTTACATCGGAAAAGCGATCAATCTTGGTGGGGCGAGCGGATGCAACCACTGAGCCATCCGGGGCCAGTGAGTTGCCCCCGGACAGGGAGCTGCGCGAGCCAATCAGTGACATCAGCTCGCCGTCAGCACCGGCGGTAAAAATCCCGTACATGGGATTGTGCGGGTTATTGGCGGTGTCGTTTTCCGAACGGGCTGGGATAACGCAACCATTCACATTGGGTGCTGCCGCCGAGGCCTTTTCCATGATGCCGCGAAGGAAGGCGGAATCGCTGTGGAAGGCCAGGCCGAGATCACGATTCACCAGTCCGGGATTATTGTTGGGGGCCAGGTTGCCAGGCAGGCCCAGTTTGGAATAGCCCGCGCTGGACAGAAAATCTTCCTGTCCGCCTTGGCCGCCCACCAGGACATTCGAACCGGAAATGTTGGCCCCGCCGGCCAGATCGAAACAGATAAACGGGATCTTGCCGGCACCGTCTGCCACGATGCCGCAGTCCGTCTTGATGGTTTCCAGATCGGAGGACAGGGCGGCCATGGCTTCCCGGGGGTTACTGAACAGGCCGAACATGCCGACCGTGCCGAAGGCAACGCCGCTGACCAGACCTCGACCCAGCATATCGCGACGGGTCACCGGTTTGCCGTGGCCCAGATTCAGAAGTGGGGCGTCCGGATGCAGGGGCTGCTGACGTTTTTTGGAAAAGTGTCGCTTGATCATCATGTTCCCCCTTATTGCACCAGCATGGATGCACTGCCCAGTACGGTGGCGCAGGCAGCCTTGGTGGCGGTAGCGGTGCGTTCCGCGCAGTTGCTGCTGCACTGGGTCAGGTTGGTATCGAACAGCAGATGTTCCAGTTCATCGCCAACTTCTGCGCGCAGCGGCTGACGTGCCTGGCCGTTGCCGATCATGCGTTCAAACAGTGGATCAATCACTCGATCCCGCCATTGCTGTTCGGTAATGGTCGTCACGTCGCTGTTGTAATTCATGGACGGGAACAGCGGTGTAATGCTCGGGTCGTTGCTGCGCTCTGCTTCCACCAGTGCGTTGCAGTATTCAATGGCCAGCTGGGCGATGCCGATCTGATGGGCAGTGAGAAAGGCTTCGATGTTTTCTTCGCTGGGCAGCTGTGTGCGCAGGCGCTGGTAGGTATCCGGGATCTCGCCACGGGTTTCAGGGACTCCGGTGAGTACGCTCATGGTGGCGTTGATTTCGGCAAAATCACGCAGGCCCACTTCTGGCTGTTCACCGTATTCGTTGGCGGCGAGAGGCAGAGGGGTGGGTTCGGTAAAGACATTGGTGTGGCTGCCCAGACGCTCGAAGGTGAGGAAAAACTCGTCATTGTCCTGGCCTTGCTCTACCGGTAGCAGGGTGCCCAGCCGTGACAGGGTTTCGCCCTGGCTGCTGTAGCCCTCGCCACCGAGATCAGTATCCAGTGGCGCAAACGATTGCCCCACCTCCGGGACGCGACCGTTGATGCCAATGCGCAGGCCTTCCATGGGGGTGTTGCTGTCTACGGTTTCTTGTTCCAGGTTGATGAAGTAGGGAGCCGCAAACAGATAGCTGTAGTTATCGAAGCGCGAGACCTCAAACACCACATAGGCACCGGGCTGGTTAATCAGATGTCCGATGTAGAATGGCAGGAAGAAGCGTTCACCGACACCGGCGGCAAAGTTGGTTTGCACCTGCTGGGCCGTGAGGGCGCGATTATGGATAGCGGCAAAACGGATCACGCCTTCCCAGGGGTGATCATTGGATGCTTCGTTGCCCATGATCAGCGCGAAGGTTTCGTCCCAGGTATTGAGCAGGCCGGGAGTGGCCGGGTCCTGGGTGGGATGTAGCTCGCCATTGATGTAGAGACGGCGGCCGTTCACGGGATCATAGGTGACGGCAATATGTTGCTGGCTGGCCTGGAGAGGCATGTCATCGGTTGCCAGGATCGGTTCGCCGTTAAGATCTGTGGATTCACCAGTGCGCTGATACACCACAAAGTCGCTGTCACTTTGTGCGAGTGTCAGGTTGCGCGTGTCGGGGCCGGCCGAATAACTGATGATGTGGGCGTTATCCTGACCTGTGCTGACCGGTGTGATCCAGGCTTCCAGCGTCAACTCTCCGGTGGCCTGAATCATGTCGCTGAGTTTTTTGCTGGTCAGGGTGCTGCCCTGGGCCTTGCCGCCATTGAGGCGAATGCCCCAGCCGCCTTCCCAGGCCACATCGCCGACAAACTGCAGATTGATTGCCGGATCGACCCCCGAGGTGTCATAGGCAACCGTGCCTTCCCCAGTTTTGAATTCGTAGCGGGCAATGACGTTGCTTTCATAGCGGCCGCCACCTGCTGCCAATGTGCCATCGCCCACATTCAGGGCCTTGCTGAGAACCAGGTCAGGATCGGGTGCGGTGGCAGTAATGCTGTTGGCCATGACACGAATGGCATCTTCCATGCTTTGCGCGTCGCTGCTGCAGTCACTCCAGCAGTTGTGGGCATCTTCGCGAAGCCGTTCGACCAGACGACTGAGTTCCGGTTGGTTCAGATCTATTTTGCTCTGCGCCGCCGTGTAGGCTTCGTTCACATCGTCAGAAGCGATATAGGGGCTTTGTGGTGTGCTTGCATCGCTTTGGTGGCAGTCAGAGCAATAATCATCCAGCAGTGGATAAACATGGGTCTGGAACAGGCCTGGATCGGACGGGAAATTTTTGCTGTTGCCCGGTTCCTTGATGGGAGGGGCGGTGATTTCCGTGGTGCCGCCGCCGAGCCCCAGGCTTTCTCCTGCCCACGCACTGATCCAGGTGCTGATCTGATCTGCGCATACCTGAGGGTTGCTTTCCCAGCAGTTATGACCGCCCGCGACTTTCTGCACCATCTGAGATGCCGAAGGTTGATTCAGGTTGATCAACGGATTGGCTGCGGCATACGCCGCGTTGATGTCCCCGGTCTGTACAAAACCGGGTTGTTGGCTGCGGTGGCAGGCGCCACAGCGCTGCTCACTGACCAGGTTATTCCAAATGTAGATTTTGAATGCGGACACATCGCTGTTACGTGGTGCCGGCCCTTGATAGTTGGTTTGGTCGCCTCCGCTGGGTGGCGGATTGTTCTCTGTGCCGGCACCGCTGCTGCTACCGCCGCATCCGGCCAGCAGAGCGAGGGAGAGGGTGCTGATAAGCAGTCTGATACGCATCGCTTCAGTCCCCCATGCAGTAGGTGGCCGCATCAGCAAACAGGGTCTTCATGCGGTAGTTATCATTCTTGAAGGCGCTGGTCATGGTGGCCAGCTGACTGGTGTCGGCGCTGTCGGCGGGGCTGCGTAAACAAACAGCCTTGAACACTTTTTCGGCCTGGCAGCTGGCGAACACTTCGCTGTTGGCCAGCTCTTCGCCAAGGCTGGCGGCACCATTGCCGCTACCGGGGCGAGCGCCGTCCCAGCCCAGGTTGGCATTGGGGCCTTCGCGCCAGTAGTTGTCCCAGTGATCGTCCGGGGTGATATAGCCCCAGGGGAAGTTGTTACTGTTGATAAGGTATTTGCCCTGTACGCGAGTGCCGGTATCCGGGTCGTTGCCGGTGTTGTAGATCATGCGGCCACCATCACCTTCCTGATCCCCTTCCCAGTCGTAGTAGGCAAAGGCCTGGGCCAACGGGTCCATGCCGCTGTGGCAGCCGATGCAACTGTTGCGAAAGATACGGCTGTCGCCACCGGGGCTGCGGCTGACATCCTGGCGGATGCGGTCGGAGGGGCGGGTAGTGTCCTTGACCTGCTCCAGGTCGCGGCACATGTGATTCATCAGGGTGAAGCGCAGCATGGCCCGGTTGGTGCCCGCATAGAAAAAGGCATTGGCGGCCGCCCGAGATGTGAGTACACCGGCCACAGCTTGTGCCGGGGTGCCGTACTGGCTCACCTGGCTGGAGGGTTGTAGCACCGCTTGCAGGTCTGCATGGCTGGACTCGAGGTTGCGGTAATGGGCGTTGCTGTCTGCAGCTGCGGCAGGGCTGGCATTGCCCACATAAAGCAGGTCGGCAAACAGGATGCGGCGAAAGTCCACGTCGTCACGGATCACACCGATGACGGTGGCGGTGTAGTCGTTCAGTTCGGCGAACACGTCCTGGGCTTCATTGGTCCAGGGGGTGGCAAACTGTTTCAGGGTCACGCTATAGAACGCCGGATGCTCCATGGCCAGTTCTGCGGCGGCCTGGGCATTGTTGTTGTCGATCAGCGTTGCCATTTGCGTCAGGGTCGTGGCATCCGCCGGTACCCCTGCCAGGCGGTTATGAATACGCTGTGCCTGATCGCGGCTGTTGGCCAGACTTTGCTGACTGAGCAGTAGCATTGATGCTGCTGTCAGCACGATCCCCAAGGTGCGTCGCATTGGAGGCATCCCCTTTTGTTGTCCTTGTTTTCGACGAGCGGCAAGCCGGCTGTTACCAGTGTTCAACTGTGTTCCCTTTACCCGCTGTTATTCTGTACGACCTTCAGGGTGTCGCACTGTGATTGGTGCCCCAGAAATCTAATAATTTGTTCGCGATACTGACAGAAATCTAAGAAATACGGATGGGTGGGTGAAAATACGCAAATTTTCCCTCCTGTTGGGGCTGCTTGGGGGCTTGAGCGGCTGTGGCGGGTTGGATGGGGGAGAGCAAGGGGAAGATCCCTCAGTGACAGATGTGCCTCTGGCGTATGTGGAGCGTACGGTGCCAGTCGTGGGTATGGACGACGATGCACCGGATTCCCTGCAGGATCCGGCGCGCTTTCTTGCCGGTGCCAGATTGCTGGTGCGTGAGGGGGTCTCCAGTCGGGCGGTGGCGCGGGATGTGACAACCCCCTTGCTTGGCCGTGGCCATGATATCCGTGATTTGCAGGTCAGTTATGATGGCAGCCATATGCTGTTCTCCGCCCGTGCGCCTGAGATCCCGGATCTGGACGAGGATGAACAGCCGACATGGAATATCTGGGAGTACGACTTCGCCACGGGTGTTGCCAGCCGGGTGATGATTAGTGAGGTGCTGGCCGAACAGGGCCAGGATCGCTACCCCGCCTACTTGCCAGATGGTCGAATCGTCTTTGCCTCCACCCGCCAGCCGCAAACCCGGGCGCGGATGCTGGATGAAGGACGCCCGCAATATTATCCCCTCGAAGAGCGTCGCGATGTTCATGCGTTTGCCTTGCACGTGATGGATGCGGATGGCACCGGGGTGGAGCAGATCACGTTCAACGCCAGTCATGATGTTGCGCCATTGGTGATGGCGGACGGCCGTATCCTGTTTCAGCGTTGGGACAACAAGGACAGCGAAAACCGGTTTGATCTGTACCGGGTTAACCCGGATGGCACAGCGGTTGAGCCGCTTTATGGCGCCAATAGCCATGAGTGGGTGGGGGATGTTCGCCGTCAATTTCTGCCGCTTGGCATGAGCCCGGATGGCAAGGTCATCACCGCGTTGCGCACGGTGGAATCCCGTGAGCTGGCGATCGTACCTGCTGCACTGAATGTGGACGGCTTTGTGAATCGTGAGGGGCCCCTGCACGGGGTGGTGAGTGGCGCAGCCGAGCAGAGTCTTGATTTACCTTCCGCGCGTCCGGGTACCGCGAGTGCGGCAGGCTGGCTGGCCGATTTGATCCCCATGAACGATGCTTCTGGGCGTTTCTTGATGGCATGGTCTCCTTGCCGGTTGAACGACAATGGTACCTTGCGCCCGTGTACCCCTGACTATTTGTCGCGTGGATTGCCTGCTGCGCCACCCGCCTATGGGTTATGGGTGTTTGATCCTGCAGAGCGTGTGCAGAGGCCTGTGGTGCAACCCCGTGACGGACTCTGGATTACTGAATTGGCGGTGGCAACGCCCACTCGGCTGCCAGCATTGGCCTCGCTGCCTGAGCGCGAAACGGTGCTGGAGGATGCCAATCAGGCATTGTTGGATATTCGCAGTATTTATGACCTGGATGGTGAATTTTCGGGATTCATGGACCCTTTGCCTGCAGGGGGGGAAAGCTTCGCCGGATTCGCCGATCCGGGCACGGTGACTCCGTCACAGCGTCGTGTGCGTTTCCTGCGAGTGATCAAAGGGGTCCCTCTGCCGGGCAGGGAGGTACGTAATGTTCCTGCCAGCGGAATAGGGCGTCTGCCTGCTTTTGGAATGCGGGAAATTGTTGGTTATGTACCGGTGGAGCCAGACGGTTCTGCGCGGGTTCAGGTGCCGGCGGATGTGCCGCTGAGTCTTCAGCTGGTCGGTGCCGATGGCAAGGCTGTGTATGGCAGGCACGGAGCCTGGATTACCCTGCGTCCCGGAGAAACCTTGCAATGCCAGGGCTGCCATGGCGGAAACAGCCCGCTGCCCCATGGTCGGCAGCAGGGCCTGAATGCTTCAATCAATCCCGGAGCACCGCTCACCGGCGCGCCATTTCCCAATACCCGCACCGATGTAGTGAGCTTTGCGGATCAGGGGGAAACCATGGCACAGGCGTTGACCCGGCTTTACCCGGAGCGGGTGCTGCCGATGATGGATATGATTGCAGACGATGTGTGGACGGACCCGGCACCGGATCCTGCTGCTGAAGTGCAAATACGCTATGGCGGCCTGCAGACCGAGATGCCGGTAAGTGTGACCTGCCAGGGCGACTGGCAGCCGGGGTGTCGCGCGGTGATTCATTATCCTGACCACATCCAGCCAATCTGGGATCTGCCGCGTACGGCCTTGGTGAATGGCGTGGATAGCGATGTAACCTGCTCGCAGTGCCATAGTCGTCGCGATGCCAGTAATGCGCTTCAGGTACCGCCTGGGCAGCTGGAATTAACGGCCGATCCTGCTCCGGAGCAGCCCAATCAGCTCACCAGTTATCATGAACTGTTGTTCGATGACAATGAGCAACAATTAGTCAACGGGGCATTAATAGACCGTTTGGCTATTGTGCTCGATGACGAAGGGAATATCGTGTACCGCACGGATGACAACGGCGATCTGATTCTGGATGGATTAGGCAATCCCATCCCGCTTGTTGAGCCTGTCGAAATTTCGGCACCAGTACGCGCAGGACAAGCGCGTAACTCCTCTCGCTTTTTCGCGTTGTTCGAGGCTGGAGGAAGTCATGAAGGCTGGCTAACGGTGGAAGAGATACGTCTGTTGTCAGAGTGGATTGATTTGGGTGCCCAACAATACAACGACCCGTTCAGAGTGCCTGAGTAAGCGCCTGAGTGAGTGCCTGAATAAACGGGTACGTATCAAAATATCAGAAGGAAATGCGTCCACCGTGTGGTCCGAAGTTTATTTCAAAATGCTGCTGTGGGCGGTCTGCGTTGTTCTGGCCCCTTGGGCGTTGGCAGAGCCCGCTGAGGCCCCGCCGGTGCAGGTCAAGGTAGACACGCATTACATTGAGGTGCATACCGGCCCGGGGCGCGGGTATCCGGTTTTCCATGTGGTGGAGCGCCATGCTCCGTTAACAGTGCTCTTCGAGCGAGGCGGCTGGATCAAGGTGCAAACCGCGCGAGGTCAAATGGGTTGGGTGCCGCGCGAGGCGTTGCAGGAAACTCAGGATGGGACCGGGGCGGCTCCGGCGCTTCTGTCTTCTGCCGACGACAGATTCAGGAATCACTGGCATGTTTCCTTGTTGGGCGGTGCTTTTGATGGCGCCTCTTCATTGTCCGCTGCTGCGGGTTATCGCTTCACGGAAAATCTGACCGTGGAATCCATGTATACCCAGGCCAGTGGGGATTTCTCCAATAACCGGTTGCTGGAGCTGAATGTCCAGCATGAAATTTTTCCTCGCTGGCGATTGTCGCCGTATTTCATGCTGGGAACGGGCAGGGCAGTTATTGAGCCCCGTGCGACACTGGTGCGTCCTGAAAACCGTGAAGAAAACTATGCACAAGGTGGTGCTGGCTTGAAGTTCTATCTGGCCAGAGGCTTTGTGTTGCGTAGTGAATACCGCAGTTATGTGCTGTTCACCGAAGAAAATCAAAATCGGAATCTGGAAGAATGGAAACTCGGCTTTTCTGTATTGTTCTGAGCTTGCTGTTTCCCCTGCTGGCTAATGGGGAGACGTCGCAAGAGAAGGACGCCACGGTGCGGGACTCTCGCCCGGAATCGGTGCTGGACCCCCGTATCGAACGGCGGCGTATTACCGATGCAGAGATTGATACTGAAAATTTTGAAGCGGGTATTTATACCGGCCTGATTTCTATTGAGGATTTTGGCACTCAGCCTGTGTTGGGCCTGCGTCTGAATTATCACTTGTCGGAAGATGTGTTTTTCGAAGCGATGTTGGGGCGGGCCAAAGCGGATGAGACCAGCTTCGAAACACTTAATGCCGGCGTGCAACTACTCACGGATGAGGAGCGGGAGTTCACCTACTATCAGGCGGCGGTAGGCTATAACTTGCTGCCAGGTGAAGCCTTCCTGACACGAAACCGGGCTTTCAATAATTCGCTGTATGTTCTCGGTGGTGCAGGCATGACCGATTTTGCCGGCGATGAGCATTTCACCTTGAGTCTCGGGATTGGCTATCGCTTGCTGATCAATGACTTCACCGCCATTCGGGTGGATATGAAAGATCATCTTTTCAATCTTGATGTATTGGGTGATGACAAGCTGACACACAACTTGGAACTCAGCGCGGGCGTTAGCCTGTTTTTCTGATCGATGGGGAGCGAACAATGAAAACAATAACGACGATACTGATGGCTGTGGCGCTGATAGTTTCAGTGCCGGTGATGGCGGCAGAGGAAGGTAAGCCGGCACCTGGCTTTACTCTCGAATCTCTCGATGGTGCTAACGTCAAACTGAATGAGTTGCGCGGCACGGTGGTGTTGGTAAATTTCTGGGCGTCCTGGTGTGGGCCGTGCCGTACCGAGATGCCGCTGCTGGATGAGCTTTACCGCCAGTACAAGGACTACGGTTTTACTATTCTTGGTATCAACCTTGATGAGGAACGCAGCCGTGCCCTGAAGTTGCTTGATAAGGTGCCGGTGACTTTTCCTGTACTTTTTGATCCTGAAAACAGCACCAGTGAGACCTATCAGGTAGATGCGATGCCGACCACGGTGTTGATCGATCGTAATGGTGTGGTGCGTTATCACCATCGTGGTTACAAGGACGGGTTCATGGATAAATACGAACAGCAGGTCAAGGCGCTGGTGCTGGAATGACGATGCGGGTTGCGTTGCTGCTGGTGGTCATTTTACAAGCTGGATGTGCGGTCAAACCGTGGGTCAAACCCTACGAGCGTTCCCGGCTGGCTGACCCGGTGATGAATGCGGCAGGGCACCCGGTGGCAGAAAGTTATATGCATCATGTTCATCAGGCCCGGGAAGCCATGCGCGGCGCAGAGGGTAGCGCTGGGGGAGGCTGCGGGTGCAATTGACACGTTGTAGCTGGTGGCTGCTGGTCGGACTGTTCTGGTCGCAGAGTCTGCTGGCAGCCGTACTGCCAGAAGACCGCTTCGATTTCATGGTGCATAAATACGATGGCGGCGGCATGGAAATCGAAGGGCCGTCGGTGCTGGTGCGCAAATCGTTTGCGGACAAAGTGGCGGTGAGCGCCAATTACTATGTGGACGAGGTCTCCGCCGCTTCCATTGATGTGGTCACCAGTGCCAGCCCCTATACAGAGAAGCGAACCGAGAAAAGTGTCGGGGTGGACTACCTGCATGGCAAGTCCATCTATTCCCTGAGTTATGGCAGCAGTAAGGAAAATGACTTTGAGGCCAGTTCTGCGCACTTTGATCTCAGTCAGGATTTCTTTGGTGATCTGACTACGCTGCGGCTGGGTTATTCCATGGGCAAGGATGAAGTGTTTCGTACTGGTGATACTTCCTTTGCAGATGAAGCAGACCGGCAGCATTTTCGTATTGGCCTCTCGCAGGTGTTAACCCGCGATATGGTGGCGAGCCTGTCACACGAGCTGATTACTGATGAGGGGTTTCTCAATAACCCCTATCGATCAGTTCGCTACCTCAATAGCGGTGGAGGCTACAGTTTTCAGCCCGAGCGTTATCCCCGTACCCGCACCAGTGAGGCAACGACGCTGGCGGTGTCTTATTACCTGCCATGGCGAGCCGGTCTGCATGGTGAATACCGAATGTATGATGACTCTTGGGGAATTGATGCCAACAGCTGGCAGCTAAAGCTGATCCAGCCACTGGGTACGCGGTGGACCCTGGAGACGCGCTATCGCCGCTATAGCCAGGGTCAGGCGGATTTCTATTCGGACCTTTTTCCTTTCCAGGATGCCAGTAACTTCCTGGCAAGGGACAAGGAGTTAAGCGACTTCGAGTCAACCGTGCTGGGGGTGGGCGTGGGGATCCAGTTCAACCGGGCAGACAGGTACACCTTTAATCGTGCCGGGTTACATCTCTGGGTGGATCGCTTCCAGTTTGATTACAACAATTTCCGCGATATCCGTGTGCAAACCTTGCCGGGCGAAGAGCCGCTGTACAGTTTTGATGCGACGGTGACGCGGCTGCTTTTTACGGTGTGGTATTAAGGAAGTTTCGAGTGTCGAGTTGCGAAAATCAAAAAACATTTCGTTCAGAAGTGCGCGGGTAGTTTTCTATTCGACACTCGAAACTCGAAACTCGAAACTCGAAACTCGAAACTCGAAACTCGAAACTCGAAACTCGAAACTCGAAACTCGAAACTCGAAACTCGAAACTCGAAACTCGAAACTCGAAACTCGAAACTCGAAACTCGAAACTCGAAACTCGAAACTCGAAACTCGAAACTCGAAACTCGAAACTCGAAACTCGAAACTCGAAACTCGAAACTCGAAACTCGAAACTCGAAACTCGAAACTCGAAACTCGAAACTCGAAACTCGAAACTCGAAACTCGAAACTCGAAACTCGAAACTCGAAACTCGAAACTCGAAACTCGAAACTCGAAACTCGAAACTCGAAACTCCTAAAGCGAATCCGTCAGCAGGATCCCAAAGCTGAACCGGTTTTCGTAATCATCGTAATTGATCAGGGAGTCACCGTAGCCGGTAAACAGCTGCACAAGGCCCTTGAATCGTTTGCTTAGCGGAAACGAATAGTTGAGCCTGCCTGCGCCCTTGTTATCGGAGCGCAGGTTGTTGCGCACCATCACTTCAAGCACGTGGTTGCCGAAAGGGCGAGCGATTTCCAGTTCGAAGTTGCCCATGTATTTTTCGATGTCCGGATTGTCGTCTCCCTGAGTATCGAGAGGGTCGTCTTTTTCTGTTTCCGGGATTCGGTACCAGGGTTTCAGCGACCAGTAGTAGCTACCGGTGCGGGCGACGTAATTAAAGAAGATACGATTCCAGCTGCGAGATACCGGCACGTCCCGGCCATTGGATTCATGGCTGAAGCCCAGCGCTACCAGTTCAGAATCTACCGCACCGAATTGCCAGTCGACCGGTTTGGTAATAAAAATCTCCGGCTCGTAGTTGGTTTCACGGAACAGGGCAGATTCTTCCTTGTTGTACGCTTGCCAGTAAAAGGTACCGGTAAACGCCATCCACAGGGTGACATCATCCACCAGATCTTCCTTGATGGGCGCTTTCAGCGACAGCTGGAACAATACTTCGGTTGGCTGCAGCTCACTGTCGTCCTTGTCCGGGTCGTTCCACTTGCGGTTGGACCAGTAGCTGTACGGCATCAGGTAGTTGCGGCGATGGGGCGTAATCACAAAGGGGTTGCCGCTGGTGTTGCTCTCCAACGCCAGCCGGGCACGCAGTGCGTCCTCGTGTGCGCTGATTTTCTGTCCGTTTTCGCCTGTATCGCACCAGCCTCGCATTTCTTCCACGGTGACCCGGTTATCGGCGCTTTGCACACTCCGCAGCAGGCATTCATCACGACGTTGTTTCGGTGTCATGGCGCTGGGTGGTGTCCCCTCAGCAGGAACCGCCGCGTCTGCCTGTTCCTCTTCGGTGGCCGGCTCTGCGAGGGCGGCAGTGGTCAGGCTGCAGAGTACAAACAGGCCGAACACAAGGGCGCGTTGCATGAAGGCTCCTCGTTGCGGTTAGAGGTTGCTGATCTCTTCGTCACTTAGTGCGCGGGCCTGTTCTTCCAGCATGACAGGAATGCCATCGCGTACCGGGTAGGCCAGGCCGCTGGCCTTGCATTTCAGCTCTGCCTGCTTCTCATCGTAGATCAGTGGTGCCTTGCTGACGGGGCAAACCAGGATATCGAGCAAATTGGGGTCGAGCATATTCATGATTCCTTCATCAACTGGGCCGGAGTATAGCAGTGATAAGCGATGAAACGGTGAAGTGATAAACAGCCTGTTTAATTTTGCGAAATTTTAAGAAAGGCCAGATAAATCATAGGGTTTGTGGTGCAAACGGTAGTTTCAAACGCTTGTTTGACTTGCGGGTCACAAATAGCACTGGAGGCGTGCCGGAACGCTGACCTAAGATTAGCGTCCCAATGACCGGCGCGCCCGTGGCCCGCCGCATTTTCACTCTTTTGATTAGGGAGATTTGAGATGCCGGATTACAAGGCTCCCCTGCGCGACATGCGCTTCGTACTGAATGAAGTCCTGGACCTGGATGGCCACTATGCAAGCCTGGGTCTGGAAGACATCAACAGTGAACTGCTGAATGCTTTCCTGGAAGAAGGCGCCAAGTTCTCCGAAAACGAGCTGGCCCCACTGAACCGTTCAGGTGATGAGGAAGGCTGTGGCTTCGAAGACGGCGTGGTGACGACTCCGAAAGGCTTCAAGGAAGCTTACGCCAAGTACGTGGAAGGCGGTTGGCCAGCCATGGGTGGCGATGTGGAATTCGGCGGCCAGGGCCTGCCAGGTTCTGCCGGTATTGCTATCTCCGAAATGACGGGTACCGCCAACTGGTCCTGGAGCATGTATCCGGGCCTGTCTCACGGCGCCATCGCGACCGTGGAAGAGCACGGCACCGACGAGCAGAAGCAGGCCTACCTGCCCAAGCTGATCAGCGGTGAGTGGACTGGCACCATGTGTCTGACCGAGCCGCACTGTGGT
This sequence comes from Alcanivorax nanhaiticus, assembly GCF_000756665.1. Taxonomy (GTDB): domain Bacteria; phylum Pseudomonadota; class Gammaproteobacteria; order Pseudomonadales; family Alcanivoracaceae; genus Alcanivorax; species Alcanivorax nanhaiticus. The sequence goes on along the minus strand of NZ_ARXV01000008.1, from coordinate 116,123 downwards.
TCTGACCTGGGCATCCTCAAGTCCAAGGCCGAGCCTAACGCGGACGGTTCCTACAACATCACCGGCACCAAGATCTTCATCTCTGCCGGTGAGCACGACATGGCCGAGAACATCATCCACATCGTTCTCGCCCGTCTGCCGGGCGCGCCTGCCGGCACCAAGGGTATTTCCCTGTTCATCGTTCCCAAGTTCCTGACTGACGGCAACGGTGGTGTGGGCGAGCGTAACGCGGTGACCTGTGGTTCCATCGAGCACAAGATGGGCATCAAGGCATCCGCGACCTGCGTGATGAACTTCGATGGTGCCAAAGGTTTCCTGATCGGCCCGGAGAACAAAGGTCTGAACTGCATGTTCACCTTCATGAACTTCGCCCGTCTGGGTACCGCCATTCAGGGCGTTGCCCATGCCGAGCTGGGTTTCCAGGGTGGTCTGAGCTACGCCAAAGAGCGTCTGGCCATGCGCAGCCTGTCCGGTCCAAAGAACCCGGAAGGCCCGGCGGATCCGATCATTGTTCATCCGGACGTGCGTCGCATGCTGCTGACCTCCAAAGCCTTTGCTGAAGGCGGTCGTGCGCTGGTTTACCTGTGTTCCCAGCTGGGTGACAAGGTGAAGCTGGAGAAAGACGAAGCGGCTCGCAAGGAAGCTGATGACCTGATGGCGTTGCTGACCCCGATTGCCAAGGCATTTGTAACGGAAGCGGGTCTGGAAGCAGCCAACCACGGTGTGCAGATCTACGGTGGTCACGGCTTTATCCGTGAGTGGGGCATGGAGCAGAACGTGCGTGATGCGCGTATCTCCACCCTGTACGAAGGCACCACCGGCATTCAGGCTCTCGACCTGCTGGGCCGCAAGGTGATGATGACCCAGGGCCAGGCCCTGCGTAACTTCACCAAGATCGTGCACAAGTTCTGTGAAAGCAATGCAGACAATGCCGACCTGAAGGAATTCCTGGAGCCGCTGGCTGCCTACAACAAGGAGTGGGGCGAACTGACCCAGGCCATCGGTATGCAGGCCATGCAGAATCCGGATTACGTGGGTGCTGCGTCCGTGGATTACCTGATGTACTCCGGTTATGTGACCCTGGCCTACCTGTGGGCGCGTATGGCGTCTGTAGCGCACGCCAAGCTGGAAGCGGGTGCGGGTGATGAGGACTTCTACAAGGCCAAGATCAGCACTGCCCGTTTCTACTTCAAGCGAATCCTGCCGCGTACTGCCGGTCACAAGGGTTCCATTGAAGGCGGTTTGGACTGCATGATGGATCTGGATGCCGAACACTTCGCATTCTGATTGATCCCGGTCTGAGACCAGAAAAAGCCCACCTTCATGGTGGGCTTTTTTGTGGCTGTGCGTTGGGTTGGGGGAGTGCCAACAGAATGAGCCTGATGGCGAAAGGCCATATGCCAATAATTCAGTTATAGTGGCGCGCAATAAAAAACGGGTACAGGGATGAGGGGGGAATTACCCATGAAGGCATTGATTGCACTGGCGTTGGTGCTGGTGGCCGGTTGGCTCGGCGCGACCTGGTATGTTGGCTCACAGGTAGAGACTCTGCTGCGCACAGAAGTAGCGAAAGTCGAGCTGCTGCCTGGCCGGGATGACCTGACACTGGTCGTGAATCACTATGAGCGCGGATTGTTCTCGGCGCAGGTGCGGTCCTGTGTTGTGGTGCAGGGTGAACTGGCGGAACTGGGCAAGGGCATCGACCTGAGCAACAAGCTGTGTTTCGTCAGCACGATCCACCATGGCCCCATCGGGCTTTCCGAGCAGGGGGTGTTTGTCGGGTTGGCGGCCACGGAAGATGCCCTGGATGTCTCAGCGCTACCGCCTGAGCTGGCTCCCGTAATCCAGCAGCTTTTCCAGGGACGCGCGCCATTGGAAGGTTCCAGCTTCTACGGGTTTGATGGCAGTGTTTCGGCCACGGTCCTGATTCCACCGGTGGCGCTGGATGCCCCTCAGGGCAAAGTGGTACTCGAACAGTTCCAGCTGGATGTGTTTCGCCCTGATCTCAGCGGTTATCCGGTCAATGGCTATCTGACCGTCAAGGGGCTGGAAGTGGTATCGCCCAGTGGTGGTTTCAGTGTGCCTTCCCTGACCGGCAGCATAGATGTGGTGGCGATGCTGGATGAACACCTGCCTCTGACCAACACCAATCTTCATGGCAAGGGGCTGAGCTTTAGTCAGATGGGCGTGCCGATGCTGGGCTTCGACATGATTCTGCAGGCCAGCAGTGAGGATAACGGGGGTAGCCTGAGAAGCAAGAGCGGGCTCTGGGCCGACAACATTACCGGTCCCATGGTGCCGATCCCTATGGATAGCGCCTATCTCGGGCTGGCTATCGAAGGGTTGGACAAGGCTGCCTTGATCAGGATCAATCAGCTCAATCAGGAACTGAACTCGTGGCAAACCTCCATGATGATCGATGGTTTGTCTGGCGATGAACAGGATAGGGCCATACAGGTGCAGGAGCTGCAGTCACTGGTTAGCCAGATGATGCAGGTTGCCAGCGAACAGCTGCTCAAGCCGGGTAGCAGTAATGTGAACATGCAGCTGTTGGTGGATAACGCTGGCAAGCGGCAACTGACCTTGGATAGCAAGACTCGCTATCTGGGGGTGGATGGCAAGAATGCGTCCTTTGAGGCGCTCACCATGCTGGATGAAGAGCAGCTGAAAGGCCTGCTGGATCTCTACCTGCGAGTGGATGTGGATCAATCCCTTGTGCCTCCTCCCTTTGTGGTCAAGCTGCAGGAGCTGGAAAGTGCCGGTTTGGTGGTTCGCAGTGACAGCAGTTGGCGAAGCTCCTTCCGTTCCAGTGGCGACCTGCTGCAGCTGAATGGCCAAACAGTGACAGTGGATGAGGTCAAACGTCGAATGGAGCTGCTTGGGCCGGAGGAAGATGAGACTCAGCAGGCGGATCCGCTGGCATCCATGCCGATGCAGTAAGAGGTGGCCCAGCCTTTGTCCTGAGGCCCTCCGGGAGAGGGCACTTAAGCTTGCAGGGTGCTGTAGGAGCGGCGCTTGAGCCGCGAACCGGCTTCCGGCGTTCATTCGGAGGCCTGGATTCGCCTCTCAAGCGAGGCTCCTGCGATATACCTCTAGGAGTCACTGGTTGCGACGGTCAGGTGCGGTTCCGGAAGCGGTTTTACGACGGAAGGTCACTATTCGCCGTTTATGTTGCCTTTGCCTGTGTGCGTTGCTGGTCGCATACTGAATCTTCATGCATTTACAGGGGCTCCGGGTAGCCGGGGCCTTGGAGAGCTGGGCCATGGTAAGGACACTGTGCTGGCGTTTTCTGGCAATCTGCTTTGTGGCCATCGGCATGGTTGGTGTGGTGGTGCCTGGCCTGCCGACGGTACCGTTCCTGCTGGTGGCGGCCTGGGCCGGAACCCGCGGCTGGCCTGCCCTGGAACAGTGGCTGCTTGAGCACCCCCGTTATGGGGAGCCGATTGTGCAATGGCGGCAGCATCGCGCAATCTCTCGCCGTGCCAAGTGTGCGGCATCCACCATGATGCTGATCAGTATCACCATCATTACGTTGTCGGGGGCGCCTACGGCCGTAAAGATTGCCGTTCCCTTGATGCTCTGTGTGACACTCTTGTGGCTCTGGAATCGTCCTGAGCCGGTCAAACCCCTGGTCGATAAACCTCAGGCGTGACTTTTCGGTCAGTGGCTGTGGCCCGGCGTTGCCAATCCTGGCATGAACGGTGAGTCACAAATAACCCTGTATTGACAGGCACTTGCTGCCTAAAATTTGCGCCCTGCCAATTTACGGGAGATGTGCAAATGGCGATCTATAAAGCGCCCCTCGAGGACATGCGTTTTGTTCTCAACGATGTGTTCAAAGCGGACGAGCAGTGGGCCACTATGCCTGCTACCGCCGAGGTAACCCGCGACCTGTCTGATGCCATTCTGGAAGAAGCTGGCAAGATGACGGAAGGACTGCTGTTCCCTCTCAACCGTAACGGTGACGAGCAGGGCTGTAGCTGGAACGATGGCGACGTGACTACGCCAGATGGTTTCAAGGAAGCCTTCAAGACCTTCGCCGAAAATGGCTGGACTGCCTTCTCCGGTAACCCGGAATTCGGCGGCCAGGGTATGCCGAAATCCCTTGCCGTACTGTTCGAAGAAATGATGCACAGCGCCAACTCCTCCTTTGCGCTGTACCCGGCGCTCACCAGCGGTGCGTGCCTGGCGATTGATGCACACGCGTCCGAAGAGCTGAAAGCGCAGTATCTGCCCAAGCTGTACAGCGGCGAGTGGGCCGGCACCATGTGTCTGACCGAGCCGCACTCCGGTACTGATCTGGGTATTGGTCGTACCAAGGCTGAGCCGAATGATGATGGCTCCTACAGCATTTCCGGCACCAAGATCTTCATTACGGGTGGCGAGCACGACATGACCAGTAACCATATCCATCTGGTGCTGGCCAAGCTGCCGGGTGCACCGGAAGGCTCCAAGGGCATCTCCTTGTTCCTGGTCCCCAAATTCCTCCCGGATGCGGACAACAACCCGGGTGAGCGTAACGGCGCGACCTGTGGCTCCATCGAACACAAGATGGGCATCAAGGGATCTGCCACCTGTGTGATGAACTTCGATAATGCCAAGGGCTGGATCATCGGTGAACCGAATCAGGGCCTGGCTTGCATGTTCACCATGATGAACTATGAGCGCCTGTCCATCGGCCTGCAGGGCCTGGGTTTGGGTGAAGTGAGCTACCAGAGTGCGGTGGACTATGCCCGCGAGCGTCTGCAGGGCCGCAGCGCCACTGGTGCCAAAAACCCGGAAGGTTCCGCAGATCCCATCATCGTTCACGGCGATGTGCGTCGTATGCTGATGAATATGCGTGCCATCAATGAGGGTGGGCGTGCCCTGGCCGCTTATGTGGGCATGCAGCTGGATGCCGCAAAGTTCAGCGAAGATGCTGATGTGAAGAAGAAAGCAGAAGATCGTGTGGCTCTGCTGACACCGATTGCCAAGGCGTTCTTCACTGATCGCGGTCTGGAAACCACCATCACCGGCCAGCAGGTCTTTGGTGGTCATGGTTATATCCGTGAGTGGGGCATGGAGCAGTTCGTTCGTGACTGCCGTATTTCGCAGATCTACGAAGGCACCAACGGTATCCAGGCGCTGGATCTGGCGGGTCGTAAAGTGGCACGTAACGGCGGCAAGTCTGTCGATGCCTTCCTGGCAGATGCCCACGCCTGGCTGGACGCCAATGCCGGCAATCCACAGCTTGCTGACATTCTGGAGCCGGTGAAAGCCGCCCTGAGCCTGCTCAAGGACGCGACGGCTGAACTGCTGGCTCAGACGGGTGAAAACCCGGATGCCATCAACGCTGGTGCCGTGGAATATCTGGATATCTTCGGTTATGCCCTCTACGCCTGGTTGTGGGCGCAGATGCTGGCGGCCACCGATGGTCGTGATGATGACTTCGCCAAGGCCAAGCGCATCACCGGGCAGTACTACTTCCAGCGTTTCTTGCCCAAGGCCCAGGCCTTGCTGGCGCAGCTGAAAGGCGGTGCGGCAACCCTGATGGAGCTGGACGCAGACTTGTTCTGATAAGTCGACGCTTCATGCAGCACGCAACACGCTGCCAGCCAAAAAACCGCACCCTGGGGGTGCGGTTTTTTTTTGCTTCATCACCGGTTAGCGTTTCAATCCTGGCTCGGCGCATCGCGGCGGAACCGCCGCTCCCACAAAAGCGGCACGCACGCCAGAAGGCTACCCCCCTGTGGGAGCGGGCGTTCGACCGCGAAACAGCGCTTCAATCATGGTTGGCCGGTATAGTCAGGGCGAGCATGGTGGCCAGGAGGCGCTTCAGGTTTTCGCGTGGCAGCCTTTTCGCTGCAGACTGGAGCAGGCTTCCTGCCCGCGAACCCGCAAAGAACCTTTTGGGGCTGCCCGTATTGGTGTGCAGACACAGTAGCTGCGTTTTACGGAAACTGCATGTTCAAGGGTGAGGAGCCCTTCAGATTGTCCGCCTTGCCTGGATCATCAATAAATGGGTTGCGATTCCCCTGAAAACGCTCAATTTCATTGTTTCTGCGCTTTTCTTCGTCATCCACCGGATCTTCACGATTCCAGCGTTGATACATTTCAAGGGTGCCAATCAGTGGCAGGTCGTAGCGGTCGTAAAGGTAAAGCATGGCTCGGGCAATATCGCCTTTGGCGTGCTTTGGGGGCTCAAAAACCTGGAAAGATTGTTTGTAGCCACATTCGGTATCGGCGGTAAGGTTGGCGGGTAGATCGCCAAACAGGGTACGGCGGCGGACCAGCTCTGCCTTGGTGGTGACAGGGAACCGGGTATGCCGGTCTTGCTGAATCTCGGTGAAATCCTTGTTGCCACGGCACAACCGACCGCTTCGGCAACCAAAGTGTTTTGCCAGACGACGTTCATCATAGATTTCTTCTACGGACACGCGACTGTCTTTGTGGAAAGGCTCCTGGCAGTACAGCGTCTTGCCACCTTCCGGATACAGCTGCTGGAGAAAGAGGTCGTCCGCACTGTCAGCGAAGCTGGTTCCAATCAGCAGAAAAATAGCCGAAAGGCCCAGTGAAACTCTGTGCATATTGTGATCCCTGTCACATTTATTGTCCCCATGTTAGCCCCCAAGGCCCGGGTGACAGATATCTATAATGTATACGCTATGGATAGGCGGCGCCAATTAAAGGATAAGTGGTTGTTAGACAATGCCGGCGAGTAAGGCTGCTTGAGGGGCATGCGCATTCATTTTCTATATTGCTAACCAGAGAATCGATTTTAAGGATTGAATTCGATTCATTTTAACCGCCTCCGGATCCTGCTCTTTTTATTAAAAGATAAAATAGAATGCCGTTCATTTTTAATAATGATTTTTCTTGCCGGGTTCTGAAAGTGTCCGTGGCTTTTGATGGGCATTTTATTTGTTAGGAGGGTGAGGTTTTAAGATTTTTTTTATATATAAAAAATTTTTGAACTAAATTCTTATCGAGTTTCATGTTGGATAGATACCAAAATACCGGGGAACTGGTCGGGTTTGTTACAGGTTTAAAAAAACCTTTTTTATCAGTGGGTTGATGCTGACCTGGTTGTGGATACCTTATTTGGTGTATGCGCAACATGTTGTTTTTTATAGAAAACAAAATTAGTCATTTTGGTTAATAGCCGAAAAGATAATTAGCGTGTTACAGAAAAAATAATTTCCGAAACATCAAAGTTGTTTCTAACAAAATTCCTTCAGGTGATGATGGGTTTGTTCGCATTGTTTGTGTGATACGGTTTGCAAAGACCGACATTTTTACAGTGCGGTCATCATGGAGAAAACAGTGTCTGGAGGACAGATCATGAAGAGCTTGATTACTCGTTTCCTGAGAGAAGAAGAGGGGGCCACCATGGTGGAATACGCCATCATGGTTGCGTTGATTGCAGTGGTGGCCATTGCTGCGGTTGTGGTGATTGGGGAAGAAACCAATACCGCGTTTGAGACTGTCGGCACTACGCTGCAAGACAATGCGCCTGAAGCGCCGGCAGCTGGTGGCGGTGGCTGATCAATGAACTGCTTGTCGTCTTCTCGGAGTATTCCGGGAAGGCGACAGGGAGGATTCCATGTTATGGGTTTGGGCGGGTTCCCTGATAGTACTTGTGAGTGCGGTCTACTTTGATGTGAAAGAGCGCCGCATTCCCAATCGTCTGATTATCTTGTCTTTATTGGTTTTTCCCGCCCTGGTTGTTTTGAGTAATGGTTTTTCCTTCGACATTATCAAGGCTCACTTGCTGGCGGCTTTGATCGTGTTCTCGGTCGGGTTGGTGTTCTGGCTGACCGGATGGATGGGGGCAGGAGACGTAAAACTCCTGGGGGTGCTGGGAATCCTCTTTCCTTTCCATCAAGCAGGAATATTGCTGATTAATGTGGCGTTGGCGGGCCTGGTATTGGCCGGCGTCATCTGGCCTGTGGTTCGGTATCTGCACAATGCAGCCAGGCGCAGGCGAGCAAGGTTAACAAGTGCTGAGGTTGATAGCTCCGTGGCAATGGAGATAGCGGCGGAGCAGATAGAAACGCAGACAGAAATGCAAATCGAAACAAAGCGGGGACTTCCTTATGCAGTAGCCATTGCAGCGGGAGGAATAACGACTCTGATGGGTTTGTCGCCTCTGCCGCCATAACCCCGGGAAGGGAACAGAGGTGCTTAGCGGAAAAGGAGATTCCGAATGCAACTACGACCACTACTCATTCTGTTGATTGCCATCGTGCTGGGCGGTGTCACGGTTTATCTGGTGAACCAGTATCTTCAGCGTGAAATGACGACGCAGCGGGATGTAAAAGCCATTGCGACAGTGCCTGTCGTTGTCGCCGCCACGGATCTTGCCAGTGGCACCCGTCTTGATGATGTCCTCCTGGAGGTCGTCAGCTGGCCGGAATCCAGTGTGCCGGAAGGCGCTTTCCGTACCAAAAAGTCCCTGCTCACCGACGAGCCGCCTCTGATTCTGACCCAGGCAAAAAAAGGTGAGCCCATCCTGAAATACAAGCTTTCCCCCTACGGAGCCCGTGGAGGCCTGCCTGCGAAAATTCCCGAGGATAAACGTGCTATCACTCTCGCGGTAAATGAGGTGAGGGGGGTGGCAGGCTTTGTCATGCCGGGTGATTACGTGGATGTATTGAATACGTCCTCTCTGAATAGCCGGGACAAGAAACCCTATACCCAGGTGCTTTTGCAAAATGCCAAGGTGCTGGGGATTGATCAGCGCGCCAGCGAAACGGAAACCGAGCCTGAAATCGTTAATGCGGTGACCCTCTTGGTGACACCTTATGACGGCCAGAGGGTGGTGCTCGCTGCCCAGACTGGTGAGCTGAGCCTGATGCTGCGTAATGAATTCGATGCCTCAATTCTGGAAACCGACACGGTGACCTATAAAGACTTGATGGATGAAGAGCCGGTCAAGGCAACCAAGGTGGTGCGCCGGGTTCGCCGGGCCACGCCAGCCCGCCCCCAGGTGGAAGTGATCAGGGGGCTTAAGGTGGAAAATCAGACAGTCAAGGAAGGAGAGGTTCAGCAGTAGGGATGCATGGACCTGATATAGCGTTTTCACGGAGGAAGGGATAATGAGCAAGTTGTTGAGCTTAGGCGATAGATACCCAGCCTATGGCTTGTGCCTGATCACGTTGATGTTGATGGCACTGGTCGCGCAGCCCGCGCTGGCTGAAGAACGTTATGAACTCCAGTTCAGTGATGGCTTGCAGAAGGAAGAGCTGACGCTGTCACTGGGAAAGTCACAGATGATCTACTCTCCCTCTCCGCTGGATCAGGTGGTGATCGGGAATCCGGCCATTGCAGACATCAAGTTGTTGTCTTCGCGCCACGTGTTGATTCTTGGTCTGAAACCCGGGCATACCAACCTGGCATTCCGGGACAAGAACAGAAATCTGGTGGCGCTGATGGATGTCATCGTGGGTTATGACGTGGATCAGATGAAGCGCAGGATCTACGAGATGATGCCGGAGGAAGAGGGTATTCAGCTCAGGGGCGCAAACGATCAGATCATTCTTTCCGGCAAGGCCTCCAGCCCGATGGCCATGCAGCAGGCCTTGTCGGTGGCGCAAAGCTTTGCCCCTGCAGACAAGGTGGTTAACTTGATGCAGGTGGGTGGAGGAACCCAGGTGATGCTGGAAGTCCGGATCGCCGAAATCAAACGCTCCTCTCTCCGTGAGCTGGGCGTCGGGCTAACCGGCTTTAACGAAATGGGAAGTGGCCAGAACCTGATTGTCGGGACGGGCATTGCCCCTAATAACGTACCCTTCCTGGGCTCCATCTTTACCGATACTTCGCCGGGTATCTTTGGCTTCAACTATGCCGAAGTCACCTTGCAGGCGCTGGAGAGAGATGGCCTGGTGAAAGTGCTGGCCAAGCCTAACCTCACCGCCCAGTCAGGCCAGGAAGCCAGTTTCCTGGCAGGTGGTGAAGTCGCCATTCCTGTAGCACAGGATTCGGATGACAACGGCAATGCCACGATTACCGTGGAGTACAAAGAATTCGGTGTCGGGCTCAAGTTTGTTCCTACGGTGCTTTCCGACAACAACATCAACATCAAGCTTAATGCTGAAGTCTCTGCGATTGATTCCGGTAATGGCTTTCAGGCTTCCGGTTTCAACATTCCGGGGTTTGTCACTCGCCGTACTGGCACCACAGTAGAGATGGCCGATGGGCAGGCTTTCGCGATTGCCGGCCTGATTCAGGATGATGTGAATAACGCGATCAATCAGGTGCCCGGCCTCGGCAGCATCCCGATTCTCGGTGCCTTGTTCCGTTCCAGCGAGTACAAGCGTAATGAGACGGAGCTGGTGGTCATCGTCACACCGAAGCTGGTGACGCCACGCCGTCCAGACCAATACGCCCTGCCAACGGATGTCTTCATCCCGCCGAACAGCATTGATCAATACCTGTTGGGTTTCCTGGAGCACCACCCTACAACCAACCGCAACAAGGATGAGGAAGAAGACGAGCAGGAGAAGGTTGAAGATAGTCCATCTTCTGCTGAGCACGGTGGGCTGCACGGCGGCTTTGGTCACCAGCTGAGGGAGGTAGCGAGCAATGAATAAGTGGATTGTAGTGTTATTGGCATTGGTCTTGACGGGCTGTGTTCGTCAGCACTTTCGGGGTGATTACGGCTACAGCGTAGCCAACAACTCGGAAGTGCAAACCATTAACCCCGAAGCCGGCAACATAGACAGACCGATCGTTACTGGGCATGGCGCCAAGCTGGACGCCGGTTATACCCGCTATCTTCAAGACGATGGCACTGTTGAAGAAGGGCGAGTGGTTGAGGACGTAGGTAGCGATTAAGCAATGCGGCCTGTCAGTGATGGACAACTGAGGTGATGGCATGAAAAGGAACGAGCGCGGCGCTTACATGGTGATGATGGCACTGCTGATAGTGGTGCTGATCGGCATTGCTGCGCTGGCCATTGATGTGGGGCGATTACTGGTGATGCGTACGGAAATGCAGAACGCAGTAGACGCCGCCGCATTGGCTGCGGCAGCTGAGCTGGATACCAATCCTGATGCCAGGGCCAGGGCGAGAACCGCAGCACGCACCCTGTTGAGTCATCGGGCACGGTTTTCCAGAGAACAGGAACTTTTGGACAATACCGGGTTGCCGGACGGTGCGTTCGAATTTTTCTGCCTGATTGGCAGTGCCAGTGACCCGGATGGTTCGGCGCAGGCAGTGCGGGAACGCTTCTGCGATACCTCAACGCCAACGACAGCGGATGGCAAGCTGGTGGCAGTGAGTGATGCGGTTTCCCATTATGTACGCGTCACGCTGGACCCGGCATTGCTGGCCGACGACACCGACTACTTCACCGCCGATCTTATCTTCCTGCCAGTGCTTACGGTGCTTGGTATCGAGGTTGATACCTCTGTGTCAGCGGTAGTGACCGCACTGGCCGGGCGCAATTATTTCACCTGTACCTTTCCTCCCATGGCCATCTGCGATCCCTGGGAAGGTTCCGGGTCGTTCTTCCGGGATGAAATGCCCGTTGGCGGGGCAATTACCTTGCGTTCTCAAGGTGGTAACGGTGCCTGGTCGCCAGGGAATTTTGGTTTCCTCAGCCCGGAGACTGGCAATGGCGCGGATGAACTGATGCGTTTTCTGGCCGACCCGGATCTGGATGGTTGCACTGACAACGTTGTTGAAACCAATCCCGGTCAGGCCGCCCAGAAGACTCGAGCGGGGATTAATGTTCGTTTCAATGATTACCCTCCGGGCGGTGGTCCGAATGCCATGACGCCGGGGGATTATCCTCCTGCTCCGAATCTTTATGACTACTGGTACGACGATGAGGCCAGTAGTTGGGGGAATGGCTCCCTGATTGCGGACGTAGGTGGCAACCGATTCTTCGATACGGATTGGGAATGGTATGCAGACGAAGATGGCAGTGGGGATACCGGTTATTGGCTCTCCTACCACTCGGCCGGCTCGGAAAGTGGTTCCTGGGATAACAGTGCCGGGCGACCAACTCGTTGGGAGGTCTACCAGTACGAGCTGGATAACGACCTGCTGTCTCCTGACATGGTGATTTCTCCGGGTGAAGCGCCGGATGATGGTGATGCCAATGCCCCCGGTGACGTAGACAGACGTTTGATGAGTATTGCCGTGCTCAGTTGTGATGCCTTGGGAGTACGAGGTTCTCGGGAAGTCACGGTTTTCCCGAGAGATGGCTACGCGCAGATGTTCCTGTTGGATGCCTCAAAGGATCCTGGCGGTGGCGGCCTGGAGTTCCATGCGGAATATCTGGGCTGGGTATTTGGTAAAGGTGGTGATAACCATGTACAGATCCAGCTTTACGAATAGCAGGTCGGTGCGGCAACGCGGGGCGGCGATGGTCGAGTTTGCCCTGATATTGCCTGTGCTTATCGTGCTGGTATTCGGTATCACCGAACTGGGTAGAGCCATTTATCAGCAAAACTCGTTGAGTAAATCGGTGGCGTCCGGGGTGCGGTTTCTGGCGCGCTATAACGGCTTGCTGGACCTGGACGATTGTTCTCAAACCGCGGCATGGGGAACAGCAACAGGCTATGCCGCCAATCTGGTGGCGACAGGAAAGGAGAGCGGCGCGGCTGATGCGCTATTACCCGGTCTGGTCGCCGCTGATGTGACCTTTTCTCTGGATCCAGCCAATAGCAACGATGATATCGGCTGTGTTATCCAGGGGCAGGCAACCGTCGCCTTTGTTTCGATTTTTGGTGACAGTGTTGTGCCGCTGCTGAATCTGGGGCCGCTGAATCTCACGGCAACCAGTGAGGAGCGATACCATGGTGAGTAAGCTCCTGCGTCGGCGTAAGCAAGGTGGTGCCACCATGGTGGAAATGGCGATTACCTTGCCGCTGTTTCTTATTCTGGTGTTTGGGATTTTTGAATTCGCTCTGGTGATTTTTTCCTTTACCCGCGCGGTAGAGGCAACCCGTGCCGGAGTGCGCTATGCCATTGTGAATGACTCGGTTACAGACCTTTCCGGGATGGATTGCTCTACCCATGCGCCTGGCGCAGAAGTGACTCCGGTAACTGCGAGTTGTGCAGACGAAGACTGCAGCGCAATGATCACCAGAATGCAGTCGCTTTATCCAGTGCTGGATGGGGATAACGTAAGGGTGGTCTACGAATGTTCATTTACCGGCTTTTCAGATAATCCAAATCCTGTCATGCAGGTGACCATTTCCATTGAGGGGCAGGAGCATTCCTTGATGCTCCCGGGGTTGATGGGGCTGGATTCCACATTGACCTTGCCGTCATTTGCGTCAACTCGGACGTCTGAAGATATGCATACCTATGTGGGGCCTTGAATGAAGGTATTGAGGTGGGAACTATGAAAGCAGATTTTGTTGTTGGCCTGGTTTTCAAGAATGAAATGACCAAGGCTCAGTTTGGTCAGGCCATAACAGGCATGAAAATGGGGTTTGTGGCGGTGCCATTCAGTTCTGCTGCTGAGGTGGCAGAAAAGCTCAAGGCTGCAGGGTGTGGCGCTGTGATCAGCGAGCATGGGGATGATGCGGATGGTGACATTGAGCAATTTCAGGCCTTGTTCTCTGCCCTGAAGGTGCCCATGTATTGCGCGCACCATGAACCCAGTGCGCCAGTGATTCGGCAGTTCATGCGAGCAGGGGCGCACGACGTTTTTACTATTCCGCCTGATGTCAGTGAAATGGAAAAAGATTTTGCTGAACTGAAAAAAATGGCGACGGACGAGCCAGGAGAAAAGAAGGGAAAAATCATTTCCATACTGAACAGCAAGTCGGGTAGTGGTGCCACCACTGTGGCGGTGAATATGGCCTACGATCTGGCCACGGCAGATGATGAATTGAAAGTGGCCTTGATCGACCTGGATATCCAGTTCGGATCCGTTTCCCTGTATCTCGAGTCTAACTGGCAGACGACGGTCATGGAGGCCATGGGGCAGGCTGGACGTCTTGATAGCACCATGTTGCTGACAATGATGAATCGCCATGAGTCAGGTTTATATGCCCTGCCGGCACCGCACAAGATTACCCGTCTGGATCGGGTGACGGCTCAGGATGTGGGGCGACTTTTGGAGGTGGCACGCAGTACCTTTGATGTTGTCATTCTCGATCTTCCCCGAGCCATTAATGAGTGGAGTGAGGAAGTGCTCCGCGCCAGTGATGCGATTTACATGATTATTCAGCGTAGTCTGGCGGTGATTCGTGATGCCAAGCTGCTGACTAACTACTTCCCCTCTGCAGGCATCGCCTCAGAAAAGATCACCGTGGTCGATAACCGCTATCGTTCCAAGCACTCAGCAGTGACGGACAAACAGATTGAGGAAACCCTGAAGATCAAGAAGATGGTCAGGATTTCCAACGATTATGATACTGCCATCAGCGCCCATGATCATGGGGTCCCGCTTAGCAAGCAGTCCAAGAACAGCCGTATTGCCAGGGATATTGAGCAGTTGTCCCAATCGATCCTTGCAGAAATTACCGGTGAAGAGGTTCATCAGCAAAGTGGCCTCTTTGGGCGTTTTATGGGGCGCTGATAGAAAAGGAGTTCAGTTATGTTAACGGAAGGGATGCAGGCAGAAACAATTGATCTCACCAAGGTGCAGAAGAAAGTTCATTCCCTGCTCATGGAGCGACTCGATCTACGGGTCATGGAGCGAATGGAAGAGAAACTGGTTCGGGCACAGATACGAGCCACCTTGCGCGATTTGATTGCGGAAAATGACTTTGTTCTGAATCAAAGTGAACAGAGTAGCGTGATTGAGAATGTGGAAAATGAAATCCTTGGCATGGGGCCGCTTGAGCCTCTGCTCAATGATCCTTCCATCTGCGACATTCTGGTGAACACATACAAGACCTGTTATGTGGAGCGCCATGGCATGCTGGAAAAAGTGCCGATCAATTTCCAGAATGACGATCACTTGCTGAGAATTATTCAGAAGATAGCGGGTGCTGTCGGGCGGCGTGTGGATGAATCCAGCCCAATGGTGGATGCCCGTCTGGCTGATGGGTCACGGGTGAACGCCATTATTCCTCCTCTGGCAGTAGATGGGCCTTTACTGTCGATTCGCAAATTTGCGGTGGATCCGCTCACGGTTCGTGACTTGATGAGCTACCGCTCGCTGACGCCTCCTATTGCCCAGTTTCTGGAAGCCGCAGTAAAGGCGCGAACCAATATTCTTATCTCGGGCGGTACCGGTTCCGGTAAAACCACCTTGCTGAATGTGGTATCCAGCTTTATCCCGCATACGGAGCGTATTCTGACCATCGAAGACTCGGCAGAACTGCAGTTGCAACAGCCCCATGTCGGAAGACTGGAAACTCGCCCGCCGAATATTGAGGGTAAGGGCGCTGTGCTGGCAAGGGATCTGGTGAAGAACGCGTTGCGTATGCGCCCTGACCGTATCGTGCTCGGTGAGGTGCGGGGCGAGGAAGCACTGGACATGCTCCAGGCCATGAATACCGGCCATGACGGCTCGCTGGGTACCATTCATGCCAACTCTCCCCGAGATGCGATTTCCCGGCTTGAACACATGATCGGTATGGCCGGGATCTCCATTTCTCCCAACGTGATTCGCCAGCAGATTGCCGCGGCGCTGGATTTGATCGTTCAGACAGAACGCCTGCCTGATGGCCGCCGTGCGGTGATGAGCATATCCGAAATCACCGGCATGGAGCAGAACGTGGTCAACATGCAGGATATTTTCCAGTTCAAGCGTCAAGGTGTGGACGACAAGGGGCGCGTCAAGGGTACCTTCATCGCGACAGGGATTCGTCCTGCCATGATGCAACGGATCAAGGAAAGGGGGATCGAGCTGGACGAATCCATTTTCGATCCGGATCGGGTTTACGAGTAAGGAGACTCTCATGGTATTTACAGCCAATACCATTGTCATTTCCGTGATTTCCTTTCTCGCGGTGGTGGGGCTTATTGAAGGCCTTTACATGATGTACCGTGCGATGAATGTGGAACGAACGTCGGCGGTGGGAAAGCGCTTACAGTCACTTTCTGCAGCGGGCTTGAGCAATGAAGAGGCACTTTCCTTGCTCAGACAGCGGGAGTTCAGTGGCATCCCGATCATTAACCGGATGTTGATGGCCTTCCCTCGTTCTCACTCTCTTGACAGGGCCCTGGTCCAGTCAGGGGTGGATCTCTCTGTCTCCCGCTATATTCTTGTGCAGATGATGCTGGTCACGATCTTCTTCATTCTGCTGTTGATCCTGGGCGCACTCTGGCTTGTCGCTCTGCCGATTGCCCTGATTCTGGGGCTGTTTCTTCCTTTTGCCTATGTGAAGGGCAAAACGAAGGAGCGCGCCAATGCGATCACTGATCAGCTGCCGGATGCGCTGGATTTTCTGGCAAGAAGTATGCGAGCCGGTAACCCCTTTTCTGCCGCGATCAAGCTGGCATCCAAAGAAATGGGTGAGCCGATTGCACCAGAGTTCGCCGTTACCTTTGATGAGCTTAACTATGGGATGGATCTTGAGGACGCGCTGCGGCATCTGGCTGATCGCTCTGGCAGTGAGGAAATGCGCTACTTCGTGACAGCGGTGGTAATTCAGCGAACCACCGGGGGTAACCTGGCAGAAGTGCTTAATCGTCTGTCTGCGGTCATGCGTGCGCGTGCCAGAACGTTTCGGGAAATTCGTGTTCTGGCAGCTGAGATGAAGTTTTCTGCCAACGTTTTAATGGCATTACCTTTCTTTGTGGCCGGCGCGATTGCCGTTTTGAACCCCGGTTATCTGGATATTCTTTTCACCCACAAACTGGGTTATTTCATTATCGGTGCGCAGATGCTCTTCATGCTGACGGGCTATTTTGTCATCCAGAAGATGATTAACTTCAGGGTTTAGGGAGAGCGGACATGCTGGAAGGAATCAGTTTATCCACCTTGATGATGGGATCGATTTTCCTGTTTGTCGTGCTGATTGCGGTGGCACTTGGTAACTGGCTGTTCGGTGGTGATGCCGCCGTCGAACGTCGTTTGCGCCATATTCAGGAACTTGGGGGAACAGTCGATCGGTCCTCGAAAAAGCCGGAGGCGGACGGTGAGTTTTCCGTCAAGTGGCTTAAGCCGGTGGCCAAGCTCGCCTTGCCTGATGACCAATGGAAGCAATCGCGCATGCGGATTCGCCTGGTGAGAGCTGGTTTCCGCAGTAGCCAGACGCTTACCATTTTCTTTGCCATGAAAGTGGTGTTGGCATTCGTTTTTCCTACGCTTTGCATCGCGGCCATGGTGATCAACCCTCACCTGTTTACCCAGCGCCACTGGGCGATTGCCGCTATCGTCGGTTCAGCTCTGCTGGGCTTCTTTATCCCTAACATGGTATTGCGGCACAAAGAGGAAGAACGGCAGCTTCACCTCTCTGAGGTATTTCCCGATGTCATGGATCTGCTGGTGGTTTGTGTGGAAGCCGGCCTGAGTCTGGATGCGGCGATCAAGAAGGTTGGTGAAGAATTTAAATTCGCGTCACCTGCAATGAGTGATGAACTGATGCTGGTGAATCTGGAAATTCGCGCAGGTAAAAGTCGTATCGATGCTCTGAAGGGGCTTGCGGACAGGACTGCGCTTGAGGAAATGAAATCACTGGTGTCGATTCTGGTGCAGGCGGAACATTTTGGCACCAGTATCGCGGATGCATTACGTGCTCACGCTGACGATATGCGCGATATCCGCATTCAGAATGCCAGGGAAAAAGCTGCCAAGTTGCCTGTCAAAATGGCTTTTCCCATTCTCATGTTTATTTTCCCTGCACTGTTTCTGGTGATCCTCGGGCCGGCAGTGATTCAAATCTACACGGGGTTTATTGGAAGAATGTAATGAAGGAAATGGGGGCGATCATGAAACAACTGGCGTTGATATGGGTGGTGCTTCTGCTATCGGCCTGTGCCGGCAACCCTTCGGTGGAGGATGGCGTCACTGAGCCTCCGTTGAGCGTGGAAGAGCAGTTCCAACAGGCGGAACAGAATCGGGCTCAGGGGAAGTATGGTGAGGCCCTTGGCGGCTATGCGCCACTTACCGAGCGTGATGATGAGTGGGCGCTGCGATCCAAGTTGGCTATCGCTCAAATGATGCTGGATCAGGGGCGTAATCAAGAGGCATTGCGGGCTTTTAACCTGATCCTGGAAGAGGCTCCGGAAGACGTGGGGGCTCTTGAAGGTCGTGGGCTCGCTCGTCTCGCTCTTGGTGACGCGGAAGTGGCGAGCAGTCAGCTTCTTAAGGTCAATCAAGCTGAGCCGGGGCGTTGGCGAACCCTTAACGGATTGGGAGTTGCCGCAGACATGACAGGAGATTTTGCTGCGGCAGCACGTTGGTATGGTGAGGCGCTTCAGGCGGGGGGAGAGCGGCCAATGGTGATCAATAACGCTGGCTATTCATTGATCATGGCGGGTGAATATCGAGAGGCGGAACAGTTGCTTGAACGTGGCACATTGCGCTTCCCGAATGAGTCACGTTTGAATCATAACCTGGCTATCGCTCAGGCTCGCCAAGGGCATTACAACGACGCCATGCGCACCTGGCGCAAGACCATGGACAGGGTGGAGGCGCTGAATAATGCAGGCTATATCGCCAAGTTGAATGGGGATACTGAAAAGGCTCGCACCTTCTTTGATGAGGCGGTGGCCATTTCCACCCGTTACCGGCCCACAGTGGATGCCAATCTGCGATCGCTGGATGGTGGCGCGGTGAGCGCCAAGTAGCGCGTCTTTGCTCCCTAAGAGTCTTGCTGACGGGGAAGTGCAATCCAGCTCAGCACGTTATGTTGTCGCTCTCGCCAGCGAAAGGGGATTTGTGAGCCTTTGGGCCATTCTGGAGACAGGGTGCGCAGCAGGGTCAAGTGGTTCGGGTGACGGCGCTCGGCGTCGTGGAAATAAAAGCGCTTTCCGGTGATCGGAAATAGCGCTTTGAAGAGGCTCTCCTTTGCGGAAAATATCAGGGTGAGCCGGTTTGCCCGCTGCAGCGGAGACATGCCCGACAGTGTGGCCAGTTCATTTTCCGTCAGTAGCTCCCTTTCCAGCCGGCTTGCACGTTCCGTGCTCACCCATTGTTCCGTATCCAGTCCCACGGTGAGCCAGTGCCTGGCATCGGCAACCATGACTTCAGCAACGCCATGGCTATGGGTAATGCTGCCAAGGCTGCCGGCGGGCCATGCCGGTGAGCGGTCTGGAGTGAGTTTGGGGAATCCTTCCTTGCCAAGGTGACGAAGTCCTTCCCGGGCGCACCAGCGGCCAGCCAGATATTCGGCTTTGCGCTTGCTAATGGCCGTTTGCAGGGACGCGGGTAAGGGAATGCCCGCCAGTTGAAAGTGCTCATCGCTGAGTGATTCATGCTGGTACTGGCAGCTGACTCTGATCAGTCCGGGGGAGAGATCCTCACGGTGCAGCCTGGTCAGGGATGGCGGACGAGTCTCGGGGGTCACAGGCATGGACTGGATATCTTTCGGCGAATGCATGAGCCGACTATAGCAAAGGATGTCTGCTCTTGCCCCGTTCGGTGCAGTTGGCGAAAAGGGCAGGTACACTGCCTGTCCTGACTGATGGGGAAGAGGAACACAAGGATGGCTGGAACCAGCTTGCTGGCGTTGATTGATGATATTGCAACCCTGCTGGACGATGTGTCTGTCATGACCAAGGTGGCAGCCAAAAAGACCGCAGGGGTGCTGGGGGATGATCTGGCTCTGAATGCCGAGCAGGTATCCGGGGTGAAGGCGGATCGGGAGTTGCCTGTCGTTTGGGCTGTCGCCAAAGGGTCGGCTGTCAACAAGCTGATACTGGTTCCGGCGGCCTTGCTGATCAGTGCGTTTCTACCCTGGCTGATCACCCCCCTGTTGATGCTGGGCGGCGCTTTTCTGTGTTACGAGGGCTGTGAAAAACTCGCCCATAAATTCTTCCATGGCAACGATGAGGGCGAACACGCCGAAAAACTGAAGGCGGTAGCGGATGCGTCGGTGGATCTGGTGGCGTTCGAGAAGAGTAAAATCAAAGGGGCGATCCGTACGGATTTTATCCTCTCTGCTGAGATCATCGTGATCTCTCTTGGCGCAGTGCAGTCCGCCACCTTTGGTGTTCAGGTTGCTGCTATCTGTGCGATTGCCGTGCTGATGACCATCGGGGTGTATGGCCTGGTCGCTGCTATCGTCAAGCTGGATGACGCGGGCCTGTATCTGGCAAAGACCGATCAACAGGCTTCCGGCTCAAGTCTGAGAATTGCCTTGGGTAAAGGCATTCTGGCCGTGGCCCCCTGGTTGATGAAGTCGTTGTCGGTTGTCGGGACGCTGGCCATGTTCCTGGTCGGCGGAGGCATTCTGGTACATGGCGTTCCCGGTTCGCATGACTGGGTGCATCATCTGCAGGAGATGAGCGGGGCTTTGGCCTTTGCGGTGCCCTTGTTGGTGAATCTGATCGGTGGCGTTATTGCAGGGGCCGCGGTGCTGGCTGGAGTCAGCGTGATTGCCCGGCTGCGAGATAAAAAACAGGCCGCCGATTAAGCGCGGTTGGGGCTGACATCGGTCAGCCCTTTTCCAGAGTCAGACCACTGGCTTTGATTAGCTGGATAGCGTGAATTTTCCTCCCTTCCTTGAGCGCCCTTTCTAAGGCGTTCGCTTCTTCGTGTTTCCCTTGCTTGTGCAGCGTTTCGATAATCTCTTGCCAGGAGTGCAGTTGTGCCTTGTGTCCATCCATCGTTTGATCTCCTTTTATTGTGGGGGAGGTGTTTCTTCCACGGCAGGGAGCTGGCTCCAGCGAGAAGGCGGCACCCCGAACCAGCGGGAAAAGGCTCGTGAAAACGCGCTCAAGTCAGCATAACCCAGCAGGTCGGATAGCTGGGTGACCTGAAGTTGCGAGTCGCGCAGATAACGGAGCGCCATGTTTTGACGGGTGTCATCCAGCACTTTCTGGAACGAGGTGCCTGACTCATTGAGTCGTCGCTGCAGTGTACGGCGACTCATGGCCATACAGTCGGCGACTTGAGTGACGGTGACGCGCCCTTGGGGTAACAGATCGCGAAGCAGGTTGCTGACATAGCCCGGCAACTCCAGATCGGTGAGTCGTTGCAGGGTATCCAGATGTTCGCGGATCACCTGATGCAAGGTCGCGTCGGCTTCACTGAGCGGATACTCCAGCTCCTCGGGATCAAGCAGGATGGCAGTGGTGTCGCTGTTGAACTGGGGTGTGATGCCAAGCAAAGCCCTATATGCCTGCAGTGGGGCTTGCGGGCCGTGCTCTAGCAACATGGGATGAGGATTCCAGTTCTGTCCCATCAAGGTTTTCAGCAGTTTCCTGCCCACACCAAGTGCCAGCTCTGCACCATAGTTGATGCCGGTTTGTGTGGGGTCCAGCACCCGGTAGGCGATTTGAATCTTGTCCCCATAGGGGCCGACTTCCACATGCGCCGCGCCCATGTGCAAATGGAAATACTGGCGTAGTTCAGAGAGTGCTTCGCCCACGGTTCGGGCATTGTTGAGCAGATACAGGATTGGTCCGAACACGGTGACCCCTTGGCGCAACCCCAGCTTCATGCCGAACAGTGGATCGTCCGCGCGCTCTGTGCTGAGTTCCAGCAGAGCCAAAAAACGGCGATATGACACCAAGCCTCGCAGATTCTCGAGAGTGTTTTCCGGCAGGCCAGCCTCTTTCAAAAGCGCCTTGTAAGGCAGACCGTATTCTTCTGCGAGTGTGTCAAAACCGTATAACGCGGAGGCTCTTGCAAAGTCCTGCATACGGTGGGGATCCTCCAGGGAATATTCAGTGTATACCTGGCACAGAATGCTAAATCATTGGCGCACTTTATCAAGTGCTGGTCGCGTGACCGGCGCAACATGGCTGTCCTGATACCAACAACATGTTTTCAAGGGAGAGCTACCATGTCTATGTTGCCGATGCTGGTGAAAGACCACGATGAACTGCTGACACTGAACAACAACGAGATGCCCATCTACAAGGACATCATGGTTCCGGGGCTGGACGTTCAGCCCCAGTATGTGGATGTGAACCGGGGTATCTGGGTACTGCGCGTGATGTTCCACCCTGGCGTGCGTCTACCCATGCATTACCACACCGGCACCGTTCACCTGTGGACCCTGTCCGGCAAGTGGAACTACGTCGAGTACCCGGATCAGCCGCAGACTGCCGGTTGTTACCTGTTCGAGCCGGGCGGCAGCATCCACACCTTCAATGTGCCGGAAGACAACACTGAAGTGACCGACACGCTGATGCTGGTGGAAGGCGCCAACGTGAACTTCGACGAGAACTTCGACGAGAACGGCCAGTACCACAGCATGCTGGATGCCAACTCCATCACCCTGCTGATCGAGCAGTACATTCAGGAAAATGGTCTGGAGCCAGCCTCCTATATCAAACCTTCCATGCCTGACTACGCCAAGAACATCAAAGGCTGATATCCGCTTTTGATGGAGGGGGCTGCCGGGTTTGGCAGCCCGATATTGACGTAGCGGGATGCGAAGATGACAACAACAATGCCGACAGGAGCCAGCGGGCAGACCCCTGAGACTCCCGAATCCGTATTTATCACTGGTGCGGGCGGTTTTATCGGCCGTGCCATCATGGCGCGTTACAAGGCGCTGGGCTGTGACGTGCGCGGCATGGATCTGCAGCCAGATCCTGACGCCAATATCGTCGCTGGTGATATCACCAACCCTTCCGGTTGGGCAGACCACGCCAAAGGCTGTGACTTGTTCATCCACACTGCCGCCATCGTGAGCCTGGCTGCCCAGTGGCCGGCTTATCGGAAGGTCACCGTTGAAGGCACACGCAAGGCAATCGAGGTTGCCATTGCCGGCGGTGCCAAACGCTTTGTGCATTTCTCTTCCATTGCCGCCCTGGGGTATGACTACCCGGATGGCGCTGACGAAACCTGGCCGGTCACTATCGGTAGTGATTACCTCTACGGGGTAGCGAAGGGTGCCAGTGAGCACGTTGCGTTGGCAGCGCATGCTGCAGGCGAAATTGACGTTACGGTTATCCGCCCAGGCGATGTCTACGGGCCTGGTTCCCGCGCCTGGTTGATCGAGCCGCTGAAGATGGCCCGTGCCGGTCAGCTGGTGCTTCCTGACAATGGCCAGGGTGTCTTCACTCCCGTCTATATCGACGACCTTCTTGACGGCATCATGCTTGCCGCGGGTCTCGAAGAAGGACGCGGCCAGGTCTTTATCCTGTGGGGTGGAGAAGCGGTTTCCTGCAAGGAATTTTTCAGCCATCACTGGCGCTGGGCAGGGCGGGAAGGTTCACCCCACAGCCTGCCATTGAAGGCCGCGTTGGCTCTTACCAGGGGTGTCTGGAAACTCAATCAGATGCTCAAGCGTAATGATGAAGTGACCCCGGACACCATGCTGATGTTTTCCCGCAAGGGCGGCTTCTCCATCGAGAAGGCAAAGCGTTTGCTGGGCTATCAGCCGAAGGTGAATTTTTCAGAAGGTATGCATCAGTCAGAGCTGTGGCTGAAAGCCTGTGGTGAACTGGAGAGCGAATAATGAATCACGTAATGATTACAGGTGGTGGCAGCGGCCTTGGCCTTGGCATGGCCTGCCGTTACCTGAAGCGTGGTATGTCTGTGAGTGTGCTGGATCTTGTTGTCAGCAATGCAAACCAGGCCCAGCTGACCCGGGCCGCCAATGAAGGCGGCAGCCATTGGACGTTCTTCGAGATGGACATCACTGATGATGCGGCAGTCAGCCGTGCGGTGGCGGCTGCAGTGCAGAAATTCGACAGCCCGGACCTGGCGGTTAACTCAGCCGGTATTGCCATCAACAAAACCCTGGCCGACATGAAGCCGGCCGAGTTCCGCAAGGTGATCGATATCAACCTGAATGGCAGCCTTCACTTCGCCTCGGCGGTCATGCCGCATCTGGGAAAAGGCGCTCGCCTTGCGTTGGTAGCATCCCTTGCAGGCTTTACCAGCAACTATGGTTACAGTGCTTACGGTGCTTCCAAGTTTGGCGTGGTGGGTCTGGCGACTACCTTGCGTTATGAATATGAACCGCTGGGCATCCATCTCAGCTGTATCTGCCCGCCGGAGGTGCACACCCCGCTGGTGGACAAGGAGCGTCTGGATGGTAACCCGATCGCCCGTGAGCTGAAGAAAACGGCGGGCTGTATGGATCCGGATGATGCCTGTGACCAGATTGTTGCAGGGCTGGATGCTGGCAAGTGGATGATCATCCCCAGCTTCCTGGGCAAGGCCACAGGTTTTGTGGCGCGCCACATGCCGGGTCTGTTCAATGGTTATATCCAGATGATGGTCAGAAAACTGATGAAACGATATCCAGTACAAAGCGCTAGCTGATTCAAGTGCATGGTTGCACTCCTTTGAGCCCCGCATCCCCCCGATGCGGGGCTTTTTTTGGGTTCAGCGCGGGTTAGCGGGAATTCAGGCTGGCCAGACGTCTGAAGTCGGACGTCTGACGCGAAACCCGGCTCGCCAGAAGGGCGATCTGGCGTCTGCAGATCGTGAGTCTGGAGACATAAAAAAGGTTCATCGCGGATTTCCGGGAAATCCTGATCTAATCCCCCCCTTTGCCCTAGCGTCGCTGGCGGTGCGATCCGAGGCCAGGATCAAAAGTATTTTCACCACAGAGGGCACAGGGTTCACTGAGGAAAGACAGGTTTTTTTCTGTGGACCCTGTGTGCTCTGTGGTAAATCAGTCTTTAACGATGTGGGTTATCGCGCCGCCAGCGAGGCTCCATCGGAAGTATCGGAAAGTGCGGGCTGTGCCGCTGGCAAAGACTCCCTGCCGTTCAGTGAACGATTGGTTTGAGGGTGTTGTGGGAGAGGATGCGCGGCAGCGCCTGGCAAGGTCTTTCGCGGCGGAACCGCCGCTCCCACAGGTGCAGCAGATCGCCAAACGCTGAAGTCCACTCGCCGCGGGAGCGGGCGTTTGTTGTGCTCTCCGAGTGCGACAGCGAAAGCCTGTCTGCGTGAATATGAACTGACGGGAGGAAATAGCTGGAACGCAAAAGGTTAATCGCGGGCAACAACGCTGTGGGAGCGTGCTTGCACGCGAAGGGTTTTGCTTCTAACCCTTTCGCCTGCAAGCAGCCTCCCACGGTAACCCTCGCGCATCCCAAGCCAGGATTTGCCAGCACTCCCACTGCATCTCTCCGGGGCGGAAGGGTGTTTGGGGCAGGCGTCTGGCCAGTCTTTATTCCCGCTAATCCGCGATGAAGCATTTTGTTTATCGTGATAGCGATATTCATAACGCCTGCCTCCCCTGCTATTTCATGTGGCGTGAATATCCAGGGTGTCAGGGGGCGATGCTATCTTTTGCATTGCGGGTGCGGATCGTTCGGGAAAACCCGGGTTGATCCGGGGGGATGCTGTCGCTGATACGAGCGGCGAGACGCGTTGCGGTAAGATCGTCCCGGGTATTGATCAGGCCATGTTCGAACAGCACCTCATCTGAGAAGCCCGGCAACAGGATGCGGTAATCCAGCCAGTGATGAAGGTCATTGTAGCGTCCTGACTCGGCTAGCAAGCCTGTAAGGCAGTTGTCGGTGAGGGTGTTGTAGAAGTCCGGGGTGTGGCCAAGATTGTCAGCCCGTCGCAGGAAGTTAAGCAGCAGGGCGCGTCCTTGCAAAGCGGAACCGTTGAGCCGGTAGAGGTATACCGGGTTCTTGCGAATAAAAGAGCGTACCCCGACCACATCCTCTTCGGTGGCTAGCACCACAAATTTGGTATACCCACGAAAGGCGCCAGCCAGAGGATCATAGTGGCTTTGATCCTCGCGCAAGCGGGCCTCGATGGAAACCGCCAGGAATTGCCCATCGGCAAACTCAAATGAGGCAAAGGCGTGGGCGAGACCGTCGGGGCCAAAGTGGGCAAGGCCAAACCAGACGTTCTTCAGTGTTGAAAGTTTGTAGGTGCTCTCCCGGTAGCGAGTTTCTGCCACTTCAC
This sequence comes from Alcanivorax nanhaiticus, assembly GCF_000756665.1. Taxonomy (GTDB): domain Bacteria; phylum Pseudomonadota; class Gammaproteobacteria; order Pseudomonadales; family Alcanivoracaceae; genus Alcanivorax; species Alcanivorax nanhaiticus. The sequence goes on along the minus strand of NZ_ARXV01000008.1, from coordinate 90,228 downwards.
CAAGGGCATCGTAACGAAAGTCTCGCAAGTTATTGATGTAAAGGTTGTCCCCACTGATTCGAATTTCCGGAAGAACCTGGTAGGCCGGTTTCCAGTCGGCATCTTGCTGCGGTACCCGGGTGCTGAACCAGAGGATATAACCGATCAACAGAGCAGCCACTAAAAACAAGGCAGCTTTGCGTTTGCTAAGGCGCGCAGGCATGAGGGCTCCCGTTAGCGGAATACATGGCCGAAATAAATATTGAAAGAGTAATGATCACCTTCGGTATAACCGACAGACACATAGCCTGGGCCAAGCGGGGTGTGTGTGCCGAGAAACAGGCTGCCGCCGGACAGTAGCGAGCTGGTGTCCACATCATCACGGTCCAGCCAGACGTTACCGGTTTCATAGGAGGCTCCGGCATAGACCTGCACGGAGGAAGGGAGAATCAGGTTGTGCCTTAATGGTCGTGTTACCACCAATCTGCCAAGCGCACTATGGTTCCCCCAGATACTGTCTGGCGGCAGACCGGACAAGCGCAGAAAGCCACCCAGAGGCTCGATCGCTTCCGAGCCTGGCTCTTCATCGGAAATCGCGGCATAGGCCTCTGCTACCACTGAGAAGCCCGCCAGCGTGGTGGCCCATCCCAGCTCTGTTAGCTGCCGGTCGTACTCCAGATCGGCACCAAAGTCCGGGTCATGGTGCTGATATTCCAGAGCTGCCTTGATCCCCTTTGAAGGGAAGGCGAGATTATCGTAGGTGTCCCAGCTTAGCCGGGTGAAGGCGTAGCGGTCTTGATAGCTCTCGATGTCGAATGGAACCCCCACTTGGGTCTCTACATCGCCGCCGGTTGCCTGTACACCAAATCGTAGTTCTCCCTTCTGCCTGAACAGTGCTGCACCGGCGTCGATTCCTCCATAGACCTCGGTCCTCCGGAAAGTCGCAAAAGCGGGATCATCAATATCGTTGTTCAGATAAAGATCGATGGAGTCGGCCCGATACCCGGCAACCGGTTCCACGAAGAAAATGAGTTTGTGATCGACAGGTTGAAAGAAGCGGGCTTCCAGCATGGGGCGAGAGCCAAGGTTGGCGAGTATGGCCGCGGTGCCCCCATAGCTGTTTAACCCGGCAATGCGCAGCGAGCCAAACAGGCCAAAGGTACCATTGCCTTTCATGTCATCTGAGAACTGCAGTCCCAATTGGGCGAAGGTATTGCTGGTGTCTCGTTCCTCTGCCTCGATATAGAGCAGGTTCTTGCCTCCCACGTTTTTTAGCTGATAGCGAATGCTGTCGTGATAATCCAGTGCGTAAATATGGGAGATGTCGTCACGGATGGTTGCTCGATCCAGAGGCTCGCCAGGCTGTTGCCGGATCATGGCGCGAATGACCTTGTCGCTCACCACACCGCCATTACTTATGACGATCTCATCAATCACCGGACTGGTGTCCAGCGGTGCAATCAGCTTGGCGGGTGGCTCGTCAGAGAGGGGCTGTTGCCGTGCGGGCGCTGGCCCCAGTACCTGTATGGCGGCAGCATAGCCGGCATCAATCGCTTGCTTTGCTTTACTGAAATCACTGCTGGAGATACCCTCCAGATTCGGTTTGATGACGATGTCCTGCTCTTGGAGTCGTGACAGGCTTTGATCGCTGTTGTTGCGCACCAGCAACGCACTTAATTGTGCCAGCACCAACCCGATGGAGGTGATGTCCTCTTTCTCCCAGCGAGGGCTGCCCACATCGACCACCACAAGCCGATCCAGTTGCTGATCCTTCAGGGCGTCAATGGGGACATTGTTGGCAATGCCGCCATCCACCAGCAGCTTGTCATCAATAATGGTAGGTTCAAGCAGGCCCGGGATAGACATGCTGGCTCTCACGGCGGAACTGAGCCGGCCGCTTTTAAGTACGACTTGCTCCCCTGTTACCAGATCCGCTGCCACGGCCCGATAGGGCACTGCGAGCTGATCAAAGTCGGTAATGTCTCGAGCGGGAGAAAAAATCTCGTCCAGAATCAGGGTCAGGTGTTGTCCTTGCAGAGCGGCACGGGGCAGGGCAATACCCTTGCGGTTGATGCGCAGGCGATAGTCCACCGGCGCGCCGGCATCCATCTGCCGGTAGGCAAACAGGGAATGGGATCGAGGGGAATTGTCCGAAAAGGCTTCCTTCCAGTTCATTTCTGTGGCGATCTGTTCGATCTGCTCAACGGAATAACCGGTCGCGTAAAGGCCGCCTACGATGGAGCCCATGCTGGTGCCTGCCACCGCTGTGGGGTGGATGCCGTGTTCATCCAGCGCCTTGAGCACGCCAATGTGGGCCAACCCTCTGGCTCCCCCCCCGGATAACACCAGTCCCGTTCGTTCATCCGCGGCTACTGTAGCAGGCACCAAGCTATACCACAGCGCCAGAGTCCCCAGTGTCCGGCCGATCCATTTCTTGTTCACGGTATCGGATTCCCTTCAGTTGATCCGCCCAGCCTGGAATCATCATAGCGGCGCAGGTGTGGAGATGCGATGTTCAGATTCGCGTATTCGACAGGCAGATGCCGGGAACCTCTGTTGCCTTATGAGGCGGAGCCTGCTCGTGCGATTTGCCCCTGAGGCCAGATTCCTTTGGGGGGGCATGATAGTTTCGGGCAACTGGATTAGTATGCGGCCGGGGAAGAAATAAATCGGGATGCACGCCACCGTATTGATAAGGGTGTTCTGCCGTTGAAGTGATATCGCTTCTTGCGGCCATCCTGGACGCTGCTATTCAGCTAGACGACTCTCGGACAGTATTATGACAACAACACTGCGCTACAGCTTGGTATGCCTGATCGCCCTGATGGCGAGCGGCTGCGGGGGTGGCTCCTCTTCATCCAGTGACGGCGCCGTGACTCAAGCCACGAGCAGTGCGCCAAGCCAAGCCTGGTTTTATGACGCTGACGGCGCGGAAGTGGCGCGTATGCAGTTTCATTACCCTGACGAACTCACGATCAACGTCCAGCTGCACTCTGTCGGGCCAGACATGGTCTGGGATACAGAGGATGATGCCTCGCATCCCTATCTTCAGTGTCAGTACATGTCGGCGCCGACCCCGTTATTGCGCTATCCAGATCTGTTTTTTCATGGCATGGCTGGCTCGCCTACGGGAGCGACCGGGCTGGCTGTTTTAGGTCTTTCGTATAACGGGCCGATGAAGTGCCCGGTGCGTAGCGGCCGACGGCTGCAGCAAGAGTCCGGTCACGTAACCGGCCTGTTCATTCCTGCCTTTGACTTCAGTTACAGCTACCTCATCAATGCCGAACTTGAGCATTTTGGTGGGACTGCAACGGAGGTGCTCAACTACGAATTTGATGGGCTGGACACGACTGTTGCTGAGATATTGGCGTTAACGGAATTTACCACCACGAATATCGACCTCGAGACGGTGGATGAGCCGGATCTGCCTATCATTGTCGACCACACGCAGACCAATACTGTCATCTTCGATGCCGAGCAGCGCCCCTTGAGTATTGATCTCGCTGCCGATAGTTCCTGGACGGCGGTGCTCGATGAATACTGCTTGGATGCTCATCCCATCGCCGTCTCAATCAAGCTTCTGAGATGGTGCTCTTCCGCCTATCAAACTCGGTCCTACCGCTATCTGGATGATAGTGTCGAAGAGGACACTCAACGCTACAACGGCTCAACGTCTGCCGACTTATATACCAACACGGCCACTCGCCTGGCCGACCGCGTGATCGTCCATCCCGGCACCGCCGATGCCGGCCCTGAATCGGGGTGGTACTACGATTCTTATTTCTTCAATGCGTCAGAACAAGTGACGGCGATGGTGCGAAGTTCCTACGGTGACGACGGGGTTTGGGGCACGGAAGACGATGAGCAGCGAGATCACGAGACTTATCACTATGATCACAACGGCAGGCTATCCGAAGTAGGAAGCTTCGGGGGGGTATTGCTGAAGTACGGTTACTACAACGATGGAAAATTAAAGCAGGTTGACGAAGTGGGTGGTCAGTCCGAGGTTCCCTCCAGGCGCACTCTGATCTCTTATCGTCAGGGTGTGCCTGCGAAGATCACCGTGCAGAGGCGTGAAGACGATGGGAATGATGGCTATGTGCTGCAGACGCGTATTGTGATGGAATTTGCGCCCAGCGAGGAAGAATGGGCCGAGCTGTTTTCACCCGTCCCTCTTATCCCTGAGTACTTGATGCCGCCCAGTATTGATGACCTGATGCACTTCCAGCCGATGAGATGATCAGAGGAGTGTAAGCGGCTCAGATGGGGCCGCTTTCATTTCTATAGGGCGGCTGTGCCTGTCAGAAATAAGGTGTGCAGTAACTTTGGCAGGCGGCGTGCGGTAAGTCACCAATTGCAGGCAACTTGTGCTCCATTTCGCACTAAGAAAAATATGAGAGAAAATGGTGGGCCCACCAGGACTTGAACCTGGGACCAATCGATTATGAGTCGACTGCTCTAACCAACTGAGCTATAGGCCCGGAGAAAACAGAGTGGCAATAAAATGCCGGCCGCCGATTATTCGGGGGCCGGCAATTTTTTTCAAGCCTTAAAGGTCGCCGTCCAGGAAGCTGCGCAGGTGTTCGCTGCGGCTCGGGTGACGCAGTTTGCGCAGTGCCTTGGCTTCGATCTGACGGATACGCTCACGGGTCACGTCGAACTGCTTGCCCACTTCCTCTAGGGTGTGGTCAGTGTTCATGTCGATACCGAAACGCATGCGCAGTACCTTGGCTTCACGGGCGGTGAGGTTGGCCAGGACTTCGCGGGTGGCTTCTTCCAGGCCCAGCGAGGTAGCGGAGTCCACCGGGGATTCCATGTTGCCGTCTTCGATAAAGTCGCCGAGGCTGGAATCTTCATCGTCACCGATGGGGGTTTCCATGGAGATCGGCTCTTTGGCGATCTTCAGTACCTTGCGGACTTTGTCTTCCGGCATTTCCAGGCGCACGCCCAGTTCTTCCGGGGTCGGCTCACGGCCCATTTCCTGCAGCATCTGGCGCTGTACCCGGTTGATCTTGTTGATGGTCTCGATCATGTGTACCGGAATACGGATGGTGCGCGCCTGATCCGCAATGGAGCGGGTAATGGCCTGACGAATCCACCATGTCGCGTAGGTGGAGAACTTGTAACCACGACGGTATTCGAACTTGTCCACGGCTTTCATCAGGCCGATGTTGCCTTCCTGAATCAGGTCGAGGAACTGCAGGCCGCGGTTGGTGTATTTCTTGGCGATGGAGATAACCAGACGCAGGTTGGCTTCCACCATTTCTTTCTTGGCACGACGAGCCTTGGCTTCACCAATGGAAATGCGACGGTTGATTTCCTTGATGTCGGCTACCGGCAAACCAATGATGTCTTCGATGGTAGAGATCTTGCGCTGGGCGCGCTGGATGTCTTCTTTGACAACACTCAGTTTGTCGGCAATCGCCTTGCCTTTCTTGGTTTTCAGTTGATTGTCGACCCAGCCCATGTCGGTTTCATTGCCGGGGAACAGCTTGATGAAATCCTTGCGGTCCATGCCGCCACGACGGATGGCAGAGGACATAATCTGACGCTCGAATTTGCGCACCAGATCCAGGTTATTGCGAGCGCCAACCAGCATCTCGTCATAGATGCGCGGTACCAGCTTGAACAGGGTGAAGTGCTCGGCAAGAGCTTCCAGTGCCTTGGCAGTGCTGGCGTGGTCACGACCGTTGCGCTTCAGTGCGCGCTCGGCTTTTTCGTGCAGCGTTTTCAGGTGGTTGAAACGCTCGGCTGCCAGTACTGGATCCAGGCCGCCTTCATCTTCATCGGAGTCGTCATCGGAGTCGCTGTCTTTGTCGTCAGCGTCGTCTTCGTCTTCGTCCTTTTCTTCCTTCTTGGCTTTTTCCGCGAAGGTGGGTTCCTTGTTGGCGTTGGTGGCCGCAGCCCCATCGTCATTGGGATCCAGGTAACCGGCGATGATGTCGGTGAGTTTACGCTCTTCGTTTTCCACGCGAGCGTATTCGTCGATCAGCATGTCGACGGCGCCGGGCCAGAAGGCCAGGGCATGCATCACTTCACGGGTGCCTTCCTCGATACGCTTGGCGATTTCGATTTCGCCTTCACGGGTCAGCAGTTCCACGGTGCCCATTTCACGCATGTACATGCGCACAGGGTCAGTGGTGCGGCCCGGCTCGCTTTCTACTGAGGCGAGTACCGCGGCAGCTTCTTCGGCAGCGACTTCGTCGGTGCTGTCCGCGCTTTCGTCGATCATCAACTGATCGGCATCGGCGGCCTTCTCGACCACGGTGATGCCCATGTCGTTGATCATCTGAATGATGTCTTCAACCTGGTCGGTGTCGGTAATGGACTCCGGCAGGTGGTCGTTAACTTCGGCGTAGGTCAGGTAGCCCTGTTCCTTGCCAAGTGCGATCAACTGCTTCAGCTGGGATTGCTGCTGCTGCTTTTGAGTCGTCATGCAATAAAGCCCGTCGTCGTGATGATGCCGTGGGGAAACGGCGGATTATACTCGGACATGGGGCTTTCGGCCAGTAATTGCAAGGGGTGGAGGCAGTTGGCGGTGAGGGGAGGATGGTTGGCCGCCAACTGGAAAAACAATGAGTTACGCTGTTTTGCTAGTCGAAGGGCTTGCGGGCGTGTTGGCGGGCTTCGGCCAGGGCCTTGTGCAGCGCCTGCCAGTGGGCCACGTCGGGGATGCCGGCCTGCTCCACTTCCATCAGGGCGGCTTCCAGGCGCGCGACTTCCAGTTGGGAAAGCGCATCCTGCCACAGCCGGGTTGCCATCGCTTCTGCCATAGGCGGCTTCAGGCTGGCCTTGAGTAGCTGAGAGAAGCTTTCGCCTTGTTCGTGGGCCATGAGTGCGCCCATCAGGGCGGCGGGGTGCTGGTGCTTTTTGCACTCCCCTGCCACACGAATCAGCAGGTCTATGTGCGGTACCGGCAACCGCTCCACGCCATCGGGCAGGGGGAGGTTTTCTGCCAGTGAGGGATAGTCCAGTAACACCAGAACCAGACGTTCCGCCATGGTCAGTGGACCCTTGCGGCGGCCATTTTCCCGTCGGGAGGGTGAGGGCATGTCCTGGCTGACAGGAATGTCGTCACCGGGATAATAATTATCGTCGGGCAGCGGGGCGTCATCCCAGTCCGGGGGAGGAGGCATATCACCGCTATCGAAACCGTGATCAGGATATGACGTCTGCTGGTTGGTGCGGGCTGGCTGTGGTGTTGCCGCAGGTGCCGGTTTAACCGGTTTTAGCTGGATCAATGACTCCTTGTCGAGCCGCGTCAGTTGAGCCAGCTCTTCGGTCAGCAGGGCGCGATAGACCGGTCCGGCCGGCTTGTCCAGGTAGGGGAGTGCGAGCCGGGCCAGGCGGGCACGGCCGTCCACGGTGTTCAGATCCAGGCCTTCCGAGAGATGGCGGAACAGGTAGGTGGACAGTGCGTCGGCCTTGTCGGTCATGGCGCGCAGGGCCTCCGGGCCCTGGGTGCGAACCAGGGTGTCCGGGTCTTCGCCGTCAGGTAGAAACAGGAATCGCACCTGCTTGCCGTCATCCAGGGCTGGCAGCAGGGACTCCAGCGCGCGCCAGGCCGCTCGCACCCCGGCTTTGTCACCATCAAAACAGAGGATGACTTCGTCTACCTGGCGGAACAGCTTGCGGGCATGATCCTCGGTGGTGGCGGTGCCGAGAGTCGCGACCACGTTGGGTACGCCGTATTGATGCAGGGCGATCACATCCATGTAGCCTTCCACTACGTAGAGGCGGTCACTGCGGTCACGGCTCTGACGCCACTCCCACAATCCGTAGAGTTCCTCTCCCTTGTGGAATACCGGGGTTTCCGGGCTGTTCAGGTATTTGGGTTTGCCGTCACCCAGCACTCGGCCACCAAAACCGATGGTGCGGCCTCGGGTATCGCGAATGGGGAAGATAATGCGATCGCGGAATTTGTCGTAGACCCGCCCGGTGTCGTCACGGCGAACCAGCAAGCCGGCGGTGAGTGCCTGTTCCAGGCCGGCTTCGGTGAGCGACAGGCCGTTGATCAGGTTGTCGAAGCCTGGAGGGGCAAAGCCAAGAGCGAAGCGTTTGGCGATTTCGCCACTGAGGCCCCGATTTTTCAGATAGCCCACCGCCTTCTGTTTTTCCGGTGCCTGGCGCAGCTGTTGAGCATAGAAATGCTCGGCACGACTGAGCAAATCGTACAGGGATTGCAGGCGATCCTTGCGCTGGCGGTCGGCGGCCGTTTCCGGGCGGCTTTCCGGTACTTCCATGCCGGCGCGGCTGGCCAGTTGCTTGACCGCCTCCGGGAAATTCATGTGCTCGTATTCCATCAGGAAGCCCACCGCGTTGCCTTTGGCGCCACAGCCGAAGCAGTAGTAGAACTGCTTGTCCGGGGCGACAGTGAAGGACGGGGTCTTTTCCTGGTGGAAAGGGCAGCAGGCGCTGTAGTTGCGGCCGGTCTTTTTCAGCGGCACACGGGCATCAATCAGCTCCACCAGATCGGTGCGGGCCAACAGGTCCTGTATGAAATTATCCGGTATGCGCGCCATGGGAATGATTGTGCCAGAAGGGCGGTTATCTAAACAGAAAGCGGAGCCGAAAGGCAGTGAATAGTTAACAGTGAACAGTTAACAGCGAAAACCCAGGATAGAAGCGGGGCCGTGGGAGGGTTAGCTGTTCAGCTTGGCGCGGACTTTGCCACTGGCGGCGCCCATGTCGGCACGGCCTTGCAGTTGCGGCTTGAGGATACCCATGACCTTGCCCATGTCCTGCATGCCTGAAGCACCAGTACTGGAAACGGCATCGTCGATCAGAGCGTCGATTTCCGCATCGGTCAGTGGTTCGGGGAGAAATTCCTGGAGCACGGCGATTTCCGCTTCCTCGACTTCGGCCAGGTCGGCACGGTCGGCATCGCGGTATTGGGTCGCAGAGTCCTTGCGCTGTTTGATCAGCTTGTCGAGCAGGGCCAGTACACGTTCGTCATCGGGCTCGATGCGTTCGTCCACTTCAATCTGCTTGATCGCTGCCAGCGCCATACGAAAAACGCCAAGACGTGCTTTATCTTTTGCACGCATGGCGTCTTTCATGGCTGCAGTGAGCTGCTCTTTGAGCGCACTCATCAGACGTCTCTACTCAGCGGTGCTTAGTAAAGGCGCTTGCGAGCGAGTTGCTCACGCTGCAGTTTTTTAAGGTGACGCTTGACGGCTGCGGCACGCTTGCGCTTACGCTCTTGAGTGGGCTTCTCGTACTGTTCGCGACGACGCACTTCAGACAGGATGCCCGCTTTTTCACAGCCACGCTTGAAACGGCGCAGGGCCACATCAAACGGTTCGCCTTCTTTCACCTTCACCTGAGGCATGAAGAATCACCTTCCTAGAAATTTGAGTTTATGGGTTCGCCGCGGGCTCAGGTGTCCCATTTGCAGCGAGGGCGCGATTTTACCTAAGTGGCCAGGAAATGCAAATCAGCCTGTCGGGGGGTATTATGGCGCCCCACGTTCCACAGGCAGGCCAGGGGCCGGAGAGAAGCACCATCATGCGGGTATTGGGTATCGAATCAAGCTGTGATGAGACCGGTGTCGCCATCTATGACACCGAGCAGGGGCTACTGGGCCAGGCCTTGTTCAGCCAGGTGGACATGCACGCCAAATATGGTGGCGTGGTGCCGGAATTGGCGAGTCGGGACCATGTTCAGCGGGTGTTACCGCTGGTCAGCCAGGTGTTGGAGGCGTCAGGCACTTCCCCTGAACAGCTGGACGGGGTTGCCTATACGGCAGGCCCTGGTCTGGCGGGAGCCTTGCTGGTGGGGGCGGGGGTGGCTCGTTCCCTGGCGTTTGGTTGGGGAATGCCGGCGGTGGAAGTGCATCACATGGAGGGACACTTGCTGGCCCCTTTGCTGGAAGAGCACGCACCGCAGTTCCCGTTTGTGGCCTTGCTGGTCAGCGGTGGTCACACTCTGCTGCTGGATGCCCGCAGCCTGGGTGATTACGCCATTCTGGGCGAATCCGTGGATGATGCAGCGGGCGAAGCCTTCGACAAGGCTGCCAAGATGATGGGGCTGGGTTATCCCGGCGGTCCGCGCATTGCTGCGCTGGCCGAAAAGGGCACGCCTGGGCGCTTCCGTTTTCCGCGCCCAATGACCGACCGGCCCGGGCTGGACATGAGCTTTTCCGGCCTGAAAACCTTTACCCTGAATACCATCAACGATCTGGGCGGCAAGGAAGCCCTTGCCGAGCAAGACCGGGCCGATATTGCCCTGGCCTTCGAGGACGCCGCTGTGGACACCCTGATCATCAAGTGTCGCCGCGCCATGGAGCAAACGGGCTACAAGCAGTTGGTGATGGCCGGCGGGGTGAGCGCCAACCGTTCCCTGCGTGCCCGGCTGGGTGAGCAGATGAAAAAACGCGGGGTGGAGCTGTTCTACCCGGCGCCGCAATACTGCACCGATAACGGCGTCATGATTGCCTTTGCCGGGGCGCTGCGTCTGCAGGCGGGGGAGTCTGCCGAGCTTCCGATCAAGGTGCGCCCAAGATGGCCGCTGACGGAGCTGGCGGGCCTGTAAGGCTCCGCACCCACGACGGAGCACCGTCGCTGCTGGAGCCTGCCTGCAGGCAATCCGGGCCAGGGCGAGGGGGAAACTGTTTCGAGTTGCGAGAAGCGAGTTTCGAAAGGCAAAACCGGCTGCATGGACTGAAGTTTGGATTTGATCTTCGAAACTCGCTTCTCGAAACTCGTCACTGATCTTTCTTTTTAAACCCCAGTTCTTCCCCGCGCAGGATTTTCTGCAGATTGCTGCGATGGCGCAGGATCATCACGATCGACATCACCAGAATCGGCCAGAATGCCGGATTCAGCCAGGCGAAGATGCAGGCAGGAGCGACCACAAAGGCGCTGAGTGAGGCGATGGAGGAGATCCGGTTGAGGGCGAAGACGGCCAGCCAGGTGCCGCCTGCGACCAAGCCGCTGGGCCAGTGCAGGGCGAATAGCAGCCCAAAAGCGGTGGCCACCCCCTTGCCCCCCTGAAAATGGAAAAATACCGGATAGAGGTGGCCAAGAAAGGCGCAGGTGCCGACCAGGGCAGCCACCAGTGGCCCCATGTTCAGATAGTTGGCGATCAGTACCGGGATTACCCCTTTCAACACATCGCCGAGCAACGTCAGGGCAGCGGCGGGTTTGCCGCCAATACGCAGCACATTGGTGGCACCGGGGTTGTTGGAGCCCTCGGTGCGAGGGTCGGGGTAGCCGAACAGTCGGCACACCAGAATGGCGCTGGAGATGGAGCCCATCAGGTAACCGGCCACACATAATGGCAGCAACCAATACCACACGTCCTGTAATGTCCCTGCTTCCACCGGCTATAATCTCCCTTCACATCGCTGGGCTGCGATAATGCGGCCTTATTGTACACATGGCGACGTTGTTGCCTGCGCTGCAAGCGTAACATCTGATTACCGGCAATGGGATCATGTCCATTGCGACATTTTTCAGGCTGCCGACGCCGAGAGGGCGAGTATGGACATCGTTTATATCAATGATTTGAAAGTGGATACGGTTATCGGCATTTTCGATTGGGAGCGCCGTATCCGGCAGACAGTCAGTCTGGATCTGGAGATGGCGGCGGATATCCGTAAAGGTGCAGCGACGGACCACATTGATGAGGCGCTGGACTACAAGGCCATCGGCAAGCGGGTGATCGCCTTTATCGAGGGCAGCGAATTTCAGCTGGTGGAAACCCTGGCGGAAAAAGTCGCGCAGCTGGTGTTGAGTGAGTTCGATGTTCCCTGGCTGAAGCTTCGCCTCAGCAAGCCCGGTGCCCTGCGGGGGGCCCGCGACGTGGGTGTGATTATCGAGCGGGGTGAGCGTCCCAATGGATAGCAGCGACACACAGGTCTATCTCAGTCTCGGTTCCAATATCGACCGGGAGCACAATATCCGTTCCGGCCTCAATGTGCTGGAAGCGGTGTTTGGCGAGCTGGAGATCAGCCCGGTGTATGAGAGTGAAGCCGTGGGTTTTGATGGTGATGCCTTCTATAACCTGGTAGTAGGGATTCGCACTGCCATGTCGGTGGCGGAATTGACCTCCTGCCTGAAAGGCATGGAGAAGGATCATGGCCGGGTGCGCGGCGAGAAAAAATTTGCCAGCCGTACCCTGGATATCGACATTCTCACCTACGGGGATTGTGTTGGCACCATTGATGGTGTGCAGCTACCCCGCGATGAAATTCTCAAGCACGCTTTCGTACTCAAGCCATTAGTGGATCTGGCTCCGCAAGGGGTTCACCCGGAAACCGGTGAGCGTTACCAGCAGATTCTGGAACAGTCGAACTTCGATGCGCAGAAGTTGTGGGTGGTGGAGTTTCCGCGATAATCAGCTACGAGCTACGCTTGATTCGATAGAAAGCCCAGGAAAAATTCCCAGGTTTTTTGGAGAACGGCAAAGCCCTACAGATCGTTAAGTTCGGCGGTTTGGGAACCTGATAAGCCGCTGTAGAAGCGGTCGTTCGACCGCGATCGGGGTCTTGGCGAGGAAATGAGTTTCGAGTTGCGAGAAGCGAGTTTCGAAGGGCAAAACCTCAAATCTTGTGCCTGGTTGTGTTTTTTGATTTTCGAAACTCGTGACTCGAAACTCGCTTCTGGAATCCATACCTCGCCAAGGCTCGGATCGCTCAGGCGAGCTGAGCTCCTACGAGGGGTATAGCGAGGGTTTATCAGGCTTCCCGAATCAATACCACTGCGGCTGCATGCCTTTTTGTGCCCAGCTAAAGAAATCGTATTCCAGGCGCGACAGGCCGCCGGGATAAAGGTGGCCGATGCGTTGCAGTGTCGGCCGGCGATCTGTCTTTTCCAGGTCCTGAAGCAACTGGCGCAAGGTGCTGCGCCCCACCGGTTTGGACATGAGGAAGGCGGTGGTGGCCCAGGCAACGGTGTAAGGGATAGCGTTCAGTTCGTGGGCCATTTTACGCCAGGCCTGATCATCAAGGGACAGATACTGGCGCATGGTGATCAGCTGTTCATTCTCTATCCACTGCTGGATGCGCTTTTCCGCATCGGGCAGTGCGGTCACCACCACATGGCCATTGTCTTTTACCTTCAACATCTGAAAGTACTGAGCCAGCCCTTCATGCAGCCACACCGGTGAGGCAGGGGACAGCTGGTAAAGCAGCACATGGCTGGATTCATGAAGGATGGTTTGCGCCACTTGTTCATCGTCTTTATTCCAGCGCCACACCGCCACTTCGTTGGTGTTGGGAATAAACACGCCAGCGTAGTTGGGATTGCTGCTGCCGACCCTTTCAATCATCCATTGCTGGAAATCGGCCTGCTCGGTGAAGAGATACAGGTTCACTTCTGCGGTGCCGCGTAAATCAAGGCCGAAATCTTTCCGGTAGCGCTGGTAAATATGCTCGATAGCAGACAGGGTTTGCTCATGCAGTCCGTCAGGCAGGGTAAAGTCCTGATGTCGGGTGTGGATCTCCAGTGGCTTTGCCGCGGTGGTGACCTTGGGGGTCACCACATCTACCTGCTCTTCGCTGGGTGGACGATCACCAAAGTGGAGCTTGCCATTGGCATCACGCCATTGGTAAATCTCGGCTTGCAGGAGCAGAGGGAGGCTCAGGCTGACGAGTGTCAGGGCCAGCGTCAGGTATCGCAATTGTCGTCGATCCATTCTTGTGTTTTGGCAATGTCTTCACGAACCTGCTCGGCGCTGGCGTCGCGGCGTGACCCGTCATCGTCTACATAAACGAAGGGGCGATTCAGCCTTTTCACCCTCTCACGCGCTTTGTCACAAGCCTGGCCGATGGCTTTTTGTCTTTCAGCATTCAGCGCCTGTTGTTCAGCATGTTGGGCCTGTTCGCTTTCGCGTAGTCTGAGAGTGCGCTGGTGAATGTCGTGGACGGCGTCACCCTGACCGATGCGGGGGGCTGATTTCAGCTCAACCGACTCGTGATCGTTTTCCGGGGCTCGGTCACCAAACTGCCAGTTGCCGTGTTCGTCTTTCCAGCGGTACACCTCAGCGGTTGCTATTAGTGGAATCAGCAAGACAAAGGCGAGCCATTTTCTTGTCATTGTTAGCCTCATGTTTCCGAGTGCTCAGCTGCCCTGCAAGGTCAGTGAACGTCCCCCATCCACGGCAAGAATCTGCCCGGTCACAAAGCCGGCATCGCGAGCCAGCCATTTCACGGCGTTGGCGATGTCTTCAGGGCTGCCGCACCGCTTCAATGCGGTGGCATCCGTAATGGCATCCTGATTCATCTGGCCGCTTTCTGGCCAGAGAATGGGGCCGGGTGAGACGCCGTTGACGCGCACTTCTGGCCCCAGTTCTCTCGCCAGACTTTTGGTCATCATCGCAAGCCCGGCTTTAGCCATGCAATACAGCGTATGCTGAAAGAGCGGTTTTTCTGCGTAAACGTCCACAATATTGATAATGCTGCCTTGCTGTCGGCGCAGGGCGGTCGCCAGAGACTGACTAAGGATGTAGGGCGCGCGCAGGTTGCTGTGGATCAGCCGGGTCCAGTCGTCGTCGCTGGCTGATTCTATGGGGGTTGGGTAGAAGCTCGAGGCATTGTTGACCAGCAAATCCAGTTGGCCGAAAGCCTCCAGTGCCTGGGTTGCCAGTTTTCGCACTGCATCCGGGTTATCCAGATCCGCCTGCAGCAGCCGGGCGCTGCCGGGACGGGACTGATTCAGTTCCAGGGCAAGAGCCTCCGCTTCTTGCTGGCTGCCGCGATAGTGAATGATCACCCGCATGCCGGCAGCGTGCAGGGTGCGGACGATGGTGGCACCGATGCGACGGGCGCTGCCGGTGACCAGGGCTACAGGTTCCATGATTCCTTGTACTCCTTGAGGGCCTGAATGCGCGCCTGAGTAATGGCCTCGCCAAGTTCCGGGCCACTGAAGCCTTGCTGCTGTAATGCCGGTACATCCACCTTGCGGGCCGCGTCGGCGGCGCCCATAAGGTATCGGGCCTGAGGGTAATCCCGGTCTTCAAAGCCGGTGCGACCACGAGCATCGGCTTCACAGGCCCCCACAAAGGTGGCCAGCCGTTCCGGGCGGCGCAGCACATCCAGGTTTTTCAGCAGCTTCCAGACAGTTGTTGCTTTCAGCTCCAGCGCGCGATGACAGTGGGTATGGTATTCGCCCACCAGTGAAGCCAGCGTGGCGGTTTCCCGTGGTACTTTCAGACGCTTGGATACGGTCTGGCTCATGCGGCTACTGCGAATTTCGTGGGCAATATGGCGAGGCCATTCTTCTGGCGGGGTCTTGCCCTTGCCAAGATCATGGCAAAGTAGTGCGTAGCGAGCATCCAGGTTCAGATTCATACGGCTGGCCTGTTCCAGGCAGAGCCATTGATGAATCAGGGTGTCGATTTCCGGGTGATGCTGTTCCGGTTGGGGGACGCCGTCCAGCGCGGCCAGCTCAGGGAACAGTTTTTCCAGGGCTCCACAGGCATGGAGTACCTGGAAGAACACCTGCGGATCTCTTTCCATCAGCGCGCGACTGGTTTCCTTCCAGACCCGTTCAGGTACCAGATAATCCAGCTCGCCGCTGGCGCTGAGTTGGCGCATCAGGGCGAGGGTGTCATCGGCCACCCGGAATCCTAGCCAGTGATAGCGCGCGGCAAAACGGGCTACCCGAAGTACCCGCAAGGGGTCTTCGGCAAAGGCGGGGGAGACGTGGCGTAGCAGGCGAGCCTTGAGATCGGCACGACCATTGAAGGGATCTACCACCGCCCCGCCTTTCTCTTTCGCCATGGCATTGATGGTGAGATCGCGGCGAACCAGATCGTCTTCCAGTGTCACATCGCTGGCAGCGTAGAAGGTAAAACCTCCATAACCGTGGCCGGACTTGCGCTCGGTGCGGGCGAGGGCATATTCCTCTTTGGTTTTCGGGTGCAGGAACACAGGAAAGTCCTGGCCCACCGGTTGATAGCCCTGTGCCTGCATTTCGTCGGGCGTAGCGCCAACCACTACCCAATCTTTCTCGGTAACGGGCAAGCCGAGTAGTTGATCCCGGACCGCACCGCCCACCAGATAAATTTTCATCTTGTGTGCCTTTGCATTCTTGAGCAGAATGTTCTCATGCTTTCTATCGTACTGAAACTCAACATGCTGGTCGTCGACCGCTGTGCACGCAAATGGCGTGCGCAGGGGCGGCGGCTGTGTGACTGAAAGTTTCAGTTCTGCAAGAAGGCCGCAGTGTCCCCGACCTGCGGCCTTTTTTCGTTTTAGGGGTTTGCAGGTCGGTTTTAGTTGCAAGTGACAAGTTGAAAGTTGCAAGGCGCGGACTAGAAAGGTGCCAGCTGATGACCGTGTTTCACCGCGATTCGGGCTCAAACTGCCAAGTACGATTCATCAATGAGCCTGAGTCGCGGCTGGGGTGGCTGATGTTTGGCTCAGGCCTCTGGCGCGCCTTGTAACTTGAAACTTTCAACTTGCTCCTCTCAAACCTAGGAGAACGAAATGCCAACCCTGGCAGCGTATTTGATCGTGGTGGCGGTGTGGGCAACCACGCCGCTGGGGATTAAATGGAGTGGTGAGGCCATGGAGCCGCTGGCGGCGGCCGGCGTGCGTATGGCGATTGCTGCGCTGCTGGGCCTGGGCTGGTTGTGGTGGAAACGACAGCCCCTGCCGCTACATTCCCGTGCCCGTCTAAGTTATCTGGCGGCCCTGCCGGGCATCTTTGGTGCTATGGGGTGTAGCTACATGGGGGCCACTTACCTTCCTTCAGGTCTTGTTTCGGTGATCTTTGGTCTCGCTCCGTTGCTGTCGGGCCTGATGATGCAGTTTCTGCCGGGCAGTGTGCGGCTGAATGGCTGGCATTGGTGCGCCTGTGCCATGGGCGTCTTCGGTTTGATGCTGGTGTTCGATGATAGCCTGGCGGTGCTGTTTTCCGGTGGTGATCTGGGTGAACGGGGCATTGGCGTGCTGTGGATGCTGTCAGCGGTGACCTTGTTTGCAGGCAGCGGTATCGCTGTACAGCGTGTCGGTGCCGGGCTGAAGCCCATGCAGCAGACGGTAGGCGGTTTGCTGTTGTCTCTGCCGTGTTATGGACTGGCCATGGTGCTGGCGGGACAGCAACTGGAATGGAACGGCGACGTACGCGGTTTGTCTGCCATCGTCTATCTGGCGGTGCTTGGATCGCTGTTGGGCTTCTACAGCTATTTCCAGATTCTGTCCCGTTTGCCGGCGGCCACTGTGGCGCTGGTGACGCTGATTACGCCGGTGCTGGCATTGCTGCTGGGAAATCTGCTCAACGGCGAGAGCTTGGGTGTAATGGTACTGGTAGGGGCGTTGTTGATTGTCGTCGCACTGGGCTTGTTCATGCTGGGTGACCATCAGGTGCGTCAGGCTTTGAAGCGCTTGCCTGTTGGCGAAACGGCTTAGGCAGTAACGAAGAGCGCAAGGCGGTTTCCTGTATGGGGCCGCCTTACGTTTCGGTGTTGGCTTCCGGAGCGGGCGGAATCGAGTAGCGCTTGATAACGCTGCCGTTCTCTACACTTTCCAGATGCACATCGAACTGCCACAGGCGATGCAGATGGCGGAGCACTTCGCTGGCGCTGTTGTCATCCAGTGGTCGGCCAGTGCTGCGCTGGTGCCGCAAGGTCAGGGCGCGATCACCCTGAATATTGGCACTGACAATCTGGATGTTCGGTTCCTGAATGCTCAGGTTGTATTGCTCCGCAAGGGATTCCCGCACCCGACGATAACCCTGCTCGTTATGGATGGCTCCCACTTCCACATAATCATTGCGGTCGTCATCGCTGATCTGGAACAGCTTGAAGTGTCGGATCATCTTCGGTGACAGGAACTGCTGGATGAAACTCTCATCCTTGAAGCTCTGCATGGCGAACTTGACGGTTTCCAGCCAGTCACTGCCGGCAATCTCCGGGAACCATTCGCGATCCTCGTCATCCGGATTTTCACAGATGCGGCGAATATCCTGGAACATGTTGAAGCCGATGGCGTAGGGATTCATGCCACTGTAGAACGAGGCATCAAAGGGTGGCTGGTAGATCACCTGGCTATGGCTCTGCAGGAACTCGAGCATAAAACCGTCGGTTACCTTGCCTTCGTCATAAAGTGAATTCAGCAAGGTGTAGTGCCACAGGCAGGCCCAGCCTTCGTTCATTACTTTGGTTTGTCGTTGCGGGTAAAAGTACTGTGCCATCTTGCGCACGATACGGATGATTTCCCGCTGCCAGGGCTGCAACAGTGGCGCGTTCTTCTCCAGGAAATAGAGCAGGTTCTCCTGCGGTTCTGCCGGGAAGGTCGTCGGGGCTTCGCGGGTCTTGATGGCAGGCTGAAGCTGCGGGAAAGTACGCCACAGTTCAGAGACTTGTTTCTGCAGAATTTCTTCGCGCTCACGCTGGCGCTTGCGCTCTTCCACAATCGAAATAGGCGAAGGGCGTTTGTAGCGATCCACGCCGTAATTCATTAGCGCGTGGCAGGAATCCAGTGTTTCTTCCACCGCCGTGACGCCATGGCGTTGTTCGCAGTCGGCAATGTAGTTCCGCGCAAACACCAGATAATCGATGATAGACGACGCATCGGTCCAGGTCTGAAACAGGTAGTTACCCTTGAAGAACGAGTTGTGGCCATAGCACGCATGGGCGATCACCAACGCTTGCATGGTGATACTGTTTTCTTCCATCAAATAGGAAATGCAGGGGTCGGAATTGATCACGATTTCATAGGCAAGCCCCATCTGGCCACGCCGGTAGCGACCTTCCACTTCTACGAATTGCTTGCCGAAAGACCAGTGGTTGTAGCCCACCGGCATGCCCACGGAAGAATAGGCATCCATCATTTGTTCAGACGAGATCACTTCGATCTGGTTGGGATAGGTGTCCAGGCCAAACTTGTTGTGGGCCAGATCGGCGATGGCCGCATCGTAGTCAGCCAGCAATTCGAAGTTCCAGTCAGATCCTTCAGACAGGTATGTCATGCATCCTCCATACGCTTCTTGAACAAGCGCCGGAATACCGGGTAAATCTCTCCCGGTTCATCAATCTGTGCCATGGAGAAAGCCGCTGGGTGGCGTTCCATGATCATCTGATAATGATCCCATAGTGCCTGATGCGCCCGCGGCATGACTTCCACATAAGAGAAATACTGCAGCTTGGGAAGCAGCTCTTCTTCAATCAGTTTGGCGCAGGCGGGGGAGTCGTCATTCCAGTTGTCGCCATCGGAGGCCTGGGCGGCATAGATGTTCCACTGATCCACCGGGTAGCGCTCATTGATAATGTCACGGGTCAGTTTCAGGGCGCTGGAAACAATGGTGCCGCCGGTTTCCCGAGAGTAGAAAAACTCCTCTTCAGTGACTTCCTTGGCACTGGTGTGGTGGCGTATGAAGACCACTTCGATCTGGTCGTAGTTGCGCTGCAGGAAAAGGTAAAGCAGCAGGAAGAAGCGCTTGGCCAGATCTTTCATGTTCTGGTTCATGGAGCCGGACACATCCATGATGCAGAACATCACTGCACGGCTAACAGGAACGGGTTCTTTGACATGATGATTGAAGCGCAGATCCAGCGTATCAAGATAAGGAATGCGTTCGACACGACGTTCGAGCTTCAGAATCAGTTCTTCCAGTTCCTGTAGTCTGGCCTGCCGCTGGGGGGATTGGTCTTCCTTCAGCAGAGCATCACGTTCGTTCTTGAGATCGCGAATACGCTTGCGGGTAGCGGCGGTCAGGGCGCGCCGGCGCATGGATGCCTGACGCATGGAACGGACGATGTTGATCTTGGCCGGCATGCCCTGGCTGACGATGCCGCCGTGGCGGGTCTTGAAGACCTGGGCACCTTCCAGGTGTCGTTTCACCAGATTGGGCAACTCCAGATCTTCAAACAGGAAGTTGAGAAACTCCTGCTTGTCGATCTGGAAAGCAAATTCATCTTCTCCTTCGCCCTGGTCGCTGGCATCGCCGTCACCTGAGCCCTGGCCGCCACCGCCTTCCGGGCGCTTGAAGCGGTCGCCCTGGTTAAATTCCCGGTTGCCGGGGTGCACAATGCTCCGTTGCCCGCCCTGGCCATGGTGAAAAATGGGCTCGGAAAGGTCCTTCTGGGGAATGCTGATGCGCTCGCCCTGTTCCATGTCCTGAATAGAACGGCGATTGACGGCATCGTTGACTGCGTCACGAATATGTTTGCGATAGCGACGCAGGAACCGTTGCCGATTGACGGTGCTCTTGTGCTTGTCGTTCAGGCGACGGTCAATAATGTAGCTCATGGGCTTCCTCCGGAAGCAGAGGCAAGTTTCAAATTGCAAGTTTCAACGCGGGACAGGTTTCGGGGTTCTGTGACTATGTCGCCGCGATTTATGTATGGGTGCGGACAAGGAAAGCGAAAAAACTGCCACGCCTGCCCGCGTTGCATCTTGAAACTTTCAACTTGTTACTGTGCCTTTCTCACCCGCAGATACCATTCCGACAACAGCCGTACCTGCTTTTCGGTATAGCCGCGTGACACCATGCGTTGCACGAAGTTGTTGTGCTTGCGCTGGTCGTCGTCGCTGCCCTTGGCATTGAAGGAAATCACTGGCAGCAGGTCTTCTGTGTTGGAGAACATTTTCTTCTCAATCACGTCGCGCAGCTTCTGGTAGCTCAGCCAGGTCGGGTTCTTGCCATGGTTATTGGCCCGTGCCCGCAGCACAAAGTTGACCACTTCGTTGCGGAAGTCTTTGGGGTTGGAAATGCCTGCTGGCTTTTCGATCTTTTCCAGATCCTCGTTCAGCGCCTGACGATCGAAGATCTCACCGGTATCCGGGTCGCGGAATTCCTGATCCTGGATCCAGAAGTCGGCGTAGGTCACATAACGGTCGAAAATGTTCTGGCCGTACTCGGAATAGGATTCCAGGTAAGCGGTCTGAATTTCCTTGCCAATAAACTCGACGTAACGTGGGACCAGATATTCCTTGATAAACCGACGGTACTGATCGGAGCGTTCCTGGGGGAACTGTTCCTGTTCGATGCGCTGCTCGAGCACATGGATCAGATGTACCGGGTTGGCCGCCACTTCGGCATGATCATAGTTGAAAACCTTGGAAAGAATTTTGAAGGCAAAGCGCGTAGAGAGCCCGTTCATGCCTTCATCCACCCCTGCCATATCCCGGTATTCCTGCATTGACTTGGCGTGGGGGTCCACATCTTTCAGATTCTCGCCATCGTACACCCGCATCTTGGAATAGATGCTGGAATTTTCCGGCTCCTTGAGGCGAGTAAGAATGGAGAACTGGGCCAGCATGTGCAGGGTATCCGGCGCACATTGGGCATCACGCAAGCTGGAGTTTCTCAACAGCTTGTCATAGATCAGTACCTCTTCTGTGACGCGCAGGCAGTAGGGCACCTTGACGATATAGACCCGGTCGATAAAGGCTTCGTTGTTCTTGTTGTTCCTGAAGGTATGCCACTCGGCTTCGTTGGAGTGGGCCAGCACAATGCCGTCATAGGGGATGGCACCAAGGTGTTCGGTGCCGTTGTAGTTGCCTTCCTGGGTGGCGGTCAACAAGGGGTGCAGAACCTTGATAGGCGCCTTGAACATTTCTACAAATTCCAGGATGCCCTGGTTAGCTCGGCACAGACCGCCAGAGTAAGCATAGGCGTCGGGGTCATCCTGGGCGAAATCTTCCAGCTTGCGGATATCCACCTTGCCGACCAGTGCAGAAATATCCTGGTTGTTTTCGTCACCGGGTTCGGTTTTGGCCACAGCAATTTGATCAAGGATAGACGGGTAGCGTTTCACAACCCGGAACTGGCTGAGATCACCGCCGAATTCGTTAAGCCGTTTTACTGCCCACGGAGACATGATGGTGCGGATATAGCGTCGCGGGATGCCGTATTCCTCTTCCAGGATCGGCCCATCTTCCTCTGCGTCAAACAGGGAAAGGGGAGAGTCGTTTACCGGTGATCCCTTGAGGGCATAGAAGGGGACTTTCTGCATCAGGGCTTTCAGTTTTTCAGCCAGTGATGATTTCCCGCCACCAACCGGGCCAAGCAGATAAAGGATCTGTTTCTTCTCTTCCAGGCCTTGAGCGGCATGACGGAAATAACTGACGATGTTTTCGATGACTTCTTCGAGGCCGTAAAACTCATCGAAGGCGGGGTAACGGCGAATCACCTTGTTGGAGAAGATGCGTGACATGCGCGGGTCTTGCGAAGTGTCGACCATTTCCGGTTCGCCAATGGCCATCAACATACGCTCGGGTGCAGTGGCGTAGGCGCTGGGGTCGCGTTTGCACAAATCCAGGTATTCCTCCAGCGACATTTCTTCCTGCTGCGTCGCATCGAAACGGTCCTGGTAGTGGCGGATAATGCTCATGCCGGCTTCCTCCTGCGGAACCAAAAATTGTCACAACTCAACTACATTCAGGGTGATTCCTTGTTAGTGAAAATAACGTGCAAATGAATGGAAAAAGTACGCTGCTGATAAGGCCTGTCTGTATCACCGTACAGCTTTAGGATGTAACCAAACAACAGAACAAGTCAAAGGGAAGCGAAAACATTTTCGCAAAAAAAAGGATGAAGTGTAGGGATGTCGCGCCAGACGCGGAATTGGCCTGGTGCTGGTGTGTCATTGGCGAGAAAAGGCGAGAAAACGTTTTTAGCAGTCGCAGTGGATGTGTGCCAGATCATCCAGCCGTAATGCAGTAAGGCTTCCGCCCCATACACACCCGGTATCGAGTGCGTTTACCTTTTCGATACCGGTTTGCCCCTCCAGTGCTGCCCAGTGGCCGAACAGCAGGCGGGTATCTGTATCCTTGCGGTGGGGATGTTTGAACCAGGGCATAAAGCCGCTGGGGGGCGCATCGGCTTCCCCCTTGGTGGTCAGGTCCAGCGCACCATTGCTATCCACAAAGCGCATACGGGTGAAATGGTTGGTGATGACCCGCCAGCGGTCTGGCCCGGTAAGGCTTTCATCCCAGCCTGCAGGCTGGTTGCCATACATGTGGGCAAAGTAGTCCCCGCAGCGGTGGTCATTGAGCACCGTTTCGACTTCGTGGGCGTAGCGGCGTGCTTGCTCCAGTGTCCACAGTGGCGGAATGCCAGCATGGGTCAGGGTGGCATTGTGGGAGGGCAGATCAATGAGTAATGGGCACCGGCGTAACCAGCCCAGCAGGGCCTCACGATCTGGTGCATCAAGGATCTCAGCCAGGGTGTCCTTGCGTTTGCTGCGGGTCGCCCCGTGGGCCACCGCAAGCAGGTGCAAGTCATGGTTGCCCAGCACGCTCTGCACGTTGTCTCTTAACTGGTACACGCGGCGCAAGGTGCCGAGAGAATCAGGGCCGCGATTGACCAGATCGCCGGCCAGATAAAGCCGATCCCGATCCGGATTGAAATCGATCTTTTTCAGAAGACAATCAAAGGCTTCCAGACACCCCTGCAGATCCCCAATAGCGTAATCAGCCACGCCACGCCTCCCCGGTGGTGAGCGTGCTGCAGGCCGCGTGTTGCGTGCGGGGTTTAGTGCAATGCATGGGGCGGGGCAAGGGTGAAAGCCGGGATTTCTGCGTCAAAATGAATGCCATCTTCGCCGATCATCTGATAACTGCCGCGCATGCTGCCCACTTCGGTTTCCAGGATGGCGCCGCTGGTATATTCGAACGTCTGCCCGGGGGCGATGTGGGGTTGCTCACCGATCACGCCTTCCCCGTGGACTTCCTGCACCCGTTCTTCACCATCGGTGATCACCCAGTGACGGGTGAGCAGACGGGCGCTGACACTGCCTTCGTTGCGAATGGTGATGTGATAGGCAAACACCCAGCGCTGACCTGCCTCATCGCTTTGATCGGCAAGGTATTCAGTGGCCACGGTGACCCGGATATTGTGGCGTGGGTCGGGGGTGGTCATGCGCGTTGTGTCTCCCTTGTTGGTGTCATTACTCGCCCTCGGGGCGGCTGATATTGGCCAGTGCGACGTAGTCGGCCACGCTGAGCTGATCCGGACGCAGGCCGGCATCAATGCCGGCTTGTTCGAACTGCTCAAGACTCACCATGGATTTTAAACTATTGCGGATCGCCTTGCGCCGTTGCGTGAACGCCTGGGCAACCAGGCGGCGAAGATGGTCTTCGTCGTCAGCGGGGTGGGGCGGGCTGGCATGGGGAATCAGTCGCACCACCGCAGAATCCACCTTGGGTGGGGGGCTGAATGCGCCGGGGGGCACAAAAAACAGGTAATCCGCCTGGCAGTGGTATTGGACCATGATCGACAGACGGCCCCAGTCACGGGTACCGGGGCTGGCGGTAAGTCGATCCACCACTTCTTTCTGCAACATGAAAGTCATGTCGCTGATGGCGTCTGATTGGGCCAGCAGGTGGAAGATCAGCGGGGTGGAAATATTGTACGGCAGGTTGCCGATCACCCGCAGGGGCTTGTCCGCTGGCTTGAGACTGCGGAAATCGAATTTCAGTGCATCGGACTCGTGAATGGTGAGCCGATCCGGGGTGTTTTCCTGGCGCAGCAGGGTGATCAGATCACGATCCAGTTCCACCACATGCAAGTGGGGGATTTCCTCCAGCAGCGGGTAGGTCAGGGCGCCTCGCCCGGGACCGATTTCGACCAGCGTGTCTCCCTGTTGCAACCCCAGCGTGCGGATCATGCGATCCACCAGATTGCGGTCGTGCAGGAAATGCTGGCCGAAGCGTTTGCGGGTGCGATGTTCAGTCATCTTGTGAGTCCTGTGGGGCGGCCAGATCCAGTGCCAGACGGGTGGCGGCGATCAGGCTGCCGGCCTTGGCCTTGCCTGTGCCAGCCAGCTCGAAAGCGGTGCCGTGGTCTACCGAGGTGCGAATAAAGGGCAGCCCCAGAGTGATGTTGATGGCTTCGCCGAAACCGGCGTACTTGAGCACCGGGAGTCCCTGATCGTGGTACATGGCCAGCACGGCGTCGTGCTGCGCCAGCAGATGGGGCTGAAAGGCGGTGTCGGCGGGGAGCGGGCCGGTGAGATCAAAGCCCTGCCCACGCAACCGCTCCAGGGTGGGAATAATCACATCCAGTTCTTCCCGGCCCAGATGCCCGCCTTCGCCGGCATGGGGGTTCAGCCCCAGCACCATGATGCGCGGGGTGGCAATGCGGTACTTGCTGACCAGATCGTCGCGCAGGATGGTCAGGGTGCGGATCAGGCTGTCTGCGGTGATGGCCGCCGGCACCTGGCCCAGGGGAAGGTGAGTGGTCGCCAGGGCCACGCGGAGTGGCTCGCCACCGGGTGAGGCTGTCAGCATCATCACCACTTGATCCACGCCGGCCTGTTCTGCCAGAAACTCGGTGTGGCCGGTGAAGGCCGGGTCCGCGCCGTCACAGATAATATTCTTCGCGACCGGCGCGGTGACCATGGCGGAAAAGGTGCCATCCAGACAGCCTTGGGCGGCACGCTTGAGCATGGTCACGGTGCCTTCAGCGGTGGTCGGGTCCGGCTGGCCAGCGGTCACCGGGGCTCCTGCCGGGGTGTCCCACACTGCAAGGCTGCCAGAAGGAACAGGCTGGCCGGGTTTCCAGTTGGCCAGCGTGACGCTAAGCCCAAGCTGGGTGGCACGTTGTGTGAGCACCTGGTGATCGCCAATGGCCACCAACGGCTTGCCAGGGAAGGTGGTCGGCAGGCTCAGCACCAGATCCGGACCAATACCGGCCGGATCGCCACAAGTCACCGCAACAGGGGAAAGCATGGCGGGTTACCCGTGGAGTGTTGCGTGTTGTATGTGGCTTGTCAGCATCACAGCCTGATATCCACATAGGCTTCGCTGCGCTGTTCCTGTACCCAGGTTTCCAGCTCTTCCTCGAAGCGGCGTTTCTGCAGGGCCTGCATGGCCTGCATGCGGCGGAATTCTTCACTCATGTCCGCGTCACGCATGGCGTCCACGCGCAGGAAATGCCAGCCAAACTGGGTTTCGAACACTGGCGATAGCTCACCCTGCGGGGTGTTGAGCATCATTTCCTCGAATTCGGGGACCATCTCGCCACGGCTGACCCAGCCCAGTTCGCCGCCATTACGGGCGCTGCCTGGGTCATCGGAATATTCGGCCGCCAGGGTGGCGAAGTTGGCGCTGCCATCGGCAATCTCATCATGCAGGCGGGTGGCCTGTTGCTGGGCTTGCTCGCTGCTGGTGAGGGCGTCCGATTTAATCAGGATATGGCGTACCTGATACTGGGTGACCACTTTCTCGGCTCCGCCACGGCGATCCATCATTTTGAGAATATGGAAGCCGGCACCAGAGCGGATGGGAGCAGAAATCTCGCCTTTTTCAAGGCCCAGTGCCGCTTCAGAGAACAGGGTGGGCCATTGAGCGGCCGGCCGCCATCCGAGATCGCCGCCTTCAAGGGCTTTGGGACCATCGGAAAGCGAGGTGGCCAGTTGGTTGAAATCTTCGCCCTGTTTCAGACGCGTCTCGATATCGTTGGTCTTGCTGGTGGCCGCTTGCACTTCTTCCGGGCTGGCTCCGGCAGGCACACGCACCAGAATATGGCCGAGGTGAAAATCTTCCTCGAACATCTGCTTGCCCATTTCCGATTCCAGGAAGCGGTTCACTTCCCGGTCGGTAACCCGAATCCGGGACGCCACACTGCGCTGCTGCAGGCGTGAGATGATCATGTCTTCACGGATCTGCTCGCGAAACTGGGGCCAGTCATAGCCGTCTTGCTGCAGGGCATCGGCGAAGCCTTCCAGGGTCATGTTGTTCTGCCGTGCGATGCCGGCCAGGGCCTGGTTCAGGGAGGCCTCGTCCACCTTGATGCCGCCCCGTTTGGCCAGTTGCAGCTGCAGGCGTTCCAGAATCATCCGGTCCAAGACCTGCTCGCGCATAATCGCCGGGGGAGGCAGCTGCTGGCCTTTTTCCTGGAATTGCAGCGCAATCATATTGATGCGCTCATCCAGCTCACTGGCCATGATGGCGCCATCGTTCACCACCGCCACAATCCGGTCGAGCATCTCCACTTTGGCCTGGCCCAGCAATGGCAGGCACAGAGCGACAATCATCAACAGGCCCCGCAGGGGGCGAGTGTGAAGCGTGCTGCGTGAAGCGGGCAGCGTTCCGTTATTCATATTCTCTCCTGTATCCCGGGATGCTGCGTTCCAGCAGGGAATCCACCTGCCCGCCAAAGCCACCCAGGCCAATCATCTGAATCTGGAACCAGATAGTACTGTCGCCTTCCAGATCGCCGTCACCGTCTTCATCGGTGAGCTCGCGCTGGCTAAGCAGGCGCAGTTTCCAGCAGCAGTTGCGGTATTCCGCACCGGCCATGGTTTCCAGTGTGCGTTTGTTTTCCAGGTCATACATCCAGCGGCCGACTACGCGCCAGTGCCGGTGGACCGGAAGAATCGCGCTGATCTCCGATTCCTGAATATCGTCGGCGGGGCGGTCATGGTAGCCCACGTTGAACACCCGCCGCTCGCGATCGTTGTAGCCAATCTGGAAATTGGAGCGCTCGCGCTCATTCTCTTCCAGATCCCACTGCGCTTCAGTGTAGAGGTACCAATCGCTGGCAAAGTTCCACCGGGCGTCCCCCACCAGCGGGGTCTGGTCATCGGTGGGGTCTTCCAGAGGGTCGTCTGTCAGTACCCTGCGGTCATCGAAATAGAAACCCTGGGCTACCCGCAGACGGAGTTGTTCACGCCCGGAGGCGTCATGCAGGAAGCGGCTGGTCAGACCGAGGGCCAGCTTCTCCTCATCACCAATCCGGTCATAGCCGATAAAGCGGTTTTCGCGAAACAGGGCATTATAGGAGAAGGTCAGCTCGCGGCTGTCGAAGTTGGGCAGCT
This sequence comes from Alcanivorax nanhaiticus, assembly GCF_000756665.1. Lineage (GTDB taxonomy): Bacteria > Pseudomonadota > Gammaproteobacteria > Pseudomonadales > Alcanivoracaceae > Alcanivorax > Alcanivorax nanhaiticus. The sequence continues at coordinate 62,535 of NZ_ARXV01000008.1, read as the reverse complement.
CGCTCTGATCTTCATAGGCTACCTTGTTGAAAAACAGGCGCGGCTCCAGGGTCTGGGTGTAACTGGTACCGAACCAGTTGCCCGGGCGCTCGAAGGTCAGGCCGGTATCCACGCTGGCGCCCCAGGTAGTCAGTTCCGGGCTTTCTTCTTCACCTGCGGGCACGTCGTCCAGCTGATAACGGGTGTGGTAGACGCGGCCACGGGGTTCCAGATAGCCCCAGGTATTCTGCATACGCAGGCTGAGCGCAGGGGCCATATGGCCGCGCAGTCCCGTTGCCTTGCCGCTGTCATCGGTACTGCTGCGGTCGAAGGCGGTGAAATCCGAGAGCCAGAGCCCCTTTAACGGCCCATACAGGGTGGGATCGCCGGAAAGCTGCAATTGGGGCAGGCGGCGGTAGGGCAGGTCTTCATCGGCCAGGGTGGGGTCGATGGTCTGCCAGGATTGCATCCTCCCCAGCACCTGCCAGGTACGGCCGTAATAACGGGCCTCGGCCAGGCGTGGCAGGTGGGTCTGGGAGCTGATCTCCAACCCGGTATCCAGATCCTTGAAATAGAAGTCGTCGGAGACGTAGTTGAAGTCGGTTTTCAGGTTCCAGCGGCCCACGTTGCCGTCATGGGTCCAGCGGGCCACCTCGCGGTCCTCATCGTCGAACTTGCGGTCGCTGAAGAGAATTCCGTAGCTGATGTCGCCCTTACCCAGCGGTGTGAGATAGCGGAACTCGGAATCAATGCCGCTGCCTCGCCCGTCAATGTAGCGGGGCGCCAGGGTGGCATCCATCTGTGGATGGATATTGATATAAACCGGCTGGGAAATATCCAGTCCGTTGGCATCGCCAATGCTGATGGTGGGGAACAGCAGGCCGGTCTTGCGCCGATCATCAATAGGGAAGGTGATCCACGGCAGCCAGAACACCGGGGTGCTTTTTACCTTGAGCACCACATTCTCGGCTTCCCCCCAGCCCTTGTCGCGATCTAGGAAGATGCGCTTGCCATGCAGCGACCAGCCGTTGGAACCGGGAGCACAGGTGGTATAGCTGCCATTGGTGATAGTGGTGGTGTTGTCCTGGATGGTGATGTAGTCGGCGCTGCCACGGGAGGAGATGTCGAACAGGGAGTAACGAACACCCTGCAGGGTACCTTCCCGGCGGCGTGTCTGGCCGCTCATGTTGTCGGCAATAAAGGTGGCCTGGTCGCTTTCCAGGCGCATGCCGCTTTCCAGCTCGTATTTCCCGGTAGACTGGTCCAGCCGGGCGCTGTCGGTGGTAATCCGGCGCCCAGGCTGTTCGATCTGGACATCGCCATCCAGTGAGATCAGGCCGTCCTGGGTCAGGGTCGAGTAATCGGCGGTTACCACAGTATCGCTACCCTCAACGGGCAGGCCTACACTGGGGTTGTAATACATGCCGCCACACCAGTCCGGCAGGATGCGTTGCTGCACCGGCGGGAACGTGGCCATTTCTTCGCGGTCAACCCAGTTAAGGTCGTTATCCGCGGCACTGGCCCCGGCCAGCATCAGCAGGACGGGTAGTAGAATTCGTTGTGTGGGCAGTGGCATCAGCTGCTCAGAACAGGTAAAAAGGCCGTTTTGCACCGCACGGACATCCTGTGCGGTAAATGCGGCAGTGTAATGGAACAAGGAAGGCAATGCAGCCTGATAAAAGTAATTCTCACGTAGATCTGCGTAAGCAGGCACTGGACAAGTGGGTGAGCGCTCACCTTGGCGCTACCCTTGAGGGCGTACCGGCCTCCGCCGACGCCAGTTTTCGCCGCTATTTTCGCTATGAGCACGCCGGTCAGACCCTGATCGCCATGGATGCTCCCCCGGAGCAGGAAGATTGCCGCCCCTTTATCGATGTGGCTGAGCGCCTGAAAGAGGCCGGTGTGCATGTGCCTGATATCCTTCTGCAGGATCTGGCCCAGGGCTTTCTGCTGCTCTCCGACATGGGCACCCAGACCTGGCTGAAGGCGCTCAATGAGGCCAATGCCGATGACTGGTATGCCGCCGCCATCGATACCCTCATCACCATGCAGTTGCATACCCGCGCCGAGGGGCTGCCAGAGTATGACGAGGCCCTGCTGCAGCGTGAACTGGAGCTGTTCCCCCAGTGGTACCTGTTCCGCCACCGCGACATGGTGATCACCGGTGAGCTGCGTCAGCGTCTGGACAAGGTCTTCGATCTGCTCATTAACGTTGCCCTGGCCCAGTCCAGGGTGTTCGTACACCGCGACTACATGCCCCGTAACCTGATGGTCTCCGAGCCCAACCCGGGCGTGATCGATTTCCAGGATGCGGTGGCCGGGCCCATCACCTATGACGTGATCAGCCTGTTCAAGGATGCCTTCCTGAGCTGGCCGGATGAACGTGTGCAGGGCTGGCTGCGCCAGTACCACCAGAAAGCCCTAGCCGCCGGGCTGCCGGTGCCGGACGCCTTCGATGACTTCCTGCGTGATTGCGACCTGATGGGCGCTCAGCGCCATATCAAGGTGATCGGTATCTTTGCCCGCATCTGTCACCGTGATGGCAAGCCCACTTATCTGGGCGATGTGCCGCGGTTCTTCGCCTACCTGCGTACCGTGATTGCCCGTCGCCCGGAGCTGGCGGACCTGCAGTGGGTGCTGGACGAGATCGAGGACAACGAGTGAAGGCCATGATCCTGGCCGCCGGCTACGGTACGCGCATGCGGCCCCTCACCGATCACACCCCCAAGCCCCTGCTGAAGGCAGGTGGCAAGGCACTGATCGAATACCATATCGAAAAATTGCGCGATGCCGGCATCGATTCCCTGGTGATCAACAGCGGCTGGCTTGGCGACAAGCTGGCCGACGCTCTGGGCGACGGCAGCCGTTACGGCATCCCCATCGCCTGGTCCCACGAAGGCACCCCGCTGGAAACCGCGGGCGGCATCAAGCGCGCCCTGCCGCTGCTGGGTGATGAGCCCTTCCTGCTGGTCAATGGCGATATCTGGACCGATTTCGACTTCCAGCCGTTGCTTGCGGAGCGTCCCGACCCCGTCCATCTGCTGTTGGTGGATAACCCCGAGCATCACCCCACGGGCGATTTCCATCTGACAGAAGGGGGCCGGTTGCGCGATAATGCCGAGCCCAGACACACCTACGCCGGCATCGGCCGCTTTGATCCGGCCCTGTTTGCCGCGCTGCCGGAAGGCGAAGCCAAACTGGCCCCGCTGCTGCGCGCCGCCATGGCGGAAGACACCGCCAGCGGCGAGCACCACCAAGGCCAGTGGTGGGACATCGGCACCCCGGAACGTCTGGACGAACTGGATCGGCTACTGACCCAACGCTGAGAACAAAATTTGTAGGAGCGGTCGTTCGACCGCGATGAATCGAAAGTGACGAGTTGCGAGTCACGAGTGTCGAAAGGCCAAACCGGCGCTTTTGATCTTTCCTTTCGCAACTCGAAACTCGTCACTCGCCACTGGCTTTACCGAGGAATACTCATGCCCAAGCAGGATTACCTGATCGCCCCCTCCATTCTGGCCGCCAACTTCGCTCGCCTGGGCGAAGAGTGCGATAACGTACTGGCCGCCGGGGCAGACGTGATCCATTTCGACGTGATGGACAACCACTACGTGCCCAACCTCACCATCGGCCCCATGGTGTGCAAGGCCCTGCGCGACCACGGCATCACCGCCCCCATCGACGTGCACCTGATGGTCAGCCCGGTGGACGACCTGATCGGCATGTTTGCCGAAGCCGGCGCCAGCTACATCACCTTCCACCCGGAAGCCAGCCAGCACGTGGACCGCTCCCTGCAGCTGATCAAGAGCCACGGCTGCAAAGCCGGCCTGGTACTCAACCCTGCCACTCGCCCGGACTGCCTGGAATACGTGATGGACAAACTGGACATGATCCTGCTGATGAGCGTGAACCCCGGCTTCGGTGGCCAGAAGTTCATCCCGTCCACCCTGGACAAGACCCGCGCTGTGCGCCAGATGATCGACGCCAGCGGCTACGACATCCGCCTGGAAGTGGACGGCGGCGTCTCCGAAAAGAACATCCGCGAAGTCGCCGCCGCCGGCGCCGACACCTTCGTGGCCGGCTCCGCCATCTTCGGCAAAGACGACTACGCCACCGTCATCCAGCAAATGCGCGAAGAACTCGCCCAGGCGTAAGCCGCGAAGCCCTCTGTAGGAGCGCCGCTTGAGGCGCGAACCTGAGCCCAAGTGAAGTATCGATTTAAAAAGATCGTACTGCCAAGCCTCGCATTCGCGCCTCAAGCGGCGCTCCTACAGAAAGCCCTGCCCGATGCTGTAGGCGCTCCCTTCCAGGGGCTTCGCCTCGCGAAGCGGGGCATCTGATCTTCTGTGGGAGCCCATGCTTGCATGGCAAAGGTTCAGGGCAATGGCCCACTTGCCCAGTACACCGGTAGGTGTTTCCCCGGAACCTTCCCCATTGATTGTTGCCAGACACAATAAGTCAGCAATCACCAACTCCCCATGCCCTTTGAACCGTTCTCCCACTCAAAACCCTCTGCAACGATGCTCCTCTGCATTGCGTTAAGCGCCTGCGCCACAAAACTCGCTCCCCCTGTCCAGGAATCCCAACCCCAACCCCCAAAAGACGACAACACCACCGCCGAACTCCTCACCTCCGAAAACTTCCTCCTCAACAGCCTCCTCGCCCAAAAAGAAGACTGGCAAGGCGTCCCCTACCGCTACGGCGGCCTCAGCACCAAAGGCGTGGACTGCTCCGGCTTCGTCTACATCACCTTCCTCTCGCAACTGAACATGAAAGTGCCCCGCACCACGGCTGAATTATTGAAAGAAGGCGAACCTGTTGCCCGTAACCAACTTGCAGTAGGCGACCTGGTGTTCTTCCGCCTGGCTCGCGGCAATCGGCATGTGGGAATTTACCTGGGCGATGAGGCGTTTCTGCATGCCTCGGTGAGTAATGGCGTTATGCAGTCATCGTTGGGGAATCCGTATTGGCGGAAGCGGTATTGGCAGGCGAGGCGGTTGGTGGGGCGGTAGGCATCTAAGCCGGTTTTATCTGTAAGCAAGTGGAATTTGTAGGATATGGCTTACATAAATTTGTAAGTGGTTGAGTTAGGGTTGTTTTTTATTGGGGTATGGGGAGGGAGAAAAGAGGTTCGATCTTCTGTCTCTTCGAGTAAAGATAGTTAAAAAATAACCATCAAGAAAAAAGTGGGGGCGTGTTTTGATAAGAGCAAGTGTAGTTTTGTTTATTGTCATTCTGATGGGAGGATGTGCGGTGCAGTCTCCAGAGTACAGACTCGGGCAGTTTACAGCTGCCTCCAGTTTTAATGTCAGGAAGCTCGACTACGACTCAAGCACTGCAACAAGAGTTCGAGGGGAGGATTGCCATAGGGTTGGCCACAAGCCAAATGACTCTCGTCTCCAGAGGGCAATGGATAGTGCGATTAAAGATGGCCAGGATAAAGGTGTCGATGGGGATCTTTTGATCAATGTGAGGATTGATCAGGTGCAAAAGAATAAGCCAGGTAGTTTTTTTGGACTGCCGGAACCATACAACTGCATCGAGGTTGAGGGTGACTTGGTTCGCTTGAACTGATCACAAAGAAGCAAAGGCCTTGGGGCTTGTATGATGAAACTGATTACAGAATCCAGAGCTGACTAGTAATGTCAGAAAATCTATATTTGTCTGGCAAGCAGGAAAGTAACAGTCAGGGATTCGGGGTATGAAAATGCTCAAGACATTATCAGCTTCGGTTAGAGCAAACAGAAACGCCATGATCTCGCATCTGGCTGTATATTTCCTTATCTTTTCGCTCGCTGGATGCCAGGCACCATTGCGTCTTGCCCCTGATGCCAGACTTCCGGATGGCAGTGTCTATGAAGGTGAGGTTGTCGATGGCTTGTTTGAAGGTCAGGGCACGCTGCGCTATGACGATCAGGAATACTATCAGGGTAATTTCGAAAACGGCCGCTTTGAGGGAAAGGGCGAGCTGGCTAGCAACAAATGGCGCTATGTCGGGTATTTCTCCGAGGGGCATTTTGAAGGTTACGGTGAGTTAACTACGCCAAACGGTGTCTACAAGGGTGAGTTTTCCGACGATATGTTTAACGGAGAGGGTATTTTTACTCATCCGGACGGTTCGTCAATTGAGGGAACCTTCAAGGACGATGTGCCTGTCCATGCGAGTGCTAGCGCGCCTGGAGAATCGTGGCGATACGAAGGGGAGTTTGAAGACTGGCTCTGGAATGGACAGGGAACCTATCACGATGAAGAAGGTGGTGTTTACGAAGGGCTATTTGAGCAGGGTGAGATAGTTGAGGGCAGCTACAAGCGTGAGGGGAATACCTATCGCGGTGGCTTCAGTGGCTGGTCTTTCCATGGTGAAGGTGAGTATCAATCTCTGGCAGGAATTCACTATAGCGGTGAATTTGAGTACGGAAGCTTCCATGGCCAGGGCGTTCTGAGCAAGGCCAATGGTAGTCGTGTCGAAGGTGCCTTTGAGTACGGCAGACCGAAAGGTGTTGTCACCTATACCAAGGTAGATGAGGAAACCGGCAAGAAGACCATCCGAAAGGGAACATGGTATCGCGGTGATTTTGTGGAAGAGGGCGAGCCATCGCCAAAAGAAGTGCGCCAGCAAGTGGTGCAGAAGATTCTGGATAACGATAGCGATCGTCTCCGCCGGGCGATTGATGCGATTCCTGCACAACGGCCGGGCCACCAGGATGTTTACTATTTGATTGTTGGGGGAGACGCTAGCGATGACGTTTTTCCCCGCGATATTGATGTTGCCAAGAGGGTATTACAACAAAAGTATGGCGTGGGTGACCGAGGCATTATTCTGCTCAATAGTCGGCATTACGAGCGCTATCCCCTGGCGACAACGACTTCTATTGCCAAGGCATTGCGGCGCCTTGGTGAAGTGATGGATCCTGACGAAGATCTGCTGTTTGTCCATATGGCGAGTCACGGCGGGAAAGGCGGTGACTTTGCGTTAAAGGCTCCGGGAATGCTGTTGCCAGACCTCATGCCTGCGGATTTTCGGGCCATGCTGGATGCTGCGGATATTCCTCGAATGGTAATGGTGTTGTCTGCCTGCTACTCAGGACAGTGGATTGACAGCCTTGCAACGGACAGCAATGTCATTCTGGCTTCTGCGCGTTGGGACAGAACATCATTCGGCTGTGGCGATAGCTCGGAGATGACCTGGTTTACGCGTGCGGTGTACCTGGATGGCGCATTGGCGCTGAATGATATTTCCGCATTTTCGGAAACGATTTCGTCGCTGATTGAAGGGTGGGAAGTACAAGAAGGGTTCGAGAATGAACAGCGCTCTGAGCCACAATTTCATATCGGTGACAACTTCTCTGGATTTTGAAGATGTCGCGATAATGTCGGTCATGTCTCCAATTTTTCACTCGCGTCTGCTTTGGTAAATGGGAGGCCTGGCCGCCGGTGGCACCGGTGGTCATGATCGTTAAGACTTTCCAGGGATATATATGAACTATATAAAGTTATTGCTTACTCTGATGTTTGCTTCGGTGCTTGTTTCCTGTGCTAGCTGGGAAGGAGGAACCTACAAACCGATGCAGGAGGACTTTGATAAAATTCGATTAGATCATCTGCTTCAGATTGATTTGGCGGTCAAGGAATATAAAAAGCAAAAGGGATATTATCCGTATGAGGATCAAGGTCTTAACACTCCGATAATGATCATCATACAAACGCCTGAGCAAGAGAAAACGCATGGTGGCAATGTGCCAATACATATGAGTTTGGAGTTGCGTATGGAGAATGGCCTTCTGCCTGAGCCAAAAATGCCAGCCATAATGCATAGTACCGAAGAATTTGAGACGGAGCTGTCTAGCGTTTTCGGTGAGGGAACGATCTTGCCTAAGGATCCGCAGAAAGTGCCTGTGAATAAGCCTTCGGTGTACATTTATACCATCTACAAGGGGGTGTATGAAGTTACTGGGTTTCTGCATCATAAGTTGGGAATTGCGCGGCCTATGGCGCAATTCGCAAACAAGATCACTATTAGTAATAAGTCGCTACCCCAGCAATTTATATGGACTGCCGACCAGGTCATGAGCGATGAAGAGGTTAAGGCATTTGTGGCTGAGCCATTCAACAGGGGTGGATACACAATGAAGTTGGCTATATAAAAATTCACAACATAGAAGCAGAGCGCGATTAGATATCAGGTCTTGCTTCGAGCATTTGAATCCAATTTCCAATATTCAATACCGGATCCTGACTTTCGGAAATCGCACCGGGCACTCTGACGAGCACAGGAGCGACGCTGCTACGGATAGGGTTTAAACTCGCAGATTGTCCAGTGCACGATTGAGGTTGTTACGGGCGGGTGCTTCCAGTTTCTCCCTTAACTCTGGCGTGTGATAAATTACCCCCTGATCGAGAAAACTCTGTAACACCGCACCGCGCCCTTTTCGAAACGCCTCCTCCGGCACAAAGGCATATTCCTGCCGAATCCACCCTTCATAACGGTCATACAGTTCGGCATCCGCCCCCAGAATACTCAGATCAATATCCTGCAGCAGGGCCATGTCCGCATCAGTGGGTGGGTGCGGGTGAATGGTGGCGAGGATAAGGGCGTGGACGCGATCTTTCTGATGCTTTGTGAGTGTGCTGTCTTCGAAATGCTCGGCGAACCAGTCAGCGCTGCGGGCTTCGTTGTCACTGGCGCGGGGATCGTAGATCACGTCGTGCGCCCAGAGGGCCAGTTCCATGGTCAGCGGATCGTCGGCCAGGTGACGGTAGTAGTCCAGCCACTTCAGGCAGGCGGCCACATGGTCGAGGGTGTGGTAGTGGCGATGGGGTTCGCTGTAGAGGGCGGCCAGTTGTTGCCAGATGGCATCTGGCTCGGGCAGCAGCGGGGCGATGTTGGTATCCCAGCGCTCTTTCAGTACAGATATGGTGGTCATCCAGTTTTCTCAAAACGTCTGGCGAGGAGATCTACTTTATCAGGAGAGTGAGGTTGGCGGGTTATTTAGCCAGCCTGCCCAGATGGGTAATCGAATGGATCTCAATGCACTCAAGTCCTTTCAGTATGGTGCTTCCCCGTTAGAGTGAGTCGAGGAACGGAATAATCTGAAGGCGTAGAGCAAAAAACCTGTCTGAGCGGAGCGAGTCTTTTTTGCGTCCTCCAGATTATGAGTACCGGAGTGTGCCTGCGGGGCAGGCCGAACGGAGTCGGGGTGACGGGGAGTCCTGAGGGGGAGCCAGTTCCCGCTTTGGGCCCGTCCGGCGAGGACAAACACCTTTATCGGAGCGATGAATTAGCCAGTTCGTGATATGCCATCCAAGTGAGTGCCACCATCACCTCAGATTCGCCATGCAAGCATAGCTTCTACAAGTGAGCGCACAGGAGGGCGAACTAGCCCGCTTCCTCAAACGGCTTCCCCTCCTCATCCACAAACCGTACATCCCGCACAGTCAGCGGCAACCCCTGCTGATTCTGCACAATAACCGGCGCCAACGGCTCACCCGTCTGCCGATCCACCAGCTGCATGCTGTCCTGTGCTCCGTTCCAGCGTTCACTCCACTGGCGCAGGGCGGTAACCACGGTGAACAGGTCGCGGCCCTTGTCGGTGAGGCGGTATTCGTAGCGCTTGCCGTGCTCGCCCACATCCACGCGCACCATCACGCCGTTCTCTACCAGGCGGGAGAGGCGGTTGCAGAGGATGTTCTTGGCGATCCCCAGGCTGTTCTGGAAGTCCACATAGCGTCGGGTGCCCAGCATGGCCTGTTTCACGATCAGCAGGGACCACCAGTCGCCGACCTCATTGAGGGCAGAGGCAACGCAGCATCCCATTTCGTCAAAGCGTTTACGTGTCATGGGGGTAGTGTACGTCAGAATGGTTGCAAAACGAAACCAAATAAGGTTTCATCGTGAAACCAAATTATGTGGCCGGGCGTTTCCCGGCTGACAGAAGCGCTGATTCTGTTGATTTTTTTAAGACGAGATTCGGGAGAGCCCCCTATGAGCAGTTCACTGGATAGCCTGTTGCGTCCTTTTGAGCACAAATCACTGAAGCTGCGGAACCGGGTGGCCATGGCCCCCATGACCCGCACCTTCTCTCCGGGCTATGTGCCCAATGATGAAGTGGTGGGTTACTACCGCCGCCGCGCCGAAGGCGAGGTGGGGTTGATCATCACCGAAGGCACCTTTGTGGGCCACAAGGCCGCCAACGGCTACGAGCGGGTGCCGGCTATCTATGGCGATGAGGCCATGGCGGGCTGGAAGAAGGTGGTGGATGCCGTGCACGAGGCCGGTGGCCAGATCATTCCGCAGCTGTGGCATGTGGGCGCGGTGCGCAAGGCAGGCATCGGCCCGGATAAGGATGTGCCCGGTTATTCCCCGTCGGGCCTGTTCAAGCCTGGCAAGGAAAATGGTCATGCCATGACCAAAGAGGACATCCAGGACGTGATCCAGGCCTTTGCGGAGTCCGCCAAGGCTGCCAAAGAGGTGGGGTTTGATGGCGTGGAGATCCACGGCGCCCACGGTTACCTGCTGGACCAGTTCTTCTGGGAAGGCACCAACCAGCGTGATGACGAATTCGGCGGTTCCATCGAGAACCGGGCTCGCATCGGCGTGGAGATCGTCAAGGCGGTTCGCGAAGCAGTGGGTGAGGACTTTGCCATCGTGCTGCGCTTCTCGCAGTGGAAGCAGCAAGACTATGATGCCAGGCTGGCGCAGAACCCGGAAGAGCTGGAGCGCTTCCTGATGCCGTTTGTGGAGGCCGGTGTGGATGTGTTCCATGCCTCTACCCGTCGTTTCTGGCTGCCCGAGTTCGAGGGTTCTGATCTGAACCTGGCCGGCTGGACCAAGAAGATTACCGGCAAGCCGACCATTTCTGTGGGCAGCGTGGGCCTGGACGATGACTTCCTGAACAGCCCCCAGGGCATGGGCGGTACCGCCAACCCGGCGGGGTTGGACGAGCTGGAGCGCCGCATGGAGAACGATGAATTCGACATGATCGCGGTGGGCCGTGCCCTGCTGCAGGACCCGAACTGGCTGGTGAAGATGCGTGAGGGCAAGGAAGACGAGATTACGCCGTTTACCAAGGCGGCGCTGGGTAGCCTCAGCTAACCTTCGCTCCACCAAAAAAGGCGCTCTCTGGAGCGCCTTTTTTATGGCTGCGAAACGGTTTATTCCTCTGTCTGATCTTCCAGCGACTGGTTGATGGCCAGGGCGATCAGGGTGCAGATGACGCCGGAGAGCAGGTACACGGTGACCGACAGCAGGCCGAATTTGGCGGACAGGCCCAGGGCCACCAGGGGCGCGAAGGCGGCGCCGAACAGCCAGGCGAAATCGGAGGTGAGGGCGGCGCCGGTGTAGCGGAAGCGCGGGGCGAAGTTGGCGGTCACGGTGCCGGAGGCCTGCCCGTAAGAGACACCGAGCAGGGCAAAGCCGAGCAGGATAAAGGTGTCCTGCATCACCGGGCTACCGCCCAGCAGCAGCGGGGTGAGCAGGCTGAACACGCCGATCATGGCCGCCAGGGCGCCCACGGTGGTGCGTTTGCCGATGCGCGCGGCGATCCAGCCGGAGCCGATGGTGGCCAGAATGCCCACGAAGCCGCCGACGATTTGCACGGTGAGTACCTGGGCCGTGGTCTGGGAACCCTGAAAGGCGATCCAGGACAGCGGGAAGATGGTCACCACATGGAACAGGGCATAGCTGGCCAGAGCCGCGAAAGAGCCGATGAAGATGTTGTAGCCCTGCTCGCGGACCATTTCGGTGGTGCGGATGGGCTCCAGGGATTTCTCCTGCATGGCTTCGGTGTATTCCTCACCCAGCACCAGGCGCAGGCGGGCAAACAGAGCCACCACATTGATGGCGAAGGCCACGAAGAACGGGTAGCGCCAGCCCCAGCCGAGGAAGTCGGGGGCGCTGAGGCTGTTATAGAGATACAGGAACAGGGCGCTGGCAATCACGAAGCCCAGCGGCGCACCCAGCTGGCCGATCATGGCGTACCAGCTGCGCCGTTCCTTCGGAGCGTTCAGGGCCAGCAGGGAGGGCAGGCCATCCCATGAGCCGCCGAAAGCCACGCCTTGCATAATGCGCAGCAGGGCGAGCAGGGCGATGGCGTAGCCACCAATTTTTTCATAACCGGGCAGGAAGGCGATGCCGGCGGTGGCGGTGCCCAGCAGGAACAGGGCGGCGGTGAGTTTTACGCCGCGGCCCCACTGGCGCTGAATCCACATGAACAGGGCGGTGCCAAAGGGGCGTGCCACGAAGGCCAGAGCGAATAGCGAGAAGGAGTAGAGCATGCCTTGCAGCTGGCCGGTGAAGGGGAAGAACAGCTGCGGGAAAATCAGTACTGAGGCGATGCCGTAGACGAAAAAGTCGAAATACTCTGAGGTACGGCCGATGACGACGCCAACGGCGATCTCGTTCGGGGCCACGGATGCCGGCCCGGAATGCGCCGCGTGAGCCTGTAGAGTGTGTGACATGAAGGAGCCCTTACTCTGCGTTATTGTTGTCTGCATTGATCCAGATCTACTTAGGACTTTAAGCCGATGGGACAAAATGTCCAATACCGACTACCCCATTGCTTGGCTAGAGTGCCGACCATATCCCTTAAGCCAACAGAAGTACGCCAATGCAAATAGCCAAATTTTTGCGTGGGGTGGTGTTGACCCTGCTGGCAGCCGCACTGCTAACCGGCTGTGACACAGTGGTAATGTCCCCGTCTGGAGACATTGCCATGCAACAGCGTGACCTGCTTGTCTGGGCCACCATCCTCATGTTGCTGGTGATTGTGCCGGTGATCGTGTTGACCCTGTGGTTCGCCTGGCGCTACCGCGAGACCAATGAGGACGCCACCTACGCGCCTGAATGGACCCATTCCACCGTGCTGGAGCTGGTGATCTGGTCGGTGCCGCTGCTGATCATCATCGCCCTGGGCGCCATGACCTGGGTGGGTACCCACAAGCTGGACCCCTACCGTCCGCTGGACCGCATTGATGCGCAGACCCCTGTGCCCGCCGATCTGGAGCCGCTCACCGTGGAAGTGGTGGCGCTGGACTGGAAATGGCTGTTTATCTATCCGGAACAGGGTATCGCCACCGTGAATGAGCTGGCGGCGCCGGTGGATCATCCGATCCGCTTCAAGATCACTGCCTCCACCATGATGAACTCGTTCTTCATCCCCGCGCTGGCCGGGCAGATCTATGCCATGGCGGGAATGGAAACCAAGCTGCATGGCGTGATTAACGAGCCGGGCGTGTACAAGGGCTTCTCCGCCAACTACAGCGGTGCCGGCTATTCCCATATGAAGTTTGATTTCCACGGCCTCAGCGAAGCGGACTTTGACGCCTGGGTGGCGAAGGTGAAGGCCAGCGATCTGAGCCTGGACCGTGACACCTACCTGGAACTGGAAGTGCCGAGTGCCAAGGTGCCGGTGATGCTGTACGCCGACGTGGATCCGACCCTGTACCACGGCATTCTCAACCGTTGTGTGGCGCCGGGCACCGTGTGCATGGAAGACATGATGTACCACAGTGGCATGGGCCAGCACGGCGGCCATCACGGTGAGGCAGAGGCTGGCCACGAAGGCCAGGACCACCATGAAGGTAGCCATGCCAGCCACGGCGAGCATGGAGGCCACCATGACTAACACCGAACTCCAGACCACATACGCAGTAGGTGCCGCCCATGTTTGAGAGCCTGGACCTGACCAAGCTGATCTTTGGTCGCCTGACCTGGGATGCGATCCCGTTCCATGATCCGATCATCCTCGCCACCTTTGCGGTGGTAGCGGTGGGCGGTGTGGCCATGCTGGCCGCCATTACCCGCTACAAGCTGTGGGGCTACCTGTGGAACGAGTGGTTCACCACCATCGACCACAAAAAGATCGGCATCATGTACATCATTCTTGGCCTGGTAATGCTGCTGCGCGGCTTTGCCGATGCCATCATGATGCGTTTGCAGCAGGCGCTGGCCTTCGGGGATTCCGCCGGCTACCTGCCGCCGGATCACTACGACCAGATCTTCACCGCCCACGGTGTGATCATGATCTTCTTCGTGGCCATGCCGCTGGTGACCGGGATCATGAACTACCTGATTCCGCTGCAGATTGGCACTCGCGATGTGGCGTTTCCGTTCCTGAACAACTTCAGCTTCTGGATGACCACCGCTGGCGCCGTGCTGATGATGATGTCCCTGTTTATTGGTGAATTTGCCAAGACCGGCTGGCTGGCCTATCCGCCGCTATCGGGGATATTGCAGAGTCCCGGGGTCGGGGTGGATTACTACATCTGGTCGCTGCAGATTGCCGGTGTGGGGACCTTGCTGTCGGGCGTGAACCTGCTGGTGACCATCGTCAAGATGCGTGCGCCGGGCATGAGCCTGATGAAGATGCCGGTGTTTACCTGGACTTCCCTGTGCACCAACGTCCTGATCGTGGCCGCCTTCCCGGTGCTGACCGCGGTACTGGCCATGCTGTCCATGGACCGCTACCTGGACACCGCCTTCTTCACCAACGATCTGGGCGGCAACGCCATGATGTACGTGAACCTGATCTGGATCTGGGGTCACCCGGAGGTGTACATCCTGATCCTGCCGGTGTTCGGTATCTTCTCCGAGATCGTGGCTACCTACAGCCGCAAGCCGCTGTTCGGTTACACCTCCATGGTCTACGCCACCGTGGTGATTACCGTGCTGTCCTACCTGGTATGGCTGCACCACTTCTTTACCATGGGCTCGGGGGCCAGCGTGAACTCGTTCTTCGGGATCACCACCATGATTATCTCGATCCCCACCGGGGCGAAGATTTTCAACTGGCTGTTCACCATGTTCCGTGGCCGCATCAAGTTCGATGTGCCGATGCTGTGGACCGTGGGCTTCATGGTGACCTTCGTGATCGGTGGTATGACCGGGGTGTTGCTGGCGGTACCGCCGGTGGACTTCGTGCTGCATAACAGCCTGTTCCTGATCGCGCATTTCCATAACGTGATCATTGGTGGTGTGCTGTTTGGCCTGTTTGCCGGTATTACCTACTGGTTCCCGAAGGCGACCGGATTCAAGCTGGACGAGTTCTGGGGCAAGATTTCCTTCTGGTTCTGGCTGATCGGTTTCTACTTCGCCTTCATGCCGTTGTACGTGCTCGGCCTGATGGGCGTGACCCGTCGTGTCAGCCACTTCGAAGATCAGTCCCTGCAGATCTGGTTCCAGATTGCCGCCTTCGGTGCGGTACTGATTGCGGTGGGCATTGCCGCCTTCCTGATCCAGCTGGTGGTGAGCTTCAAGCGCCGCGAAGCGCTCAAGGATGAAACTGGTGATCCGTGGGATGGCCGCACACTGGAGTGGTCTACCTCTTCGCCGCCGCCGCCCTACAACTTTGCCTTCACCCCCCGAGTGCACGATCTGGATGCCTGGTGGCAGATGAAGCAACACGGTTTCCAGCGCCCTGAATCCGGCTTTATCCCGATTCACATGCCCAAGGGCACCTGGGCGGGCATCGTGCTCTCCGGTATCAGTGTGGTGGTCGGCTTTGCCCTGATCTGGCACATGTGGCTGCTGGCAGGCGTGTCGTTCGTGGCCCTGATCGGCACGGCGATTTACCACACCTTCAACTACGACCGTGACTACTACATTCCGGCGGAAGAAGTAGAGCGGATTGAAGCAGAACGTACACGGGTGCTTGCCAATGTCTGATAACACCATGACTGCTGCTGTGAATGACAGCGACCAGAAGGCCCCGCTGGAATTTCTCGTCAAGGGGGAACACCACCCCCAGAACGGTACCCTGCTGGGTTTCTGGCTCTACCTGATGAGCGACTGTCTGATCTTCGCTTGTCTGTTTGCCACCTATGGTGTGCTTGGCCGCAGCTATGCGGGTGGGCCCACCGGCATGGAACTGTTTGACCTGAACCTGATTGCCATCAACACCTCACTGCTGCTGGTGTCGTCCATCACTTATGGTTTCGCCATGCTGCAGATGCAGGCCAACCGGGTGAAGGGCACCATGTTCTGGCTGGCCGTTACCGGCCTGCTGGGCGCGGGTTTTCTCGGGCTGGAACTGTATGAGTTCCATCACCTGATTCACGTGGGCGCGGGCCCGCAGACCAGTGGCTTCTGGACCGCTTTCTTCGCGCTGGTGGGCACCCACGGTCTGCACGTGTTCTTCGGCATCGTGTGGCTGGTGACCCTGTTGTTCCAGTTGAAGAAGCACGGTCTGATTCCCGAGAACAAGCGTCGCGTCTTCTGCCTGTCCATGTTCTGGCACTTCCTGGACGTGGTCTGGGTGGGTGTGTTCACTTACGTTTACCTGATGGGAGTGCTGCCATGAGCGAGCATACACACGAGCATGATCATCACGATGATGACATCCCCCATGTTTCCCTGAAGGAATACGCCACCGGTTTTGTGCTGGCGGTGATCCTCACGGTGATCCCGTTCTGGCTGGTGATGGGCAATGTGTTCGAAAGCTCTGCCACTACCGTGATGGTGATCCTGGCGTTCGCGCTGGTGCAGATTGTGGTGCACATGGTGTACTTCCTGCACATGAACTTCCATTCGGAAGGCGGCTGGAACATGCTGGCGCTGATCTTCACGTTGATCCTGGTGTTCATCACTCTCGCCGGTTCGTTGTGGGTGATGTACAACCTGAACGTGAACATGATGCCGGGCATGATGGAATAGGGTTCCGGATGTTCCTGCTGTGGCAGCTTGCCTGGCAAGTCAGGTAATCGCTTGCAGGCAAGCTCCCACAGGTTCTTAACCCTTCCTCCTTCCCCTCTCCCCCCCACGTTTGAAGAGGCATGACCATGGCTCGTCGACGTTTTCTGACTTTCCTTTTTCTGCTGCTGACCGCCTTGGCCTTTGCCGGTTTTATGGCGCTGGGTATCTGGCAGGTGAAGCGGCTGGCCTGGAAGGAAGACCTGATTGCCCGAGTCGATGCGCGGGTGCATGCCGAGGCGGTCTCTGCGCCAGCGCGCGCTGACTGGACGACGGTGAATGAGGCCTCCCATGAATACCTGCATGTTGAAGTGCAGGGGGAATACCGGCCGGATGCGGTATCGCTGGTGGCGGCCGCCACGGAAGCCGGGCAGGGCTATTGGGTGATGGCACCGTTACAGCAGCCTGATGACAGCTGGGTGTATATCAACCAGGGGTTTGTGCCGCAGTCGGAACGGCAAGCGGCCCAGGCTGGTGCCTTCACGCCGGAAGGGGTGGTGTCGGTCTCTGGACTGTTGCGTATGAGCCATCCCGGTGGCGGGGTGTTGCGTGACAATGTGCCTGACGAGAATCGCTGGTACTCCCGCGATGTGGTGGCCATGGCCACCCAGAAGGGGATTGCACCGGTGGCTCCGTTCTTTGTGGATGCGCAAGCCTCAGGGGCCGACTTGCCGGTGGGTGGCCTGACGGTGATCCAGTTCCGCAACAATCATCTGGTGTATGCGATTACCTGGTTCGCACTGGCGTTTGGCATGGTGCTGGCGGCGGTGCTGGTGATTCGTCATCGCTGACGCTTTCACGCTGAAGCCGTTACACTTGGCGGCATGGATACCATGAGCACAACCGATTCTGCCAGCCGTCATCCCCTGTCTGCCCTGCGCAATGCCTTGAGCTCGGGCAGCGATGACGCCACTGGGCGCAAGAACCTTCAATTGCTGATCCAGCTGCGCTGGCTCGCCATGTTTGGCCAGTTCGCCACCATTCTGGTGGTGCATTTCGGGCTGAACGTGCCGCTGCCGGTGTCGAACATGCTGATCGTGTTGTTCGGCCTGCTGCTGTTCAATGCCTTGAGCGTGTTGCGCCTGCGCGCCCGTCGCCCCATCGGGAATACCGAACTGTTTTTCTCGCTGCTGGTGGACGTGGGCACCTTGACCATTCTGTTGTTCATGAGTGGTGGTGCCAGTAACCCCTTCGTTTTTCTGTTCCTGCTGCAGGTGATTCTCGGTGCGGTGTTGCTGGAAGCCTGGTCCACCTGGGTGATCCTGGTGGTGACCACGCTGTGTTTCGGCTGGCTGGCCTGGTACGGGCATCCGCTGCCGATGCCTCTGGACCATTCCAAGGGGCTGTTCAGTCTCTATATCGAAGGCATGCTGATCTGTTTTGTGCTGAACGGCGGCTTGCTGGTGATCTTCATCAACCGGATTAACCGCAACAAGCGTCAGCGCGATGAGCGTCTGGCGGAGCTGCGGCAGCGGGCGGTGGAAGAAGAACACATCGTGCGCATGGGGTTGCTGGCCTCGGGGGCGGCCCATGAGTTGGGGACGCCGCTGGCGACCCTGTCGGTGATTCTCGGTGACTGGAAGCACATGGCGCCGTTCAAGAATGATCCGGACATGGCCCAGGAAATTGCCGAAATGCAGACCCAGGTGCTGCGCTGCAAATCCATCGTAAGCGGTATTTTGCTTTCCGCCGGGGAGACCCGGGGTGAAGCCTCTGAGGAAACCACGGTACGTGAATTCCTTGATGAGCTGGTGGAGGAGTGGCGTGATACCCGGTCGGTGAAAGACTTCATCTACATGAATGATTTTGGCACCGATCTGCGCATCGTCTCGGATGATGCGCTCAAGCAGAGCATTCATAACGTGCTGGATAATGCTCTGGAAGCGTCACCGAACTGGGTCAGGCTGGATGTGCATCGTGAGGACGAGACCCTGCTGGTTTCCGTGACAGATCGCGGACCGGGGTTTCCGGAGGAGATGCTCGACAGCATCGGCCGGCCTTATCAATCCACCAAGGGGAGACCAGGCAGTGGTTTGGGACTGTTTCTGGTGATGAATGTACTGCGTACCCTTGGTGGTAATCTGCGCGCCCGCAACCTGGTGCAGGGCGGAGCGCTGGTGACCTTGTCACTGCCCCTGAACACGGTCACGCTGGAAGAGGAGGGCTGATATGTCTGACGCCATCGAGAATGAAGAGCGCTTGTTATTGATCGTGGAAGACGATGAAGCGTTTGCGCGCACTCTTGGCCGTTCCTTCGAGCGGCGTGGTTACGCCGTGGTCACTGCGGATAGCCACGAGGCCATGGAAACGGTGCTCAAAACCCACAACCCGGGTTACGCGGTGGTGGATCTCAAGATCAAGGGCGAAGCCTCAGGGTTGGCCTGCGTGCAGACGTTGCATAAGCACAACCCCCAGGCGCTGATTGTGGTGCTGACAGGGTATGCGAGCATTGCGACTGCGGTAGAGGCGGTGAAACTCGGTGCTTGTCATTATCTGGCCAAGCCTTCCAACACCGACGATATCGAAGAGGCTTTCCAGCGTGCCGAAGGCACCACCGAGGTGGCACTTACCGCCCGTTCATCAGATCTGAAAACGCTGGAGTGGGAGCGTATTCACGAGACCCTGGCCGAGACCGGCTTCAACATTTCCGAAACCGCCCGCCGCCTTGGTATGCATCGCCGCACCCTGGCGCGCAAGCTGGAAAAACAGCGAGTCAAGTAAAGCAATTAATAGTTAACAGTGAATAATTAATAGCTAAATTCAAAGGCAAAAGCTTTTTCGCCTGCAGGCAGGCTCCCACAGGGGGCGGCATTTAGCTGTAGGAACGTAGCGTAGCGGAGTAACGCACGTAGTGCGGCCCGAGCCTCGGCGAGGTACGGATTCCAGAGAAGCGAGTAACGCGTTTCGAGTTGCGAAGATCTCAAAACTTCCAGAATGAGCGAGGTGTTTTGCCTTTCGAAACTCGTTTCTCGCAACTCGAAACTGCTTTTCTCGCTGTCGCTCGGTTCGACCAGGCCAGCAGGGCACCTACAAAAAAATGGTCGTTCGTCGAATTGCTGTCATGTCATTCGACTAGCTATGGATAGCCACTCATCTCAAGGAGAGAATCATGTCCAGTCTTTCGATTAACCCTTATCTGAATTTCGCCGGGAATTGCCGGGAGGCCTTCGACCTGTATGCCAGGGTGCTGGAAGCCCCGGTGTCGTTTCTGATTACCATGGGCGAATCGCCGATGGCGGATCAGGTGCCAAAAGAGATGCATGATCGCATCTGCCACATCTGCCTGCAGCGCGATGGTCTGACGCTGATGGGTTCAGATTGCCCTCCGGATCAATATGAGGCCCCGCAGGGCACCATCATCAATATCGGTGTGGAAACGGCTGAGAAGGCTGAAGCGGTATTTGCCCAGTTAAGTGAAGGGGGGCAGATCACCATGCCCCTGGAGGAAACCTTCTGGGCAAAACGGTTTGGGATGTGTGTGGATCGGTTCGGGGTGCCGTGGATGGTGAATTGCGATAAGCCCATGCCCTGACAGGCGCAGGCAATGTCAGAGCAGGTGCTTGCTCCTGCGTGAGTTCGTATACTCATCGCTATGAGCCAGGCACCTGCTTCCGACAATGGCATTTTCTTGTGGATGACCTATCAGGCCATGACCCGTGCTGGTCTGGACTGTGCGGCCATCTTTGCCAGTATTGGCATGCCGGATGAACCCCCAGACCAGTCCGAACGGCGTATCAACTCTCCGCAACAGCGCTTCTGGGGAGCAGCCCAGCAGGTGAGTGGTGATCCCCATATCGGTCTTCATGTTGGCGAGTTGATGCCTCCCTTTCGGGGGCAGGTGCTGGAGTACCTGTTCCTTTCGAGTTCGACGTTTGGCGATGGGCTGCAGAGGGCGTTGCGCTATAACCGCCTGATGACCGATGCCTTGCAATTGCAGCTCCGTATTGAAGGAAACGAGGCTGTGCTGTCCGGGCTGGAGCATACCGAGCGGCATTATCTGGAGTGTGCCACGCTTATCGTGCTGCGTTTTTTGCAACAGGTCAGCGATGGAGAGTTTCGCCCCCGCAGGATCACTTTCCGCCATGCTCAGGGTGCGCCGGAAGAGGAATACCTGCGGGCGTATGGATGTCCGGTAAGGTTGTCCTCTGAGGAAGGGGCGCTGTATTTCGATGCTGCCTTGCTGGCCCGTTCCTCACTGGCGGCGGAGCCTGAATTGCTGCGTGTCCATGAAAAGCTGGCAGCTCAAAAGCTGGAGGATCTGGCGCGTCAGGATTTTCTCCATACTGTGGAACGCGAACTGGGTGGATTGCTTGAACAGGGCGAAGCATCGTTGAATCACCTCGCTGAACGACTGGGGCGTACCCCGCGTGCCTTGCGCAGTGAGCTCTCTGCTCTGGGTACCACCTTCAAGGAGGTGCTGGCCGGATACCGTGAACGTTTGGCTCGACGACTGTTGGCGCGCACCAGCGAGCCCATTGACCAGATAATTTACCTGACAGGCTTTTCTGAACCTGCGGCATTTACCCGAGCTTTCAAGCGCTGGACCGGGGAAACTCCCTCCGCTTTCCGGAAGCGTATGCATGGAGACAACGCGGTTTTTTGATCCTGCTGACAGTGTTGTCCCCGCTCAACGATCAAAGAAGTTGTCAATTTGTGCGGCATGATGAGGCTTCTTTCATCGTTAAGAGGGTTCTTTCATGCTCGGTTTTCCTGTTGCCTTGCTCACGGCAAATGCCTTTGAGTGGTATGCCCATAAAGTGTGGCTCCATGAATATCCCCGCAAGCATCGCAATAGCCCCTTTTTCAGTCATATTCGCCATCACAAGCGTGTTCGGCTAAATGGCTTTGAAGATGAGCACTACAAGGTTCCGATGTTGCAGGATCAGGAAATCTTTAATGAGAAGGTGGCGTTGATAGGTCTGTGCGCCGTATTCACTCCCACCGTAGTTGTGGCCCCGTTTTTTACGGCAGGCATTTACTACTCCGCATGGCAGTACTGGAGTAAGCACAGCAAGGCTCACCTGGAACCGGAGTGGGCAAGAACTCGTCTGCCATGGCATTACGATCACCATATGAATACCCACCAGGATGCCAACTGGTGTGTCACGCGGCCATGGTTTGATTACATCATGGGCACCCGGGTGATTGGGGAAGACAGCGTTGCAGAGACGAACATGTTGGGGATGGCGTTGCCAGACTGGGTAGAGCGGCCACTGAATAAACTGGCCTACCGACTGCTGCCGGGGACGTTCCAGCGCCTGGACTCCAACAGGAGCAACGAAGAGGGGCGGCGACAGCGTGGAGACGTCAAGGAGATCGCAGCCTAGACGCCTGCTTGCCTAGTGCAGGCGCTCCTGGGGTGGGGTGTAGCGGTGTGGGGGAAGGTCTACCCGTTGCACCATGCCGCCCATGACGATGGTGTGGCCCTGATAACGTTCGCCGCCGGTGACGGTGAATTCGAACCGGTAGATACGGGTGATGCGCAGCTTGCCGTGGCTGTCCCGTTGCAGAGTCAGACGCTCCATTCCGACGGTTTCATCGAGAAACTCCAATTCTTCCCGTTCACAGTATTTACGTGTGTAGGCCAGCGCCCGTTCGCGGATACCGTGGGCGCGCCAGAACAGGGCGGCAATGATCACTACCGTGGTTACCAGAAAAATATCGGTTAGATCCAGATTCACCGCGAGGCTCCCGGCAGGCCACCAAACAGGCTCAGCCATTGGGCTTCACTGAGGTTGTCCAGGGTATCCATGTTGCGCTCGGGAATGGCTTCCGGGTCCGGGTAGCTGGCCAGCCCCTGTTCCAGGCTGTCTTCGCGCAGCAGGTGCAGGATCGGGAAGGGCGCGCGGTTGGTGTAGTTGCTTGGGTCGTCCACTTCGGTATCGGCAAATTGGTAAGCCGGGTGGAAACTGGCGATCTGAAAAGTGCCGACCCAGTCCTGCTGTTCGAGCAGGGCATCGGCCAGATCCAGCACGTCGTTGTAGTCGTAAAAGTCTTCCAGCTGATCCGGGATGATCAGCAGGGTGGTGTCGATGGTGCTGGCGGGGGTGGTGGCCAGCTTCTCCAGTTCGTCGTAGAGATCCTGCAGCAGGGTTTCCACGTTGCGGCTGTCGGTCACGGCAAAACGCACTTGGCCCTTCTGGAAGGGCTTGCGGGCGAAGGGGCACAGGTTCAGGCCGATCACCACCTGTTCCAGCCATTGGCGGGTCTGGTTGATGTAGCGGGTTTTTTCCACGTCGTTCATGCAGTGAGGCGCTCTAAAAGTGTCGCAGGGCTTGTGCCCGGTTTGTGGGAGCTTGCAGGCATATTCTGAAGGGCTCTGCGAGCTCCTGCAGGAAGTGTCAGTCCGGTATTGCTATGTCATCGCCCACTCGCACCACACCGGTGGACAGGATCTCGCAGCGCAGGCCTCCTCGGCCCATAAAGGACTGGATTATGCGGGTGGGGGTGAGCTCACCGGCCAGCAGTTTGCCCACCACCGAGCAGGGCTCACACAGTTCGATGCCGCGTACCCGCACGGGGCCGACCATGAATTCCCGGCCCTCCAGAGCGTTCAGATCCACGCCGGTGGTGACAATGTTTCGGCGCAGCTGGTGTGGTTGGACCTCCTGACCAAACTCTTCGTTGAAGGCATCCACGGCTTCATGCTCGATCAGGGTGAGCTGCTCTTCCGGCTTGGTGTTTCGCTTGCAGTGTCGGTCGCCGACAATACCGCAGCCGGCACGCAGTTGTACCGCTTCGTGGCCGGTCATGGGGCCGCGGGATTCGTCAGCGGTGTAAAGGGCAACAATATTCATGGTTTGGGAGCGCCGGATGCCGGATGCCGGATCCAGACGCAAAAACATCCGGTTGAAATTCTGTTGTCTAGTTTACATGAGAGCGGGGGCGGCTGAATTCAATCTGTACGGTAAATTTGGCTTGCTGTGGGCTCCCAGTGAAAGGGGGGTGAATCAGGCATCCGGCGTCTGGCGTCCCGCGTCCACATTGACTACAATTTTAGCCATCTACTTCGTTTGAGAAAGGACGTCCCCCTTGGACTGTGCCCCGATCAACAGCTTTGCTTTCCTGTCCGCACCTGCCAGCTGGCGATGGTGACGCTCTCCCTGTGTCTGCAGTAATGCACTGACACGCCCCTTTTGCTTCATTTTTCTCTACAATCTGCGTTCTCGATATCGGCCTGCCGAGAAAAGGTCGGATAAGGAAAAACCATGTCACCACAAGAACTGGATCGTTACGCCCAGCAGGGCTACACCCGTGTCCCCATTGTCCGCCCGGTGCTGGCGGATCTGGACACGCCGCTAACGGCATACCGCAAACTGGCCCAGGGGCCTTACAGCTATCTGTTTGAATCCGTGCAAGGCGGTGAGCGCTGGGGGCGTTATTCCATTCTCGGCCTGCCTGCCTCCGAGGTGATTCGCATCACCGGCCAGAAGGTCTCGGTGAGCAATGCCGACGGCGACACCCATCTGGATGTGGAAGACCCGATTCGCTGGATCGAGAGCTACCGCCAGCAGTACCGCTCTCCGGAGCTGCCGGATCTGCCTCGTTTTAACGGCGGTCTGGTGGGGTACTTCGGCTATGACAGCGTGCGCTATTTCGAGCCTCGCCTTGGCCCTGCACCGGGTAAGGATGTGCTGGGTGTCCCGGATATTCTGCTGATGCGTTCAGAAGAAGTGGTGGTGTTCGACAACCTGCGTGGTGCTCTCTATCTGATCGTGCATGTGGACCCCACAGCCGAAGGGGCTGCGGAACAGGCGGAGGCTCGCCTGGAAGCCCTGGAAGAGAAGTTGCGCGCGCCGCTGCCGGAGCCAGAACATACCGTGTATGGCGATCCGGTGGACGAGAGCGATTTCCAGAGCGAGTTTCCTGAGGAGCAGTTCAAGGCCGGGGTGGAGAAGGTTCGCGAGTACATTCTTGCCGGTGATGTGATGCAGGTGGTACCGGCCCAGCGCATGAGCTGTCCGTTCAAGGCGCCGGCCATGGATCTGTACCGCGCCCTGCGTTACCTGAATCCGTCGCCCTACATGTTCTATCTGGATCTGGACGACTTCCATATTGCCGGTTCGTCGCCGGAAATTTTGGCCCGGGCCGAACAGGGTCGGGTGACGGTCCGTCCCATCGCGGGGACCCGGAAGCGCGGTGCCACTGCCCAGGAAGATCAGGCGCTGGAAGCCGATCTGCTGGCGGACCCCAAGGAGATCGCCGAGCACTTGATGCTGATCGATCTGGGCCGCAACGATGTGGGCCGGGTGGCGAAGCCCGGCAAGGTGAACCTCACCGACAAGATGGTGGTGGAGCGCTACTCTCACGTGATGCATATCGTTTCCAACGTGGAAGGCGAGTTGAAGGACGGCCAGGGGCCGCTGGAGGTGCTCAGTGCCACCTTCCCAGCCGGAACCCTGAGTGGCGCGCCGAAGATTCGTGCCATGGAAATTATTGATGAACTGGAACCCACCAAGCGCGGCATCTATGGCGGTGCAGTGGGTTACATCGGCTTTAACGGCGATATGGACACGGCCATTGCCATCCGCACTGCGGTGGTGAAGGACGAGCGGCTGTACGTGCAGGCGGGCGCCGGCATTGTGGCTGACTCGGTGCCCCAGTCCGAGTGGGACGAGACCATGAACAAGGCCCGGGCGGTATTCCGGGCGGTGAACCTGGCATTGGGTGGTCTCAACCTGGCAGACGGAGGGCAGCGGTAATGCGTGTCTTGATGATCGATAACTACGACAGTTTTACCTACAACCTGGTGCAGTATCTGCAGGAGCTGGGTGCCGAGGTGCTGGTGCATCGCAATGACCAGATTACCCTTGAAGAGATCGAGGCCTTGAATCCGGATCGCCTGATGGTCTCGCCGGGGCCTTGTACCCCCAACGAGGCCGGTATCTCCATTGCCGCCATCAAGCATTTCGCGGGCAAGCTGCCGATTCTGGGTGTGTGCCTGGGACACCAGAGCATCGGTCAGGCGTTTGGCGGCAAGGTGGTGCGGGCCCGTCAGGTGATGCACGGCAAGACCTCGCCGATCTATCACAGTGGCGTGGGCATCTTCCGGGATCTGCCGTCCCCCTACATCGCCACCCGCTATCACTCCTTGGTGGTGGAAAAGGACAGTCTGCCGGACTGCCTGGAGATCACCGCCTGGACCCAGAACGACGATGGCAGCATGGACGAGATCATGGGCATGCGGCACAAGACCTTGCCCATTGAAGGGGTGCAGTATCATCCCGAGTCCATCCTCAGTGAGCACGGCCATGCCTTGCTCGAGAATTTTCTGAAAGGAGAGCAAGGCGCATGAATATTCAGGAAGCCCTGGCCAAGGTGGTCGAGCAGATTGATCTGAGCGTGGATGAGATGCAGGACGTAATGCGCCAGATCATGACCGGCGGCGCCACCGATGCCCAGATCGGCGGATTCCTGGTGGCCCTGCGCATGAAGAGCGAATCTCTGGATGAAATTACCGGCGGCGTGCAGGTAATGCGCGAGCTGGTGACCGCAGTGCCGGTGTCAAACCGTCAGTATCTGGTGGATATCGTGGGCACCGGCGGCGATGGTGCCAACCTGTTCAACGTGTCATCCGCCAGTGCTTTTGTGGCTGCGGCAGCCGGTGCTCATGTGGCCAAACATGGAGGTCGTTCAGTGAGCTCCAAGAGCGGCTCAGCGGACCTGCTTGAAACGGCGGGTATTGCCCTGGACTTGACCCCGGAACAGATTGGTAGCTGTGTGGACAATGTGGGTGTGGGTTTCATGTTTGCCCCTAATCACCACAAGGCAATGAAGTACGCCGTGGGTCCGCGCAAGGAATTGGGTATGCGTACCCTGTTCAATATCCTCGGCCCGATGACCAACCCGGCCGGCGTGCAGCGCCTGGTGTTGGGGGTATTCAGCGAGAAGCTGTGCCGTCCCATGGCCGAAGTGATGGGGCGTCTGGGTGGTGAGCATGTCATGGTGGTGCATAGCAAAGATGGTCTGGATGAGATCTCCCTGGCCACTCGCACCCATGTGGCAGAGTTCAAGGACGGTGCGGTCAGCGAGTATGACGTGACCCCGGAAGATCTGGGGCTGGAATCCGCCTCCCTGGTAGGGCTTGATGTGGCAGATTCAGACAGCTCTCTGGCTCTGATCAAGGATGCCCTGGGCAAGCGCACTACCGATGCGGCTCACAAGGCCGCAGATATGATTGCCCTGAATGCCGGTGCAGCCATCTATGTGAGCGGGATTACCCGCACTCACAAAGAAGGGGTACGAATGGCCGAAGACCTGATACACAATGGGGAGGCAGGAGAGCGCATGCGCGAGCTGGCCCAGTTCAGCACCGCCCTCAAGGCTGCCGATTAGGGCCTGTTCGCCCTAATTCCGTGACCCCTGTTGCGGTCCAAAATGCGCCAATCTAGGCGCGAGGAGAGATGTTTGGTGTCTCCAAATGAACGACGAGCAACAACGAGTGGCGCATTTTGGGCCGCAACCCGAAGGGCTGGGCCATTTTTCCGCCCAGTCGCGCCAACCGTTACTTATGTAGAGCAACTACACCGCGCAACGGGTGGCGCGACTGGACAAAAAAATGGCTCCAGCAGGGGCCACGGAATTAGGGTGAACAGGCCCTCAGGAGAGCCGTTATGAGCACAGGGACCATTCTCGACAAGATTATTGCCCGCAAGCAGGAAGAGATAGCGGCGGGCAAAAACAACTACACGCTGGGTGATCTGCAATCCATGGCAGCAAACCAGGGCAAGCCCCGTGGTTTTGCTCGTGCCTTGTTTGACCGGGTGCGTGACCACCAGCCGGCGGTGATCGCCGAAATCAAGAAGGCGTCCCCCAGCAAGGGCGTAATTCGTGATGATTTCGATCCGGTGGCCATTGCGCGCAGTTACGAACAGAACGGTGCGGCCTGTCTGTCGGTGCTCACCGACCAGGACTTTTTCCAGGGGCACGACGATTACCTGCGTGCCGCCCGCAATGCGGTGGAGCTGCCCGTGATCCGCAAGGATTTCATGATTGATCCCTGGCAGATCTTCGAATCCCGGGCCATGGGCGCTGATGCGGTGCTGCTGATTGTGGCGGCCCTGTCCGATGCCCAGCTGGAGGAGCTCAACCACGCCGCCCAGCAAGCAGGCTGTGATGTGTTGGTGGAAGTGCATACCGAGGAAGAGCTGGACCGGGCGGTGAAGCTCAATGCCGAGCTGATCGGCATCAACAACCGCGACCTGCATACCTTCGAGACCAGCTTGGATACCACCCTCCGCCTGTCTGAAAAAGTACCGGGGGACCGGATGATCATCACCGAAAGCGGCATCCACACTGCCGCCGACGTGAAACTGATGCGCAGCAACGGCATCCATTCGTTCCTGGTCGGTGAGGCGTTTATGCGGGAAGAGGATCCCGGGGCGGCGTTAAAGGCGATGTTCTTTAGTTAATAGTTAATAATGAACAGTTAATAGCTGCGCGGGATGCGTGGGTGGTGGCTGATCGCAAAGAGGCCGCGTCCAGACTCTGGATGCGGCCTTGTTGTTTCAAGGAGCGAAAATGACAACTAAGTCACCGCAGGAATGTCTGGGGATGGAGGATATTCGTGCTGAAATTGATCGTCGGGACCGCGACATTATTGCCTTGCTGGGCGAAAGGGCAGGTTATGTTCATGCAGCGGCGGCCTTCAAGACCAGCGAAGATGGCGTCAGGGCCCCCGAGCGCTTCCGCAGCATGCTGCAGGCCCGAAGAGAATGGGCGGAGCAGGAAGGGCTGGATGCGGATATGGTCGAGAAGCTGTACAGGGACCTGGTGGAGCACTTTATCCAGCGGGAAATGGCGGCTTTTAAAGGAGGTTAATAGTTAATAATGAATAATTAATAGCTGTGCGGGACGCGTGGGTATTGGCTTACAGCATAGAGGCCGCGTCCAGACTTTGGATGCAGCCTCTTCGTTTCTACGAAGCCGCCGTAGGAGCCCAGCTTGTCTGGGCGATCCGAGCATTGGCGAGGTAGGGTTGAAGGCCGTGACAGGTGTCTCTACCGAATCCCTGTCTGCCAGGAATGCCTGGTCGCGCCCCGGATGATGCCGTGCTTCGCACGGATCGCCTAGGCAAGCTGGGCTCCTACGGTGGCTTGAAGGAAACGTTTGTACAAACAAAGAGGCCGCACCCGGATTCCGGGCGCGGCCTCTTCGTTTTCAGATCAGAATGGTGCCGATCCGCGACGCTGTTAACTGCCTTTCAGCGGGTGCCGTAAACCACCATGGTCTTGCCTTTCACGGATACCAGACCCTGTTCTTCCAGGTTCTTGAGTACCCGGCCCACCATTTCGCGGGAACAGCCGACGATGCGGCCGATTTCCTGGCGGGTGACCTTGATTTGCATGCCATCGGGATGGGTCATGGCGTCGGGTTGCTTGCACAGGTCCAGCAGGGTGCCGGCCACACGACCAGTCACATCCAGGAAGGCTAGGTCGCCCACCTTGCGGGTGGTGGCGCGGAGGCGGCCGGCAATCTGGGCGGAAACCGCAAACAGGATGTCGGCATCTTCACGGGCCAGCTGCTTGAATTTAGCGTAGCTGACTTCTGCAACCTCACACTCACTTTTGGCTTTTACCCAGGCGGACCGGGACGGATCGTTCTCGAACAGCCCCATTTCCCCAAAGAAGTCGCCTTCATTAAGGTAAGCCATGATCATTTCGCGGCCATCATCATCTTCGATCATGACGGTCACGGACCCCTTCAGAATGTAATACAGCGCATCTGATTCGTCCCCAGCGTAAATGATAGTGCTTTTTGCTGGATACTTCCGACGGTGGCAATTGGCCAGGAAGTGATCCAGATTTGGAATAATTTTGTTGCCTTCAGTCATGAGCACTCAGTCTAAAGCCAGAAAAATGTCTTAGCTAATAAGATCAAGGATATTGCCTGTTTTTATGGGTGATGCCAAGGGAACTGGCTCTCACTCTCAGTTTTCACGGGCTTGGCGGTAGCAACGGTGGGATAAGCCCCTCCCAAAAGGGGGGGCTGAGGCTGAAAAGAGGGGGCGTACGGTGACGAAAAGGGGGTGGCGCGGCCCCCATGCTATGGTACTCTGCGCGCCTTTTACGGGGTTCCGCCCCGCTTGAGCAGAACTCAGGAGACGGCCATGAAAGCAGTGGTGCAGTGGCAGGGCGAAGCCTGCTACGAAGGGCAGACAGAAAGCGGCCATAACGTGCTGATGGATGGCCCGCCGGATCACGGTGGCCAGAACCGTGGCCCCCGGCCGATGGAGACCCTGCTGCTGGGTGTGGGTGGCTGTTCCTCCTTTGATGTGGTCCACATTCTCAAGAAGTCCCGCCAGGATGTGACCGACTGTCGCTGCGAACTCACTGCAGAGCGTGTCGATGAGGTGCCAGCGGTATTCAGCAAGATTCATCTGCATTTCATCGTTAGCGGTAATAACCTGAAAGAGAATCAGGTGAAGCGCGCGGTAGAGTTGTCTGCAGAGAAGTATTGCTCGGCCAGCATCATGCTCGGCCGTGCTGGTGTCGAGATCACCCATAGTTATACCATTGAGGCCTGATCGGTAGCGGTCAGGTTGATCTTTCCCGGAACGCCGGGGTGTGAGGTGGTGCCACTGATGGTGCCACCAACAGGTGGTCGCAGTGATGCGGCGTTGTGTTTGTTCTAATGTGGCGGTGAAACGCCCATGGGGTACGGCTGTGGTGAAAGATCCCAATCCCAAGATTACGGTTCACGGTTTCAACAACCTGACCAAATCCTTGAGCTTCAATATTTTTGATATTGCTTACGCAAAGACCGAGCAACACCGTAAGGAATACATCGAATATATTGATGAGCTGTATAACGCTGAGCGTCTCACCGAGATTCTCACCAATGTGACCAAGATCATTGGCGCCAACATTCTGAATGTGGCCCGCCAGGATTACGATCCTCAAGGTGCCAGTGTAACCATGCTGATCGCTGAGCATGAAACGCCGCCGGATGGCTCTGATTGGGACGAGGAAGCGCCCGGTCCGCTGCCGGATACCGTCGTCGCGCACTTGGACAAGAGTCACGTGACGGTGCACACCTATCCAGAATCTCACCCGGATAACGGCATTTCCACCTTTCGGGTGGACGTGGACGTATCCACCTGTGGGGTGATCTCACCGCTGCGTGCGCTGAACTACCTGATCCACAGCTTTGATTCCGATATCGTGACGGTGGACTACCGGGTACGCGGCATGACCCGTGATCTGGATGGCACCAAGCATTACATTGATCATGACATCAACTCGATCCAGAACTTCCTCACCGAAGATACCCAGAACGCCTATCAGATGATCGACGTGAATGTGTATCAGGAGAACATCTTCCACACCAAGATGTTGCTGAAGGACTTCGATATCGACAACTATCTGTTCGGTGCCGGCAGTGACGAGTTTGAGCAGGAAGAGCTGGACCAGATCGAAGAGCGCCTCAAGCGTGAAATGCTGGAGATCTTCTACAGCCGGAACCTTGGCTGAAGAGCAGTTAACAGTTAATAGTTAACAGTGAATAGCTGCGCGTTCAGCGCAGCGGCCAGCTGGTAGTAAAGAGGCCGCGCCCAGGTTATGGGCGCGGCCTCTTTGTCATCATCTCCTGATAACGTTTGGCGCGACGCTGTTAACTGTTCACTATTAACTGTTAACTAATCAAACCCGATAAGTCGCAAACGTCATCACCTTACTCATCAATGTCATGGCGTGGCGAATCGGCGGTGGCAGGTCGGCGCCGCCGGCATCCTTGGCGGTGACGGCGTGCTTGAGTTCATCGGTGCGCATTTGTTCCAGGATGGCGCGCGTGCGCAGGTCGCTTTCTGGCACCTGGAACAGATGGGATTCCAGATGCTTTACCACCTGATTCTCCGTTTCCGAGACAAAACCCAGGCTCCAGCGATCACCAATCAACCCGGCGGTGGCCCCCATGGCGTAGCTCATGGCATAGAACAGCGGGTTCAGTTTACTGGGGGCGCCACCCAGTTCACGAATGCGTTCTTCACACCAGGCCAGGTGGTCTTCTTCTTCCTTGGCCGCTTCTTCCATGGCATGGCGAATATGCGGCAGGCTGGCCGTACTGGCTTGTCCCTGGTACAGCGCCTGCGCACACACCTCACCGGTATGGTTGATCCGCATCAGACCCATCACATGGCGACGTTGATCAGAAGGGATACTGCCGGGCTGCGCCTCGCCACCGGGGCTTTCCGGTGTGGCGGTAGGGGCTCGCTCGGCCTGAATAGTACCCGGTGTCAGCGTGCGCAAGGCATTGTCGGCACGGGCCAGCAGGCGATCGAGAGGAGAAAGTCGGCGTTCAGTCATGCGCGTTCCACGTCGATGTTTTGTCAGAATGTCATGGTAGCATAGCGACAACCGTGTCCCGTGAAGAATGATAACAAATGAGTGATTTGAACGACCTGAGAATGCTGCTCGACTCCCGCTACCCCATTGTCGTGATCGAGACCTGGGAAGAACTTCGTGCGCTGGATTTGATTCGCCGTCTGGGGATGAAAGAAGGGCGTCCCGTGTTTGCCTGGACCTCAGTGGATGGTATGCGTCGGCTTGAGTTTGATGATGCACCGAGCCAGAAGCACACCGTGGAGCCGGATGCGGTGCTGGGGCAGATTCGCGGCACCAGTCAGCCGGGAATCTATGCGCTGTGTGATTTGCACCCCTTTCTTGAAGGCGAGCCTAAGAACGTACGTTTGTTAAAGGAGATTGCCCTGCACCATGAGCGTCTCCAGCATTCGCTGGTGCTGATTAGTCATCAGTTCACCATTCCCCCCGAACTACGGCGTTATTCCACGCGCTTCAGTCTCTCCATGCCGGATGAAAAACAGCTTGAGCATATTGTTCAGGATGAGGCGCGCCGCTTTAAGCAGGAGAAAGGTGAGCGAGTGCGTGCGGATCGTGAGTCTCTGGACCGACTGATCCGTAACCTGCGCGGGTTGAGTGTGGAAGATGCCCGCAAACTGGCCCGTGGTGCAATCCTTCATGATGGCGCCATTACCGAAGCCGATCTGCCTGAGGTTAACAAGGCCAAGTTCGCGCTGATGGAAATGGAGGGGGTGCTCAGCTACGAATACGATACCGAGAGCTTTGCCAACGTGGGGGGGCTGCAGGGGCTCAAGACCTGGCTGGGTAAGCGTGAAAAAGCGTTCCATGGCGATTCAGATATCGACTCCCCGCGGGGTGTCATGCTGGTGGGCGTTCAGGGCGGAGGGAAGAGCCTCGCTGCCAAGTCTGTGGCAGGTTTGTGGGGATTGCCGCTGCTGCGTCTTGATATGGGGGCTATTTACAACAAGTTCTTTGGTGAGTCCGAACGTAACGTTCGTGAAGCATTGAAGATGGCAGAAACCATGTCGCCCTGTGTGTTGTGGATCGATGAGATCGAGAAGGGCATCGCTGTAGGGGATAACGATGGTGGTACCTCACGGCGGGTACTGGGAACCTTGCTGACCTGGATGGCGGAAAATCAGAGCAAGGTGTTTATGGTGGCCACCGCCAATGACATTGAACGGCTGCCTCCCGAACTGATTCGCAAGGGGCGTCTTGACGAAATCTTCTTTGTGGATCTGCCGGATGCAGCGGTGCGCGAGGATATCTTCAGGATTCATCTCAATAAGCGCGGCCAGCCAGCTGCGGACTTTGATCTGGCTGCATTGTCTGCTTGCAGCGAGGGTTTTACTGGTGCGGAAATCGAGCAGGCGGTGGTGGCAGGATTGTACAGTGCGGGGGCTGCTGAGCGTGCACTGGACCAGTCATTGCTCGAAGCTGAGCTGGAGGCCACGGTACCGTTGTCGGTGACCATGGCTGAACCGTTGGCGAAATTACGGCACTGGTGCCAGGGACGGGCTGTCAGCGCCGGCGCCAGTTGATCCTGGTTATTTCCGTTTTGCCGGAGCGGGGATGAGGAGGGCGTATCTCGGCCCTGTTTTCTAGTCGAGCACTTCTCCGCTGGCCAGCGGGGAGTCTGCATCGGCGCTGTCACTGTTGGTAAAGCGCAGAATGGTCTCCCGCAGGGTGTTCAGTTCCACGGGCTTGGGCAAGTGGGCATTCATCCCGGCGGCAAAGCTGCGGTCTTTGTGTTCCTTCAGGATGTGCGCGGTAAGGGCCACGATGGGGGTAGCTGGCAGAGCATGACGCTGTTCATGCTGGCGGATTCGGCGGGTGGCCTCGAAGCCATCCATCTCTGGCATTTCGCAGTCCATCAGGATCAGGTCATAGCGACTCTTTTCAGCCAGAGTCAGCGCTTCCTGACCGTCACTGGCAATGTCGGCTTTCAGGCCCAGTTTGCCCAGCATGCCGCGAATGACCTTCTGGCTGAGGTAGTGATCTTCTGCGACGAGGATGCGCAGATCGGGGCTGGGCTTGGCATTCACGGTCTCCGGAGAGGGTTGTGCCCCATGCCCCAGTTCTTCCGCCAATACCTGACGTAGACGCGGTGCGGAAACCGGTTTTGAAAGTACCCGATGGATGCCTACATTTCTGGCCTGGGTAGAACTGGGGGCTTGTTGGATACCTGTCAGCATCACCAAGACGGTGGGGTGGATGATGACGGGGTCTTCATGTATCCGGGCGGCCAGCTGCATGCCATCCATGCCGGGCATCTGCTGGTCCAGTACCACTATATCGAAAGGTTCATTGATATTGGCCTGGGTGCGTAGTGAAGCCAATGCTTCGCGGGGATCATGGCAGGCGGTGACCCGCATCCCCCAGGACAATGCATGATGACGCAGTACCCGGGTAACGGTGCTGGAATCATCCACCACCAGCAGGCTACGACCTTCCAGACAGGCGGTGTCCACTTTAACCGTTTTCGGCTGGCTGGAATGATCTGCCGGCAGAGGCACGACGAACCAGTAATGGGTGCCGCGCTGATCCTGCAGGTTTCCCATGCGGCCATGCAGTGACTCTACCAGTTGTTCTGCAATGACCAGGCTGAGGTGGCTGCTTTCGTTCTGTCGTTGGCTGGCCTGCAGACGGTTGAGGGCTTCTTCGCTGAGGGTGCTGCCGGAGAAACCGAAACGGACCCGGTCTGCCTGGCCGGTTGGTTCCAGGGAGACATCAACAATCAGTTCGCCGGGAGTGCCGTGGCGAATCAATGCGCCGGTCAGGTTGGTAAGCACCTGACGAAGCCGCCCGGCATCACCCAGTACCCGGCCCGGTACATTGGTGTGTACATGGGTGATCAGTTCGATCTGTTTCTCTTCCGCTCGTTCCTTGAACAGATCGATGGCTTCCATCAGCAGGTCATGCACATCCAGTGAGGCCTGGTTGACATCACTGCTGTCGTTGGAGAGCTGGGAGTTTTCCAGGACATCATTAATGATGCGAAGCAGGTTGTCGCCAGCATGCTGGATGGCGCCGACACATTCGCGCTGGTTCGGTGTCAGCGGGGTGTCCGCAAGGATTTCAGACATGCCAAGAATGCCACTGAGCGGGGTGCGGATGTCGTGGCCAATCCTTGCCAGCGTTTCCCTGCGAGTACTGTCGACGGTTTCAGCGATGGCCTGAGAGCGTTGCTGCTCAATACGCAGCTGGGCCTGATGGGCGACCCGTATCCGCAGACCGATGCCCAGTGTCAGTGCCTGGATAACGGTGGAAGCCATTAGCCACTGCGGCAGTTCGGCACTGGTTTGCAGAATGCCGAGGTAGGCGAGGCCAAGAATGATGGCAGGGAGAGCGAGGAATAGCGTGGTGATGAAAAACAGGCCCCCGCCATTCTGTTCCCTGTTCCAGGTCGTGTAGCCCATGGCAATGAGTATTACCGCTGCGCTGCTCACAGCGGCAAAGCACAAGTAAGCGGTAATGGTGACAGGCAGGAACAGGGTTAGGGGCGCGCTGATCAGGGGGGCGATCAATAGCAACCGGGTGGTGCGGTTGAGCCAGTCATTATTGTTCTGCAGCCGGAAATAGCTGCGGGTGATGCCCGCCGCGGCCGTCATGGCAACCAGCATTAGCGGGAATAGCAAGCGAGATTGCAACTGATTGCCGTCGGTAAGTTCATGGGGGAGGAAATCGGCCAGTAACAGACTGATCAGGGTAATACAGAGCAGGAAGCCCGCATGATAGTAGTAGGTTTTTCCACCACGCATCACAGCGGCAATCAGGTTATAGAAAATCAGGATCAACAGGGCGCCGGTCAGCAGCATGTAGACGTTATCCTGATGTCGCTGGGCGGTCAGATGCTCATTGAGGGTGGACAGACTGAGCCCGTAGGTCAGGTAGCCTTGGGGCTGTAGCTGCAGGTAGAACAGTTGTTCTTCCCCCACCGGCAGATGAACGCGATAACTGGCGCCGCGGCCGGGAATGCGGGCGTCGGGCTCAGCGGGCTGGTAGCTTCGTCCTCCCGGTGCGGGGACATAGAGTGTGGCATTGGGGTTGCCGCGCAGCTGCAGGGAGTAGGTCTGTTGCTCCCGGTATTCGTTCTTGATCGCCAGGCGAACCCACCAGGGGTTCTGCTGGATGCCGAGGCGTTCCACATAGCGTGTGGCAGGTTGGAACTGGCTGGCAATGGGGGCACGGCTAACCTGCTGAATGGTCAGTGAGGCGTCACTGTCTTTCAGGTATTCCGAGTAAATGGTGATGCGGGCATCATTCGGCAAGCTGTGAATGATAAAGGGCGGTGGTGGTTCCGCTGTCGCCCGTGCCATGCCGCTGAGGCACAGCAGGACGATCATCAGTACCAGGGCAAGAGGTTCAGGCCTGTTCCACCACGTTGTTTGATTGCTCTGCATCCGCTGGTTTTCCCCGATCAAGCACATAGGCATTCAGCCCCGCCTCGGAGAGGATATAGGCTCCGAGCTCACTGCGTCGACCGTCTCCGCACACCACATAGAAAAAATCCTTTTCCAGATTTTGCACTTCCTTGCGCAATTCGTTGAGCGGAATATTGCGGGCCCCGGGCGTGCGGTCATGGCGAAATTCCATGGGCAGTCGTACATCCA
Source organism: Alcanivorax nanhaiticus (assembly GCF_000756665.1). GTDB lineage: Bacteria > Pseudomonadota > Gammaproteobacteria > Pseudomonadales > Alcanivoracaceae > Alcanivorax > Alcanivorax nanhaiticus. The sequence goes on along the minus strand of NZ_ARXV01000008.1, from coordinate 25,942 downwards.
CCAGTATGCAGGCAGTATCCGCCTCCAGCACCATGGTATCCAACTCGTCTTCGGTGAGATGGCGGATGACGGAGTCCTGAAGAATTGCTTGAAAGTCCTTCTTGCCGAGGGCCATAACGACACCATCGCTTGTCATGGTGACGGAGGCATTACGAGGGCTGTCGCTGATTAGTGCATCCTCACCAAAAAAGCGTCCCGCAGACAGGGCAGCCAGGGTTTCCTGCTTGGCACCTTTGGTGCGGCTGACCATGGCCTTGCCTTGTTTGATCACGAAGAAGGTATCGCCGTCCTCACCTTCACTGACGATAGTCTCCCCCAGCTGTACTTCTCGCTCTTCAAACTTTACGAACAGGCTGTGAATCATGGCTGGAGGCACAGCGGCGAAAAGCTCTGAGGAAAGCAGGGCATCCATCCAGTCGCGTTCACTTTCGTCATCATCTTCATCCAGCATGGATTCTGCTGCCTGCGTCCAGGTCATCAGCAGATCCAGTTTGTTGCGATCAATGGCGTATAGAGTGCTGGCTTCTGCCGAGATGGCGTTGATGGTGTGCTCAGGATAATTATCCAGCGCCAGATAATTCTCGTCATCGTCCGCAGCAAAGTGACGTACCTGGAAACTGGCGTCAGTAAGATCCAGCGAGCCTTCTACCAGGAAATAGGCCTTGTCGCTGGTTTGCCCGCGTTTGAACAACAGGCGACCGGGTGCCAGGGTAATCACTTCGATCTGGCCCTGAATTTCCTGCAGGTGGGATTCGCTGAGGCAATCGAATGGAATGAAGTTCTCGAGGCGGGACATTTCCGCCGCTGGTGTAGACATGGCAACCCCTTTGCGGGAAAAGGTGGCTAAGCCCGCAGGTCCCGGCAGGCTCAGCCTTAATTATTAGTTGCCTTTACTTTATGCTTTTTCGCGCGCGACTGCACGGTAGCCGATATCCGAACGGTACTGGGCATTGCTCCATGTGATCTGCTTCACACCTTGGTAGGCGTTGGCCTGTGCTTCACTGACCGTATCGCCGACACCCGTGACACAGAGTACACGGCCGCCGCTGGTCACTACCTGTCCGTCTTTCTCTGCCGTGCCGGCGTGGAAGACTTTCACGGTATCGGAATCGGCCTGATCCAGGCCTTCAATCACGTCACCTTTGGGGTAGCTGTCCGGGTAGCCGCCAGCGGCCATGACCACGCCGAGAGTCGGGCGGGGATCCCACTGGATCTCGGTCTGGTCCAGCTTGCCGTCCAGAGCCGCCAGGCACAGGGCGGCCAGATCAGACTGCAGGCGCATCATGATCGGCTGGGTTTCCGGGTCGCCGAAGCGACAGTTGTACTCAATGACCTTGGGAGCACCTTCAGGGCTGATCATCAGGCCCGCGTAGAGGAAGCCGGTGTAGGGCATACCCTCAGACGCCATGCCTTCTACGGTGGGGGTGATGACCTCTTCCATGATGCGCTGGTAGACGCTGTCGGTGACCACCGGCGCCGGGGAGTAGGCTCCCATGCCGCCGGTGTTGGGGCCGGTGTCGCCGTCGCCGACACGCTTGTGATCCTGACTGGTGGCCATGGGCAATACGTTCTTGCCGTCCACCATGACGATAAAGCTGGCTTCTTCGCCTTCCAGGAATTCTTCTACCACCACGCGGTGACCGGCATCACCGAACTTGTTGCCGTCGAGCATGTCGCGCACGGCTTCTTCGGCCTCTTCCAGGGTCATGGCGACAATCACGCCTTTGCCCGCAGCCAGGCCATCGGCCTTGATTACGATGGGGGCACCCTGTTCACGGACATAGGCCAGAGCTTCGTCCATGTCGGTAAAGTTGCCGTAGGCTGCGGTCGGGATGTTCTGACGGGCCAGGAAGTCCTTGGTGAAGGCCTTGGAGCCTTCCAGCTGGGCCGCAGCCTTGCTGGGGCCAAAGCACTTCAAGCCGTTGTTCTGAAAGGTATCGACCAGGCCTTCTACCAAGGGTGCTTCCGGGCCAACGATGGTCAGATCAACGCCGTTGTCCTTGGCGAAGGTCAGCAGTGCCGGCTGATCCAGCACATCAATGGCCACATTTTCCAGCTTGGCTTCGCGGGCGGTGCCGGCATTGCCGGGGGCCACGAAGACCTTTTCTACCTGCTCGGCCTGAGCCACTTTCCATGCCAGCGCATGCTCGCGGCCACCGCCGCCAATCACCAGAACTTTCATTGCTTTATCCCTTTCTGATTAGTGGCGGAAATGACGCATGCCGGTGAAGACCATGGCCATGCCAGCTTCGTCGGCAGCCGCAATGACTTCTTCGTCGCGGATCGAGCCACCCGGCTGGATCACGCAGCTGATACCTACCTTGGCGGCGTTATCGATGCCGTCGCGGAACGGGAAGAAGGCATCAGACGCCATCACCGAACCTTCCACCTGCAGTCCAGCGTGTTCGGCCTTGATGGCGGCGATACGCGCGGAGTTAACGCGGCTCATCTGGCCGGCGCCTACACCCACGGTCTGGCGGTTCTTGGCGTAGACAATGGCATTGGATTTCACGAATTTGGCCACTTTCCAGGCGAAGATCAGGTCGTGCATCTCTGCTTCGGTGGGGGCACGCTTGGTGACGACTTTCAGGTCGCCTTCGGTGATCATGCCGATGTCGCGATCCTGCACCAGCAGGCCGCCGTTAACGCGTTTGTAGTCCAGGCCACCTTCGGTGGGGCCTTCGATTTCGCCACAGACCAGCACGCGCACGTTCTTCTTGGCGGCGGTGATGGCCAAGGCCTCGTCGGTGGCGCTGGGCGCGATGATCACTTCCACAAACTGACGATCCACGATCGCTTGGGCGGTGGCCGCATCCAGTTCACGGTTGAAGGCGATGATTCCACCAAAGGCGGATTCGGTGTCGGTTTCGAAGGCCAGATCGTAGGCCTTGCCGATGCCGTCCAGGCTCACCGCTACACCGCAGGGATTGGCGTGCTTGACGATGACACAGGCAGGCTTGGTGAAGCCTTTGACGCACTCCAGTGCGGCGTCGGTGTCAGCGATGTTGTTGTAACTCAGTTCCTTGCCCTGCAGCTGCTTCGCGGTGGCGATAGAGGCGGGGGCCGGGTTGCGCTCGGTGTAGAAGGCCGCTTTCTGGTGCGGGTTCTCGCCGTAGCGCATGTTCTGGGTCTTTTCGAAGTTCAGGTTGATGGTGCGCGGGAAGTCCTGATTGTTCTCTCCCACCTTCTTGCCAAAGTAGTTGGCAATGGCGCTGTCATAGGCCGCGGTATGCTCGAAGGCCTTGATGGCCAGGTCGAAGCGCAGGGTGTCGGACAGGGCGCCGCCGTTGGCGTCCATGTCATCCAGCACGCGCTGGTAGTCAGACGCATTGGTAACGATACCCACGTGGGCATTGTTCTTGGCGGCAGAGCGCACCATGGTCGGGCCGCCGATATCGATGTTCTCGATGGCGTCTTCCAGGGAACAGTCCGGGTTGGCCACGGTGGCTTCGAACGGGTAGAGGTTGACCACCACCAGGTCGATGCGGCTGATGTCGTTATCGGCCATGACCTGATCGTCCTGACCACGACGGCCGAGAATGCCGCCGTGCACTTTGGGATGCAGGGTTTTCACCCGGCCATCCATCATTTCCGGGAAACCGGTGTAGTCGGAGACTTCACGCACCGCAATGCCGGCCTCCTGCAGTTTCTTGAAAGTACCGCCGGTGGACAGCAGCTCCAGGCCCTTGTCGGCCAGGGCCTGGGCAAATTCAACGATACCAGTCTTGTCGGAAACACTGATCAGTGCACGTTCAACGGCTTTGCTCATGGGATTTCACCAAGTTGCGTAGTCTTAATTAATACGAGGGCCAGAAACAAAAAAAGGGCAGTGTGGTCACTGCCCTTGATATAGCAGGTCTGTTTTACAACAGACCGTACTGCTTGAGCTTCTTGCGCAGGGTGCCGCGGTTCAGGCCCAGCAGCTCCGCTGCTTTGGTCTGGTTGCCACGGGTGTATTCCAGCACCTTCTCAAGCAGCGGAATTTCCATCTCCGCCAGTACCATCTGGTACAGTTCGCTGACGGGCTCACCGTCGAGCTGATTGAAATAGTCGTTTAAGGAACGACGCACACAATTACGCAGGGTGTCGTGGGTTTCACTGCGCGCAATAGTGAGGTGCGGCTGCTTTCGTGCTTCTGCGGTGTTCATTTCAGTAAGTGTCCGTGCAGCGGCTGTGTTAACTGAAGAAAGGGTCATGCGGCCAAGGCTCCGTTTTTCTTCCTGGCAGACACTTCGCCGTAACGACCAAAGCGAACCCGGTCGGTACTGACGTTGATCTGTTGGAAAAACTGCTCGATCGCCACGCGTTGGTCGGTGGCATTTTCCAGTGTGTTAAATCCACGCCGGAAGTCCTCCCCGCCGGGAAGGTTCTGTGTGTACCAACCCAGATGCTTGCGGGCGATACGTACCCCCATGAACTCACCATAAAACTGATGAAGCTCAGCGAGGTGCTGTTGCACGCAATCATGGACTTCCGTTACTAACGGCGCTGCTGGCAGCGAGCCGTGCTCGAGGTAATGCAGGGTGTCCCGAAAGATCCACGGGTTACCCTGAGCAGCGCGGCCGATCATGATACCACCGGCTCCCGTGGATTCCAGTACCTGTTTAGCTTTTTCCGGGCTATCCACGTCACCGTTAGCCATGATCGGAATATTAACCGCCTCTACGACGGCGGCGATGGTGGCGTATTCCGCCTCCCCGTTGAATTTGTCAGCACGGGTACGGCCATGGATGGCGAGAGCCTGAATGCCCGCTGATTCAGCAATTTGGGCAATGGTAATGGCGTTGCGTTGATCGCGATCCGGGCCCGTGCGGATTTTCAATGTGACAGGCACATCAACGGCCGCCACAACTGCATCAAGAATTCTGGCGACCAGATCTTCATCTGCCAGCAGGGCTGAGCCCGCTGCGCGTTTGCAGACTTTTTTGGCGGGGCAGCCCATGTTGATGTCGATGATCTGGGCACCGTGATCCACATTGGCGCGGGCCGCCTCAGCCAGCATCTGTGGTTCGCCGCCTGCAATCTGCACCGAGATCGGGCCAGGTTCGCCGGTATGATCCAGTCGCTGGCGTGACTTGCGTGAGTTCCACAAACGGGTGTCTGAGGTGACCATTTCCGAGACCAGAAGACCCGCCCCCAGATCCCGGCAAAGCCGACGGAACGGGCGATCAGTGACGCCGGCCATGGGGGCCAGAATCAATGAATTGGGCAGAGTGTAAGGGCCGATCTGCATGGTCTCGGACGCGGTTGGTCAAAAAGGGAGCTAATGATAGAGATCGGGGCGAGGGGATGAAAGGGCAGACCGGGACTTTTCGCTCCCGTCCGTCAGCTAGCAAGAAAACGCTGAGGCTGGTTGAGTGCCAGGTGCCTTGACGCCTTCTGCCCGGCCATCATTCTGTTTTGCGTCCGGCGTCGGGCGTCGGGCGTCGGGCGTGCTTAGCGCTGAGTCAGCTGATCCGAGGTGTTCTGGCTGGGCAGCAATCGCAGGTTGTAGTTCACGGCATTATCGCCAGGGTCAACGATCTCCAGCGAGATATGCAGGGGGGTGTTGAGCGGCATGCTTTCCAGGTTGCTGAGGTCTCCCTGCAGATATTCCCGGGGCTGGAATCGGCGGCTGGCGAGCGGTTTGCCATCCAGTGCACTGAAGCGTAGCTCCAGATCAGGGAACGGTTGCGGGTAGCGAGCCTCGTTGAACAGTATGGCATCCACGATCAGCGCATTGTTGTACTCCGGATGGCTGCGAACCACCAGGTTGGCTCCCCGCAACTTGCTGATATCGGTCCGACTGGGAAGTCGGCAGCCCAGGGCTTCGCAAGCCTGAGCGTAGGCGGGGCGCCACTGTGGTGTGCGAGCAAGATGATCGAAGTTGAAGTAAGCATACTGGGCAATCAGCACCACGATGGCGAGGGCTGCCAGGGCGGTCCACTTAAACAGGCTCTGCCAGTCGCGCTGGCGCTGGAACGGCAGGTCCCGTTCGCGAACCGGTTTGGAGGCGATGGTGACCGGCTCATCATTGAGGTCATCGCCGAAAAGATCCAGGCCGCCAAACAGGGAGTCATCTTGCTGTTGCCGTCTTGCTGGTTTGGCAGGCTGGGGTTGTGGCTTGGTTTTGGCGGGTTTGCTGGCCGCTTGTTCATCGCGCGGGGCAAAGGTGGCCGGGCCGGGAGTGGAGGGCGATGCTGGTGCGGGCTCGTCGTCATCCTCAAGTTCCTCCAGCAGAGCTTCGGCCCAGGATTCGTCGGCACCCTCATTGTGAGTTGAGCGTCCTGCGCCGGCCATGTCCGAGAAGTCTTCGCCAAGACTGTCTTCGTTGCTCCCTTCCTCCAGATTCATGAAGGAATCGCTCAGCTCCATGCCTTCCATGCTGAGACCATCGCTTTCCTTGTCCGGTGTTTCCTCGAACAGGGGGTTGATCTCTTTGCTGGGTGGGGCAGGGGTGTTGGCGTTGTTGTCCAGTGCGCCAGCCCAGCGATCAGCCGGAGCGCTCTGGCCGGTGGCGGGGGGATCAACCAGGTGATCGGTGGCCTGGAAAATCTGCAGGCATGAACCGCAGCGAACCGCGCCACGGGCTTGCTTGAGATGTTCGTCAGTAATCTTGAACTGGGCTGCGCAGTGGGGGCAGCGTGTTTTGTACTGGGTGGCCATGGCAATCGCCTGATTATTATTGGTTAAGATCCGCTACATGGGTGCGCAACAGGCACCACGCATCCCGGCAAACCATAAAACGCTCTTTAAGGGGTTCTTTTTACAGAAAAAGCGGCTTTGCTCGCAAGGACCTGGGCCGCATTTATGTATTCCGTCGTACCCCGTCGATGCGTACCCAGTCCCCTTTTTGGGTGGTGGGGGTGAGATCGAACCAGGGAGCGTAGGCTTCGCGCACCGATTCGGCCTGCTCGGCAAGAATGCCGGAAAGCGCCAGTTGGGTGCCCGGTTGGCAATAGCTGGCCAGCAATTTCGAGAGCTCCATCAGTGGGCCAGCGAGAATGTTGGCTACCAGTACATCGCAATGGAAGGGCTGTGGCATGTCTTCAGGCAGGTACAGAGACAGACGGTCCGCGACACCGTTGTTGCTGGCGTTGTCTTCACTGGCGATCAGTGCCTGGGGATCAATGTCGGTGCCGACGGCGTGGTGGGCTCCCAGTAGAAGCGCAGCAATAGCCAATACCCCGGAGCCACAACCGAAATCGAGAACGGTCTTGCTGGTCAACTCGCTCTTATCCAGCCATTCCAGACAAAGGGCGGTGGTTTCATGGGTGCCGGTACCGAATGCCAGGCCGGGGTCCAGCTTGAGGTTGATGCCTTGAGTATCCGGTGCCTCGCTCCAGCTGGGAACGATCCATAAGCGTTCACCAAACTGCATGGGGGCGAAGTCGTCCATCCAGGCGCGTTCCCAGGCCTGATCTTCCAGAACCTCATGGTGCATGGCGTCGGCGTTGAGTCCCTGAAGTTCTAGGGCAGCCTTGATGAGAGCGGGATCGTGTTCTGGATCGAACAGGGCGGTGACCACGGTGTTCTGCCACAGGGGGCGGGTGCCGGGTGGTGGCTCGAATACCGGCTGGTCTGCGCCATCGGTCAGGCTAACAGCGCACGCGCCCAGATTTTCCAGTGCCGCCTGAAAGGCATCCGCATGTTGTTCAGTGGTAGCAAGATGGAGTTGCAGCCAGGCCATGTTCGCTTCGCTCTAGTGAATAGTTAACAGTGAATAGTGAACAGTTGCGCGGGATGGTGGGGTGGAAGCTCAAACCATGGATGCCGCGCGCACACGCCGGTGTGATCTGGGGGGAATGATAGCAGCTAAGCTGCACCGTATGGCGATGGCAACGAGTTTTCTGGTTCATCTAAATGCACGAAGCCGCGCACAGTGTCTGTGCGCGGCTTCGTGGGTGAAGCGTGTGACAAGCTAAAACCGCGAGCTGTTAACTGTTCACTGCCTCAATGACCGCCCAGCTTCTTCTCCAGATGGTGGATGTCCACGCCGCCTTTCATAAAGGCTTCATCCTTGAAGATCTTGCCACGGTGCAGGTCCACATTGGTCTTGATGCCTTCTACCACGATTTCGTCCAGGGCATTACGCATACGCGCCATGGCGATGTCGCGGCTTTCCCCCCAGGTGATCAGCTTGCCGATCAGGGAATCATAGTAGGGGGGCACGGTGTAGCCGCTGTAGATATGGGAATCTACCCGGATGCCGTTGCCGCCCGGGGCGTGGAAGTATGTGACCTTGCCTGGAGACGGGGTAAAGCGAACCGGGTCTTCGGCGTTGACTCGTACCTCGATGGCGTGGCCCTGGAAAGTTACATCAGATTGCTGGATTTGCAGACCTTCGCCACCGGCGATGCGTAGCTGCTCCTTGACGATATCCACACCGGTGATCATTTCGGTGACAGGGTGTTCCACCTGTACCCGGGTGTTCATCTCGATGAAGTAAAAGCCTTCGTTTTCGTACAGGAATTCGAAGGTGCCGGCACCGCGGTAGTTGATCTCCTTGCACGCATTGACGCAGCGCATGGCGACTTCGTCTTTCAGGTGCTGGGGGATCTGTGGGGCCGGTGCCTCTTCCACGACTTTCTGGTGACGGCGCTGCAGGGAGCAGTCGCGATCGCCCAGGTGGATAGCGTGGCCGTTGCCGTCGGCCAGTACCTGCACTTCCACATGGCGTGGCTTCTGCAGGAACTTTTCCATGTATACGGTGGCATCACCAAAGGCGTTTTTGGCCTCCGAGCGGGTCAGGGTGATGGCGTTGAGCAGCGTGCGCTCTTCTTCCACCACGCGCATGCCGCGGCCACCACCACCGGCGGCGGCCTTGATGATGACCGGATAACCGATATCGCGAGCCATTTGCAGGGCGGCTTCATCATCGTCACCGACCGGCCCGTTGGAGCCGGGAACCGTGGGAACGCCGGCTTTTTTCATGGCTTCGATGGCGGCGACCTTGTTACCCATCAGGCGAATGGTTTCCGCCTTGGGGCCAATAAAGGTGAAGCCAGAGCGTTCTACGCTCTCGGCAAAATCTGCATTTTCTGCCAAAAAGCCGTAACCCGGATGGATAGCGTCAGCGTCGGTGACTTCTGCAGCACTGATGATGGCCGGGATATTCAGATAAGAGTCTATGGAGGGAGCCGGGCCGATACACACGGCTTCGTCAGCCAGGCGAACGTGCATCAGGTCCCGATCCGCCTTGGAATAAACGGCGACCGTGCGAATGCCCAGTTCCTTGCAGGCGCGCAGGATGCGCAGGGCAATTTCGCCACGGTTGGCAATGACAACCTTTTCCAGCATGAGAGATGCCTCCCTTAAACGATGGAGAAGAGAGGCTGGTCAAACTCAACCGGTTCGCCGTCTTCTACCAGGATGGCATCGATGGTGCCGGACTTGTCCGCTTCGATCTGGTTCATCATCTTCATGGCTTCAACGATGCACAATACATCGCCGGCCTGAACTTTCTTGCCCACTTCAGCAAACATGGGGGCGCCCGGTGCCGGGGAGCGGTAGAAGGTGCCCACCATGGGGGAGCGAACCATGTGCCCACTGGGTGTTTCCGCAGCGGCCGGTGCGGGCGCAGCTTCAGCGGCTGGAGCAGGTGCGGGTGCTGCGGCAGGAGCGGCTTGCGGGGCCGCGTAATACTGCGCAGGTGCGGCAACCTTGCTGCTGCCACGGCTGATGCGCACAGACTCTTCGCCTTCGCAGATTTCCAGCTCTTCAATGCCGGATTCTTCCAGCAGCTCAATCAGTTTCTTGATCTTGCGAATATCCATGTCTTTTAACCATCCAGTTATTCGGGGGCTAGTTGTTCAAGGGCGGCGGTCAATGCCAGTTGGTAACCCGTGGCACCAAGGCCGCAGATCACGCCGCGCGCGATATCGGAAAAATAGGAGTGGTGACGAAAGCTTTCCCGGGCATGCACATTGGACAGGTGCACCTCAATAAAGGGGATTGCTACGGCCAGCAGGGCGTCACGCAGGGCAACGCTGGTGTGCGTGAATGCTGCCGGGTTGATCAGAATGAAATCGATGCCTTCTGTTCGGGCATCGTGAATCCGCTCAATCAGTTCATATTCTGCGTTGCTTTGCAGGTGTTGCAGGTGATGGCCGGCCTGGCTGGCTTGCTCCTGCAATTGCTGGTTGATGTCGGCCAGGGTGGTATGCCCGTACTTTTCCGGCTCGCGGGTGCCGAGCAGGTTCAGATTGGGGCCATGTAAGACCAGAATGGACGCCAAAACGGGTCTCCCTGGGAAAGTGTCGTTATTTGTTGTGAACGTGCAGGAAAAACACAGTTACACCGATGCTTTCTTGCACCCATGCAATACTAGGTGGAAATAGAGGGGGAGAAAAGGGGTTTACAACATTCGTTACAAGTTACCGGAAGATGTCGGGAAATCGGTACTGTTTCACGTTTTTTGTTTAGGGGGGCGAGCTGCAAGGCGAGAGACGGGGCGGCCCTGGTTGCGCGTATTAAAAGCGGCTGCAGGAGTTTCCTGCCATGCGGGCGGCCTGCGATACCGCGGGGGTTGACGGAAGCCGCGGCGAGTGACGAGTAGCGAGTCTCAAAAGGCATAACCGGGCGATTCCGGACTGGTTTTGGGTTTGGCTGTTCGCAACGCGTCACTCGAAACTCGCTTCTTTCCTTGTTGCCGTCTTAAAGGTGCGGCATGACCCTGGCGTTGAGGTGTTCGATAAAGCGCTCGGGGCCCATTTCGCCGAGTACTCGTGATTTTGGGATCTCTGTGCTGGTGGGAGTAAAGAACACCAGCGCCGGCAGGCCAAGGATATTGTACTGCGCCATGATGGCCTGGCTGTCTGCGTTGATCTCGGTGATATCTACCCGGTAGAGGTCAAAGCCTTGCATCTGGGTGAGTACCGCCTGGTTGCTGAGGGTGGTTTCCTCCAGCACCTTGCAGGCCACACACCATTCAGCAAAGAAATCCACCAGCACGGGTTTGCCTGCCTGACGGGAGGAGGCCAATGCCTGTTCCAGCGAGGCTTTACCGACCAGGGTCTGCCAGGGGCCATGGCTTTGTTGTGCTGGCGGGCTGATGGATTGGGGCTGGCCTGCTGACGATTCCCGGGTGAGCGGTTGCAGAGGTTGCAGTGGATCACTACCGCCACTAAGGGCACCAACGATCATTACTGAGCCATACAGTGCCAGTACCAGAGCGATGCCGCGCTTGAGACGGGCAAACCCTTCTCCTGCGGACTCCAGTGCGCCCAGTTGTACGCCGTAAATGGCCAACAGTAATCCGTAAAGGCCGAGAGTAATGGTGTCGCTGATGATGCGATCCAGCAGCCAGATGGCCACGCCCAGCATCACCACACCAAAGAAACGCTTGATCTCATCCATCCAGTGACCGGCTTTAGGCAGCAGACTGCCTCCGCCAGTACCGGCAATGATGAGGGGAACGCCCATGCCGATGGATAGCGCAAACAGGGAGGCTGCTCCGGTGAAAGCATCACCACTGGCCGCCACATAAATCAGGGCTCCAGCAAGAATGGGGGTGACGCAGGGAGATACTACCAGCGCGGAGATCGCTCCCATGAGTGCTGCCCCGATCAGGCTGCCGCGTTTCGCTGCGCCGGGTTGATGCAGTTTGTCGCGAAGGAAATGCGGTAGCTGAAGTTCATAAAGCCCGAACATGGATAGGGCCAGAGCCACAAAAATCACCGCTGAGGCGATAATTGCTGCTGGCTGCTGCAACAGGAATTGCAGATTGAGCCCTGCACCGAACAATGCCACCAGCAGGCCGGCAAGGGTGTAGGGGATGGCTACCCCGAGCACATAGGCACTGCTCAGAACAAAACCACGGCTGGCACTGGGGTTATCCTCGCCGGCAATGATACCGGACAGGATGGGAACCATCGGGAAGACACAGGGAGTAAAGGCCAGCAGCAGGCCGCCAACGAAGAAAAGACCAATGATTAAACCTATGGACTGGTTCTCCATCCATTGGTTAAAGGCGTTGGCGTCTTCGGAAGTGAGAGTGTTCAGAAAACCGCTATCACCATCAGCTGGAGTGGCCGCTGCTGCGGCCGGAGACTTTTTTGTTGGTTGCGGGCTGCTGAAGTCGAACACTTTTTTGGTCGGTGGGTAGCAGAGGGTGTCTTCTATGCACCCCTGGTAACGCACTTCCAGTAGGGTATCCACCAGGGGGACACTGTTTACCGGCAGGTTTAATCGAACATTATGGAAGTAAACAATGACATCCCCGAAGATCTCGTCTGTCTTGGGTTTGCCTTCAGGCAGGGTGATGTTGTCGAACGCTTCCAGTACGTTGCCGTTGGTGTCTTTCAGGGTGAAACCAAAACGGTGTTGATACAGATAGACATCATCAATCAGCTCAAAATCCAGCAGTAACGTCTGATTGTCCCAGTCCGCGTCGACAACCAGTTGAATCGCCTCATCCACGGTGGGCAGGCGTTCCTCGCCAAACAGATCCTGGGCAAGGGTGGAAGACCATGCCAGTAATAATGTCAGTGCGAGCCCCAGTCGTTGCCAGGTGATGTGCATTGCCTTCTCCTCAAACCCCGATCGCAAAATGTGCGGCACCCTTTCGATGCCAATATGGCTGATAAGTTTCAGGGCGATTTATTAACGACGCCTTAAGGTTGCTTTAAGGCACCCGTAGGAAGCTGTGTTCTCTATACAAGGAGAACCACATGCGCTTTCTACGGGTACTCGTTCTGCTGGCCATTCCCTGGCTGGCCCAGGCCGGTGATCTGCCATTTTCCCAAGAGCAGGTGGCGGACGCAAAAGTCATTTATGTGGACTTCTGGGCCAGCTGGTGCGGGCCTTGTCGTCGTTCCTTTCCCTGGTTGAATCACATGCAAGCCAAATATGGCGACAAGGGGTTCACCGTTGTCGGCGTCAATGTAGACCCGCAGAAAGCCGATGCCCAGCGGTTTCTCGATGCTTACCCAGCCACATTTCCGTTGGTTTTCGATCCGGATGGGCAGTTAGCCACCCGTTATGCGCTGCAGGGCATGCCTAGCTCGGTATTGCTTGATGCCCAGGGACGGGAGTTGTCCCGGCATATCGGCTTCGCCGAAAAGCACAAAGAGGATTATGAACAGGAAATCGTACGGTTACTGGAGGTGCAGCAATGAAAAGACGAATGGGGTTTGTTGTCGCCCTGACGGTCCTCGGGGCTCTGACCGGATGCCAGAATCTGGGGGTGCAACCGTGGGAGCGTGACCTGTTAGCCAAGCCGGTGATGACGCCTGGAGCCGCGGATGGTCTCGATGACGCACTGGACGACCATATTTATTTCAGCAAGGAAGCGTCCAGTGGTGGGCGGGGCTTTGGTGGTGGCGGCTGTGGTTGTAACTGAGGGGCGGTAATTGAGGTATAAACCATGAAAAAAACACTGGACGGAAAAAAGATTGGTGCGGGTCTCGCAGCGGCGACCTGCTCCCTGTTGGGCCAGCCGGCCCTGGCTCAGGATGCCGCAGATGCCTGGCAGTTTGATTCTGCAGTGCTTTACTACAGTGAGCAGGACCGAGTTACCGCTGTGGAGCCAGTGGTACGCGGCAAGAAGCAGTTCCAGGACGAAAGCGAACTGGAGCTGAAGCTCACTCTGGATACCCTGACAGGGGCTTCCCATAATGGCGCTATCACCTCTGACAAACCGCAAACGTTTACCTCCCCCTCGGGAGGCAGCACCTATGAGGTGACCAACGAAGTGCCGCTGGATGATGCCTTCAAAGACACCCGTGTGGCTGCCAATGTGCAGTACACCCGCCCCTTTAGTCGTACCCTGCGCTGGACCGGTGGTCTGAACTTCTCCAATGAGTATGACTTTACTTCTCTGGGCCTGAATGCAGGTTTGCTGTGGGACCTGAACAACAAGAACACCACGCTGACCTTTGGACTGGCCCATGAATCGGACACTATTGACCCGGTGGGCGGTGCGCCGGAGGGGCTTACTTTCCAGAGCGATGAGGTCAAGACTGACGGCAGTGAAGATCGCTCCATCAATGACTTTCTGTTCGGTGTCACCCAGGTGATCAACCATCGCTGGATCATGCAGTTCAACTACAACCTGTCTGTTTCGGATGGTTACCACACCGATCCCTATAAAGTGGTGACAGTGGTGGATGCCAATGGTGATCCTCTTGAAGCAGAAGGTTTCGGTGCCACCAATATTGGTCCCGGGGATGCGCAGATCTTTGAGTTGCGTCCGGACTCACGAACCAGGAATGCGCTCTACTGGGAGAACCGTTACCACTTTAATCGTGATGTGTTGGCGGTTGGGTATCGCTTCATGTCTGACGACTGGGGGATTACCTCCCATACGCTGGATGTGAGGTACCGTTTCCAGTTTGCCAATGGCTGGTATCTGCAGCCCCATGTGCGCTGGTATGAGCAGAGTGAAGCGGACTTCTACAAGGAGTCGATCACCACCTCGGAATTGACCGCTTTGCAGAGCGCCCAGGATGATGTCTCTGCAGATTACCGGCTAGGCAACCTCACCGACACTACCTACGGTTTCAAGGTGGGCAAGCAGTGGGCCAACAACCAGCAATTGAGTCTGAGGGTGGAAAGCTTTACCCAGAGTGGAGACAGTGACGCCTCAGAACTGGATGCGTTGATCACACAGGTCGGGTATACCTTCTACTGGTAACCGTTGTAATGGAGCCAGGATGAAACAGGGCAGAGAACTTACCTTGGAGCAGGACGGCCCCCTTTGGCGGGGCCGTTTTGCTGCCATGGCCAGCCCTTGCGAATGCCTGGTGCGAGGAGTGAGCGAAGGGCTGGCTCGCGAAATGGCGGAATGTGTGGCGCAGGAAGCCTGGCGAATCGAAAAGAAGTTCTCCCGTTATCGCGATGACAACCTGCTCGCCGCCATCAATGCCGGTGACGAACAGTGGGTGGCTGTCGATGAAGAAACTGTGCGCTTGCTGGACTTTGCCGAGCACTGCTGGCAACTCAGTGATGGAGCCTTCGATATCACTTCCGGAGTATTGCGACGCGCCTGGCGCTTTGATGGCTCGGACCAGATTCCTGAATCCGGGCAGGTGGAAGCGTTATTGCCGCTGGTAGGGTGGGGCAAGGTTGAGCGTGAGGCTGGCAAGATACGCCTGCAAAAAGGCATGGAGTTGGATCTGGGAGGCATTGGCAAGGAGTACGCTGTGGACAGCGCGTTTCAATTGGCCGGCAAGCTTTCTGATGCTGACCTGCTGGTGAATTTTGGTGGTGATCTGGTAGCTCGTGCTGCCAGCACCCCTTGGCAGGTAGGCATGGAGGGGACGGCTCGCCCCATGGTGGGACAGTTGCAGTTTACCTCCGGTGCATTGGCGACCAGTGGTGACAGCCGCCGTTTCCTGCTCCGCGATGGCATTCGCTACAGCCATGTGTTGGACCCGCGTAGTGGATGGCCTGTGGCGAACGCCCCGCGCGCAGTCACGGTGTTCGGCCAGCAGTGCACTCAGGCAGGATTGCTATCCACTCTGGCACTGTTGCAGGGCGAAGCGGCTGAAAATCTGTTGCAGGAGGCTGGTGTGCATTACTGGATTCAATGGGGGGATGATGCGCCTGCTATTGGTTGAAGATGATGACCTGTTGGCGGATGGCTTGCAGCGTGCACTCCGCGCAGAAGGGTATACCGTGGATTGTATCGACCGTGGTGACCTGGTGATGCCTGCATTGCAGGATGGCGGTTTTGAACTGGTGCTGCTGGATCTTGGTCTGCCGGGGCTGGATGGCATGGCCGCGTTAAAATTGCTTCGTCAAAAGGACAAGCAGATTCCTGTCATCATCATCAGCGCCAGGGATGCGTTGGAAGATCGCATATCAGGACTGGATGGCGGAGCGGATGATTATCTGGTGAAACCCTTCTCGGCAGCAGAGCTGATTGCCAGAGTGCGCGCACGTTTGCGTCGTCGGGAGACGCCTGGCACAGAAGTAGTACAGCTCGGTGAACTGGCCATCGACCCGGAGCGTTTTACGGTCAGCCGTAATGGCGAACCGGTGAGTCTTTCCCGGCGGGAGATGGGCGTACTGCTGCAGCTGGTTCGTCACCGTGGTCGGGTGCTGACCCGTGATCAGCTGGAGCAAGGCTTGTATGGCTGGAATGAGGATGTGGAAAGTAATGCGCTGGAGGTGCACATCCATCACCTGCGTAAAAAGCTTGGCAGTGGCTTGATTCGTACCGTGCGGGGAGTGGGTTACAGCCTTAGCGGAGAAATGGAATGACGTTTTCCATTCGTCGTTTTCTGGTCGGCTCGTTATTACTGGTCATCATCGGTGGCGGGCTGCTGCTTGCGTTT
Organism: Alcanivorax nanhaiticus; assembly: GCF_000756665.1. Taxonomy (GTDB): domain Bacteria; phylum Pseudomonadota; class Gammaproteobacteria; order Pseudomonadales; family Alcanivoracaceae; genus Alcanivorax; species Alcanivorax nanhaiticus. The sequence continues at coordinate 9,683 of NZ_ARXV01000008.1, read as the reverse complement.
CTGACCTACCGCACCATTTACCATGAACTGGATGAGCAATACGATGCGGAGCTGGTGCAGAGCGCCCACCTGCTGGCCGGGTTCTGGCAGGATGGTTATCCACCGGATGCCTCTCTGTCGGCGCTGGATGCACAGGAATCCCGTTATTTACGCTACTTTATCTATCAGCTCTGGCAGAACGGTAAACTGGTTTCTGCCAGTGAAGGTAGCCCCGCTGCACCGCTTATTGCCTTGAGTGACCGCCCTCACTATGAAGAAAGCAAAGGGTGGCATGCCTACTCGCTGCCGTTGTCGAATCAGCGTTGGTTGATTCTGGCGGAAAGCGATTATGCCCGCCATTCCATGGTCAAGAATGTGGCCGGTTCCCTGTTGGCACCTTATCTGATCAGTGTACCTTTCGTGATGCTGTTGGTGTGGTTGGCCATTCGTCTCGGGTTGTCGCCGTTGTCAGACCTGGTGCGGTCGGTTAGTCAGCGTTCACCGGATAACCTCACGCCGCTCAGTGGTAGTAAGCCGGTGCGCGAACTGGAACCCGTCAAAGCGGCGATCAATGCGCTTTTGCAGCGTCTTGAAGCCGGTATCGAGCGGGAAAAGCGCTTTACTGCCGATGCGGCCCATGAACTGCGTACCTTACTGATGGTCTTGCGGTTGCATGCGGACAATGCTCGCTCGCTGACTGATCCCCAGCAACAGGAGGCTTCCCTGCAGGGGCTGCTTGAGGGGGTGGGCCGGGCTGAGCGCATGCTGGAGCAGCTGCTGGTGTTGGCGCGGCTGGATCCAGCCAAAAGCGTGCCGGAAGAGGGTGTGAGCGCGGACGTTCTGCGTGTTGCGCGGGAGACGCTCGCCGGGTTGGTACCAATAGCGGATCGCTTTCAGCAGCAGCTGGAGCTTGACCTTGCGGACTCCCTTTGGGTCGGGATGCCTGAAGAGGCGTTGCAACTTGTGCTGCGTAACCTCATCGATAACGCGTGCCGTTATGCCCCCCCCGGTATCATTCGGGTGACTGCGGAACCGCAGGGAGAGCAGATTCGCCTTGAAGTCAGTGATGATGGCGAAGGATTAAGCCCTGAGCAGCGGCAACGTTTCAGCGAACGCTTTAGTCGTGGGCATTCGGATGCCGATGGGGCGGGACTGGGGTTGTCCATCGTCAATGGCATTCTGGCGCTTTACGGGGGCAGTCTGAACTATCGTAAACAGTGTGATCCAACGCCAGCAGCTGCTATCGTGTTACTCCCCGCCGCAACGGAAAAAGGTGGGCTATAGTAGCGGTAAGACGATCTTGGGAGTGATCATGACAAACGATAAATTCAGCGAACGGGTCGGGGACGCCATGCTGGATCCACGCAATAATCGTATCTGGAAAGGGATTGTCTGGCTGCTGGCGTTGTTGCTTCTGGTCGACGTCTTGCTTGGCTGGTACTGGAGTCAGGAGCCTGAGCTGCGGGGTGTCACGGCCCGCCCCGACGCGGTTGTTGGTGAAACCACTACCCGGGAATTGATCTTCGTGGCGGATACGCTGCTGGCAAAGCCTGGCGGTTATCTGAGCAATGATGTGCTGCCGCACCGCTTGTGGCTGGATAACATGCCCAACTGGGAGTATGGCGTGCTGGTGCAGGTTCGGGATTTTACCCGTGTGCTGCGTCGTGACATGAGCCGTTCTCAGTCTCAAAGCCAGGAAGACAAAGATCTGGCGATTGCAGAGCCGCAATTCAACTTTGATGCAAAAAGCTGGGCCATGCCCGCCACGGAAAGCGAGTACCGACGAGGTATCAAGGCGCTGGAGCGCTATCTGGACCGGTTAACGGATGCCAACGAAAACGACGGTCAGTTTTATGCCCGTGCAGACAACCTGAACTACTGGCTCAATGAAGTGCAGAACCGACTCGGTTCTCTGAGTCTGAAGTTGAGCCAAAGCGTTGGCCGTAGCCAGCTGAATGTGGACAGGGACGGGGCGCTGGCCGCAGCCAAGGCGGCTGAAGACGAAGAATTCGTGAAGACCCCCTGGCTGAAAATTGATGATGCCTTCTACGAGGCTCGCGGTGCCACCTGGGCGCTGGCTCAGTTGATGCGTGCCGCCGAGGTGGATTTTGCCGAGGTGCTGCGCAAGAAAAACGCCACCGTCAGCTTCCGTCAGATGGTACGTGAACTGGAAGCCACCCAGGAAACCGTGTGGAGCCCGATGATCCTCAACGGTGATGGTTTCGGCATGCTCGCCAACCATTCTCTGGTGATGGCGAACTATGTGTCGCGGGCCAACGCAGCGCTTATCGATTTGCGGAAGCTGTTGCAGGAAGGCTAGGACTTCAGTGAACAGTTGCGCGTCCAGCGCCTGCTGTTTTCCAAAACAAAGAGGCCGCGCCCAACCCTGGGCGCGGCCTCTTGCGTTTTAAACCTTTAAAAAACCTGGCTCGCGACGCTGTTCACTATTCACTGTTAACTGTTCACTGAACTCACGCCGCGTTCTTCCCCTTCGGTTTCGGCAAACTCGAACGCCATTCTTCGATCAGTGCGCTGTTGTCATCGTCCCAGGGATGGAAGCCGGGTTTCAGGTAGGAGAACCAGGCTGGGACGATGCTGCTGATCACACCTCGGTAGCCAAAACCTTTCCATAGACCCTTGGCTAGCGTCAGAGGTTTCTTGTGCACGTTGTCGCGCTTGAGCATCTGCCAGGTGAAGTAGCTGGAGAAGCCGATCAGGTAAGCGGTGCTGGAAAGGAACAGGCGCTGACGTTCCAGGTAATTGCCGTTGACGTCTTTATAGAGATCGTAGGCTACCGCCTTGTGCTCGGTTTCCTCGATGGCATGCCATACCCACAAGTCGCGTACCGCCGGGTCCATTTTATTGATCAGGTCCGGGCGACGCAGGATGGCATCAGCGAGGATGGCTGTGAAGTGCTCCAGGCCAGCGGTCGCAGCCAGTTGCTGGCGTTTGCTCATGTGCTTACGGGCGCCCGCCAACAGTTTGTTGGTGACGGCCAGTGCCTTGCCGACGATGTCATCGTATTTACCGTCAGCGATCAGGTCGTTGAATGCCTGGTGTTCCAGTGAGTGCATGGCTTCCTGGCCGATAAAGCCGGAAATGTCTTTCTGCCGCTCCTTGTCTTGCACCTGATCTCTCAGGGCACGAACGGAGTCTACAAAGAAACGTTCGCCATCCGGGAAGGTCAGTGACAGGATGTTCAACAAGTGGGTGAGAACCGGATCGTTATCAAACCAGTAATCATCGTGCTTGATGCCATCGAAAGAGAACCCCATGCGGCGTGGGGTAATGGGCACCACTGGGGCCTTTTGTTTTTTTGTCAGCGAAAGCTTCATGATGTCTCCTGGCATGAAGGGTCAATCCTGCATTGAGGATTGATGACATTGCTCAATGACAACTACTATGCGGTGTCTTGCAGTCAAAGGTCTTGTTGTGGAGGGCCAACAAATGGTGAGTTCGGGCCGCCCCTGGGGAAATACCGGTGTTCCGGGCATCTATGTCGTGCTGCTGTATGATTTGTTGGTGTCCCTGAAGCTTGATGCTCCGGCATTGCTGGCGGGCTTGGGGGTAAGCCGTGATGAGCTGCTGGCGGTAGATCGGCGAGTCTCCATGTCCCTTGCCCAGACGGTGGCAGAGCGGGGCGTGGAGATGGTCGGCGACCGCGGCTTGGGGTTCCGTTATGCCCGCGCCATGAGCATTACCCTGCATGGCCCGGTGGGGTTGCTCGCCTTGTCCAGCGCCAGTGCCCAGGATGCGTTGGAGGCTGCCTGCCGGTTTCTGGGGCTGAGGGCGCCGTTTCTGGAGATTCACCAGGTCAGAAGGGACGGATGGGCTCATCTGCAGTTGCGCAGTACTCGTCCCCTGGGTATTGCCCACGACTTTATCATCGAGGCTATGTTGGTTGGGCTGGCGTTCATGGTAGAGCAGCTTCTTGAGGCGCTGCCGGAAGGGACTCTGATTCACCGTCAGGGAGCGGCACCTGCCTGGTTATCGGCACTGAAAAAGGATGTGGGGGTGCCGGTGTTGTTCGATCAGTCGGAAGATGCGCTGGTGTTCCCGGTGTCGGCGCTGGCGGCGCGTCCAAGGCTGGCTGATCCTCAGGTGGCTGCCATTGCCCGTGAGCAGTGCGAGATGCAGTTTCGCCAGTGGCGTACAGAGGAAGAAGGGGTCATGGCAGAGCGTATCCGGTCTGCCCTTCAGGATCACCAGGCTCCCTTGCCTTCTCTGGAGGCAATGGCGGATCGGCTTGCTGTGTCAGCCCGGACGCTGAAACGGCATTTGCAGCAAGCGGGACTCAGCTATCGGCAGTTGCAGGATGAGGAGCGTTACCGGCAGGCCGAGCGATTACTCGCCAACCCGGAAAACAGTATCAGTGAGGTGGCTTACTCGTTGGGATACAGCGATGTGGCCAACTTTTCCAAGGCCTTCAAACGCTGGAGTGGGCTAACGCCGAAGGGGTATCGGGAGCAGCATTAGCACCGCAGAAACGAGTTTCGAGTTGCGAAGAGCAAACCTCTTCCGTTGTGAGGTGCTTTGGATTTTGCTTTTCGAAACTCGAAACTCGAAACTCGAAACTCGAAACTCGCCTGACTTCGCCAACAAAAAAGGCCGCGCCCGATGCCGGGTGCGGCCTTTTTAATAACCGGCAATGGCTTGCCGGTTGGACGAAGTCTTATTTGCCGTTTTCGAAGGCTTCAACAGACTTCAGGATCTCGGCCTTGGCGGCTTCAACGCCATCCCAGCCGTCTACCTTCACCCATTTGCCCGCTTCGAGATCCTTGTAGTTCTCGAAGAAGTGCTTGATCTGGGCCAGCAGCAGCTCGGGCAGGTCATTGATGTCCTGCACGTTGTCGTAGGACTTGGTCAGCTTGCTGTGCGGTACGGCAACCAGTTTGGCATCTTTACCGGCTTCGTCGGTCATATTCAGGATGCCAACCGGGCGGCAGCGGATCACAGAACCGGGAACCACCGGGTAAGGGGTTACAACCAGAACGTCCAGCGGGTCGCCGTCTTCAGACAGGGTGTTGGGGATGTAGCCGTAGTTGGCCGGATAGAACATGGGGGTCGCCATGAAGCGGTCCACGAAGATGGCGTGGCTGTCCTTGTCGATCTCGTACTTGATCGGGCTGGCATTGGCCGGGATCTCGATGGCCACGTAGATATCGTTAGGGACGTCTTTCCCGGCGGGAACCTTATCAAAATCCATGGTCTGTCCTTCTCAACAGGGTTGGTGGTGGGCGCGGATTATAGCAACGGCAAGGCCTCGCGGCTAATGGGCGAAGGTCGTAACAGGGGAAAGAATAGGAATAAGCTTATTCTGGGTGGGGAAGGGTGCCCGTGAGGGCACCTTTTCTGCAGAGAATTATGCGGTTATGTGATTATTGGGCCGCTTGCCAGCCTGGGTAATTGCCTTCCAGCAGGCGTACCTTCTTGAACCCCGCGTTCTCCAGGGCGGTAGCCGCTGCGCTGGCCCGCCGGCCCGACACGCAGTACAGGACGATTTCGTCTTTCTTGTACTGGTCCAGCATGTCCAGGTGATGTTCCACATTCTTGGCCGGGACCATGATGGCCCCGGGGATGTGGCCTGCCAGATACTCATCCTCATCGCGTACATCGATGATAATCGGGGCCTTGTTGCTGGCCATTTCCTGCTTCAGCTGTTCTACCGTGATGCTGTCTGCAGCCCAGAGGGGAGAGCTCAGCATGCTGAGCACCAGCAGCAGGGAAGAGATCAGAATTTTCATAGCGGTGACTCCTGTCGGGCGTTGTCCCATTCCTGAAGTTCCTCCCACAGCTTGTCGGCATCCCGCACCATGCTGGCGATAGACGGCTTGGCCGTGGGGTTTGAGAAGCTTGCCGCCAGCGCACGGCTGGCACACTCATATACAAACTCTTTTCTGCTCATGTCGGCAAGGGAATGGGTCACGCTCTTTCCTTGTTGTTGTTTGTCCTGAAAGTAGCAGTTCCCATGAGGGGTTAACAGTCAGGCGATGACTTTTCCTGTGTAACGGGCACAATGAGTATCGGTTTCCCCCGCCTGCAAGGAGATCTGCCATGTCGATCCATGAAGTCCGCCATCCTCTGGTCAAACACAAGCTGGGGCTGCTCCGGCAGCAGAGTCTGAGTACCCGCAGTTTCCGCCAGCTGACTGCCGAGATTGGTAGTCTGCTGACCTATGAAGCCACTGGTGATCTGGAATTGGAGGATTACCAGGTTGAGACCTGGATGGGGCCTGCTGCCGCGCAGCGCATCAAGGGAAAGAAAGTGACGGTGGTGCCGATTTTACGTGCCGGGATCGGCATGCTCGACGGCGTGCTTGAACTGATTCCCAGCGCCAAAGTGAGCGTTGTAGGTGTGTATCGAGATGAGCAAACCCTGGAGCCGGTGGCCTATTTTGAAAAGCTGGCCCATGACATCGATGAGCGTCTGGCGCTGGTGATTGATCCCATGCTGGCTACCGGGGGGTCACTGGTAGCCTGTATAGACATGCTCAAGAAAGCGGGCTGCCAGCAGATTCGTGCGCTGGTGCTGGTGGCGGCTCCGGAGGGAATCGAGAAGGTGCAGGCCTTGCATCCCGATGTGGATATTTATACCGCTTCCGTGGACCAGGGGCTGAACTCGGATGGCTACATCGTGCCGGGCCTGGGCGATGCCGGAGACAAGATTTTCGGTACGCGTTAGTTTGGTAACCCGGGGGTGAGCTCGCTCCCTTCATGGCCGCTACAGCAATCGACAAGAGGAACGCTTAGCATGAATCAGCCGGGATTCTGGAACTGGAAAATCATCCTGATTGGCGCGCAGATGCTGTTTGTGGCGTTTGGTGCCATGGTGCTGATGCCTCTGCTGACGGGACTGGATCCCAGTGTGGCCCTGTTTACGGCTGGGCTGGGCACGCTATTGTTTCAGTGGATCACCCGTCGTTCTATCCCCGTTTTTCTGGCTTCATCTTTCGTGTTTGTTGCACCGATCTCCCATGGCATCAAGCAGTGGGGCGTGCCGGCCACCATGGGCGCTCTGTTCTGCACGGCCATTGTTTATGTGGTGCTGGGGGCGCTGGTGAAATGGCGCGGTCCCGGTTTTCTGCATCGTCTGATGCCGCCGGTGGTGACCGGGCCTATCATCATGGTCATCGGGCTGAGCCTGGCGCCTACCGCAGTGAATTTCGCCATGGGGCTGGATGGTAACGGGGAAATGCAGATGTTCCCCTACGCCAATGCCTTGCTGGTCTCCATGGTGGCCATGCTGACGACCTTGCTGGTGGCGACGCTGGGACACGGTCTGTTCCGGCTGCTGCCGATTCTGTGTGGTGTGCTGGTGGGGTATCTCACGGCGCTGGCCATGGGCATGGTGGACTTCACAACGGTGAGTCAGTCGAGCTGGCTGGAAGTGCCGGCCTTTATCGCTCCGACGTTTTACTGGCCGGCCATCCTGTTCATGGTGCCGGTAGCGCTGGCTCCGGCCATCGAGCATGTGGGTGATGTGTTGGCGATCAGCAATGTCACCGGCAAGGACTATATTCGCAAGCCCGGGTTGCACCGTACCCTGACGGGGGATGGGGTCGCGAGCATGGTCGCAGCCTTATTCGGTGGGCCGCCGAATACCACCTATTCGGAAGTGACCGGTGCGGTCATGCTGACCCGAGTGTTTAACCCGGTCGTGATGACCTGGACGGCGATCTTCGCTATCGGTCTGGCATTCATCGGCAAGTTTGGTCAGCTTTTACAGAGTATCCCGACTCCTGTGATGGGCGGCATCCTGATTCTCATGTTTGGCTCCATTGCCAGCGTGGGCATGAATACCCTGATCAAGGCGCAGGTGGATCTTCACGCCCAGCGTAATCTGGTGATCGTGGCGGTAACGCTAATCTTCGGGATTGGTGGCATGGTGGTGGGTAACGGCGAATTCACCCTGCAGGGCATCAGCCTGTGTGGGCTGGTGGCGGTGATCCTCAACCAGGTGCTGCCGGCCGCGCCGGACTCAGCGGATGACCTTCACCAAGAGCAGGCCTTTGTTGACGATTTGCTGGACCATGCTCAAGGCAAAAAAGAGCAGCGGTGATCCTGCCTGCTGCAGAGCGTGCTAGGGTTGTGCAAGCATCAGCTGCCAGGAGACGCCGAAGCGGTCCTGCACCCAGCCGAAAAGAGGATTGAATCCGTAGTTATCCAATGGCATTAGCTCCTTGCCGCCCTCCGCCAGGGCGGCAAAGGTTTCTCCCACTTGTTCTTGTGTCTCCATGGTCAGACACAAAGAAGTCGAAGGGGTGAAATCGAAATCATGAGCGACTGGGCTGTCGATGCACTGCACCACCTGTGCGCCGATGGAAAATACCGCTTCTTGTACCGTGCCTTCCACACCTGGCCCGTGTGGACCGTAGAGGGTCTTGCGGAGCAGGACAAATCCCGCGATTGCGTCGGCGTAGTATGCCAGGGCGTTGTTAGCCTGCCCCTGGAACATGAGCTGGACGGTTAATCATGCTTCCTCCCTTTTCTTACTGCCTTTTCTACTCACCCAGGGTCTTGCGATAGTGAGCTTCCAGCTCGGTATGGCGAGGCCAGAATGCACTACGTGCCTGACCGTTCAATTCTTCGATGAGAATGCCCAGATGAGTATGCCAGCCACTGGCGACGCTGGTACGGGTATCCTGGTCTGTGGGGAGCTTGCGATGAGTCAGCAGCAGGTGAACCTGACCATCATTTTCTGTGAGCTCGAAGGTGACTTCTCCCTCGTTGTTGCCCCAGGTATGAGCCAGCACATGGGGGGGCTCGAAGCGCGTGATGGTGCCGCTCAGAGTGGCCTGATTTTCGATGGACTTATATTGCTCCGGGGCGGGTTGTATGTCTTCAGACAGATCCTGATTATGGAAATGAATTTCCACTACACCGCCGACAAACTGTCCCAACACGCCGCCGCCCAACCAGCGGGCGCGCTTGTCCGGTTCTGTCAGGTAGGCCCAGACCCGTTCGATTGGGCCGGGTAGTGTGCGTTCCACTGTCAGCGTGGTGGCATCTGCAAATCGTACGTCTGTTTCCATGATGAATCTCCTGTCAGTCTCCATCCTTGAGTGCCTGTTCCAGCGCATCCAGCTTGTGGTTCCAGAACACCCGGTAGCGTTGCAGCCAGGCCTCGGCTTCGGCCAGAGGGTCGGCATTGAGTCGGCAATGGTGCGTGCGGCCTTGCACCTCACGCATGACCAGCCCGGCTTTCTCCAGTGCCCTCACGTGTTTGGAGGCTCCTGCCAGCGACATCGCATGTGGGGCCGCCAGTTCTCCAACACTGCAGGGACCTTGTTCAAGCTGCTGCAGCATGGCTCGCCGAGTCGGGTCGGCGAGAGCGGCAAAAACAGCACTGAGATGTTGATCGTTATATTTAACCATGAGGTTGAATATAGTCTTGTTCGGCGGGTTATTCAACCATTTGGTTTAATTGTTGATGGCGGGCTGACAGGCGGCTTGATCGGTCAGCTGTCTGAGCACACTTCCAGCTGAGAAGGTAAGGCGGTGCAGCGGGATGCCGGCCGCGGAGAGTTTTTTTGCCGTCCAGGTATTACAGGTATTACCCAACCAGAATGTGCCGGTGGCAGGAAAGAAACGACTGTCGCCATAAAGGCCGGGTGATGATTCTGGTGGGTGGCCGGCTTCCGAAAGCACAAAGTCGTTGGCGATGCTTTCCTGGAGTAAGGCTAGGGAGTCTCTGAATAACTCCTT
>NZ_ARXV01000007.1 GCF_000756665.1 Alcanivorax nanhaiticus | reverse complement strand
CAAGGAGTTATTCAGAGACTCCCAAGCTCCGGAGGGCAACATGAGCACACTTTTTTCCATTGGCGCTCTGAGCCGGGACACCGGCTGCAAGATAGAAACCATTCGCTACTATGAAAAAATCGGGCTGATGCCAGAGCCGGCACGCAGCGAGGGCGGGCAACGCCGCTACCACCAGAAGCACAGGGAACGGCTGCAATTTATCCGCCATGGGCGGGAATTGGGTTTTACCCTGGATGATATTCGTGAACTGCTGGCGCTGAGTGCCTCCCACCAGCACGCCGACAGCATCGCCCGACGTCACCGGGATGCGGTGCAGGCACAGATTCGCTCACTCACCGCCCTGCGCGATGAGCTGGATCGAATGATCAAGGAATGTGCTCACGGACATGAAGGGGAATGCCGGGTCATTGAAGTGCTCAATGATCATGGTCAGTGCCAACACGACCACAACGTAACAGGCGGCAAGGGCTGACCGCCTGCTCTACAGAGATTTACTCAGCAGATTGCAGTTTATCCAGTGTCTTGAGTTCGAAATCACTGGCCTCGTGACGCTCCCACAACTGACTGGAAGGCTCCCCCCAGGCGCGATTGACCATACGACCTCGCTTGACTGCCGGGCGTTCGGCAATCTGGTGAGTCCAGCGCAACACATTGGTGTAGGTGTGCGCCTCGATAAACTCCGCCGCCTCGTACACCTTGTTGGTCACCAGCGCTCCATACCAGGGCCAGATGGCCATATCGGCAATAGAGTATTCGCTGCCGGCAATGTACTCGTTGTCCGCCAGCTGACGATCCAACACATCCAGCTGCCGCTTGATTTCCATGGTATAGCGGTTGATCGGGTACTCGTATTTCTCCGGCGCATAGGCGTAGAAGTGGCCAAAACCGCCACCCAGCATGGGCGCGCTGCCCATCTGCCAGAACAACCAGTTCATGACTTCGGTACGCGCTCCGGGCTCTGCGGGCAGAAACTCGCCGAACTTCTCTGCCAGATACAACAGGATACTGCCGGACTCGAAGACTCTTCTGGGCGGCTCCACGCTGTGATCCATCAGCGCCGGGATCTTGGAGTTGGGGTTCACGTCCACAAAGCCACTACCAAACTGGTCGCCATTCTGGATGTTGATCAGCCAGGCGTCGTACTCGGCACCCTGATGGCCTTTCTCCAGCAGCTCTTCCAACATCACCGTGACTTTCACCCCATTGGGGGTGGCCAGGGAGTAAAGCTGTAGCGGGTGCTTCCCCACCTGCAACGCCTTGTCATGGGTGGGGCCGGCAATGGGGCGGTTGATGTTGGCGAATTTGCCACCGCTTTCCTTATCCCATGTCCAGACTTTCGGCGGGGTATAGGTATCATCAGTCATGAAGCGCTCCGGGCCCTTATCAATATGGATACCCACTATGGATACCGTATTGCGGCGAAACAAGCTGAAAAATCAGCACAAACCCTTCAATTGATTCAATCCATTTTTCCGGCTGGAGCAGCCTGCTCATGCTGCTGGACTTCCCAGAGATGGGCATAGAGCCCGCCCTTGGTCAGCAACTCGGCATGGCCTCCCTGCTCGGCCACCCGCCCCTTGTCCAGCACGATAATGCGATCCGCATCCATGATGGTAGAAAGGCGATGGGCAATGACCAGTGTGGTCTGCTGATGGGAAATTTCACGGATCGCCTTGAGAATAATCTTCTCGGAATGGCTGTCCAGTGATGACGTCGCTTCGTCGAATACCATGATCGGCGGGTGCTTGAGCAAGGCACGAGCGATGGACACCCGCTGCTTCTCTCCACCTGACAGTTTCAGCCCCCGCTCCCCCACCATGGTGGCCTCCCCTTTCGGCAGCGAAGCGATAAAGTCGGACAGGTAGGCAAGGCGGATGGCCTCACGGACTTCCTCATCCGTGGCATCGATACGTCCATAGCGCACATTCTCGAAGATACTGGTATTGAACAGCACCGTGTCCTGGGGCACCACACCAATACTTCCGCGCAAAGATGCCTGGCTGACGTTGCGAATCGACTGGCCATCAATACTGATATCCCCACTGGCCGGGTCATAAAACCGGAACAGTAACTTGAACAGGGTAGACTTGCCGGCACCGCTGCTGCCCACAATAGCCACCTTCTTTTTTGAGGGCACAGTAAAGTCGACACCGCTGATGATTTCCCGGTCGTCGCCATAGCCGAAGTGCACATCCCGAAAGACAATCTCGCCGTCACCCACCTTCAGTTCGGTGGCTCCACCCTGATCCACGATCCGGGGCGTCACATCCAGAATGGCAAACATGTTCTCGATGTTAGTCATGGCACCTTTCATTTCCCGGTAGACGAATCCGAGAAAATTCAGCGGCATGAACACCTGCATCATGAAGGCATTGATCAGAACAAAATCCCCCAGCGTCATCGACTGGTTTGTCACCTCCACCGCCGCCAGCACCATGGCCGCCGTCATTGCCGCTGCAATAATCAGTGACTGGCCGCCATTAAGCGCGAACAGGGATAACCGGTTCTTGCGCCGTGCATCCTCCCAACGGGCCAGGTTGTCGTCATAGTTGTCAGCTTCGAAATCTTCATTGGTGAAATATTTCACCGTCTCATAATTGAGCAGACTGTCGATGGCGCGGGTGCTGCTGGAAGACTCGGCCTGATTGGCTTCGCGAATAAAGGCCAGCCGCCACTCAGTGGCATAAACCGAAAAGCCCACATAGGCGACAACAGACATCACCACAATCAACGCAAACCAGACATCGTAATTCCACAGCAGCAGCCCGATCACCATGCCGATTTCCAGCAAGGTGGGCAGGATGTTGAATACCATGAAACGGAGAAGGAAGCTGATGCCGTTGGTACCCCGCTCGATATCCCGGGACAGGCCACCGGTGCGACGGTTGAGATGAAAATCCAGATCCAGGGCATGCAGGTGACGGAACACTTTCAGCCCCACCCGGCGCATGGCCCGCTCGGTAACACGGCCAAACAAGGTGTCACGCAATTCGCCAAACAGCACATTGGAAAACCTCACCACCCCATAGGCCAACAGCAAGCCCAACGGCAGGGTGATCAGCTGGCTGGTACCGTCCGCATCAAGGTCATCAACGATGTGCTTGAGGATAAACGGCAAGCCGACACTGGCCAGCTTGGCCAGCACCAGACACGCCACCGCCAGAGCAATCCGGGTACGGAATTCCAGCAGGTAGGGAAACAGGGTCTTGAGCACCGACCAGTCGATGGGCTTGGGGGTGACATCCTGGCTCATACCGCGCATGGGGCAACCTGTTTCCGGTGGAAGAGCCGGGCAGTATAACAGCCCATCTTTTTTTCACGCCCAGGATCAGGCGTGCTGTAACCAGAAAGCCAGCCCCTGGCAGTTGAGACGGATATCCATACCCAGGATTTGCTGCAAGGCGACATCATCCATCGTCACCCCATGCTCGCGGGCCTTGCCGAACAGGTACTTACCCATGGCCGCTTCCAGCGACGCTTGCAGATCATCCGGATCACTGTTCGCCGCCACCCGGTTCGCCAACGTCACATAATCATCCACCATGGGGATAAGGCGCTTCCCCAGCGGCAGGGGGTTCTCCACCATGTCATAGTGAGTGAGGTAGATGCGCTCCGGCTGCAGATCCAGCAAGCGCTGGATCGACGCCTTCAGCGCCTGCGGCTCAAACTGCACCGGGGTGGTCGTCGGCAGAATGAAGGGCCCCTTGTCGGTGGTCAGGGACGGGTAGGACAGGCCAAAGGTATCGCCGGTGAAGATACCCTTCGACAACGGATCATAGACACAGAAATGGTGACGGGCATGGCCGGGGGTGTCGTAAAATTCAAGCCGACGGTCTCCCAGCATGACTGTCTCGCCATCCTCCATGGTACGCACCCGGTCCTCATCCACCGGAATCACGTCACCATAAATCTCCGCGAATTTCTCTTCACCGTACACCGCAGTGGCCCCCGCCTTGAGTTTGGACGGATCAATCATGTGCCGTGCGCCACGGGGGTGGATCAGCAAAGTGGCCTCAGGTAACGCTTGCATCAGACCTCCCACGCCACCGGCATGATCCAGGTGCACATGGGTGGGAATCACATACTGAACCTGCTCACGTGAAATCCCCTTTTCATCCAGCAGCGCGAGGATAATCGGTACGGTGTTGTGAGTACCGGTTTCAATAATCGCGCACTCGCCACCCGCTTCCATCAGGTAACAGGCCGCCAGTTCATCGTGAACCATGGCGGTATCAATGCGGGTAATACCCAAAGGCAAAGGGTGATAAACCTGAAACGTCATTACAGCCTCCAGACGATATCGGGGAGACCACTATAGCCGCAAACGTCTTACCGCCACAGCCGACCAAAGTGGCAACACAGAGACGTTCAATCCGGGCAGGAGACCTGCCCGAGGGTGGCGGCAGAGCCCTTCAGGGAGAAGTCAGAAACATACAGCTCGTGCCCCTCCCTATTCACATACAATACTTTCAGATTCCCGCCTTTGCGCATCGCCTGAATGATCGGAGAATCAAGAGAAACGGCGCTGGCAAAAATCAGCAAGTTATTAGCGGGGTCATGACTGCCGTAGCGGGAGCCCACATCGCCGTACGGCACACCGTCGATGCGGAATTCACGAAACACATCGCCGGATTCGAAACGGGCCGGTAAATCCGTAGCCGGGCCACCTGCGGTGACAAAACGGCGATGGGCAAGGACGTAGACCGGCACGCCGCTTTCCTGTTTGCACAGCATGCCGACACCAAACCTTGCAGCGCCGTCATCACGGCCATGTTCACCGGCATAAACATGACCGTGATAGGTGGCCAGTGTCCATTCCGCATGGACTACCGAACTGAGCAGCAAAGCCAGACTGAACAACACAAGCTGTTTCATGGAGATCCCTTCCTTTCCCGTAATCAGATCCCCAGCCTACCTCAGCACGATCCCGAACAAAAAGTCATATGCCACAAACCGTCAGGTTGCTCCTTCACCTCAATGCTTTGAATGGTCGGGACGTATCTCAGCCAGCCTCTATGAGGCTTCGGGGAGAACAACCGCCGTAATTCTCCGGATGCTCACGAGCATCTTTAATGGCTCGCCAGGCTTCCGGCACCCAGCGTTTGTTTTCATCCAGCATGGGCCAGAGCACTCGCATCACGCCACCGATCAACTTGAAACCCAATTGATCAAGCCAGCTCCAGCGAATGCCAAATACTTCCCGATAGACCGGCGGATAAAAACCCTTCTTCAGATGCCAGGTCAGCGAGCCCATGAAGTATTGGTAAATACGCCACTGCCGATCTGGACGCACCGTGGAGCGCATTATCACCGCCACCGGTGAGCTGGTACTGGAACAGGGGCTCGACGCCCTGACCACCAACCGGGTGGCCGAGCAGGCCAACGTGAACATCGCCACCTTGTATCAGTATTTTCCGCATAAGCAGGCACTGCTCAGCGCCCTGGTGCAGACCCACATGCACGACCTGACCCGCAAGTTACACGCACTGCTGGATGGTTTGGGTGATGCCTCCGTGGCGGAGTCCACGCGGCTATGGGCAACCCTGGGCATACAGTACTTTCGGCAGAATGACAGCCTGCTGGGCATGCTGTTCCAGAGTCAGCATGCCCTGAGTACTCTGCCGGAAGGGAAGGAATTCGAAAGGCGGCTACTGGATGCCATGCACCGCTTCCTGTTGCGCCAACGCGATCGGCTACAAGTGGAAAGTCTGGATCGGGCGATCTATGTGGCACTGCATGCCTGCACCGCCATCCTGTCACGCCATCTGCTGGAACCAGTGCCGTACTATCAGGATGAGGAAATTGTCGAGGAGGTGATCATCTTGATGACCCGCTATTTTGGTGCGGGCGACGCCTGACACAACACGGTTCACGCCAAAAGCCAAAGGCGATTTACCACAGCGCGCACAGAGGCCACCAAAAAAAATGCTTTCCCCTGTGTCTCTGCGATCTCTGTGCCGAAAACGCGTCTAACACTGTCAGGTGAATGTCTCAACATACAACGCCTCTACTTTTTCCCGCGCCCACGGGGTCTTGCGCAGAAACTTGAGGCTGGATTTCACTGACGGATCCTTACGGAAACAATTGATCCGGATCTGGTCTGCCAGCGCGGGCCAGCCATAATACTCAACCAGCTCCGTCACCACTCTTTCCAGCGTGACGCCATGCAAGGGGTTGTTGATTTGCGACCCGGCCATGCGGATTCTCCTGAGGGTTCGGTCGTTAATGGCTATCGTCCGCGAGGACAGCCTGTATGATACGCGCTTCTTTTCAACGCTACTGCATGGACCGCCTCGGACACACCATGAAAAAAGGCATTTTCATTCTGCTTGTCTCACTCTTTGTGCTGCTCGCCATTGGCAAGATCGCGCATCAGCTCAGGAGCAACTGGCAGCAACAGCAAAACCTGTATCTCAGCCTGCAGGAGAATATCGCCAGTCAGAAAGCCAAATTGCAGGAAATCGATGACGACATCTCCCGGACCAAAACCAAAGCGACGCTCAGTGAGCATGATCGCTGGCTGATCGCACACCTGAGCAAAAGCCGGGAGAAACTGGCTACCCTCATTGCCGGCCTTGAGCAAAACCAACAGCACTTCCATCGTCCCCTGATCCGCCAGTGGGTTGGTCATGGCTTTATGCTCGTGGTGTTTATGGCGATGGCGGTTTTGGCGCTTTCCGGGCGCAGTAACCACCTGACCCGCGAAGAAAAACGCTGGCTGGATAGCGGGCTGAACGACATCCCGCAATTGCAGCTGAATCCCGCTCTTGCCCGCGACACAACCGCCCCGCTCAGCAACGCCAGCAACTTTGTCACCGGCCGCATCAAACCACGCAGCCGACATGAACTACATATCACCCGTAGCAGCACCCTCACCGCCATGGGCTTGGCATTTCTGCTTGCCCCACAAGGCACCCTGGCAGTGGATATCTACTACTTGTTCAACACCCTGCTCACCACATCCACGCCCTTCTCCGAACTTCCCTGGCACACCCTTTCCAATAGCCTGATGGTATCCATCCCATTTGCGCTGGCTGGTTTTTACGTGCTGTTTTTCACAACCGGAGACGTTCGCATTGATCGCCATCGCCAGCAAATCCGGCTGCAATCCGACAAGCCTGCGATTGATTTTCGGGAGGTAGAATCCTTGCAGCTCAACCAGCTTCTGACAACGGGAGAAAGAAGCTTTGTGAACAGCCAGATCCAGCTGAATCTGCGCGATGGCCAGGCAGTGTCACTGCTCAGTCATGCCGGTAAAGATCAGATATATGTGGATCTGATTCGGGTTGCGCTATTTATGGACAAGCCGGTTGCCATTGGCTCTGCTCAATGAATAACTCCTGTTTATTCGGGTGATTCAGATTCACTCCTTCGTGTGAATCACCCCGCTCTTATCGTCACTCAGCAATGCCCTTAGCGAACCTTGCCAAGCCGGGGTAATCTTGGTGATATGAGCATATAAAAAGGCAAGGAGCGCCTGATGGCAGGGAAGCAATGGCGGTACAGCATTCGCATTGGCGTGGTCGCCATCTTTGTCATTGCCACCGCTCTCACTGCCAGCATTGCCATTGGCCTGCAATACTATTTCAGCTATCAGCAATCCCTGACTGCCACCAAGGCGCTTTACAGACAGACCGCAGAACAGACGGCTGACTACCTGGAAAGCCGTGACCGCAATGCGCGTAACATTGCCCTCTCCCTGGCCCGCTATCCCCGACTCGCAAATCCGGACGGCCAGGTTCCCGCTTCTACCCTGTCACTGTTTGCCCAAACTCTGGCGCTCAATCCGGGCCTGTATGCCATTTACATGGGTTTTGATAACGGGCGCTTCTATGAATTAATCAATCTTGATGCTCACCCACAGGTACGCAGCCGACTGGACGCCAGCCCCACAGAGCGCTGGCTGTTGGCAATCCGCAACCATGACACGAATGTTCTCCAGCATATCTATCTTGATCATCAGCTCCGCATCCTGCGCCAGACTCGACAAACCAGCAGCTACGATCCTCGCACCCGCCCCTGGTATCAAAATGCGCAACAGGGCGATGTCTTTCAAACTGCCCCCTACGTATTCGACAGTCTGAATGCACCCGGTCGTACCTACTCGTTACGCCTGGACAAAACCAGCGCCGTACTTGGCCTTGATATCACCCTCGATGCCGTCACCGATCACCTGATGAAGCTGCCAGTCGCGAAAGGCACTGAACTCTATCTCCATGATAGACAGGGGCGAGTCATTGCCAGCAACGCCCCCACTCTGAAAAGCAACCTTCCCGATCTTCCTCCGCTCTCATTGAGCGAAGCAGAAAAAGCGCTGGTCAAGGCCCTTTCACCGCTCAGGGTATCCAATGAAATGGACTGGGCGCCGGTAGACTTTGCCATTGGGGGCGAACCAAATGGATACGCTATCGATGTGCTGACCTTGATAAGCCAGATGACCGGACTGGAACTGCAGTATGTGAATGGTCACACCTGGCCGGTGCTGGTTTCTCTCTACCAGGAAGGCAATATCGATATTCTTCAGCCCATTCTGCGTAACGAGAACAACGCCAGCCTGGGACTGTTTTCACAGCCCTTCCTGAACCTCCCCTTTGCAATTGCCAGCGATAGTAACCAACCCGGTTATAGTCATCTGTCCCAACTCAGCGGAAAACGACTTGGACTAGGGCAGGAATGGTCAATTATTCCCGTGATCGAAACGCATTTTCCTGACATCCAGCTCCATCAATATCCCGGTACTCTGGATGCACTTCGCGCAGTACAACGGGGCGAAATTGATGCCGCCATCGACAACGCTGCCATCCTGCGCTTTATACAGCGCCAGTATTTTCTTGAAGGATTGACCATCAAGGAAGGGCAGGACAACGGCCTTCCCAGCGAGATGGGAGAACTCTTCCTGCTCGTCCATCCAGACCAACAACGGCTACAGGCTTTGCTCAACAAGGCCTTGGCAGCCATTCCTTCTGAAGCCCATGCACAGCTGAGCAAAAAGTGGCTGGAGGATCATCAGGCCTTCAGCCGCTTTAGTGGCACCGTTCCCTACCCGGCTCTGCTGCAGACAGACAATGAGCTACGCAACGTCTCCCTTCCAAGCCATTCCCTGAAAGAATTTCAGGAGAATAACAGCCACTACTACCTTTTCTCCCGTCCGTTTGAAACCGGTACCAATCTCACTTTTTCGGCGGTTGCTCCGGCATGGCTAATCACCGGGCCGGCACGGGAAAATGCACTATGGGCAGCGGGAATTACTGCGCTGTGCATTGTCATTCTATTACCCCTTGCCGGTCTCTTTGCTGCACCTATTGTCAATCCGATCAAACGATTGGAAGCAGAAACCCACAAGGTGAAAAACCGCGACTACACGCAAGTAAAACGCATTCCATCACGCATCATTGAAACTGAAAAACTCTCGACTTCCCTCTATGTCATGGCGCAGTCCATTCGTCAGCATGAAAAAAACCAGGAAGCGCTGATGGAATCATTCATCGAGCTGATAGCCCAGGCCATTGATGAGAAATCGGCTTACACCGGGGCACACTGTGCCCGGGTGCCTGAGCTGGGAATGATGCTGGCCGAAGCCGCTTCGCAAAGTGACGCCAAACCGTTCCAGGACTTTTCACTGGATGATGAACGCAAACGCCGGGAGTTTCGCATCGCCGCCTGGCTGCATGATTGCGGCAAGATCACTACCCCGGAGCACATCGTCGACAAGGGAGCCAAGCTGGAAGCCAACTACAACCGCATCCATGAAATCCGCACCCGATTTGAAATTCTCTGGAGGGATGCAGACATAGAGTATCTCAAGGCCACCCTGGCCCACCCGGAACAACAAGCAAAATATGACCAGCGCTGGCAGGCCCGCCATCAGGAATTACAACAGCAGTTCCGAATTGTGGCTGAAGCCAATGTAGGCGCAGAATTCCTGAGCGAAGAGACCAAGGCCGTTTTGAAGGAAATTGGCGCACAGACCTGGCTACGGCATTTCGATGACCGACTGGGCCTTTCACCGCTGGACAGTCGTCGGCTGGGCCCAGGTCGCAATGATTTACCTGTGATCGAAGCCCTGCTCGCCGACAAGCCCGAACACTTGATTCCCCATGAGCACCCACCCCACTACCCCGAACATCTGGGAATCACACTAACGCCACCCCATTACCAGGCAAACCTGGGGGAGCTGTATAACCTTCTGATTGAACGCGGAACGCTCACCGATGAAGACCGCTTCAAGATCAACGAACACATCATCAACACGATCCGCATGCTGGACAAACTGCCGTTCCCCGAAGAGCTGGCCAAGGTTCCCCAGTACGCCTCCACCCACCACGAACGCATTGATGGCAACGGCTACCCACGTGGACTGAAAGGTGAACAGCTGGAACTGCCGGATCGAATACTGGCCGTCGCCGATGTATTTGAAGCCCTGACCGCATCGGATCGCCCCTATAAAGAAGCCAAGACCGTCAGTGTAGCCCTGCGCATCATGAATCACATGGTCGCCGACGGTCATCTGGATGCCGATGTCTTCCGGTTGATGCTGCAAAGCGGCATCGTGGAGGAGTATGCCCGGCAACACCTTAGTGCCGATCAGCTGGATCTCCGTGGATTTAGCGAATATTTACCGGGATAAACGCCCACCAGGCCTCAAGCTGGCCATCCAGCCATACACAAAAACAACCATAATTATCTGCCTCCTCGTTGAAACCCACTGGGAGGCTGGGATAGCTTTAGGAAACCAACAAAAATGACCTTCTCTATTTTGACAGCACTTTGCCTATGGCCCTGACGACAGCAGATGTACGTAATGCCACCGCGCTGAGCAAAAACTACCGGCTTCAGGATGAAAAAGGCCTGTTTCTTCTGGTGGAAACAGACGGCACCTGTACCTGGAAGTTTGCTTACCGCTACAACGATCGCGACAAGATCATTACCCTGGGCCCCAGCCCGGATGTCACCCTGCAATCTGCCCGCCAATTACGCGATGAGGCCCGCGAACTGATTGCCGATGGCATTGACCCCCTTAGCCGCTGTGAAAAACGGGAAATTTTTCGCCCCTCTCTTGCCACGTTTGAAACCGTCGCCAATGACTGGCTTGAGCGGGTCTATCGACTCGAAGTCTCTGAAGCCCAGTTCCGCCGTACCAAACGTCAGCTGGAAAATTACCTTATCGCCAGTGTCGGCAAACGAGTTGTGAGTGAAATCACCCCTGAAGATCTGAAATCACTGGCCAATGCGCTAGGCGCTGAAGGGCATGTGGAAAAGGGTAAACGGGTACTCGGCATTGCCAAACGGGTTTATCAGCATGCCCGCGACACTGGCGTTGCGGGATACCAGCAGACCGCCGCACTGCACAAACGTCTGACCGGCTCCGGTACCGAACCCGAGTTTTTGATCAGCACCCGGGAAAAGCTCACCCAGCTCGCCGGAGGCGTACTGGGCCAGTGGAGCCGTAGCACCAGCAGCGCAGCGTTGAAAATGACGGTCTGGCTGCTCGCCAAACCCAGTGAAATCGTCAACGCACGCTGGTCAGACATGGATCTTGATGCAGGAGAATGGCGCATTCGCCGCCGGCATCCTGATACCGGTGAGGATCGGACCATTACCGTCCCCCTCCCCCATCAGGCCGTGGAATTGTTACGCGAAATGGAGCCGCTGACAGGGCGCCATGAATATGTCTTTCCCGGCAGCCGCGACCGCAAATCCCATCTCGGCGCCAGCACCATCAGCGGTGCCCTGCGCAAGGTCACCCGCAGCAATCCGGTGACACCGGATACCCTGCGCAGCCTGGCCGCCAGCGCCCTGGGCGAACTGGGCTATCAAGCTGAACAGATTCAGGCTCAGCTGCTGGATCTTAATGGAGACACCCCGCCAGACCGGGAAACCTACCCGGAGAAACGCCGCGAGATGCTGCAGGCCTGGGCAGACTATCTGGACGGCTCACTGCTAGGCAGGGTCTCCAGACGCCAGGAAACCGCAGACTAGTCGTGCCAAACCGGCATGAATAGCGCGGTTAGCTTCCCACACCATGCTGACGCCGCCATTCGCGCGGTGTCACACCCGTCCACCCCTTGAAGGCACGGGTGAAATTGGCCGGATTGAGATAGCCCAACATTTCACCGACCCGGCGCACCTCCAGATCAGCCTCTTGCAGCAGCTGACAGCTGTCACGCAAGCGCGCCTCTTCGAGTAATTGCTGATAATGACACCCTCGCTCCTGCAAACGCCGGCGCAAGGTACGTGGGCTCTGGTGCAACAGATCCGCCAACGCTTCCGGAGAAGGGTAGCCATCGGGGCCGGGCACCAGCGCCAGACGCACCTGAAGAACAATGTCATCATCCCGATCCATCAGGGCACTTTCCCGCTCGCACTGCGCCAACGCTGTCTTCAAGGCTTCCGGGTTGGCGGTAGGCAGCGGCTGATCCAGCAAGGCAAGATCCCCATGCAGGTACAGCCCATAGCGAGGACGGGAAAAACGCAATTCAGGCAGACGATCCCGCCAGGCCTCAACCCCCTCTGGCGGATCACCTGGCAACCACATCTCCACCCCTTGCGGCAGACTCGGCAGCAGAAACTCTACCCCGCGCAGCATACTGGTCAGAATCGAACTGAACATCAGCCAGGTCAGCGAGGGGGCCAGATTGATCTCCGGGATCAGCTCCATGAACAGGGAATCACCCTCACTGCTGACCTGAAGTTGTACACCGCGCCCACGCAGGTGCCAGAAACGCTCAAGGATATCGATAGCATCACGCACCGTAGGCGCACACATCAGGGCATAACCAAGATTGCCATGGGCGGTAAGCAGCATGCGGTCGCCCGTGGCAAACCCAAGACAATGATCGCCACTCAGCTCCCGGGCCGCTGCCACCGTCTGCGCCACCTCGAACAATGACAATTTCCCGGAAGGATCTTCCAGACGACTTTCGGGCACCTCAGACAGGGCCAGCAAGGCTGATCGCTCCACCCCTCGAGCCTGGGCCGCCGCCACAAATGCCAGGGGATAAGTTGCCGCCTGGCTGGGCTGATGCACCCAATCCGGCAAGTTGTCGCGCTTTTCCGCCAGCACAGCAAGCAGAGAATCCGGGGACATTTGGCCACCAATGATAATTATTATGTCCTCGCAGCGTCTCACGGCCTTGCTGGTTTCACCAGTACATTAGGGACATTGCAGACATATTGGCCCGATGAGCCACGCAGGAGTACAACAATGAATGCCATCGTTCCTATCAAGCCCGGCAACGTCAGTAAGCGCGTACGCAGCAAACTGAAAGGGTTGAGCAAAACCCCCAAGGGCATGATCCCGAAAATTCGTCGTCCAAACTTCACTTTCCGGGAAGGTGATGTGCCCCGCTAC
Source organism: Alcanivorax nanhaiticus (assembly GCF_000756665.1). Taxonomy (GTDB): domain Bacteria; phylum Pseudomonadota; class Gammaproteobacteria; order Pseudomonadales; family Alcanivoracaceae; genus Alcanivorax; species Alcanivorax nanhaiticus. The sequence continues at coordinate 222,237 of NZ_ARXV01000007.1, read as the reverse complement.
TGGTGGGATAACAACCCGATCAAGACCTTGCTGCTGGCAGCCATGTCCTCTGGCTTCCCGCCGGGTGAACGCTTCTTCATTGATTCCGTTCGCCACTTCGAAAAGCAGATTACGGATCCGGAACTCAAGAAAGCTATCAAGGGGTTCATCGGCCAGGAAGCGCATCACTCCCGCGAGCACGACATGCTCAACGGCTACCTGCAGGAACAAGGCGTCGATCTGGCAAGACTGGAACGGGAAATCCTCGGCTTCATGAACTGGATGCGCAAGAACCTGAGCCCGGAAAGACAGCTTGCCCACACTGTAGCAGTGGAGCATTTCACGGCCCTGATGGCGGAAGAGTTCCTGCTGAAATATGACGCCCTGGATGAAATGGATCCGCACATGGCTCCGGTCTGGGCCTGGCATGCGGTGGAGGAGTCCGAGCACAAGGCCGTGGCATTCGATGTTTACAAGGCCATTGGTGGCAGCGAATTCACCCGCATCACCGAAATGATGCTGGTCAGCATCCTGTTCCCACTGTTCACCAGCGTCCATCTCTACCAACTGGTCCGAGACGAAGGCCAACTGGGTAACTGGAAAGCTTGGCGGGAAACCCTGAATTACATGTGGGGCAAGCCCGGCGTGTTCCGCAAACTGCTGCCCGGCTACTTCAGCTTCTACAAACCCAGCTTCCACCCATGGGACCACGATGCCCGCGACCTGGTGGAAAAAGCCAAGAAGCGCTGGCTCGGCGATATCGCCTGATCGAATGCGGTTACGGGTCCCCGTAACCGCTTTTCCACTTCCCCACCACCTCTCCACCCTCCCCTCGCTTCAATGGCAGGCGTGCACCAAATCGCTACCAAAGGGTCATGCACCCAAAGCACGCTTGGCTTAAAATGCGCCGTTACCGCTTGCCCCACCGCCATGGTCGGCGCATAAAATAATCTCAAAAGGCGACGGGAGCCTTCACATTGAAACGGATCAGGCTGGCATTGCTTGCCCTGTGCATAAGCAGTTCCTCCGCGGCGGACAATGTTACCGCCGAACTGCTGGCTTTTGCCCTCACACAAGCCGCTAACATCGCCTCCCGGGCTGATGTGATTGAGCAGGTGCAGCGCCAGAATAAAGTACATGCCACACTGAGCCAGGAGCAGATAGCAGTACTGGACAAAGACTGGCGACAGCAGTTCGGCAACGCCAAGGCCCCTCTGATAAACAGCCTCATGGACACCCCCCTCTCCGACTCACTGCGCCAGCTGCAATTGCATAGCAATGAGCTAATCACCGAAATCATCATCATGGATAATCGCGGGCTCAACGTGGCCCAGAGCAGCGTCACCAGTGATTACTGGCAAGGAGACGAAGCCAAGTGGCAACAGACTTTCATGGTCGGCCCCGGAGCCGAGCACGTGGGAGCGCTGGGCAGAGATGATTCCACCGGCAGCATTCAGATTCAGGTTAGCCGAACCATCAGTGACAGCCACGGCCAGCCGATTGGTGCGGTGACTGTGGGGGTAGCACCTGTCCAGTTCTGAACAACTCGCCTCTTCACCCGCTGCCAACACTCTCCCGACGATACTCCCTGCATGTCCACAGCCTCCCCGATCACTCCACCGTTCCCGCTTGCCACCTTGCCCACCGGCCCCGGCATTTATCGGTTCTGGGGCCAACAGAGCGCTCTGCTCTATATTGGCAAGAGCATTAATATTCGCCAGCGGGTACGTAGCCATTTCAACAATACGACACCGCGCGCACAGCGCATGTGTCGTCAGACGCACCACATCGACTTCACCGAAACCGCAGGCGAACTCGGCGCTCTGTTACTGGAAAATCAGGAAATAAAACAGCGCCAGCCGATCTTCAATCGCCGCCAGCGTCGCTATCGGCAACTGCAAACCTGGTTATTGGAGCAGGACAACAAGGGATTCCTCGTTCCACGCCGCTACCAACCCAACCCCATACAGCCCCTCTGGCAGCAGGACTGCTACGGTGTGTTTCGCAGCCCCCGTCAAGCGCAGCAAGCACTCGAGTACTGGGTAAAAACCCATCAACTATGCCCTCGAATCTGCGGCCTGGAACAGGGGCAGGGTCCTTGCTTCTCTTTTCAACTCGGCCGTTGTCGCGGCGCCTGCTGCAACAAGGAATCTATCGCTGAACACAATGAGCGCCTCCTCAAAGCCCTGACAGAACACCAGATTCAGGCGTGGCCCTATCAGGGCACTCTGGTGATTCACGAACAGGGGAATGATCGTGAAGACTTCCACCTGATTCGCCAGTGGTGCCATTTATGCACCCTGCCACACCCACCCTCGCAACAAGACCTGACACCGGAGGGCGAGATCTGTTTCGATCTGGACAGTTACAGAATGCTGTTGCACTTCCTCAATCGTGGCGCCCACCACTTTGTCATGAAGTAGTTCCCGCAAGGCTCTTCACACCGGATTGCCGCGTCGGGCGGATACTAGGGCCTGTTAACAGGCCCTAAAATCATGAATATTCAGCAAACCCGACTTATTACCGGTGCCAGCTCAGGCATTGGCCTTGCGCTGTTGAAGCACTGGCTCGCACCGGATGCCCCGGTGATTGCCGTGTCACGCCGTGCGACCGGTCACCCGACACTCCACGCCTTGCGAGAACAAGGGCTACCGCTACGATGCATCAATGTGGACATCACTCAGGAAGAGCAGCTTGAATACCTAGCCAAGAATCTGGAAGAGGAAGGCATCCGTCTGCATCAGATCATCAACTGCGCTGGACTTCTGCATGATGCAGAAATAGAAATGGGTCCGGAGAAGCGTCTCGAGGACATCAGCCTGAAAAACCTGCAGCGGGGCTTTGCCGTTAATACCTTTGCCCCCATTCTTCTCGCCCGGCACCTGCTACCCCGCATGGATAAAAAGCAGACGGCCGTTTTCGCCAGCCTCAGCGCTCGGGTGGGGAGCATCAGTGATAATCATCTTGGTGGCTGGTATAGCTACCGCGCCAGCAAGGCGGCACAGAACCAGTTACTCCGTACGCTCGCCATCGAGACCCGACGTCGTTACCCGAAGCTGTGTGTGATGGCGCTTCACCCAGGCACCACCGACACCCCTCTTTCATCTCCCTTTCAACGCAATGTGCCAGAAGGAAAATTGTTTTCAGCCACACGGGCAGCCCAACAACTTGCCACCATCATCGACTCCGCCAGCGAGCAGGAGCATGGCCGTTTTATTGCCTGGGATGGAAAACCGATTCCCTGGTAAATGCCACAGAAACCCAAACCTGACAGCGATCTCCAGATAAGGCCGCTTTAGTTCGATGTCGGCATTGGTGGTGCTATCGGATTTGTCGGTTACCCGTTCAAGAGGGTATGTCGCCAACCGGCGTGAAGTTATTCCCTGACACCACCTGTCAGGCCGAAGACTGCAATTCCAGCAGCCCAGCCGCATACGCATTGATATCAAAGGCGGAATCCTTCTCGGCGCTCAGGGCGATGTGTCGGGCCAAAACCGCGGCCATTTTCACCAACACCTCATCATGAGACTCACCGTTGGCAGTCAGCGCCATCATCACCAATCCGGCTTCACGAGGATGCCCATCTGCAATCTGGTTCTCAATGGCTTCTATTAGACGCTCGTGGGAAAAATCATCTTCTGCCTGTTCCATTTCGTTCATATCTTTTCCTGTCTCTCCAGACTGACTTTCTCAAGGGTTGGCTACCCTGCTATTAAAAGTCTCTACTGTCTGATTCCACTGTTGCACAACTTCATTCTCGGCATCACTGGCATCCACGATACAACGCTCCAGACACTGCTTGTAGCTTTGCATCTTCTCCTGATAAGCCACCAGCGTGTTGCGTGCAAACTGGATCTGCTCATCGTTGGCCGTTTGCCCATTCGGGATATCAGGACTGGCTGGCAGGTAGCAATTACACAATGCCGCAGCCTGACCTGCCAACCCCAGAAACAGCCCCGCCAACACAACACTACGTACAAATCGCCACATATTCTTCTCCTTGATTATCGTGACTTCAGCAAGCCCTTCATCATAGAGGATTACGGCTGAATTTCCTGGCAACACTTCACTTTCCGGCACGACTCATCCCTGTGCCAACCACGCCGCCATCTTGTCGGAAAGATCATCCAGCACAACCTCTGGATGAATACCAGGCGGCGGCATCAGCACCAGATGCAGCAAACTCCCCGCTGTGGATGTTGCCATCAGATACAGGCTGCTTGCCGGTACCGTCAGATGATAATGCTCACGAGATTTCTGCAGCCCGGTAACGACCACCTGCAAGAGCTCTTGCTGCAACTGCTGCGCAGACGGCAAATGCTGAACAAAAGGCACCTGGAAGATCAGCACTCTGATCAGCTTTCGATGTTGGTATACAAGCGCATGCAGCGCACCGATCAGGTGGCGCATGGCCCGATGCAAATCCTCACGACTATCCGTCCGCTCCAGCCGGGCATTCAAGGTGGCAGAAACATCAGCAAGCAATGTATCCGCCAGTCTGGCCACAATAGCGTCTTTGCCTGGGAAAAATTCATACACCGAGCCGATACTGACCCCCGCCACCTCTGCCACCGCATTGGTGGTCAACCCCGCATAACCTCGCTCTTCCAAAATCCGAGCACAGGCATCCACCATGGCCTGCACTGTAGCCCTGGATCGCGCCTGTCTGGGTTCTTTTTTCATTGCAAAATCAGAAGCTTGGATTGTTTCTCGGGTCATATTCGATGCCTTGATGGTGATTCCTGAATCCGAGTATTTCCGAGCATATACTCAGATTAATATTTGTGCATGCAAGCCTCTTTCAACACAGCCTATAACGCAACCGCCAACGACTGGAGTCTGTCGTGAGCAACGAACTGAAATTCCGCCTCCCCAAAGTCCTGCCTTACTTCACCCGTTTTGGCCAGCACTGGCGCTGGAATGTGAAGAGTCTGGTTTCCCCACATCACGCCCTGCAAGAACGCGTCCGCGGTAAGGTAGTACTCCTCACCGGAGCCAGTTCCGGCATTGGTGCGCAGGTAGCCTGCGAACTGGGTGCCGCTGGTGCCACTGTTGCCTTGGTGGCACGCAACCGGGAAAAACTGGAAGTCATTGCCAGAGACATTCGCAATGCCGGCGGCAATGCCGAGGTGTACCCCGGCGACCTGACCGATCTGGAAGAGTGCGACCGGATTTGCCGCACTATCGAAAAAGCTCACGGCCGAGTGGATCTTCTGATCAACAACGCAGGGCGTTCGATTCGTCGCTCCATCAAGTTCACCTACGATCGTTTCCACGACTACGAACGCACCATGCAACTCAACTATCTGGCCGCCATCCGCATGGCCATGAATGTGCTGCCGGGGATGGAAGCGCGCAACGAAGGACACATCATCAACGTGTCCACGGTAGGCGTTCAGGCAAACCCGGCACGGTTCTCCGCCTATCTGGGTTCCAAGTGGGCACTGGAAGGGTGGACCTGGGTTGCGGCCAATGAATTTGCCCACACCAATATCCGTTTTTCCTCACTCAACTACCCGCTGGTACGCACACCCATGATTGCACCAACAAAAATCTACAAGTACATGCCAGTCATGTCGGTGGATACTGCAGTCAAATGGATGCTGGATGTGATCATTACCCAGAATAAACGCAAGCTCGGCATCTTCGGTAAAGGCGCCTTGAGCATGTATTACCTGCTGCCCAAGACCTCTGAATCCATCGTTAACCTAAGCTATCAGACCATCTTTGAAGACCCGCCGGAAAATTATGTTTCTGCCAAAACCCGACGTCGTGCTTCGGCCAATGAAGAAGGTCATACCAACACAATAGCGCGTCGTCACCAGCAAGATGCCGAGTAATGTCATCACTGGGCGCAGTCACTTCGATGAGCTGATTCGCGCCCAGCACTCCCTTGCTTACGCTCCTTTCACGCCATTGAAATAACCTATCCATTCTATAGAAAAGAAAACCCCTGATTATCGGGTTGTGATCTAGCCGGGGCTCCTCTATGGCTTTAGATTAGAGGCATAACTTTCATGACGTGTTCCAAGGGAGAGTAGCAATGAGCAACGCAAACGCAGGGAAGTGTCCGGTCATGCACGGCGCCAATACTTCTGCCGGGAGTGAAGCGACCAAGTGGTGGCCGCAGGCGCTGAACCTCAACATTCTTCACCAGCACGACAGCAAGACCGACCCTATGTCGGCCGGCTTCAACTATCGTGAAGAACTGAAAAAACTCGACACCGCTGCACTCAAACGCGACCTCACTGCCCTGATGACAGACAGTCAGGACTGGTGGCCAGCAGACTGGGGACACTATGGCGGCCTGATGATTCGCATGGCATGGCACGCAGCAGGTTCCTATCGCATGGCAGATGGCCGTGGTGGTGCTGGCACAGGCAACCAGCGCTTTGCGCCACTGAACTCCTGGCCGGATAACGGCAATCTGGACAAGGCCCGTCGTCTGTTATGGCCGATCAAGAAAAAGTACGGCAACAAGATCAGCTGGGCTGACCTGATTATTCTGGCCGGCAATGTGGCCTATGAATCCATGGGCTTCAAGACGTTTGGTTTCGGCTTTGGCCGCGAAGATATCTGGGCACCGGAAGAAGATATCTACTGGGGTGCAGAAGACGAGTGGCTGGCCACCAGTGACAATGACAAGAGCCGCTACTCCGGGGATCGTGATCTGGAGAATCCGTTGGCGGCAGTAATGATGGGTTTGATCTATGTAAACCCGGAAGGGGTGGACGGCAACCCCGATCCACTCAAGACAGCGAAAGACGTACGTGAAACGTTCAAGCGCATGGCCATGAACGATGAAGAAACGGTTGCGCTGACTGCGGGTGGTCACACCGTGGGCAAGGCGCACGGAAATGGCAATGCCGATAACGTGGGCCCCGAACCGGAAGCCGCCGATGTCGATGAACAGGGTCTGGGCTGGAACATCACCGCCACTCGTGGCATCGGCAACCAGGCGGTGACCAGTGGCCTGGAAGGCGCCTGGACCACCAACCCGACTCAGTGGGACAACGGCTACTTCGAGTTGCTGCTCAACTATGAGTGGGAACTGGCCAAGAGCCCGGCCGGTGCCTGGCAGTGGGAACCTGTGGACATGCCGGACGAGCTGAAACCAGTGGATGCAGAAGATCCCACCGTTCGCCACAACCCAATCATGACCGACGCCGACATGGCCATGAAGATGGACCCGGAGTATCGCAAGATTTCAGAAAAGTTCTACAACGATCCTGCCTACTTCGATGAAGTATTTGCCCGCGCCTGGTTCAAGCTGACCCATCGGGACATGGGGCCGAAGGTCCGTTACGTGGGTCCGGAAGTGCCGAGCGAAGATCTTATCTGGCAGGATCCGATTCCCGCCGGCAGCACCGGCTACGATGTGGACGCGGCAAAGGAAAAAATTGCCGACAGTGGCCTGAGCATCAGCGAGATGGTCAGCACCGCCTGGGACAGCGCTCGCACTTTCCGCGGCTCTGATATGCGCGGTGGTGCCAACGGTGCACGCATCCGCCTTGCTCCTCAGAAGGACTGGGAAGGCAATGAGCCTGCTCGTCTGAGCAAGGTGCTGGGTGTACTGGAAGGTATTGCCGCCGACGTAGGTGCAAGCATAGCCGACATGATCGTGCTGGCCGGCAACGTGGGGGTAGAGCAGGCAGCCAAGGCGGCGGGCATGAACATCAGCGTGCCGTTCACTCCCGGCCGTGGCGATGCCAGCGACGAGCAGACCGATGCGGAATCCTTCGAACCACTGGAACCTATCCATGATGCGTTCCGTAACTGGCTGAAAAAGGACTACTCCGTACCAGCGGAAAAATTGATGGTGGATCGTGCCCAACTGATGGGTCTGACCGCACCGGAAATGACAGCCCTGATCGGCGGCATGCGCGTGCTGGGTACCAACCACGGCGGCAGCAAGGATGGTGTGTTCACCGACCGCGAAGGCCAGCTGAGCAACGATTTCTTCGTCAACCTGACCGACATGAGCAACAGCTGGAAGCCGGCAGGCAACAAATATGAAATCGTCGATCGCAGCAGTGGCAAAGTGAAATGGACCGCCACCCGAGTGGATCTGGTGTTCGGTTCCAACTCCATCCTGCGCGCCTACGCAGAGGTGTATGCCCAGGATGATAACCAGGAGAAGTTTGCCAACGACTTCGTGGCCGCCTGGACCAAGGTCATGAACGCGGATCGCTTCGACGTGTAAACAGCACTACCGGTTCCCCGTACATCCGTGCGGGGAAACCGGTTTCCTGATCAAGGAAATCCCAGCGCCCCAGTAACGGGCCTTTGGAAATGTCTATTTTTCCACGATCCACGCCTGGGCCGCTGCCCTGTCACCGGCAGCAAACTGGCGAATCTCTGCGGCCACAAAATGGCTGGCCAGCTTTTCTGCCACAACCCCTAAAGAGGAATCCGTGACCAGCGCCACACGTGCCACCGCCTTGTGATGGTCATGAACAAAACGCAGATGTGACACCAACGAACCCAACGACTCCCAACCGGGAAAGGAGTCCATCGCGATCACAAGCCCATTCAGCAAACCGTGCTTCTCGATAGCAGGATCAATCTGCGCAGCAGCATCCTCAAAGTCGGCCTGACTCAACGGGCCATCAGGGAAAACCGTTGCCACATTATCCAGCGGATCATATTCCACTTTCATTCAGGCTCCCTCCCGAGCGCGGCGCGGCATAGCCGCTTACTCTTCCGGTTTTCTTTCTTCATCCATCGGGGTCAGCTCCAGTTTCAAGCCATCCGACGTGACAAAAGCAGCAGGTTCAGCCTTCTCTCCCGGCTTCGTCTCTGACGAATCACGGGTCAAATTCTCCGGCAAATAAGGCCCCATGATTCCCTTGGCTTCTTTCAGCCAATCGGGCATTTCATCGTGGCTCGCCTCTTCTTCTGTAGGAGTCAGCTTGAGGTTATCCAGATCCAGCGAAAACGCCTTGGCCTTCTCCAGATAATTGGTCATCGTCTGCGGCTTGTCCCCGTCATCAGGCAGATACGCCTGGAAGAAACCGCGCATCTCGATCAACTCATCTTCCAGCAGCAAGGGAACCAGCGTGGAGTACATGTCCATCAGCGTAATGGCGTTTTTGGTGGAATCCGAACTGGTTGCGGACTGGAGGCGACGAGCCACCGCCGTATTGAGGGTGTGCAGCTCGTTATAAATATCCGTCAGCCCGTCAAACTCGATACGTCCCTGCCCGGTAGCCGAGCGACTCAGAAAATATTGTGCCAACAGGTACATGCCGGTGACGCGAAAAATGGTTTCTTCTTCCGAGCACAATGGCAGATGAAAACGCGCCAACGGCTTCATGAATGCCGTCTTTGGACAACCACAGATGGGGTAGATCAGATCCAGCATGGAGGCAACGACCCGCTGAAGACCGGTCTTCTGGCGCACCCTGCGTTCTTCCGTCACCACTTCGACAACCACTTCATCAATGGAACGCGTGTCATGAAAGCGGTCCACAATACTGTGCATCTGCAGTGCCAGCGGACAGTGCGTATGCTCTTCCGTGGACAGTGGGCAGTGGGCGCATTGGCTGTATTCCAGCTCCGTCCATTTGGGCGGATCTGGCACCTTGTCCCCAATGAGGTCAAACGTCTCTTCATCCAGGCGGAAATTGAAGGTTTCCAGCCTGTCCTGGCTCAGCTTGACGCGGTAGATAATGTCGACAGAGTTCATGGCGCTTGTTCAGTGCCCATTTGGCGGATTGCAGCTTTCCCGGCAACTGCAGGGAAAGCGCGTTTATTTGCAGGTTAACTCAGACAACAACTGTCAGGAAGCCGACCCTTTCGGCGCAGGATATCATACTTTGTTCGTATAAATGTGGGATCAACGCCGCAGATCAGGCGGGCTCGCCCGGCAGGGATGCACCCACCTGCTCGCGCCGCAGGAAAAACTCCACCGCAATAAAAGCAAAGGGCACCAGGGCGGCAAGGAAGATCAACAACCACACAATCACAGACCAGTTGCGACTATTACTTACCCACAGTGACAGCACCATATATGCCAGAAACAGCACCCCATGGGTCATGCCCAGCATGAAGACATAATCCCGACTGATCACCCCAAGGCTGACACTGAGAATCACCAGAAAGGACAGTCCCTCCGCAACACTGGCAGCCCGGAACACATTCAACATCGCACACCCCAACTTCTCCCCGCTGTGGCCTCCTGCCTCTACGGAATGGTTATTTCGCCAGTATCCTGCCCGGCAATGATTGGCCGCCCCCAGTCTTGTGGCTAACTGACGCCCTGGCAAGGGCAGACATCCCGCCAATCACAACGTTTATCCCTGAATGACGCAAACCCTGCTTCCGGCAGGCAACAAACCTCGCGTCTCATCAAGTCTTCATATTCTTCAGTAATGCCTGGTACAACCTCAGTGCCCGAATCGGCTTGCTGACGAAATCATCCACTCCGGCGGAAAACGCCGCCTGCTTGTCTTCCCGGCCCGCATTGGCGGTCATTGCGATGACCACCGCATCATGCAGCTCAGGGTCTTCGCGGATCAACCGCGTCGCTTCATAGCCATCCATGATCGGCATCTGCACATCCATCAGCACAGCATCGAAGCGGTCATGCTCCAACACTTGCAAAGCCTGCTTACCATTAGCCGCCACCTCCACTTCAACGCCGGCTCGTGACAATAGCTCTTTGGCGACCATCTGATTGACTTCGTTGTCTTCCACCAGCAGGATCCGCCGCCCCTGCAAGCGCTGCGCTTCTTCGTCCTCAAGAACGTCAGATTGCACCACCGCCCGCCCGTTGGTGACCCCCATCCGGGTGGTAAACCAAAACTCACTACCTTTTCCCGGCTCGCTCTCTACCCCCACCTGGCCCCCGGTTTCTTCCACAATTTTCCGGCAGATCGCCAGCCCCAACCCAGTCCCTCCATATTCCCGAGTGGTAGAACCATCCGCCTGCTCAAAGGGCTGGAAGAGCTTTTTCTGCACGTCCTGACTGATTCCGATGCCGTGATCCCTGACCAGGAAACGCAACTTGCAGGTGCGCCCATCTCGGCTGATCAATCTGGCGGATACCTTGATCTCGCCGCGCTCACTGAATTTGATCGCATTACCGATATAGTTGATCAGCACCTGGCCCAGACGCAGAGGATCACCATAAAGGTTATCTGGCACCTCTTCCGCCACCATAAACAGCAACCTCAACCCCTTGCTTGAAGCGCTGTTAGCCAACTGACTCTCCACATTGTTCAGCACCGAACGCAGAGAATAATGCTGACGATCCAGCTGAAATTTTCCGGTCTCGATACGGGAGAAATCCAGTACGTTATTGATGATACCCAAGAGATGCTGAACCGCATGATCCATCTTGCCCAGATAGTCCCGCTGGTCCAGCGTGAGAGACGTATTGCCTACCAATTCCAGCAACCCCTGAATGCTATGCATTGGCGTGCGAATTTCGTGGCTGATATTGGAGACAAAATCACTCTTGGCACGACTTGCCGCCTCCGCGCGTTCTTTCTCGCGGTTCAGTTCCAATGTACGCAAGCGTACCTGCTTCTCCAGATCCGCATTCAGTTCCAGCAAGCATTGCCGATCCAGACTTCTCTCTATGGCAATGGCAGCAAGACTGGCAGAGGCGGCGATGGTTTCAATGTGCTCATCATCAGGGCGATGAGGACTGCGATGATAAATCGCGAACGTGCCAAGCACCTTGCCACTGCTGCTGCGAATTGGCTCAGACCAGCACGCTCCCAACCCGGCCTGTTGAGCAAGGGGGCGATAGTCATCCCACAACGGGTCAGTGTGAATATTTTCCACGATGACCCGTTTTCCGGTATACGCTGCCGTGCCACACGAACCCGCCCGCGGTCCGATGAGCGCACCGTGAATGGCTTGATTATAGAAATCGGGAAGATGCGGTGCGGAGCCCAGCAAAACATGATCGCCACTGTCGTCGAGTAACAGAATACTGCACAGGGTTTGCGGATGCTGGGCCTCTACTCCCAGCACAATCGCATCCAGCACCGCATGCAGCTCTGCCCCGGTAGCAATCAAATACAACGCACGGGCACGGGCGGCTTCCCGCGTCTCCATCTGGGCCCGCCGCGTCATATCCGTGAGCACCCCCAGCGAACCGGTGTAGTTGCCACCCTTGTCAAACAACGGCGTGCTACCCACCTTCACCAGTAACAGGCGGCCATCCTTGTGGCAAAACCTGAGTTCCTGATGCTCATCATTCTCACGTTTGCGATTGGTAAGCGTAATGTGTGCCAGCGCGCGGGACTCTCTGGAATCAAGAAATTCCATGGCTGAATGTCCGCACAGCTCAGCCTGTGAATAGCCAAGCATGGATGCCAGGCGAGGATTAACAAATTGGATCCGGGCCATGTGATCCAGAGCCCAGATACCCTCATCCGCCATCTCCACCATGCGTTCATAACTCACGCCCAGCGAATGAGTGACGGAATCCAGTGATAGCGTAGTCATAACCTCCCCTTCCCTGGGGGGAATACCGGGTCAAACCCGTTTCATGTCTTAGTAATGTGCGCCTTATCCTCGCGCAGGCCAACATCGACCAAAGGCGTGCCTCCGCTCGCCCTCTGTCGGAGAGAATTCCAACCCCATGATTTACTGAACTTATTTTTCCTTTATATCAAAACAGAACTACCCTTCAGGGCTTATAATAATTTTCTCTAATTTTTTACCTGGGCGGAGCGCTAGTCCGGTTCTTTGCGGCGCAGAGCGCGCCCCGGATTTTCACCGAACCAGCGTTTGTAGGCACGGGAGAAGTTACTCACATGACTGAAACCCACTTCTGCAGCAATCTGTTTGAGATGCAACTTGCCCTCTTCCAGTAAACGTCTGGCCCGCCGCATACGCTGCTCACGGATATACTCTGCACAGCGCTTTTCCGCCAGCAAGCGAAACAACACATTCAAGCGCGCCTCTGTCATTCCCGCCTCTTCAGCCAGCTGCCCTGCCAGCCAACCCCTCCCCGGCTCAGCAGCAATGCGCGCCATCAAGGCCTCCACTGCCGCTCGCTCCCATTCCTGAATGGCCTGTTGCTCATCCGCTTCCATGCCACAGAAGCCTTCAATCAGTTCATAAAGAAACTGGATGGCCAGCGCCTCCAACTGAAAACGACGCCCCGGCCCATGGATTTGACGGGAAAACATGCTGGTCGCCACATTGCGCATTTGCGTGGATACCCCCACTCGGAGCATCACCACTTCTTCTACTCCTGCTCCCAGAAATGCCGCAAGCCCCTCAGGAATATCACCAGAAAAGCGTCGGGAAAGTGAATCCAGAGTGCAGGTAACGCCCACATGACGAATGAGCTGGGAGGCGGGTAGAAGATAACGGGTTCCTGGAATATCGACGCGCATGATCAAGGCCTCGTCGTCACTACAGGAAAACGCTCCCATTCCGGGAGGCTGAATCTGCATGTCGCCCAGTATGTTCAGACTGCCGCCAATCCAGCCCGGCGGCATGTAATTCTGTACCGCAAAGAAAGAATCCTGCTGTACATCCAGCTCCGCAAGGTGCAGAAACAGACCATTGCCAAACTCGATTTTTTCCATACGCCCCTGCACGCCGGGGAGCTCAAAATGCTCTCCTTCCTGCATGCGCAACTGGTCCTGCGGCTCCGCCAACATGCTCGCATTCAATGCCTCTTCCGAGCGGGTATTCATGACGCCAGCCCTCCCCCCGACCAGCCTGATGATAATTATCAGGAAAATGATATAAAAAAGTCGGCCCAAACAGCCGCCAGCCCCACCGGCTCACCCATTTGAGCGATTCCCAAATGCCCCCCGTATGCTATTTTTGGCAAGCAAATAAAACACAACACTGGAGCCAGACATTTGGCTCTGCGGGGGAACATCATGCAATTCTGGCGACTTGCGCTGGCCCTTATGGTGCTAGCGGGCGCAATGCTGTCCGGCGCTGCGCAAGCAGACTTTATTCAGATCGACGGTTTTACACCAGTGATCGGTAGCGCAAACCGGACCGTCACCCAGCATCCATTACCCAGTACGTCTACCACCACCAATGGGTCCACCTTCTCGGAATCCGGCGGCAAGGCCCAGCTCACCCTGGGCGGCAATGGCAACACCGCCGGTGCAGTGGAACTGGTTTATCACTTTTCCAGCCCCATTGACCTCACTGACGGCGGTACCAATGATCAGTTCTTCCTGGTAATGGACAGCATCACCCGCCCGGAAGCCCTGGAGGGCGAGTCTGCACTACAGGTCAGCATCAATGTCACCGGTGGCGGTAAAACCGGCACCTACAGCACCAGTATTGGTGAGGTTCCCGGCGGCCAGTCACTGGCATTGAATTTCTACTGCGATGTTAACCCGGTGTGCTTTTATCAAGGGCAACAACCCGACTTTTCCAGCATCACCCAGATCAAGGTCTGGCTGGCCTTCCCGACCAACTACGCGACCAATGCCGACACTACCCAGGTAGTGATGGACTCGGTGTATGTCACCCCTGGTGGCGGCAGCTTCCCGCCGGAATTTACCACAGCACCGGCCAGCGCCACCTTCCGCGAAGGGGAGGCCGCCAGCCCGGTACAGTTCGCCGCCTCCGGGGTACCGGAACCGAGCATCAGCCTGACCGGGGCCCTGCCCGCAGGCGTTACCTGGGACAATGCCAACCACCGCATCACCGGGACTCCCGCAACCGGGTCTGGCGGTAGCTACCCGCTGCAGGTCAAAGCGTCCAGCAGCGTTGGCGCCGTCACCAGGAACTTCACCCTGGCTGTGGAAGGCCCACCCAGCATTACCAGCAGTGCATCCACTACCTTCCAGCAAGGACTGCCCGGCAGCTTCACCGTTACCGCAGATGGCTATCCAGCACCCACCTTCAGTCTTACCAGTGGCAGCCTGCCCAGCGGCGTTACCCTTAGCAGCAGCGGCATCCTCAGCGGTACTCCGACCAACAGCACCGGCAGTTACTCGCTGGGCATCACTGCCAGCAACGGCGTGTCACCCAACGCAAGCCAAAACTTTACCCTGACGGTCAATCGCCCGCCGGCGGCCACCGCCTTTTCACTGAGCGGCCAGGAAGACACACCGCTGACCATTCCTGCCTCAGCCTTTGCCAACACCATCACCGAACTGGATGGCCAGGCGGTGTCGATCATTATCCACAGCCTGCCCGTCGGCACCGGCACACTCAGCAAAGCCAATGGTGACCCGGTTTCTCTCGGCACGCCGATGAATCTCGACACACTCGACCATCTGACTTTCACCCCTGCCAGTAACTGGTCCGGTAGCACCAGCTTCGCCTGGCGTGCCAGCGATGGCACTCTGTCCAGCGCCAACGTATCTGCCAGCCTGACCTTCGCTGCCCAAAATGATGATCCGGTTATCAACGAAGGGCCCACCGGCAACTATGCGACCAACGAGGACAACAGCCTCACGGTGACGCTCAATGCCAGCGACGTGGACAACACCGAACTGACCATGATTGCCACCGAGCAGCCACTGCACGGTACTCTCGACATCAGCGGCACCACGGTAGTCTACACCCCGGATCTGCATTACTACGGCGCGGACAACTACACCGTGCAAGTACAGGATGGCGTCGGCGGCACCGCCGAGCATGCGTTCAACGTCACAGTGGTATCGGTAAACGATGTCCCCGCCATTGAGCAAGGCAATGCCGTCAACCTCACCATTGATGAAGACAACACGCCCACCGCGTTCACCCTGCAACTGAATGCCAGTGATGTGGAAGACGGCACCGCCAACACCCTCGTCTGGAGTCTGTTTTCAGCGGCCAGCCATGGCACAGCGACCGTCACCGGTAGCGGCCCCGTTCCACAAATCGACTACACACCCAATGCCAACTACTTCGGTGTCGACAGCTTTATCGTACGCGTCTCGGACAGTGACGGCGGCCATGCCGATTTCACCGTGAACCTGAGCATCACCGCCAGCAATGACACCCCGGTGATCGATGGCACACCTCTGGAGAGCGCAGTGGAAAACGTACCGTGGAGCTTTACTCCCACGATTTCCGACGCTGAGGGTGACGACCTGACGATTTCCCTGACCGGCAAACCGGACTGGGCCAGCGTCGATAACAACACCGGCGCCATCACCGGCACACCCGCCAACGCTGATGTGGGTAACACCGCCAACATGATCTTGACCGTGGATGACGGCAACAGCACCGCCACCCTCAGTTTCTCGGTGACCGTATTGGCCGATTTCGATGGCGACACCATCCCCGATGTGGATGACAGCGACATCGATGATGACGGCATGGACAACGACTTCGAAGAGAACGCAGGACTTGATCCCTATGACGCCAGCGATGCCAGCGGAGATCTGGACGGAGATGGCATCAGCAATCTTGATGAGTTCAACAACAGCTCCAACCCAACCGAGGATGACTATCCGCCGGTACTGGCCACACCAGCAGATATCGAACTTGGTGCCACCGGCCTGTTCACACGGGTAGAACTGGGGGAACTGATAGGCCAGGACGGCCGGGATGGCCCGATTACCGCCACCCCGGACACCGCCTACGTGATGTCTGGCCTCAACGTTATTGAACGCACCGCCACCGACCAGGCCGGTAATACCGCCACCGTGACCCAGCGGCTTTTTATCACTCCGCAAGTCAGCTTTGCGCCGACACTGCATGGTGCCGAAGGAGGCTCCCTGACGGCAACCGCGTATCTCAGCGGCCCCTTCATGAGCCCAGGCATTTATTTGCCCTTTACCCTGAGCGGCAATGCGAACAGCTCGGATTACAGTTTGCCCGTACCGGAGATCTACCTTTTCAAGCCTACTCACGAACCCAGACTCGAAAACGGTTTCTCCATGACCTTCACTGATAATGGCATTGGCGAGGGCAACGAAACCCTGCAACTTGTGATGAGCACTCTCGGTCCAGACGAAGCCGTGCCCGGCCTCTACCCCCAGCAGGAAATCGTGATCCACGAAGATAATCTGGCTCCGACCGCGACACTGATCGCCAGCCAGAACGGTCGTCCGACCCGTATCGTGATTACCGACCAGGGCCCGGTGACCGTCACCGCCAACGTCAGCGATGCCAACCCGGCGGACAGCCTCACTAACGACTGGAGCGACACCGATGCCGAGCTGGTGGATACCGACATGGATGATGCCACCTTCACCTTCGACCCGGCCCTGCTCACCACTGGCACCTACACCGTAGCGCTGGCGGTCTCCGACGGCACCCTGGCCGACCACACCGACCTGACACTGAATATTCTCGACTCCGCCCCTGTACTGGGCAGTGAAAACAGTGACAGTGACGGCCCAGCCGATGACGTGGAAGGCTTTGGCGACGACGACAACGATGGTGTGCCTGATTATCTGGATGCCATGGGCATGGCCCGTGTTCTCCAGGCCCGCCCCGGCATTGCCGATCAGTTCCTGCTGGAAACCGAGCCCGGCCTGACGCTGCAACTGGGTGCCACCAGCCTGGCACAGGGTAACGGCGCAGCCACCCTCGATATCCAGAGTCTGATCGACACCTTCAATGTGTCGCTGCCTGCCGGCATTCGTACCGATGCCGCCACAGAAGCGCACGACATCATCATCGACGGCCTCTACCCCGGTGCCAGCACCGTGGTGATTGTGCCCCAGTCCAGTCCGCTCCCGGCCAGCGCTCGCTTCCTTGCCCTGGCCAGTAGCGACTGGGTTACCGTGGCGGCAGCACAATCCGCGCCCGGCGCCCCTGGCTACTGCCCTTCTCCGGGCAGCGCCGAGTTCCACAGCGGGCTAAACCAGGGCGACAACTGCATCAGCCTCACCGTCACCGATGGCGCAGACCATGATGCCGACGGCAAGCGCAATGGCCGTATCCTGTTACGTGGCGGCGTAGTCAACGGCGCTACCGCAGAAGCCGTGGCTGAGCACCCGTTCGATTTCGGAGGCAGCCTGGGCATGGCCCTGCTAACCGGACTGGCGGCGCTGGGCTTGCGCCGCCGGAACAACTGATCCTGGAAACACATCCCATGGAACGCCGAACAGCGTTTCATGGGATGCCCTCCGCTTGCGCGTCATCGCATCCAGACCGCCTCCCGCGTGCAGACAAGAAAAGTGAAACTATAAGGCGCGACAGGAATCGCATCGCCGTCTGTCAAAACGCGCAGTAGATCAAAGCTGCGTCGATCGGCTTATGGCACAATGCCACCATCCATTGAATCAAGGACGGTTCCTTAAACCCATGACGACACTATTACTCAATCTGCGCCAAGTTCCCGATGACGAAGCCGAAGAGGTTCGTGCGCTGCTTGAGGAACACCAGATTCCTTTCTATGAAACCGCACCCAGCCTGTGGGGTATTTCCTTTGGTGGTATCTGGCTAAGCAATCCGGATGACAAGGAAAAAGCCAAGGCGCTGGTCAACGACTATCAGCAAGAGCGCGCCCGCAATCAACGGCTCCGCTACCAGCAAGCCCGCCAAGAAGGTACAGCCCCCACACTGCCACAACGGCTGCGCGAACAACCGCTACGAGCGCTGGGTATACTGATCGCCGTCACGGCATTATTAGCGGTGACACTGGTGCCATTTCTAACGCTGGGTTAACCCGGTTTTCAGAGCTTGACGCTCTACGACCAACCTGCCCGACAGCAGACCCCATCCAACAAAACCCCAGCAAGAAAAGTCACAGATCTTCCGCGACAAAGATCATGTAGCGAACAATGTTATGAAGATCCTCATCGCCAAGGTCGGGATGCCCGCCCCGTGGTGGCATCCGGTTGAATCCATGAATGGCATGCTCAAGCAGCACAGCTTCTCCTTTGGCAATGCGCGACGCCCACATCTTCCTGTTGCCAATAAGAGGCGCATTACGCAAACCCGATTCATGGCAAGCGGCACAGCGCTCCCAGAACAACACTTCTCCGGCCTTAACCTGTTCTGACATCACCCGCTGCCCATGGCCGCCGGTGCTCACCAGCAGGAAAAACGCCACTGCCAGTCCACGCACATCCCTTGCTGGCCTTTCAAAAGCAGCCCGCATGCCTGTCTTCACCGCCATCCATTGCCCCGTTCAAATCCATGTCTCATCGCTGAATTCGAGACTAATGGATTCACCCGCACCGAGACATGACACAACTCTTCGCAAATTGGCCGACTTGTTTCTCTGGGTTGGGGAATAGAATCATCGCCCGCCAGATCCTGCATCAGTTACGCACACGGCGCTTATCCACTTTCGCCCGCGCAGAAGCCACCTTCATCAGACGCCGAAAGGAGGGACATTCCAAATGGCTGGGAGCAGAGCAACGGGCCGCATGGCGCAGCCCATCCCGCATGGCGGTCAACTTGCGGATCGTGTCATCCAGCGTCTCTGCCTTGCTCAGCAGCACCGCACGATCAATATGCGGTTCACCATCAGCGGCAAACATCGCGCCAATCTCGTCCAGGCTGAATCCCGCAGCCTGCCCCAAGGCAATCAATCCAAGTTGATCCAGCACCTGCGGAGAAAACACCCGCTTCAGACCCCGCCGGCCCGTGGAAACAATCAGCCCTTTTTCCTCGTAATAGCGCAACGTGGATGCCGGCACCCCCGTGCGCTGTACCACTTCAGAAATATCCAGCATCACCTTGACCTCAAGTCAGCTTGAAGCTGCAGCATAGCATGAGCGCATAAAAGTCGAGGCCCAAGGAGAGCAACATGGACACACACGAACTCACTGACGTCACTCTTAACGCCCTGGTGATTGGCATTACCGCCACTTTGGTTATGGATCTCTGGGGATGGCTGCGGCCCCAGGCATTCGGCCCACGTCCTAATTACGCCATGGTAGGACGCTGGTTATTGCACATGCGTCATGGCCAGTTTCTGCACCAGGCCATAGGTGCATCGCCGGCACAAAAAGGGGAGCGCCTGGCAGGCTGGGTCGCCCACTATCTGACAGGTATCAGCTTTGCCATTTTGCTATTCGTTTTTGCCGGAACAAGCTGGATCGATAACCCCACTCCAGGCCCCGCACTGGCCACCGGGATAGTCACCGTGATTGCGCCGTATTTCCTGATGCAGCCGGGGATGGGAATGGGCATTGCCGCGAGCAAGGCCCCAATGCCATCCCGAGCACGCACGCAAAGCTTGATCACCCATGGGGTATTCGGGATGGGGCTGTACCTTGGCGGCCTGTTGACTGCATGGCTCTAGCAACGCCCGCCTCATCGCGTCAGGCGGCGTTTTCCTCAGCAATCTGGATCCAGCGCCTGTGCAAACGATGATAATGTTTGCCTGACACGCGAGCCTTCTCTACCACAGAACGATAGAGATCCTTGCTGGCCGCCACATCGCCAGCTTCAGCCAATATTCTGGCCAGCCGGCAAGCAGGCTCGGGGCTCGAGCCATATCCAGCCAGCACCTCATACTCAGTACGGGCATCGTTGACGCGCCCCGATTTCTCAAGAGCGCGAGCGTATAACAAATGCCCCTCCTCACTGGTTCGCTGGGGATTATGCTGTTTGAAATCATCCAGGGTCTCCAGGCAAGCCAGGTATTCACCTTGGCCAAACAGGGCCTTCGCCAGCGCCATCATCAACTCGGGATCGGTGGCATGCAGGCCTGTCATGCTGTGCTCCAGCACTTCCCTTGCCTGCTCATAGGCCTGCTTTTCCATCAGCTGTTCCGCCAGCACCAACGCGTTGGATGCCGTACTGGCCACACTAAAATTCTGCGCGGCCTCACGCACCTCACGGTGCGGGTTCAACGTCTTCGACATACTACGACGCATACGCTGGCCTCCCGGACTCTGCCCCATGGACGGCAACAGCTCCACAATCACATAGGCCAACCCGCCGATCAGCGGAAAGAACAGCAGAATGTAAATCCAGCTGGTATTGCGCCCGGTTTTCATCACATGAACCACCAGCGCCAGCTGGATCAAAATGGATAATATCAATAGCGGCATGACTCCCCCCACAGCCTGTTTTCCCATCCCCCGCAGACAAAACTATAAAGATTTTCGTACGCAGACAATGGCAAATGTCCTACAGAAAAAGCTCAGCCGACCTTTGCTGGAGATTGCCGGGATACGGGCATGAGCCACGGCGCCATCGCCGTCCGGATTGACGCCTTCGCGGCGTCAGACAATGGCACCATAGGCAGGCGACACTCTGGCTGACACAGATCCAGCAATGAGCAGGCATACTTGATCGCCGATGGATTGGGAGCCAAAGACAATGCCTCAATCAGTGGCGTGACGGCAGCCTGAAACTCACGGCCTGCTGCATAGTCATTGTCACGGCACGCATCCTGAAGCTGCCTACTCAGCTGCGGCAACACATTGGCAATCACACTGATCACCCCGTTGCCGCCCATGGCGTTATAAGCCACCGCTGTACAATCATCACCAGATAGAAAACTGAAACACCGGGTAATGCGCATCCTCTCCTCCATGGGCCTGGCAAGATCCCGGCAAGCATCCTTGACCCCAACCACCCGTTCCAGCTCGGACAACCGCGCCAGAGTGTCGGGCGAAATATCCACGATAGTACGCGGAGGAATGTTGTAGAGCAGAATCGGCAGTTCAGAATGATCGTGCAGATAACGGAGATGGCCATAAAGCCCTTCCTGATCGGGCCGGTTGTAATACCCTGCCGCGCACAGCAGCCCGTCTGCCCCGTGCTGCTTTGCCAGCGCGGCCAGTTCCACAGCTTCCCGGGGATCATAGGAGGTCGCCCCGGCAATCACCGGCACCTTCCCGGCCACCTGTTCACATACCGCAGCCACCAAGGCCGCATATTCCCCTTTCGACAGCACCGGAGCCTCTCCGGTGGTGCCAGCTACCACCACCCCCTGTGTGCCTCCGGCAAGCTGATAGTCAACACAGCGTTCCAGCGCCTCCGTATCCACGGCATCGCCGTTGAACGGTGTAACCAGCGCTACCAGTGATCCTGAAAAGTGTCTACGTTCCTGCATTTTCACATCCTTCTGTTGGTGTCGAAGGCTGCGCGCGGGCAATAAAAAACCCGGTCGCGCATCCGCGACCGGGTTTGATAAAAACTGAATCAGAGTGAAATCAGATTTTTTCCATGCAGCACCCGGCCCGGACAAAAGCTGCCCGTTTCTTGGCCTTGTGTTTACAGGAAAACATCGTGTTCATTTTCGCCTGATCATCACTCTTGAAATCTGTCTTGAATCTAACAGCCAGATTAAACCCGGGTCAAGACAACGATTTCATTCGTGAGGATGCTCGCTGAACTGCTTGGCATCATCCCCGATCACATACCAGCAGGGCTTCTCGGAAACGAATTCATGGAAGGTATTCTCAAGCTCGATATCGCCATCGATACAGTGGGCATTGATCGGGAACGACGCCATATCCGACAGCACCTCACCCAAGGCAGTGCCACAGACAGAGCAAAAATTCCGGTCATACTTATAGGGCGGCTCAGCCTTGAAGGTGGTAATGTTCTCTCGTCCCGCAACGAGCCGAAACTGCTCCTGCTTCACAAACGCCAATGCACTGGCCCCAACCTTGCGGCAGCGGCTGCAATGACACATGCCCAACATCCCCGGCACATCCGTCAACTCAAATTGCACCGCGCCACAACAACAACTTCCCTGAATCATGCATCCCCCTGGTATCGGATATCGGTTCAGGGAACGTTACCATCAAACTGTACATATGGACAGTTATTAATGATAAGACCAAGGCCGAGATCACACCAGGATGTCGGCCTTTTGATGGGGCATACTGAAACGGAGAATGATTGAGACTTCATTGCGCCACAAGCAGCCAGCCTCACCCCTTGCGCGGATCAATCAGGATCTTGGCATGCTGCTCCGGATTACCCAGCGCACTAAAGGCTTCATCCACACCGGACAAACCCACCGTGCCGGTAATCAACGGTTCAACGTTCACTTTCCCTTCGGCAATCATATGCAGCGCATCACGGAATTCGATAGGCATGTACCCAAGCGTAAAGCGCAAATCGATTTCCTTGTTAATGGCATTCACCGGGTAAATCCGGTCCTGCTTCATGCATACGCCTGCCACTACAATGCAAGAGCGCAGCGGCGCCTCGGCGATGATGCTGTCGATCATCCCCGGAACCCCGACACACTCAAAAATCACCGGTCTTTTCGGGTTAGTCACGCCGGCCACTTCGGCGGCCCGCCACAACGGCTCCCAGGGCAACGGTGTCATGCGCAGCATGGCCATGCCATCCAGCGCCATATCAAACAGCTGTGGCGCATCCACCACAAAACCGCGTTTGGCCAGACCGTCATAAGGACTACCCTGAGTAGGATCCACCACCACATGGGCGCCCATGGCCCTCGCCAACCTGCGTCGGGTCGCTGAGAAATCACTGGCCACGATGTGCTTTACGCCTTTGGCCTTCAGCATGGCAATCACACCGAGACCAATTGGGCCGCAACCAATCACAATCGCCGTATCACGACGACTAACACCAGAACGGTTTACCGCATGCAGCGATACTGCCATCGGCTCGGTCAGCGCCGCATGATCGTCAGAAATGCCGTTGGTGACCGGAAACGCCAGCGACTCTTCCACCAACACCCGCTCGGCGTAGGCACCAGGAGCAGCAGTGGATAGTCCGGTCAGGTGAACCACCCCGTTGTTGCGGCGCATGGGCATCGCCACAACACGCTTGCCGGCCTTCCAGCGACGATGAGTCTTCGGGCCATAATCGGCAATCTCACCCACAAACTCATGCCCCAGCACTACATGCTCATGGCTGCGCATGATATGCGGATAACCGACACGCTCGGTGGCCTCGGCTAGTTCATCGGCATGATGGCGCGCATGCAGATCCGAACCACAGATACCGCACCGCAACACATTCAGCAGAATCTGCCCTTTCTCGGGTTGCGGCTCTGCTACATCCTGTACTTCAAACTCGCCGTGGTGGCATACCACTGCTTTCATCAGCATTCCTCTGGCAATCGTTGTTCCTCGGCTAGCTATAGTGCTGCCAGCCCTTTGGGGAATAACAGGTCGGGGGGAGCCAATTGTTGGCCATCCCTATGCAGGATCACCGTCTGGCCCAGACTTTCCGGGGAGGTTTGCCGAAGTGGCGGTTGCATGGGCAGCACGATCTCAGCGACGCCTGCCCATGCCTCCTACAGGAAGGGACTAACGCCGCCCCGCATACAGTGAGTAGACACCACTATGCGCCTCACTCTCCGGGTGCCGGTGCGCAGTCACTTGATAGCTACCCGGCTTGAGGGTTTCAATAATGCGAGAGTTATAATCCTCACCACCATCATCATCTTCTGCATAAAAACCATCCGGCCCCTCAATCACCAACACCGAATCCAGACTGAGTGACCGCATATCGATTTGATACTCGCCTTCTTCCTGAATTTCCAGAGAGTAGCTATCTGAGCCAGCACTCATCCAGCCGGTGATCTCAGAACCCAGCGACAATGTATCAGACTCAGTAATTTGAATGTCGAGGGAAGAAATCTTGATATCGAAAAGCCCCTGACGCCCCTCATAGGAACCCACCGTCAGCGTATATTCTCCGGGAACCAGCAAATCCCCCATACGGGCGTTATTATCTTCACCTCCATCATCGTTTTCTGTGTAGTAACCATTCGGCCCCTCCATCACCAACACAGAATCAAAGTCAGCAGAGACAACATCTATCTGATAGGCCGAATTTTCACTCACCGTGAATGTATAACTGCGCGGCTCCGACTGCAGCCAGCCACTGGTCGTGCCTGGCACAACCAGAACCCCGGTATCATTCAATTCGATATTTTTGGAACTGATGCTGAACGGACCATAACTGTCCGAGGAATCACCACTGACGACAACCGCATAATCACCGCCCTCCTCTGACCGGAGACGCACAGTGGAATCTGTCATCAAGAGCGCGTCCTCGTCATCGTAGAGTGAGAGTACGCTTTCGAAACTGCCATCGACTTCAATCTCGACAATACTTCCCGCTTCGAGAGAAAAACGATACATCTCATAGCGGCTACCGTCCTTGACGTTAAGAGGACTCCGAGTCGTCAGCTCACCCTTAAGACGCTCCCCCGGCACCAATTTTCCGGTACTGCTGTTGACAACAGAAGAAGAAAATGACGACGAATTCGACGCCATCATTTGACATCCCGTTAACGCGACCATCGCCACGCCCCCTACTGCTCCCTTGACCAAAACCGAATAAAAGTGACTCATGAATAATCCCTGTAAATCATGTTCAAGCACGCAATCGCGCATCAATCACTGAAACGAGTTCAGTGCGCTACATCATAGCGGCTAGCTCATCCCTTGAGGGCCAAAATCATCAGTTATGAGAACTCAGACAGAACACGCTCCCCGGTAAGACCATCGACATCCGGTTTCGGGAATCCATGCATGGGAATAGCAACACAACCATCATCTAACGTCCGACAAGCGTTGCTGTAAAAACTCCACAAAACTGCGCACCCTTGCAGGCACATGCTTGCCCGGCGGGAACACTGCGTAGATTCCTCCCTTGGGCAGAGACCATCCTGGCAATACCCTGATCAATTTCCCTGAGGCCAATTCGGGTGCCGCGATGGAATCAGCAAGCACCGACAGGCCCGCACCAGCCAGCAACAGCTGCTTGGTCACCGCGGTGGTGTTGGCTCGAAATCGTGACTGCATTTTTATCTGTCGGGTTTGCTTGCCTTTACTGAACTGCCACGTGAGCGGTGCCGGCAAGGGGGTAAAGGTAATCCAGGCATGATCCGCCAATGCTTCAGGCTTTTTCGGCGTACCGTGGGCACGAAGGTAATCCGGTGAGGCGACCAGATACTGCTCGAAGTCACCTAGCTGACGGGCCCGCAGCGTCGAGTCCTTCAGCCAGCCCAGTCGCAAGGACAAATCAATCCCCTCACGAACCATGTCTGCCACGCTGTCGCCGGTGCGCAACTCCAGATTCAATTGCGGATGCTGCTGTGCAAACGCCACCAGCGCCGGCGCCACCACTTGGGCAGCAAAATCTTCCGGCGCGGCAATGCGCAGTGCCCCCTGCAACACATGCTGATCTGCTTCCACCTGCGACATCAATTCATCGAGTTGAACCATCAGGGGAGCGCAACCCGCCATAAACTGCTCTCCGGCCTGGGTCAGCTGCACCTGCCGGGTGGTACGAGTGAACAGTGCTACCCCCAGATGCGATTCCAGCCGCCTCACTCCCAGGCTCACCTTGCTCTTGTTGCAACCCAGTTGCTCGGCAGCCGCCGTAAAGCTGCCCGCGTCCACCACAGCCAGAAACAGGGGCAGGGTATTCAAGTCCAGATCTGCATCCACAGCCATCACCATTGTTTAGATATTCACAACACTGAATTGCCAGAATGGCCGTTTATCGAATCAATAGCCAGCGTCATCATTACCTCATCGACAACGCATACATCGAGGAACACCACATGAATATTGCACTGATAGGCGCCAGCGGCTTTATTGGTTCCGCCCTGCGGGAAGAGGCCCTGCAACGTGGCCACCAGGTCTCCGCCCTGGTCAGCCAGCCGGACAAACTGCAGGCCACTGACAATCTGACCATCGTAAAAACGAATGTGCAGGACACCGCGCTGCTTTCCGAGCAGCTGAAAGGATTTGACGCGGTAGTCAGCGCTTTCAGCGGCCATGCCCAGGACAATGTGCGCGAGTATTACGTACAGGGCGTGCGATCCATCATTAATGCAAGCAAAGTAGCCAGCGTACCCCGCCTGCTGATCGCTGGTGGTGCAGGCGCACTGCGCGTGAACGCCGATACCTTGCTCATTGACACCCCGACTTTTCCTGCAGAATACGAAGGCACCGCCCGCGGTGCTCAGGATGCGCTTGCCCTGCTTGCAGAGGAAACCGACCTTGACTGGACCATGCTCGCCCCCGCAGCCGAGATTTTCCCCGGCGAACGTACCGGGCAATTCCGGTTGGGCAAGGACGATCTGATTGTCGATGCCGACGGCAACAGCCGGATTTCGGTTCAGGATTATGCCGTGGCAATGATCAATGAACTGGAGCAGCCGCAGCATGTGCAACAACGGTTTACGCTAGGCTACTGACGCTCATCGGCACGCCATGTCGGCAGCCTCATTGTTGCCAGGTTCTGATACCGAACCTGGCACTTTCTCCTTCGCCAAAGTCCGGCTAAGTTAATCAGGCACCCCAACCGGATGGAGCCGACATGAACAAAACACGCATTGCCAACTGGGACGAACTGATAGCCGACCAACCGCGCCATGCACTGGTCAGCAATGTTGATCTGGTGATTATTCGCTGGCCTGATGCCGAACAGGTGTCAGTGCTGTTTGGCCGCTGTCGTCACCGTGGCGCCTTGATGGCGGATGGTCACGCCGCAAATGGACAGCTGGTATGCGGACTCCATGGCTCCACCTATCGATACCAGACCGGCAAGAACGTCCACTTTCCCGGCGCTGACCTGAAGCACTTTTCCGCCTGGATCAAAGAGGGCGGGGTGTGGGTAGACGCCGATGAAATCGCCGAATGGGAGCAGAGCAACCCGCAAAAATTTCAGCGAGACACCTATCAGGGAGATTATGCTGACTTCAAAGGCACGGAAGACGAGCCTCACGTCAAAGCGATTCGTGCACTGGCAGAAAGCGGTCTTGAGAAGACAGGTCACCACGGCCCCATGGCAGCCATGGGAGTCCCAGGCCATTCTCTCCCGCGCTGGGACGACATCCAGGTATTGACGGCTCAGCTACACCGCCCCCCACAGCTGGACGACACACCAGTAGGCACCGACGTCATCATCGGACCCGGCGCCGGCAAACCGCTAACCCTGAAAATCCCCCTGCTGGTATCAGACATGAGCTTTGGCGCTCTGTCCCAAGAAGCCAAAACCGCGCTCGCCACAGGCGCAGAACAGGCCGGCACCGGCATCTGCTCAGGGGAAGGCGGCATGCTGGATGAAGAACAGCAGGCCAACCATCGCTACTTCTATGAACTCGCCTCTGCACGCTTCGGTTTTTCCATGGAGAAAGTACAACGCTGCCAGGCATTTCACTTCAAGGGAGGGCAAGCTGCCAAGACGGGCACCGGCGGACACCTGCCTGGCGACAAGGTGATCGGACGCATTGCCGAAGTGCGCAACCTCACCGAAGGCGAAAGCGCCATATCACCAGCACGTTTTCCCGACTGGACCACGCCTGCGGATTTCCGTGATTTCGCCGATCAGGTTCGCGCCGCCACCGGCGGCATTCCCATCGGCTTTAAACTCTCAGCCCAGCATATCGAAAAAGATATTGATGCCGCTCTGGAAGTCGGTGTCGACTACATCATCCTTGATGGTCGAGGTGGTGGCACCGGCGCAGCACCGTTGTTATTCCGCGATAACATTTCCGTGCCCACTATCCCCGCCCTGGCTCGCGCCCGGGCCCATCTCGATCGCTGCAACGCCCACGATGTCAGCCTGATCATTACCGGCGGGTTACGCGTGCCAGCGGATTTCATCAAAGCACTGGCCTTGGGCGCTGATGCGGTGGCACTGTCAAACAGTGCCTTGCAAGCCATTGGTTGTCTGGGCATGCGTGCCTGCCACACCAACAACTGCCCGGTGGGCATCGCAACCCAGAAGCCCCACCTCCGCCAGCGCATGGTCATCGAACCGGCCGCCGCACGCCTGGCCCGCTTCCTCAGCGCATCAACAGAACTGATGCAAGTGATGGCACGTGCCTGTGGCTACACCCACCTTAACCAGTTTAATCAGGATGACCTGACCACATGGCATAAGGAAATGGCTGCGCTGTCCGGAGTATCGTTCGCGGGCATCACTCCCTAGCCAGACGCTCGCATTCCCCTGGCCCATGGCCCGACGAAGCCATGGGCTAGGAGGCTGCAAGTAACGGGCCCGCCAAACGCGTCTTTTGAGCTCGCACAGCCTCCGTCAGAAAGTCCATCAGCGCATGAATCACGCCACGGCATTGCAGCGTTGCAGAAGTTTTTTTAGGCTTCAGGTTTTCCACCACAAAGAATCCCTATGCGCGCCCTCACCCTTGCTTCAATCCTGCTGAGCACATTGGCTTCTGCTGCCCATGCCGAACAGGACTGCCAGCTCGACATCCTGCACAGCGCCATTGGCGATACCCACAGCTTCAATCTGAAAGTGACCTGCGCGGGAAACTACAACACCTTGACCTATCTGCTGCGCAGCAAAACCGAAAAGAACGGCGTTACCCGCATCGACAGCGAAAGTGGCGACTTTCTTATTCGGGGGGACAGCAAAACCACCGGTGCCATTGAGCTGAATCTGCAAGAGGGCGACAAGGTAAGCGTAGAAGCACGAATTGTGCAGGCCTGCGAAGTGCTAGGGGAAACCACCCTGGAATACCAGCATCAACCTTGATGCAAGGCCAGCATAGCCTCCCCGTAGCCTTATCCGTTTGTCCTGGTTTTTTTGAACATCAGATGCCGGTGCGCCAGGCCTGATTTCAGGAAACAATGAAGCAAGAAAAACCGAACAGCCAAAGAATCTGACATCCATAACTCAGCCTTTGATAAAGGCCTGGAACCGTTTTCGCGCTGAACGCCTGAGCCAGCTTATACGAAAAACCAATACAGCCGAGAATGCAGATTGCTGAAAAAATCCTGAGATAAGAGGGATAAAAATCCGAGCAAATCACTATTGCTGGAGCAACAATTAACGAAATCAGCATCACCACGCCCGACCAAGAATGAATCTGACAGCTAAGTGACGGTTCCGTTGTATAGGGATCTGCATCCATAGGGAACCATCCGCAAATCCATGTGCACAGGCCGTGAACCATTACCATCACGCCGATGAAAATAGTGAGCACATGGGGGGCAAACTCGCTGACCAGATAATAGCCAAACGCGATAAAAAGAAAGCCTAGCGGGTAGTTATTAATCGCTGGCGATAATTTTTGTACCGGGCTGTCAAAGGCACCCAGTTCACTACAGAACTGCCGGGAATGACTGTAGTTCGGATAGAATAATGAGGCGACAAACACACCCAAAACGATCCAGATTGAAGCGGCAATACCGGCGTACTGCATTAAACCATCCATTACTCATCCTTCTTGATTAAACAACTGAGGCCTGTCGAAGATCGGAGGCGCCCCAATCAGCGCATGATGATCCACTGGTTTTTCCCGATGGCCTTCAGCTCCAACTTTGTGGCTTTGATGCTGCCCTTCACAGGGTTACAAACCCGCAATCAATGCGCGCACCGTGGCCAGCTTGATCACCTCCGGGTCACCCCATGGATACTCAGGGATGGTGATCAGATTCAACGCCACCCCCTGCATGCCGCACATCAGTACATTCTGTTTTTCATCCGGATCTCCCTCGCCAATCACACCAAGCTTCTGCGCCTCCACCACGGCCTGGCGGAATACCTGCAAGCTTTGCTGAATGCCGGAGCTGTCGACGAAGTAACTGTCTCCTTCAGCCTGGGGCTGGTCCTGGATCAGGAAAATCGCGCGGTAATCGTCTGGTCGCAACAGCCAGAAGTCCACAAACGTCAGACACATGGCTTCCAGCCGTTCGGCCGGTTCGGAACGCTCATAGCACTGCTGCAGCAACGCAATCAACTCAGCAAAGATCTCCCCCCAGATATGCAGCAGCAACTGGCGCTTGCCGGGGAATAACTTGTACAGCGCCCCCGGCGAGCAACCCGCCAGCGTGGCGACCTTGCGCATGGAGACACCGTGATAGCCCTCATCGGCAAACAAGGTGCGCGCCGCATCAATAATCATCTGGCGGCCGTCAGCGGCCTGTTTCAGGCTGCGGGGCGGACGGCCACGGCGAGTGGTTTTCGAAGTCGTTGAAGTCATGGCTTGATTTTAGTGAACGCGTTTACTAAATTAAAGACCCTGCACTCAAAAATATACCGAGCAAGAGCGAGAACACCATGAACCATACTGATCCGGAGCAGGATGTCATCATTGTTGGTGCCGGCCTCGCCGGGCTCAAGGCTGCTCTTGAGTTGAAGCAAGCCGGCAAACGGGTACGGGTACTGGAAGCGCGTGATCGGGTTGGTGGGCGCTCCATGCCTGGTGAAATCGCCGGGCAAACTATCGATCTGGGCGGTCAATGGGTGGGCCCGCAGCAGACCCTGCTACTGGAGCAGGCCAGTGCGCTCGGTGTCAAAACCTTGCCCCAGCATACCGCTGGCGCCAGCATTCTTTCCCTTGATGGCAAACGCAGCACCTACAAATCAGACATCCCCAAGCTCCCATTTCTGTCACTCATGGAGCTAGCCCTGCTGGAGCGTCGCTGGAACAAGGAAATGCGCAGCCTGCCAGACAGCGCAGAACCCTGGCTGGCCGCCAAAGCCGAACAGTGGGACTCGCACACCCTGGAAAGCTGGATTCTCAAACATGTGCACACCCGCGGCGCTCGTGAGTTCGCACGCACCATCACCCGAGCGGTACTTTGCGCCGAACCTCGCCAGGTATCCTACCTGTGCTTCCTTGAATACCTGCGTCAGGGAAAAAGCCTTGAGACCCTGATTGGCACTGAGGGAGGCGCACAGCAGGACAAGTTTGCCGGCGGGGCCTGGCAGATCCCGCATCGCATGGCAGAGCAACTGGGCGACGCTGTTGTTCTCGACTCGCCAGTACAAGGCGTCGAGCAACATCACGATAGCGTCAGCGTGAGCAGTAACGGCAAGATCTATCGTGCCCACCACCT
The DNA here is from genome assembly GCF_000756665.1 of Alcanivorax nanhaiticus. GTDB lineage: Bacteria > Pseudomonadota > Gammaproteobacteria > Pseudomonadales > Alcanivoracaceae > Alcanivorax > Alcanivorax nanhaiticus. Next base: position 190,651 of record NZ_ARXV01000007.1, on the reverse strand, counting down.
GATCATGGCCGTTCCGCCGGTACTGGCCGCCAAGATTCAATATAACCAGCCGCTTCCCTCCAAGCGCAGCGCACTGCTCGAGCGCATGCCCATGGGATCAGTCATCAAGATCCATGTGGCCTACGAACGTCCGTTCTGGCGTCAGCGCGGACTCAACGGTGCCGTAGTCAGTAACGATCGCGCTTTCAATGTCGTGTTCGACCAGTCACTGGATGATGACGGCATGGGCGTACTGGTGGGCTTCATGGATGCCGACCACGCCATCGCCATGAGCGCTACCGATGAAGCCACCCGGCGCCAGCAGGCCATCACCGATCTGGTTCACTACTTCGGGCAGGAGGCAGCCAACCCCATCGCCTATGTGGAACAGGACTGGACAAAAGAACCATGGAGTCGCGGCTGTTATGTGGCTCACACAGCCCCCGGCGTCATCACCTCCTTTGGTGATACCCTGCGCGAGCCCTGTGGGCGAATTCACTGGGCCGGAACCGAAACCGCAACGCAATGGTGCGGCTATCTGGATGGCGCCCTGCAATCAGGCATTCGCGCAGCCCGCGAAGTTCTTGAACGATAACGCCCTACTGCCACAAAACAAAAACGGGGCCTGAATGGCCCCGTTGTTTTCCGCTCAGCAGACGTTAATCCGCTACCGCCAGGCTGGACATGTCCATCACATAACGGTGGGCAATATCGCCTTTCGCCATCACGGTGTAGGCATCATTCACCTCATCCGGGCGAATGATTTCACAGACCGGGTGGATATTGTGCTCTGCACAGAAGTTGAGCACTTCCTGGGTTTCCTTGATACCACCAATCAGTGAGCCCGCCACGCGGCGACGGCCAAAGATCATCGGGGCCGAAGCAAAGTCGTCCATGTCACCTACCTGCCCCACAATTACCAGCGTGCCATCCACATCCAGCAGCGGCAGGTAAGGCTTCAGGTCGTGACGTACCGGCACAGTGTCGAGAATCAAATCCAGTGAGGCGGCAGCCGCTTTCATCGCTCCACGATCAGTGGACACCAACACGCCTTTAGCTCCCAGCCCTTCCGCTTCCTCTGCCTTGCGAGCAGAGCGACTCAGTACCGTCACCTCTGCACCCATGGCCACCGCCAACTTCACCGCCATATGGCCAAGGCCGCCGAGACCAATCACCCCTACCCGGCTTCCCTTGCCCACGTTCCAGGTGCGCAGTGGAGAAAACGTGGTAATCCCCGCACACAGAATCGGAGCGGCACGGGACGGATCCAGCGCCTCTGGCAAGCGCAGCACAAACTCTTCACGCACTACAATATGCTTGGAATAGCCGCCCTGTGTTATCTCACCATCAATGCGATCCGGCGCACCGTAAGTCGGGGTCATACCATTGCGACAGTACTGCTCTTCACCATGATCGCACTGATCACAGGCCTGGCAGCTGTCGACCATGCAGCCCACGCCCACATTGTCGCCCACCTGGTAACGGGTCACTTGCGGGCCCACGTCAATCACCCGCCCAATGATCTCGTGGCCGGGTACCAGCGGATAATGCTGTTTGCCCCAGTCACCGTTCACCGTATGCAAATCGGAATGACATATCCCGCTGTACAAAATTTCGATGGCCACATCATTGCCACGCAAGTCGCGTCGCTCAAAATGATAAGGCTGCATGTGGGCATCGGAGGAAAAAGCCGCGTAACCGACGGTTTTCATAAACTCTCCCGGGAATGGATTTCAGGGGTAACAATAACGACGGCGCCGTGAACACCGCGCCAGAGAGGACACCATGATAAGGGAGTAATAGGCAAGCGTGGGCACCGGATACTGTCGATTTCTTGCCGGATTCTGCAGAATTCGCCGCTATTCACCATCCATCAGGGGAAGGCCAGCAACTCAAGGCAGGACTCCGAGCCCGCTGACGACGATATTCATATTCTCGCCGGGCCAGAGAACCTGCCTTGACAAAAGCCTCCACGTCACAAGTGGTAGACCTTTCCATTTGTCTGCGTCGTGTATTTCCGTTTGTTCAAAAACGCGCTATTCCATCAAATTAATAAGCCGATTAATGAAGATATTAATGAAATCGAAATAGGCCGGACCCTCGCGCAGGCTCTGTTTTTCTTTTTCAGCATAGTCCGCCTCAATCTGGCGGAGCAGATCCTGGTACTGCCCAGAATCCCGCGCCGCAATGTCCTGCCAACGCTCCATGTAAATCTGCAACGTCTCCAGCTCCCCAGAATCCAGCCATACGCCATGACCATCTGGGCAGGCATTCACAATGACACCGGAATTGGTCTGGTAATTAGAAGCAGGTAGCGCAAGGCTGCAGACCCGACAGGTCAATTCCCGCTCACGCTCTTCAGCAGGAACCCCTTTCCCGCCCAGTGACGCCAACGTCTTCTCAATCACATTTGCAGACCAGGAGGCATCTCTGGTCTCAACGATTTCCGTGAGCTCGCCAAAATCCAGCCATACGCCGGAGCACGTTCCACAGACGTCGATCTCCACACCTTCATAGTGCGTTGGGGCCATGCCACCACAACCGTTAATACACTCAACCATTCTTATTCCCCCTTAATCAGATCACAGCTTATAACAGCTAAGCGCCATGCTCTGTAAGCCATCTCTTACACCGAGGCGATTCACCACACATCGACGGGCAGGGGCTTAGTCTGGGACACGCATGATTTTCAAGAACTCCGACTTATTGTCCTCAACAAACCATCTGACTCTGACCCGCAACCCAACGACGTCCCGTGTGCGCCGCATACTCTTTCAGCCTCACCACGCTTCCTACTGCCACCGGCAACCTTTTCCGTCTAGGCCTCATATGCTGTAGCCAGACAGATTCATTAATACCAAGCCGGTTTAAAATATCTGCAGCCTCAAGGGAAACCGCTCCGCGTTTGTCATGACGGATCGAGCGACCTGTACTGTCCACAATCACCAGATAGTCCATCAATCGGAACCGAAAAACCGTTTCATTATCATCGGCCTCAACATGCGTATCATCCACCAGCGGCAATAACCGTGGTGTCTGGCTCTGCTTGCCAGTGCCGCTGATCGCGCTTGTCCGCTGCTGAATGGAGGTATAGTCAGATTCCTCCGGCGTCGCCGCCATCGCTGCCCTGACAGGGTTCAGATCCACATACGCCATGCACTGCAGCACCGCCTTTTCATCCAGCAGCGCCTGGCACTTGTAACGCCCTTCCCAGAAGCGCCCCTTACAGCAGTCTTCTTCATTGGCACGACGGGCCAGATACTCATTCAGACACTTCATAAACCACCCAAGATCATAAAGCCGCTCTCGCCACAGCCCGATGATTTCAAGCGCCTTAAGTGTTTCACCCCCTTCTGTCTGCCCGGACAACCAGCGCTTTACCACCTCCGGGCCACGAAACAACTGCATCCATCGCTCAGCGACCTCAGTGTCGCCCCAGCCGCTTGCCTGTTTCTCATTGATACGGACAACAACATGATAGTGGTTGGACATCACCGCATAGGCACAGAGATCGATGGCGAACACCTCACCCAACACCGCAAGGCGATCCACCACCCACTGGCGGCGATGCTCATAATCCTGGCCGGAATAGTGGTCCCGACCACACAGAAACGCCCGCCGCACACAGCGACAGATACAGTGATAGTAAGACGTGGAATCCAGCGATACCTGGGTATAACGCGCACGCGTCATGGAGCGCCTCCTTGCTTATCCATGACACAACAATACTGGCGGCGATGCTCATAATCCTGGCCGGAATAGTGGTCCCGACCACACAGAAACGCCCGCCGCACACAGCGACAGATACAGTGATAGTAAGACGTGGAATCCAGCGATACCTGGGTATAACGCGCACGAGTCATGGAGCGCCTCCTTGCTTATCCATGACACAACAATACTGACCAAACAATCAGCACACCATCAGAGATCAATCATTCATGGCGTAGGAGATCCGCCAATTTATGGGTGTCCCTTATTTTGATCAGGCGTCCCTATTTCCCGCGCTGGGTATAACTCGCACGGGTCATGGAACGCCTCCTTGCTTATCCATGACCCCACAATGCTGACCAAACAATCAGCGCAACATCAGAGATCAATCATTCATGGCGTAGGAGATCCGCCAATTTATGGGTGTCCCTTATTTCGTTAACCCCAAAATCATTATCAGAGAACCAAAACCAGACTCAATATATTTTTTATAAACTCCGGACGCTTTCTTGGTAGATAAAAACAGGATCACGCAAGAAAACCATGCTGAAGCCACGCCCAACACGACAAGAAGCATTAAAGAAAGCAAATAAAAATTGGATGGCCAAGGCCCCTGCGATCAGGGGCCCGGTAACGCCGCACAAGGCCCTGTCAGCAATCCGCCCAGCGACCCCATCCCCGCCCGCTACCGGGACGCGCGCGGCGGCATCAATCTTGAGCAGATCAGACGAGACCAGTTGCACGCCCGGCAGGAGTGGCTTCGGGCGGTGGTGCGGAGCATGAAAGCCTTGTGGAGGCGTTGAGAAATGGTGGGGCACCACGGGGCGAGACCTGCCTCTCATGTTCGCTATTGGTCGTTGCTATCGAGAGGCTGCGCCTTCGCTTCCCGGTGACGATATGTATCCGCAACGAAATCAATGAAGGCCACAGCAGACGCAACCGCTAACCTCGCATGACGAGGCTGTAAACCGCGGTGCTGGCCATCTCGGCCGTGCCCGGTGCCGTAAAGTCCCCGCAACTGTGCGAGATTGTGCGTCAGTTGCGTAAGGTTACGCAGGATAAGACGGATATTATCCACGCCCTTGGCTTGATCTGATACACCCTCCGGAACAAGCTGCAGCTCCTTGACCAGCAGCTTTGTGAGGCAGCCCAAGTCCGCGGACCTAGAAAACTCCACCCGGCGCTTGGTCAGGATGGTTTTACAACAGGACTCCACAAGCTCCTTAGCCGTACCTATGGCTAGCTCTGGGTCGCTGTCTACGGCGCGTTCCAGACGTTCGATCGCCTTGGCCATCCATCCTGCGTCCAAAGCATCAGCCACTGTGTGCGCACGCGACACCGCACGCGGTCCGTAGTGGGTGAGTTCGCGGTAGGAGAAGCGCGGTCGCCCCCCGATACGTTCTTCCTCGAAAATCTCACAGCCAGCCTGTCGCAATTGGTCATTAAAATCGGAAACAAGCTTGAGCGCCTCGTTCCGATCCGGACGTATGACCGGATGCACAGTCTCACAGAGGAACCGTAGGAAGGTATCTGCGGGGCCGTTGATCAACTGAAAACGGTCGTCGGCGAACACCCAATCCCGCTCCCAATCCTCGTTGTTGATGCAGTGCTGCCAAATGTCACCTGCCGCGTCCTTAAATCGGTTGTCGAGCGACGGTAACTTCTGGAGATCGTAGAGCCTGCTAAGGAACTCCACCTCATCCAGCTGGCCGTGCCAAATCACATTTTCCAGCCGAAATCCGTCGAAGATATTTAGCCGAGTCTGGCGCGGCACGGTAAAAGGTTTTCCGCGCCAATCTGTATTGCGCTCTCGTGCAGGTACGATCTTGGCGGAGTACCAATCTTGGGTCTCTTGTTCTACGACCGTCTTCAGCCGCGCCGTAATCTGTTCTTCCAGCTGCGTTCGCCGGGAGCCGAAGCGCGCGTACTCCACGGCTGGCACCTCTAAGTACACGTCCCATAAGTCGGTGCCACCGTTCCAGTTGTCGTAGCCCGTCAGCTCAGCACGGGCTGGATATGCACGGACAATATGGGCGGCCTCCTGCATACCCTCCGCCTGGAGCAAGGCATTTACCGTAGCCAGCGCCGACTCCAGCTGTTGTGTCTCCATTCCCTTCTCAACCTCGAATCACTAGGGTTACCAAGGATCAGTGTAGCCCTGGGAGGCTTCCTCTGTCAGGGCGCCTAACACTGCATTCACCGGCTTGTCCTGAGGGTCAAAAGGGTCAGGCCTTGCCCCGTGCGTATTCATTACCAATATTCAGGCTTCATCACGGGCTTTTTGCCCGTTGCAACTACCTCAGGAAGATGGCTTTCCCTCAGCTCAATATCCGTAATGTGTGATCGAGTCCAATCACAATACTGGCTCAACTGTTTATTTGGGGGCCTGCCACTACCTGATCCACGAACCGGTATCACTGTACCCAAAACCAGAGACGTACCAAAATCATCTCTGATTGCCTTTAGCGCTGGCGCCAAATCCGTATCGTTCGACACAAAGACCAACTGTTTAGCCAGACCTTTGGAAGCATCTCGATATGCTTCCAGTGCGATATTCACATCTGTCTGCTTTTCTTCCAGCCGCCACACATCGACACGGTCCGTTTTATCTGGCGGCTGCTTGAATTTGAGCAACCGCGCCTTCTCAAGACTGTAGTAGCCTTTGATAATATCGATTTCGTCGGGATAACGGACACAGAGAGCCCGGTGATAAGCCTGCTGCGCGTGCTGGGCGGCAGCACCGTTGGATGCGACTTTGGATTTGATATCGGCAGTGAAGAACTTGATTTTCACCAGTTCGGAGTGAGGGTTCTGGACATGAAGTATCTGGTCTGCCAGTAGCGCTTTCAGATCCAGCCATTTATCCTCTGAATGTTTCAGACAGCCGTAGAACAGGTTATACCCGTCCACGTAAATTATTGTTTTCAAAGCATATCCTTATGCCAAAAATGAAAAAACCGCCAATAAGGCGGTTTTTCCGCCCCAAGCAAACATCAACTTAATGATGCCTGCGAGGGGTGAGTCGTAGCTTTATTATCGGACTGGCATTCCAGGCCGTCAAGCCAGTAACTGACTCTTTATCCTTTCAACTCCTCAACCCTCCTTTTCGAAAACACCCCATAAAGACTCGGCAACACCAACAACGTCAACGCCGTGGCTGACACCAGCCCACCCACAATCACCACCGCCAGCGGCCTTTGCACTTCACTGCCCACTCCGGTGGCCAGCAACATGGGAATCAGCCCCAGCATGGAGGTGAGTGCGGTCATCAGCACCGGGCGCAACCGTGAAACCGCACCTTCGAAGATGGCTACATCCAATGCTTCCCCATCGCGCAGCCGATGATTAATGGCTTCCACCATCACCACCCCATTGAGCACCGCCACCCCGAACAGGGTGATAAAGCCCACGGAGCTGGGCACAGACAGGTACTGGCCGCTGATGGCTAATGCGAGGATGCCGCCGATCAGGGCCAATGGAACATTCACCAAAATTAGGGCGGCCTGGGCCACGGAGCCGAAGGCGAAGTAGAGCAACAGGGCGATAAGGCCGACGGCCACAGGTACCACCATGGCGAGGCGCTGCTGGGCCCGCTGCTGGTTTTCGTATTGGCCGCCGATGTCCACGCTGTAGCCGGGGGGCAGATCCACTTCGCTGTCGATGGCTTGCTGGATGTCGGTGACAACCGAGCCCATGTCACGCCCGGCCACGTTGGCCTGGATGACCACCCGGCGCTGCACGTCGTCGCGGCTGATCTGCGGAGGGCCGGACACCAGATCGACGTCTGCCACATCCATGAGCCGCACCCAGGCGCCGTCTGCTGCCTTTAAGCGCAGGTTGCGAATGGCTTCCGCATTGTTGCGGGCATCCTGTTCCAGGCGCACATAGATGTCGTAGCGTTCGTTACCGTTAATCACCTGCCCGGCGCTACCGCCGCCCAGGCCGTTGCTGACCAGATCCATGACCTGATTGACGCTAAGGCCGTAACGACTGAGGGCGTTGCGGTCCGGGGTGACCACCAGCTGGGCTTCCCCGGCGATCTGTTCCAGTTGCACATCAGTGGCACCATCGACTTCTTTCACTGCCTGGGTAATCGCTTCGCCTTTTTCCTGCAACACAGTGAGATCCGGGCCAAACAGTTTGATGGCCAGTTGCGCTTTCACGCCGGAAAGCAGTTCGTCCACGCGCATGGCGATGGGCTGGGAAAAGTTGAGCAGCAGGCCGGGATGGACCGCCAGTTTTTGCTGGATTTTTTCCTGCAGCTCCAGACGTGTGCTGGCGCTTTCCCATTCGCTGACCGGCTTCAGGCCGATATAGATTTCCACGTTGCTCACCGGCTCCGGATCGCCACCGATTTCAGCGCGTCCGACCCGGCTGAGCGCGTAGGTGACTTCCGGGAAGGTCATGATTTCTTTCTCCAGCTTTTCACCCACTTCCAATGCGGTATCGAGACTGGAAGACGGCGCCAGGGTCACGCGCAGGGCCAGGGTACCCTCTTCCAGTACCGGCACGAATTCGGTGCCGATGAAGGGAGTGGTGGCCAACGCCAAGGCGAACAGACCTACCGCGCCACCGATGACGGCCTTGCGGGCCTGCATGGCTTTAGCCAGCAGCTTTCGATAACGGGCTTCCAGCCACTGCATGAGTTTGTTGGGCTTTTCTTCCACGCCGTGACGGAACAGAAAACCGGCCAGGGCGGGCACCACGATCAGTGCCACCAGCACGGCGGCGGCCATGGCGAGCATGATGCTGATGGCCATGGGCACGAACATCTTGGCCTCTACCCCTTCGAAGGCAAACAGGGGTAGAAACACCACCAGGATAATGCTGGCCGCGAAGAACACCGGCCGCGCCACTTCCTGGCCAGCGTCTTTCACCCGCAGGGCGATACCGCCTTGTGCATCGTGACTGCCTTCTACGCGGCTCAGGTGTTTGAAGATGTTTTCCACCATCACCACCGAACCATCCACCAGCATGCCGATGGCCACGGCCAGTCCGCCCAGGGACATGAGGTTGGCGGACATGTCGAAGCTGGTCATGGCCAGCAGGGCGAGCCCAATGGAGAGGGGAATGGACAGCAGCACCAGCACGGTGGCGCGCAGATTCATCAGGAACAAGGCCAGCACGATGACGATAAATACGAACGCCAGCAGCAAGGCGGTGACCACGGTGCTGACGGCTTTTTCCACCAGGTCCGCTTGATCGTAGAACACCTGAAATTCCACCCCGTCGGGCAGGGCCTGCTGGATGCGCGCTTCCCGTGCCTTGATGCCATCGATGGTGGCCTTGGTGTTGGCGCCCATGCGCTTGAGCACGATGCCCGCCACTACTTCGCCCAATGCTTCCGGTTCGCCATTGGCGTCGCGGCGGGTCATGGTGAGCGCGCCTTGGCGGATCTCGCCGCCGAATTCCACCTTGGCCACATCGCTGACGCGCACCTGGGTGCCGTCCACTTCGCGCAGGGGAATGGCGGCGATGTCTTGCAGGCCCTGCTCACCGCTGCCCACCCAGCCCATGCCACGAATCACCAGTTGCTCGGCACCGCGATCCAGATACCAGCCACCGGCATTACGGTTGTTGGCGGCGATGGCGTCCATGACCTGTTGCAGGGTCAGGTCGTAGGCGAGCAGACGGGTGGGGTTCACGTTGACTTGATACTGGCGCACTTCCCCGCCGTAGCTGAGCACATCGGTGACACCGCCCACGGGCATGAGTAGCAGCTTTACTACCCAGTCGTTGAGGCTGCGCAGTTGCATGGCATCGATGTTGGCGCCGGGTTTGGCGGTGAGCAGGTATTGATAGACCTGCCCGAGGCCGGAGGTGTTGGGGCCCATCTCCGGGGTGCCGACGCCCTCGGGAATATCTTCCCGCGCTGCCTGCAAACGTTCGAACACCAGCTGGCGGGCGAAGTAGATATCGGTGCCGTCTTCGAACACCACGGTGACGATGGACAGGCCGGTCTTGGAAATGGAACGTACCTCGGCCACCTGGGGCAGCGCGTACATCACCGCCTCGATGGGATAGGTGATCAACTGCTCCACTTCTTCGGCGGCCAGCCCTTCCGCTTCGGTGTTGACCTGCACCTGCACGTTGGTCACGTCCGGGAAGGCATCCAGCTTCAGGTTGGGCAATTGCCAGCCGATCACTCCCACGGTGATCACCAGCAGCAACAACACAATCAGACGGTTGGTCACCGCCCAATCGACAATACGATTAAACATGGCAGTGATCCTTTAGTGGTTGTGAATGTCGAAACCGGACTTGGCCATTTCACTGGCCAGGAAGAACGCGCCGCGCGTGACGACGCGGGTGCCCGGTTCGATGCCGCTAACGATGCGTTGCTCACTAAGTTGACCGGTGAGTTCGATTTCCACCGGCTGGTACTGGCCCGGCGCCTCTTCCACAAACAATTGCCAGTCCCCATCGGGGCCACGGGTGAGGGCCTCTTCCGGTACGGTGAGCGCGTTCTCCGGTGCCGACAGTGACAACGCCACATCGGCGAACATGCCGGGGTGCAACAGGTGCCCGGCGTTGGGCACCGCCACACGTACCGACAAGGTTCGCGTGACCGGGTTAAGGCGGTGGCCGGACTGGATCACTTCGCCTTCTACAGTCGCATCACCGATGAGCAGCCGCGCAGCAGTGCCGGTGGGAATGTGCAGGCCTGGGCTGGGCGGCAGCGCCGCTTCGGCCCACAGTTCGGATTCATCCACCAGGGTGACCAGTTCGCTACCGGCGGTGAGCCACTGGCCTTGCTGGAAGGCATCTTCCAGCACCAACCCTTCATCCGGAGCGGTAAGGGTGTAGATGCCCTTTTCGCTTTTGCCACTTTCGATGGCGCGGATGGCGGCGTCATCCAGTCCATAACCCTTGGCGCGGGCACGCAGGGACTGGTACTGGCTTTGCGCATCCAGATAGCGCTGGTTGCCCACGGTGCGTCGGCCCAGATTATTGACCCGTCGCCAGGCATCGGCGGCCACCTGCAGTTCACTTTGCAGTTCCGCCATGGCCGGACTGAACAGGGTGGCAATGGGCTCCCCTTTTTTCATGTGCTGGCCCAGGGAGGCGCTGCGCGATTGCACCTGGGAATCGATGCGCACCGGCACCACCCAGGTGCGGTACTGGTTGCTGGTGATTTCCGCCGGGACGGTGAGAGTTTGGGTGGCGTTCTGTTGCGGCTGCAGAGTGACGACCTGCAGGTTGAGCATGGCTTGCTGTTCGGGCGTAAGGGTTACGCCCGATTCCTCTTGCTCGCCGTGTTCGTCCTGATGATCATGCGAGGGTGCATTGTCGTCATGATTATCGTGGGCGTCATGATCATCATGGTTTTCCTGCGCGTGGGATTCACTTTTTGCCGGCGCAGCATCATGGTCATGGCCGTGATCGTCTTCGCCCCATGCGGGGAAGGACAGGGTTGCCAGCAGGGCGATCGCCAGCGGCGTTTTTCTGAAAGTCATTTTGGTTTTCATAAAAAATTTCCCATTTTTTATGTAGGAGCGGCGCTTGAGCCGCGAAGCGTTACACGGCATGCAGTGCCAATTTCTTCGCGGCTCAAGCGCCGCTCCTACAAAACAATTAATCCGCCAGTGCGGCTAACCACTCATCCAGCTGGGCGCTTTGCTGGAGCCAGTCGATCCAGGCTTGCTGCATGGCTTCGCGCAGGGCGATGCCGGACAGGCGGGTGTCGAGGCTCTGATTGAGCGCCAGCAGGTAGTTCTGGGTGGTGAGCTCGCCCTGTTGCCAGACACGTTTGAGCAGGGCGTCGTTATCGCTCAACGAGGGTTGCGCCAGTTGCTGCCAGTTGTCCCAGCGCTGCTGTTGTTGCTGCGCGTTGTCGAGCGCGCCTTGCAGGCGGGCGCTGATATCGTTGCGGGTTTTCTCCAGCAGGGCACGGCGGGCATCGCTGTCGGCCAGTGCCTGTTGGTAGGCAGGCTTGTCGGTGTTGAAGAATTTCAGCGGCAAGCTGAGGTCCACGCCCCACAGGTTGTCGTCACCCTCCTTGCCCACGTACACCCCCAGGGAAGGGTCGGCATTACGCTGCTTGTTGGCGATGGTGACGCCCTGCTCGGCCAACGCCAGTTGCTGTTCCGCCAGCTGCAGATCGTAGTTGGCTGGCAGGCGCACATCGGGCGAGCCCGTGACGGCACCCGCTGAAGTGAAGCCGTCCTGTGGCAACCCATAGGCGGGAGCGGACAACGCCATCACTTCGCGCAACCGGGTTTGTGCCCGGGTGGCACTGGCTTCCGCTTCGGCCAGCGATTGCTGGGCCTGCCCCACCGATAGCAGGGTGAGGCTGGCATCCACCTGCCCCACATCACCGGCCTGCTGGCGACGACGGATCAGTTCGGTGAGTTCGGTGAGCTGCTGCTCCTGCTGGCGGGCGGCCTGCAATCGTGCCTGGGCGGCATCCCAGGCGACCAATGCCTGAAGCGATTGCGCCAACAGATCGGCCCGCGCCTTTTGCGCACGCAGGTCCGCCAGCGTCTGACGCACAGCACTGACATCGCGACTGGCCCGCGCCTTGCCAGACCAGTCCAGAGTCTGACTGAGGCCCACGGTCTGGGTGACCTCGGCACTGTCTTCATAGTTGATATTGAGATTGGGGTTATAGAGCGGTTGCTCTGCCCCACGGCTTTCTGCCAGCCACTGCTCTCGCCGTGCCTGGATGGCACGGCTGGCGGGCAACTGCTGGACTTGCTGGCGCACCCATTGCGCCCATTGCGATTGCGCTGCTGAATGCTGATCGACAGTCGCGCTGGCGGCCAATGGCGCGCCACACAGTACGGTCAGCATGACACTGACACGCACGAGGTAACGGCTTCCCATGGGAAGTCTCCTGATAATTCAGACACGATGAATCACAGTGAACGACCCGACACGGGACACATCACTGCAAACGAAACGTCAGAACGATCAGGCGATAGGAGGGCGGAACGGGGATTCCGGGGGGGCGTCGGGAAGATCCGGGCGCCAGCCGAGCAGCGCGGTGACTGGCGCTGGCTGTCGTGCAGGCGGGCAATCCACACCAGCCATGAAGCCGTGGCACTGGCAGCAGTGCTCTGCGCCCTGGTCCAACACATCCAGTTGGACGCGCTCCTGCTGGTGGCTGTCATCACTCAGGGACTGGGCATAGTCTGCCCCGGCATCATGTTCATGATGCACGGCATCGAGCACCAGCACGTGGGTGCAGATGATCAGCAGCAATGTCCAGACCAGTGATTTCATGGATTCGCCAATGTGGGGTGAGGGGCTATCTTCGACATCATTGAGACTCAGGTCAAGCGAAGAGGTTCCCAGCGGTCATTCACAGCACAGCGGAATGCAGGCAGAGTGTCTCCCGCTCATTTCACTGAAGGAGAAATGCCATGAGCCGCCTTGATGTTGTTCGCGACGATGTGCTTGCCCATCCGCTGCACCGTGCCTGCGAACTGGAACTGCTGCACGCCGCTGAGGGCACCAGTGAACTACGATTCCAGGTGAACGACTTTACTGCCAGCCCACTGGGCACACTGCATGGCGGCATTCTCTATGCGCTGATGGACGTCAGCTGCTTCTTTGCGGCGGCATCGTTACTCAATGACGATCAAGCGCCGGTGACGGTGGAAACCCACAGCAGCGTGCTGCGTGCCGCCAAGAAAAACGAGTCGGTTTTATTGCGCGCCAGGACAGATCGAATTGGCCGCACACTGGCCGCCATGCGGACAGAAGCCTTTGCCGTGAATGAGGCAGGAGAAGAGCGTCTGATCGCCACCGGATCAGTGACTAAATCCATCTTGAAAACGGCCTGAAAACCCTATTTTTTACCCGTATTTTTGCATTGCTACCGACCGACGGTTGGCGGGGCTGCATGACTGGGTCTGTCACGGCCGGGCAATGAATTGTTTCCCCCTTTTTGCAGGCGTATCGTTCAGGTAAGGCCGACGATTTGATCGGTCGTTCATTCAGTGTGCCGGCAGGATGCCAGCACTGCCTGACTCAAAGGGAGCTACCATGTATCAGATCATGCTCGTTGATGATGAGGATTACATCCTCAAGGCCCTGCATCGCACCCTGTCATTGAATACCGACTGGCAGGTGGAAACCTACCAAGACCCCCACGAGGCATTACGTCGCGCCCGCACCACCGTGTTCGATGCCGTTGTCACGGACTTCATGATGCCGGAGATGAACGGGGTGGAGTTGTTGCAGGAAATTCGCGAACTGCAACCTGATGCCATCCGCATTCTGCTCACTGGCGTGATTGATATCGAAACCGTCATGTCCGCCATCAACAAGGCCGGTGCATTCCGCTTTATTCCCAAACCCTGGGAAGACAAGCAACTTCTGGAAGCACTACGCGAAGGCATGAGGTTCCACGACATCCTGCTGGAAAATCGCATCCTGGCGCAGAAAGTCCGCGAACAGGAAAAAGCATTGCAGAGCCTGGGGCTTGGCGACTGAATTCACCCCGATATATGCGGTAAAGGGCCATGGAAACAATCTGGGCATCTTCAGACATCATGGGCATTGAAGCACAGGGACTGTTCCTCATTGCCTCGACACTGATCCTGCTGATCATTATTTTCTTTCTCTACAAGACTTATCGGACTTCCATGAACGTGGAGGCCCGGCTAAGCGAGTTTTCCTCACTGACCAATGACACCTTCGGGCGGCGGCTGCGGCTGATTGAAGTGAATGCCGATGAGCACAAACTCAACAAGCAGGCACTCGGGCCACTGGGCAGGATTATCGATGAGTACTGTGTGCTCACCACCAATCGCGATGGGATGATCACTTTCGCCAACGGCAAGTTCCTGTCGCTGAGCGGTTTTTCCTTCCAGCAACTTATCGGCAAGCCGGAAGCGGTGAATCATCCGGCGGCGGATATGTTGCCGTCTGGCGCTGGCGTAATGCAGTGCGAACGGGCACTTTCCGGTGTATGGAATGGCGAAGTCTGCAACCGCCGTCCGGATGGCTCGGTGTACTGGATGAACATGTTCCTGTTCCCGCTTTCCTACATTTCCGATGAAGATGACGGCTACATTTATTTCGGCACCGATATTACCGAGATCAAGGCGGAAAATTCGGAACTGCACCAGGCAGTGATGGACAAGGACCAGAAGCTCAATGAAGTGGAGTCTTTGTTGCTGCATTCCGAAAAAATGGCATCCCTGGGCACCATCTCGGCGGGCATCGCCCATGAGATTAACAACCCGATTGCCTTCCTGGCCTCCAACATCAATCGTTGCAAGGAATATCTGACTGCCATGAGCGGAGTAATCCGCGGGCTGGAAAAGCGTATTACCGCAGAGAAGTTTGACCGCTTTCTGGCCATTGAAGGCGGCGATATACCAGAGAGAAAGAAGCTGGATTTCATGCTGGATGACCAGGAAATCCTGGTGCATGAAACGGTGGAAGGCATCGACCGGATCAAGAAAATCATTCGCGATCTGAAACACTTTTCCCATAATCAGCCGGACAAGTTCTCATCCATTTCTCTTGCCGACTGCATTGATTCGTCACTGAATCTGGCCCGACACGAGCTGAAGAACCGGATTACGGTTGAGCGACAGATCCCGGAAGACCTGCCAGCCCTGCAGGGATCGGAAAGCCAGCTTTCCCAGGTGTTCATGAACCTGTTCGTCAACACCGCCCAGGCGATTCAGGGCAAGGGAAAAATCCGCATTGAGGTAAGCTGCGATGATGAATGGTTCACCCTGAACATCGCGGATGACGGCCCCGGGATTCCCGATGACAAGATTGACCAGATCTTCGAGCCGTTCTTTACCACCAAGCCCATTGGGCAGGGCACCGGGCTGGGGTTGTCTATTTCCCATGACATCATTCAGCAGCACGGGGGCAGCATGTCGGTGAAAAGTCAGCAGGGCGAAGGCACCACCTTCACGATCCAGTTACCACGCCGCCAACGCGGTGAGGCTCATGCAGCCTGATATCCTCTACCGGATTCAGGATGCGAATGGCACAGATGTCCGCATCCCGATTCATTTGCAGGAAGATCACTCCATTGCTGTACCGGACGACTTCTCCCCCCCTGCCTGGGCAAAGCTGGACTATTGCCAGTGCAGCCATTGCCCCCTGACCACCGACACCCATGCCTATTGCCCGATTGCCCGCAACCTGGCTTATCTGTTACCCCGGTTACCTTCAGGGGAGTCCTACCGGACGATCTCGCTGGAAGTGAAAACCGAGCCGCGCAATTACCAGCAGGACACCACATTGCAACGGGCGCTGGGCTCCCTGTTCGGGCTGATATGCGCCAGTAGTGATTGCCCGCACACTCGATTCCTGCGCCCCATGGCGCGTTTTCATCTTCCGCTTAGCTCTCACACAGAAACCCTGGTACGCAGTACCAGCCTCTATCTGCTTCAACAGATTGTGCAGAATCGGGAGGGAGAACAGGCGTCACTGGCAGGGCTGAACGAACGCTACCAAACGTTGAACGAACTCAATCAATGTTTCGTTAAACGCTTCCATGACCGCAATCTTTCGGACGCCCCCGTCAATGCCATGGTATTGCTGAAAACCATTGCCCAGCATCTCAACTGGAATCTGGAGGATGATCTGTCAGAGCTGGCTCCGCTGTTCGGCACAACGGAGCCGGGAGGGTCTACGAATCGTTTTTCCCAAGGTAGCGGTTGAGGATCATTCGCCACTCTTCCGTTGGCAATACATTCAGCATGGCCAGATTCAATGGCTCCTGTAACGGGCTCTCGTTAGCAACCGCAAACGCATAACTTTCCTCACGGATCAGATTCGGCAGCACCAACAGATTTTTGTCGTCGCGATCGCGAAGCATGTAACGCATGACTGGCGCATCGGAAACCATGGCATCGATTTCCCCCAGTGCGACTGCGCGCATGCCCTGCTTGAGGTTGTCGTAGGGTTTGTAGTGAATCCCCTGCGCCGCCAGCCACTGGGCACCACTGGTGTTGGCCACACTCCCCACGTTAACCCGGAGCAAATCCGATACGCCACTGATGCGGGTCTGTAATTTATTCACCGTGACACTGGAGGCAATCGCGGCAGTAAAACCGGAAATGGTAATGATGCTGGCGAACATCCAAATCAAACCCAGTGCTCTCCCTGCCGGGCTCACGGGAGCCTTGTCGCCATAGCCCACCGTGGTCATGGTGACCGCTGACCACCAGAAACCATTGCCGATACCTTGACTCATGGAACCACCGAATTGCTCCGGATTACGGCGGCGCTCGAACAGCCAGATCAACACACCAATGATCAACAACACCAGCCCAAGCGCCAGCACCGCTGAAAAGAATTTCCAGGTAAACAGGTTACGCAGGGTGACCAGCCAGCCGCTGGGCTCACTACGGGTGGCGATACCCAATCCGCCTCGGAACATGGGCTGGGAAAAGTCCAGGCGCCGCTCACGATCCGCCGTCACACTGATGGCACCAACCGCCAAATCCGCTTGCCCCAGCTCTACCGCTTCGAGCATTTCATTGACGCTACGATAGGGGCGGTAGCGATACTCAATCTCGGCCTGCTCAGCTACCTTTTCCCACAATTCCACGCTGATACCATCCCAGCGCTCACCACTCTGAAAACTGAAGGGTGGCGAGGCTTTTACCGCTACCGTTAGGGGTGCAGCTTGCACCAGCGACACCATGACCAACAGCAAGCTGGTGGCCAAAACACGGATTCTGAGCGACATTATCCCTCCTGGATCAATTTTGGATGACGGTTTTGCGGGTACGAGCACTTGTCGCGCTGACCACGTTTTTGTGGGCACAGGGTAGCTGGGGTCATGGCATTCTGCCAGACGAGATCCCCATGGCGGCCGGCACCGCCCTGCGTGAACCCGGACAACTGACGGCCACCCCCGTGCTGTTCAGCAAACGCTGGCAGCCAGCACAACTGTCATTCCCACAGGGCGTCTCGCGGGCACTCACCTTCACCAACCACAGTGATGACTGGCATCTGTTTGCACTTGGCGACAACACCGCCCTGCGCGACCAGAACCTGATCCACCGGTTGATGCCGGACCTCCGCAAGGATTACCCCAACACCCGCCTGAGTGAGCCCGGCAGCACCGTGAGCCTGCCCTGGCGCTTTGATGTAGCCGGCCTCTTTGAATTGCGTTGCGTGAGGGCGGATCATCAGCAACAGGAACCTTCGCTGCTGATCAAGGTAGTACCCTACACACCTCCAAGGTGAACCTCTCTGCGCTGTGCATCGGCGGATTCTCTAAGGAAAAGATCGTAGATCACGATGAATCTTCGATGACATTTCGCTCAAACGTGAACAGCGTCATGCCTGATGGCGTTATGCCATGCACCACGTCACCTTTTTTGTCGCATTTGATCGGTACCCTGCCGCCAACTTGACCACTTTGATCACTTCATGGAGGAAGGGAAAATGTCCCAGAAGACAACGCTATCCCGTCGTGACCTGCTGAAACAGGGCTCCCGTGGCCTCGCGGTATTGGCCGTGGGCCCCAGTCTGCTGGCCATCAGCCAGCCACTTTCCGCCCGTACTCTCACCGAGGTGGGCCCTCTGCAGGCACCCGACAGCAATGGCATTCGTCTTCCTCAAGGGTTCTCTTCCCGTATCGTGGCGGCCGCCGGCCAACGCGTACGCCGCAGCTTCTGGAACCGCACTCGTTACCACTGGCACAGCTACCCGGACGGTGGCGCCACCTTTGCCACGGACGATGGCGGCTGGGTGTATGTTTCCAACAGTGAGACGATCAGTCTGCTGGGGGGCGGCGCCGGTGCCATTCGTTTTCATGCGGATGGTTCAGTGAATGATGCCTACCGCATTCTTGGCGGCACCAACCTGAACTGCGCCGGCGGCCTGACGCCATGGCATACCTGGTTATCCTGTGAAGAAACCGATTTCGGCCGGGTCTATGAGTGCGATCCCCTCGGCCAAAAAGCGGCACAATTGCGCCGCGGACTGGGTTACTTCAAACATGAGGCCGCCGCCGTCGACCCGGTCTTCAATATGGTCTACCTCACTGAAGATGAAGGCGATGGCCGCTTCTACCGATTCATCCCCGCGGGCGTCAACCAGGACGGCTCGCTGAATCTGGATGAAGGCGTCCTGCAAGCCGCCGCCGTGGACGAACAGGGCTATGTGAGCTGGCTGGATGTCCCCAACCCCAACCCGCGTCTGCTGCAAACCCCGACTCGTGAACAATTACCTCAAAGCACCGCCTTCGATGGCGGCGAGGGCTGCTGGTACAGCCACGGCCAGGTGTACTTCACTACAAAAGGCGATAACAAGGTCTGGCAGCTGGACACCAACCTGAACCAGCTGACGGTGATTTACGATGCCGCTACCGCCGCCAATCCGATCCTCACCGGCGTGGACAATCTCACCGTGTCTGGCGGTGGCGATGTACTGGTGGCAGAAGACGGTGGCGATATGCAGATTGTCGTCATTGATAAACAAGGCGAGGTGGCACCGTTAATTCAGGTCACCGGCCAGGATGATTCCGAAATCACCGGCCCCGCATTCAGCCCGGATGGCACCCGGTTGTATTTCAGTTCCCAGCGCGGCAGTGATCTGTTTGGTGGGGGTAATGGCTTTGGAATTACCTATGAAATTACCGGTCCGTTTGCGGATTTTATGACCCTGTAGCCCCCTCTGCATGAGCCCAGCTTGCCTGGGCGAGATTGAAAGCCAGATACGAGTGACGAGTTTCGAGTTGCGAAAGGCAAAACCCGGTGCACGGTTTCATGGGTTCTTGGTTTTCGAAACTCGTTACTCATAACTCGAAACGCTTCACTCGGATCGGCCAGGCAAGCTGTGCTCCTGCTATCTTTTCGCGGCGGCTCCGCCGCGATAAGCAAAAAAAAGCCCCGGCAAAGAGGCCGGGGCAAGGGGAAGGCCGGAGGGTTCCGGCAGACTCTGCGTTTGTCAGGAGGTGGGTGCGTGCTCTTCCTTCACCCGGAACCAGGCCGCGTAGAGCGCGGGCAGGAACAGTAAGGTCAGGGCGGTGGCAACGATCAAGCCGCCCATGATCGCTACCGCCATGGGACCGAAGAACACACTGCGCGACAGTGGAATCATGGCCAGCACGGCGGTGAGCGCCGTGAGTACGATGGGACGGAAGCGACGCACGGTGGATTCGATGATCGCATCCCATGCAGTGAGACCTTGCTCCATATCCTGGCCAATCTGATCCACCAGAATCACCGCATTTCGCATGATCATGCCCGCCAGGGCAATGGTGCCCAGCATGGCCACAAACCCGAAGGGCTTCTGGAACAGCAGCAGGAACAAGGTGACACCGATCAAGCCCAGCGGCGCGGTCACGAACACCATCAACGACAGCGGCATACTGCGTAGCTGCAGCATCAGCAAGGTAATCACCACCAACACAAACAGCGGCATCCCGGCATTCACGGATTTCTGGCCACGGGCGGATTCTTCCACTGTACCGCCCACTTCCAGCAGATAGCCCGGCGGCAAGTCTGCCTGAACGTCTGCCAGTGTCGGCATGATCTGATTCACCAGCGTGGCAGGCAGCGCCTCATCCGAAATATCCGCACGAATGGTTACCGTTGGCAAACGATCACGATGCCAGATGATGCCTTCCTCGAAACCATACTCCAGGGTAGCAATCTGGTTCAGCGGCACCCGGCCATTCTCGGTCTGCACGGCCAGGTTACCCAGCAAGCCCAATGCTTGACGTTCGTGGCGGTCACCGCGTACTTCCACGTTGATCAGTTCGTTATCTTCCCGGTACTGACTCACCGCCACACCGGAAATGCTGGCCTGTAGCGCCACCGACAAATCTGCCGTGGAAATTCCCAGTGCCCTCGCCCGGTTTTGATCAATATTGAGGCGAATCACTTTGCTGGGCTCTTCCCAATCCAGATGCACATTCATGGCATGAGGGTTGGCGCGCACTTTCTCGGCTACCCGGCGGGCCAACGCTCGCACTTCTGGAATGTGTTCGCCGGAAACGCGGAACTGCAGCGGATACCCCACCGGCGGCCCGTTTTCCAGACGCGATACCCGGGTGCGCACAGTGGGGAATTCTTTATTGGTGAGATCAATCAACCAACTACGAATTTCCTCTCGTTCTTCCACATTGCGCGCCAGAATCACGAACTGCGCTTGAGAGGCAGCCGGCAGCTTCTGATCCAGTGAGAGATAGAAACGCGGGGTACCGCTACCCATGTAGCCGACATAACTTTCGATCAGTGGATTTTCTTCCAGATGCTCTTCAAGCCGCATGGCCAGTTCCTGGGTCGCGGTCAGCGACGCGCCTTCTTCCAGTTTCATGTCCACGATCAATTCCAGGCGACCTGAGGCCGGGAAGAATTGCTGTGGCACAAAGCGGAAAAGAAACACGGAAAAGATGAAGATCCCCACCGTCAGGGCGATTACCGTCTTGCGATAACGTACGCACCATTCCACCCAACGACGCACTTTCTGGTAGAACGGTTTTTCGTAAGGGTCGTGCACTTCACCTTCATCATTGCGGCGAGCCAGCGACGGCAACAGCTTGTCACCGAGATAGGGGACGAAGACCACCGCCGCTACCCACGACGCCAGCAACGAAATAGTGACTACCTGGAAAATGGATCGAGTGTATTCACCGGTGCTGGATTCCGCAGTAGCGATAGGCAAAAAGCCGGCTGCAGTGATCAAGGTACCCGTGAGCATGGGAAAGGCGGTGCTGGTCCAGGCGAAACCCGCCGCCTTGAGACGGCTGAAGCCCTGCTCCATCTTGATGGCCATCATTTCCACGGCAATGATGGCATCATCCACCATCAGCCCCAGCGCCAGTACCAAGGCACCGAGGGAAATCTTGTGCAGGCCAATATCGAAATATTTCATGGCCGCAAAGGTCATGGCCAGCACTAGCGGAATCGACAATGCCACCACCATGCCGGTGCGCCAACCCAGGGAGAAGAAGCTCACCAGCAGCACGATGACCAGCGCCTCCATGAGTACCTTAACAAATTCGCCCACGCCAGCTTCTACCGCTGCCGGCTGGTCAGATACCTTACGCAGCTCCATGCCCACCGGCAGACTTTTCTGTAATTCGGTAAAGGCCTTGTCCAGGTTTTCACCCAGTTTGAGAATGTCACCGCCTTCTTTCATGGAGACCGCAATGCCAATGGCATCTTCACCCATGAAGCGCATACGCGGTTGTTGCGGATCACTGAAACCGCGGAACACATTGGCAATGTCATCCAGCCGCAGGGTGCGGTTTTCCACCTGGATCGGAAAACTGCGAATGTCATCTACGCTGTTGAATTCACCCGACACCCGCAGGCGCACCCGGTCCGTTGGTGTTTCAAAAAAACCGGCATCGGCTACCGCATTCTGGGATTCCAGCGCCTGCTGCACGGTCACCAGGGGGATGCCCAGTGAAGCCAGCTTGGTATTGGAAATTTCGATCCAGATTTTTTCGTCTTGCAGCCCGATCAACTCCACCTTGCCCACATCCTGCACCCGTTGCAGCGCCAGTTGCAGGCGGTCGGCGTAATCTTTCATGATGGCGTAGTCAAACCCTTGGCCACTTAGCGCATAAATATTGCCGAAGGTGGTACCAAATTCATCATTGAAGAAAGGACCGAGTGCATCACGAGGCAGGGTATGGCGAATGTCCCCCACTTTCTTGCGCACCTGATACCAGAGCTCACCGATTTCGGCCGAGCGCATTTCATCACGGGCCATAAACATGACCAGTGATTGGCCCGGCCGTGAATAGGATTGAATGTGCTCGAAGTCACCGGTTTCCATCAATTTCTTTTCGATGCGCTCGGTGATCTGCCGGGAAACATCCTCAGCACTGGCACCGGGCCACAGAGTATTGATGGTCATCACCTTGAAGGTGAACGGCGGATCTTCACTTTGCCCCAGATTAGCGTAGGAGATCGCCCCCATGGCACCGAGCAGAATCATGGCGTAGAGCACCAGCGCCCGGTTCTTCAGCGCCCATTCGGACAGATTGAAAGACATGGCGGCGCTCCTTATTCAGGCTGCTCGGCGGGAGCCTCAACGGGGCGTTTCGCCTCGGTGGCCACATCCATGGGAACCTGGGTCAGTTCTACCTGGCGGTTACTGCGATCCACCGGAATCACCGGCTGGCCTTCGCGCAGTAGATGCGTTCCTGCTGCCACCACCCAGTCGCTGGCGCGCAAACCGGCCAACACGGGCACCACCTGTTCCTGGTAGGGACCGACTTCCACCGGCGTTTTCTTCAAGGTAGCGCTCGCCGGGTCTACCACCCACACGTAGGTTTCTTCCTGCTCTGCAGTGAGAGCCGAGAGGGGAATGCTCAAGGTTTCGCTGGTGGCCGCCTGGGCGAATACCCGTGCAGACTGACCCAACTCAGCGCCCACCGCGTCATTGTCAAACGCCACACGGGCTTCAAAGGTGCGCGAACGGGGGTCGGCAGCAGGTGACAGCTCGCGCAATTTACCGGTAAATAACTGCCCCGGACGGGACCACAATTCGATCGCAACCGGCATGCCAATGGTAAAGCGCCCCACATCCTGTTCCGGCAGATCGATTCGCACTTCGCGATCACCATCCACGGCCAACACAAAAACCGGCTGGCCGGGAGACACAACCTGACCCGCTTCCGCCAGACGTTGCGCCACAACACCAGCCTGAGGGGCCTTGAGCGCAGCATAATCTGCCTGGTTGCGGGCCACCTTCAGGTTGGCACCCGCCTGGCGCAACTGCGCAGCACTGGCGTCAAAGCGGCTTTCTACAGCATCAAACTGGGAACGGCTGATCACCTGTCGTTCCTGCAATTCGCGGTAACGCTCCAGCTCGCTCTTGGCCAGTTTGTGATCGGCCTGGGCTGACGCGAACTGGGCGCGTGCCGCATCCAGCTGGAGACGAACGTCATCGGTATCCAGACGTGCCAACGTTGCGCCCTCGCTGACGCGATCGCCCACGTCCACCAGACGCTGGCTGATCTTGCCGCCAATGCGGAAACCCAGCTCCGGCTCATAGCGGGCACGCACCTCACCCGGGAACACATCCTGGCTGGCACCGGAGGACAGCGGCTGTGTCACCAGCGCCGGCCTGGGCGCTTCCTGATGCTCCTGATCCGGATCAGAACATCCCTGCAGACCAAGTAAACCGGCCATCAGGGCCGGAATAACCGCGTAACGCAACATGGCACTCCCCTCGTCTCCGGCTGCTTGCCGGTATGCTATACTCACCGGTATAGTAATTTTACTAAACTGAACCGTCCAGTATTGAAATTATGTCAGCCAATGTCTCCACGGCCAACCGGGGCCGACCGAAAGATCCCGCCAAGCGCACCGCCATCCTCGATGCGGCCAAGCAGCTGTTCCTGTCTTGCGGCTTCAGCGGCACCAGCATGGACGCCGTTGCCAAGAAGGCCGGGGTCTCGAAACTCACGGTTTACGGCCACTTCAGCGACAAGGAGACCCTGTTCTCGTCCGCTGTAGAAGCAAAATGCCATAACACCTTGCCCGAACCGATCTTCGCCCTGGACCCTGAGCAGCCCATCCGCGCCACCCTCACCCGCATCGGACTGGCTTTCTCCGGGCTGATCAACAGCGAGGAAGTGATCGCCCTGGAACGGCTGATGTGCACCATGGCGACGCAGGACCCGGAAATGTCGCGCCTGTTCTTCGAGGCCGGGCCACAACGTACCCTCACCGCCATGGAGAACCTGATCCGCAACGCCAATCAGGCAGGATTACTGGACGTACCAGACCCCAAGCGCGGCTCGGAAAATTTCTTCGCCTTGCTGCAAGGCTGCGAGCACATGCGCACCATGATTGGTTACCGTGACCCCATGACCTCCGCTGAATCGCAACCTCATGTAGAGCAAGCTGTGGAAATGTTCCTGCGGGCCTACGCCACCCACTAACGCTCCCGAAACCTTTCGCGCATACCCTATTTGGGTGACGCGGATGCCAAACGATTTCGCTACCCTGAGCCAATCGGGAATATCGGAGCACGGGAGGCGTGATGAAGGGGGCAATAGCACTGGTTGTGTTGCTGTGTTCACCGCTTGCTGTTGCCGATTACGACTCCTCTATCGATGCGGATAGCTGCTGGGATGGACGCACCCCGACAGGCTCTCCCTGCATGGTGGTCGCGGACAGCAAGTGGAGCACCTACACCGAGGGCAAGTTCATCGTCACCTATCGCAATGTTTGCGATCACCGCATCTATGCCCGCTTCTGCAATGAAAGAAACACAGGCAATGCGGACTGCGGTGCATCAGGTATTGCTGCCGGCGACACCAAGAGCTGGAGCACCTACAAGGCGAGCGGAGAACACCGCTATCGCTGGATTGGCGTCACCGATGCCTCCAAGGATTGGGTCTGCTCCGGCAAGGTGGATAGCTGGAACGACTAGTCTTCCGCCTCCCCAGCCACTTTTTGCTTTTTTTGATCGTTATCTGCATCACCCTCGTTTAACCGACCCCCCAACGTGGTCGGTTTTTTTTTGGTTCATCGCGGATTTCCGGGAAAGCCTGATTTAATCCCCCTTTCCGTAGGAGCGTCGCTGGCAAAGCCTCCCTGCCGTTCAGTGACCGGCAGGGGTTTGAGGGTGTTGTGGGAGTGGACGTTCGGCCACGATGCGCGGTAGCGCCTGGCAAGGTATTTCGCGGCGGAACCGCCGCTCCCACAGATGCAGCAGCTCGCCCAGACGCTGATGTCCACTCACCGTGGGAGCGGGTGTTTGCTATACCCTCCGAGTGCGACTGCGAAATAGCCTTTCTGTGCGAATATGGACTGACGAAACGAGAGAGAGCTGGAACACCAAAGGTTAATCGCTGGCAACAACGCTGTGGGAGTGCGGTTCCGCCGCGATGAGCCAGGCCAAGTCGAAACCTCCTTTCATGATCTCACCACAGAAGCCACAGCCAGGCTGTCGCCATAGAACCGCACATTGGCGTCACCCGCCGTCAGGCTTTACGTTAACGGCGTTCGGCAAGCCTTCAGCAACGCCCGCCCCCTTCGGCGAGCCCCCAGATACCACCACGACAACCCCAGGCCCCGCATGGCATCGCGATCATTGGCATCCCGAGCCAATGCCTGCTGAGCCAGGCGCAAGGCCTGGCTCAGCAGCAGAGTGCGTTGCGAAGGATGCTGACGAGCCTGCATCACCAAGCCATGCAATTTCACCCGCGCGGCCTTTTTCATGAGCCTGCCTCGCTGCTGACCGACGCTTTCAGGTTGGCCCGGCCTGCCGCAGCAAACCCGTACCAATCCAGTTTCCGGGTAACCAGCATGACCGCAGACAGGGCAGCGAACAGTAGCAAGGCTCCCAGCAGCAACGCATAGTCTTCCGCCATCAGAATGCCGTAGATCAATCCTTGCACCAGCAACAAACTGCCGGCAAATCCCCAGCCCGACGCTGGCGAGCGCATCACCGCCATCAGATACACACCGATCAGCGCACAGCAGGACAACGCCGCCGCGAGATAAGCCCAGGCAAAATCGATATGCTCGCTAAGTGCCACCAGCAGCAGATAAAACATGGCCAGCGCCAGCCCCACCAGCAAGTACTGCATGGCATGCAGCGGGTACCGGCGCAGCACTTCGAACAGGAAGAACGCCGCGAACGCGAGCCCGACAATCAGAAAGCTGTACTTCAACGCCCGCTCGCTGGAGAGCAAGCCGGTGACGGGTTGTACTAGGCGCACACGTAGCGACTGATCTTGCTCGTTACACAAACCATCACCCTGAGCGCAGTGGATCGCGCTTGCTGCCGCCAGGCTGTTAGTACGCCACTGGCTTGTGAAGCCTTCGGCATTCACCTCTCTCTCAACTGGCAGCACCAGACCTTCAAAACTCGGGTGAGGCCAATCTGCCCGCAGAGCCATTCGGGTTTCTTTCGCCAACGGCAAGGCAGACAGCGACTCTGTGCCATTCAGGTTAAGGCGCACCTTTACCGTAAATGCACCCTGAATATCCTTGGGCAACTTCACTGCAACTGCGCTATCACCAAGGCCGGAGGGAAGCTGCTCCGTTTCCACCAGAGGCTGAGGCACATCGTTCACAAAAATTTGTGGACGTTCCACCAAACCGCGCAAGTCCGCAATCTGCATCACCAGCAGCGGAGCCTGTGAAGAGGCAACCTGTTCCGGTTGCGTCACACGCTGCCAGCTGGCCGGAAATACCGCCTCCAGTTGCAACAGGCTGCGGTACACAGGCGTGCCATAAATCCCGCGATAACGCATATGTGTTTGCAATTCGCCATCCACGCTCAGCGTGTCTGGAATCGCACTTTCCAACACCTGCCGGTGCCGTTCGATACGGCAGTCTTTTGATGCATCGCAATCTGACTTTTCTGCCAGATAACGACGCACACGTGGCACAACCAGCATCGGACCACTGATTTGCTGCTCACCACTAACCTGACGTGCAATCTCATGCTTTACCCGCCAGGCCTCATTGCTTCTGTCGCTCACCTTACCCTGGATCATCATCAACGGGATGACTAACACCAGCATCAAGCCGGCAATGGTCAGCATTTTCAGAAAAAGATTGTTTCGCATGGGTCCTCTCCCCTTGGTTAATGGGGAAAGGATGACGAGGCAATGGGAGGGTTGTGTGGGGATTGTGTGGGGAAAGCCAGTTTCGGGTAACGCGTTTCGAGTCGCGAAAACCTTCAACCAAAACAGACTTCAGGATTTTGAATTTCGAAACTCGCTGCTCGTGACTCGTCACTGAGGCGACCGCAGCTCCCCACAGCTATGCTGGCAGATTGAGGGTCACCGCCACCCCGTCACCGGTGTTTTCTACCTGCAGTGTGCCGCCATGCAGGCTGGCAATTTCTTCCACCATGGCCAAGCCAAGGCCAGAGCTTTTTTCTGCTTCTGGTGCAGCAAGGGAATAAAAACGTTCTGTGACGCGGGGCAAGGCATAATCCGGGATCAGCGGCCCGGTATTGATGACGCAAAGCGATGGGGGCGTGACGGCAACCGTCAACACCGTTTCCCGGGCAGCAAAGCGCAGCGCATTATCAAGCAGATTGAATAACGCCAGCTTTAGCGTTTCCGGTTCCGCCAGCAACGTCTCGTCTTCGCCACTTACCTCGACCCTGAGCGACTTTTCCTGCAACAGCGAATAGCGGCTTGCTTGCCATTCCGACACCATCGCTGCCATTTCCAGCGGCATTTTTTGTGCCGGCAGGCTTTCCAGCTTTTCCAGCCTGGCCATGGCCAGCAACCGGTCCAGCAGCTCACTGAGCCGCACACTTTCATGGACCACATTATCCGTGAAGCGCTGCAGGGCAGGCTCGTGGATTTCCTCGGCCAGAATTTCCCCTGCGCCCCGTATCGCCGCCAACGGACTTTTCATTTCATGGGTCAACAAGGTCACGTTGTCTTCCAGACGCGCCCGATCTTCCAGCCTGCGGCGCATGGCCGTCACCGCATCGGCCAGCGCACGGATCTCATCGCGACCATGAAAATTCGGTGGCGCAGCACGCTCACCGCTGGCCACGGCTTCGGCATAACGGCGCAGCCGATTCACCCGGCGACTCAACCACCAGGCCAGCAGGCCGCCCAATACCAGACAGAACAACAGCACACCACCGCCATACAACATCAAGTGACGTTCTGCGCGCTGCACGAAGGGTTCAATGGAGCGGCCCGGCTTACCCAGACTGATCACGCCGATAAGGCTGCCGTCATCCCGAATCGGTGCGGCCACATACATAACGGAGGTAGAGGGGTCGGCAGGATCGTTGCGCGTAGTTCGCGCTCCATAGCCGCCCTGAAGGGTCAGATAGACATCGTTCCAGCGAGAAAAATCTTCGCCTTCGTCACGCCCCTGAGAATCAAACAACACCACTCCATCGGGGCCGGTGATATAGACATGAGTGTGAATGCCACCCTTCTTCATTCCCCAGATTTCGGCATCTGGTGTGCGTGCCGCATAGCGCTGCAAGGCTTCACGCAGCTGCGGGGTAATCACCACCTGGCCATTGTGCGCATCCACTGCCACCATTTCCGCCAGCAGGTTGGCAGCATCCACCAGGGTTTCTTCCGCCGACTGACGCACCAGCGGCTTGGCCTGACTGAATACCATGTCCAGTACGAACCAGCCCAGCAAACCAAGAATCAGAAAATAAAACAGCAGCAGACTCTGACCGAGCTTCACGGGTTTTCCAGGTAGTAGCCGATACCCCGGCGGGTGGCGATCAAGGCATCGGCTTGCAAGGGTTTGAGCTTGGCTCGCAGGGTTTTGATGTGCGTGTCCACGCTCCGTTCAAAGCTGTCTTCGTCGCTGTCGCAGATATCCAGAAGATGCGCACGACTGAACACCTGCCCCGGATGCTGAATCATGGCAGCCAGAATCCGGTATTCGGAACGGGTCAGTGACAACGCCTGCCCCTTGCAGAGAATCTGCGCGCCTGCCTCATCCAGCTGCCAGAGCGAATCCTGCTCCCGAGGCGCCAGACGCTTGAGAATCGCCCGAATCCGCGCCACCACTTCGCGGGGGCTGAAGGGCTTGGTGACATAGTCATCACCACCCAGCTCAAGGCCGAGAATACGATCCACCTCTTCCTGCCGCGCGGTCAGAAACAGCACCGGCACCTCACTGGTCTGACGCAGGCGCTTTAGCACCTCAAAGCCGTTGATATCCGGCAGCCCCACATCCAATACCACCAGATCCACTTTTTCACTGCCCAACCGGGAAAGTGCATCTTCGCCCAGCGCCACATGGCTTACCGAAAAATGCTCTCGCTCCAGCGCATACATCAGTGGTTCCGCAATGCGGGGTTCGTCATCAACTATCAGTATTCTTGCCACAGGTGATTATCCAGATCAGCAGTATCGGCATGATAACCAGAGCATCGCGCTCTGCCCAGCCGTACAAAACCACTCACCACTCCCGGCTTTGTGTGTGTATCTCCTTAATGAGAAGCGCGTCATCGCGCTGCTCCAGAACCAGAGCGATGCGGTTCTCGCGATTCAGGCTACTGCGGAACAGCTCGTAGCGCTCCTGTTGCTCAACCGTGACCTGCCAGCGCGTACGGCCTCCTTCATTGGCAACCTTGCGCACCACGGGCTTGTCGAAGTGAAATTCATGCACAGAAGCGAACAACCATAATGCTCGCTGCTGCTGCAGAAATTCATCGCGGGTCAGCGATATCAGCATCGGCTCCTCATCCGCCATCAACAGGGTGACCTGCACCGTCACATCATCCGCCAGCATGCTGGCCAATAGCCCATTATCCTGCTGCCTCAACACCGTTTCATACGCCTTCACAAAATCCGCAGGGCTTTGTGTGGAGGCGTTATCGCCATACCCGACAAGGGAGAAACTCGACAACAAAACCACCATCAGCATTCGCAGCTTATGCATCACCAGGGCCTCCCGTTACCACACTCCGCACGGACTGGATCGACCTTGCAGCGAACTTTTTTCATCCACCCCATCATGTCCTTGTCGTATACACCGGACTCAATCAGGAACAGACGCGCCCCATTCATCATTTCGGTATAACGCTCCCGGTCCTTGTCAGGAGGGGGATAGAAGAACAGCAGTTCATCTTCTGCCGCACGGACCACTTTCATTGCCGACGCAAACTGATCAGAAAAATAGCGCCGCGAACGCGCCATAAAGTCGTCTGAGAAATGCTCATGGCGCAGCACCAGTTGCATGGTGAGCTGTGCGGTGGCCATCTTGACCACAATGCCTTTTGCCCCTACCCCGCGATAAAGCTCCAGGGGACGATAGGCCACCGCCGGTGCCGCGATCACATCCACCACACCGTTGTTGAATTTCGATGAAAAATTACTGATATCCGACAGCTCCGGCCTCACCCCGATGTGCTCTGCCATCAGCGACTGGGCAGGGTCGTTGTCAAACACCGCCATGCTATGGCCCGCCATTTTTTCTACGCTGTTGATGGTGCGGTCGTTGATAAACAGATACGCCGCACCCAGCGGCAGAATGCCGGCAGTTTCATAGGCTCCGTGCCGCTGGCTTTCTGCCAGCTTCGGATGGGCCAGCAGTTCGATCAATGTCTGCAACGCCGCATAGGAATCCATCCCGCCAATGGCATCGATGCTGCCCGTAAAGGGCACGAACTGGCGGGCCCGGATGCCTGTCATCATCAACCCATCGCAGAAGCCGGCCTTGAAATCCTCTGCTGCCACTCGTTCATCAGTGAAGACTTTGAGGGAAACCGTCTCCCCCCAGCTGGCGGCCGCAACACGATACCCTTGCATCTGTTCCCATAAATCGCCCTGGGCGCCGATCAAACTGAAAACGCAGAGTGTGTTGGCCATAAGCCGGGGGGCCAGAAAACACAGCAACGTGACCAGGATGAACTGCCGCAGGATGAGGGTGATTTTTTTCATGTTATTCCCTGTAGTAACGGTACCGTTATCCGGCTAATGCGCCGTGCCCGCCGACGCCGGACTGACCAACCCTTCGCCACTCAACCGGGACAGCATTACCTTGCCCAGCCAACGCAACCCCGCGGGCATACCGGGCACGCGTTGCAAGCCTGCATACCCTGACAAGCCACTACGAAGCACGGACAGCACCCGCTTCCCGTCACGACCCGACGGGATGCCGAATGCATTGGCCTCCTCATCGCCCAATAGATAACGAAACAGTGCGGCATGCAGGTGACGAGGTAATCGTGAGGTCGGGCGCTGGTTGCTCAACCCCTTCAATAACGCCGCCATCACCGTTCTGGCATTATCGTCCGGGGCAAAAAACTGGCTCATCAATGCCGCATCGAAATCGTCCTGCTCTTGCTGAGATCGTCCCAGTAATGTTTCCGGCACTCCCATCAATCGGGTCGTATAGCGCCATACCAGACGATGCCCGGCTGCCTCCTCTTCACTGATTCGGGCACCCAGCAATCGCATGCAATCCAGCATCTGGGCCCCGAAGAACGCTGGGCCTGCGGCCGTGGCCAGCTGACTCACCGGCATTCCCTGTGCCTGCACATCCCAGCCCTGTTCCAGACACCGCATGCGCACCAGCGCATGCACCAGCCGCACATGCAGGCATGTCTCCCATACCCTGCCGCCGGGTGCCAGGGCATCACTATCACTCACCTTGAAAAACAGGGCTGCGGATTCGTTCAATCGGCGGGTCACGTTGGCCTCCAGACGCCCGGTGCCTACAAAAATGGCCGCGGCATCCGGGTGCCCAAAAGTTAGCGGCAAGACACCATACGTCAGCGCCAGAATCATGTGCGGAAAGTGTCGCTGTATCATGGCTCCACCACAGCGCATCACCTCAAAGTCCACCCACTCAGGCACGGCCTCCATATCTTCCAGAAAACGTCGGCATGCCGTATCCCCTTGCCTGGCCAACAGTCTGACCGCGGCCGCAGGCTGTCCCAGTGCCGCACCCTGTTCCCGCAGGCGCAAGGCAACCGTTTCCGCCAACGGGTCACCCTGGTAATGCCAATGCAGCATGGACTCGGCCCAGGCGGCATTCGCTCGCGGATCGCTGAGTTTGCCCCGCCCCACGATCAACGGGTTCTCTAACCTCCGATACCCTTCCTGCCCGACCGCTTCGGTGTGGGTTGTCACTTCCATGATGACCTCCGTTGTGTATTTTTTGGCCAGAATACGCCCTGCCTCAAAAATACTCAACATGTTGAGTATTAATCAAGTTTAATTATACGTACGCTGTCACACAGGAGGGGAATGCCATGTCCTTGCGTCACGTTTTACTGGTGTATCTGGGGAGCGGCGGAGCCGCTGGCTACGATATCGTCAAAGGCTTTCAGCACACTTACGGTTACTTGTGGAATGCCAGCTTTCAGCAGATTTATCGGGATCTGGGCAAGCTCCACGAGGAGGGTCTGCTGGATTGCGAAACGGTGGAGAATGCCCCTCGCCCCCCTCGCAAGGTCTACCAGCTGAATCAGGCAGGCTGGCAGGCGATGCAGGCCTGGCTGGCCAAGCCACTGCCGATTCCACGCATTAACGACGGCTTTATGGTCAAGCTTTCCGCAGTACATTTGCAGAACCCGGACGTATTGGCCGCCGAGCTGACGCAGCTACAGGCGCATTACCGGGATACACTTGAGTATCTGTACCGGAAACGGGCGGTGTTCGAGTCCCTGCCGCCAACCGTGCTGGAAAAATTCATGGGCGTTTTCCTCACACTCAAGCGAGGCATCCGTTTGGCAGAGACCTGGCTGGAGTGGTCTGAGGAAGTCGCTGAGGTGCTCGCCAAGCGCCAGTGGCAACAGGTGACCCCGGACGACATTCACCTGTTCCTGGAAACGCTGCAGGGTGACGGCCTGCCACAACCCCACAGTGGAACCGACAAATAAGAAGCCTTGCCGATAACGGCATGCATGGCATGATGAAGAAATCTGCAATGGCCCCAGGGAAAGGAGGCAACCATGCTGGAACTTATCGACAACCTGCCAGAAGACACCGTTGGCGTTAGTGGCCACGGCGAACTCACCGCATCCGATTACAAGCAGGTGTTGATTCCTGCCATCGAAGCCGCCCTTAGCGACCACAACCAGATCAGTTTTCTGTATGAACTGGGCCCCACCTTCGAATCCTTCTCTGCCGGCGCCATGCTGCAGGATGCTCTGGTGGGCCTGCGCCATCCGCTGAGCTGGCACAAGATTGCAGTGGTCACCAGCCACGACTGGATCGCCAAACTGGTCGGCCAGGCCAGTGCGATTATTCCGGGGGAGGTGAGAGTGTTTGAGTGGGCAGAGCAGAAAGATGCGTTGAGCTGGTTGGCGAGCTGAGAAGCAAGTTTCAAGATACAAGTTGCAAGGCGCGAACCAGGCCTCGGTTTATTCAAGGTTTGAATCCGCGCCGAACCGAGATCCGCGGGCAAGGCATTGCCTAATCAAAAACCGTGTCCGCGTTGCCTAATCACAAAGCTGGTCCGCGTTGCAACTTGAAA
Source organism: Alcanivorax nanhaiticus (assembly GCF_000756665.1). Classification (GTDB taxonomy): domain Bacteria; phylum Pseudomonadota; class Gammaproteobacteria; order Pseudomonadales; family Alcanivoracaceae; genus Alcanivorax; species Alcanivorax nanhaiticus. The sequence continues at coordinate 157,118 of NZ_ARXV01000007.1, read as the reverse complement.
CTTGTACCTTGCAACTGCCCTAACCCACCTGCCGCACGCTCAGTTTCAACGCATCCAGCAAATCCCGCCCTGCGCTGTGCAGTTCACGGATGTCCTTCAGGAAGAACGTTTTTTTGGCTTCTGTCTGCACTACCAATACACCGTAAAGCACGCTGTCGTATTCCAGCGGGATTCCCAGATAACTCTGGAAGCGCTCCTCGTCGGAACCGGCAATGTGAAAATAATCCTCATGGGCCTGAATATCCCGTGCCACGACCGGAGCCCGCGAGCGGGCCACCTTTCCGGTCAGGCCCTGGGAGAATGCCAGCGACGCCCCCAGTACACTCTGATTCAGGCCACTGGTAGCAACGATCTGCAGCGTCTGACTGACGACATCAGCTTGATAGAGGCTGCACACCTGAACGTTGAGACGGCTACGGACGGAATCGACTCGGGCATGCATAAAATCAGGGGGAAGTGGCACGGTAGATCCTTGGCTATTTTCTGCGCTTGTTGAGTCCCGAAACTCTTTCAAGTTTCGTGCCCAAATGCCACATCCCACGCTAAACACACCAAGAAACAAGGCACTAAACCTTGCTCAACGGCCTCCTTCGATCCCCCAAAGCCTTTCCGAAAAGCGATACCTCACCTCTCTGCCCCCCTGTGAAGCGCACTCCATCTTTTTGATTTACACTGTATACGCTCGATATAGACAGGAACCCTTTGTGGCCAAGAAAGCGAAAACCGAAGAAGAAATTGCCCTGTTCCGGGAGTCTGTCTGCGAAGCGGCGATCAAGCTGTTCATTGATCGTGGACCGCAGAACGTGACCATGCGGCAGATTGCCAGCGAGGTCGGGGTCAGCCCGATGACGCCGTATCGCTATTTCCGTGACAAGGACGAGATCCTCGCCACCGTCCGCGCTGCCGCATTCAACCGTTTCTCTACCGCGCTGGAAACTGCGGTGGCCAATGCGCCGGATGCCCGCAGCAAGGGCCGCGCCGTAGGTGATGCCTATGTGGATTTCGCCAAAACCTATCCCTCTGCCTACCAGCTGATCTTCTCGCTCCCCCAGCAGGATGAGGAGCAATACCCGGAACTGGTGGCTGCCAACGCCCGCGCCCAGAAAGCCATGGTCAATTACGTGGAAGAGATGATTGCCGCTGGCCTGCTGGAGGGAGATGCCCAACTGATCGGCTATATGTTCTGGGCTACGCTGCACGGCATCGTGGTGCTTGATCTGGCCAGCGGGCTGCGGGGCATGGACGGCACCACCCTGCGCGAGAAAATCATGCGCACCCTGTATGCCGGCATGAAGGTGCAGCCCCCCCATCTGGACGATTGACCATTTCGCTCACGGGCCGATCAAGTGCTCTTGACCAGAAAAATATACAGTGTAAATTTATAACGTAAATGATTTGCCCTTTGAGGCCCCAGTACGAGGAACGCGATCATGTCTTTGCCTGAATCCATTACGTCCCGGCTGCGTTTGCCGGTCATGTGCTCCCCCATGTTTATCATTTCCAACCCGGATCTGGTGCTGGCTCAGTGCAAGGCCGGGGTGATTGGCTCTTTCCCTTCACTGAACGCCCGCCCACTCTCCCAGCTGGACGAGTGGCTGCACCAGATCACCGAAGAACTGGCCAAGTGGGATCGCGAAAATCCTGATCAACCTGCCGCGCCTTTCGCGGTTAACCAGATTGTTCATCGCTCCAATGATCGCCTCGAAAAAGACCTGGAACTGTGTGAAAAGTACAAGGTACCGCTGGTCATTACTTCGCTGGGAGCCCGTGAAGAAGTGAACCAGGCAGTACACGGCTGGGGCGGTATCGTGATGCACGACATCATCGACAACTTCTTCGGCCGCAAGGCCATCGAGAAAGGTGCCGACGGGCTCATCGCCGTGGCCTCCGGGGCAGGTGGCCATGCTGGCACCCAATCCCCCTTCGCCCTGATTCAGGAATTGCGTCAGTGGTTCGATGGCCCGATTGCCCTGTCCGGCTCCATCGCCAACGGTCGTTCCGTGCTGGCTGCCCAGGCCATGGGCGCCGACCTCGCCTATATCGGCTCCATGTTCATCGCCACCGAAGAGGCCAATGCCGAACAGGCTTACAAGCAGATGATTGTGGACAGCAGCGCCAAGGACATCGTCTACAGCAACCTGTTCACCGGCGTACACGGCAACTACCTGGCACCGTCTATCGTCAACGCCGGCATGGACCCGAAAAACCTGCCGGAGAGCGATCCCTCTGCCATGAACTTCGGCTCCGGCGGCAACACCGACAAGAAAGCCTGGAAGGACATCTGGGGCTGCGGTCAGGGCATTGGCGCCATCGAGGCCGTACAGAGTGCAGGCGACGCTGTTGCCCGTCTGGCCGAAGAATACGCCGCCGCCAAGAAAGCATTGCTGGGCTAAGTCATTCGGGAGAGCATCATGGGCAGTAACACTGGTCTGTCGGCATGGCATGCTGTCGTCAAGAACAAGAACCTGGAACAGCTCAATGCGCTGATTGCTGACGAGGCCGTGTTCCACTCACCTCTGGTGCACACGCCTCAGGCAGGCAAGGCTCTCACCCTGGCCTACCTGACGGCGGCCATGCATGTGCTGGCGAACGACAGCTTTCACTATGTACGTGAAGTCAGCGAAGGCAATCACTCTGTTCTGGAGTTTGCGCTGGAGCTGGACGACATTGCAGTGAATGGCGTTGACATGATCACCTGGAACGATGACGGCAAGATCATCGATTTCAAAGTGATGATTCGCCCCTATCAAGCCATTGAAGCCGTGCGCACTCGCATGGCCGCCATGCTGGAAAAGTTGAAGTAGTGATTACCTGCCCCTCAGGCTGAACCTTTCTGGTCAGCCTGTCCGGGTGCAGACAACTAAACAGAAGAACCCGGCATATAACGATGGAACGCCTCAGTGGCAGCCGCTACCGTCACCGCCACAAACACCCCACTGAACATGATGCCCACCGTGGCAGTCGCCAGGGCCAACACCTTGCTTTTGCGACTGGAGGGACGGAAGTCTCCATAACCCACCGTCAGTGCGGTAATGAACGACCAGTAAAACGCATCGAAACGTGACCAGCCTTCCAGCCTCCCCACCCATTGCCCGAATAAAGTAATCAGCAGAAAAAAGAAGGCCAGCAACGGAAAACCCAACCGCATGGCTTTCAGAAAAAGTTCGAGAAACAGCAGCGTAAATTCCATTTACTCCTTCCTGAAAACAGTTTGCCGCGAGCTGCAGTTTTTTCCTCGCTGTCGCTCGGATCACCATGCGAGCATAAGCCCCTACAAGGTGCATAGGTTTTCTGGTTACGCCGAACTCAACGAGCTGGAAGGATTTTCAGTTCTTCAACAACCGCCGGGAACTTTTCAGAGCCGTTCTATCGAATCGGGCGTAGCTCGTAGCTCGTAGCTCGTAGCTCGTAGCTCGTAGCTCGTAGCTCGTAGCTCGTAGCTCGTAGCTATTGGCTGAAGTTCACCCGGCAGAACCAGCTTTTCAAGTACGACGTCTCCGGGATCGCAGGGTGCACGGGATGATCCGGCCCCTGCCCTTCGTAGCCGATCACCTGCAAGCTGCGATCAATATGGCGTGCGCTGGACTGCACCACATCCAGCAAGCGATCCGCCGGCATATGCATGGAGCATGACGCCGAGATCAGATAGCCGCCCGGCTTCACCAGTCGCATGGCCAACTCGTTGATAGCGTGATAACCCGCCAGGCCATTCTTGAAGTCTTTCTTGCGCTTCACGAAGGCCGGCGGATCCAGCACCACCAGATCATACTTTTCGCCATCCGCGATCAGCTGCTTCATGGCCGCAAAAGCATCGCCCTGAATGGAGCCAACCTTGTCGCCTACGCCGTTGAGCTCGGCATTACGGTGCACATAACCGATCGCCGTTTCGGAAGCATCCACGCAGGTCACCGATTCCGCGCCCGCCAGTGCCGCCTGCACACCCCAACCGCCGCAGTAGGAAAATACATCCAGCACCCTTGCGCCCTTGGCAAGCGCCGCCATTTTTTGCCGCGCAGCCCGGTGGTCGTAGAACCAGCCTGTCTTCTGACCTTCGGCCAGAGGCGCAGTGAAATGGGCACCATTTTCAGTCAGAGAAATTTCATCCAGCAGCTCGCCCTTGAGTGCACGGGTATAGCGCTCCATACCTTCAATTTCGCGGGCAGCAGCTTCGTTCTTGGCAATGATATGGGAAGGGTTCAGCACCGCATCCAGGGCACTGACGATAACGTCCAGATGGGACTCCATGGCACCAGAACCGGTCTGCACCACCAGCACATCATGGAAACGATCCACCACCAGCCCAGGCAACCCATCGGCCTCACCAAAGATCAACCGGTAGCAAGGGGAATCGAACAGGGTTTCGCGCAGGGACAGCGCCTGCTCGATACGCTTCTTGAAGAAACTGCGTGACAGCTCCTGCTTCACATCGCGACTGTAAAGGCGAGCAGCGATCAGGGAATGGGGGCTCAACAAGGCGCGCCCCAGCGGTTTGCCCCGGCTATCCTCCACTACGCAGGCCGCGCCTACCGGCAGATCCTTGAGTGGAGTCTGACGAGTGTCGATCTCGTTGGCATAGACCCACAGGTGGCCGGCCTTGAGACGGCGTTCTTCATTCTTGCGCAGGCGGATAACGGTCGGTTCGGTCATGGTAGCTACATTGGCTGACGGGAAAGGGCGCATGATAGCACAGGGGGCACAGAGCCCACGGAGATTAACACCCTCTTTATCCTGTGCCCGATCTCGGCAACCAGCGCGGTAGAGGACTTCAGCGCAGGAAAATTTCTTCTGCACCTGTGGGAGCGGCGGTTCCGCCGCGAAATACCCTGCCAGGCGCTACCGCGCATCGTGGCCGAACGTCCACTCCCACAGTTGCAGCAGTTCGTCCAAACGCTGAAGTCCACTCGCCCACGGTATTGCCCTTGTGGCGAGTCGGGTTTCCCATCAGCTGTCTGGCTGAATATTGCTTTTCCGCTAATCCGCGATGAACCAAAAAAAAGCCCCGGCCAAGTGGCCGGGGCTTTCATGTTGCGTGACGCGTGTTGCTGGTTGCGTCTTTTTTAGCCCTTCACAAACTCCGGGTAGGCTTCCATACCGCAATCTGCGATATCCATACCCTCGTACTCTTCTTCTTCGCTTACGCGGATACCCATTACCACTTTCAGGATGCCCCACACTACCAGGCTGGCAACGAATACCCAGACGAAGATGGTAGCGGCACCAGCCAACTGACCCAGGTAAGTCGCAGCGCCTTCCTCAACACCATCAACAACCTTGTAGCCGTTGGTCACCGGTACCAGCATCAGACCCAGGAAGCCAGCCACACCGTGAACAGAGATGGCACCCACCGGATCATCGATCTTCAGCTTGTCCAGAGTCAGGATGCTGAACACCACCAGTACACCACCCAGAGCACCGAACAGGGTTGCCTGCAGGGCAGTCGGGGTAGACGGCTCAGCGGTAATCACCACCAGGCCAGCCAGCGCGCCGTTCAGCAGCATGGTCAGGTCAGCCTTGCCGAACAGGATACGAGCAACAATCAGGGCAGCAATCGCACCACCAGCGGCAGCAGCGTTGGTATTCATGAAGACCACCGCCACAGCATTGGCATTTTCCACGTTGGAGGTAGCCAATACGGAACCACCGTTGAAGCCAAACCAGCCCATCCACAGGATGAAGGTACCCAGAGCGGCCAGCGGCAGGTTGGAACCCGGGATAGCGTGTACTTCACCATTCGGACCGTACTTGCCTTTACGAGCGCCCAGCAGCAGAACACCAGCCAGGGCAGCAGCAGCACCAGCCATGTGCACGATGCCGGAACCAGCAAAGTCACTCCAGCGAACAAAGGACATGTCTGCAGGACAGGTATCGCCGGGAGTACCCAGAGTGTAAAGGCCAAATACGCCACACTCGCCAAAGGAACCCGCTACACCGTTACCCCAAGTCCAGGAACCAGATACCGGGTAAATGACAGCGGTCATTACAACGGCAAATGCCAGGAAAGCCCACAGCTTCATGCGCTCAGCAACAGCACCTGACACGATAGACATGGCAGTAGCAACGAACACTACCTGGAAGAAGAAATCAGCAGAAGGCGCGTAGGTCCACTCATCCGCTACACCATCACCGGTAATACCGGAAAGGAAGATGTCTCCTCCGTACATGATGGCGTAACCGCAAATCATGTACATGGTGCAGGCAACAGCGAACAACGCTACGTTCTTGGTAAGAATTTCAGTGGTGTTCTTGGCGCGAACAAGGCCGGCTTCCAGCATGGCGAAACCTGCCGCCATCCACATCACCAGCGCACCACTGACCACAAAATAAAAAGTATCTAGTGCGTACTGCAACTCAAAAGTCGAATTTTCCACAATGCAACCCTCCGGAAATGGAAGCGTGTTTTTTCAAGCCCTGGCATGGGTCGATTTCAAAACACGGTAAAACTTAAATCGCGTCCTCGCCGGTCTCGCCGGTACGGATACGAATGGCCTGCTCAAGGGAGGTAACGAAGATCTTGCCGTCACCAATCTTGCCGGTATTAGCGGCTTTCGCGATGGCTTCAATTACCTGGTCCAGAGAGGACTCGGCGATGGCCACCTCGATTTTTACCTTAGGCAGGAAATCAACAACGTACTCGGCACCCCGATACAGCTCGGTGTGACCTTTCTGGCGTCCAAAGCCTTTCACCTCGGTAACGGTGATGCCCTGCACGCCGATCTCGGAGAGTGCTTCACGCACGTCATCCAGTTTGAACGGCTTAATTACGGCAGTAACCAGTTTCATTTCATTCTCCTCAGCTTTCACCGCGTCCGGTGACGTCCGTTTCACTTCGAGCCCCGAAATGGTTCCCGATCCACAGCTTGCTCGAACGCTCTGACCCAATAAGTGCACGACCCATGCCAGTTTTTGAAAATCATGCAATTTCAAGGGGTTACAAACACCACCGTCCTTTGAGGCCGGTGGCAGCGCGCCATTATAGCGCACCGTTTTGGGGCGGGTTCCAGTTTGGTGCAAACCACCATGCAGGCTCCACGCTGTGCCCCAAAGTCACTCACCGTGCTACCATCCCGTCCGGATTACAAGGGAGTCTCTGAATAACTCCTTGCGTACTCAGCGCGGCCTGAAGCGTGCAGCTGTTGCGCCTTGTCTCGATGGTCAGGGTGGTTCCCTTTCCGAGAGACAAGGCGCAGCAGATGTGCGCTTCAGGCTACGCCCTCCGGGTCTTCCAGGCTGGCCCGCACTCGTTGTTGCGCTTTTTCGACAGGCAACCAGCATGCCATCAAAAGCGCGCCCCTCTTTACCTTTGCCGAGGGGGCGAACCAGCCTGAAAGACTGAGCATGCAAGGAGTTATTCAGAGGCTCCCCAGGACGTTGTGCACGCCATTACCTATCCACGACCACCGCGGAGTTTTCATGCCAGATCTGCCTATTATTGACCGCCTGATGGCGGATATCAGCCGCCGCCTGCCTGCCGACCTGGGCAGCCTGCGCAGTGAAGTGGAACGCAATGTTCGCAGCGTGCTGGCAGAAACCGTTAGCCGGATGGATCTGATCACGCGGGAAGAGTTTGATATCCAGCAACAAGTACTGATGCGCACCCGTGAAAAGCTGGAAGCACTGGAGAAGCAGGTAGCCGAGCTGGAGAAGGGCACCGACAGCTAAGGCTGAGCCTCTTTAAAGCGGTATTTACCACAGAGATCACAGAGCACACTGAGAAAAAGAAGGCTCCAATCTCAGTGCACCCTGTAATCTCTGTGGTGAAAATCTTTTGGATGCGGGTCTTTTATCTCGCTGGCACCGAGCGCCGCGAATACCCCACCCCATAAGGCGTCGCTTTTTCGGTCTGGTAATAATCCCGTACGCCGGATTCCCAATCCCGAAGCACCCCATCCACCCCCGCCAATAAACCGGTCTGGATACCCTGCTGATAACGCTGAGCCGCAGAAGTGGAGAGGAAACTTTCATAGCTGGCCAGTTTTTCCAGCGGCAGATCACGATAAGTAAACGCCAGGGACAGCAACGTCTGCTGCTGCATCAGTTGCAACAAAGGCTCACGATGCTCCTCCAACTGAGCCTCCAGTGCGGCAGTGTCCACTGCGGCATTGGGGTGCGCGGCAATTTCCACGGCAATGTGGTTAGCCTGCATGGCTTTTTCCTGCAATTTCAATCCCAGCACTGTAGCCTGCATCAACCCATCCAGGCGACTCGCCGCCTGCATTCTCTCTTTGTCTGCCAACAAGGCAGGCGCCGCTGCTTTCAATGCGGACAACACGCCATCTTCCAACCCTTGCAGTTCAAGCTGAGTGATACGCTGCCCCAGCGGCGAGCTAAACCACAACAAAAGGGTTTCCCGATCACCCGGCTGCAATACACGCTCCACGCCAATCCTGACGTGCTCATAGATCACCTCGGGACGGAGAGACTCCATGGCAATATGCTGAAGTACCTCGCGCTCTTCCTGATCCAGGCCCGGGTTCTGCTCCAGTGCGGCGTTAACCATTTTTTCAAACACCGGCATCTGGGCATCAATCCCCGAGTCGATCAACAATCGGTCAACGGAGGTATCTTGTTCGGCATGACTCTGCGGCATGCCCGCCAGCAGCAGCGCCAGCAGCAGCACATAGCGAATAACCCCGTTAACCGGAACTGCATAAAAGCGGTATTCCATTTTTCTTTCCATCACTGAATATTCCACTTACCAGCCTAGCCGCTTCTGGATATTCCAACCAGTGTCTCGCTGGCGCATCTGACTCGCCAGCCGGTTTTCTGGCCGACCGGTTTATGCTTGAATCACCTCCATGAATCGCCTTCGGGGAGAAGGGCCGTTACTCAACCAGCCGTGGACAACCCAGCCTTGACGATCGACTGGCCTGCCATCGTTTTCAGTGAACAAACGCAAGGGCGTATCCGTGCGCTTTGTGAACGTCGCTTTGGCCACACTGCCGATGCCGAAGTTGCCAGCGATTATGTGCTGGAACATCTTTCCAGCGGAGACTGGGCACAGTGCCGCAAGTTCACCGGCAAATCCCGACCGGAAACCTTTCTCTACACCCTGTGCAGCAATCTGGTGGAAGAATACGCGCGCAAAAAGTTTGGCCGTATCCGCCCACCATCCTGGCTGCAGCAGCTGGGGGATACCTGGCTGACACTGTGGAAATTCATCTGCCTGGAACGACAACCCGTACCGGTAGCTATTGATCGCCTGGCCGGTGAAGATGACGCACTGCGTGACCGCCATGCCCTGACCGACATGGTGAAAACCATCAAGGCACGCCTGCCCTGGTGTGGCCAGCAAAGCGGTGAAATTCCGCTGGAGGAATATCACCAGGACACTCCCGGCGACGATGACAACAGCGATGATGGGCTCGAGCCCCTGCTGTTGTTACTGCACCAATTGGTGCTGGAACAAACCGGGGAACCATCATTATCCGCTTGGCAAAACCCGGATACCTTGCAGGCACTGCGAGGCGCCATCACGCTGAGTGACGAACAACGGCTGATCCTGCGCATGGCCTACGTGGACGGACTCAAGTTCAGCGCCATTGCGCGCAGTCTGAATCTACCCACTCATCAACCCGCGCGACTGGCACAGCGTGCCGTGGCACATATTCGCGAGGTGCTGGCATCCCGACAGTTACTGCCGGAGGGTGGAGAATAATGCATTTTGTCTGTGTTCATCCTGAGCATCTGTCCATCTCAGTAGTCAGGGGTAAACGACTATGACATCGAACACATCAGGCCAGCGGCAGGACGAATATCTGAGCCGAATTGCGCTGGCACTGACACAGGCGCAGCCCGCACAGGGTAGCGAGCCGGATGATGAGGATCTGGCCGCACTGCTGGACAACATGCTGGACGCCACCCGGCGCAAGGAAGTCATCAGCCATCTGGCCAATAACCCGGCGCTCTATCAGCGCTGGCAGCAGTTGCTGGCCAATCATGATCTGTGGATCAGCAACAATACCGTCACCAGCATCGCTTCCGCCGGCACAAAACGCCGGCGCTGGTGGCAGCCCGCCGGCGGCGTGACGGCAGCCGCCGCCGCGCTCTTCGCAGGCTGGCTGGTGATCAAACCCGGCCACGACCTGCTGACACTGGATCAGGCCTATCAGCAGTTCTCTCCGCAACTGACACGCTATCTGGATGACCAACCCTACATGCGAGCACTGCCCATCGCCGTGGACAGCGAAGTGACCGACATTCTTGCCGGCATTTATCAGGGACAACAGACCCGCAACATGACCACCAGCTTTGCCGGTATTGGCCGCGCCCAACTGGTACTGGCCAGCGAGGAATACCAGCAACGGGCAGGCAGCTCTCCTACCCTCGGCTTTGAATGGGGCCGCTGGCTACTGCTCAGCCATGCCATCTGCAGCGCTGATCCAGACAGCCTGACGCTGATTGCGCCACCGACGCCGCCAAACGCCGAAACAGCGTTGCCGGAGCCACTGAACTGCGCCTTCGTGGATACTCAGGTCAGCGCCCTGCAGCAACTCCTGAAACAGTAGCCCCTCACCACTGCTGCCCAGAGTTTCACGAGGCTCACCCCCCTTCCTTCGCAGGAGCTCTCTGCGGCCTTTAGCCGCGGAGACCCTGCCATACAGATCTTCCCCTGCAAGCAGGCCCCTATGGACCGCTGTCTGCGGAAGCAGAAATCCGCTCATTAGATGATGTTCCCGCAAACAGGAAAACTCGCAGGCTTGGCCGTTCAGCGGGGCACGAACACGCCAATGCACGCTGAGAGACAAGCAATAGCCTCTATCGGCTAACCTGCCAGGAAAACAGATTGATGGCTGCGGAAGGCAAGGGCGCGGACAAAGATGCCATGCTATCCCGCAGGCTGACATTGAGAGGAGACTGCTGCAGGTAAGCCAGGTCCTGACTGACCCCCACACCCGGCACACTGCTGACCATCAAGTGCTCCATGCCTACCGTGTCCAGATTCACCACCCACTCAAAGTGCAATGACTCACCACTGGCCAAGCGATTGGGCTGACCACTGTCAGGATAAAGTTGCGTGACGCCGTATTGGCTATCCACGAACAGAATGCTTACGTCCTGCGGCTGAGCACTCAGATTGGTCAACGCAAACAGAATCCGGTCGCCCTCTTTCAGGATCGGCCGGTCATTCACGGAAAGCGGTTGCTTTTCGCCATTACGCTCCACACGAAACACCTGCCTGAGTATCGGATCGGCACCGGGTAACGATTGCACGCTGGCCAGCATGCGCGTGACCTTGGCTATTTTCATCAGTCCTGTCTTCAACGTTTGTTTCAGACACTCCTGCAATGGCCAGCGGCTGCATTGCGCTTTGTCTGGCACAGGTATATTCAATATCCGCTGCGGCAAGCGGGTGTCGATGCAATGTTTGCGTGCCGATGGATCAAGCACCTGCTCCTCACAAGGCAGGCTTTGATCCGCCCGGAGGAACCACAGATACCCATCAAACTGGCTTACCAAAATATCGGCCCGCTCCGGCTCCGTCAGCGTCATGCCGCTACCGGAGCCGGACAGCATCTTCAGCCAATTTTTGAGTTGTGCCTGCTGCCCAGCAGACGATGAACTTGCCGGCAGCACGGCCACATTCACGTTATCGCTCGCCACCGGTTGCTCAAGCTCAACATAAACAGTTTCCGGCCAACCTCTGGCAGCGTCATCGCTCAAGGTCGCCCAGCTGCGTAACGGCGTTGCGCCGTTGAGTGTTACCCGCCCTAACCGCTTGCGTGTTTTCGCTATGGGGGAATCAAATACCGCTACCGTGGCTCCGCCATTCAACAGCGACAAGCTGCCCGCATGCACCTGCAACTCACCGTTTCCAAACGATGCAAAATAGCTGGATGGCACCGGGCTATCGTCATTGAAAAGCGGCTTGTTCATGTCGCTGGCACTGAACAGCGGTTGAGTCGATAGCCAGGGCAAACTCTGATAGCGGGACAGCACTTGCTGCGCCAGTTGCTGATAACTCAACTGCGGATTGGCCGCCATGACTTCCATGAGGGTGTAAGTAAACAAACCATGAAAACGCCGTTCCACCGCCTTGCGCGGCAACTTCATCTCCGGCGTAGTCTGGGCGCTTTGTGCGGCCGAAAACGCAATCAACTCACCCCGGGGCTTGCCTTGTACTGTATCCCGAGTGGAGAAGTCGGCCATCACATCCCGGTCAGTTATTTTCACGCCCGGGGCCACGTCTGGAATACCCAACACGTCACCGCCCACCCGACGATAACGGACTTCCGGAATGGCGCTGGCACCACGAGTCATGGTGCCCGAGTAACAACTATCGATAACCAGCCACACATCGGCACCACGGTCACGAATGCGATCAATGTAGACAGCGAGCTCGTCATCCAGAATGGCATTTTTCGCCGTGCCAGTAGCTCGATCCCAACCAGACACATCAGTGGGCAGAAAGATTTCATCCATGCCATCGGTTTCAGTATTGTCCGTGGCGCGTGCCGGCTGGCGACTGCCGTGACCGGTAAAGTAGAGATAATAGAAATCATCATCTTTGGCCTGTGCGGCCAGACGATCCAGGGCGGCCAGGATATTGGCGCGAGTGGGCTGGGTTTTCCCCTCTACAGTGACCAGTTGCTCGATATTGCCGTCATCAAAACCCCGCCGGCGAAGTAATGCCTCGACTATCTCCACATCATTGGCCGGTGCTGCCAGCTGTAGCCACGAGGGCAGGTTCGGGTAGTCCGCCACGCCGACCAGCAGGGCCCGCTTGGCGGCCTGCACCGGCAGCGCCGCGAACAGTCCCAACAACAACACCCCGGCACACCAGCCTCTGCGGGTGATGCCCAAACGTACCCTCGTTGGCATGATCACCGTTTCCCGTTCCTCTCCTTGTACATTCCGCTGGCCATCCATTTACGGTTTGCCAAACAGGGTAAACGCCGCCCAGGCTGCCGGATCCGCATAGCGGCCACCGCTGGCAATCAGGCTACGCTGTGCCTCCGCCATGGCTTCCAGGAAGCCGCTTTCAGGATGCTCACGCATACTCGCATAGAAAGCCTCCATCAGATTGGCGGTGGCACCGTCATCCACTTTCCAGTAAGACGCCACCACCGTAGGCACCTTGGCCAGGGCGAATGCCCGCGCCAGGGTGGCATACTCCAGCCCCGGTTTGCCGATGCCGGTTTCACAGGCTGACAGCACCACCAGATCGGTCTGATCCAGTTGCAACGCCGCAATGTCGATCACATCCAGTCGGTAGCCCTCCGCCAGTAACAGGTAACTGTCCGCTGGCACGGCCGGATCCAGACTGCCATGGGTGGCAAGATGCACCACCCGGGCGTCGCGCACTGCGGCAGCCACGTTGGTGTAAGTGGCTGCCGCGCCTTCCAGCACGGTTGGCTGGCCGGCGGACTCCGCCGCAATCCGGCTCACCTCCTGACGCGCGCCCGGCAAGCTGCCATCTGGATCTGCCACCAGAGTCAGTCCATCACTGTAGGACCCGTTTTGTTGCAGCACCAGGCTCAGGTGATACAGGGAAGGCACCACCCCGATATTGAAACGCTGGGCCGCATACTCTCGGTGCTGGCCATCTTCCGTTCCAGGCTGACGCAACAGCGCAGGGAAAGGCAGATACGTCAATGCCCCCACCGGAGTCACCAGCACCTGGGACTTGCCTTCCAGCTCCCGCTCCACCGGACGCAGCAGCTTGTCGTAAAGCCAGGCCAGGTGGTTATCCATCTGCCCCACTTCCTCCGCAGCGCCCTGCTCAGGGTTAGCCGGTGCAGACAGTCCTCGTTCCCCCGCCTCCAGATGTCGGGCGCGATAACGCATCCCTCTGACTACCAGCTCACTGACCAACTCCAGATCTGCATGGCTCACCGTCACTTCCCGGATCTGCGCCCCCTCTCGGGTCACCAGCTGGATCAACAACTTGTCCGGTGTGGGCAAATACTGCACCAGCGCCTGCTCCTCACCGAGTTGCTGATGCATGGCCGCGACTTCTCGCGGGTCCAGCTTGAGCATCTGGTAGAGGCCAAAATGTTCACTCTCCATACGTGCCAACAGGGTTTCGCGCAGCCGGTTTTTGTTGGCCAGTTCCTGCCGCAATCGTACGGCCTGGTCACGATTCTCAGCCCGGGCCACAGCCGGAGCGTCATCGCCGCGCTTGCTATCGGCGGGGGAGGCCAACGGAGCCTTGTCAGCACGCTCCAGCTTCGCCTCCAGTTCATGGATCTGCTGCTCCATGTCCTGATAACGCTGCAGCAGCTGCCCCTGTTCACTGTCCTTGGCCAGAGCCGGCAGAAAAATATTGCTGAGTGCCTGTTGCTGTTGGGTATCGCCACCTAAAAACGCCAACTGCCCGTACTGGTTATCGTTAAGCAGTGACGCCACCCCCTGGGATTCATACAGCAGCACGCCCAGATCCGTTGCCACATAGACACGGCCATTTTCGGCTACCGCCACATCGTGCACCGTGCGCCCACCATACTGGCCACGAGCTTGATCGTAAGGCAACAACTGGTTCAGGCGGTCCGGGTATAGCCAAGTGCCGCCGTGATAGAGCACCACGCCCCCCGCCGTCGGTAACAACCAGGTATTTTCCCCCGCAAAACGGCTACCCTCTCCACCCAGCCAGAACAGCGGATTTTGTTCCTTTACCGCCTGGTAGCTGGGGTCGTTCATCGCCGGGAATGCCTGACGCTTTTGCCAGCTGTCTTCCCCCGCCAGTTCACGAGCAAAGTCCTGGTTGGTGCCCACCAGCGCGGTGCGCTCATCCAGCACGGTGTAACCCGTGACAAACCAGTTGGCTGGCTTGCCCACATTGTCGAAACCGTTGCCATTCCAGCGTAATAGTCCTCCGGACAAATCCACGCCCTGATGAGCGAGATGCCGCTCATTGGAAGCAACTACCTCAATGCCTCCGTCCAGGGTTTCATGCACCCCCACCAGCAGCGGGCTGCGTGACGGAAACACCTTGCTGTCGAGCAGATAGTTGAACTCAGTGACCTGTTGATCCGCATAGCGGAACAGGGACGACCCCGCCACCACCCACAGGGTGCCACGGCTATCCACCAGCATATCGACAATGCCGCCCTGCCAACCTTCTTCTTCCACGGAAGGACGAGCACTGAACAACACCTGGGGCGTATCACTGTCCTGAGCAAAGCGCACTACCTGATAACCATCATGGGAGATCAACCGTCCCTCGGCATCCTCCGCAAGCACCCGCGCATTCACGGACGAATAAGGGAACACGGCTTCCACCGGCATATCGTTGCCGAGAATCAGAATGCTGTTCCCCGTTGCCATAAAGACCCCATCGAATGCCTCACTCATCAGCAGGTCATAGACACGGTCACGAGTCACCCTGTCGGAGTCGCCCTCCCGCCGGGTGTACACCCCTTCTTCGCTGAACAACACCAATCCCTGCTCATCACTCCAGGACACTCGCGGCCCCAGCGGCAAGCCTCCGCGTTGCTCGGCGAAGGGCAGCGGCATGGCCTCAAAATAATTTCCCTGCAGCACATTGATGCCCCGGTCAGTATTCACCACCAGCGCCTCTTCGCCTTCACCCAGATGCCAGATAGACAGTTCATGGGCACGCTTGGCCATCAGCAGATCATTCTTGCCCGCCACCAGCAGTGGCGTCTCATCCACCAGCGACCACACACCACTTTCACCATCCAGACTGTGCGCAAACACTTGATCCTGATCGAGTCGGTAGGCTCGCATCCGGCCACTGTCGAAGGCCATGCTGTTGGCGCGTCCCAGCCGGGTACGCTGATCACCCGCCCACAGCCATGCCGTATCCTCCGCACGATAGAGCAGCGCGGCTTCGCTCCCCGGCAACCGCAGCACCTGCTCAATGCTTTGCCCCTCCATTGCTGCAAGCGGCACGGGTTGACCCTCGCCATACTGTAGCCGCACCAGACCTTTCGCCGTGCCAACCCACACCTGATCATCATGAGCGGCCAGCGCCTGCACCCGAGCGGATGGCAGCCCCTGCGCCACGCTCCAGCGTTTCACTTCCCCTTCGTAGTCCCCCGCCAACGCCAGCAGGCCACGGGCGGTACCCAGCCACAACACGCCATCTTCCGTTTCTGCCAAGGCAAGAATGTTGGCCCGCTCATCCCCTGCCTCCGGCGCCACGGTCGCCGACAATCGTTGGGTGCGCGCATCCATGCCAAACCAGTGCCAGTACCCCTCGGTCAACACCGACAAGCCCTGGCTGGTGGCTACCACCACATCACCATTTTCTCGCAGCAGCACCTGCTGTTTCTCTGCCCCAGCCAATCGCTCACCCAACAACTCACTGTTGCCATAACGGTGCCAGTAGGCGGTATTGCTGAAGTCGGAACGCTGCAGGCGATGCGCGTCACGCAACAGGGTAATCGGTTCCTCACCAATCGCCGCCAGCGCCTTACGCAGTTTCGAGCGTGACTTGGCCTGCTCGGCGCTGCGTAACCAGCCATAGGCGGATGACCAGTTGTCAAAGGTCTCCTCCGGCAAGCCATGGGGCCGCACCTGCCGATACAGCTGATGCAACAGGGTGACGGCTTCTGCGCCGCGAATCACAAAACGTTTGTCGTCGGAATGCACATGCGCCGCCGTTATGGCGCGGTACAACACGTCTTCCGCTTCCATCACATAACGCGCGCTGTCGCCCACATGTGCCAACAAATATGCCGCCAGTGCCAATCCGCTTTTTTGTTCTTCGGCACTGAGGTATTCGGTTTCCTCATAGTCTTCCCGCAGCACGTCCAGTTCAGGATCATCCACCGACAACTGTGGCAGGTGTTTCACATCATTGATGCGCTTGACCTGATTCACCATGCCCAGCAGGGTCTGGAAGCTGCGGGTAATTCGCAGTGCCATTTGATGACCCTGCTCTGAATCCACCGCCAGAATTTCTCCCTGATCGTCATAACTGACCCGCAGCTCGCCAACTCCCACATCCACAATCCGCACCGGCTTGCCCATGGGGTTATAGGTGAACTGGAGTGTCGCCTCAGGGCTGATCAGTTCACGAATTTCATCATCGTCGTTGTAATGCAATGCAATGACACTGCCGCTGGAATCCGCAATACGGGTGAGCTGACCAGAAGGCGTGTAGGCCAGCTCAAGGAAGGTCGCTCCGCGGGAAAAATACACCGGCTTGCCGAACACCGGATGATCACGCCGGATAACCTGCTCCCCGCTGGGCAGCACGATTTCCACCCCCGGCATGTCGCCATCCAGCTGATAGAACACCCGCGTGCCATCT
Source organism: Alcanivorax nanhaiticus (assembly GCF_000756665.1). GTDB lineage: Bacteria > Pseudomonadota > Gammaproteobacteria > Pseudomonadales > Alcanivoracaceae > Alcanivorax > Alcanivorax nanhaiticus. Next base: position 139,900 of record NZ_ARXV01000007.1, on the reverse strand, counting down.
GCAGAGAGTGCACTGCGTCGCGCAGCATCAAACCACTGGAGATAACGCAACGATGTTCCGGGACGCTTGCCCTCCACCGTGTATTGCTCAAACTCCGACAATGAATCGCCAAGCTGCCCCAGGGCCTTGCGCTCCCAGGATCGCTCGATATCCAGGCCGCGAGCATTGGCATCCTTGATGGCCTTGAGCGCAACGATGGGACTGCCACCCCAAAGCAGATGTTTGTGCAGGAAGGAATTGACCACATCACGGTCATAGGGATTACGCGCCAGCATCCGGGCGCCGTAACCAAAGGTCTGGTTCGCACCCAACTCTTCGGAATAACGCGCGACCAGATCATGGAAATGGCTGGTGCTGTCACGTTGGTAGGTGCTGCGAGCCACCAGTGACTGTGCCGCACAACGGTTGTCCTTGCGCGCACGACAGAACGACTCCTGGTAGCGCAGGTAGTCCATGTAATGGCCACGGCCTTCAAGAAACTCCTGAAACGAGGCTTCGGCAGCCACCACTTGCGCATTAGCGAGACGTTGATGACGCGTCTGGTTCTCGTAGACCCAGACGTCATATAGCAACAGGGATTGGCGCGCACTCAAACGCGATGCAGCACCTTCCTCCTGCTGCTGCAAACAGGAGCGCGCCCAGCCATGGGCTCGATCCCACTCTTTCTCGCCCACGTAGTGATCCACCAGCGCCTCGCAGGCGAAAGTTTCCGTGGGGGCCGCGCTCACCGCTTCCTGCCACATTTGCGGCACTGTCTTCGCCCCGCTCCGCTCAGCAAGCTCCCAGACCGCTTTTTTCCAGGGGTAGCGGGCCGTCAACGCACCAGCCCATTGGCGAGCCGCCTGCTCGCCCTGCAACGCGGCAGTGTACTCATAGAGCGTATCCAGCAGGCGCTCCGATCCCGGCGAAGACGGCAGTATCGCCATCAACATGTTCCGCGCTTGTTGCCGCTGCCCCTGCGCCCATCGCGCGCTCGCTTCGCGCATCAACAGGGCCGCATCTCCGGGGTAAGTCGCCAGCGCCTGATTGAGCAGGGTCCGGTAATCCTCTTTGCTGCCCAGCGCCTCAAGATCGCCAAGCATCCCCTCCAGCATGCCTGCCGACACATCCCCAATCGCTGGCTCATACCGTCGAAATGCTGCAATGCTCGCGGCATGATCCCCCGTCTTGCGATAAGCCTCCAGCAGGGTAGCCAGATGATGCTCGGCAAGGTGATCAATCAACGGAGCCCCCTTCGCTGCCGCCGCCAGCGCCAACTCGGAATGTCCATCACGCAGCTCCAGGCGCGCCAGTTCGATCAGGAGTCGGCCATCTTCCGGTGCTGCCGCCAGTGCCGTTTCCAGCACCTCACGTGCACCGCCCAGATCGCCCTCATCCATCAGGCCCTCTGCGTAATAACGGGCACCTCTGGCTTGCCGATTGTCTGCGCCATACCAATACGCCAACCCCATCGACACGCGCCGGGCGCGGTCGTGCTGCCCCGTCTTTAACAACTGCTCGACGGCATACTGGCGGCGAGCATAAAAAGGAAACCGGGCGATGGCAGACAGTTGCGCCTCTACCGCTTGCGGGTAGTAACCATTGCCATTCAACGCCAGGGATTGCGCCACAAGGGCTCGGCTGTCCTGTGGTGCTGCCGCCAGGAAGCGCTCGATGAAGACCAGCCGATCACTGTATTTCCAGGTGTGCTGAGGCAGCAGAGCACGCAGGTATTCCCCAGTGAGGGTATCGCGTATCTCTTGGCGGGCAGCAAATGCCGCCGCTCGCTCACGCATGCCAGGCTGATCCAGCGCCTTCATGTTTTCGTACATCCAGACCAGCTGCCAATGATCCGGTGCCAGCGCAAGCCCTGCCTCCAGATAGCCGAAAAACGCCGGGTACTGCTGACGATCACGGGCCACCGACGCCAGCTCTGACAGCGCATACACATCACTGAGCTGATAGGAGGCTTCCACAGGAAACTGCTGCAATGCAGACGCCTCATCTCGATCCAGCGCCATCACGATGCGCGGCGTCAGCCCTAACGCCTCACGCAGAGCCGGTTCCGCCGCTTCGTACGCGCCTTCAAGCCGACGCTGACGACGCAGCGTGCTGCTCCAGATATAGGCGGCCAGGGGTTGGGGGGTTGCAGCCAACAGATCCTGCTCAAGGCTGGCCAACAACAGGGTCTCCCGGCCAGCCCAATACAGGGCGCTCCAGTAGCGAATTCGGTCATCATCAAAGCTCAGCGCGGTCTGGGCTACCGCATCAGGCAACACCGTGTTATCCAGAAGAGAGTTCAACAGGGCGAAGTGCCCCCAACTGATCGCCACTTCCAGCGGCGTCTGCCCCTGGCTGTCCTTATCCAGAGGAGAGAGACCCGCTTTCATTAACCGTGCACACAAAGCGGCATTGCCAGCCCGGGCACACCAGTGCAATGCAGACTCCCCCGCCGCGTTGCGTGCAGGCTGCCCACCACTCTGCTTCAACAGATAATCGGTAATCTCCCCATGACCACCCAGGATGCTCCACTGCAACGCCGTCTTGCCCTCTTCCCCCGTGAGGGACAAGTCCGCACCGGCCTCCACCAGCAGCACCACCGCCTCAAGATTGCCCTGCCTTGCCGCCAGCGGCAGAGGTAACGCTCCCGCGTCATCCTTCACCGACACACGCGCGGGTTCTGCCGTAAGCCACTGTTCCAGTGCCGCCGCATCGTCACTGGCCAGCACCTCACGGAAACTCTCCGCGTATGCGGGACCAGCCAACGACAGCGCGCCCCCCAATGCCCACAACAGCAAGAAGCGAGGCCATCCAGCCGCCATTGCACTACCCCAAACCGCACTCTGCATGCCCTACACCCCAATCACGTCTCAGATCACTCAATGACTAAGACGGACAATCCCGACAAATTCGACAACACCGCCAGTTGACGCCCAATATCCACCCACCCCAGAAAATAGAGAAATGCCGCAGGCCAATCAATGACAGGGGCGGCGGGCATCCCGCTCTCAACGGAAGCGCAACCGCAAAGAGGAACACATCAACGACGGAAAAGTAGCGGGGCGAAGGGCGCCCAAGGAGAGGAACGAAAGGCAGGAATAAGCAGGAAAGGGGGCGTAGCCCCCGGCCCCTCAACACCCAATTCACAGAGGGGCATCAATCACAACAAACGATTACTGAAAGGCCTGGTTGAACTTTTCCTGATCCAGATATTTCTCGAATGCCCCCATAGACTCGCCCACGGCCGGCTCATTCATCAGCTCCATCATGGCCACCTCGCCTACCACCCGGAAGGCATCTTCGAAGGCCCGAGCACCATTTTCTTCAAAAGCGGCTCTGGCCTGGCTCGGGCAATCGTCAGTCAGTAAGCGGGTTATCAATCCGCCCACATAGCGGTTCGAATCATCAATATCGGCCGGTGACGCGCTGGAATAGGGCTTGATCGTGCTGTGAGCTGAAATACTCAAAAATACCCACTTCGCCAGCTGCTTTCGTTCCTTGCCATTCAGGGATTCCGTCAGACACACCCCAAGACGTTGCGCCTGCGGCCCAGCTTGGGCAACACCGGCCAACAAAAAGGCCGCACAAGAAACCACAACTACCAGAAACTTTTTCATTCCTCTTCCCCCTCATCCTTGAAAATTCATTCTTCTGCACCCGGCCCGGTCTGCGCGCCGATACACACAACCCCGCCATAGTACCCACCCAAGCCTGCATTTCCAGAGCAACCAGCTCACGCCTGCTCCTGGATATCACGCACGAATTCCGAGACCGTACCATCCCAACCACAATGCAAGCATCGCCCCGCCTTAAAGCGTGATCGCAATTATGGTAGCCATATAAATAATGCGCGCAGCGAGGGCACAACGATCCCATTTCAGATGCCGCTCGAAGCACCGGCTGCTGCATTCATCACATTTTGCGATTTCTCTACCCATACACACCACGCAAAACACAGACTCGACAGAAGAACACGAAACGCCTTCATTATCACTCATGCCTCCCCTTCAGGATTAGCCATTCCTCCCAGGACCATTCCAATCAGCACAACCGCTTAATTTGTGCATTTATCAGCCAAAGATGCCACCGACCAATGAAACAATGAAACCTGTTCACGGAATTAGACACCATGTTTACGCACTTTTAATGTCATTTAAGCGACAAACGGATCATTTAAACACGCAACACCATAGCCATACCCGCCGGTATGGTGCTACCGTGCGCGCGCAAATTGCACAACTCGGGAAAGCTATAATGACGTATTCAAAGAAGGCGATTTTGGCGGCCACTATTACCGCCGCGTCGACCCAAGTCCTGGCCAATGGCCTGTCACTGAATGAACAGAGCGCAAGCAGTGCGGGTTCCGCCTATGCTGGCCGCGCCTCCACCGCCAACGACGCCAGCATCCTGTTCGGCAACCCTGCCGGCATGAGCCGCCTGAAGCGCGCCGAAGTCTCTGGCGGCCTGGCCTTTATCGATGCCAGCACGGATATCAGCAATGCCAGCGGCCCCTTCCCCGGCACCAACGAGGGCGATATGGTGCCTTTCTCTGCCGTGCCGTTCGGTTACTACGTCACGCCAATCAATGACAAGCTGCATGCTGGTATTGGCCTTTATGCCCCGTTTGGCGTGGAAAGCGACTACGAGGACACCTTTCAGGGCCGCTATCATGCCCTCAACAGCGTTGTGAAGGTTGTCACCATCCAGCCCACCATCAGCTACGCGTTTAACGACAAGGTTTCCATCGGCTTTGGCCCGACCATCAATCACATTGAAGGCAAGCTGACCAGCGCACTGCCCAATGTCCTTTACGGTGGCAGCGGCGACGCAGGCGTGGAAATTGAAGGCGATGACATCGGCTATGGTTACAACCTGGGCGTTCTGGTTGCCGTTACCGATCGTCTGGACTGGGGCCTGACTTATCACTCCAAAGTGGACTACACCCTGGAAGGGGACACTACCGTGAGCGGCGGCAATGGCATGCTCGGCCCCATCCCGCCGAATCCGATGATCCCGACCGGACTGCCAGGACTGAACGGCAAGTACGATGCCAAGCTCGACATCACCATGCCTGAATCTGTGGACACCTCCTTCAGCTATCAGGCCACTGAGGCCGTAACGCTGTTTGCGGGTGCCACCTGGACTCGCTGGAGCCGCCTGGAAGGCATTGATGTGGAAAACAGCGGCGTTAACCCGGCTTATGCTGGCGATTTCGGCACGGTGTCTGAAGAACTGAACTGGGAAGACACCTGGGCCGTCGCCGTCGGCGGGGCTTACCAGCTCAACCCGAGCTGGGTGCTGCGCGCCGGTTACGCCAAGGATCGCACCCCCACCAGCGATATGGATCGCACCGCACGTATCCCGGTAAGCGATCGCGACATCGTAACCCTGGGTGCCGGCTGGATGCTGTCTGACGACCTGACTCTCGATGCTGCCTATGCCTACATCGACGAGAAAAAAGGACGAGTCGCGCAAAGCAGCTACAGCGCCGACTTTGAAAACAGCGCTCACGGCGTGGCTCTGCAGGCCACCTATCGCTTCTGATCAGTCCGAACAGGTAGCCGTAAAAAGCCGGGCAACATGCCCGGCTTTTTTTGGTTCATTGCGGGCTAGCGGGAATGGTTGAGAAGAATAAACACAGGACGCAGAATCCTGCGTAAAGGTCGCCGAAAACCTGGGGCCAGATGCCACTGTGGGAGCGACGGTTACGTCGCGATGCCCTGGCATCGGCCTTCTTCGCGGCCGCAACAATCAACCCGTTGGACGCAGACAGATCAGTCCCCTCCGGTTTTGACTTTCGAAACGCGCTTCTCACAACTCGAAACCCGGTCCCGCTCGGGCTCGGCTCGCTTGCAAGCGCCCCACCCCAAAAGGGAAGGCAAAGGATCACTCCAACTCCGCATCCGCCAGATGCCGGGGATGATCATCGCTCAACCTCCCCACCCACAGTGGGTGTGGCTCAGCCAATCGCACTCGCTTGCGGAAATGTCGCGACACTATCCACAGTATTCCTGCCATCGCCAGCATCAGAAGATTAACCAGCAGCACATCACCTTCGCGCCATGCCCTGCCTCCCTCCAGCAACACTGACAACAGCGGTATCGCCAAGTACAGCCACGGCATAATACGCAACCATTGCGCACTGAAACGCAACGGCGATGCGCGCAGACTCCAGGCCACCAACGGCACCAGCACCAGCAAGAACACCAACCGCTCCAGCCATAGCACCTGCTCCGCCAGGGGAGAGTGCAACCCGGCCTTGCTGACCCAGAAACTCACCGCCACACCACTGACCACACCCACACAAACACCCAGCGTGAGACGCAACAAAAACGCCGATGCACGGGAAGGGCCGGTACGGTCACTGCGCCGCTCGCACCAGAGAATATTGCCGGACACAAACAACAGACAGCCCAACAGGCCAAGCACAAAATACATCAGCTTAAGCGGCAATCCGCCGTAATCCCCAAAGTGCAGGGAGTACACCGGCGACAGTGACGCCTGATTCAGGTTGCGGGATGCCGGGCTGATGACCCGCAAGGGTTTGAGCATCGGATCGAGTACAACATGGGCATGATGACCCAGATAACCGGGCACCGAACCTGCCACATCGAGCCAGCCCTGACTGTCGCCGTAGCCTCGCACCTCCACCCAGGCCACTTCCAGCCCAGGCACCTCATGGCGAGCCGCAGAAAGATAATCCGCCATCAATGACATTTTCAGCGGCTCCCCCACCGCTTGTGGTGCCGGCCAGACTTCCGTCTCCTCCGCAATCACGCCTTGCAACTGGGGACCAAACACCAACGCCCCCAATAACACCGCCATCACCGTAAACAACCCCATGGCGGCACCCGTGATCGACATGATCAGATGGAAAGGCAAGCTGACAACGCCAATCAGGTTGTGCAGGTTTTTCCAGTAACGGCGCACATTTCCCTGATGCCTCAAGGCCAGCAGTTCCTTGCCGATTTTCGGCCAATGAATCACCAAGCCACTGAACAAGGCCACCCCGTACAGCACGGCAATGAAACCCATTAACGTCATGCCGATATTCAGTAAACCTCCGCCAGCCGGAATGGCCAGCTGGTAATGGAGTTGATTGATGAAATCGGCAAGCTCAGAGGACGGCTGCTCAACAAAGTCGCCACCGGTAACAAAATTGGAGGCATATGCGGTGCGCCACTCACCGTCCTGTTTCCACATGGCAGCGGGATCATCACCCGGCTGAAAAAAGAGCCGCTCTGCAGCTGAGGGAAAGCGCTGAATCAAGCGCTCCAGGAACACATCCTGATCCAGCGGTTGGACACGTTCGGCAGGAAGCGCCTGCCAATGATGCAGCTCGTGGTGGAACACATTGATCGCACCCGCAAAGAAGGCCACAAACAGGATCAGACCACTGATCATTCCTGCCCAGGCATGCACATCAATAAAGCGACGCAAACGATCAGCCTTCATGATCCGCCCCCGTACAGGGAAGTCGTCTGCAGCAACAGGGCGGCAACACCATTGCCGGCAACCAGTCCCGCCATCACCGGCCAGGCACGCTCAGATAACGTCGAGAGCAACCCCAGCACCATCCACAACGCCACCACCAGCAGCAGCATGAGCACCAGCCACGAAGACCACGGCACCGGCAAGGCTGCCGCCAGCAGTCCGACCAACATGACACTCAATGGCAATGAAAGCAGCACTACTGCCAACACCCTCATGATCGCCCCCTCGACATCCGATTCCCTTTCTGGAAGCTATCATGCTGATGAGCCGCCAGCAGAGCCAGCACAATCAGAAAAGCCGCCTGACTCCACAACCAGAACATCAGGCCGACCCCCAGCCCCTGCGACCACACCCACAGCAAGGCCGCCGGAACCGTGAGCCCCACTCCCAGCCAGCGCGCCACCATTGGCAGTGGACGATCGAGCCAGCGCTGCTCCCGGTCAGCCAGATAAAAAAGCGTTGCCGCAAGCAGCGTCAGCAATAACGCGCCAGTCCAAAGCATGGGATGTGCCCTTCACCATCATGATAATGGTTCTCATTTAAACCCGAGAGCACAGACAAGGTCAATCAGGGCAGGCAGGAATCAACGGTGGGGGCGAAGGGGCAGCATAGCCTGGGTGGCATGACTTAGCTGAGCGGTTGAAAGGCGATCCCAGTGGATATCATCACGATCCGGCATCCACACATCCCGGAATGCAGCAGCATCGGCTACCGCCACTTCCGGGTTGAGCATGGCTGCCCCGTGGCAGCCCTGAGCCGATAATCCTCCCACCTCACGGATAACAGACCACCAGCCAGCCGGACGACAGCACAGTGACACCTGACTCAGGTTACATCGCACATCACTTTCCACCACTGCGCATTCCAGCACATTATCTTCGCGCGTGCTTAACCCCTGTCGCCAGAGGGCGGAACCGCCCACAACAATGGCCGACGGAAAGGTACGCATCAGCGCCTGCAACACCTCAGCCTCACTCAGCGGATCCCCAAGCACTACGCGGAAGAACACCGGCCGTTCTGGCGCGACCTGACGGATCACTCCAGCTTCCAGCCAGCGCAGGGTCACATCCAGCGCCTGCTCCCCCTCTCCGGGCAACAACTGTTTCAGATCGGAAAGCGCAAACACCTTTGGCAAACTATCCAGCGAAGGTGCCATCACATCCAGTTGCATCATGGCTCGACAGTCCTGGCGACGGGCAACGGCATACCCAGCCCCTGACGGAGCACCATGACCGCACGAAGCAGCTGACAGCAAACCGCAACCCGACGGGAATCCGGAAGCAGATTACGACGCAACCGGGCCGCCTCCGCCAGGCGGGATTCCAGGCGCGCAAGCTCCACCTCAGATACTCGTGCAGGAAACTGTTTGGCGGTCAAGCGACGTGTTAGCAGCTGACCCTGAAGGTCCTCTTCAAGAGTGATATAGGCGCGCAACACAAGGCTATGGCTACCCAGACGACGCATGGTGCGAGACACATGGCGGCGACGGGGACGATCCCGCCGCGATGGCAACCACGGGGCAATAAGGCCGGCCAGCTTATCCACCAGCAACACCCAACCTGCACCATGCTGCTGGCTATTGAGGTACCACCACCATGCCTGCAGCCGGGCGATGTCGCTTCGCAAAACCCGCACCTGCCGCCACTGCCACCCTCCGGCTCCGGAGGCGAGACCGGCACGATAAACCGCCAGGTACTCTGACAAGGCCTGCAAGCGATGTTCCACGGCTTCGAGGGCGAGGCCGTGAAGGCTATCACTACTCGATAGGCTTGGAGATGTCATAGATGGGCTCCTGGTACTACGGTTGGGACTGCGGACAACGCACAATCAACCCCCAGCCTGCCTGTAAGAGGCAGGGAGCAACCCCTAGACTAGCGCCGCTCCCGGCTCTGCCCCAGCGGGAAAATGTGCTTTTTCGTTGTGCCGCGTTGCGGTTTGTTTCACCGTGGTAAATTGCCGGAACCAGTTCACACTTATTGTCTCTCAGGCCATCGCTCACACTACCTGTGGCTGCTATCTTACGCATTTAGCATTAGCCTGATGGATAACGTCTTGCGCATCACCCTAGCCATTTTTCTAGCCCTGCTTCCTCACCTGTCACTCTCACATCCCGGAGGCGTCGATAAACAAGGCGGACACCTTGACCCTCAAACAGGCCGCTACCATTGCCATCGCGATGACTGCAAGCGCGCTCATGAACAACAACACAAGGCGGAGCAGGAGGCCCGTGAAGAAGGCCGCGCCTTCAGCACACTGTACGACCGGGATCAGTGGCCTCACTGGACTGATGATGATCACGACTGCCAGGACACCCGCGCCGAAACCCTGATCCAAACCAGTCGGACTGCAGTGACGTTCAGCGATCCTCGTCAATGCACCGTCACCAACGGGCGCTGGTACGACCCTTACACAGACCGCACCTTTACCCGCGCCCGCTCACTGGACATTGACCATATTGTTCCCCTGCGCCATGCCCATGGCCACGGCGCAGACCGGTGGTCGAAAGAGCAACGCCAGCAATTCGCCAACGATCCGCAGAACCTGCTTGCCGTCTCCGCCCGCGCCAATCGCAGCAAGGGGGCCAGCAGCCCTGACCAATGGCTACCGCCCAACCAGGCATTCTGGTGCGAGTACGGCCGCCGCTGGCAGGCTTTGAAGCAACGCTATGCGTTGATGATCACTCCCCCGGAGCAGGAAGCGCTGGACCGACTGGCGGCGACCTGCCCCGCGTTGTAGCCCTCGCCAGGACTGGCGGCCGCACCCGAAACTCAGCGCGACCCCATAAAAAAGGCCGCGCCTGACAGGGCGCGGCCTTACTCTCAACACCCACAACCTTTCAACCTGTTGCGGCGTGCTGCTTGCGGCGTACAGTGTGAACTTACTGTTCTGCCGCATCCTTCATGTTGTCCATGGATTCTTCTGCGTTATCCACAGCGTTATCCAGGTCTTCACCCATTTCTTCCATGGGCCCCTTGGGATCCATGCTCTCTACTGCCTCATCCACTTTCTCACCCGCTTTTTCTACCGGACCATCACTGCTATCGCAGGCTGCCAGCAGGGCCGTGGAGGCAAAAATGGCGGCCAATGCCGCTTTACCGAAAATACGCATAGACTCACTCCTTGGATGTCTGTGATTCGAACATCCGTTACCCTACCTGCTGACTTGCCATCAAACCAAGTACCGACACACATAATGTCGGCATTTTACGAAGCCTTACGAATGGCCTGGCAACCATGCGCAGGGTCCGCACAGACCGGGGAAAGACAAAGAATGAGAAAAGTCGGGCATCAGGTGGGAGGACTGGCACAGCTGGTGACCCGCTTCGGCAATGAAATCACTCAGGTTGTGCAGGACATGCATGGCACCATCGCCAATCCCTTCGGCATCCGTGGGCACGACTACACCCCCGCGCCAATGGTGTACAACCTGATCCGCTATGGCTTCAGACAGGCAGGCAATGCCGCCGGGTTGGCGGATCTGCTCGCCGACCCGAACCGGGAGCTACGCGACAGCCTGGATCTGCAAAGCATCCTCAACGGTATCTTCGGTCAACTGCTGGTGGAACAACACAGCAGCTATGCGCTGCCCATGACGCTACTGCCAAAACAGCAACTGGCCGGTGACACCGATACGCTGGTGGTCTTCATTCATGGCCTGTGCATGAACGATGCCTGCTGGAACACCCCTGCTGCAGATGGCTTTAGCCAGTGGGCTCGCAGCCACCTCAATGCGGAAGTCCGTTACCTGCGTTACAACACTGGCCTGCACATTTCCGATAACGGCCGCAAACTTGCCGGGTTACTGGCCCATACCGCACTACCCAAGCGGGTTATCCTTATTGGTCACTCCATGGGCGGACTGGTCGCGCGAAGCGCGCTGCATCAGGGCCGCGAACGCCAGGACTCCTGGGTTGATAAACTCTCGCACCTCGCCTGCCTGGGCTCCCCCCATCAGGGAGCGCTGCTGGAACGCATCGGCAACAACGCCAATCGCCTGCTGGCCAGCACCCCCTGGTCCAAGCCATTAATGCGATTGGGCAACCTGCGTTCCGATGGTATCCGCGATCTACGCTTTGGCTATGTACTGGAAGAACAGTGGAAACATCGTCCCATCGACGAAGTACAGCCCAGCAGCAAGGTACCGCTGGATCCCACGGTGAAACAGCTGTTTATCGCCGCTAGCGTCAGCGAGCCGGAGCACCCACAACCCCGTGGTGACTGGCTGGTGTCCGTGGACAGCGCCCTCGCCTCAAGGCTGTACCCGGAGGCACCGCTACTCACACGGGAACTGTTCTGGCAGATGGGCCACATGACCATGATCGAGGAGAGCCGGACCTACGCACGGGTCCAGCAATGGCTGGAACAGACGCAGTGAATTGCACTCTCTGCGACACTCCTGCAAGCACCTTCAGCGAAGTCGAAGGGCGCGAATATTTTCGCTGCCCTTGCTGCCAGCTGACCTTTGAACACCCGGACAAACTGCCAGCGCCGCAAGAAGAAAAAGCCCAGTATGACCTGCATGACAACCGCCCGGACGACCCAGGTTACCGGCGCTTTCTGTCACAGTTGGCCACGCCTCTGACGGCAAGGCTTGCCCCAGGAGCCAAGGGACTCGATTTCGGCTGCGGCCCCGGCCCGGCACTGGCAACCATGCTGCAGGAACAAGGTTTTTCCTGTGCTACCTATGACCCCATCTACGCCCCGGACAGCACACCACTGGAAGGCGACTATGACTTTGTCACCTGCACAGAAGTCATTGAGCACCTGCATCAGCCTGCCCGTGAGTGGGACTGGTTTGCGCGACACGTCAAACCTGGAGGCTGGCTCGGCATCATGACCCGGTGGCTAACCGACGACGACAGTTTCGCCCGCTGGCATTATCGCCGCGACCCAACCCACGTCTGCTTCTGGCAGCCAGCAACCTTTGAATGGCTGGCCCGTGAACAGGGCTGGACACTGGAGCTGGTCGGCAATCCTGTGGTACTGATGCAGAAGCGTTAGACCACCCTCATCCCGCGACAACGATGGCCACTGCTGCGGCTATCAATGCCATCGGCACGATAATCAACAAATGACGCACAACACGTTCGGCCAACACCGAAAGTTGGTATTTTAGTTCCATTTTTATTATCCCCTTTTCCCCACTTGGAATAGTAAAGGAGATAAAAATGCCGGCCATCGCCCATATGGGTTATTCGATTCGTTTCATGGCAACTTTTTGTTCACAGGCTATGCATCCAGAACTGCATCGGTTTGTGAGAGGGCTGTTCGTCCCCCAGATCGGTCCAGTCAAAGTCCGCCACCAACTGATTCTGCGGAAAATAGCCACGGCCACGCCAGAAATCATCCAGGGGACGGTACCCCTGCGGCCTCGCCGGGTGACCCTCCGGCCGCTGCACCGCACAGAAAGTGGTGTGCTGAAAGCCAAAATCCTCGGCGTATTGTTCGCGAAGATCAAAGAAACGGTGGCCAATTCCCTGTCCACGCCAGTCTCTTTTCAGTACAGATTCACCAAAATAAAACACGGTGGAGAGATCCGCGCCCAATTGCCGAAATGGTGCCTGAAAAGCGTCATCCGCCTCCTTCAACGGCAGACCCGTCGCTGCTCCCACCAGCTTGTTGAACTCCAGCGCCAGCACGAACACGCTGCGGTCTGATTGCGCATAGCGATCCAGATAACGGCGCTCGTAATCCAGGTCCCCGTCGTACAGATAGGGGAAATCGCGAAATACCTCAATCCGTAGCCGAGCCAGCTCATCCAGCCAGGGCTCGACAGCGATACCGGTCACCGGGCGAATTTCCACTGAAGACATGCAGGCTCCTCGGGATAAAGATCAGGAAGGGAATCAATAGCACGACGAGCCGGGGAAGGAAAAGAGAAGAACGATGAGTGCCGATTACCGGGTTGCGAGTACCGAGTTTCGAGTTTCGAGTTGCGAAAGACACCCCCTCATCATCCGCCGAGGCAGATCCGGAAAGATTTTCGCAACTCGAAACTCGTGACTCGCCACTTGAGCCCCGGCATGTCACCGACACTCTGGCAGGTCTAGGGCCGCATCAAGATCAGGCCTGTGATCCACAACACCACAAATACCGCCTGGCGAAAGCGTTCTTCGTTAACCCGGTGATGCAACCACTCACCCAGCAGCATGGCGGCAATGACCACCGGCACCAGCAAGCCGATCTTCGGCGCGGCCGGCAAAAGCGAACCGTCAAACAGAAATACCACCGTCAGCAAACTGTTAAGCGACAGCCAGACCAGAATCAGGGTGGCGCGAAAACGCTGCTTGTCCAGCTGCAACCCACTCAGCGCATACACCAGCAAGGGGCCACCAGAAGCAAACAGACCATGCGTAATCCCGGCCAGAAACATCCAACAGCGGGACCACCAGGATGCATGGCTGCGCACCTCAATACCCTTGAACATGCGCCATAATTCACGGCTACTGAACCACAACACCAGCAAACCAAAACCCTGCCGCAAGTAATCGTCTCCCAGCCAGGGACGCAGTCCGTAACCCGACAAGGTACCCAGCACCATCAGAGGCAGGATCAACTTCCACAGGGTAGGCCAATGTATATTGTGTCGATGACGCCAACTCAAGGTGCTGCTCATAACAATATTCAGCGGCACCAGTACCGGTAAAATCTCCGGGATCGGCAGCACCAGGGCACCCAATGACAATGCAATGACGATACTGCCAAAGCCCGTCATCGCTTCCGTGGTAAACGCAAAAAAGATAAACAGCCCCAGCAATAGCCAGGGCCAGATGAGCGCAATATCCACGGGTTACTGCTCCAGCTCGACAGCAAATTTGCGCATCATCAGGCGCTGGTAGAGGTCCGGAGCAAGACGCCACAGCACGCTGGCAAACCAGGTGAAACGGTCCGGGAAAAGACGCTTTTTCTTGCGCGAATAAGCCAGAAAAACCTGCTCAGCCAATTGCGCCGGACTCTGCATGCGCCCCACCATGGAACGCGCATGGTTAGCCGGTTCGCCATCGTGTCCCAACGCATTGGTCTCGATAGGCGTGTCCAGAAAACTGGGGTACACCATCAGGATATGTACCCCGTAACGGGCCACCTCACCACGCATGACTTCAAAAAACTGCCCCAGCGCACTTTTGGCACTGCAGTATCCGGCACGGCCCAGCACCGGCATCCAGCCCGCCATGGAACCGATATTGATAATACCGCCGCGACTCTGCTTGAGCAGGGGCAACAGGGCAATGCTCAGCTCAACCGGCGCCTGCCAGTCCACCTGCATCACTTTGCGAAACACCGGCACCGCCGTTTTCTCGGCCAGCGAGCGGTGGGTAATGCCGGCATTATTGATCAGCAGATCCAGTGCGAAAGGCTGCTCCTGCAGCCAGAGCTTGAGCGCCGTAATAGCATCGCCATCCGTCACATCCAGCTCCCTGAAGATCACTCTTTGCGGGTCGACCTTGCCGAGCTGTTCGGCGCGCGCCTTCAGCAATACGCCATTCATGTCTGTGAGAATCACCCGATAGCCGCAGTCATGGGCGCGCCGGGACAGCTCCCAGCCCAGCCCCGATGCCGCACCGGTAATCAGTACCGTTTTCATGATCCCTGCCTCTGTCTTGCCCCTGCCAGATAGAAACGGAATACCTCTTCAGAACTCTTCTTTGGCTGATAGCCAAATTCCGTTTTCAAACGCCGATTGCTAAGCACCGGACGATAGCGGAGGAAGTTGATCTGGGCCGGGGTATAACCGGTCAGTCGCAACTTGTTGCCAAGCCACAGTGCAGCGCGAAGCACGCTGGCAGGAATCGCCAGCACCGGCTTGTCCAGAATGACCCCCAACTCATGAATACTCAGGGCGCCATCGCCGGCCAGATTGAAGCAACCCTGCTGCTCTTCAGTCACCCCTTTCTCGATGATCGCCAACACATCCTGGTCCCAAATGAACACGAACGGAGACGGCGAACCCGCCACCGCCAGCAAGCGCTTGCCTTCAAACAGTCGGGTAATCAGATTGCGGGTGCCAGCTCCCAGCACGGTTCCCGGGCGCAGGATCAACTGCGCCAGCTGCGGGTGCTGCTGACGGTAGGTCGCCAACAACTCTTCCACCTGGCGCTTGTGGTCGGAATAGGCAAACTCGGGATTGCCACGCAACGGATCCTGTTCATCCAGCCAGGCAGGACTGTCCGCATGATAGCCATAAGCAGCGCCGGAGCTGGTCACGACCAACTGCCGTACTTCATTGGCTACACATGCCTCCAGCACATTGCGGGTGCCATTCACGTCGATATCGTAATCACGCTGACGATCACCAGAATCCTCCAGCACCGCAGCCAGATGCACCACCTGCTCGATACGGTGCTCACGCATCAAACCGGCAATGGCAGGATCGCGGACATCCATCACATGAAATGGAAACGGCGCGGTTTTGTCTTCGCGGATATCTACACCCACTACGAAATGCCGCTCCGCCAAACGTCTTGCCAACAAGCTACCGATGTAGCCGCCCGCGCCAGTAATCAGGATGCGTCTTTGCATGGCGCGCCCTCCTCTTGCACAGCATCGGACTGACGCCCCCACCAGAATGCCAGCAGCAACCCGGTGACCAGATGCCAGACACCCCAGAACGCGGCAATCAGAATCATCTCGCTGGCGTCAGGGAAGAAGGTGAACAGGATGGCCAACCCCAACCCGGAATTCTGAATACCCACTTCCATGGTGATCGCTCGACGATCGTTGCGCGGCAGACCGGTGAGCCCGGCGGCGAAAGCCCCCAGCCCCAGCGCCAGCAGATTTTGCAAGACAACCAGGCCGACGATGCGATCCGCCGTGGCCAGGAATACATCCATGTTGTTGCCAAACGCCACACCAACGAACAGCAGCAACACCAGCAGGGTCACCACGCGCATGGGCTTCTGGGCTGCACGGGCAAAGGCCGGGAACGCCTTGCCCACCAGCATGCCGACCACCAGCGGCAGCCCCAACACCAGCGCCACCAGCATGAGGATCTCCATACTGTCGAGCTGGATTTCGGTAAGAATATTGCGGGTATGCGGGTTGATGTAGCCGTACAGGGCAAAGTTGAAGGGGGTCATGAACATGGCCACCAGGCTGGACACAGCCGTCATGCTCACCGACACCGCCACATTGGCACGAGCCAGCCAGGTCATGATGTTGGAGAACGACCCGCCGGGGCAGGAAGCCACCAGGATCATGCCCAGTGCCAACTGGGGATCCACTTCAAAAAACCAGGTGGTCAAACAGGTCGCCGCTGGCAGCAGCACAAACTGGGCAATCAAACCCACAATCGGCGCATCCGGCCGCTGCAACACACGACGAAAGTCTGCCCCGGTCAACGACAGGGACACACCAAACATCATGAAGGCCAGAATGACATTGAGGGTCAGCAGATTATTACTGCCAAAATGCACTTCCATGTCACACCCCCACTTTCAGTTCGGCAATGTGGGCGCCCACAGCCTTGCGGTAGGTGTCCTTGTGAACGTAGTAAGCCATCCGTGCCAGCTTGAGATAGGAAAGACCTCCGTCCATTGCCTTACCCGCTTCCGCAGTGGCCTTGTTCTCCAGAGACTCTGCCAGGGGTAAACCGTGCATCTTGGCGTGCAGGTACAGCGCCACCATTTCCGCCTGTTCGTTGCGGCCTTCCCAGCCAAGGCCAGCCGCTTCCACCATGCCCATGACAAACAGGTTACGGTGCTGCGGGTGGAACACATTCAGATAAAGTTGCGGCGCATCCTGGCCCTGCCAGTTCAGCTCGGCTGCATCAATGAAGGGGTAATCCAGTTTATAACCGGTGCCCATCATGATCAGGTCATAAACCCGTGACTGGCCGTCGGCGAAGGTCACGGTATTGCCTGCGACTGCCGCAATATCACCGTGGGGAGTGATATCGCCATGACCGAGATAATGCAAGATCAGGGAATTGATCACCGGGTGGGATTCATAAAGACGATACTCAGGATCAGGCAACCCGTAATCGCTGGGCTTGCCAATCAGCAACCGGATCAGCGCCCCATCCACTTTCTGTTTGACCGCGCGCGGCAGAGTGAACTTGCCACCAAAACTGTCCGTCGGCTTGCCCATGATGAACTTGGGCAGGAAGTAGTAACCACGGCGCACGGACATGTCCACACTGGCAGCACGATGCACCGCATCCACCGCGATATCACAGGCCGAGTTACCGCAGCCCACGATCAGCACCCGCTTGCCGGCAAACACCTCAGCGTTGCGATATTCGCTGGAGTGCATCAACTCACCTTCAAACTTGCCGGGCAGTTTGGGCATGTTGGGTTTGTGCAGGGTGCCATTGGCAATCAGCACACCATCAAAACGGCGGGTTTGCTGCTCGCCATTCTTGCTGGTGGTTACCTGCCAACCGTCACCATCGCGCACCACATTCTCCACCCGGGTGGAAAATTCGTAGTTCTCATACAGACCAAACTGGCGCGCATAGCTCTGAAAGTAGCGCTTCATCTCACTGTGATGGGGATAGGTGGCCACCCCCTCCGCCATGGGGAATTCCTTGAATTCCGTCATGCCCTTGGAGGAAATGAGATGAGCAGACTCGTACATGGTGCTGTGGGGGTTATCGATATCCCACAGGCCACCCACATCGGAATGCAAATCGAAACCAATGAACGGAATGCCATATTTTTTCAGATTGCGGGCGGTCGCAAGCCCCATGGGGCCGGCCCCTATCACTGCGTACATGTCGATACCACGCTTGTTATTGTTTTGGGAGCCGTGTCGCTCTCCCTTTACTGAGCCAAACTAATAATTTGTTATGATGTTCACTCTACGGTCCGCAGGCAGCCTCCTCACGGCCAATTCAGGACCACTCCACGGTTAATTCGAGACAGCCTATGTCACAACAGCCCACCGTTACCGTGCGCTATACCCAAGCCATCAGCCAGGCCGCCGCCAAGCTGGGGTTTTCCCTGCCGGACGACCTGCAGCAGGCTTTTGCCGAGCAGGAAAGGGTCAGTCTGGAACTGCAGGGTGCCATCTGGGAAAGCTTCTGCTCACAGGCAGAAGATGCCCTTGTGGGGGTACGATTCGGGCTGGCGCTGGAGGTAGGCCATCTGGATACCGCAGGCATGGTGCTGATGAGCTGCGACACCGTGGCCGATGCACTGGAAAGCCTGATCGATTACTACCCCATTGTGGGAGAGGGTGGCACCTTCGAATTCAGCATCGAGGGGGATGACTGCATTGTCAGTTACCAGCCCCAATACCGCGAACGACAGCAGGAACGGGTAGAAGCAGCTTTAGCCTCACTACTGCAACTGTCTCGATGGTCCACCGGCGGCAAGCTCAAGGCATTGCGGCTGGAATTTGCCCACGCCGCCCTGGACGATAACCGTCGCTATGAAACCCTGCTAAATGTACCGGTACGTTTTCTCTCCAGCCGCAATAGCCTGGTGATTCCCGCCAGCAACCTGCAGCTGCCACTGATCTACGCCAACCCGGCCCTGTGCCAACACCTTCGCACCTTGGCCGATCAGGTACTGGACTCCCTCGGCGAGCAGTCACTCAGCGCCCAGGTCACCAATCTGCTCCGCCAGCACCCACACTGGGGCAAGGAAAAAGTCGCCGACATCCTGGCCATGAGTGGCCGCCATCTGGTGCGCAAGCTGGGAGAGGAAGGCAGCAGTTTCAAACTGCTTCGTGATGGTTTGCTGCAAGGCATGGCCGAGAAACAATTGCAGGAAGGAGTTCGTCTTGGCGATATCGCCGAGGCACTGGGCTTCTCGGATGAAAGTGCTTTTTCGAAGGCCTTCAAACGCTGGACCGGCATGACGCCGGCCCAGTTTCGAGAGAAGTTCTGATCAGACTTTTTCCAGTGCCTGAGAAATATCCGCCAGGATGTCATCGATATGCTCGATGCCAACGGACAGCCTCACCAGATCCGCACTGACACCGGCACTCTTCAATTCCTCATCATTGAGCTGACGATGGGTGGTGGTGGCAGGATGACACGCCAGTGACTTGGCATCACCGATGTTCACCAATCGCTTGATCATGCCAAGTGCATCGATAAAACGCGCACCCGCTTCCCGGCCACCTTCAATACCAAAACTGAGGATGGACGACGGCACCCCACCATCCATGTATTTCTGCGCACGATCATAATCCTGATCAGTTTCAAGACCGGCAAAATTCACCCAGCTGACCTTGTCATGATCACGCAGGAACGCCGCCACCTTCATGGCATTCTCGCAGTGTCGCTCCATACGCAGACTCAAGGTCTCGATGCCCTGAAGAATCAGGAAGGCATTCATGGGGGACAACGCTGCCCCCATGTTGCGCAACGGCACCACACGGGCACGACCGATAAAGGCGGCTTCCCCCATGGCTTCCACATAGACCACGCCGTGATAGCTCGGATCCGGTTGATTGAACTGTGGGAAGCGGGGATTACCCTTCCAGGGAAACTTGCCGGAATCCACAATCACACCAGCAATGGTGGTGCCATGACCGCCCATGTATTTGGTCAGTGAGTGCACCACAATATCCGCACCGTGTTCGAACGGACGACACAACGCCGGGGTGGCCACAGTATTGTCGACCACCAGAGGCACACCAGCATCGTGGGCGACTTTCGCCAGAGCAGCCATATCCACCACATTGCCTGCCGGGTTACCGATGGACTCACAGAACACCAGCTTGGTGTTGTCATCAATTGCTGCAGCAATAGACTGGGGATCGCGACCATCCGCCATGCGCACATCAATACCCTGATTGGGCAGAGTGTGGGCAAACAGGTTGTAGGTACCGCCATACAGCTGGCTCACCGACACAATATTGTCACCCGCACAGGCCAGGGTCTGGATAGTGGCAGTGATTGCCGCCATGCCGGATGCCATGGCCAGCGCACCGATACCCCCTTCCAGCATCGCTACACGTTCTTCCAGCACCGCGTTGGTCGGGTTCATGATGCGGCTGTAGATATTCCCCGGCACTTTCAGGTCAAACAGATCCGCCCCATGCTGGGTATCATCAAAGTAATAACTGGTGGTCTGGTACATGGGCACCGCCACCGCATGGGTTTGCGGATCGCCATCAAAGCCACCATGAATCGATACCGTTTCCTTTTTCACTTTTTCTCTCCCTCACACACGCAAAAAATAAAAAGGCCGCCCTGAGGCGGCCCGGGTTGCCCGCTTATTCAAGCGGAGGTTCTGGCCAGAAAGCAAACTGCTTTGGTACTTCTGACAATGGCGTCTCGAAGCGCGGGGCGCGTTTTTCCAGGAAGGCATCAAAACCATCGCGGCCATCCCAGAAAGAGTGCGACCAGTAAATCATCTTGGACTCCACCACATGAGCCTGCAGCGGGTGATCAAATTCCGGATTACGCCACAGCATGTGTCGCGCCAGTGCCACCGCCACTGGCGAACTCTTGGCAATCAGTTTGCGCGCCATGCAGCGAGCCACATCGACCACCTCACTCTTGTCATGGGCGCTGTGGAACAAGCCAGCCTCTACCCCCTCTTCTGCCATGAAGATATCGCCGCTAAGCACCCACTCCAGGGCTTTTTGCCGCCCCACCACCCGAGGCAGAAACCAGGATGAGCACGCTTCCGGTGTAATGCCCCGCTGGGTAAAGACAAACCCGATCTTGCTGTTCTCGGCCACCAGGCGAATATCCATGGGCAGGGTCATGGTGATCCCCACCCCTACAGCCGCGCCGTTGATGGCACCGATCACCGGTTTGCGGCAATGATAGATGGCCATGGACAACTCGCCACCGGAATCACGGATGGTTTCCAGTGGTGCGTCCATGCCTTCTGCGTCATCGTAACCGAACAGGTTACCACCACCTTCCGGCTCCATTTCCATGCCAGCACAGAACACCTTGCCCGCCCCGGTCACGATAATGGCTCGCACCTCATCATTGCCGTCTGCCGACTCCAGCGCATGAACCAGCTCATCTTTCATGCGCAAGGTAAACGCATTTAGGCGTTCGGGACGATTGAGCGTAATGGTGAGAATGTTTTCCGACAGCTCGGTTTTGATGTCCTGATATTGCATGACTACTCCTGGGAGGTTGTTCTTGTATTGGCAGGCAGGGATAACGGCACAACCTGCACCGATTGCCCCCGAGCATAACGCGATGGCAAGGCGTCGAACATGGCACGAAGTGTTCGATTCAAATGGGGTTGATCGTAAAACCCGGCAGCCACGGCCAGCTCGGTGAGACTCATGCCACTTTCCCACAGGGACAAGGCACGCTGACACTTCAGATGCAAAACAAAGCGTTTGAACGTCACGCCAAGCTGTTCGCTGAACAAACGCCGAAAGCGGGATGCCGACAGGTTCGCTCCAGCAGCCAGCGTCTCCAGATCCAGACTGTTGTCATGGCGCAACTGCTGGCAGGCGCGAATCACCCGGGCATCCGGCGGGTTCAAGGGGGCAGGCTGGCGCAACTGCTCAACAAACTCAGCGGCGAGATCGGCACGGGCATCACCATCCGCCAGCGCCAACAGATTTTCCCGCAGGGCTTTCAGCGGCAGATGCGCGTCGGATTCTGCCTCACGCAAACACCACCAGGCGGGCTCATCCGGATCCAGGTGCATGACGGCCAGGGGACCGTCACTGTGCAATGATTGACTGACTTCCGGGGCCACTCGCACCAGCGGCTGGCGGAGACTTTGCTCGCCTAACTCGACACGCAACATCCCTTCCAGAGACACCAATAGCGACGCAGCCACATGCTGGTGAGGCTGATTTTCCATGCCGGACAGCAATACCAGCCAGCCACCCTGCCAGATATACAGAGGGGACAGTAAAGACGTCATGGAATCCGGCGTAGAAACAGTCATGCCGGCATAATGCCCGGCGAACGCCGGGCGGACAATCTGCCGATCAGGCCGAAACACCCTCGCGGCGCAGGCCCAGCTTGTGAGCCAGTTCGAGAGAAACAAACATGGGACCCACCAGCAGGAAGACCAGATCATCCACGAAAGACGGTTTCTTGCCTTCCACCTTGTGACCCCATACCTGCACCGCCCAGGCAATCAACCAGACCACGGCGCTGGTCCAGCCTAGCGACAACCCGCTGCGATCCACCACCACGATGGCCGCCAGTGACAGCGCCAGCCAGACGCTCATCAGCAGCGTCATGCCTGCCGACATGCGCAGATAGAAAGGCATGCAGATGACCGCGAGCAAGGTGCCGCCATTAACCCAATAGGCCAGCCCCCCTTCCAGACCAAACCACTGACCCAGCGGGACCAGCCAGAACAAGCCCAGGGTGGACACAAAGATGGCTGGTACACAGAGAATGTGTACCCACTGGTTGACCGGATGACGATGGCTTTCACCATAATCTGCCAGAAAGGTATGTAAATCACGCATGGCGCACTCCCGAATTGTTGTTTTCCATTCGGAGATTAGCGGCAAGCCGGACGGGGGAATTGTACGCAGGGGCCAAAGGAGTCAGGCCAAGCCTCTCACGCGTCGCAGGCGCGCCGGGTATCTTTCAGTGCCCGCAACACTTGATGACGACTCAACAACCCCACCAGTCGCTTCTGGTCATCCACCACCGGATAGACCTTGGGCTTCTGGTTCACCATCTGCTCAGCCACATCCACCACCGAATCGCTTTCTTTCACCGTCAGCGGCTCACCGTGCATGAATTCATCCACAATCAACGAACCCTCACAGTGATAGCTGGACACCAGCAGTTTGCGCAGACAATCCTGCTCCGAAACAAACCCTACCACCCGCTGATTCGCATCCACCACCGGCAGGCCCGATGCCTTGTGCTGCAACAGCTGCTCCACCACTTCAGTGAGTTCGGTCCCCAAGGCGATCGCCATGGGGTGCTTGCCCATCAGGGCGCTGACAGTCAGGTCGCTCATTGTCATATCCTTTCGACAAGTCTTTCTTCGACTATAGCACTGTCCGACATCATCGCCTGTGATATTCAACCGTCATGGCGTTACAACAGGCGGTTAGGGATGACGTCAGCTCCCGCCCTTCCTACAATGGTTGGCACCTGCACCCTCGCGAACGCAATTGCCGCCACGAACGAACCGCAGGCCCCATACAGGATCGCAAGGAGCAGCGAATGGTATTGCAGTCCCCCCGGAACGCCGGTTCAGCCACTTTCATATTGCTGACCCTGCTATTTTTCATCTCTCCGGGAGCCTTTGCCGACGCCACCTGCGATGCAGCCGAACAAACCCTGATGGAACTGGAGCGAGACCTCCAGCAGCTACGAGCGGATCAGGACCAATGGCAGCGCCTGCTTGACGGTCAGGTCCCGGCACCTCATCAACTGGCAGGCCTGCTCGGCCATCCTCTTGATCAGCCTCATGCCAACCACATCCACCCCCCGGAACCTCTGGTGGCTGCCGACAGCCACTGCTCCGAGCATCAGGAGGACATCGCATCCCTCACCGCACAGCGCAATCAGCGGCAACTACAGATCCACAAAATGCGGCAAATACTGGTGGAGCGGCCACTGGAACAACGCAAGGCCTTGCTCGCACTTTCAAGGCTTTACGAAACACTGCAAACCGTCATCGACAAGCCAGGTTCAGGCCCCGATATCCGCGGGGATGCGCAAACGCTACAAACCTACATCTCCAGTGTCTGGGTACTGGTGCCCAAGTTGAGAACCGCACCCGGCCAATCCCTGGCGTCCCTGGATCAACTCAGGTACAGCACGCCACAGCTGTCTCCACCCTCCCCCGTCACCCCCGCTTTCCGACTGCTCGCTCACGCCCGTCAGGATATCCAGCAGCAGGTTCGCATTCTCCGTCGTGAACTCTGGCAGCGCCGCACACTGAGCAGCCAGATCAATGACATGGGTGGCATGAACGCCATTCCCGCTCTACTAGGAAGAGAAGTCAGGCAACTCCTGCAACACTTCAGTGATGTCATCTTCCTTATCCGTCACGACCTGAGCGGCCCGCTGCAAGCGTCAAGCTACGCCCCACTGGTACGCAATCTGGTGGCACTACTGCTAGGCTCCGTCAGCTTTGTGCTGCTGGTCAGGCTGGCAGGCCGTACTCGCGGCTGGGCACTGGCACTTCACGAAAGAGTCATCCGTTCCAGCGGCGAAAAACGCTGGCTACGCAATGCCAGCCGGTTGATCAGCGGTCTCGCCCCCATGCTGCCCTGGTTTCTGCTCTGGTTTGCCCTCACCCAGTTGCACCCTTTTCTGAATAGTCCATCCACACGAGTGCTGCATTGGCTACTGCCGTTCGCGTACCTATATGTCATTTATGGCCTGCTCACACTGATCGGTGAGTGGTTAATTAGCCGGGTGGCCCAGAGTGCAGGCACCTACCTGAGCGCCGAACAAACCCGCCAGATTCTGACGCATTCACGCAACACCGCACGTTGGCTGATGCCGATCTGGTTCCTGGTTCTTGCCGTATGGGAAATTCTGGGACCGTCACTGGTATACAGCCTGCTTCTCATTTTTCTGGCCATCAGCCTGTTCCGGGCACTGGGTCATTTGCTGTCTCTGCGCAGCAAAGATTACCTGCTTTGCCTCCAGGCAATTCTTCCCTCCTACCTGGATCCAACCGCGGAGCGTCTGCTCACGCCGCGGCTTTTCTGGCTGTTTGCGCCACTTCTGCTTCCTATTGCGCTTATCAGTTTTCTCACCAACTTTATCAACCAGGTATTAACCGATTTCGACTGGTATACCCGCCTCAAGGCTCGCTGGTTCCGACTGCGAACCCGTATCGCCACAGAAGAAAATGACGACACAGAAGGCAGCCAAAACGACGTTCCCGTCAAGGAACACTACGAACGCTGGTTTGCCCAGGATGTTCCGGAAGGCACCACACTGCCCTTTATCAACACCGGGCTTGTGGCCGCCATGGAAAAGAATATCCAGCGCTGGCATGAGAACAAGACAGACGAAAATTCGCTGGTAGTGGCCGGAGGCAAAGGCAGCGGCAAGACCATTTCTATTGGCAAGCTTCAACAAACCCTGGCAGACAGCTGCAGTGAGCTGGAAGTCAAAACGCTCAAAGTACCGGCCAAAACCTGTGAGCCAGAGGCTATCCTGTCGCTGGTCGGCGACGCGCTCGGTACTGATCTCAGCGAACACGGCCCGGCAGCTCTGGTCAAAACTGACGAAAACCGTAAACCCGTGCTACTGGTACTTGATGACGCCCAGAACTTCTTCCTTGCCCGACAGGGAGGCCTGGAAGGATGGCGAACCGTTCTCAGCCTGGTCAATGCCAAACTGGACCATGTTTTCTGGTTGCTGATGATCAATAGCCAGAGCTGGGCCTACCTCTGTAACGTGTTTGGCAGGGAGTACCAGTTCCGCAATGTGGTACGCGTCAAACACTGGGCCCAGTCTGATATACGCTCACTGATTCTTTCCCGTAATCACCTTAGCGGCTATCAGGTACGCTACGATGAAGTATTACTGTCATCCCGCGGGCCAGAAGCTGGCAATGTCCGCAACGCCGAACAACGTTATTTCAGCTTGTTGTGGGATGCCTGCCGAGGAAATCCCATGGTCGCGTTGCGACTGTGGCTGACCTCCATCAAGGTTCAGGGCAAGCAGGTAACCGTAGGCTTGCCCATGCCACCCGCGTCAGGTGTGCTCGATACCATGGGGGAGAATGCCCTGTTCGTTTATGCGGCCATTACCACTCATGGGGACCTGACCAGCAGTGAAATCAGTGAGGTTACCTGCCTGCCAGAAAATGTGGTTCGCTTTGCCCTCAAGGGGGGCCAGGACGCAGGCTTCCTGCAACGCGCTGAAGACGGCCGCTATCGCCTGGTACCCCTGTGGTATCAGCCGGTGATCAGTTATCTGACAAGGAAGAATTTGCTCAATGAATGATGGCAATATCGTCAACGATCTGGCGGTGGTAGTTGAGCTATTCAACATCTACGCCCTGGTGCTGCTGTTTATTGGCGGCTTCGTGTTATGGGCCCTGAACTGGGGTATCAGCAAGGCCAGCCAGAAGATCACCGAAAAGCTGCCCACGCGCCGCTTCCTGATTCTGCAGATCACCACCCTGATCGGCTTTGTGCTCTATACCGTGGGCACCATTGCCCTGGTAGTAGGGGTACTGCAACCACCAAAAGAATTCATGCTGGCCGCCGGCGGCTCGATTGCGGTCGCTCTTGGTTTCGCTCTAAAGGATATTGCCGCCTCGCTGGTCGCGGGCTTGTTGCTGCTTTTCGACCGCCCCTTCCGGGTAGGCGACAGGGTCAGCTTTGATAACGTTTACGGGGAAATCATTTCCATCGGCTTGCGTACAGTACGACTGCAAACGCTGGACGACAATCTGGTCACCATTCCCAACTCCCGGTTTATTACCGACGTTGTCGCCTCCGGCAACGCCGGCGAACTGGACATGATGGTCGTCACCGATTTCCACGTGGGTCTGGAAGCAAACTTGCAAGAAGCCAAAGCGATAATAGAGGAAGTGATTTTCACCAGCCGATTCGCCTATCTGAAAAAGCCGGTCACCTTTGCCATCGAGGAAGTCGAGGTGGGCTACCGTCTGGCGATCCGTTTACGGGCCAAGGCTTATGTGCTGGACGTGCATTACGAAAAAGCCTTCCAGAGCGATATCGTGGTGCGAGTTTCCAAACGATTTGCTGAAGCTGGCGTCATTCGCCCAGCCTGAACCAAAAGCATTTTTCGCCACAGAGATCACCGGCACACAGAGTTTAAATACCCTGTTTTCCCTTTGCCTCGGTGCACTCAGTGATCTCTGTGGTAAAAATCGTCTTCGGGAGTTTAGCGCCCGGATTTTTTCTGTTTTTCCAGCAGAGCCTCAACCTCTTCCCGCGGCAGGTAATCCAGGTCCCAATGATTGGTGAAAGTTTCCTTGAGACGACGGCGTCCACGATGCAAATTTTCCGGCGTATCGCCCTCATGGGCCGGATGGTATTCCTGATGATCGGGCTCAGAGGGAACGTCCTCTGAGCGTGCAGAAGAAGGAAACAATCGCCGCTTCAGTGATGTTAACCAACCCATAACCACCTCCACATACTACCTTGATACAACAGTAGCACGGGGGGCGTGAACGCTGCATTGCCATGCGCCCGAAACAGATGGAAGGGAAAGATCAGGCCACCAGATCCGGGCGATCCATCATGTTGGCAAGACGAATCAAGGCTCGCTGGCGCAGGTGTTTGCTATCCCGTTTTGACGGATGGAAGTCGCGCTTGTAATAGGCCAGGTAAGACTTGCCAAGTTTTCGCAACCAACCTGGATTTCCCATCAACCAGTTGAAGCCATTTCGTACCGATTTCCAGTCAGTGGGATCATCCATTTCATTACGCAGCTGCCAGTAGTGGACGAAAGTGAAACCAATAAATTCCACCGTGGTAAACGCCATCTCTGAACTGCGCACCCAATAGCTATCCACCTGATCCTTGTAGACATCAAAGGCCACCGACTTGTGCTCGCTTTCTTCAATGGCATGCCATAACCACAGCGGCACCATTCGCTCATCCATGCCCTTGATGAATTCCGGATGCTCGAGAATCATTTCTGCCAACATGGCGGTGAAGTGCTCCAGCGCACAGGTCTTGGCCAACTGCCGTTCCGGGGTCAGCCATTTCGCCAGGAACTTCATGCCATCCTTCACAAAGGCATCCACTTTGCGTGCAGGCACGCCCTTGGATTCCATAAAGTCATTAAACGCATCATGCTCATTGCCATGATGTGCTTCCTGGCCAATAAATCCCTTTACCTGCTCTCGCAGCAACGGATCCTGGATATTTTTCTGAAAATGACGAACGGAGCGAACAAAGAATCGCTCACCTTCAGGGAAGGTACATGACAGCGAGGTCAGCAGAATCGACTTGAATTGGTCGTTATCGAACCAGTACACCGGTATGGAGGGATCAAATTCAAAATCCATCCGGCGGGGCTGAATATCGCTCTGGTTGATTTTTTTCTTGGCTGACGCATGCGTGGTGACGTGGGCGGTCATAGGTTTTCTCCTGTCGTCCGCCCAATATGTGGCAGCCATTGATGGTACGCTAGTGCAGGTTGTGCCATTTTCGGTCACTCACCTGGCTCAATGGCCCGCTCTCAGCAACACCGCCTGGTCCCGCCCCTGCCCTTTGGCGCAGTAAAGTGCCTCATCCGCCTCGCGCATCAACGCAGAGGAGGATAGCGGCTGCCCGGGCAGCCAGCTGGCCGCCCCGATAGACAGCGTGACAGGCACCCATGTTGATGCCTCTCCTGCACTTTGGGCGCGCTTGTTGGCGCTTCGCAAGGCCGTCACCAGACGCCAGGCCACATCCTCAGCCCCCCTGTGATCGGTGTTGGGCAGTAACACGGCGAATTCCTCGCCGCCGATTCTGGCTACCTGATCCCCCTTGCGAACCAGCGAGGCCGTCAGCAGAGAGGCCACCGCACACAACACCTTGTCTCCCGCTTCGTGGCCGTAGTTGTCATTGATCTGTTTGAAAAAATCCAGGTCGATCAACAATAGCGAAAACGGAAAGGCATTTTGCCTGGATTCCTTGCACAGCTGGTCAAGCCACAGGTCAAAAGCACGGCGGTTGGCGATCCCGGTCAGCGGATCCTGGCTGGCTTGCGATAAGGCAACGCGGGCGGTTTCCCGGGCCCGGACATAATTGCGCTGCAAGGAGGCTTCGCGGCGGCGACTCTCGGAAAGACGACTCATGCCGCCCACCGCCAGATCCCGGGGAAACAATTCGACCAGGTAACAATCCTGCCATTCATCACCATGGCAAACCCGGGAGCTGGCCGGATAGTAGTCCGCCAGAGCACCCACCAACCGAGTGGTCAAATGGGCGCAGTGTCGATTACGGCGTACCGCCTTGAGAAAGGCAAGCTGATCGCTGGCCAGCAGGGCAGCGATGTGCGCGGGCTCCTCCCCCTGTAACAAAGCGCGGGCATGGGCATTTATGACCTTGATCCGACCCTCTCCATCCATCAACACAACCGGCAGGGAGATCGCATTCAGAATGGCAAGGCATTCCCGGGTGACCATCTCAGCCATCCGCCGAAAAATATTCGCGCCCCGAGGCCCCTTCCTCAGGGGTTAAACTAACGGTCACCCGACACTGGGAATCGCCATGGGCTATGGCTTCGGTGATTTCCACTCGTGCATATCCGGTATTTTCCGCTGCAATCACGCCAAAGACATTGGACGTCATCATGCACAGGGCAGGCCTGCCCTCCACATAGCGACCAAAAGGACAGCGCCAATTGCCCAGAACAATGCGTTCCTCATCCTGCTCAATGACGTAGAAATCACCGCCAATACGGCGTTTGAGATCCACCATCACCGCACTGATTTGATTCTTGTCGAGCCCCGATACATTTAGCGCAGAGCGATAGCTGGCATTGATCTCATCACCAATTTTCTGGCCGACAATGGAAACCAGCCCTTCTGCCTGCTCCAACCCGGCCACATCCTGTATCGACTCGGCCAGATAGCCGAGCAACTCACGCAGAAAGCGATCTCCATTAAGCGGGATCCGGGCGTTTTTGATCTCATCCATGATCGCTCCTCCCCGGGCACGTTGCCCTGAAGGTTCTCCAGCACCATGCCGGCCATATGTGACATGTGTCACACTATCCCGATTCTGAATGAAAGAGGCCCGAAAAACGCCGAACCGTTGCCAATAATGGATGAATTACCTTCGGCTAGCGCCGAAACAGGCGGGCATGAATCTCACCGGCCAGCTTCTCCCGATGCAACTGCCAGTTATCCGGTACCGCTGGGACCGCCCCCTGACGACGGGACTCCACATAGATCCAGGCCTCATCCGACAACCAGCCACGGGCTTCAAGGTCGGCACAGGCCGGCTCCGCCAGCCCCAGGTCGTAAGGCGGATCCACAAACACCAAATCAAAGGGGTCAGCAGGCTGCTGCAGCCATCGCAGGGCATCTTCCGTCTGCACAACCAGACGCTCACCGAACAGCGGCTGCAATTGCCGCTGCAAATCCGCTGCACGATCCCTTTTCTTCTCGATCAATACCGCTTGCGCGGCCCCGCGACTGAGTGCTTCGGCACCCAGCACGCCGGAACCGGCGAACAGATCCAGCACCCGCAAGCCGGGCAGCTCAAACTGCAGCCAGTTGAACAGGGTCTCGCGCAACCGATCCGAGGACGGCCGCAGATCGCCACCATGATCCACAAACTGCAGCCGTAGCCCTCGCTGCTCTCCGCCGATAATGCGCACCTGGCCTTTACTGACAGGGCTGTTTGTCCGGCCCTTATTCTTCGCCACGGCTTGCCTCGTTAGCGACCGTCACCGCCCCGCTATCCTCACCTCCCTCCGCAGGCAAATCTGCCACCGGCACAATCTCAGGTGCTTGCGGACCGATGCTGACGATAGCCAGATTGCCGGCGTCGAGAGTGCGCTGGAAGGCCAGACGAATATCTTCGGCTGTCACCTCACGGACCTGCTGACTGAACTGTTGCAGGTAATCCAGCGGCAAATCGTAGAAGCCAATGGCCCCCAGCTGGCCAATGATGTCACTGTTATCAGCCGTGCCCAGTGCAAAACTGCCAAGGATGCTGGTTTTGGCTTCCTCAAGCTGCGTATCCGTGGGGCCCTGCTGCACAAACTGGTCAATCAGTGACAGGGTCAGGCTAAGCGCCTGATCCGCGTTCTCGCTGGCAGTTTTGAAAGAGACCTTGAACGGCCCGCCTGATGCCATGGCAGAAAAGCCACTGCCAATGCCGTACACGTAGCCGCGCTTCTGGCGCACCTCATCGGTCAGAATGGAGGCGAAGCCGCCACCGCCCAGCACCATATTGCCCACATACAGGGCCACATGATCCGGGTTGCCGCGCCAGGTGCTTTGATTGCCCAGCAAGATGCTGGTCTGGGCAGACGGGAAGGTAATGTGCTCTCGCTGACGCTGCTCCAGAGGCCGGGCGCGATCCAGCTTTGCGGCACCGGGGCCGGCCGGCAAGGCCTGGCTGATCTGGCTGGCGATGGCCTCGGCCTGCTGCCGATCGACTGCCCCCACCATGGCAATCACCGCATTCCCTGCAGCATAGTAGGTCTGATAGAACTGCTGCAGCTGGCTTCTCTGGATCGGCGGCAGGCTCTCCAGGGCGCCCCCGCTGGCCCCACCGTAGGGATGCCCTTTGTACAGCGTTGCCATGAACGCTTTTTCTACCTGCGGGCCAGGCACCTGCTGCTGCATGCGCAGCCCTTGCAGCATCTGGGTACGAATCCGCTCCAGCGCCTCTTGCGGGAAAGACGGCGTACCGATTACCTGACCAAACAGCGCCAGCACCGGATCACGAAACTCCGGATCGGATAACGTGCGCAGGCTGATAATCCCCATGTCACGGTAGCTACTGGAGGAAAACGCTGCACCACGATCTTCAAAACCACGGGCAATATCATCCACATTCAGGTTGTCTGCCCCTTCACCCAGCAACGCACTGGTCAGGGACGCCAGCCCCTCCACGCCATCATCACGGGCACTGCCCGCATCCATGACCAGACGGATATCCAGCATGGGCAGCGCATCGCTGGGCACAAACAACACCTTTGCCCCTTCTGCGGTCTGCCAGGACTGAATATCCAGTACCGGTGCCCCCGGCTCACTGGCCGCCACCTGCGCTTCAGTGGTGGGAAAATCTGCCGAGGGTTTCAGCGAGGCACAGGCGCCCAGCAACACCACAGACACCACTGTGACTGCACGAATCAACAACCCGCTACACCACATCACGCCTTGCGTTGCGCTGTGCTTTTCGAAACTCGTTACTCGCAACTCGCGACTCATTTTTCTTCCCCCTGCTCCGGCTGCACATGACCCACTGCCAACCGCTCCGGCACCAGCCATTCCTGCGCCACTCGCTGCACATCTTCCGCTGTCACCTTTGACAACTCTTCAGCAAACCGTTCTGACAAGTCCAGATCCAGGCCGAGGGTGCTGAGCGTACCCAGCTCCATGGCCTGCCCCATAACGGAATCTTTCTCATAAACCTGGCTAGCCAGCACGCCTGCACGCACACGTGCCATTTCAGCCTCGCTGGGCAAGGTGGTCTGAAGTTTTTCTATCTGTTCGCGAAGCCCTGCCTCCACTTGATCCAGGGTGACACCCGGATTCGGCGCGGCCTGAATCGTAAAGGTGCCATTACCACGCTGAATCCCGCTGTAGGACGCTCCTGCACCGGCAACCAGCTTCTGCCCACGCACCAGATCCGTTTCGATACGCGCGCTCATACCGCCATCCAGCACACCCGCCAGCATGGTCAGGGCGTAGAAATCCCGCTTGTCTTCTGCAGTCACCAGGGACGGTACGTTGTACATCATGAACAGGGTAGGGACCTTCACCGGCAAGGCCAGATCCAGGCGACGCTCTCCGGCGGGAGGGTTGATCGTCTGTCGGGGGCGTGGCGGCGTGTGGCCTGCCGGCAATTCGGCAAAGAAACGCTCCACCAGAGGCTCGACCTGCTCACGGGTCACATCGCCAGCGATCACCAGCGTCGCATTGCCCGGCACATAAAAGCGCTGGAACCAGCTACGCGCCTGCTCCGGCTGCAACTGAGCCAGTAACGAACGCCAACCGATCACCGGGTGGGCGTAACCCGTGCCAGGACGGGCAATCGCCTGAAATTTTTCCCATGCCAGCGCGGTGGGACTGTCATCGGTACGCATGCGGCGCTCTTCCAGCACCACCTGCAACTCTCGATGAAACTCCTCATCCTCGATCTTGAGGTTGGCCAGTCGATCCGCCTCCAACTCCAGCGCCAGCGGCAACCGGGACACTTCATACTGCTGGTAATAGCCGGTGTAGTCATAACTGGTAAAGGCATTAGAGAGGCCACCATAGCGGGCCACCAGCTTGGAAAAATCCCCCGGCCCCAACCGCTCGGTTCCCTTGAACATCATGTGCTCCAGCACATGGGCAAGGCCGGTTTCATAGGGCGCCTCATCGATACTGCCGGCCTTGAACCACACCATGACCGTGACCACGGGAGCGCGATGATCCTCGCGCACCAGCACCTTGAGACCGTTATCCAGGGTAAAACTGTGGGTCGGCAACGCCGCCCCGGCCACACCCGCCCACAGGGCCAGCAGAGAGCCCAACATCCATTTTTTCATCTTGTATCCCATCGTTATACGCGCCAGCAAAAGCCTGAGCAGCCCCCGGAAAACACCATCAAGGCAGCCCCTCCCTTTACCTTTTGGCCCCGGAGGGGGCGAGCCAGCCTGAAAGACTGGGCATGCAAGGAGTTATTCAGAGGCTCCCTAAGTGTTAGGATAGCCACCCCGCTCGCCCGGCGAGCGGCCAACCTGCAAGCAGGCGCCCTTTTCTTTTTGCCGGCATAGCATACCTGCACTTGCAGCCCGATTGTTGAGGAAGGGATGACGTTTCCCTTCACCAGTGGATACGACTGATCATGAGCGACGAAGTTTCCCGCGACGACGATAACAACCCGCAGGAACCGAAAAAAACCGGTTTCTGGAAGCGTATGTTTGTGGGGGTAGAGGAAGAAACCACCCCGGAGAATCCGCAGACCAGCGAACCCGCCACGGTCACAGAGCCACCCGCTGCGGTCGAACCGCCGCCGGCCCCTGAAGCCACTCCGGCACCCGCCCCCGCAGAAACCGCGCCGGTGGCAGCCACCCCTGAGAACAATGACGATGGTGGCAACTTCTGGACCCGCATGAAGCAGGGCATGAGCAAGACTCGCAAGGGCCTGGGCAAGGGGCTTGCAGATCTTCTGGTGGGTGCCAAGGAAATCGATGACGAGATTTTCGAAGAAATCGAGACCCAGCTACTGGTAGCCGATGTGGGCGTGGAAGCCACTGACGTGATTATTGAGGCGCTCACCGACCAGGTCAGCCGTGAAGAGCTGGTGGACGCCGACGCTCTGTACGAGTCACTGCAGAATGAATTGCGCAAACTGCTGGTGCCAGTGGACCAGCCGCTGGAAATCGACGCCAACAAGAAGCCTTACGTGATTCTGATGGTAGGCGTAAACGGGGTCGGCAAGACCACCACCATCGGCAAGCTGGCCTGCCGCTTCAAGGCCGAAGGCAAGAACGTGATGCTGGCTGCCGGCGACACTTTCCGCGCTGCGGCAGTAGAGCAGCTGCAGGTGTGGGGCGAGCGCAACGACATTCCCGTGGTCGCCCAGCATACCGGTGCGGACTCAGCCTCGGTGGTCTATGACGCGGTGCAGGCAGCCCAGTCCCGCAACGCCGACGTGCTGATCGCCGACACCGCCGGCCGTCTGCACACCCGCGGCAACCTGATGGACGAACTGACCAAGGTCACCCGGGTGATGAAGAAACTGATCCCGGATGCCCCCCACGAAGTCCTGCTGGTACTGGACGCCGGCACCGGCCAGAATGCTATCCAGCAAGCCGAGCAGTTCCGTGATGCCGCCGGCGTGACAGGGTTGGCACTCACCAAGCTCGACGGCACCGCCAAAGGCGGTATCCTGTTTGCCTTGGCCAAACGTACTGGTTTGCCGATTCGTTTTATCGGTGTAGGGGAACGCCTGGAAGACCTGCGACCATTCCACGCAGAAGAATTCGTCCAGGCGCTGTTTGAAGATGTGACGGGGTAAAACCAGTTTCGAGTGACGAGTGACGAGTTGCGAAGAGCGAAAATCCTTTGCCTTTCGAGACTTTCAACTCGCTACTCGAAACTAAAGCGGTTGCCCCCCTGCCACGCCCAGAATAAACACGACGTTCTTGCACAAGGACTTCCATGATTCAGTTCGACCGGGTCAGCAAACGCTACCCGAATGGCAAAGACGCACTCAGCAAGGTGAGCTTTACCCTCCCTGCCGGGCAGCTCACTTTTCTCACCGGACACTCCGGGGCGGGCAAGTCGACCCTGTTGAAACTGATCATGATGATCGAACGCCCCACCCAGGGGCAGGTGTTCGTGGACAACCAGAACCTGAACGGCTTTGGCAATCGTCATATCCCCCTGCTGCGCCGCAAGATCGGCATGGTGCATCAGAATCACCAACTGCTGTTCGACCGCAGCGTGTTCGAGAACGTCGCCCTGCCGCTGATCATTGCCGGTTATTCCCGCGCCGATATAGGCAAACGGGTGCGTGCCGCGCTGGACAAGGTCGGCCTGCTGGAAAAAGAGAATCTCAACCCGATCATGCTCTCCGGCGGGGAACAGCAACGCGTGGGGATTGCCCGTGCCGTGGTCAACAAGCCGCCGCTGCTGCTGGCCGACGAACCCACCGGCAACCTGGACCCGGCCCTGTCCGAGGAAATCATGGACCTGTTCCAGGATTTCGCCCGTGTCGGCGTGGCCGTCCTGATTGCCACCCATGACCTGAGCCTGATCGCCCGCTACAACCACCGTCTGCTGACCCTGCGCGAAGGGCGCTTGATTCACGATGGCGATGAAGGGGAAATGCATGGCTCGTAACGCGACCCCAATCAAACCTCAGCGTCAGAGAACAGAGAAACCCCGCCGGGTCGCAGGTGCCCAGAGCGCCAACACCTCCCTGGCGGATCGCTTCCGCAGCTGGCGAGCCCATCACCGCGATTCATTCCGGGATGCACTGCAGCGGCTTAATGCCAGTCGTGCCAGCAGCGCCATGACCATTCTGGTGATTGCCATCGCCCTGTCATTACCTGCTGGCCTGGCGGTGCTGCTGGACAATGCCCGGGCTATCACCCGTGGCTGGGATGGCAATGCACACCTTTCTGTATTCCTGGAAATGGAGGTCAGTGAACAGCGCCAGCAGGAACTCGCCCGCGAATGGCTGAAGATTGATCATATTGAAAGCACCAAGGTCATTACCCGCCAGCAGGCCCTTGAAGAGTTTCAGGCCCTTTCCGGTTTCGGTGACGTACTCCAGGCCTTACCGGATAACCCGTTACCGCCACTGATCGTGGTATTCCCGGACAGTACCGACCCGGTCACGTTGCGTGCGCTGGAAAATCGCCTGGCAGGGCAAGATCAGGTGGATCTGGTACAACTGGATGTGGAATGGGTGCGTCGTCTGCATGCCTTGATCGAACTGGGTGAACGCCTGATTTCCGCCCTGACGCTGGCGCTGGC
Source organism: Alcanivorax nanhaiticus (assembly GCF_000756665.1). Taxonomy (GTDB): domain Bacteria; phylum Pseudomonadota; class Gammaproteobacteria; order Pseudomonadales; family Alcanivoracaceae; genus Alcanivorax; species Alcanivorax nanhaiticus. Next base: position 103,427 of record NZ_ARXV01000007.1, on the reverse strand, counting down.
CGCGGCCGTGGTACTGGTAGTGGTCAACACCATTCGCCTGGGCATCGAAAGTCGCCGGGATGAAATCATGGTGGTGAAGATTGTCGGTGGCACCGACGGTTTCGTACGCCGCCCCTTCTTGTACACCGGCTTCAGCTACGGTTTTGCTGGCGGTCTGGTCGCCGTGATCCTGGTGCAGAGCGCTCTGTGGTGGCTGGGGGGGCCCATTGATGAATTGCTCAGCCTCTATAATAGTGATGACTCACTTACTTCCATGGCCGCATCCAGCCTGATCATCATGCCGTTATTCAGTGGCACACTGGGGCTGCTGGGCGCTTGGCTTGCTGTCGGGCGGCACTTGGGCGAGATCGAGCCGAATTTCTAACGGCAGTAGCGAGTTGCGAGTAACGAGTTTCGAAAGACAAACCTCTTAATCTGCGGGGTTTGCGATTTTCGAAACTCGTTACTCGCAACTCGTATTGTCAGCCCCTCTTGTTGCGGAACTTACCCTGCCCCGGGAACTCATATCTGGTGACTGCCCGCAGTCGATTCTGCAGCCCGGTTCACAGCCTGTTCACCAAACCCCGCTATGCTCGGTATACCCATCAAATGAGTCGATTAAAGGGAACTTTTCTGCCTATTAGCACTCTATGAATTCGAGTGCTAATATCGAGTACAGAATGGAATTACAGATGGTCTTCACGAGGAGACATTGCGCATGACTAACCCTTCAAACCCCGCACAGGCGCTCACTCTGGCGGTACCAGGCAATGACCTGGATGCCTACATGCGAGCCGTTAATGCCGTGCCGGTGCTCAGCGCAGACGACGAACAACAGCTGGCCGAGCGCCTCTACTACGAACAGGATCTGGATGCTGCCCGGAATCTGGTACTGGCCCATCTTCGCTTCGTGGTACACATCGCCCGCAGCTACAGCGGCTATGGCCTGCCCCTGGGTGATCTGGTGCAGGAAGGTAATGTAGGGCTGATGAAAGCGGTCAAACGTTTCGACCCTACCAAGGGCGTACGCCTGGTGAGCTTCGCAGTGCACTGGATCAAGGCCGAGATTCACGAGTACGTAATCAAGAACTGGCGCATCGTGAAAGTGGCTACCACCAAGGCCCAGCGCAAGCTGTTCTTTAATCTGCGCGGCCAGAAGAAACGTCTGGGCCGGCTGACGCTGGAAGAAGCACAGCGGGTAGCGGACGATCTGGGTGTCACCGCCGAACAGGTGAAGGAAATGGAAGGTCGTCTGGGCGCTTATGACGCCAGCTTTGACGGCCCCGCCAACGATGACGAAGACAGCACCGTAGTATCTCCTGCTGCGTACCTGCACAGCGACAACAGCGACCCCGCTGACCTGATCGCCGAACAGGATCAGCAAGATCGGGAAACTCGCCAGCTGGGCTCCGCGCTGATGGCACTGGACGACCGCAGCCGTGACATCCTGGAACGCCGCTGGCTGGCGGACCAGAAGTCCACCCTGCAGGAACTGGCTGACGAGTATGGTGTGTCTGCCGAGCGCATTCGTCAGCTGGAAAACAACGCCATCAAGAAGCTGCGCAACGCCATGGCGGCATAACCAACGCCGCAAGCAACAGGCAACAAATAAAAAGCCCCTCCTGGAGGGGCTTTTTTGCGTCGGCAAAGCACTCGCTATACCCCGCTGTGAGAGCGAGCCTGGGCGAGGTAATCCGTTTCGAGTCACGAGAAGCGAGTTTCGAAAACCAACACATCCAACCCGGAAAGGTTTTGCCTTTGACTTTCGAAACTCGCTTCTCGTACCTCGCCACAGCCCCCCACTGCTCCCCCCCGGAAAACCAGTCCCCTGTCGCAACGAAGGTACCCCGCACCCCTGATATTCCGGTACACTGTGCAACCCGAGGCGGCACCTGTTCTGACCGCCACTGCGGAGCCCTGAATGAAAATCCTGCTTGTTCTTGGCGCCATCAACGGCGCGCTGGCCGTGATCCTAGGCGCCTTTGGTGCCCATGGCCTGAAAGCCCGTGTGGATGAATCCCTGCTGGCCACCTGGGCCACCGCCAGTGAATATCACTTCTACCATGCGCTTGCCCTGTTACTCACCGGCTTGCTGGCCAAGACATTCGGTGCTTCCAGCATGATCGCCGCCGGCTGGGTGATATTTGCTGGCATGCTGGTATTCAGTGGTAGCCTGTACATACTGGTACTCAGCGGACAGAAGTGGCTTGGCGCCATTACCCCGCTGGGCGGTACTGCCCTGATCATTGGCTGGCTGATGCTGGCCTGGTCCCTTTTCAAACACGCTTGATCAAGATCATGAAACTCACCGTAAATGGCGATACGCTCACCCTGACCGGCACCACCGTTGCCGATCTGGTGGCCCAGCTGGAACTCACCGGCCGCCGTCTGGCAGTAGAAGTGAATCGGGAGATCATCCCCAAGAGCCAGCATGGCGACTTCACCCTGAACGACAATGACGTGGTGGAAATTGTCCACGCCATCGGTGGAGGCTGATTGCCCCGGTCTGCTCTACCGTTACTGAAAGACTGTTAACCACCCACCGAATTGATAGAGGCCAGAATGTCCGATCTGCTCACCATTGCCGGAAAAACCTACTCCTCCCGCCTGCTGATCGGCACCGGCAAGTACAAGGATTTTGACGAAACCCGCGACGCCATCGAAACCAGCGGCGCAGAGATTGTCACCGTGGCCATTCGCCGTACCAATATTGGCCAGAACGCCGGCGAACCCAACCTGCTGGATTACATAACCCCGGACAAGTACACCATCCTGCCCAACACCGCCGGATGTTACACGGCCGAAGAAGCCGTGCGCTGCTGCAAGCTGGCCCGGGAACTGCTGGATGGTCATGACCTGGTAAAACTGGAAGTGCTGGGTGACCAGAAAACCCTGTACCCGCACATTCCCCACACCCTCACCGCTGCCCGCGAACTGATCGACGACGGCTTCAAGGTGATGGTTTACACCAACGACGACCCCATCGTGGCAAAAGAACTGGAAGACATGGGCTGCGTTGCGGTGATGCCGCTGGGTTCCCTGATCGGTTCCGGTCTGGGCATCCTCAACCCGCACAACATCCGCCTGATCATGGAAGAAGCCCAGGTGCCGATCATCGTCGACGCCGGCGTGGGCACCGCCTCCGATGCCGCCATCGCCATGGAAATGGGCTGTGACGGGGTACTGCTTAACTCCGCCGTGGCTCATGCCCAGAAACCGGTTCTGATGGCCTCCGCCATGAAGAAAGCCATCGAAGCCGGCCGCGAATCCTTCCTCGCCGGCCGCATGCCGCGCAAGGCCTACGCCTCAGCCTCTTCACCGCTGGACGGGCTGAGCAGATAAAAGACGCCTGACGAGTTACGAGTTACGAGTTACAAATATCAAAATCCAAACCAGGCTCCACAAGGCTGGTTGCCTTTCGAAACTCGTGTCTCGCAACTCGCTTCTTGCCCTTACTGTCGCTCGGATCGCTTGCCGCCAAGCTGCCACAGCAACCTCTTGATCCGGCCTTCCGCACAGCGGCAAAAAAAAGGCACTGCCGGGGGAGGTCAGTGCCAGGGGTAAGTATTGGGGAAGAGTGATCTTCCATGAAAAGTATCAGGCCCACCCAATGAACAGCGCGTGAACAGGCCTTTTGTGCGCTTTCTGCTACAATCGCGACCCAATACCTGAGTACTCCGCAGTGCGGAGTACTGGTCTAGACAGCGGTTTCATGGTCCGTCTCCATGGCTGCGAGCCTTCCACTTTCAACATGTAGCTGAATTTCCCATGCTCGATTTCATCAAACAGGACAAGGACCCGGAAACCGGCAAGGTCATGCGCAAAGTCCGCAGCTTTGTGCTGCGCGAAGGTCGCCTGACCACCGGACAGCGCAACGCCCTGGACACACTCTGGCCCACCTTTGGACTGGAGCGGGATCAGGGCATGCTGGATCCGCAAACGGTTTTCGGTCGCGATGCAGAGCGGGTACTGGAAATCGGTTACGGCATGGGCCAATCCCTGGCAGCCATGGCCAAGGCAGATCCGGACAAGGATTTTATCGGTATCGAGGTCCACCGACCCGGAGTCGGGGCATTACTGATGGAGATAGAACAACAGGGGCTCTCCAACCTGCGCAGTTATTGTGATGATGCAGTAGAAATTCTCGAGCTATGCATCCCGGATAACAGCCTGTCGCGGGTGCAGTTGTATTTTCCTGATCCCTGGCACAAGAAGAAGCACCACAAACGTCGCATTGTTCAACCCGCCTGGGTAGAACGGGTACGCCAGAAACTGCAACCGGGTGGCATTCTGCACATGGCGACTGATTGGGAAAACTATGCCGAGCACATGATGGAGATCATGCAGGACGCGGAGGGCTTCACCAATCAGGCGGGCACCGGCCAATTTTCTCCGCGTCCGGCCTGGCGGCCCGAGACCAAATTCGAACGTCGCGGCGAAAAACTGGGGCACGGCGTCTGGGATTTGTTGTTTGAAAAGCGGCTTTAACCCGATGAGCGGGCCATATACCCCATATTGGGTATTGCCGCCCCAAGGATCGGCTGGTATCAATTAGGCAGTACTGAAATGGGAACAACTTCACACTTCGGTATACAAAATCCAGCATTTATTACTGAAAGGGAACGACAATGATCGAATTCAAAGACGACATCGAAGCCGAACTGAACTCCGCCAAAGCCATCGACGAGCAGGCTGAGCAAACCGTAGACAGCAAACTGCTGGAAAGCGTTTTCACCCCGGTAATGGGCAGCGAAAATGCTTACTGCAAAAACCAGTCTCGCAATATCGCTTGTAACTAAGCAATTGTCTGACGACCAGCAGGCACCCTTTCCGGGTGCCTGCTTGTTTTCTGCCAACGGCCCATGCTCGCCTATCGCCTGATCAGGGAAACCCTGCAATCCCATCTTGCGGCTTCCGCATCCACGCTGTCACTGCTAGGCGTATCCCGTGTCATTCAGGCCTGTATTCCCATTTTGTTTGCCACCCTTGTGGCACGATTTGAACAGCAGCAAGGCACAGATGTGGCTTTGTGGCTGCTGGCCGGTTATGTCCTGGCCTCATTATTCGTGGTGGTTGCAGACGAGGCTCGCCTTGTCCTTTTCCTGCCCTTGATACAACGCACCCAGCAACGCTTCCTGAGCCTGGCGCTCACCGCCTTGCATGCCAAGACCAACGGATTTCATTCCCGTCATGCCTCGCCGAAACTGACCCAGATGATGACCCGCGCCGCGTGGAGCCTGGAGTCCCTGAGCAGCGTGGCGCTATTCAACCTCCTACCCAATGCCCTGTTCTGCCTGATCGCCGCCATTGTGCTGGGCGTGACCCAAAGCCTGGCCTTCGCCGCTATTCTGATCCTCACACTGTTTGTCTATGTGCGCTTCACCATCCACATGGCGCAAAAGCAGAAAACGCTCTACGCAAACCGGATCAGAACCGATAACGATGTCCATGCCGTGATCGGCGACAGCCTCGCCAACTATGAAGTAGTGCAGCAGTTCGATAACGCGGCCAGCGAACGCCAGCGACTTGAAGACAGGCAGTCCCTGATGCATCGCGACTGGCAGCTGCAGCAACGGCACCTGTCCCGGAGCAAGGTCATCCAGTCCCTCATTGTCCATACCGGGCTGGGGATGATGCTTTACCTGACAGTGCGGGACATACAGGCCAATCAGGCTGGCGTCGCGGACCTGGTAATGGTCAACATGTACATGCTTCAGGTATTCACCCCACTGCAGGCCGTAGGGCTGCTGTACACCGCCTTCATCCAGTCCCGCTCGGATATCCAGAATCTTGAGGAATTGGGCCTTGAGCCAGCTCGGGAAAGCGAGAGCACAACCGCAGCGCCCCGCACCCGCCTTTCCCTGGATCAGGTCTGCGTGGTGAGTCCGGAAGGAGAGACCCTGCTCGATGCTGTAAGCCTGGATATCCCGGTGGGCAGCACCGTTGCCATTATCGGCCAGAGCGGTGCCGGCAAGTCCATGCTGATGAAAGTGCTGGGCGGACTGATTCGCCCTGATGCAGGCACACTACGCTATGACGGCGAACCGGTGGATGAGGCCAGCAGGCAGCATCACACCCTCTACGTGTCGCAGCGCACGGGCATTTTTGATGACACCCTGGACTACAACATCCGCTTTGCGGACGCCGACTGCAGCGCAGACAGACTCAGTGAGGCCGTTCAGGCCAGCCAGCTGGAACCGGTGATCGCCCAGCGGGAAACAGGACTGGCTACGCCCTGTGGCGAAGGAGGAGAACTCCTTTCCGGCGGGGAGCGCCAGCGGGTAGCCCTCGCCAGAGCATGGTTAAGCCACAAACCCATCCTGATTCTGGATGAAGCCACCTCCCAACTGGATCGTCTTAATGAAAGCCTGATCCTGGAGAACGTGCACCAGCGTCATGCCAGCATCACCCGTTTTATCATTACCCACCGACTGGACAGCATCGTCAGTGCGGACTGGATCATCCTGCTGGAACGAGGCCGTCTGGTAGCTCAGGGCTCCCATGACACCCTGATGGAACAATCCACCCTTTACCGAACCCTGCGCGATAATCAGGAACACCCTGCTTCGCCCTCCGGAAGCCGGACGCATGCAATCTGATACCTTCAAGCACACCCTTGCCGCCCGTTCCTTGTCTCTTGCTGACCATCTCTCCGGGGAGTTCCTGCACCCGACATCTGGCGAGGCAGCAATGCAAATCGCACAGCGACGCCTGACCCGGTGGAAGGAGGTGCTTAATCGTTTCCAGCCAGACAGCCTGCACAAGCGTCTGGCATGGGATCACATTGCACTGGATGAGCCCACACTGCTGGAGCGTCTACGCCCCGGCACCCTCAAGGAGAACGCCCCCCTTCCCGCCTGGCTGGACACTGCCTGGGCGCTGCAACACTGCCTGCAACAGGGAACAACCTCATCCGACAACCAGGGCTACCTGCAGCGCGATGACCCCATTCCGTTCGAACACCTTTTTGTCCCCCTGATTGCGCAGCAGAATGCCCAACTCGTGCAGGAATGCCCGGAGTGGACGGCACAGCTTTCGGAAGGTGCCCGGAACACCTTGTGCCGGGATTTGCTCAGTCGCCTGTCCGCAGTGCTGGGTCGCTGTCTTGAGCATGAATTTTCCCTGTTCCGGGTAAGTCAGCAGCAGGGTTCCGGCACCGACGGCAATGCCCTTTACCAGACGTTCATCCAGAATCTGGTCAACGGTGACATCGCACCGTTTTTGCTCAAGTACGCCTACGCCACCCGGCTGGCCAGCCTGAGTCTGACTCAATGGCAATGTGCCCAACGTCGCTTTGCCAGACACCTGTCAGAAGACAGGGCGGCACTGGCCAGCCAGTTTGGCCTGCCGAAAACCGGCCCGGTCTGCGCGGTCAGCACCGGCCTGTCGGACCGACACCATGGTGGCCTGACCGTGATCCGCACCGAATTTGCCGATGGCAACACGGTTTACTACAAGCCCCGCGGCATGGCACTGGAAAGTCGCGCCGCCGATCTGATGAGCCTGCTGGACCCTGGTCTGAAATCCATGGTGCCCGCCGTGTTAAGTCGTGACGATCATGGCTGGGCCAAAGAGGTGGTGGCCAACCCGGGCGACCCGGAACCCTATTACCACCAGGCAGGCAAAGTGGTTTTTGCGGCCTGGGTGTTTGCCGGCACAGATCTGCATGATGAAAATGTCTTGCCGTCATCACAGGGCCCGGTGGTGATTGATGCCGAAATGCTCGCCTCTCCCCTGCCGCTTTTCGAGAATGGCCCGGCAGCAGGCAAACCAGGGAAAAGCCTCTACAACCGGGCAGAGGACAACACTGTCCTGCGCTCATCATTGCTGCCCAGCTGGGAATCCTACGGCAACGATACGCTTGTCCAGATCAGCGGCATGTCCGCTGGCAAACAGTACCAAACCGGCCTGAAGACCTCAGGGTGGAGCCAGATCAACACCGACAGGATGGCTCTGAAATCCGAGTGGGTCTGCGTCGAAAATGCCACCCAGATCGCCTCACTGCCCGAGCCCTCGGACTATACCAACGCCGTTATTGAGGGCTTCCAGTCACTGGTAGATCCTGCCCGCGCCCTCGCCGCCCAACCCGCCTGGCACAACGCTCTCGCCACACAGCTTGCCGATTGCGAGGTCCGCTTTCTGGTTCGGGATACCAGCCTGTACACCTCACTGGAATACGCCATCCGTCATCCTCGCCATTCGCTGACCACCCTGGATGCCGAGATTGAGCAGGAGTGTCTGGCGTCGACCTTCCTGAGTCATGACACCTGTCCGCATGTGTGGCCGTTTCTGGAGGAAGAGAAGCGCGCGTTGCAGCAAGGCGATGTACCCCACTTTACCGCCAGGGCCGACAGCACAGACTGGGTATCCCCTGACGGTGACACCGTTGCCATTTTTTCCAGTTCCGGCCTGGACACGATCCGCGAGCGTTTTGCCGAGCTCGATGACAGCAATATTGCCTTCCAGCTCGGATTGATCCGCACCAGCCTGTTCACCACCAGAGAGCCCTCCCCATCACTGAACCGTACGGCAGGCATCACTGATGCGCCGCTACAGGCCGCTACCCGCATCGGCGATATGCTGTTGCAGATGGCATGGTCAGAAGGGGAAGCAGGGCAACTCAACTGGGCTGCCCCGCAATCACAAGGTCCCAATACGCCGCGCACGGTGCGCAAGCTTGGCTACAGTATGTATAACGGCCTGGCCGGCCTTGGCCTGTTTTTCGCGGCGCTTGCCAGAAACACAGGGGCCGAGCGTTTTCTGGATGCCAGCAAGAGCAGCTTCGCCCATCTGCAAACACTGGCCGGCGACTGGCACCACGAAATCGATGACCAGCACGGCGCCTGCCTGGGACGCAGCTCGGTTCTGTTTACGCTTGATCACGCGTCCAGGCTCACTGAAGACACCGCCTTGATCCAGATCCGGGATACCCTCCTGACCCCGCTACTCGACGGCACCGTCAAACCGAACCAGGCCAACGATATGGACTGGATTGCCGGTGTCGCGGGCCGCAGCGCAGCCCTGGATCGCTGGCTCACGAATCAGGACCGACAACATAGCGCGCAGAGCCTGCTCCAACACTTTGTCGCCTACGATCAGCCTTCTCTGCTGGCGGGGTGGCCATCCACCCCCTCAGCGCAACCTGCCGACTTCCAGAGCGGTGCCGGGCACGGTATTGCCGGCCCCATGTTGCGCCTGTGCCAACTGGCAAGCCAGGACAGCAGCATCCGTGACGACGCCACCATCAAAGCGACACTGGAAACCTGTCGCCGTTTTCTGCAATCACTCTGGGTGGCTGACAAGAGCAACTGGCGCATCGCCGCCGCCCCGGAATCCAGGTCCGACATCGACGGCTGGGCCCATGGGCCATATGGCATCGTTCTCGCCCTGCAGGCACATGAGGCGCTTTATGGCAGCACCAACCCACAGCGGGAGGCAGTGATCGAGCGCCTGTACCAACGCGACCTGATGCAGTGGGATCACCTTCCCATGGGTAACTGCGGACTGATCGAGCTGTGGCTGAATCTGGGTAAAGCCGAGCAGGCCGCCGCCCTGGCCCAGAGGATGCTGGACAGACAACGCTCAATACAGCGCTGGGCAATCCCCGGGGGAGAGCTGATGAAACCGGGCATGATGACGGGTCTGGCCGGTATCGGTTATACCCTGCTAAGGCTGGAAAGCGGTGAGCAGCTTCCCTCACTGCTGACCATGCAATAAGGTAACGGCCCATGCAGGACTATCTGACTTATTCCCCTGACCAGCTACTGGTATCCATCCACATTCCCAAATGTGGCGGCACCAGTTTCACCCGCTGCCTGGAAAGCTACTTCAACGACCGGCTGCACCTGCACTATCCAGACGAACCGGACAATCCCGGCCCCCCGGAAAAAACCGCATTAACAGAAAACGCCTGCGTGCATGGCCACTTCTTCCATCATCGCTGGCCCATCGGCGCACTGGATTATTATCCCGATGCCCGTCAGTTCATTACCCTGCTGCGTGATCCGTTCGAAATGACCCTGTCCGGCTATTACTTCCAACGTCGCCTGGGCGACCTTGGTGACGTTCCCGTCACCCGGTATCTGGATGAACAACTGCAATCCCATCGGCTACTCAATTTCCTTGGGCTTCCCTTTGACCTGTGGAAAAGCACTAGCGCTGAAATCCAGCAGTGGCTCAGCCAACGTTTTCTGTTCATTGGCATTACCGAACGATTTGAAGAATCCGTGCAATTGTTAAGCCGCAAGCTGAACCGCCCCATGCCCGCCATCACCGTGGAAAATGCCAGCCCGCGCACTGATGACGATCTGGACATGAGCGCCTATCGGCAAGCCTTTCAGCAGCGCTATTCTCGCGAATATGCCCTGTACCACTACGCCAACCAGAGACTGACACAGGAGCTGGAGGGATGAAGATCAATCTGGATCAGGCCACCGAACATTTGCGACGCGATGGCGTCGTCATCTTTCCCGGCCTGTATGCTGATCAGTGTGAACCCCTGATGCAGGAACACAAACGCTGTTTTTCAGCGCCCCTCAAAGGTGCTGAACTGGCACCGCCCATGGAGGGAGAGCAGATCCTGCCGGCCCGAGCCGTTGACCTGCCGGAAAACGGATTGCACACCCTGCATCAATGCCTCTTCGCAAACTGGTTTCATGAGCTTGGCAGTCGTTATTTTCGCAGCCCCATCGCCAGCAACCAGTTTGCCTCCATCTGCTACGACACCCCCAAACGTCACCTGGATGGCCCCGGTAATCATCACACCCACTGGGACCCAACCCTGTCACTGCGACTGATGATTCTGATCTCCGACGCCAGCGTAGAAAATGGTGCCATCGAAGTGAAACGCGGCACCCATTACCGCAACCATGCAACACGGCTGCAGCTCTGGGAAAACCACATCGAGTATCAGGATCCTTGCCCCTGTGCTGGAGAAGAACTGCCCTTCACCCCCATTGAAGGACGGGCCGGCACTGCCATCGTTTTCGATGTGTCGCTGACTCACCGCAAGGGCATCGTTGGCCCCGGACAGGATCGCCGCGTTGCGTTTTCTCACGTTCATTCGCCACTGGCGCAATACCAGCAGGCTGGCCAGTCTCTGGCAGACGTTCCAGCCTCCCTGCATTGGCCACATGGAACTCCCCTATGATTACTGACGAACAAAAACTGAATCGGCTGAAACAACTGGCCAGCTTCGCGGACTGGCTGCACCCGGAAGAATTATCGCTCTCTGCCTTTGGTGGCAATCATCAGCATGCCTGTTTTCTGGAACACGAAAGCGTGATCAGCGATACCTTCCAGCCATTCAACCTGTTGATGGGCCGCAACAGCTATTACCAGTGCAGCACCCAGATGCCCAGCAATCTTGTCGTCGGGCGAAGCACTTCCATCAGCGCTCTGGCCACTCTTGGCTCTGTGAGCCATAACGTTAATCAGCTCACCACCGGCATGCTGAATCTGAAAGAGGAGATGGGTGGCGAGATGACCGCCGAGGAAATCTATCAGAGCGGCGTCTATCCCACTGTCATCGGCAGCGACGTGTGGATTGGACACAATGTGGTCGTCCTGCAAGGCGTCTGTGTTGGCCATGGGGCCTGCATTGCTGCAGGCGCTATCGTGACCGAGAACGTACCGCCATTCGCCATTGTCGGCGGCGTGCCGGCCAAGGTAATCAAATACCGTTTCGATGAGGCCACTCGCCATGCACTATTGGCCAGCCGCTGGTGGGAATTACCACAAGATATTACCCGCACCCTGCCCCGAAATGATGTCGCCGCCGCCATCGCTATCGCCAATGACTACTGGAAAACGTCGAGCAGGTAACCGGCCCATGCACACTGAACAACAGCGATTTCTCCAGGCCATTCGTGACAGCGAAGTGATTCACGCCCCGTTTCCCCATGCGTCTATTGATGGGGGCCTCTCCGGGGCGTTCCTGCAAACACTATACGCACACCTCCCCGCACCGCAGGAGTTCAACGATGAGGGTTATGGACTAAAGACTTTCCAGATATGGGATGAAAGCGAGGAACTACTCAACTGGCGACCCGCTGAGCGCCACTTCTGGCAGGACTGCAATGCGGCACTGTTCAGTGAAGAGGTGGCTGAGGCTATCCACACGCTCTTCAGACCGGCCATGGAAAACCTCTATCGCGACCTGTTTTCCAGCCCGGAATCACAGCTCGCCAAAGTGGAGCTACAGCCCTGGTCTACCAGTGGCGCTCTCAACATCCGCGCACCCGGCAACTGCCTGCCCACGCACATGGACTGGCCCAACCGGCTGTACAGCCTGATTCTGTATCTGGACCCGGATCAGCATTTTCAGGAAGACTGGGGAACCCGGCTATTCCATGGCCCAAAGATCTGCGGCCCGCAGGGGGTGGAGGTGATGGCCAAACGGGCCAGGGATCATGTCCGCGATTGCACCGCTGAGGCCTCCACATTGGTGCCGTTCAAACCTGGCAGGGTCACCATTTTCATGAACACGCCCTGGTCCTATCACGGTGCCAATGTGGCGGCCAATGCCGCCGGATCACGCTGGTGCCTGGTCAAAGGCATCAACATGACACTGGCCGCCACCGAACAGCTTTTTGGGCTTCCTCCAGAACTCCGCTAACAAACGACCAGACGGCGACTCAGACATCATCCAGCAACAGCGCACTAACGACCCCAGTTGCCGCCAGCACACCCAGCACCAGCAATGCCCAGTCATTGCCCAGCGTTGCCACCGCCGCGCTAAATGCCCCTACCACCAACAGCAGCACGCCAATGACCGTATTGCTCACCGACGTATAGTCGGTTCGTTTGGTCCCGCCGGCCATATCCACCAGATAGGTTTTACGTCCAATGCGAATCCCCGCATGGGCAATGGCAAGTACGAAATAGGCCACCGGGAATAGCCAATGCAGCCAGGACACTTCCGGTGCCCACAGGGCAAACGCACCGGCAAGCATGCAGATCATCGCTGCCAGCCCCCCGCCCCGAATCATCACGTTGCGGCTTGAGGTATCCGCCATATATCCCCAGAAGGTAGCGCTCACGGTACTGGCCAGGCTGGAAGCAAGAACAAAGCTACCCAGCAGCAAAGGCAATGAGGATTGATCCTGTGCCAGCAGTACCAGAAACGGCGAAGCCAAAGATGACGACATCAGTAATGCGCGAGTAACCACAAAGCGGCGAAAAGGCACATCGGTTTTCAGCAGACGCAAACTGGCCAACGCCTCGCGGAACGCATTATGGCCACCCTCGCTGGCCCCGGGGTATTCATCCACCGTGAGAAACACCCAGGCAGCCGCGAGCCAGGCCACTCCCGCTCCTGCCAAAAGCGCAGTGTAAAATGCCCGACCGGGATCTGCATCGCCATGGAAGATCAGTAACGACAGCGCGAAGGTGATCCCCCCTGAGAGCGTCGCAGACAGTCCGGTCAAACGCCCCCGGCGGGCTTTGGGAATGCATTTGCCCTGCACGTCCTTCATGGCCACGGAACAGAAGCCCCGGCTGATACTGAACAGGATCAACAGGCCAATAATCGCCATACCCGCCTGCATCCCTTCCAGCCACCACACAGCCACGGCCATGCCCAGTACTGCCACCCCCTGTAACGCGGCCCCCAACACCCAAAACCCTTTTCGCACGGGATAGCGACGCACCCATGCCCCAATCATCAGCTGCGGGATAAGCGAGCCCGATTCGCGAATGGGAACCAAAAACCCGACCAACCAGGCGGGAGCCCCCACTGCCGTGATCAACCAGGCAAGCACCGTCTTCGGATTGATGAGCAGGTCGCCCATCTTGGTGAGCGCATTGGCAGTAATGATCCGGAAAAAATTGCCGGGGACTTCTCGACAGGCTTCCTCGCTAATGTCCTTGCAGGTACGGGCATCCTCATCGTTAGCCACCTGAGCGTACAACCGGTCCAGTAATTCACGATTTGCCATCTTTCACCTGTTGCTGATCATGTTTTGATCAATTCTTCACTTGTCCACGCCTAGCGTGATGGCATCTATTACGAAGGAGGGAATCGCGTATGTACAGGATCTACTATCTCGTCCCCACTCTTCAGCAGGTACGCAATGCTATTGGCCGACTTGACGATGCCGGCTTTGGCGGAGACCGGGTGCATGTCATGGCCCGTGATAACGGCGAACTGGAACGCCTCGGAATCAATAGTACTACCCCCTGGGAAGATACCGATCTGATGGCGGATGGTTACAGCGGTGCGACCCGTGGTTTCATGATTGGCCTGATTGCAGGCTATGCCGTGGCGTTTGCAGATCCCTGGGGTACTGATGCCCATTTGGGCATCTGGGCGCTCACCGCGCTTTTCTTTACCTGCTTTGGTGCCTGGGTTGGCGGCTTGCGGGGTATTTCTCACCCCAATCACCACCTGCTGCCCTATATCCGGTCGGTAAGAAGTGGCAACTACCTGCTTATTATCGATGTAGACCGGAAGGTACAACGCAATCAGGTCCATCGTGCACTGGATGACTACATCGATATCCGCCAGCACCACGAAGAAGCCGACTACAGCCCGCTAACCTGAGATAACACCACCTTCTCGCCGGTGGCCGATTGCACGGCCACCGGACGGGCTTTAGACTTTGCGGCAACAGACGCAAGCGAGTCATCATGCCGCAACAGATTCCTGCCGATTCCGTCGGACTGGTCGAGCCGAAAAACCATCATTTCGATACTCCACTCGAACTGGAGTGCGGGCGCACGCTGCCGGCCTACGACCTGGTGTACGAAACCTATGGCACCTTGAACAGCAATGCTTCCAATGCAGTGCTGATCTGTCATGCCCTGTCCGGTCATCACCACGCTGCCGGCTACCACAGTATGGCCGACAAGCGTCCCGGCTGGTGGGATACCTGTATTGGCCCTGGAAAGGTCATCGATACCAACCGTTTCTTCGTGGTGTGCCTGAACAATCTGGGCGGTTGCCATGGCTCCTCCGGCCCGTCCTCCATCAATCCGGAGACGGGACAGCCCTGGGGCCCGGATTTCCCCATGATGACCATCAAGGACTGGGTCAACAGCCAGGTCCGGCTGGCCGATGTACTGGGCATCCAGCGCTGGGCGGCTGTGATTGGCGGCAGCATGGGTGGTATGCAGGCCCTGCAATGGTCAATCGATTATCCCGAGCGGCTCAGCCATTGCGTGGTGATTGCGGCGGCGCCCAAACTGTCGGCACAGAATATTGCCTTCAATGAAGTGGCCCGCCAGTCGATCCTGACCGATCCGAATTTCCATGGTGGTCGCTATTACCTCCACGATACCTACCCTCGTCAGGGCCTGATTCTGGCGCGCATGGTCGGACATATCACTTATCTCAGTGACGACGCCATGCGCATGAAGTTCGGCCGCGACCTGCGTGCCGGGCGCTTTCATTACGGGTTTGACGTTGAATTCCAGGTAGAGTCCTACCTGCGCCATCAGGGCGAGGTGTTTTCGCGCAACTTCGACGCCAACACCTACCTGCTGATGACCAAGGCGCTGGATTACTTCGATCCGGCCCGGGAATTCGAAGACAACCTGGAAACCGCGCTGGCCCAGCCCAGCTGCAAGTTCCTGGTCATGTCCTTCACCTCGGATTGGCGCTTTGCGCCGGAGCGCAGCCGCGAAATTGTTGACGGCCTGGTACATGCCGGCCGCGACGTGAGCTATGCGGAAATCGACACCCCCAAGGGGCATGACGCCTTCCTGCTGGATATCCCTGAATACGTAAAGCTGTTCGGTGCCTATATGCATCGGGTCGCCAATGAAGTGGAGAACAGCATCAACAGTGTGGAGAACACCAATGCGTGATGACCTGCAACTGATCAGCGACTGGATTCCACAAGGTGCCACCCTGCTCGATCTGGGCTGCGGTGACGGCACCCTGCTGGCCTGGCTGGGCGAGCACAAGCAAACCCGTGGCTATGGCCTGGAGATCAATCAGGACAACCTGGCCGCCTGCTTTGAGAAAGGCGTCAATGTACTGGAACAGGATCTCGATGCCGGCCTTGGCAATTTTCAGGATGGCCGATTTGATTATGTGGTGATGACCCAGGCACTGCAGGCCGTTCTGCGCCCCGACCAGATCCTTAACGAAATGGTGCGGGTCGGCCGTGAGGCCATTATCACCTTCCCGAATTTCGGCCACTGGTGGGTAAGAAGCTACCTGGCACTGAGGGGCCGCATGCCGGTATCTTCCACATTGCCCTACGAATGGTACAACACCCCCAACATCCACTTGTGTACCGTGCAGGACTTCGAAACCCACTGCTACAAACACAATGTGCGCATCCTTGAACGTCAGGTAATCAACCGTCACCACCGCAGCGGCTTCCTCGCCAAACTGTGGCCAAACCTGTTCGGGGAGATCGCAATCTACCGGGTCAAAGCATAACGACAGCTACGAGCTACGAGCTACGAGCTACGAGCTACGAGCTACGAGCTACGAGCTACGAGCTACGAGCTACGAGCTACGAGCTACGAGCTACGAGCTACGAGCTACGAGCTACGAGCTACGAGCTACGAGCTACGAGCTACGAGCTACGAGCTACGAGCTACGAGCTACGAGCTACGAGCTACGAGCTACGAGCTACGAGCTACGAGCTACGAGCTACGAGCTACGAGCTACGAGCTACGAGCTACGAGCTACGAGCTACGAGCTACGAGCTACGAGCTACGAGCTACGAGCTACGAGCTACGAGCTAAACAGTTAGACAACGAAGAGTCGGGAATTTGAGTTCCCGATTTCTGTTTTCCTCGTAGCTCGTAGCTCGACGCTCGCAGCTCACGACGTCAGGAGTTACCCATGGAAAAAATCGTCCTTGCCTCCGGCAACAAGAAAAAACTCGCTGAACTGCAGAACCTGTTAATGCCGCTGAATATCGAAGTGGTAGCCCAGAGCGAGTTTGACGTACCGGAAGCGGATGAGACCGGCACCACTTTTGTGGAGAACGCCATCATCAAGGCTCGCAACGCCTGCAAGCACACAGGCCTGCCTGCCATTGCGGATGATTCCGGTATTCAGGTTTCCGCCCTGAGAGGCGCTCCCGGCGTGTTTTCTGCCCGCTTTGCCGGTGTGGATGCCAGCGATGACAAGAACAACAAGCTATTGGTTGAACTGCTCTCCGACATGCCCGACGTGAATCGTGATGCCCGCTACGTGGCCGTACTGGTGCTCATGCAGCACGAGGACGACGCCACGCCCATCATTTGCCAGGGCACCTGGGAAGGAGAAATTGTGCTGGAACCGCAAGGTGATCAAGGCTTCGGTTACGACCCCCACTTCCTGGTACCGGAAAAAGGCTGCACCGCCGCCCAACTCCCCCCTCAAGAAAAGAACGCCATCAGTCACCGAGGCAAGGCAATGGCGGTGCTATTGGAGCAGTTGAACAGTGAACAGCGCCATCAGTCACCGAGGCAAGGCAATGGCGGTGCTATTGGAGCAGTTGAACAGTGAACAGTTGAACAGTGAACAGTGAACAGTGAAGGCTGCCCGGCCGGCATATCACGTCAAGAATCTTGCTGCATTTTCTCTGTTTTTTAACGCATGAGGCCGCACCCAAATCGGGGCGCGGCCTCATGCATTGACGTCACAACAACGTGCTATCGCGCCACTGTTAACTATTCACTGTTAACTATTAACTGCCTTTGCGCGCCAACCAGCGGTCCAGCGCATTGGCGAATCGCCCCTTGTCCTGTGCTGAAAAACTCTTCGGCCCGCCAGTTTCCATACCCGCCGAGCGCATCTCTTCCATGAAATCCCGCATATTGAGACGCTCCCGCACGGTGTCCTTGTCCAGCCAGTGCCCCCGAGGCGTTACCGCTTCGCACCCCTTGGCCACCACCTCGGCAGCCAGCGGAATATCCTGTGTCACCACCAGATCCCCGGCTTCGCAGCGCTGTACAATTTCATTGTCCGCCACATCAAAACCCTGCCCCACCTGAATGGCACGAATCAGCGCCGAACGCGGCACCGCAATCGGCTGATTGGCCACCAGCGTACAGGGCACCTGCACCCGCTGCGCGGCCTTGAACAACACTTCCTTAATCGGCCGAGGACAGGCGTCGGCATCAACCCAGATATGCATAAAAGACAATGAACAGTTAACAGTGAACAGCGAAGGCAAAACACACACTTCGCCTGGACGGTTTGCTACCATACCGCAAGCCGGTGAATTTAGCTGTTCACTGTTCACTATTCACTGTTAACTGATACCCATGCCTCCCCTCTCCCTCTACATCCACACCCCCTGGTGCGTGCGCAAGTGCCCCTACTGCGATTTCAATTCCCATGAGCGGGGAGAACTACCCGAGCAGGCCTATCTGGAAGCACTACTGCTCGATCTGGAGAAGGATCTTCTCATCACCGGTGAACGCACCGTGGAAACCATCTTCATTGGCGGTGGCACCCCCAGCCTGATGTCAGCGGATTTTTATCAGCAGCTGTTTGCCGGTATCCGGGCCCGGCTCCCGCTCGCTGACAAGGCTGAAATCACGCTGGAAGCCAACCCCGGCACCACCGAAGCGGCCCGCTTCGAAGGGTTTCGTGCCGCCGGGATCAACCGGCTCTCCATTGGTGTGCAAAGCTTCAACGATGGTCACCTGCAAGCCCTGGGACGCATTCACGATGCCCAGGCCGCCATCACCGCGGCGAATCAAGCTCGATCAGCGGGGTTTGATAACCTGAATCTGGACATCATGCACGCACTGCCCGCTCAAACCCCTGAGCAGGCTATCGCTGATCTGGAACAGGCTATCGCCCTCAAACCCACACATTTGAGTTGGTATGAGCTAACCATTGAACCCAACACGGTCTTCTACCGGTCCCCTCCCTCGCAGCCGGACAGCGACAGCATGGCTGACACCGAGCAAGCGGGCTTTGCCCTGCTGAATCAGGCCGGGTTCGAGCGTTACGAAATTTCGGCATTTTCCCAACCCGGCATGGCCTGTCGTCATAACATGAACTATTGGCAATTTGGTGATTACCTTGGCATCGGTGCCGGCGCCCACAGCAAGCTATCCAGCCATGACACGCATGGCAATCTGGTCATTACTCGCTACCAGAAAACCCGTAAGCCAGAGGACTATCTGGCCGCACCGGCCCAGGCCCGCCGTAACCCACAGTTTATAGATGGCAAAGACCGGCTCTTTGAGGCGCTGCTCAATGGCCTTCGGCTGGTGGATGGAATCTCGTTACAAACCCTGAAACGAACTACCGGCCTGAATCCGGCACAATGGTCCCCTCAACTTGCTCCATTGCAGCAACAGGGGCTACTAACAACTAACGATGAGCGGCTTCGATGTACGCCGAACGGCCTACAACATCTTAACGGCGTGCTGGAAACCCTAGCCGAGACATTGTAAAACGGGGGCATAAGGCTCACGCTAGCAACCAGACGAATCAGGGATAGAAGAAACACACATGATCAAAACACGAAGCGGCCGGGAACAGGCCCTCGCTGAACGGGAAAAACTCTTTATCGAAGCCACCCGCCAGCAACTTTGCAATGAAGGGCTTCTCGGGATTCAGATGGCAGCCATCGCCCGCAGCTGCAACTTCGCCACCGGCACCCTCTATCACCATTTCGCCTCCAAGGAAGACCTGCTCATTGCCGTATGCACCGAGCTGACAGGCACGCGGCGTGAATATTTCCGCCGTGTGGTCGAGTCCGATCTGAATACCCGCGACAAAATGGTCGGCTTTGCGGTGGCATATACCCTGTTTGCCCAGCATCACCCTGAACATTTCCGCCTTGAGCAGTATGTAATGACCGAAGTAGTCTGGCAGGCTTCCTCCACCCATCGCCGGGAACAACTGATGGAAGCGACCATGCCTATCGGGCGCATGGTGGAAGAAGTGGTCAGCGCCGCCATCGCCCAGGGCGATCTGGAAAGTCATGATCATGCCCCTCTCACTTTCAGCTCAGGCCAATGGGCCATGAGCATGGGCATGCATACCCTGATCCACGCGGAAGGGGTGCTGGACATGTACGCACTGAACGACCCCTACCGGATGCTGCTGCGCCACATTCAATTACAACTGAATGGCATGAACTGGCAGCCACTGGTTGAGCAACCGTTTGATGACGCAGCGCTCGACAGCAAGGTGCGCCAACTTTGCGAGTCCCTGTTTGGGGATTTATGCAGCGAACACAGTTGCATCAAGTTGGAAAGACGCAAGGTTGAAGCGGAGTAGCCGGACACCATCTCCGGTGCCGCCAGAAACGAAAACGCCCTGCTTGGCAGGGCGTTTTCGTTTCTACAATCGTTTCTCTTGTGCAACCGTAGCGACTTGACGTCACATTACTCAGTGGTCGCGACCGCCTCTTCCGGCTCTTCCTTGGTCGCCTTTTCCGCTTTCAGACTTTCGTGCTGAGCCGGGGTACAACCCAGGCAGCGGATGAAGGTGCTCTTGCCAGGATTCAGCACCAGTACCTCACCGGCTTCCCCGATATTGCCGCCTAGCAAGCTGAACGGCGAGGTGACCAGCCACAGGCCGGCACCAACCACGGTTGAGGCAAACAGCACCGGACGCGCGATCAGTGAATCCGCGATCATCGCAATTTCCCCCGGACGATCCTGTGCCGAAGAGCCTGCTACTGCCGGCAACGGTGCCACAGCAGTGAGCATCATGGCGGAGGCGAGAACAGATGCCAGTACCGGGCGCTTTGCTCGCTTCATGGTCAGTCCCTCTTAGAAGTTCTTATAGTTAAAGTATCGCTGACATTGTTTCAGCTAAGTCGTTAATATTCCGACAATTGCATCACAATCTACACCTTTGCAGTCAACCCGGCAACACGCAAATTGGTCATTCCCTGATCAGCGCTGGCATTGTGGGCAATAACTGGTACTGCGCTGACCATGGCGGTCAGCCTTAAGCAAGGCCTTGCACTTCAAACAGGGCTGGCCCGCCCGCCCATAGACACTCAGTGACTGGGCAAAATACCCTGGCTGACCATCCGCTTTGGTAAAGTCCTTCAGCGTTGTCCCGCCCGCCTCAATAGCTTTGGCCAACACCGTCTTGATGGCATCCGCGAATCGCTCATAGCGCTCCCGGGAAATTTTCCCGGCCGCCCGCGAAGGATGAATACCCGCCAGGAACAGGCTTTCCTGGGCGTAGATATTCCCCACGCCCACCACTGTGGCGTTATCCATGATAAAGCTCTTCACCGCCACCTTTCGGCCCCGGGAACGCTCGAACAACCATTCGCCATTGAACTCATCATCAAGCGGCTCCGGCCCCAGCTTCGCCAGCAGCCCGTGAGCCTCGCCGGCGGGCTCAAACAACACGGTGCCAAAACGGCGCGGATCGTTAAAGCGCAGCACCTTGCCACTGCCCAATCGCAAATCCACATGATCGTGCTTACGTAGCGGCACCGTTTCATCGACCACCCTCAAGGTGCCGGACATACCCAGATGAATCAGCAGCTCGCCGCCATCCAGTTCGATCAACAGATACTTGGCCCGCCGCCGCAGCCCCAGCACCCGGCTATCCTTCAGCGTCAGCAACGCCTCACTCACCGGCCACCGCAGACGCCGCTCACGCACCACAACATCACGCAGCGTCTGGCCTTCAAGGTGAGGCCGAATGCCTCGCAATGTGGTTTCTACTTCGGGTAATTCGGGCATGGGAAAAAGCAGTGAACAGTTAATAGTTAACAGTGGATAGTTAAAATCCACTCGCTTCCGGTATGGTAGCACCAGCGGGCATCGACGTTGCCCCTGTTTTCGCTGTTCACTATTCACTATTAACTGTTCACTGATATGCCTCTCACTCACTGGCTCGGCGTCGATACCGGCGGCACCTTTACCGATTTTGTTTTGCTTGGCGACGGTGAGCCGCGCATTCACAAGGTGCTTTCCACTCCCTCCGCCCCTGAGCAAGCCATCTTGCAGGGTATTAGAGAGCTGGGGCTGACAAGTGCCATGGCGGACGGCGCGCTGGCGATTGTGCACGGCACCACGGTGGCCACCAATGCTGCCCTGGAGGGCAAGGGTGCCCACACCGTGTTCGTCACCAACGCCGGCATTGAGGACATGCTACGTATTGGCCGCCAGAATCGGGCCGAGCTGTACAACCTGACGCCCGCGCCGGCCAACCCCACCCTCACACAATTACCCTGCGAGGGTGTTCAGTGCCGCCTGGATTCGGAAGGCAATATCATCCAGCCTCTGAGTGATACCGCGCTGGAAGACCTTATCGACCGCATCCAGGCCCTGCAGCCGGAATCTGTGGCTATCTGCCTGTTGTTCGCCTACCTCAACGGTCAGCAGGAGCAGCGCATTGCCGATGCCTTAGAACAATCGGGCCTGACCGTCAGCACCTCACACCGCATTATCCCCACCCGCGGCGAATACGAACGCGGCATGGCGACGTGGCTGAACGCCTGGCTATCACCCAAGGTGGCGGCCTACTTGCAGCGACTCGAAAACGCCACTGCCCCTGCCCCGCTTGCCATCATGCAGTCCAATGGCGGCACCATAGCTGCCAACCAGGCACGGGAGCTGGCCGTCAACCTGCTCCTGTCCGGCCCTGCCGGCGGATTGGCCGCCGCCCAACGGCTGGGAGAACAACTGCAGCAACGCCGATTGATGACCTTCGACATGGGCGGCACGTCCACCGATGTGGCACTGCTGGATGGCGAAATCCGTCTTACCCAGCACGGCCATATCGGCCCTTACCCGGTGGCGGTGCCCATGGTGGACATGCACACCATCGGCGCTGGAGGCGGCTCACTGGCCTATGTAGATGAAGCCGGTCTGCTGCATGTGGGCCCGGAATCGGCCGGGGCAGACCCTGGACCCGCCAGCTATGGACGCGGCGGACGGCAGGTCACGGTAACCGATGCCAATGTGGTCTTGGGGCGGCTGCAGCCGGATTTCGCCTTGGGAGGCTCCCTGACTCTGGACGTGGCTGCTGCCGAGCAAGCCATGGCCACCCTCGGCTCGCAGCTGGGGATGGATGCACAGGCGGCAGCGGAAGGTGTGCTCGCGCTGGCCAACGAGCACATGACCCAGGCCCTGCGGGTGATCTCCATCCAGAAAGGCCATGATCCAGAAGACTTTGCGCTAATGAGTTTTGGTGGTGCCGGGGGGTTACATGTATGCGCCCTGGCCGACAATCTCGGCATGCACAGGGCCATCGTCCCGCAGCGCGCCGGGGTGCTGTCCGCAGAGGGACTGGTATATGCGCCGCGCAAGCGGGAGTTGCTCAAGGCCCTGCCGCCAGCCCTGTCCGATAGCACCTGCCAGAACGAAATCCTGACCCTGCAGCAGCAAGGGTTGAGTGAATTACAGGCGGAGGGCGTCCCCTCCGGGCAAGTTCACTTCCAGGTCTATCTGGACATGTGCTACCGGGGGCAATCCTCGGTACTGCAAATCCCCTGGCATGATGACAGCAATGCACGTGTACAGGCCTTCCACCGGGCCCATGAGCAGCGTTTTGGGCATCGCCTGGGCCTCCCCGTGCAACAGGTCAACCTGCGCGTCCAGTGTCTGGCGGAGCAGCACACCCCCGCCCCTCCAACCCTGCCCGAACAGGAGGGGACAGCAGTGAGACACGCCAAACTACCGGGAATTGCCAGCAAGGTAAGGATTTACCAACGCTCCGATCTGGGCAGCAATCAACGGCTCAGTGGGCCCGCACTGATCGTCGAAGCCGTGGGTACCACCTGGCTGGCACCAGGCTGGACCACCCAGGTCAGCCCGCAAGGCCACCTGCTACTGGAACGCCAAATCAGCAACCCCTGACACCTTGCCAGATGCGGCGGTTCCGCCGTGATGTACCCTGCGCGCTCCGCGCACGGCCCGGATACGGAACCCCGCAACTACCGCTTATCCGCCCCCGGCCAACTTCTGATCCGAAAGTCCGAATTTGACCCATCTGGCGTCTTCTTACCGTCACCACGACTGGGCACAATAGCCTTTCCGAATTCTATGTGTACAAATCTGATGCTTGATTACATTGAACACGGCCTGCTGGCCCCGAGTCTGGGCGCACTGGTGCTGATTACTCTTGCCATGACCCACGCCACCATCGTTAGCGTGACGGTCTATCTGCACCGCTATTCCGCTCACCGGGCGCTGGAACTGAGCCCCATCCTGAAACATTTCTTCCGCCTCTGGCTGTGGCTGAGCACAGGCCAGAACACCCTGGAATGGACCGCTATCCACCGCAAACACCACGCCAAGTGCGAGACGGAAGAAGACCCGCACAGCCCACAGGTGAAAGGTATCAAGAAGGTCCTGCGTGAAGGGGCCGAACTGTACCGTGAAGAAGCCGAAAACGAAGAAACCCTGAAGAAGTATGGTGCAGGCTGCCCGGACGACTGGATTGAGCGCAACGTCTACTCCCGCTTCCCCATGGGCGGCGTGGCCCTGATGGCCGTGATCGACCTGATGTTGTTCGGGGTGTACGGCATCACCATCTGGGCAGTGCAAATGATGTGGATTCCGGTATTTGCTGCCGGCGTTATCAACGGCATCGGCCACTATTGGGGTTACCGCAACTTTGAATGCGCCGACGCCAGCCGCAACATTTCGCCCTGGGGCATCCTGATTGGCGGTGAAGAACTGCATAACAACCACCACACCTACCCGAACTCCGCCAAGCTGTCCGTCCGCCGTTTCGAGTTTGATGCTGGCTGGGCATGGATCCGTTTGTTCGAAATGCTCGGGCTGGCCAAGGTAAAGAAAGTGGCGCCCAAGCCCATCATCGATCGGGAGGCCAAAGGGATCGATCTGGAGGCATTACGTGGTGTCATGCAACACCGCTTCCAGGTCATGGCCAATTACCGCAAGACAGTGATTGCCCCCGTATTCAAGCAGGAACAAGAGCGTGCCTGTGAAGCCACCCGGGACCTCTATGCTCGCGCCAAAGCCCTGTTCCACAAAGACCTGTCGCTGATCAAACCCAAGCAGCAGGAACGTCTGGCCAACCTGACCCAGAGCAACGAAACCCTGGAAGCCATTTATCAGTACCGCCTGCGCCTTCAGGATATCTGGTCGCAGACCAGCCGCAACTCGGCAGAGATGGTCGAAGCCCTTGAGCAGTGGTACCACGATGCCCGCGAGTCTGGCATCGCTGCCTTGCAGGACTTCGCCGACCAGCTTACCCGCTACCGGCACGCAGCAGCGTGACCACGGATTGAAACCTGCAAAAAAACGGCCGCTCCAGCGGCCGTTTTTTTTGGCCACTCTGCGGCTGCTACACTATTCACGCAACATGCGGCACGCAAAGATCAAAAGCGAATTCACCACAGAGGGGACAGAGCTCACTGAGGGAGGCTGCGGAGTGTTGTTCTTGCGGCAGGAGCCCCATCTTAGGGGCAAATCTGGAAGACTGACCTCGCGGAGGTGCGAACCGAGAGCAGCGAAACGACCGAAGGGAGATCCTTCTTCAGGGATCTGTCGAGCCCGGGAACTTTCCGGATTTCTTCATCCCACCCAGCGTAGCTTGTAGCCAATCAGTTCCCCGCCACGACAGGGACATTCTCGATCACTTGACTGCCGCCCTGAGTCGCGCTGGAGAGTGTAACAGTAACACCGCCAAGCCCAACCCCCAGCGCCTCCAGCAGCGGGTTTATCAACGCTGTTGCAAGCCCTTCAACCACGTCACCCAACACACTTTCGAGCAGGTTTTCCAGCGGCCCCAGAAGCACACCCACCGGCAAGGTCCCGGCCTCAACATTGCTGAGACTCACATCCAGATCCAGTCCACCAATGCCGTCCCCGGTGTCCGCATACACATCGTTGCTGCAACCGCTCACCGCATCACAGTACAGCGGATAATCATCACTGATGACCACATTGCGCTCCGTGACACCGGGCACTTCCCCGCTCACCTGCACATCCGCTTCCAGCACGGTGATGGGCAACAGCACGCCGCTCAGCACCGTAAGCGACACCGATTGCGGGACCACCTCGCCGTTATCCGGATCAATCGTGCCTGACCCCAGCCGCGCAATACTTCGCTCCAGATCCAGAATTACCGCCACATCATTACGCGTGCCGGTGGCACAACGGGCACCCACAAAAGCGCCTTCCGCCCCTCCGGCGTTCACTGCCAGCGGCAATGACAGAGTGGCGACGTTGACCAGACCAAGGGGTAATAATTCTATCTCGGCATTCAGCCTCAAGCTCACATCAGGGGAATAGAAGCGGGTACGCCAGTTGCCATCCGCATCCTGACGGGCAGGCCCCACCACCACTCGGGGCGGCTCACCAACGCGCAGATCCGTGGTCGCCACAACATTGGCGAGGCCAGTATTGAGATTCAAATCCAGTGGCACACCCAGGAAGCCACCCGCCGCATCCTGCTGGGTCTCGGCTACATTCAGCACCAGACTGATCAGCATGTCATACAGGGGGAACTGGCTATCCGTCGGCACCTGGGTCCCCTCCACCACATCCAGCACCTCGCTGACTTGCACGGTACTGATGCCATTGGCAGCCAGCAGATCATCCAACACCTGCCCGACCGGGGAAGCCACACCGGCCACATCACGCAAGCCTGCTGCAAGCTCCTGGCCGTCCAGTGTCAGCAGCTCAGCCACATCTGCCACCCCTACCGCAGTCAGCAATTCACCCAGCTCTACCGTGGTATTGCGCAAGCTGCTCAAGTCAGTGGGGTCCAGGACATAGGCGGGATCACCCAGCACAGCGCCCAGAAGGGAACCGACTACGCCGGCATCAACACTGGCAGTGCTGCCTGCGGCACTCAGTGTCGCGGTCACTTCCTTGCGCGCAGCGGCATTCACTGTGATATCAATGCTGCCGAAAACGCTCTCCGGCAATAACAGTGAGATCGGCTCGCTGCGGCTGTAGGACACCAATACCGCATTGCTCTCTTCGATAAAATTGACTGGGCGAAACCCCAGGACATTGGTGTTCGCTGCCGCCTCGATAACTCCGGTACTGATGGTGAGTGCGTCTGCCTCCGCACTGAAGCCCTGAGCCTGAGCTGCCGCCAGTGCCCGCTGACTAATCAGGGCGGTAGACGGTGCCAGCCCACCACAACTTTGCGTCGCTGAGGCCCCAGCTTGAGCCGCCACATTCACCTGCGCCTGCATCTCCCCGCGCAGGCTATAGAGACGAGCCCCATCCAGAGCCATCACGGACAGGATAATTACCACCAACAGCAGCATGGGGGTGATGATGGTCAGCGCCCCTCGCTGATGGCGGCGCTCAGTTGTCGTCCCGAGTCTGCTCACCGAAGCTTTCCGGAATGGCGGTACGGAAGGAATCCGCCAGACGACGCTGGCTATCCACATAAAGGGGTGCAGACAACTCACTCTCCCCGGCAGGGCGCGAGTGACGCTGCTGATTCAGCAGCCAGTCTGTCTCGGTGCGTGGCGGTTTGCTGGCCACCTGATCAGATACGCCAAAGGCATAGTGTTCTTTCGGTGCTTCCGCCAATGCCACCAGCGGCAAGGCCAGACCCACCCAGATCCATCCTGTTTTCATCGCTCTCTCCTATTCCTTCACCCTGCCAAACTGCTGCTGCAGCGCTTTGGCATAGTTCAGTTCATCTTCGGAAAAGCCATAATCCAATTTCAACGCTTCCAGCCCCTGCTCGTCACCCGTCAACAGATAGGCCACCGCCACATTCTGACGAACCGGGCCCTGACCATTGGCCAGCTCCAGTGCCGTGCGCAGCTCAAAGGCCGCCTCCTGATAGCGACCCACCAGCAACAGGGCATAACCGTAATCGTTACGCACCTGCGCCGAAGCCGGGGCCAGACTACGCGCAGCCTCCAAATGTGCGAGGGCCGCATTCACCTGATTGCGCTTGAGCAGCACCATCCCCAGGCCATGCCGGCTTCGACCATCCTCACACTCCTCCACCATATCCCGGAACACCTGCTCCGCCGCATCCAGCTTGCCAGCAGAGGCCAGCAACTGGCCATAACGGAGCCAGTAATCGATCGCGTTCATCGGCTTGCTTTCCAGCCGAGCCAATGCCGCATGATTACGCCCTTTCGCCATCAACGTATCGATCATCTCCAGATCTACACGCTGCTCGGGCTGCAACGCTTCCTGGCAAGCAATATCGCTGGTATCCACCGCATCGACAGAGGTCGGTTCCGTGGGCTGACTGGCACAGCCCCCCAACATCGCCACCGCTACCCACACCCAGCCTCGCATTGGCATCATTCCCGTTCCCTTCCAGTCTTTTCTATTAACTAACGTGCCAGCGCATCAGCAATGGACATCACTGCTGGCCCGCCGATCAGAATAAACAATGCCGGCAGCATGAATGCCATCATCACCACCGTCATTTTGGCTCCAATCCGGTTTGTCTCTTCCCGGATACGGTTACGTTCCACGTTCTGGGCTTCCGCAATAATCTGATCCAGGCTGTTCGATACCCCGGAGCCCAGCAAACTGCTCTGTTTCATCAGCACCACATAACTGCGCAGCACAGGAATCCGCTTGTTCTCACCCAGTTCATCCAGTGCCTGACTGCGCTCAGCACCGGACTGCATAAGACGATTGAATCGGTCAATCCGCGGGATCAATACCGGCAGCAGCGGCCGCCCCTGCACACCGATAATGCGCATCACCCGCTCCAGTGACAGCCCCGCCTCCATCAGCATGCGGGTCATGTGACACAGCTCCACAGCTTCCAGGTTCTGACGCATCTCCGCGTGCGCCCCCATGCTGCGAATGGTGCGCCGGGGCAGAATAAACCCGGCCACCGAAATCAGCACACCGCCCACCGCACCAAAGAACAGAAAGCCCACCAGGGCCACCAACACCGGCAGCACCCAACAGGCCAGCAGATAGATCACCTGGGACTGCTCGCGACTCTTGCCCATACCGACCATGGCCTGACGAATTTCCTGATAGTCGCTGGCCGCCAGGGATGATTCCGTCAGTGCAGCGGACAGCTTCCATAACCAGAAACGCCCACTTTCATTTTCACCACTACGGCTACCCTTTTCACTCAAACGCTCACTGACCCGAGCCTGCAGTTCCCAATGTCGGGCACGAAACAGCAGCCAGACAGACAGCGCCGCCAGCACCAGCGCCAACAGCAGCCAGACACTATTCACGGCCCACCCCCTGCACCATGCGCCAGATCACTATCACCCCCAGCCCTTGCAGAATACCCGCCACGATCAACATGGTATGGCCAGTATCCGTGTGTAACAGGACCTCAGCATACTTCTCGTTGATCAGCATCATGTAGGCCGCCATGCCCAGGGGCAACAAGGTAAAGGCGCCGGCAGTAAAGCGGGTTTCGGCGGTGGACGCCATGAACTCACGGCGCAGTTCCTGCTGTGAGCGCAGCGAGCTGGCCACCTGTTGCAGCACCGGCCGCACCGATGAACCAAACCGGGAAGACGTGCGCAATGCGATGGATACCATCACCAGAGACGGCACCTGATAAAGGCGGGAAAAGTCATCGAACAGACCGGTGTAATCACGGCCCGCATCAATGGCGCTGCGCAGGCGAAATGTCAGGGGGGCGAATACCGTGGGCGCATCATTGAATGATTCCTGCAGCGAGGCTTCCAGCGAGCGCCCCGCATCCATATAGCGCAGGGTGGAATCCATAATGCCGGGCAGAGATTCAAAAATGGTGCGGCGTTGCTGCTGGAAACGAAAACGCCAATACAACCAGGCGCTGGCGATGATCAGGGCCAACACTACTAGCGAGGGAATCACCCCGCTACTGGCCAATACCAGCGCCACGAGAATAAAGGTTACCACCGCCAGCAACGTCAGCTGGACTCGGGAAAGTCTGATATCCGCTCGCAGCAGCACTCTATCCAGCGGGCTGCTGGCCACTTTTGCCATGGCCGGCTCTACAGCGATTTCGGTACGCTGCTGTAAACGTTGGCGCACCCGATCATTGAGCAACACTTTCTGCCGCCGACGAAACCACAACACCTGCACCAGCACCGTCATCACCGCGATGATGCCCAATGTTTGGGCCATGCCGAGCAACGCCACGGCACTCATGCTTCACTCCGGTAGAGATAATCCAGGTTGTACTGCTCGTCCTCAGTAGGCGACAGCGACACCACCTCACTAACCCGACGGCGGCCGTCCGGTAAACGCTCCAGCTGGATAATCACATCGAGTGCCGAACCAATCAGACGACCGATAGCCTTTTCACTGGCCTCATAGCCGCTTACTGCCAGCAGGGTCTCAATCCGCACCAGCGCATCGCGGGTACTGTTGGCGTGAATGGTACTCATGGAGCCTTCGTGGCCGGTGTTCATGGCCTGCAGCAGTTCGATGATTTCGTTGGAACGCACCTCGCCCAGAATTACCCGATCAGGGCGCATTCGCAGGGAATTGATCACCAGCTCGCGAGCGGTGACCTTGCCTTTCCCCTCGGTATTCGCCGGGCGAGTTTCCAGTGACACCACATGGGGGTGGTTAAGCACCAGCTCGGCAGAATCCTCGATGGTAAGGATGCGCTCTTCCCTCGGGATGTACTGGCTGATCAGGTTGAGCATGGTGGTTTTACCGGTACCGGTACCGCCACTGATGATGATATTGCGACGGGTTTCCACCGCCTTGATCAGAGTATCGAGACAAGCCTGAGTCAGCGATCCAGAGCGGATCATCTCTTCGGCACTAAGGTGGTTACGGGTAAACTTACGAATGCTGATGCTGGGGCCATTCAGTGCCAGTGGCGGGATGATGGCATTGACCCGCGAGCCATCTGGCAGACGGGCATCCACCATTGGGCTGGCTTCATCCAGGCGCCGTCCCAAGGGAGCCAGCATGCGCCGAATTACCCGGATCACATGATCATCATTGATAAAACGGACCTGCGCTTTCTGCAGCACACCCGCCACTTCAATAAAGACGTTGTCCGGCCCATTTACCAGAATATCGTTGATACGCGGATCTGCCAGCAAGGGTTCCAGTGGACCAAAGCCCAGCACTTCATCCAGCGTATCCTTGACCAGTTGATTCAGATCCTGAGTCGACAGCGGCACCCGGTTCAGGGCGATATGCTGACCCACCGCACTGCGGATAAATTCAGACAATAGCTCGCGGTTGGCATTGCTGACCTCAATGCCTTCCTCATCCAGCCGCTCTACCACCCAGCGATGGGCACGATCCTTGAGCTGCTGATACTCCGCGTCTATGCGTCCTGCCACCCTTTACTCCCTCTACTTCAACGCCCACCTCGCCGTATACCGGCGGGCACACCTTTAACCCTGGCGAATCCGCTGCCACCAGCTGTCAGCATTCAGTGACGACTCCGGCTGCATTTCCAACTTGTTGATCAACCGGTTCAGCGCACGGCTGTAATGACTGCGTGGACTCTGCTCCTGAATCGGCAGTCCTGCATTCATGGCCAGCAAGCGGTGCTGCCAATCCATAGGCAGCTCACCCACTACACTGGCTCCAGCCGTTTCCGCCAACTCATCCGTCGCGGGGGGCACCTTGTTGTCTGCACCGTCCACCACCAACCCCACCTGACTCTCACGACCCAGATGGGCTCGCCATTCATTACCCAAGGTGCGCACTGCATGGGCCTGATCCACCAGCGGGTGCATGGCAATCAACAAGTGGCGGGCATGAATCCCCAGCGCCCTTACCCAATGGCGGCGCTGCATGGTGCCCACATTGATGATGATGCGATCAAACATCTGCATCAGATGATTCAGGGCAATAAACAAATCTGCGCTGCGATCGCCCTCAAGGTCCTCCCTATTGATGCCCCCTGCCAACAGCCGCAGACCCGGCCTATATTCTTCCAGGGCCGTACCGATAAGGGTGTCATCCAGGGTTTCCGGGCTGGCCAGCAGGTTTTCCAGGGTGTATTCGTTATGCACATCCAGATAGAAAATACCCCGCTCGGAGGGCTGGGTATCAATGGCCAAAGTACGCTCCCCCGGATACATCTGATTCAGGCCAAGCGCGATATTCTGGGTCAGGAAACGGGTATCCACTGTGGGGCTGGCGGAGGCGACCAACACCAGGTTATTGGTGGCGGACTGCACCCGATCATCATAATGCCCCACCCGCAGCAACTGGTGGCGGCGCAACCGTTCTCGCACATCACCGGCATCGCTACCGGCCACAAAACAATCACGGGCACCGGCACGCATGGATTGCAGCAGCAGCTCCTGATTAGCACGGGCACACACGGTAATCACCGTGACCCAGGGGCGGGCACTGGTCAGGGCAGTGATAATCGCCAACGACTGATCCAGATCCGCATCAGAAATCTCCACCATCACCACATGGGCAGTGGTCGCTTCCAGCAAACGCAACACCCGGGTCAGATCCGTGCGACTAACCTGCTCCAGGCGAAAGGGCTCTTCCACCACCCGTTCCAGCCAGGTTTCCAAACCACTGTCGTCAACCACGGAAAGTACAATGTCGTGATCACTCATGAGGTCACCAGCTCAGGCCATGGCGAATAGGCTGGGAACCACGACGCACCTGGGTGGCCATATCCAGCCACCCCATACTGCTGATGTGGTAACCCGCCCCGGGCAGGGTGGTTGGCATATCGATCTGTTTCTGCGGCGTCACCAGATGTGGCGTCACCACCATAACCAGTTCCTTGTCGTTCTTCTCAATCCGGGAAGAACGGAAGAACGCCCCCAGAATCGGCAGATTGCCAATCCCGGGAAGGCGGTCGCTATTACTCACCGTATTGCGGCTCACCAGACCACTGATGATGAAGGTCTCCCCTGGTGCCAGGGAGACAGTGGTTTCCGCACGGCGCACGCGCAAACCGGGCACCGCCACTCCTCCGGTTTCTACCCCGGCCGAAAAATCCAGCTCCGACACTTCCGGTGCCACCTTGAGGATAATCTGACTTTCATCGATTACCGTGGGCGTCAGGCTCAGCCCAATACCGAATTCCTTGAACTCAATCTGCACGCCGTCCGTGGTACTGCGGGTAGGAATCGGAAACTCCCCACCCGAAAGGAAGCTGGCACTCTGTCCGGACAAGCTGGTCAGTGACGGCTCGGCCAGAGTATAAGCAAACCCTCCCGCTTCCAGCGCATTGATGGCCAACACAGAGTTGGAACCAAAGCGGAACAAATTAAAGCCTTCATTACTGAGCGGGGTCGGGAAGGTGCCCGGCACCTGAAAGCCCGTGCCCGGTGCAGCAATGCCCGCCGCAGTATTGCCGCCATCCCATATATTGCTGTAGCTCATACCCAACTGATTCAGCTCGGCCCGACTCACTTCCAGTACCCGGATGTCGGTCTGCACCTGGGTACCAAAAGGCAATGAGGAACCCAGCGTAGTGGCCACCACCACCGTGCTGCGCAGCGGTTTGCTATCCCCTCGCAACCAGATTGACAGCACCGCCGAACCTTCAGCCTTGGCCGTCAGCAACAGTTCCTGGCCCCCGGTGACGGTCAGAGCAGCCACCTCGGGATCCGAGGTCGCCACCTTGGCGACCGGTGAAGGGAAGGTCAGCACCTTCTGGTCGCCAGGAGCCACCCGCATGGAACCTGCCAATTCTTCTGCATGAGCCGGCATCAACCAGCCGCAAGCCAGCACCACCATCGCCCATCTCAACAGCCTGCTAACGCACATAGGTGCTCCTTGAATCCGATCCCTCGTAAACTTCCACCCGCTGCCCTGGTGCCGCCTTGCGAACCGGAGCCGCCTTACCCGGGAACAGATCCCGGTAGTACACCGGTTTACTGCCCTTACCGGCACCTGTCGCCGCCAGACTCTTGTCTTCGCTGGCCACCACAGCAAGCCGCAATGCCCCCTCTTCCTCTGCCAGCAGCACCGCCGGCATCTTGTCGGCAGGTACCGCCAGCACCACCGTGTTATTGCGCCGCTGCTGTTCACGATCCTGGCCGGACTGCGCCTCTGCCATAGCGCCTTTCACCGCCAGCACCTGCACATTGCTCAGCAACACCATGGCCGCCGGGTTGTCTCGCTCACCATCGCCTTTGCGGAAAGCCACCACCACATCCACCAGGTCGCCAGGCGACACCAGACCACCGGCCATGACCACATCATCCACCGCCACTGCCAAAGCGCGATAACCCGCTGGCAAGGTACCAGGCAAGGTGCCACCAGATTCCAGATGATTACGGGAAAGCAGTTCGCCCGGACGGGCAAATTGACGCAGAGCTTTGCCGACCACGTCTTGATCCGCAGTCAGCACGTTGGCGATGGGGGCTGGCGAGGACACCACCGCCAGCGATTCTTCATCCAGCTCATCGCCAATATTCAGGCTACGGGTAACCACCCAATAGCGAAATGCGGGAGCCTGCTGCTCCTGACGGGCATCATCCTTGTCTGCCTGGGACACACTCAGTGAGGAATCCGGATGACGACTTAATCCCACCACCGCCAATATCAGAGCAAGCAATGCCACCGTCAGTGCTGGCAGCATGTACAACAGTCTTGATCCCATGTTCTCTCCGGAACATCCGTGTCGGTCTGTTTCTTATGTTGCGGCTACCAACCCTCAGAAAGCCGCTCTTGCATTCACATCCAGCTGTGCAGGTAATGGAGGGAATGCTCCCAGCATGCCGAAATCAAGCGCAGGCGCAATGGGATTTTCCGCATAATTGTTATACACCAGCTGACAACGCAGCATTTCAATGCCCGCCACTGCTTCCAGCGAGCAAGCCGCATCGGTGTTCAGATTTCTCAAGCTCTGAGGCAATTCCGCCACCAGCCCCGCCAGAGCGGTGTTTGCGCGCTGAGTCACGGCAGCAGACAGCGCCTCACTTTCTTCATAGGCAGAGCGATCCAGATACAGGGCTGTCGCCACCGCCGTATCCACGGCGTTCTGCATCCGGTATTGAGCAAAAAAGGTAAGGCCGTACACCGCTGCGCCATACAACATGGCAACCACAAACGGAAACAGCATGATGAATTCCAGCGCAACCGCGCCGAATTGCAGGTGACGACCCTTCACGAGGAAACTTCCAGCCGGCTCAGGCTTCAGCCGCCGCCTGCCGCCGCATCAGAGAACAGGTTCTCGAATGCGCCTTCCAGCGCCGTCGACACGGTATCATTGGTGGCAAGCCCCCCAATGATGATAATCAGGGCCGCCGCCAGCACGATATATTCCAGCGCACTGGCGCCGCGCTGCCCACGAGAGCGACCAGGCATTCGAGTAAACAGCCGGGCCAACAGGGAATGATAAAACCGGGAAATACTACTCATCACGACTCTCCAAAGACATCCTTGTATGCATACCTAGCTGACATATCCATCCTTTTGGATATGCTAGGCATCCTGAGAAAAAGCCTCAATAAACACTGCGTATGCATTGTGTTAATCAACTTTCCCACACCGTAAACGCTAACACTGGCGTACCAGAAATGTCGTCTCACCAGCTTCTCACCGGCCAGATAACAACGACAAACGGACAGGGGTGCATTTTTGTGACCAGAATCACAAAACAAAAAACACCAAATAGGCTCACTGCAGAAAGTTGAATTTGGTTCCAGCAAGCAGACTCAGCAACCGAAAGCGGCACCGCGCTATCCCCCAAAAGCGGAAAGAATGCATCGCGGCAGCCTCCTGCGGGCACAAAAAAACCCGGCATGGCCGGGTTTTTTCTGTCCGTATTGCCAGGCAGCAGGATTAAGGGTTACTTAATCTTGGCTTCCTTGTAGGCAACGTGCTTGCGCACAACCGGATCGTACTTCTTGGTTTCCATCTTTTCAGGATGGAGACGCTTGTTCTTGGTCGTGGTGTAGAAGTGACCAGTGCCAGCAGAGGACACCAGACGGATCTTTTCACGAATCGGACCAGCCATGGGTTAACTCCTTAATTCAGTCTTAAACGCGTTCGCCGCGGGAACGGATATCGGCCAGAACGGTATCAATACCTTTCTTGTCGATGATGCGCATGCCCTTGGAGCTGACGCGCAGGCGAACAAAACGCTTCTCGGACTCAACCCAGAAACGGTGGTGGTGCAGATTCGGCTCAAAACGACGCTTGGTCTTGATGTGCGAATGCGAAATATTGTTGCCCGTTACAGGGCGCTTACCGGTAACCTGGCAAACTTTGGACATTGTCTTGCTCCGTAATTCTTCTTGCGGGGGAAAGGTAGAGCCCCGGAAAAGGCGCGTTTTATACCAGTGGGCCGCTCAAGATTCAAGCACAATCTTGGAATCCGATCCCGATTCACCAACATTCAAGGAGTTAGCGGCGGGCAAAGATGGTGACTATGGCCTTCGGCCATTTCCACCCTACGCAACAAACTCCGCCCCATGAAATTCGGCACGACACCGTAGGGTGGAAATGGCCGAAGGCCATCTCCACCATTATCCGCCAGCCTCCCCCATCCAATCCAGCGAATAAATCCCGTTCTCCACATACTGATGGAACGTGGAATACGGCCAATCCCTCGCCCTGGTCACCCACCCATGCTTAACCGGATTCAAATGCACATAATTCACATGCCGCCGATAACTGGTCTCATCCTTCAGCGTATGCTCCCAGAAACGTCGTTGCCAGACCGGCCCATCCAGAGCCAGAGACTTGCTGAAACGGCTCTTAATGCCCCGCCAACGGCTCGAAAAATCCGCCTCACCCTCCGGCAAGGTCCAGACCGCATGCAGATGATCCGGCAGTACCACCAGCGCCTCCAGCCGGAAAGGCCGCTCTGAGCGCACCCTGCGGATTGCCTGCCGCAATTGGGGCCAGTGCCGGGTCAGCAGGTCCTGACTGCGGTCATGCAGATTGACGGTAAAGAAATAGCACCCTCCAGGCACATAGTTCCTGCGATAATTCGGCATCCTTGCCTCCAAAATGGCGGAGATGGGCTGACGCCCATTTCCGCCCTACACGACCAACCAGCTCCAGCAGAACAGCCGCGGGCTGGCCCCGAAGGGGTGAACGCGGCGAACAATTTCCACCCTGCGGGCCGCAGAACTTTTCGTAGGGCGGAAATCGGCGAAGGCCGATCTCCGCCGCACACCACCTGGCTACACCGCCCCACGCGCCGCCAGAGACACCCACCCTCCGTCACCTATCACCAGATGATCCAGTACACGGATATCCACCAACCCCAGCGTCTCCACCAATCGCCGGGTGATGGCATGATCGGACTGACTCGGCTCGGCCACCCCAGAGGGATGGTTATGGGCCAGAATCACCGCCGCCGCATTGTGATCCATGGCCCGGCGCAACACCTCACGGGGATAGACCGCCGCCGCATCGATGGTGCCCTGAAAAAGCTGCTCATAGGCAATCAGCCGATGCTTGTTATCCAGAAACAGGCAGGCAAACACTTCATAGGGCAGCCCGCGCAACCGAGCCGTGAGCAGCTGCCCAGCCTTGTCCGGATTATCCAGCGGCAACCCTCGCTCCAGCGGCTCGGCCAGATAGCGCCGCCCCAATTCCAGTGCCGCCAGCAACAAGGCACGCCGCGCCGCCCCCATACCCGGCAACCGGGCCATGGCTTCAGGACTGCTGTCCAGCATGGCCCTTAACCCGCCCCCGGCGGTCAACTGCTGACGGGCCAGATCCACCGCTGTCAGACCCTGCTGGCCAGTGCGCAGAAAGATCGCCAGTAGCTCCGCATCGCTGAGTGCGCCCGCCCCCCGCGCCAGCAGTTTTTCCCGGGGCCGCTCATCCACCGGCCAATCAGTAATCGCCATGACTCTCCCTGTCTTCACTATGAAAAGGCACCTTTGCCGCAACTCGTTGTGTGCAGCGTGCCGCGTCTCTCTTACAGTGCTACCCTATGCGCCTGAAATTAGTAGCAGTTCTGGGGCAGCGCCGGCAGAAGAGATTTGCCATGATTGCCGTCAGCCATTGAAGGGTTTTCGCATGCAACGACTGGTCAACAAACGCATCCTGCTGGGTGTCACCGGCGGCATTGCTGCCTACAAGGCGGCGGATCTGGTGCGCCGCCTGCAGGACGCTGGCGCACAGGTCCGGGTCGTGATGACCCAGGGAGCCTGCGAGTTCATTACCCCGCTGACCATGCAGGCGCTTTCCGGCAACCCGGTGCACACCACCCTGCTGGACCCGGCCGCCGAAGCCGCCATGGGCCATATCGAACTGGCCCGCTGGGCGGATCTGGTGCTCATTGCCCCGGCTTCGGCCAACTTCATGGCACGACTGGCCCACGGCCACGGCAACGATCTGCTCAACACCCTGTGCCTTGCCACCGGCGCCCCCATCGCCATTGCCCCGGCCATGAATCAACAGATGTGGGCCGACAAGAGCACCCAGCAGAATTTGCTGATGCTGCAGGAAAAAGGCGTACATGTATTCGGCCCCGGCTCCGGCAGTCAGGCCTGTGGGGATGTGGGCGCAGGGCGTATGCTTGAGCCGCTGGAGATCATTGAACAGGCTGCCGACGTTTTCGATTACGAACTGCTCACCGGCAAACATGTAGTGATCACCGCAGGCCCCACCCGTGAGGCCATTGACCCGGTGCGCTACATCACCAACAAAAGCTCCGGCAAGATGGGCTTTGCTCTGGCGGAAGCTGCCGCTGAAGCCGGTGCCCGTGTCACCCTCATCGCCGGCCCGGTGAACCTGCCGACTCCCAATCGCGTTACCCGTATTGACGTGGTACGCGCCATCGACATGTTTGAAACCTGCATGGATGTAGTGAGCGATGGCTGCGATGTGTTCATCGCCACCGCCGCCGTGGCGGATTACCGCCCCACCGTCACCGCCGATCACAAGATCAAGAAATCCACCGAGGAAATTCACCTTACCCTGGTGAAAAACCCGGACATCGTCGCGTCCGTCGCCGGGCACGAAAAACGCCCCTTCACCGTGGGTTTCGCTGCCGAGACCCAGGACGTAATGGCCTACGCGGAAGGGAAACTGGTCAACAAGAAACTGGATATGATCGCCACCAACGACGTATCTGGCAGCAACGTGGGCTTCAACAGTGATAACAATGCCCTCACCGTCATCTGGCCCGGCGGCCACAAAGTATTGCCGCTGGCCTCCAAAACCCAGATTGCCAAACAGCTGATTGAGTTGATCGCGATAAGGTATAAAGATTGACACAAGATGCCGGACGGCCAATGCCGGACGCTAAAATATAGCGCCTCTGGAATCCGGCACTTCGCATTTAATAGCGGGTTGCAACTGCAACGGCGGTGACACAACCCCATAACCGTTCGGACAGATGACGTTTGTTGCGTCAGGCATCAAGCGTCACGCGTCCAGCAATCAGGAACTGATCCATGAAACTGCAGTACCGCGTACTCGACCCACGACTGGGTGACAACATTCCGCTGCCCCATTACGCCACCGACGGCTCCGCCGGGCTCGATCTGCGCGCCATGGTCAAAGAGCCACTCACCCTGGCTCCCGGCGACACCCAACTGCTGCCCACGGGCATGGCCATTCACATCAGCGATCCGGGCTACGCCGGCATGATCCTGCCTCGCTCCGGGCTCGGTCATAAACATGGCATCGTGCTGGGCAACCTGGTGGGGCTGATCGATTCCGACTATCAGGGGGAGCTGATGGTGTCCTGCTGGAACCGTGGCCAGCAACCCTTCACCATTGAGCCCGGTGAGCGAATCGCCCAGCTGGTCATCGTGCCGGTCATGCAAGTCCAACTGGAACAAGTGGATACTTTCACCAGCACCGAACGTGGGAGCGGCGGTTTCGGACACAGCGGCCGACAATAACACTGTAGACCGGCAATAAAAGCGCAACCGCTTTGCGGAGGGGATATGGGGAAAAACAACAAGAACAACGCCAACACCAGTGCCATGAAACAATTGCTGCCGCTGATGCTGGCCGGCATGTTGGCCGTCATCGGCAGCATTGCCTCACTCTACACTTGGCTGAATAGCAGCGAACTTCAGCAGCAACAACAGAATCAGGCCACCATGGTGGCCAGCGCACTGGCACAGCAGGTCAATGGCTACCTTGTTGACACTCAGCACCAGCTGACTCTGATCAGTGAGCGGCCGGATGTAGAAAGCGCCCTCATTAACGGCACCGAAGCCAGCTTCAACGCCAGCCCCCACCTGTGGTTATCCAATGCCACGCTGACCCTGATTCCGCGGCGCGGCAACAACACCGACGCCCTCAGCTATACCGCCCAGGAACTACTCAAGCAAATTCGTCTGGGCAACCAGCCGTCACCCGCATTGATTGCCGGCAGCCCCCCGGAACTGGTCATAGCCCAGGCAACCAAGAATAAAAATGGCGTGCTTCTGCTGACCCGCTCACTGGCATCCCTGAACACCCTGATCCAAGCCAGCGTGCCCGCCGGCACCCAGGTCACCATCAAACACGGCAGCACCACCCTCTTTACCAGCACACAACAAGTCACGGGGGCCACCGCCACCGCGACGGCAGGCCCCATCTCTGTCAATTTCACCTTGCCCACCCCCAACAGCAGCCTATCCCTGCTGGCCGGCGTGGCGCTTGGTCTGTCCCTGGTCGTTCTGCTGGGGGCCACCTTGCTGGTCAACCGCTTGCTGGTTCGCGCACTACGTCAGGATGCCGCCGAGCTGATCCGCTATAACGATGAACTGGCTCGCCAGCCCGGCGTCACCGCCCGTAACCGTTTCCACTTTCCATTGTTCCAGACCGTTACCGATGCCCAGGCGAAATCTGCCGAAAAGCTGCGCAGCCGTAATGCCCCGGCTACCACCAAGGCCAAACCCAGCCAGGCAGTGGAAATCGAAGAGAGCGATGATGACGGCATCCTGCTGGTGGATGAACGTCAGGGCGAGAGTCTGCCGGAAGAAATTTTCCGCGCTTACGACATTCGTGGTGTTGCTGGCGTGACGCTCACCGCCCAGGGTGCTTACCTGCTCGGTCGCGCCATTGGCACCGAAGCCAGCGAAGCTGGCCAACAAACGGTGCTTGTGGCTCGCGACGGCCGCCTCTCAAGCCCGGAACTGACCCGCTCACTGATCAAGGGGTTGCTGGAATCCGGCCGTGATGTGATCAACCTGGGGCTGGTACCCAGCCCGGTGCTCTACTACGCCACCGAAGTCCTGGAGACACAAACCGGCGTCATGGTCACTGGCAGTCACAACCCGCCCACCCATAACGGCATGAAAATCGTTATCAAGGGCGAAACCCTGTATGGCGATCGCATTCAGGCCATCAGGACGCGTATCAGCACTGGCGATTTCAATGAAGGCCAGGGGCGCGAGCAAGAACTGGATATCAACGATCGCTACCTTGCGGATGTGACCAATGACATCGTACTGGCCCGGCCCCTGAAAATTGGCATCGACTGCGGCAACGGTGCCACTGGCGAGCTGGCTCCCAAAATGTTCACCCAACTGGGCTGTGAAGTGTCCGCCCTTTATACCGAAATTGATGGCAACTTCCCCAATCATGCCCCCGATCCCGGCAACCCGGAGAATCTGGCCGACCTGATTCGTCTGGTGGATCAGGAAAAGCTGGATCTGGGTCTGGCCTTCGATGGCGATGGCGATCGCGTGGCCGTCGTCACCAACCGGGGGGAGATCATCTGGCCAGACCGGCTGATGATGTTGTTCGCGCGCGATGTGTTGAGCCGCTCCCCCGGTGCCGACATTCTGTTTGATGTGAAATGCACACGCGCCCTCCCTGCCATTATCCGCAAGAGTGGCGGGCGCCCATTGATGTACAAGACCGGCCACTCCCTGATCAAA
This sequence comes from Alcanivorax nanhaiticus, assembly GCF_000756665.1. Classification (GTDB taxonomy): domain Bacteria; phylum Pseudomonadota; class Gammaproteobacteria; order Pseudomonadales; family Alcanivoracaceae; genus Alcanivorax; species Alcanivorax nanhaiticus. Next base: position 61,890 of record NZ_ARXV01000007.1, on the reverse strand, counting down.
GCCAAAATGAAGGAAACCGGCGCCCCACTGGCCGGAGAAATCAGCGGCCACATCTTCTTTGCTGATCGCTGGCACGGCTGCGATGACGGCATGTATGCAGGGGCCCGCCTACTGGAAATCCTTTCGCTGCTGGACGATCCAGCCAGCCAGATTTTCAGCGGCCTGAAAACCGGCATCACCACTCCGGCCCTGTATATCGAGGTAGACGAAAGCCAGAAATTTACCCTGGTGGATGCGCTCAGCGCCCGCGCAGAACAGTTTGCCGGAGGACGACCCACTACCATTGATGGCCTGCGGGTAGACTTCCCCGATGGCTGGGGGCTGGTTCGCGCCTCCAACACAACCGCCTCATTGGTAGCCCGCTTTGAAGGGCGTGACGAAGAAGCTCTGCAGCGCGTAAAAACCCAGTTCCGCAATCACCTCAAAGCGGTAGATGAGAGCCTGACTCTGCCGTTTTGAGGTAGAATTGCCAGCGAACTAGTTGCAAGGGACAAGTTTCAAGTTGCAAAGCGCGTCCGGGCAGCTCATAACATCAGCGCCCTGCCCGCGCACCCGGTTTCAGCGCGGGCACCAGCAGCAACCATGACTACCGACATCGCTCGCGTTGTAACTTGCAACTTGAAACTTGCCGCACCAATCATTTCCAGGAGTACCAATGGACACCACCAGCGCGCATGACATTGCCCGCGTTCTGATCGAAGCGCTGCCCTACATCCAGCGTTTTGCCGGCACCACCGTCGTCATCAAATACGGCGGCAACGCCATGGAGAACGAAGAGCTGAAGAACAGCTTTGCCCGCGATGTGGTGATGATGAAACAAGTGGGCATCAATCCGGTCATCGTCCACGGTGGTGGCCCACAGATTGGCAGCCTGCTGGAGCGCCTCGGCAAGGAATCCAAATTCATCCAGGGCATGCGCGTCACCGATCGGGAAACCATGGACGTGGTGCAGATGGTGCTTGGCGGCCTGGTCAACAAGGACATCGTCAACCTGATCCAGCATAACGGTGGCCAGGCCATCGGCCTCACCGGCAAAGACGGTCGCCTGATCAAGGCCCGCAAGATGCTGCTCAAGGCACAGGACCAGGACAACCCGGCCCTGAAAACGTCCGAAATCATCGACATCGGCCATGTGGGCGAAGTGCAGGGCATCGACACCCGCGTGATTGACCTCTTCGCCGGCAGCGATTTCATTCCGGTGATCGCACCCATCGGCGTAGATGACAACGGCGTCAGCTATAACATCAATGCCGACCTGGTGGCCGGCAAAGTGGCCGAAGTCCTGCGCGCCGAAAAACTGATCCTGCTCACCAACGTGGCCGGCCTGAAAGACAAGCAAGGCAAGGTACTCACCGGCCTCACCGCCGACCGCGTCAACGAACTGATCAACGACGGCACCATCCACGGCGGCATGCTGCCCAAGATCGGCTGCGCCCTGGAAGCGGTCCAGAATGGCGTGCACACCTCGCACATTATTGATGGCCGAGTCTCCCACGCGGTACTGCTGGAGATTCTCACCGACAAGGGCATCGGGACGCTGATCAGCAAGGACTGAAAAAAACAGCTGCGAGCTACGAGCTGTCAGCTGTGAGAAAAAGCAACACCACGCTCCTGTGGGAGCCCATGCTTGCATGGCGATGAACGACGGGTTGCAAGTTACAAGTTTCAAGCTGCAAAGCGCGGGACAGGTTTTCATGTAGTACCAGGCCCCGCCCACGCAAACATCCCGCCGCGGACACAGACCATCACAACCGTGTGGACTGTACCGCGTTGCAACTTGAAACTTGAAACTTGCAACTTGCTTCTCACCCGCGGCAAAGGGGATTGCCGCATGAACAGACAGCGAACCGCTACAACTCGCAACAACAAACCGCAACAACAAGCCTGCAATCGTTGGGCGCGAACACAGCATGTGATATACCTCACAGCCACACTTGCGTTACAGATTGAAGCTTGTTGCTTGCAGCAAAAAACGGGAACGACATTTCATGACTGAAAAAAAACCGTCGCGTAAAGAGCAGATCCTGCAGTCGCTCGCCCACATGCTCGAAGCCGCACCCGGTGGCCGCATCACCACCGCCGGGCTGGCGCGGGAAGTAGGGGTATCCGAGGCGGCACTGTATCGGCACTTTCCCAGCAAAGCGAAAATGTTCGAAGGGCTGATCAGCTTTATCGAAGATGCCATTTTTTCACGCATCAATCGCATCACGGAAGAAGGTAGCGCAGCGGCCCAGGTGGAACAAATCCTGACGCTGATGCTGGCGTTCACTGAACGCAACCCTGGCATCACTCGTCTACTCACAGGTGACGCGCTCACCGGTGAAAACGAACGCCTGCACCAGCGCATCCAGCAGTTCTACGACCGGGTAGAAAACCAGGTCAAACAAGTACTCCGCGATGCCGAATTCAAGGAAGGCCTGCGCACTATCTCCACCCCCACCATCACCGCCAACTTGTTACTGGCCGTGGTAGAGGGCCGCATCGCCCAGTTCGTCCGATCCGGCTTCAAGCAAAAGCCCAGCCAGGACTGGCCTGCCCAGTGGGAACTGCTGGCACCAACCCTGTTCCGATAAGCCGTTGTGTAAAGAGTATCAGGAGTGCATCAACGCCCTGAATGCAAGAGGCCGCGCCAGACAACTCTGACGCGGCCTCTTGTTATTCGGCTTACCGTAGCCCGCAGCTACACAGCGCTCTATTCCTTGCTCGCTTTAATCTCGTTCAGCCGTTTGATGATCGGGCTGTATTCCTTGTTCACTTCACCAATCTCACGTTCGAAGCTCTCCAGCTTTTGCTGTGATGTGGCAATCTGACGCTTGAGTCGCTCCATCGCTTCCAGCACCACATCGGGAACCGGCTTACCTGCACGCTCACTGCGCGCCGCGGTAGAAATTTCGTCGTCCAGCTTCATCTCCAGCTGAGAAAGATTGTTATCCTCGTAGCTGATGCTCAACTTCAACGCATCGATTTTCCTGTCCCGGGCCCGCTCTGCATCATCCGGACCGGCATACAGTCGCAGCAGCTCTTCATCCTCACGCGCCTGCTGCGCTTGCTGAATTCTCCGCTGTCTGGCCTCTTCATCGTTGAGGTTAACCCCTTCCACCTCTTTCAGCACCCGTCCCTGGGCATCCAGCAGTTGATAACCACTGCGGATCGCATCATCAGTCAGAATACGGTTAAGGTGCACCACTCCATCCGGAGCGATGTGGCGGATATAGGTACCTTCTGGTCCCGCATCACTACCCTGCTTTCCTGACCAGGCCCACAACGGAACCGACACAGCCAGCGCCAGCACCAGGACAAGTTTCTTCATTATTATTCCACTCCGTAGCGCTCCCGGTAGGCACGCATCTGCGCGACTCGTGTTTCGCTATCCGGTTGTTGCTTCAGCCAGTCAATAATATCGCCCATACAAACGATACTGCCCACCGGCACCCCCAATGTTTTTTCGACCTCCTGAATCGCAGAAAGCTCCCCATTGCCTTTCTCCTGACGATCCAGCGCCACCATGACCCCCGCCATGGTCGCCTCTGTCTTCTCGAACATGGCCGCCACCTCACGGATGGCGGTGCCTGCCGTAATCACATCATCAATCACCAGCGCCCGTCCCTGCAAGGGCGCCCCGACCAACCAGCCCCCTTCCCCGTGATCCTTGGCTTCCTTGCGGTTGAAGGCCCAGGGCAAGTCCATGCCATGATGCTCAGCCAGCGCTACGGACACCGCCGCCACCAGCGGGATGCCCTTGTATGCCGGGCCAAACAGCATGTCGAACTGGATACCGGAGGCCACAATGGCGTCCGCGTAATAACGACCCAGCCGCGCCAGCGCCTCACCGGTATTGAACGTACCTGCATTGAAGAAATACGGGCTGGTACGCCCTGACTTGAGGGTGAACTCGCCAAATTTGAGCGCCTCGCGCTCCTCGGCAAAACGCAGAAAATGCTTCTTGTAGTTCTTCATGCTCATGACTTACCAACCCAGCGCGTCTTGTTGTGCCTTGATGATCTCGTTGATGCCTTTCTCAGCCAGGCCAAGCAGTGTATCGGACTGCTCACGGGTGAAGGGCGCGCCCTCCGCAGAGCCCTGGATCTCGATGAAGCCACCTTGCTGGGTCATCACCACGTTCATATCGGTGCCCGCATTGGAGTCTTCCGCATAGTCCAGATCCAGCACCGGGGTGTCTTTATATACGCCCACGGATACCGCACCCACCAGACCATTGAGCGGGTCATCCTTGATCTTCTTGGTTTCCAGCAGATGGGTAAAGGCATCCACCAGCGCCACACAGGCTCCCGAAATGGACGCGGTACGGGTACCACCATCTGCCTGAAGCACATCACAATCCAGATAAATGGTGCGCTCGCCCAGTTTGCTCAGGTCCACCGCCGCACGCAGGGAGCGGCCGATCAGACGCTGGATCTCCAGGGTACGACCACCCTGCTTGCCACGGGAGGCTTCACGGCCGGAACGGGTATGGGTAGAGCGCGGCAGCATGCCGTATTCCGCAGTCAGCCAGCCCTGACCTTTGCCCTTCAGGAAGCGCGGCACACCTTCTTCCACAGAGGCCGTGCACAGCACCTTGGTATTCCCGAACGCCACCAGCACGCTGCCTTCGGCATGAACGGTGTAATTGCGGGTAAAGCTCAGTTCACGCAGCTCATCATTGGCTCGACCGGAAGGACGCATGGGATCTCCTGAATCTGTGAAAAACGAAAGGTCGGCCATTGTAGCAAACACCGGCGCCAATGCCTTCCTTGCACCCACCTCTGTTACGACTAGACTAGAGACCCGGCACCGCCCACGGCACCAAGCGCCGTAGGAGCCTGCCTGCAGGCGAAAAACAAGACCAGAAGCGAGTAACGAGTTTCGAGTTGCGAAAACCGGGCTTTCCGACCGCCGGGTTTTGCCTTTCGAAACTCGCTTCTCGAGACTCGAAACTGCCTTTCGCCTGCAGGCAGGCTCCTACAGCGAAAGCCCAGGCGCCCCATTCCAAGCATAACAACGAGGTTCATCCATGATCTGCAGCATGACCGCCTTTGCCCGCGCCGACCGTCACCTGGAAGGCTTCAGCCTGGCCTGGGAGATCAAATCCGTGAACCACCGCTACCTGGAAGTGAGCCCGCGCCTGCCCGACACCCTGCGCGCCCTGGAGAACGGCGCCCGCGACAAGTGCCGCCAGGCCCTTGCCCGCGGCAAGGTGGAAATTACCCTGCGCTACCAGCAGATCGACAGCGACGTGGAGCTGGAGCTCAACGAGCCGCTGGTGAAAAAGCTCTCCGACGTCTCCCGCCGGGTCGGCGACCTGGTGCAGCACTCCGGCCAGGTGAACCCCATGGAAATCCTGCGCTACCCGGGCGTGCTCAGCAGCCAGGAACTGGATGTGGAACTGCTGCAAAAAGAAGCCCTCACCCTGCTCGACGAGGCCCTCAAGGCCCTCATCGACACCCGTGCCCGGGAAGGCGAGCAGCTCGGCAACCTGATCCTCGATCGTCTGGACGGCATCATGACTCAGGTTGAGATCGTCAAGGCCGCCATCCCGCGCATCAAAGAGGCTCAGCGTGAGCGCCTGCGCAAGCGCATTCAGGACGTAGTGGAGTCCCCGGACCCGGATCGTCTGGAGCAGGAACTGGTGATGCAGGCCCAGAAAATGGACGTGGACGAAGAGCTGGATCGTCTCGTCACCCACGTCAGCGAAGTGCGCCGCATCGTCAAGAAAGGCGGTCACATCGGCCGCCGCCTGGACTTCCTCATGCAGGAACTCAACCGCGAAGCCAACACCCTGGCCAGTAAGTCCGTGGACAGCGAAACCACCGCCGCCGCCGTGGAACTCAAGGTTCTCATCGAGCAGATGAGGGAACAGATCCAAAACATCGAATAACCCCCTCTCTCCCCCTGCCTGGGCGAACCACCCAACCCTGCCGGCAGCAGCGCCTTCGCCCAGGCAAGCTGGGCTCCTACAGAATCATCCCGGCCCACAACCCCCTTGGAGCCCCCCGCCCAACCTGATTAAATGGCCTATTACCCCGACGCCTCCCAACACCAGAAAGCGAGCCATGTTTTTCAGCGACGAGCGCGCCCAATTCTTCAAGCCCCTCACCGGCAAGTACCGCGAACAGGTGGTCGAATGCCTGCGCCTGCTGCACGAGCGGCTGTACAGCGCCAAGGCGGATTACGGCGAATCGCTCAAGCGCGACCAGGTGCTGGATGTGTTCAGCGAAGCCCTGGAACGGGCGCCGCTGCTGGACGGCGACGAAGACGGCGGCCGCTTTCGCAATAACCGCGAACAGGCCGGCTGGATCCTCAACCTGCTGGTGGAGCATGGCTGGCTGAAGCGGGACAAGGACGAGGCCTCCTTCCAGTCCACCTACCCGTTCAGCCGCACCGGCCGCCTGTTCACCCAGACCCTGGCCGAAGTGGACGGGCGCAGCGTGCGCACCCGCCACCGCAACACCCGCAACACCCTCAATGCCCTGGCCGCCTTCGTGGATCGCGGCGAGGTCTACGACCTGCTCGACGCCCACGAACATTCCGAGCGCATCATCGCCGACTTCACCGACATCATCGCCGAGCTGGAAGAACGAAAACGGGAACTGGTGAAAGAGGTGGAATCACAACAACTGGTCCAGCAGGCCAGCGACCAGTTCTTCGACTTCATGGAGAAACGCTTCCAACCAGACGTGGCCATCCGCATGTCCGCGGACAGCGTGGAAAAGCACCGCGACCGCATTCAGAACACCATCGAACAGATCAAACGCAAACCGAAAGCCTGGAAAGGCAATGCCGAAAACGAACTGCGCCGGCTCGCCCCGGACCTGATCGTCAGCCAGGATGCCTCGGTACTGTTCCAGCTGCTGGACAGCATCGAGATGCGCATGCGCAACGCCTCGGAAATCATGCTGCCGGCCCTGCGCCGCACCCTGCAGGGCTTCACCCGCCGCGCCGACATCATCATCCGCCAGCTCAGCTACCTGCACAGCCAGAAGCACAACGATATCGTCGGCCTGTGCAAGGAACTGTCCGAGCTGGATGAAGCCACTTACAACGAACGACTGCAGCAGGCCGGCGATGCCCTCGCCAGCCTGCACCTGGGCTTTGTGGACCCCGCCCAGGTCCGCCTGCGCGAACAGCGCAGCCAGCGCGTGGTGCACAGCCGCATGGTGGAACTGGATGACCCGGATGCCGACACCCTGCGCGAACTGGCTACCCAGCAATTGCTGGAAAAGGCCTTCAACATCAATGGTGGCGCCCTGCGCGATTACCTGCGCGATGCCCTCGGCGCCAGCCGCCGCATCGACAACCGCGACCTGCCCATCAACAACGCCCGCGACCTGCTGGCCCTGAGCCACGTGATCGAACTGGGCAGCGCCGACCACGCCGCCAACGGCTTCCGCCTGCGCATTACCCCCACCGACCCCATCACCGACGAACACTACTTTGTGCGACGTGATGGTTTCCTGCTGGAACTGGAGCACGATGAGCCAAGCACCGCTACAACACGCCCTGAGTGAAGCCCTCAACGCCCGTGGCGTCACTCAGGCGCAATTCTCGGAACTGATGATCCGCCTGCTGGATCACGGCGTGCTGTGCCGCAGCGAAAGCAAAAAGGAAGCGGAACTCTACGACCGCTACCTGCAGATTCCCGAACTGGTGGAAGACTACCTGAGCGTGCTGCACATCCGCCTGCATCATGAACGCCGCTTCACCTCCCTGCGCCTGTTCCCGCCCGGCGCCGAGATCCCCGGCGAAGCGGACAGCGACGACGGCTTCAACAGCGGCCTGCGCAACCGCCTCAGCCAGCAGGAAGTGGCCCTGATCCTGGTGCTGCGCGCCGAATACGACAAATCCCTGCGTGACGGCCAGATCGACGAACACGGCCAGGCCACCCTGCCCCTGGAAGCCATCAACCTGGCCAGCAAAAACCTGCTCGGTCGCCCGCTCCCGGAAGGCCGCACCGAACGCGACGCCCTGTTCCGCCGCATGCGCCAACTACGCCTGATCCGCAGCGACGGCGACAACAGCCTGGAAGACAACGAAACCTGGCTCACCATCCGCCCGGACATCACCAGCCTGGTCACCGACACCGTCCTCTCCCAACTCCTCGGCGAAGGCGCACGCCCAGCCAGCAACGACGACGCCGAAGAGCCCTCAGAAAAAGACGAGGGCGAACAATGATCACCCCCAACGCGCCTACAAACACAACCAACACCCCACCGTGGGAGCGGTGGTTCCGCCGCGAAAGCCCAGCCTTTCCCTGTGGGAGCCTGCCTGCAGGCGATCTTTACTCCAACACCTCCCGTAGGAGCGTCGCTCGCGGCGCGATTCCCAACGCCAAAAATCGCGCCGCCAGCGACGCTCCTACAAGAAAAACGATCACCTGTGGGAGCTCTCTGTGCCCTTGCGGTATGCCTGCAAGCGATTCCTCCCCCCATCGCCAGCAGGCTAGCTCCCACACAAAACCAAACAACCCAACAACGCACCCCACACTCATTCTGACTGTGGGAGCTTGCTTGCAAGCGAATAACGCCCAATTCGCGTGCAAGCACGCTCCCACAAAAAATCGCAAACAGGTCCACCCATGTATTTAAAACGCTCCATCACCGTCAACTGGGGCAACCTGCCCCCCGGCGAACTGGAATACGGCCCGGTGAACCTGTTCTCCGGCGGCAACGGCTCCGGCAAGACCACCGCCGCCGACGCCCTGCAAACCCTGATGACCGCCGCCCACGACAACCTGTTCAACTACAACCCGGGGCAGGACGAAACCACCCAGCGCGGCCGCGGCGGCAAACAGGTACGCACCCTGGCCTCCTATGTGCTCGGCTGTGACGACGGCGCCTACGCCCGCCCGTATGACAGCGACGGCTACATCGCCGGGGTCTTCCACCCCACCAAGGGCGAAACCGCCGAACCCTTCACCGCCGTCATCGGCGTGCGCGCCCACCTGGACAAGGCCGGCAGCACCAGCCAGGCCCGGCAGCAGGAACTGCTGCTGATGATCGTCCCCGGCGAAATGCTCAACCTGTCCCACTTCGTACGCGAATACGGCGGCGAAAAAGCCACGGTGCCGATCACCGAGATCGCCAACCAGCTGCGCCAGCAGTTCGGCAAAAAAAACGTGGAAACCTACGACAAGAAAGGCCAGTACCTGGCGCGCCTGTACGGTGCCCTGCGCGGCAAACGCGATGCCGTCTCCCAACAGGAAGCCAAGAACGCCGCCCGAACCTTCGCCCGGTTCATGGCCTACAAACCGGTGGAATCCATCAACCAGTTTGTCGCCAGCGAAGTGCTCGAACCCCACGACATGGGCGACACCCTGCGCCGCATCCGCGATCTCATGCGCACCGTCCACGGCATGGCCGAAGAAGCCGAACAACTTCAGCAGAACGTGAACCTGCTCGCCCAGGCACAGAGCCACACCGACACCTACCTGGACACCTGGCTGGAACGCACCACCCAGGCCTACGGCGCCGCCGCTCAACAATTTCAGCGCAACCAGAAACAATATCTGGAAAAGAAAGAAGAGCAGAACAGCCTTAGACAACAGCAGGAAGGCAACCGCGAAGAAGCCGAACAGGTACAGCAGCGCCTCGACCAGGCTCACGCGGAACTGGTGGAGCTGCAAGCGCGCATCCTCGGCATCCCTGCCCTGCGCGACAAACAGCAACTGGAAAAGCAGCTGGCCGACCTGACCCAACAACTCCAGCAAGGCGCTCGCCCGCTCCTTGAACAAGATCAGCAACGCAACAAAAACCTGGAAGCCCTGCGCAACATCCAGGGCCTGCTGGCCCGCCACAGCATCGAACTGGAACTGCCCAGCTTCGCCAGCAAACACTGGCGCAACACCAGCAAGGCGCTGCTCACCGAACAGAGCAACGCTCTGCCGGACCTGAACCAGATGCTGGCGCGGGACTGGATCGACCTGTCCCCACTGGAAGACGGCCTCACCCGGGTGCGCAGCGAACAGCAGCTGCACAACCAGCTGGCCGAACAACTGCACAGCGAACGGGAAGACAAACCCGGCCAGGAAGCACTCTCCGTTGCCCAGCGACTGGACCGCATCGTCAACAAGCGCGGCCAGGCCCTGGAAACCCTGGACCAGCAGCAAAAGAAAATCGAACAACAGATCCGCAACCTGGAATCCAAACGGGTGAACTACCCGCAGGATGTGGAGATCGCCATCCACGCCATCCGCCAGGAATGTCCCCAGGCAGAACCGCGCGTGCTATGCGATCACGTGGAAGTGCAGGACCCGGACTGGCAGATGGCCATCGAAGGCTACATCGGCGGCGCCCGCTTCGGCATTCTGGTGGAACCCGACCATGAAGCCGAAGCCATCCGCATCGTCCGCCGACTCAGCGGCAAACAACGCAACCGCGCCCGCGTGATTCAAGGCGAACAGGCCCGCCGCGATGCAGAACGGGTGCAGTTGCCCGACGACTCCCTGTTCCACGCCCTGCGCTTCAGCCACCGTACCGCCGAGCACTACCTGAAAGCCTCCTACGGCAGCGTGGTGTGTGTGGAAGACGCCGAAGCGCTACGCCGCACCCGACGCGGCATCACCGCCGATGGCCTCGGCTCCGGCGGTTACGCCATGTTCCGCTGCGACCTGCCCGATAGCGATCTGGTATTCGGCGAAGCCGCCCGCGAACGCAACCTGCACGCCCAGCGCAACGCGCTCATGGAACTGCAGGATAACTACCAGCGCGCCGCTGACGATTATCAGTCCGTGCGCCAACTGCACACCCAGGTCAAAGCCTTCCAGCCCCTGCACTGGGTCAACGCCGCCACGCAATTGCTCGACGCCCAGCGCCAGCTACAGGAAAACGAAAAGGCCCTGGCCACCCTGGACCTGAGCGATCACGAAGCACTGGAAGAAAAGCAGCAACAGGCCAAGACCCTGCATCAGGAACTGGAAGCCAAACAGAAGCAGCTCACCGAAGAGAACGGCAAGCTCAGCGAAAAACTCAGCGCCTGCCGCAAGATCATCAGCACCCTGGCCGACCAGAGCGAACGCTTTCAGGAAGCCCAGGAAGAAGCCGAAGCCAACCTGCACGGCTGCACAAAATACTGGCCGGGGCTCGATGTGGAACCGCGCATCGAAGCCATGGATGAGCGGCTGCAAAACGCCCACGGCGACATCGACTTTATTGCCGAAGAAGAAGCGCTCACCGGGCAGCTCAGCAGAACCTTCATTGCACTGGAAAAAACCCTGGACCACTACAACCAACAGGCCCAGCCCGCCGACCAGATCCTGGCAGACAGCGCCGACGCCCTGCACAGCGCCCCGTTCTTCGGCCATGTGCAAAGCCTGCACCAGCAACTGGACAACCTGCACAACCGCCTGCGCAACAACGTGCTGCTGGAAAAGCAGGAAAAACTCACCAGCCTGCGCGACACCTTCAACACCACCTTCGTCAGCGACCTGTGCAGCCAGATCCACCAGGCCATCCAGGACGGCGAACGTATCCTCAAGAGCCTCAACAGCGAACTGGAACACCACCAGTTCGGCGCCGACCGCGAGCGCTTTGAATTCGACTGGCAGTGGATACCGGAATACAAGGAATACTGGAACTTCTTCAAGGAAGTCATCGACATTCCCAACCTGGGCGACGGCACCAGCCTGTTCGACACCCCCCTGTCCGCCAAGGCCGAAGCGGTGCGCGACCGCCTGCTCAACCTGCTGCTGGACGGCGACGAACAACAGGCCCTTCGCGAACTGGAACGGATCAGCGACTACCGCCGCTACCGCCAGTACGACATCCTCAAACACCCGCAGGGCAAACAGCCCATCAGCCTCAGCCAGTACGGCACCGGCTCCGGCGGGCAACTGGAAACCCCGGCCTACATCATCCGCGCCGCCGCCATCACCAGCGCCTTCCGCTTCAACGAAGGCGACAGCCACCTGCGCATGGTCATCGTCGACGAAGCCTTCATGCACATGGACGAAAGCCGCTCCAAGAGCGTCATCAACTACCTCACCAACACCCTGGGCCTACAACTCATCTTCATCATGCCCACCAGCAAGGCCGGCCCCTTCCTGGACCTGATCAGCAACCAGTTCGTATTCAGCAAAGTCCCCAGCCCCATGGCCGTGGGCGAACTCAACACCCGGGTGCTGGTAGACAGACAACAACTCAACCAGGAACGCATCAGTGAACTGTGGGAGCAACACAGAAGAGTGATTCGCCAGCAAGGGGCACTGGACTTCATGGATGAGATCAGCCCATGACCACGCCCATCTGGCTCAAGGACGAGCCCTGGCTGGCCAAGTGGCTAGGCTGGTTTCTGGACAAGCTGGATAACCGTGATGGCGAGCCATCCCAGCGCGCCATCACCCGCCGTATCAAGAAAAGCACTCTGCCGGCACTCTACGACTTCAACGAAGACACCCAAGGCCGCTGGCAACTGCTACAACACATCGCCCGCGAGCACCGCATATTCGAGATCGTTCTCGACAACAAACGCAGCGCCTTCCAGGAACCCTACGAAAACGCCCAGTGCCGCCTGAACCCGGACTGCGAAGCACTACTAAGAGAATGGCTGAACCGCCCCCAACAAGACCCGCTGGCACAGGCATGGCAACAGGCCATCAACGAGCACGCCGCCACCTTCACCGACAACGGCGAAGCCCTGCTAAACCAAAAGCCACAGATTCCCGGCCTCACCCCGGCAGAGATCGTCAGCGCCTTCGCCAGCGTCGAGCCCTACCTTAACCAGAACTTAACCCTGCGAGAAATCGCCGCCCGCTGTTTCAACGGCGACTCAAAGACGCTGGACAACCGCTTTGAGCTACTGCTCAAACTCTACCGCGACAACGCCAACGGCATCCAACCCCGGCCACTGCTCCTCACCGCCTGGGCGCCACCCGGCTTCACTAAACTACTCATCGTCGAAAACCAGGACAGCTTCCTCCGCCTGGTCGAAAACCCACCCGAAGACTACGCCCTGCTCTATAGCGGCGGCTTCCGCGCCAGCGCCACCCGCCTGAGCAGCGAACACACCCGCTTCGCCTTCCTCCCCGGCAGCGACCCGAAGCGGTTCAAACAACGCTGGCTGGATAAACGAACGCAATGCTACTTCTGGGGCGACCTGGACTTCGCCGGCATGGGCATCCTGAAAGCATTAAGAAACAGCCTCCCCAACCTGCAAGCCTGGCAACCGGGCTACCAACCCATGCTGGAAATCCTCAATACCGGCGGCGGCCACACCCCACAACAAACCGGCAAAACCGCCCAAACCGACCCCGGCACCACCGGCTGCCCCTACACCGACACCATCTTGCTCCCCGCCCTCAGGCAACACGGAAAATCCGTAGACCAGGAAGCCATCCACATCCAGTAGGGCACTCCGCCGTAGGAGCTTGCCTGCAAGCGAAACAGCCTCGACTTACACACCAATCGCCAGCAGGCTAGCTCCTACGGCGCGGCAAGCCCGAAAGAGTTACGAAGAAGAAGCCCAGGAAGGCAGCGTATAGGGCGAAGGGGCAGAAATAGATATCCCAGCGAAAATGGCTAAAGGTCATCTCTGCCGGGAATGAAAACGTACCGCTTCTTGCTTCGATGAAAATCGTGGTTCAGGCGCCTTTTCGGGAACATCAAAACCTTCCAGCCTCAAGCTCGCTGCATAATTGCGACGGCGAACGCTGGCGAAATAGGCTTTTTTGGTTTTTAAAGAGGGAGAAATCATCACGTCACCTCGGACAAATTCATCATGTTGTTGAGTGGCTTTTACAACACAACCATCACATGCCCATTCCGCTTCAGCCAGTCTCGGCATTCTTCAAAATCCGGTAAGACTCTGCCCACCTCGCCCCAGAACTGCGGCGAGTGATCATGGCGAATCAAATGACACAGCTCATGTACCACCACGTAATCCACCATCCGATTCGGGGCCATCATGATCTGCCAGTTGAATTGCAGCTCGCCTTTTGCGGTACAGCTACCCCAGCGGGATTTGAAGGTTTTGATAGACACATTGGGGACAGTGACGCCCACCTGCGGTGCCCAGCGGATGACTTTTTCTTTTAGCTTCGTTTCGGCCTGGCGCTTGTACCAGCGAATCAGGGCGTTGCGAATCATGTGGGGTTGTTCCGCGCCCTGGGGCAAGGACACCAGCAAACGCCCCTGCACCAGCTTCACGGGAGCAAAGTGGCCTTTTTCCACTTTCAGGCGGTAGTTACGGCCCAGGTAGGAGAAGGACTCACCGGACACGTAACGTTTTCTGCCGGGCGGCGTCATCTCCTGGTGAAGCGCGATCTTTTCCTTGATCCAGCGACGTTTGGAAGCCAGAAACTCGCTGACCCGCTCTGGTGAGGTGTCTACCGGCACCACCACGCTCACCGCGCCGTCCTCCACACGAATATCTGCAGACTTGCGCCGGTTGGTGCGGATCACTTCGGCAATGAAACCATTGCCATCGATAAATTCGGGACGCTTCAAGCTACAGCTCTCTGATCCAGTCCAGGGTTTCCGGGTGGCGCTGAATCAGTCGCATCAGGGTGGCCGAGCCCTGGTCTGGCTTGCCACGGTCCTGCTCCCAGCGCTCCAGTGTGCGCACACTCATGCGCAGCATGTTGGCGAAGATCGGGCGGGACACTTTCAGGCTTTCCCGCAGTGAACGAATTTCTGCGGCGGTAATTTCCAACGGGTCTTTCAATTCCAGTTCGGTGGTCTGCAGGGTTTGCTTGCCCTGCCGGGCATCCTGCAACGCCTCAAAGCCTTCGGTCAGTTCACCGAAGATATCGCGTTTTTTGTCAGTCTTCTTTGCCATGACGTCTTGCCTCCACCTCTCGCGCCAGCAGCGCCTTGAGGGCTTTCTTCTGGTCGGCGGTTAAATCGGCTGCCTCATCCTTGTCATACAGGGTGAACAACCAGAACTGCGCGCCACCGGCATACCAGTAATAGATGATCCGCACCCCGCCACGTTTACCCTTGTTGCGCTTCTTGTCTACCCAGCGCACCTTGCGCAGCCCGCCCGTGCCCTGAATCACATCGCCCATGTGGGGCGATTCCAGCAACATGGCCTGGAGCAACCGGTATTCCTCGTCTTTCAGGTAGTCCGCCCGGAGGCGGCTGAAGGGCGGCAGCTCGACAAACAGCGCCTTCATGGGGTGCTCGGCTCAAAGTATACGCGATTCGCGTATATCAACAAGTCACCGACTGTCTCCGACAGCCCATCAGCATACAAAGCCATCCTTGGCTCCTTGTATTTCAATCAGTTAGCAAGACCTTTCCCTGTGGGAGCTTGCCTGCAAGCGAATGTCCTTTTCGCGTGCAGGCACGCTCCCACAGTGGAGCACTTCCCCGGCGCCTACCGAAACTTGGTCTTCGCCAGATCCATAAACCGCTCCTGCACCACATTCACAATCGCCTTGTCGCCGAAGCTGCAGTCCAGGATCGCCCGCTTGATGGCTTTCTTCATGCGCTTGATCTCTTCGCCTTTCTTGAAGAAATCCACGATCTGGGTGGCTTCGTCGAACATCTCCACCAGCGCCTGGGTGGTGGTCTTGATCTCGTCCTCGACGCTTTCGCTCACCACCTCATCTCCGGTGTGGCGCACCACTTCCGACATCAGGATGCGGAAGAAGGCCATCTCGGTTTCATCCAGCCCCTTCTCGTTCCCTTCCTGCTTGCGGGTACTTTCAATGGAGCCAACCATATCCAGCAGCAGCTCCAGCTGCTGATCCCACTTACCGTTGGTCTTCTCGATAATGTCGCGTAGGCGCAGGCTCAGGGACTTGTAGTATTCCGGGTCTTCGTCGAGCTTTACGGTAATGTGGTGCCTGATGGCGCTCTCGATTTCGGAGGCGCGGGATTCCGGGGATTTGATCTGCTCCACAGATTCGCGGAAGTTGGCGGCCATCAAGTCCACCGGCGGGATCTTCGGGTCAACGCCGGTGCTTATGATGTGCTCATCCACCAATTGCCGCACCTTCTCGCCGGCATCGGCGATATTCAGGCCCGGGTCGCGGTAGCGGTTGCGGGCGGCGTTCTGCACCTTGCCCCACAGCTTCAAGTCGGAAATAAACGGCTTGGCCGCCGGGTCGGGCAGCACCACGTCCATCTGCCTGGCAAAGCGCTTGTAGGCCAGCTCGAACTGCTGGCGGGTATCTTCGTCCTTGAGGAACAGCACGTAGTCATCAATATCCGAGCCCTTAAGGCCACTGAACACCTGCGCCACCCGCGTATGCGCCGCCTTCAGCTTGGGGATCTCGTCCTTCAGGGTGACATAGGTGCCTTCCACGTCATCGCTGCTGAACTGCTCCAGCGCCTCGGTGAGGTAATCGGACAGGCCGTAGTAATCCACCACAAAGCCTGCCTGTTTGCCCTTGTAGGTTCTGTTCACCCGCGCAATGGCCTGCATCAGGGTGTGATCCTTCAGGCTGCGGTCGATGTACATCACCTGGGCAATGGGGGCATCGAAGCCGGTGAGCAGCATGTCTTTCACAATCAGGAAGGCCAGCGGGTTCTCGTTCAGGGGCTTCTTGAAGGCATCGATGGCCTGCTTCTGCTGGGCCTTGTCGGTGTACTTGGCAATGTAGCCCTCATCATTGTGGCTACCACTGATAATCACCTCGGACGGTGGCGCGCCCAGTTCATCCAGGGTCTTCTTGTACACCGTGGCCGCATGGCGGCTGCCCACCACCACCATGGCCTTGAAGCCATTGGGCTGGATATGCTCCCGGTAGTGCTTGAGCAGATCCAGGCACACCCAGCGAATCCGCGCCGGGGCTTCGCGCACCGCCCGCTCTACGCCGTACTTCTTCTTGATCTCGCGCTTCTCGTCGTCGCTCTTGTCCTTGAAGTATTCGTCGAACAGCTTGTCCAGGGATTCACCCACCACCTCGGTCTGGGCCTGGCGGCCTTCGTAGATGATGCGCACCGTAGCACCGTCTTCCACCGCCTCATTGATCTTGTACTGATCAATGTAGCCACCAAAGGCCTGATCCATCTTCTGGGTCTTCAGCAGCGGGGTGCCGGTAAAGCCGATCTTGGGGGCATTGGGCAGGGCCGCGTTGATGGTGGCGGCCAGGCCGCCGAACTGGGTACGGTGGGCCTCATCAGCCAGCACAATAATGTTTTCACTAGGATTCAGATCCGTGAAATCACCCTCAGCCTCCGCATCCTGAAACTTCTGCACCATGGCCGTGACAATGTCAGAGGCATCCTTGGTCAGCAGCTCCTTCAGTTTGGCCACTGAATTGGCGTTATGGATGGTTTCGTTCTGGGCAGCGCGGAAAGTGGCGGAGAGCTGAGTATCGAGCTGGGTACGGTCGGTGACGAACACCAGCTTGTACTTCTGCAATTCCGGGTCGCGGCGCATCTTCACCGCCAGCATGACCATGGTCAGCGACTTGCCCGAGCCCTGGGTGTGCCACACCACCCCGGATTTGTCTTTACGGGTAGTGCCGTTCTTCAGCCGCTCGATCACCTTGTTCACCGCCCGGTACTGCTGATAACGGGCCACCTTCTTGATCAGGCGGCCTTCCACCGGTTCGAACAGGATGAAGTTGCGGATCAGATCGAGGAAGGTGTCGCGGCTGAACATACCCATGAGCAGGCGCTGCTGGGCGGAGATATCGCTCTGACCGGCTTCGCCTGCACCACTGGCCGCAGCCATCGCTTTCGCCTGCTCCAGATACGCTGTGGAAGGCACATCTTCAATCTTGCTGGCCGCATTTCCGCCAGTCGTTACGCTCCCTGCCTCCGGTTTCTTCAACAACCCACGGATATCCGTATCCGTATAGGGGTAAGCATCCTTCCAGTCGCCGTAATGCTGTGCCATGGAACTGATGGTGCCGACCCGGGCCTGATCCCGGCAGGTGGACACCATCAACTGGTTATACCAGAACAGCTTCTGCGCCCCTTCGTCATCTTCCGGGCGGCGCAGGTTGGCGTAGCGGCGCAGCTGGTTAATGCCCTCGCCAATGGCATCGGCCACATAGGGCGATTTGCACTCGATCACGGCCAGCGGCAGGCCATTCACGAAGCAGACAATATCCGGAATGATGTTCTGGTTGAGCCCTTCCACCTTGAACTGGCTGGTGCAGAGGAAGTCATTGTTGGCGGGGTTGTCGAAATCGATAACGGTGACGGTCTGGCCCTTGCGGCCGGCACCCAGATCCTGCTCCACCGAAATGGCGTGATCGCCAGTGCAGCAGAGCATTTCCCACAAGGCCTGGTTGTATTCAATCAGACCGGCAAAATTCGGGTGAGTGAACTCACGCAGCACCTTGCGCAGGTTTTCCTCACTGATCCACGGGTTCAGGCGGCGCAGGGCAGCCTCCAGCCGTTTCCCCAGCACCACATCCCGGTAATAGCTGCGCTCATCCCCCGGCTGCCCCGGCGCCAGCTCGGCACCGGGCACAAAGGCCCAACCCTGCTGCTTTAGCTGCGCAATGGCAGGGATTTCGACTTTTTCGGCTTCGTCCTGAAACATAACGGGCAGTCACACCGATCAGGCAACTGCGTTCTCCTTGTTATCGACGTTGACTCTGACCTTGCCGGTGAGCAGGTCTTGCATTAGGGCTTTTTTGAGAGAGGAAAATTGATTTAGCTTGCTATTCCTCTGACAAATTCCCTTATCTATTTCCGCCAAAATTCCTGCTATTTTTCTTTGCTCTTTTTTAGGTGGCAGGGGAATGGGCGTATTTTTTACTGAGCGAAGAGAAAGGTTATTGATGGTTGACCCTGTTAGCTCCAATTCATAGAAAGTCTTAACCGCCTGAGACTGCAGTACGAAATACACAAATTCTTTAGATTGACCTTCATTCAACGAAATATATGCAGCGCTTTTTCCTAAAACAACCTCTTCACCCCGATAGAATGCGAGATTACCAATTGTCCCGTTTATCGACATCAATATAGTACCGTTCGTTAATGCCTTCTTATGCTTATTATATTCATCTAGAGGTACATATTTCGCTGAATCACCATAGACTATGTGACCACCTTTTAGGTTGTTTCCATTGACAAACCGATAGTCAGATTTTTCCGCATATTTTGGCGTGGAATGGATTCCATCACTGATCTTTTCTGAAATATTTTCAAGGCACTCAACATTCCACCCCTCCGGAATCCGCCCCACCGGCGAATCCTTGAACGCGGTATGCCCAATGCCTTTGGTCAACAGCTCCTGCATCATGCCGGTTTTCAGGTCTTTCAGCTTGTCGATCTGTGCGCGTGTTTTTTCGATCACGTCATCGACGGAGGACAGGATGGCTGCGATTTTTTGTTGTTCGGGGAGAGGGGGGATGACCAGCGGAAACTCCCTCATTTCGCTACCATTAACTGCTTCAAAGGTACTCCCTTGAGAGAGAAGCCCAAATTTCGGCTTTACGAATTGTAGCTTTTGGAAAAGATACTCTTGGTCGGCAGACTCAGCCTTAATCCCAGCCAACCCTCGCCCTATACAACATTCATAAGGAGTAAGATTCACTTCACCAACTGGAGCTCGAACGGAAAAAAGTATCGAGTTTGCTTCCGCGACCTTTGATGGCTGACTACACCAGTAGCGGACTTTGGGCGTCCGAGAACCAAAGTCCGCTTTTCCCTGGAAGAAAGGAAGACCAACCCCTTGATCGTTGTATGTATCTGAAGATGGTGACTGCCCCATTGTGAGCTTGGCGATGGAACCAAGCTTAGATTCAGCCCACCCCTCAGGAACCGAATTACTCATACCCCAGCTCCTGCAGATACCCCTTCATCACGCTTTCCGCTTCCCCCACCTGGGCATCCAGCTCACTCAGCGATACCCGATACTTGTCCCACCAGTGCTCCAGCTGGGTAATGACTTTGGCATCCGCCTCACCCACGGCCTCCCGAATGGCTTCCTTGCTGTCGATCTCCGGCTTGAAGTCATAATACCCTTCACCCGCTGAGGGCTCTTCATCCCACTTCACAAACACCGCAGACACATCAAAGTCTTCCAGTATCTCTTCACGGATATACTCGCTTTCCACTTCCCGCACCGGGATGCCACCGTGGAGAATGGCGCGCACGTCGAAGATTTCCGGGGGCGGGCTGGTGTCGGCGTAGCGGCGGATGTTGAGGTTGAAGTCGTTTTCCTCGATCTCGGCCAGCGGCACCACTTTGGAGTAGCGTTTGATCTCTTCGAAGTTCTCGAAGGTTTGAACGATCTTGGCGATGTCCTGCTGGCGCAGCTTGTTCTGGTTCTTGCCTTCCTCGTATTCCAATTCGCTGTTGATAAACAGCACCTTGCCCTTGCGCTCGGCAGGCTTGTCTTTATTGATGATCAACAGGCAGGCGGGGATGCCGGTGCCGTAGAACAGGGCGGCGGGCAGACCGATGACGGCTTCCAGCAGGTCGTCATTGAGGATGCCCTGGCGGATGGCCTTCTCGCTGGAGCCCCGGAACAGCACGCCGTGGGGCATGACCACGCCCATCATGCCCTCGGCATTGAGGCTGGCGATCATGTGCTGGACAAAGGCCAGGTCGCCGGCGTCCTTGGGCGGGGTGCCGTAGGGGAAGCGGCCATAGGCATCACTGTCGGCTTCTTCCTTGCCCCACTTCTTCAGGCTGAAGGGGGGATTGGCGATCACCCGGTCGAAGGTCATCAGTGCACCGGCTTCGGTGTGCTGCGGCTCGCGCAGGGTGTCGCCCTTCTTGATGTCGGCGCTGTAGACCCCGTGCAGGAACATGTTCATCTTGCAGATGGCCCAGGTGTTCAGGTTCATCTCCTGCCCGTAGAGGGACAGGTTGGACGGGTTCTCGCCGTGTTTAGCCAGGTAGTTGCGGGTTTGCACCAGCATACCGCCGGAACCGGCGGTGGGGTCGTAGATGCGCATGCCGGCGTGGGGCTTGAGCAGGGACACTAGCAGTTGCACCACTTCCGAGGGGGTATAGAACTCCCCGCCCTTCTTGCCGGCGCTGTCGGCGAACATCTTGATCAGGTATTCGTAGGCGGTGCCGAGCAGATCCGGGCGCTCGAAGTCTTCATTGCGCAGGCGATGCTGGCTGAAGTGGCTGAGCAGGTCACGCAGCTTCTTGTCGGTGAGCTTGTTCTTGATGTTGAAGTCGATGGACACCAGCACCCCTTCCAGGGAGCCGTTGTGCTCTTCAATGGCTTCCATGGCCTGGTTCAGCTCGGAACCGATATCGTGCTTCAGGTCTTTGAGCGCATCCCAGCGGGCGTTGGCCGGGATGTAGAAGGTCTTGTCGTACTCATCCTCATCATCGGCCAGGGCTTCTGCCTGTTGCTGGGTCTTGCCCTTGTCCAGGTAGTACTGCACCACGGTTTCTCGGGCCTCCTCGAAGGCATCGGACAGGCGCTTGAGGAACATCATGCCGAAGATGTAATCCTTGAACTCGGAGGCATCCATATTGCCGCGCAGGATATCGGCGGTTTCCCAGAGGAAGGATTCGAGTTGTTGCAGGGTGAGCTTTTGGGTCATCAGGTCTGTCTCGGTGTTGTCTTTGTCGCCCGGCGGCCCGTCTGGCAGGCACCGTGGCCGGTTATTCTTCGTTGAAGTAGTCGCTGTCGATCTGCTTCACGGCGTAGGTTTCCTTGATCCCCACGCCCAGGTTGTACTGTATCATCAGTTTGGCCAGTTCCTGGCCGTCGATAAGCACGATCTTCTTCTCGATCAGGCCCACGTATTCACGGGCATCGCCGCTGAACTTGGAGGTGGTGATAAACACGCCCTTGCGGGCCCGCTGCATGTCCAGCGCCCCGGCGAAGCCCTGCACCTCGGGCCGGCCCACCACTTTCTCGGTATAGCGCTTGGCCTGCAGGTAGATCACATCCAGGCCCAGCGGGTCTTCCTTGATGATGCCATCGATGCCGCCATCGCTGGTGTAGCGAGTGGCTTGCCCGGCATCTTCCCGGGAGCCCCCGTAGCCCATGGCCAGCATCAGATCCACCACCAGTTTCTCGAAAAAGGCCGGGGTGGCGGCGGTGATGGTGTCCAACAGTTCATCGGCCAGGGAGTCCATGAGCGAGGCGTGGGCCTGCTGCAGCTGTTCATCCGGCGTGTCGTTACTGGTCTCGGCCTCGGGCTGCTCGGTCTTGTCTTCGCTGGGAGTATGGGTGTGGAAATCCACAAACTCCTGATAATTCTTCAGGTAGCGCACGGTCACCCGCTCCGGACAGTCCTGCATGGCCTGGCGGCCCCGATCAGTAATCTGGATCAGCCCCTTGCCCGGACTGGTCACCAACCCGGCCTTCTTCATATAAGTGCGCGCCCAACCTACCCGGTTCTTGATATAAGTCTGCTTGCCAGAAGGCAGACGCTGGGCGCGCTCTTCCTCGGAGAGTTGAAAGTGCCGGCACACCTCTTCCAGCACATCGGCCATGAGCTTCGGGCTGCCATCGTTGATGGCAACGAGCATGGGGCGCATGACGGATTGGAAATCGGGAATTGGCATGGGGAAATCCTTATTCTTGGCTTAGGCTCACCGGAGAGTCATTGGGCACCGGCAGGCTCGGCACTCCAGCCTGCGGAGATCCATTGCATCTGATCCGGCAGTAATGCCTGGGTGCTTTGCTGTGCGATGAACTGTTCCACCCGGCTGCCAGCTTGATCCAGGATGGCTTTACGCTCTGCCTTCTCTGTTTCCACCGCATCACAAGGTGTTTTACGCTCAATCAGCCAGTGCCCGAACCACACGGGATTCAGGGTTGTTGCGCCATTCTCCAGGGCAACGATGGCAAGCTCCTGCCTTGCACGACGTCCACGGTCGTTCTGCCAGCGCGCGACCGCAGCAACAATAGCCTGTGAATGGTATTCCTTGCCAAACACAGTGACTCCACCAAAATCATACTGTCTCGCCCGTTTGAGTAGAGACTTAAACAGCCAATTATCCATATTCATTGGTAGCCATTCTGGCTTCTTTGCCGCCAATATACGGTCGAAGGTTAATGTGTAACGCGTTCGCGAGACACCAAGCTCGTCCATTGCCCGATCAGACAGCCGGATCTGCCAAACCAGCCCTTTGTGTGTCTTCTCCAGGATCTGATATCCAATAATGTTACCCATACCCTCTACAAAGGCCTGCAGGTGATCCAGGGTAATTTCCAGCTCACCAGCCACTTCCGCACTATCGAAGCTGGCCGCATGTTCAAATAGTTCTTTCTGTGCTGATGCGGCACTTCTGGCACGCTCAAGCGCTTCGTTGATTCGCTCACTGGTCCTTTCGAGCTTATTGTTCGCCGCTTCTGCCAGCACACCTTCAATATCGACCAGGTCCGCCAATTCTCCGAGCACATCCTCCTTCATGGCATCGTTGAACTCATACTGCTGAACGCTTGCCATGTCTTGCGCTACGGATTCCAGGCGGTCATAGAGAATATTAAGCACCTGCTCATCAGCACTGTCCGATTGGTGAACATTGAAGACCACGACCCTTTTCTGTTGACCATAGCGATACAGGCGCCCCACACGCTGCACCAACCTCATGGGATTCCAGGGCAGGTCGTAGTTGACCATGATATGGCAGCGATGCTGCAAGTTGATGCCTTCGCCACCCGCTTCTGTGGACACGAGGAACTGGGCACCATCCTCTTCCTCGAAGGAGGCAATGGCATCACGGCGCTCCTGCATATCCATGCCACCATGGATCAGCACACAGCTGCCGGGACCGAAGCGATCATCGAGTGCCGCCTTGATCCACTGCTGGGTGCTGCGATACTCAGTGAATACCAGTATTTTTTCCTTGGGGTTTTCCTTGATAACGGTTTCCACCAGGCCGTCCATGAAAGCATGTAGCTTTGTATCATTCGCCTCCAGGCTGGCAGCTTTCTCAATAAGCCCTTGCAGAATGCCTTCTTCCCCGGGAAAGAAGGGGGAGGCTTGGGTCTTCTGAATATCCGCTTCTTCCTGCTCCCCCTGATAACGCTCATCATCAAGGGAATTGAACGACTGACTTTCCTGACCTCGCAGCCGCTCCAAACGTCGCTGTAATGCCGTATGGATGGCCGCCACGCTTGAGGCAGCCAACTTCCGGTATACAGTCATAACAAAGCCAATGGCACGCCCTGTGGTTTTCCCGGTGTCAGCCTGCGCTGAATAGCCTTTACGGAGGTACTCACGGAGCTGTTTATCAAATTCGACCGCTTCTTGCGAAAGCGGCACCTCAATTTGCCTTACCGTTTTGCCATGGAACAGAAAGTTGCCGTCCATGTCGGTCACATCCGCTTTATAGTTACGGATTACCATGTCACCAATAATCTCAGGATTGAGTGCCAGCGTCCTAATTTCACTTTTTCTTTCCGGGGAGAGAAGCTCAAGCAGTCCCGAGAAGCTGTCTTGTTTTCCCTGGTGAGGCGTGGCGGTAAGCAGAAGAATTGACTGTGTGCGCCGACGAAGCTTATGGAGCATGGCGTAGCGCTGACTGGCATCCAGTTTATTCCCGTATTGGCGTCGGGATAGCCGGTGCGCTTCGTCAACAATGACCAGATCCCAATCATCCGCCCGCAGCAAAGTATCCAGGTTATCGCCTTGCTTCATTCGGTCCATTGACCCGATGACGTAGTCCTCTTTCTTCCAGTCTCTTGGGTCGTTTATATGAAAATCATCCCCATAAATCCGAAAACCCTCAAACCCGAACTTTGCAAACAGCTCTTCTTTCCACTGACGAGTGAGCCCTGCAGGAGTGATGATCAATACTCTATTTGCTTCATTCCTTGCCATTGCAGCATGCAGGAGCAACCCTACCTCGATGGTTTTACCTAGCCCTACATCGTCAGCAATTAACCAGTTGTAATGGCCTGATGCGATAATGTGATGCACCAAATGGATCTGATGAGGCAAGGGATCCACATCGAAGGTGGCTAGCGCGCCGGTATTCTCGTTCCATAGTTGTATCGCCCAGGAAAGCAAACGCAGTCTTTGCCGCTCCTCACCGCTTTCTTTTTCAAAACGCCCCAGATTGAACGCATGCTGAACACCACGGACTTGTCGAAGCCGCTGCCAAGGCAGCCATAGCCTCTGATTGCTCTCCTGAAATTCAATCAATGCCTGCGCTTGCCCACTCACATCCCTGGTGGCCCTAACTACCCCCCAGCCTAGCGATGGTTGCGTGGACCTTACCGGGCAATGCTCAACCTCCATATTGATGATCAGCCCCGAGGTCAAGTCTTCTACGGGATGCCAAACTGAAGATTTCCTTTTTACCCAGTAAACTTTTACTCGTTCATGAGAATCTGGTGAGATCTGTTCGACGATCCCTAACGCGCCTTTACCATCACCAGCCTTAAGACTGACAAAAGCACCCACTGTTATTGGCAACGGCATTATATCCTCTCTTCCCTGAACATCATTTTATTACCAAGTAATCATGGGTGAGCCTGTGCTCGAACCAATCATCGAGACCATCATCATTTTCTTCAAAAAAATCATAGTCGATATACGCAGGCATCGACTGGCCGCAACTTAGCGATACCCTTTCCATATGCTCAATCACATAGCCCAAGTAATTGACAAATATCGGAAAAGAAGACAACTGCTTGGGGGATTCACTCCACTCCTCAAAGCAATCCTCAACAAACAACAATATCTCTTCTGCTGAGTCGGTTCGGAGCTGCCTTACCAGAGAAAGCGCCAGCGGCCAGGACACCATGGACCAGCCATCTTTCGCTTTGACTCCGTAATAGCTGCGGTTATAGCCTCCACCGCCCCAAAGTTGACGAATCTCATGGAGCGTCATCAATTCACCTGGCGTTACTTCTTTATCTACTAGAAGGTGGCGCAATGCCGCTATGGTTTTACCGTGACTCTTGTGGTGCGCCAGAACCTCCGTTAATACACCCATGTCTTTGCGAAGCCAGTCAGCTTCATGGGCCAGGCCAGCCGCCACCCCTTCTGCCTTCTCCTGTACTGTTAATCTGGCATCAGGCTCTTCATCTTCCGGAGTTACTCGATGTGGCTCACGGGGAACCTCAATGAAGCCATAGTCCCCTTCTTCCTCATCCTCTTCAGCGTCTCGGAAATCCAGTTCCGGGATATCGTCCAGCAGCTCAGAAAGCTCCTCAATCGTTGGGGCATCATCTTGATCTTCGCTTTCAAGGTTTTGCTCTTCGAAATCCTCTTGAATTTCTTCGGGGACATCCCAGAGAGGGTCATTTATATCCCTATTTACATCCTGGGCCACGCTCTGATCGGTGATGACATCGTTCAGGCCTTCTAGATCGTCATCATTGGCTGCAGGTGAGCTTTCCGTAGCAACACCAAACTCACTATCTACATCCAACGCGCTGCTTTCCGGGTTTTCCTCAATAAGATATTCAACATCCTCTTGATCCAAATCCGGCAGGGCATAACGGCTCTGTAATGAATACCGCAACCAATACGCAGCTTTTTCCGGGAGTTTCAGCCTCATATAAAGCCGCCCAAGCGCAGCAGCTACCGTCAAGTCATTGGGCAGGCTGGCCATGTGCTCTTCAAGCAGCGCAACGGCCTTATTGAGATTCCCGTCCCGGGATAACGATTTAGCTAGCTGCAGCACCTCCATGGCTAGACCTGAACCACCGGATAACTCGCCTCTCCCCACAGGGTGTTCGGGCTATCCATCATGATTTCGATTACCGCTGGCACCAGCTCGCCCATGATGTTCACGCAGTCACGAATCTGGTCGCGGTTGACGCGGCTATCCCAGGTGGCACCGCCGTGGATAAGCTGGTTGCGCAGGGTGTAGATACGGCTGAGGACGATGGCCAGCAGGCGTGGTGTGTCCTGTTTGGCCAGGGCGGTGTTGGCGGCTTTTTTGGCGGCGTCGAAGCTGTGTTTCCACTGGTCTTCGGTTTTCTGGCCTTTCTGGTAATCCCAGAAGCAGGAAAAAACGTAGGGGTTATCCAGCAGCACCCGAATGGCGTTGGGGTAGGCATCCCAGACCAAATTATTAAGGCGATGTGTAGTATCCAGTGCCTGAAGCTTTTCCAGGAAGGCATTGAAGGTGCGCTGTTCACTGAGGCCTTCGCGGTGATCAATATCCGTAGCGTAGGCCGCGTTGAAGGCGATCCACAGGAAGATAAAGCGGCTGTCCGGGTCGGCTTCCTGCTCGGCGCGGTTGAGCCAGCTGAGGGCGCGGTGGAGGCGCAGGGCCAGGTTGTCGGGGTAGTTAACCCTTTCCTGTCGCTGACGGTTCTTGAGTGTGTTGTAGTCGATCCCCATGATTCTTCCTTTCCCCTGAATGACATCAAAACGATGCCATCGCCGCCTTCCTGGCTAGCCGTGAAGCTTGTTCATTGTTTTTGTGGACAGTATCACATTCGGGTGTGAGGTCTAGTGTCCTTTGGTACTTTTTCATGAACGGGTCCGTCAGGTTTGAGGATCGCCCGCAGGCATACCCTAAAGGACATGCAGGGCTCCTACGGGCGAGTGGTCCGCACCTCGACAAGCACTCCTACCTGTCAGGGCCCTGCCTCAAACTGGCGAGCGTCCTTCTCCAGGGGCGCCTGGTGGTAGCCGAATGTCATGACCTGCTCGAGGTACACATCCATGAAGGCACCGATGGAGCCGAGCACTTCGTATTGGTGAACGTGGCGGAATTCGTGGCTGTAGAGCCGGGCGGACTGGCACGCTTTGACGATGTAGATGGAGTGGCCGAAAGTGATGCCCGAGACCTGGCCGCTGAGCATGCCGACGCTCTTTGCCAGGCTGTAGACCACCGGATCTTCCTGGAAGGGAATCTCGTCCACCAGCATGATGCGAATGCGTTCGGGCTCTGCCACCCCAACGCTTCTGGCCATTTCCATGCCTTCTTCGTTCAGCTCGGCGCCCTGCTCCTGGATCAGGTCGTGGTGCTTTTTGGCCCACAGGACGACCAGGTGAAGATAAGAGTTCAGATCTTTCATCTGTCGCCTCCAGCTAGCCGCATTGAGAATTGATTAACGCCTGCGCCTCTCGCACCAACTCAGGCTTCGCATGGCCAAAAACCAACTGGCAGGCAGTGAACGGATCAGAAGTGGTTTTGCCGGTGCGATATAGGTCCAGCAGGACGCCGGGGCTGACCATCTCCAGCGGTATCACCTCGGCGACACAGTCGGCCATTGCGATCCAGCACTCCTGGCAATACACCAAAACACGGCCACTCCCCATCCCTTCTTCACAGGAAAGCGTAACCAGACTGAGTCCTTTGCCTGAGACCTGTTCTTTACCGCCTGTCTTCCCGCACCGAGAACAACTCACCATAGCCTGCAACTTCCTTTTTGCTGAATGTGCAGCATCCCTGCTGCGGTCTCATCAAACCCTTGATGACAGCTCCACATTATGCATTTACTATCGTCATGCCAATACTGACTACATGAACATGTCGCCTTTCGGCATGTGTCGCTTTTTGGAGCACAACATGGCGCGTACAGCGGGGAAGAATGCGGCGGACTGGCCGCTGCGCTGGGATTTGCTATTGCGGTACCGGTTGATCGAGGTGATTGCCCTGTGGGAAGGGCGACTGACGACCAATCATCTGGTGCGCGCCTTCGGCATTGGGCGCCAGCAGGCCAGTAAAGATATCAATCTTTATCTGAA
This sequence comes from Alcanivorax nanhaiticus, assembly GCF_000756665.1. Lineage (GTDB taxonomy): Bacteria > Pseudomonadota > Gammaproteobacteria > Pseudomonadales > Alcanivoracaceae > Alcanivorax > Alcanivorax nanhaiticus. The sequence continues at coordinate 33,410 of NZ_ARXV01000007.1, read as the reverse complement.
TGAGTATGCGCCGGGCAATCTGGAGTATGACCTGTCACTCAAAGGCTATAAGCCAGCCACCGGTTTCAAACCGGTATTCACTCGCGGCCAAGCCGATGAGTATCTTCAGATGATGCATGCCCGGGAAGATCTGAGCTGCGCCTTCGAGGCACTGGACGTACGCGAGCTGAATACCGAAGTGTTGCGGCCACCCTCACGGGATCTTCGCCCAGCGGTGTTACGTCCCATCCTACAGGCCTGTCGGGAAGGGTTGCGGGTGGAGATTGAATACACCTCCCTGAACAATCCCGAGCCTGAATACCGGATGATTCAGCCCCATACCGTGGTACATAACGGCATGCGCTGGCATGTGCGAGCCTGGTGTGAAAAGAACAGCGATTACCGGGATTTTGTACTGAGCCGGATTATGGACAAGCCGGAGATCACCCTGCCCGGCGAGCAGGATGCAGACCAGGACAAAGCCTGGCAAAAATCACTGACCTTGAAGGTGGTGCCCGATCCGCGCCTTTCTGATGCACAGCAGAAAGTCATTGCCCGTGATTACGGAATGACGCGAGGCGCATTATCCATCCCCTGCCGGGCCGCCATGGCGAATTACATTGTTCAGCTGCTGCGGCTGGATGATCAGGACCATCGTGGGCCGGAGGCGCAGCAGGTGGTGCTGGGGAATTTTGATGTGGTTAAGAAGTGGTTGTGGAAGTGAACGCTTCTGGGTATGCCGCATCCATTCATTCTGCTGGCCTGTTGCTCGACGGCAATCATGAAGGGCCGCATCTCTGCGGCCTTCTTCGCAATGGAAGCACCGCGAAAAATCGCCAGCAGGCTGACTCCCACAGAGACTCGATAGCTCTGAGCTCTGAGCAGCTTTCTGCAGCAGAGCGAGAAGCTGTCATGGCATGACGTCCTCGCCGCAACCGGAGGAGCCATGCAGATTTGGGGTTAATTCTTATCCCGGTACTCGCTGGGAGAACAGCCCTGCCAGCGGCGAAAAGCGCGGACGAAGCCGCCGGCGTCGGTGTAGGCGAGGTGGGCGGCGACTTCTTCAATTTTCATGGTGGTGCTGGTGAGCAGTTGCAGGGCCAGTTGGCGGCGCTCTTCTTCTACCAGATCGCGGTAGCTGGTGCCTTCCTGTTCCAGTTTACGGCGCAGGCTACGTGAGGACAGGGCCAGGGCGCTGGCCATGTCGTTGAGGGTGGCGCCGAGGCCCAGTTCGCCCAGTAGTTGCTGGCGCACTTTGCCGGCGATGCCGCTGTTTTCTACGGTGTCCATGCGCTGCTGGCATTGCTGTTCGAGCATGCGGGTGAGCACCGGGTCATAGCCAGGGAAGGGCTGGCTGGCGCCGGCGCGGTTCACCAGGATGCGGTTGCTGCGGGCGGCGAAGGTGGGTTGCACGCCACATTCTTCCTGGATGGCCAGGGCACTGACATCGGGCTGACCGGTCAGGTCGATGGCGCGAAAGTCCACGCCTTGCAGGGTGATTTCCCGCACCAGATTCAGGGCCGTGGCCATGTCTCGCTCGAGCAGAAACTGGCGCAGGTGCGGCGGGATGGGGTCCGGATCAAAGGTGATGCCAAAGGTGTCGTCGTCTTCCACCAGTTCGATGCGGCAGTAGGCGGTGCTGAGTGGAAGATAGCGCACCCCCAGGATGGCCGCTTCACGCAGGGTCTTGCAGGTGCGCAGGGCGAAGCCCCACACCCCGAAGGTCGCCAAATTGTATTGCAGGCCCAGTTCGAAGCCCCAGGCGCCGTCGTCCGGCAGGGCCAGCATCAGGTTTTCGATCAGGCGCATTTCCTGGGTGCGGGTGACCAATCCTTCTCCGCTGGAAAGGGCGTCATCGGCTATGCCGGTGCCGAGCAGGCAGGTCTGCCTGTCGATGCCATGGCGTTGGGCAAAGTTGAGCATCACCTGGCTGATGGCCACCGGGTGGAGGGTGTCGTCGCTGTGTTGCATTGCCCGTTCCGCTGTTCCGCCGTTAGCGCTGGCCACTTCTGCAGGGTGATTGGCCACGGCGGCTATTCTGATTGTGGGGGTGCCGGCCTAGTCTGAAACCATAATAACCACGAGAGGCAGCACCATGGACCCGGCAACCTTGAACAAGCAGGCCATTGCCTGCGCGAAACACTATATGGGCAAAACCGCGTGGCCGACAATTGCGCTCACGTTGGCCGTGGTGGTGGCCTTTGTTGCCACGCTGTTACTGTTTGCCAATGGCTCCCTGCCTGCCTTACCTGCCTTCCTGCTGGTGGCGGCGCTGACGTATATGTCCTACACGCCTTTACACGAAGCAGCCCACGGCAATATTCATGGCCAGGACGATCGCCGCAAGTGGATCAACGACCTGTGCGGCTATCTGGTGGCGCCGATCATTGCGATTCCTTATGCCTCGCACCGCATTGAGCACTTCACGCACCACCGCTATACCAACCAGCCGGACAAGGACCCGGATTTTGTGGTCAGCGGCATGCAGAAAAACCCCTTGGCGATGATCATCGCCGGGCTGCGTTTTCAGTGGATTCAGAATACGTTCTTTGTGCAGCACAGCTGGGGCAGCGCCTCGCTGAAAGAGAAACTGATTTACTGCACTGAGTTGGCCGTGTCGCTGGGGTGGCGGATTGCCTTTCTGGTGATGGTGGATCAACCGGGTACGGCGGTGGTGTTGCTGCTGGGCTACTACACGGGTGGGCTGTTCACTGCCTACTGGTTTGCCTACCGCCCGCACCACCCGCACAAGGTGAGCGAGCGTTACCGCAATACCAACAGCCTGATCATGCCGCGCTGGATGAAACCGCTGGAGTGGTTCTGGCTGGGTCAGAACCTGCATTCGATTCACCATCTTTTTCCGCGCGTGCCGTTTTACCAGTACCACGCCCTGCACCGGGATATCGAACCCATTCTGCAGGCCCAGGGCACCCCGATTATCGGCATTTTTTCGCGTGAGCCGGTGGTGGCGACCACCAGCAGTGAGAGCAGAGACTGACCCCTGCGACGACAGTTCAACACCCTGTTTAACGGAACAGCTACCGGGATCCTCCCTGAAAACTGTGACCGCCTCGTTGGCGAGCCTTTACTCACCGCTTTACGGTGGAGAAAGGCAATACCACAAGCCAAGGAAACCCACGGGGGCATCATGAAACGATATCCAGGCAAACGCGCCGGTTTGACCGGCGTGCTCTGTACTTTTCTGTTTTTGCTAAACGGATGCGGAGGCTCATCCAGTTCCGATTCACCACCGCCGGCATCTTCCGGCACACCGGACACCAGCACCGAAGTGGAATGGAATAACGCAAATTGGAATGAGGGGGAATGGCAATGAGTTCGCGTCGATATTTTTATGCCGTTAACGGTTCGCTGGCACTGCTGGCGATTTCTCTTTCGGCTCCTGTTACAGCTTCGGAGGTGACCGGGCTGACGACATTTGTGCCGAACACTCCGGCATTGGCGGAAGAGGTGAACGGGAATTTCGATTCGGTAAAGACCGCGGTAGATGATAATGATCAGCGGATTACGGATCTGGAAGCGAAGCTGCTGGATGGGGCGGTGTCGCTTTCGGCGTTTGCGTTTTCTGAGTGGCGGGCCAATACCAACCCCAGTTCGGCTTGTCAGATGAGCCGCCTTGGGACCTACGCGTATTTTGATCTTTTCTGGGCGAAGTCGGTTGGCTGCCAGATGTCCGCGCCGCTTCATTTACCTCAAGGGGCAACCGTCAGTGGTCTGTCCTGCCTGGTAAATGACAACATCTACGGCACCACCGAGGACACCTTCTTTTCCAATGTATCCTTACGACGCCTGGACCTGAGCACGGCGAATCTGGATGTGATTTACCGTATTTCTCAGAACTCTATTAACGTAGGCCTGCAGACCATCACAGGCGCACCAAACACACCGGAGCCGAATGATCTGATCATCGACAATTCTCAGTTTGCCTATACGCTGATGGTGAGTTCCGATTATGCATCTGACGTGGATGCAGGTGATGTTCTGAAACTGCACGGCTGCAAGGTGGAATACAGCTTGCCGTAGCCCCCTCAAGATCCCTGCCTATCCGGCAGGGATCATCATGATGGTCATGGTCATCCCTTGCCATTCTCTGTCCGCGCAAAGTAATCCCGAATCCGATCAGTCACGACGTCAGCGGTGACCCCTCTGATGCCCAGGCTTTTTAACCGACCGTCATTGATTTGCGGCCCCGCCTGATCAAGAAAACGCGCCAGGTCATTCTCTATGGAGGCAGGCAGTTCGATACGCGTGTCTGGCGTCAGCAGCTGGAAGAGTCTTAACACATCACTGCAATGTTTTTTGATATTGCGACTATCCACGTTTTCACCTTTGGCCTTGCGTTCGGTCAGGTCTAACCAGGCTTTAGCCTTGAGGGGGATCAGGCAGCGCTCATCGATTACCGACACGCCACCCTGCTCTGTCACGTTAGCGTGCAGCCAGTGATAGTAGTCATCATCCAGAAGAATGGCAGACAGGCTGGAGACGTCGTCTTCCACCGGGATTGGGGTCAGATGACTGTCATCACCAAGCACCAGTTCATCCGGTTTGCGGGAGAACAGTTCCAGCATGTCGGGATAGTCGCCCTGACCAGGGCGACTGAAGCGATAGAACACTCTACCGCCCCCTGATTTTTCCTGTATCGCGTATTCCCCGTCTCGGATGAAGGCCCAGAAGTGCTCTGCAAATTCCGCATCGAGCGCTTCGATGCAAAGCACGATATCCAGATCGCGGGTGGCGCGGGCGTCGAGACCAGCTTCATCCAGCGCCAGCCAGGTAGCGACACCGCCGATCAGGACGTAACGATCCTTGTAGCTTTCAAAGTGCTCACGAAAGCGGTCCAGTCCTTTGACCATGAATCTCCTCCATCATGGCATCCAGTTCCATCTGGATGCGTTCATCGCGGGTTTCTCGTAAATTCAGATAAAGGGAAAAGGGATCGACGACACCATCGCTCGCCAGTACCCCCGGCTCATAGCGCCAGAGTTGCAGCTGCACCGCTCCCGGTTCCGGGATGGGAATCGGTTCGAGTGTTTTGGCCAACGGTTTCCACGCGTGGCGGCCGATGGCCCACACCGGTTCGTTGGGTGCGGCCAGCAGGGTTCGCCTGGCCAGCGCCGACTCGCCAGCACAATACAGCGCCTGCTCAGGCAATGCCTCTTTCCAGACCCTGACGGTATCGCGCACAGGATCTCGCATCAGCGGCTGGGCACGCTGCCAGAGTGCCGGCAGGCCATCCGGAAAATCCAGCTGCCGCTCCCGCCCCACACGAGTAACTCGCCCCAGATTATTGGCTTCGATGTCATCCAGAGCGCGGCTCATGGTCATGGGGGTATAGCCCAGGGTCTGCGTTAGTGCTCTGGCTGTCACCGGCTGTGTCTCGCCACTATTAAGGGCATGAAGGATAACAAGCTGGGTGGCAGGCTTGAGCGGATCACCAGGAACCGGCAACGGCTTGTCGCTGCTACGCGGTTCGACCACAGCACCCAGCATGGGCCAGTTGATCTGCCGCCCCGGAATCACCATGGGAATACGCCGTGCTATCAAGCGTTGCCGGACGTAGCCAGACAGCGCAGAGGCGATGACACAGTAGCCATCCACCGGCCCGGATACGTTCAGTAGTCGGGGAAGCTGCTTTTCAAACTGAGCGGGCTGGAAGCCCTCCGGTTCGCGCAGCGCAATACCCAACACCGAACGGCCTTCGATCTCAAGGGCATACAGCGCATAAGCCTGCCCCAGATAGTGAGGCAGACCTGCCGCCGTCAATGGCCGCCCCTCAACTTGCAATCCGGTCATGCTGTTGAGATAAGTCTGAAATTGGGTAAGTAGCGTCTTCATGAGTTCATGATAACATTTTTAGCAACGATAACATTTAAAATGTTATCGTCTTTATTTATTCATAACAATCTGATATTTAATCATTATTTTTTCTTTCCGCAGACACCTGCACAGCAGGGGACAACTTCCTGTCGACGCATTGCAGACCAAAACGAGCACGTCGCCTGCGCTCTTTATTACGACGAAAAGGCTGCTTGCTGCCACATTCAATAGTTTACGCACAACATGGTGACGCCGCGCATCAGGCATTCGCCATGCAAGCATGTGCTCCCACAAAGAAAGCCGTTTGGTATTTAATGATCACTCAACGTTGATTGGGCGCTAGTGGTGCTATGCGAACTCCTGTGTGGACGGATGAGAATCAGGCGGTGCTGGATCGGCGGCGGGCGGTGTTTGCCGGGCTGGGCATTGATGTTCGGCTGAACAAGCGCACTCAGGTGGTGAGAGTGCCCTGCCCCTGTTGCGGTTATCCAACGCTGGAGCGGCGGGATGCCTATGAGATCTGTCATTTGTGTATCTGGGAAGATGATGGCGAAGACGACGCCAATACCCAGGGCTGGGGCGGTGGGCCGAACGGGGCATATTCGCTGACCGAGGCGCGGGCGAATGTGGTGGCGTTCGGGACCATGTATCACCCGGAGAATAATACGACGGTGACGGGGAATGATTCGGCGGAGATTGTTGCGTTGAAGCAGGAATTGATCGGGTTGTATGAGGCGTTGCCTTCGGTGGGCGAGGATGGATTGGTGGCGCATTGGAAGGGGATTCTGGACCAGGAGCGCGCGCTGCGGAAGGCGGAGGAGAAACGCTGGAAGGATTTGAATCGGTAAAAGAATAGTTGCGAGTGACGAGAAGCGAGTTTCGAAGATTAAAGATCGCCTGCAGGCAGGCTCGTACGGCGAATTTATCTTTGTGGGAGCGGTCGTCCGACCGCGATAGCTGCGACGCGGCGCTTTTATCGCGGTGGAACCACCGCTCCCACGGTTAGTCCCCGCTGTCGGCGGATCGCCGGCTCCTTCGGAAAAGATCGCGTGCAGGCACGCTCCTACAGCGGGTTAGCCCGCCTGTTCGTGGAAGCTGGCGGCGATTTGTTTGAGGTTTTGACGGACGTAGTCCACGAAAGCGGACATGGCGGGGGTGGGGTATTTACTTTTGGGATAGACCACGCACCAGGAACGGCGCAGCGGAAATCCTTTCACTGGCAACGGCACCAGCTGCCCCAGTTGCAGCTCGGCGCGCAGGCTGAGCCGGGGCAAGACGGCGACCCCAAGGCCCGCCATGGCCGCATGCTTGATGGCGTCATTCGCGCCCAATTCCATGAATGGAGTCACGCTCAAACGGCGCTCCTGACAGAACAGCTCCAGCGCCAGACGACTGCCCGAGCCTGACTCCCGCAATAACAGTTGCTCCTTGAGGAAACGCTCCGCTGTAATACTCTCCGCATTCGCCAGCGGGTGCGCTTTCGTGGCGACGGCAATCAGTTCATTGTCCAGAAACGGTAGCACATTGAGAGGCTTATCTTCCGGAACGATCCCCATGATCATCAGATGATCTTCGTTGTCGTCCAACCGGCGCAGGGCTTCCGCGCGATTCACCACCCGCAAGTTCACTGTGACATCCGGGTGAGCCGCTACAAACCCTTTCAACAAATAGGGCACCACGTACTGGGCGGTATTCACCGCCACAAGTTTTAGTTCTCCGGCCACCCGGCCCTGCTGGGCGGCGAGATCGGTTTGCAGGTTTTTCAGGGATTCGAAGATGCCGGCTGCCGTCACGGCCAGGCGCTCGCCGGCGGCGGTGGTGTAGAGCTTGCGGCCCACGTATTCGAATACCGGCAGTTCCAGTGCCGCTTCCAGCTGACGGATCTGACTACTGACGGCGGGCTGGGTGAGGCCCAGCTGTTCGCCCGCACGGCTGTAGCTGCGGCATTCGTGCACCGTCAGAAACACCTGTAACTGGCGGAAGGTGAGGCGACTGAGGAGCTGGTGAAGGGTGTGCGGCATGGTGTCTCTGGCAATGATTTGAGTCGGACGTCTGACGTCGGATGTCGGACGACAGAAGCAACACTGCCGTCTTTTATGTTTAGCGTCCGACATCAGATCTCCGACGTCCGACCGCCCTGCAGCGCCGATATAACCTGGCCTCGACGCCAACCCATAAGCAATACCTTATATTCACCTAACCAGATTCTAATTTCTACTTATGGATTGACCGGAATAGCCTCCAGACCCTCGATGGAGGAGCTTTACATGCTAAAGAAAGTCCTGATTGCCAACCGGGGCGAGATCGCGGTGCGGATCATTCGCGCCTGTGCCGAGATGGGTATCCGCTCGGTGGCGATCTACACCGAGCCCGACCGCTATGGCCTGCACGTGAAGCGCGCGGACGAGGCCTATTCCCTGGGCGACGACCCCATTGCCGGGTATCTGGACCCGCAGAAGATTGTCAGCCTGGCCAAGCAGGTGGGCTGCGATGCAATTCATCCGGGGTACGGGTTCCTGTCGGAGAACGCCGAGTTCGCCCGCCTGTGTGAAGAACAGGGTGTGCGCTTTATCGGCCCGAAATCCGAGGTCATCCACAAGATGGGCGACAAGACCCAGGCCCGCGACAGCATGCGCGCCGCCGGGGTGCCGGTGACGCCGGGCTCGGAAGGCAACCTGAAGGATCTGGACGATGCGCTGGCGCTGGCCGGCGAGATTGGCTACCCGGTGATGCTGAAAGCCACCTCCGGTGGTGGCGGCCGCGGCATCCGGCGCTGCGACAGCGCCGACGAGTTGCGCACCCAGTACCCGCGGGTGATCAGTGAGGCCACCAAGGCCTTCGGCAGTGCGGAAGTGTTCCTGGAAAAGTGCATCGTCAATCCGCGCCATATCGAGGTGCAGATTCTCGCCGACAGCCAGGGCAATGTGATTCACCTGTACGAGCGCGACTGCTCCATCCAGCGTCGTAACCAGAAGCTGATCGAGATTGCCCCCAGCCCGCAGCTCACCCCTGAGCAGCGTAACTATATTGGCGGTCTGGCGGTGACTGCCGCCGAGGCGGTGGGCTACGAGAATGCCGGCACGGTGGAATTCCTGCTCACCGGCAACGAAGTCTACTTCATGGAAATGAACACCCGGGTGCAGGTGGAGCACACCATCACCGAGCAAATCACCGGGGTGGATATTGTCCGCGAGCAGCTGCGCGTGGCCGCCGGCCTGCCGCTGAGCTATCGCCAGCAGGACATCAGCTATCGCGGCTTCGCCCTGCAGTTCCGTATCAATGCGGAAGATCCGAAGAACGACTTCCTGCCCAGCTTTGGCCGGGTGAGTCATTACTACGCGCCGGGCGGCCCGGGGGTGCGGGTGGATACTGCCATCTATACCGGTTACGAGATTCCGCCCTACTACGATTCCATGTGCCTGAAGCTGGTGGTGTGGGCATTGCAGTGGGAAGACGTGATCGCCCGCGGTGAACGCGCCCTGGATGACATGCGCCTGCACGGCATCCGCACCACTGCCAGCTACTACAAGCAGATTCTCCAGCACCCGGATTTCCGCGCCGCGGATTTCAACACCAGCTTTGTGCCCGAGCATCCGGAACTGCTGCAGTACTCGGAGAAGAAACATCCCACGGAAATGGCGCTTGCCATCGCCACCGCCCTGGCCGCCCACGCCGGCTGGTAATCCGTCGCCGAAAACAGGAATTGATCATGAGCAACAGCAACGCCAAGAAAGTGGAAATTACCGATGTGATCCTGCGCGACGCCCACCAGTCGCTGATCGCTACCCGCATGCGCACCGAAGACATGCTGCCTATCTGCGAGAAGCTGGATAAGGTCGGCTACTGGTCACTGGAAGCCTGGGGCGGCGCCACCTTTGATGCCTGCGTGCGCTTCCTCAAGGAAGATCCGTGGGAGCGTCTGCGCAAGCTGCGCGAAGCGCTGCCCAACACCCGCCTGCAGATGCTGCTGCGCGGCCAGAACCTGCTGGGCTATCGCCATTACGCCGACGATGTGGTGGAAGCGTTCGTACAGAAATCTGCCGACAACGGCATGGACGTGTTCCGGGTGTTCGACGCCCTGAACGATGTGCGCAACCTGGAAACCGCCATGAAGGCGGTGAACAAATCCGGCAAGCATGCCCAGGGCACCCTGTGCTATACCACCAGCCCGGTGCACACCCCGGAGCTGTTCGTGACCATGGCCAAGCAGCTGCGTGACATGGGCGCGCACTCCATCGCCATCAAGGATATGGCCGGCCTGCTGACTCCCTACGCCACCTACGACCTGGTGAAGGCGCTGAAGGAAGCCGTGGATCTGCCGCTGGTGCTGCACAGCCACTCTACTGCCGGTCTCGCGCCGCTGTGTCAGATGAAGGCCATCGAAGCCGGCGTGGATCGGATTGACACCGCCATCTCCGCCTTCGCCAGCGGCACCAGCCACCCGGCCACGGAAGCCATGGTGGCAGCGCTGGCGGGCACCGGGCATGACACGGGCCTGGACCTGACTTTGCTGTCCGAAATCGCCGATTACTTCCACGAGGTGCGCAAGAAGTACCACCAGTTCGAAAGCGAATTTACTCGCGAAGACGTGTCCGTTCAGATCAACCAGGTACCGGGCGGCATGATGTCCAACCTGGCTAACCAGCTGAAAGAGCAGAACGCGCTGGACCGCATCCGCGAGGTGTTCGACGAGATTCCCCGTGTGCGTGCCGACCTGGGTTACCCGCCGCTGGTAACACCCTCTTCGCAGATCGTCGGCACCCAGGCGGTGTATAACGTGCTCTCCGGTGAGCGTTACAAGACCATCACCAATGAAGTGAAGCGTTACTTCCAGGGTGGCTACGGCCAGGCGCCGGCGCCGGTAAATCCGGACGTGCAGAAGAAGGCCATCGGCAACGAGAGTCCCATGGAAGGTCGTCCTGCGGATCTGCTGTCACCGGAACTGAGCAAGCTGCGTAGCGAGATCGGCGAGCTGGCCGGTAACGAGGAAGACGTACTGACCTTTGCCATGTTCCCGGAGCTGGGCCGTGAGTTCCTGCAGCAGCGTGCCGACGGCACCCTGAAGCCGGAAGCCCTGCTGCCCGAGCCGGTCCCCGGCAAGCAGAAGGGCAGCGAAGGCACGCCCACCGAGTTCATCATCGATGTGCATGGCGAAACCTATGAAGTGGCCATCACCGGTGTCGGTGAAGCCGGTAGCGGCAAGCGCAAGCTGTACCTGTCTCTCGATGGCATGCCGGAAGAGACCGTGTTCGAACCGCTCAACGAATACGCCGCCGAAGGCGGTGGCAGCAAGCGTCGCCGGGCCACCGATCCGGGCCATGTGACCACGGCCATGCCCGGCAATGTGGTGGAGGTATTGGTGAAAGAAGGCGACGTGGTGAAAGCCGGCCAGGGTGTGATGGTGACCGAAGCCATGAAGATGGAAAACGAGATCCAGGCCAACATCGCCGGCACCGTGAAAGCGGTGTACGTGGAGAAAGGCGATCGGGTGACGCCGGGTGAGGTGTTGATCGAGATTGAGGCGTAAGAGAAACAGTTTCGAGTTGCGAGGAGCGAGTTTCGAAAATCTTTAGACCGCAAAGGCGCTATGTCTGTGCCTTTCGAAACTCGTGACTCGCTTCTGGAATCATTATCTCGCTCAGGCTCGGATCGCCAGCAGGCTGGCTCCACAGAATTAATCTCGATCAGAACCTTGTGGGAGCGGTGGTTCCACCGCGATGGATTTTGATCCAGCCTTGGCATCGCGGTCGAACGACCGCTCCCACAACACCCCCTCTACACACCTGTGGGAGCTCTCCGTGCTCGTCAGGTTATGCCTGCAAGCGATAGCGATAAGGCATCTCCAATCGCAAAATCGTTTGCAGGCAAACTCCCACAGGTTCAACAGCAGAGGCTAGCGTGGCACCGCCAGCACCGCGAATGTGTCACCTATATTAACCAGGGCAGGATGGCGGCGACCGATTAGCAGGGCGTCGTAGGGGGCGCGGTATTCCTGTGGGGTGGTGCCGGTGCGATGCATGTCATGGATTCGCGCGATGACTTCCCCTTCCTTTACCCAATCCCCCAGTGCCACGGTGAACTCCAGGATCCCGGCATGCTCGCTGACCCGGTAGGCGTCGCCATCAGGAATTTCCAGCGCCTGTGATGGCAGGGTTTCCACTTCGCCGCCCAACACGCCGGCATAACGCAGCACGTTGTCGATTCCACGCTCGGCAATGGCGATAGTCTCTGGCGTGGTGGTGCCGCCGCCGCGCAGTTCGGTGCTGATAAAGACTTTGCCCTGCCCTTCCACCGCGCTGTCGAACAACACATCCCCTTCCAGCTCCGCCATAAATAAGGTGTACGGCGCACCAAAGGCCGCGGCGCCGGCCAGGCAGCGGGCTTCAAATTCCTTGTCGTCCATGCGGTGGGTAGCCGCGAAAGGCAGCAGATCGAGGGTCTTGCCGCCGGAATGGATATCCAGCACCACATCACTGATCGGCACCAGGTAACGGGTGAGATAGTCCGCCAGTTTTTCGGTGAGGGTACCGGCCGGGTTGCCGGGGAAGCAGCGATTCAGGTTGCCGCCATCTAGCGGTGAGGTGCGCGTGCCATTCAACACCGCCGGGTGGTTGAGCATGGGCACGATAATCACCCGGCCGGATATCTGCTCCGGCTGCACACGGCTGGCCAGCTTCAGCAAGGCAGTGATGCCTTCATATTCGTCGCCATGATTGCCACCGGTGAGCAGCACGGTAGGGCCCTCACCGTTACGCACCACGGTGATGGGCGTCATTACATGGCCCCAGGCGGAACCGTCATGGGAATGGGGCAGTTTGAGAAAACCGTGCTGAATACCATCGCGCTGATAATCCACGCTGGCGCTGATCGGGCTTTCGCTCATACAGGCTGAACACTCGCTGAGAAGAGGATGCCGCCATATTGCGCCTTTGCCTGTTTACTTGCACTGGCTATTCACGTCGCCACGAAGTCGAAATTTGTTTCCAATGCTCGCCCTGAGACAAAGAAATTGATCTGCATCAAAAGTCCGCCAACCCCACCTCTCTAGGCTGACCCCAATAAAGGAGGACAGCTCATGCAGACTCAAACCAACAACAATTATGAAAGTAGCCAAACCCTGAACCAGGCCGTCACCAAGGAGGCCCTGCACCAACAGCTGGAGGTCATGACGCGCCGGGTGTTGGATCCGAATGTGGGCCTGTACGGTCCCGGCTCCATGGCCTGGAAGGTCCATGGCAATATCTCGGTGATGTTCGGTGCCGGCGCCGCCAACCTGTTACAGCTGGCGCACCCGTGGGTCTCCCAGGCCATCGACCAGCATTCCCAGACCCAGACCGATCCCATGGGCCGTCTGCAGCGCACCTTCCTGAATGTACACTCCATGGTATTTGGCAATCTGGATCAGGTGCTGGAATCCGCGGTGCGGGTGCACAACATCCACGCGAAAATTACCGGCCAAGTGTCCGAGTCCACCGGGCGCACCAAGAAAAAATCCGAGTACTTCGCCAATCAGGTAGAAGCCCTGCTGTGGGTCCATGCCACCCTGTGGATTATCGCCCTGCGGGTACATGAGCTGTTCTATGGGGAAGTGAGTCAGGCCGAACGCGAACAGTATTACGAAGAGTCCAAACTGTTTGCCTTCCTGTTCGGCATCCCGGAAGACGCCATGCCGGAAAACTGGGACGCCTATGTGGCCTGGTTCAATGACGTGGTGGATTCCGATTTGCTTGCCGTGGGCAAGGTCGGCCGTGAGCTGGTGGACTACCTGTTCACCATGCGTAGCTGGCTGATGCCGTTGCTCAATCGCCACCGCATTCACACTGCCGTGCTGCTACCGGAATCACTGCGTGCGCCCTTCGGCATGCCGGCGGTCACGCCAGAGGTCCAGGCCAAGTTTGATTTCGACATCAAGCTGATCCGCAACGTAATGAAGCTGGTGCCAGTGCACCTGCGCTGGATTCCGTCGCAGATCGAAGCGCGCCGCCGCCTCAAGGGGAAGCGCGCCGATCTCATCACCCGCATGACCAACAAGCTGGTGTACGGCCAACCCCTGCTGGTGCCGTAACCGACACCTCTCAAGGTTCTGCCTGAACCGTTGTTATCCCGGTATTTCAGCCCGTCATTGGCGGGCTTTTTTGCTTTCTTCCCCTTCCATCCTGCCTGCCCGGCAGTAACATAAGCCCGCCGCAGTACTGCTTTTTGCATATTCCTTATTTCCACCAGCTCGGATGCATCATGAAAAAAGGCATTTTCGTTCTCCTGATTGGCGTCTTTCTGCTGATCGGCATCAGCAAGATTGGTCATCAACTCAAGACCACCTGGGACACCCATCAACGCCTGTATGCGGGCCTGCTTGAGAACATCGCCAAGCAACAAGCGTCCGTGGCTGAACTCCAGGCACGCATTGATGCTACCGAGGCCAAAGCAGTACTGTCAGATCATGATCGCTGGCTGATTGCGCATCTGGGCAAGGTCCGGGACGGGCAGGCAAAACTGCTCCAGGGCCTTCAAGCACAGTCACAACATTTTTTCCGGCCGCTCTACCGCACCTGGTTCGGCAATGGTTTCATGCTGGTCATTTTTGCCCTGACTGCTGCCATGGCTGTGCTGGGAAAACCGGGCCGGCTAAGCAAAGAGGAACAGGACTGGTTACAACGGCCGCCGCATGAGATATCCGACCTGCGGGTGGATCCGGGCGCGCGTCGCGGCCAGCTTGCTCCTCACGGATCGGCCAGTAATTTCATTACTGTACGGTTAAAGCCCCGCAACGCCCACCAACTTGGCATTGTGCGCAGCCGCACGCTGACCGCCATGGGCCTGGCTTTCCTGCTCGCTCCCCAGGGCGGGCTGCTGTTTGACCTGTTTACCCTGGCCGATACCTTGCTTCACACCAACACCTCGTTCTTCGAGCTTCCCTGGAACACGCTGAGCAACAGTCTGATGGTATCCATCCCCTTTGCCATCGTGGGTTTGTATTTGCTGTTCAACACCGGCCACGACGTGCGGATTGATCGCCGCGAACAGGTGATTGATCTGGGTGACCGCACCCTGCCGTTCCGAGACGTGGAATCACTGCAGTTGAATCAGATACTCGCTACCGGTGAGCGCACCTATCCCAACAGCCAGATCCAGCTGAACCTGAATAACGGGGAGTGCCTGTCTTTGATGAATCACGCTGGTGACGACGCCATGTATGTGGACCTGGTCCGCCTGGCGCGCTTCATGGGCAAGCCGGTGGCACTGGAGCGTTAAGGAGCCTCTGAATAATTCCTTAATGACCACATGGCGTCGCCAGCACCCGCATTTCCATTCCCCGACTGTCGATAAATGACGGGCCGCGACCTTCTCCCTATAATGCGGCCTTTACCCGGGATCACAGGACACTGCTCGTTATGGCCGACAAAGGCACGCTCTATATTGTTTCCGCCCCTTCTGGTGCCGGCAAAACCAGCCTGGTGGCCGCGCTGGTCGACAAACTGGCCCGGTTGCGCCCTTCTGTGTCCCATACCACCCGCCCCATCCGCCCCGGCGAACAGGATGGCGTGAACTATCACTTCACTGACCGGGATGCCTTTGTGCGTCAGGTGGAGCAGGGCCGTTTTCTGGAGCATGCCGAGGTGTTCGGCAACCTTTACGGCACCAGCGCCGACTGGGTGAAACAGACCCTGAACGGTGGCGAGGATGTAGTGCTTGAGATCGACTGGCAGGGTGCCACCCAGATCCGCAAGCAACTGCCTGACGCCGTCAGCATCTTTATTCTGCCGCCCTCTCTGGAAGTACTGGCCGAGCGTTTGCGAGGGCGGGAAACCGATGACGAAGCAGTGATTCAGCGTCGTCTGGATGGTGCCCAGGAAGAAATGAGCCACTATGGTGAGTTCGATTTTCTGATCGTTAATGATGACTTCAACCGCGCCTTGTACGAGCTGGAAGCCATCGTCGAGGCTCGTCGCCTGGACACGAGTCGCCAGAGCGTGCGGCTGGAGCCGGTGCTGGAGAATCTGCTGGCCAGCAGGCGGTAAGGATCGCCTGCTGTAGGAGTTCCTCTTGAGGGACGAAGGCTCTTGTGATTTCGGGCCGTGGTGTTCGCCCCTCGAGAGGGGCTCCTACAAAAGGCGGCGGCTCTGGTTTGTATGTGGGAGCGTGCCTGCACGCGATAGGGCATATCCAACCGCACCATCGTCTGCAGGCAGACTCCCACAGCCTCGCTGTCGATCGGATCGCCATGCAAGCATGGGCTCCTGCGAAGCCTGTGGCCCGCCGGCACTGGACTGATCAGCTTTTGCCCATTAAAATCCCCGCCTTGCGAATTTTTGTTGGTGTTGCCCTCTGGTGGCACCCGCCTGTAGGAGAACAGCATGGCACGTGTAACCGTTGAAGATTGCCTGGAACAACTGGATAACCGCTTCGAGCTGGTACTGGTGGCAGGCAAGCGCGCCCGTCAATTGCAGACGGGTGGCAAGGAGCCGCGTGTGGCCTGGGAAAACGACAAGCCCACCGTAGTGGCCCTGCGTGAAATCGCTGAAGGTCACGTGACCGCCGATTCCGTCGACAGCCCCCTGGCTGACCGCAACGCCGACGTGGACGAGCTGGCCCTGCTGACCCAGTCTTTCGGCGAGTAATTCCTGCCGGTTTGGCGGAGATACCCCCGGGTATTTCCGCCTGACATTCCCATAGCTTTCCCCCTGGTGTGCCGATAGGCACAACCTGCCTCCTTGTCATAGACAAAGCCCGCCCTCAAATTTAAGCTAAGAGTGAATCTCACTAGCTAACCCGCCAAGGGCGTGACGAGGACTTTTGCCCACGATTCATAATCTGGAAAAACGGCTACGCAGTTACCTGGACGACGAGCAGATCGACCAGGTCGTACGCGCTTACCATTTTGCCGAGAAGGCACATGAAGGCCAGTACCGCCGTACCGGCGATCCTTACATCACCCACCCGCTGGCGGTCGCCAATATCCTCACCGACATGCACATGGATCACGCCTCCCTGATGGCGGCCATGCTCCATGACGTGATCGAGGACACCAGTATCAGCAAGGAACAGCTTGCCGAAGAGTTCAGCGAGGAAGTGGCTGAGCTGGTGGATGGCGTCTCCAAGATTGCCCAGATCAAGTTCGAATCCAAGGCCGAGCAGCAGGCGGAAAACCTGCGCAAGATGATGCTGGCCATGACCCGGGACATCCGCGTCATCCTCATCAAGCTGGCAGATCGCCTGCACAACATGCGCACCCTGCATGTAATGCGCGCGGAAAAGCGCCGTCGTATCGCCACCGAAACCCTGGAACTGTACGCCCCCATCGCTTTCCGGCTGGGCATGTACAACATGCGGGTGGAATACGAAGACCTGGCCTTCCACGCCATCTACCCCATGCGCGCCAAGCTGATTGGCCAGGCGGTAAAAAAGGCTCGCGGCAACCGCAAGGAAATCCTCACTACCATCAAGACCAGCCTGGAACACTGCCTGGAAGAAGAAGGCATCGAGGCGCGGGTACTGGGGCGTGAGAAGCACCTTTACAGCATCTATAACAAGATGAAGGAACAGCACAAACCGTTCGCCGATATCATGGACGTGTTTGGTTTCCGCATCATTGTGGACCGGGTAGACACCTGCTACCGGGTACTGGGAGCAACCCACAACTATTTCACTCCGATCCCCGGCCGCTTCAAGGATTACATCGCCATTCCCAAGGCCAACGGCTACCAGAGCCTGCACACCACCCTCAAGGCGCGCTCCGGCATTCCCCTGGAAATGCAGATCCGCACCGAGGAAATGGAAGCCATGGCCAACAACGGCATCGCCGCTCACTGGCTGTACAAGGCCGATGGCGAGCCGGGCACCCCCACCCACAGCCGCACCCAGAGCTGGATGCAGCGCCTGCTGGAACTGCAGCAGAAGACCGGTAACTCCATGGAGTTTATCGAGAACGTGAAGGTGGATCTGTTCCCCGACGAGGCCTATGTGTTTACGCCCAAGGGGGACATCAAGGAATTGCCCGGCGGTGCCACGGCAGTGGATTTTGCCTACGCGGTACACACCAAGGTGGGCAACAAGTGCGTGGCCGCCCGTATCGACGGCAAGCTGGCCGCCCTGTCCACGCCGCTGGAATCCGGGCAGACGGTGAAGATCATTACCGCCCCCAACGCCACCCCCAATCCGGCCTGGCTCAACTTCGTGGTCACCGGCAAGGCGCGCACCAACATTCGTCACTTCCTCAAGCATCAGCAGCGCGAAGATGCGGTGGAGCTGGGCCAGCGCCTGCTGGAAAAAGCCCTGCACAGCTACGACATGGGCCTGGACGACCTGCCCATCGAGCGAGTGGTCAGTGAACTGGCCGGTAACGGCTACTTCGAACTGGATGACTTGCTGGAAGACATCGGCATCGGCAACCGACTGGCCCCGTTGGTAGCACGCAAACTGGCCGGTGCCCGGGATGACGACGAGCGCCATGAAGACGATCGCAAACCGCTGGCCATCCGCGGCAGTGAAGGCCTGATGGTGAGTTATGCCAAGTGCTGCTATGCGCTGCCCGGCGACACCATCATCGGCCACCTCAGCGCCGGCCGGGGCATCATGGTGCACCGTGACACCTGTAAAAACCTGCTGGCTGAAATGCGCAATGCGCCGGAAAAATGTATCGCGCTCAGCTGGGACAAGGATGTGGAGCAGGAATACACCGCCGCTCTGCGTATCGAGCTGATCAACAAGCGTGGCGTGCTGGCGATTCTCGCCAACAGTGTGTCCGAGCTGGGCTCCAACATCGACACCATCGACATGGCCGAGAAAGACCCCACTCTCACCATCCTGAACGTGACCATGACGGTAAAAGACCGTATCCATCTGGCCCGCATCATCAAGAAGCTGCGTACCCTGGACAGCATTGTGCGGATTCACCGGCTTTAAAAAACCGCCTATTCTCTAGCCGGCAGCGCGGGGGATTGGCCCTCCCCCTATTGAGCAAACCCCGCCTGAGAAGGTCATCTAGACTGGCCACCCTGGCCAACGAGTAGCAAAGGACACTCGCACCCCACCCTGCGCCGTCGGCACCAACAAACGGTTTTCGATACGGCTTCCAGTGACTTCCAGCAATCCCATATTGCTGCTGGGCTCGATCAGGTTCGGGGCGACGGCATTGACTATCGCCTGCTGCACCGAGGATGCCGACCCCCTGCGGTTCATCAGCGCGTACCGCTCGGTAATGTGTGCCCCCCCCATATTATTGGGCAGTGTCTGTCCGGCTGCTGCCAGGTAAGACGTTGCCCCATTCCGCCACCAGCGTAACTCATGGGGTCCTCCCAACCCGCCAACGTTTCGCTGCAACAGCTCAAGCAACTGCCCCAACGTGCCTCTGGTCTCGTTGCGTGAGGCGCTGCTGGTAAACTGGGCAATACGCAAACGCCGCCCGCCGACACTCACCGACGACGCTACCGAAAAACCATAGTGCACATCCCCAGCCAACAAAACGGCTCGACTGGCCCCCGTAGCCGCCAGGGACTGCAACAAATCCAGATGACTGTTTGGGTCCGCATGAAAGGATTCATTATCCACCGCCGCCGCACGAATCAAGGCCAGCTCATCCACTTGCTGCAATGCCAACTGGAAGGTGGTGCCCAGCCAGGCCTGCACCGCATCAATGGCAGCTTGCCACTGCGCGGCAAGCTGATCATTGACCAGTGCCACAAGCGTGGCGATGTTGGAGGCGTCCTCGAGCATTTCGCCCACATCCCGACTCAACTGGACTCGCCACTGCTCCAGCTGCTCAATGTAACGGTGCACGGCACGATACACGGCCAGACGCCGCGCCTCGTCCCGCAACCGCTGTGTCATCAAGCCCGCCATGCTGGACAGCGCACTGGCCATGGCCCGCAAGCGCGCCAGCCAGCGCTGCATTTGCTGTAGCCATTGGCGCATCCATTCGAACGGCAGCGTCATTTCATCCAGCGCCTGCACCAGAGGCGAAAGCTGGCGGATTTGCTGTTCCAGCCAGCGACGCAATTCGCCGATCTGGTCTACCCCTACATCCTGCACCCATTCCAGTGACCCCAGGCCATAAGCCGGCGTCGGCACCACCACAATGACAGGCAAATTATTGCCCGCGGACTGTGACTGGCCGAGCAATGAGCGAAAAAGGTTACGTTCAGGCCGGTTCATCAACCTTGGCGCATCAGACACATCCCGACGCTCCCAGCGTGCATCACCCGGCTCGCCCCTGGCGATGCGCTGATCATTTCGGGTATGGCCTCGACGGGTGCGCAGATTGGCAAACACCACCGAAGGGTTACCCGGTGTGCGGAAAGCCCAGTCATGAAAGTTAAGGTAACTTTGCTCCAGGGCATTACCGTTACCCCGCAGGTAGCGGGGAATTGCCTCCCTCATCGTACGTTCAGAAAATCGGTCAGGCTCGTTCCCCCATGCCTGAAACAGCCAGTAGGCGGCCAACCCGTTGGACAGGATCCGCTTTCCTGTGGCGTTCCGCCTCACCTTGCTTTCCCAGGTACGATTAAGATTCCAGTCGTCCGTTACTTCATGGTCATCAAAAATCATGTAGGTGGGAATATTGGCCAAGGCACGCCGGGCAGACCGGGCGGTATGCTTGAACGCTTCCACCCGCTGCCGCTCACGGCCGATTTCTTCCATGCGCGAGAGTATCTCGTCTTGCGAGGAGGGAGGTTCATGCAATTGTCTCAGGACCTGCGATACCGAAGGCATCGAAAGTCCGCCGTTCAACCCCTGCCAAAGATTCGGATTCCACGCCAGCACATAGGTGGCTACAAACTCCCCGAAGGTCAACAGATGGTTTGCAGCATGGCCACTGGTAAGGTCGGCCACATCCTTGGTGACGCTCTGCCGTTCACCAATGGCCAGCGAAGCAGGGTTGCTGATACCCGGTAGCTGTTCATTATTGGCCACCAACTGACCGGCCAACGCCTGGATAAGCCGAATCATGGTATCCGGCACATCATCGGCATAAATCTGATCCCCCCCCAGCAACAACGCAGTGGGGCGATTACGCACATCTCCACCCTGGAGGTTAAGCTGCTGCTCGGCAGCCAACATACCGTCGCGGCCATGGCCATGGGCCTTTCGGCAACTGCCATAAAGCGCACGAAAACGCCCGGCGCGGCTATCACCCACCAGCACCGTGGGCATATCAAAATGGCTCAGCAGCAAGTCACCATAGCCATCAAGGTCAGAGAGCCCCTTTGTACCATCGCCGCCGCCCTGCCAACGAATGTCATAGCCCAGCGGCTTGTCCGTGGGCAAGGCAATCGATGGCGACAGCGTATGCGGTATGGGACTTTCTGTTGCATCCGCAACAACCGCTGCCGATGCGGCAATAAGGTAAACATGCAGATTCTGTCCCGCCTGCACATGGTGGTAGCCGGACCAAAGCGCCAGCGGGGTTGAGAGACGGCGCCAGCGCCCCCTTTGTGACCTCTCATGGGGATAAACCAGGCAGCGGGGATTATCCAGCGGTTCTTTTGTGGCCAGCCAGACCCACAGTGCGTTTTCGGATGTAGCGCGCACGATGGGCCCAGCAATGATTTGCTGAGCCATAACGCACTCCCTACTCCTTGTTGAGAATCAACTTGTCGTAAACAAAACCTGCCGTCGGCACAGTGACATCAAATTCATCAACGATGGGGTAGATGTCTTGCGGCGTCGCCGCTTCATCAGGGGCACCCGGTGTGCCGCTAACAACAGCATAGTCCGGC
The DNA here is from genome assembly GCF_000756665.1 of Alcanivorax nanhaiticus. Taxonomy (GTDB): domain Bacteria; phylum Pseudomonadota; class Gammaproteobacteria; order Pseudomonadales; family Alcanivoracaceae; genus Alcanivorax; species Alcanivorax nanhaiticus. Next base: position 11,880 of record NZ_ARXV01000007.1, on the reverse strand, counting down.
CCATCCGGCACACTCTCCTCGTCATTGCGACGTGACTCAATGGACTCCAGCACCGCCTTAAGCGGGCCACTCTCGATGTCATACCCCCTGTCACCTTCGATATGCTCTGCCAGCCACTGAATCGCATCCCGTTCGTTACCTGGGTTGATCGGAACGCAGACTCTCACCCAGGGGCTGTTGAGAAATTCGTTACGTCGATTGTCGCCGTCCAGCTGGATCGCCCATTTCAAAGAGCTGCCCAGTGGGGCAGGGTCACTCTCAGCAGTAATTTCATAGGGTGGCCGCTCCAGCCCTGTTGCGGAAGCGGCGTAACGTGGCCGCCACCAGGAAGGGTGCATGTAGAGAAAAATACCGTTGAGATCAAAATAGCGGTGAAAATACTCTAGTTCTGTCGGCGTTGGTTCTGACGGGTTGGCCGGATTGGCAAAAAGATGCGAAACCATCCGGTTCATGATTTCATAGCGCTCCTCCTGGCGCAGATCGGCTGCCGGGCGCTTGGGGATTTTGCTTCTCTCCGTGATCAGGGTCCTTTCCCGTTCGAACTTTTTCTGTAACGACTCTTCCCGAATTTCTTCTCTTAACTGCTCCTTCGTTGCCTCCCACTCCAATATCGCCTGACTGGATGGTGACCAAGAGTAGGTATAACTCACATTGACGTTATGACTGTCACCAGGTGAAACGCCGACCGCCACAACAAACAAGCCGCTATCCGGATCCTCCCCTTCATGCCAGCTGATATCATTACGGGGGGAAGGCGCATGATCTTCCTTACCACCGCTTTCAAGATCCGTAATGCTGTCGATCGCAACCGAATCAATGCTTCTTCCTGAAGGAACAACTACACCAATCGGCACATACCAGGTTCCACGGGAATCACTCCACTCCAGCGTTGCAGATGTGGTACCGGTTTCCTGCCCGCCTTCCGGTTTGGGAGGTGTGCCCGGCGGCACATCCGGAATGGAAATATCCTGTCCTTCCCGAAAATGAACAAATTTGCTTCTTGCCAACCCTGCACCTGGGTTACGGACATATAACTGCCAGACCATCCTTGGCCCGAGATCCTGAACCTTGACCCTTACCTTTCTCAACACCCGTCTCAATCCGTAATTAACCGGTGTATCACCGTTATTCTGTATCAAGCGTCGTGATGAATTCGTTGTTGTGGTTTCTTCAAAGGAACGGGTACGAACCGAAACGGATTTTCGGATTCTCTCCGAAGCTCGAAAGGTTGTTTCCTTGAGACGTTTCTTGGTTCGTTCTGTATTTCGCTCCCGCGAACTATTAAAGTTCGTCGATACATCTGCGCCAAACTGGTACACCCCGACCTGACCACTGAAGTTCGCCGAAATCGCCACTTCAGAGCTGTTTCTCACCATCGTCGCAGTGCGATCAGACACCTCATCCAGATTACGCTGCTCACGGGCTTGTTCGGATTCAGTCACCAGGCCGACTTCATTGATTTCCTCGAATGACTGACGACGAACCGTTTCGGTGATAACTTCCAGAGTTTCCGCCGGCGCCACCGTGAACGACTCTTCAATTGGCCCAAACCCTTCTTCCGTATTGAAAAATAGCTGGCGGTAATAATGAGCGATACCGATTGGTGACAATGCTTCCTCCACTCGCCCGGGGAAAAAGCCAAATGCCTTGCCAAGCACATCCTTTTTTATGGCTTCATCCAGGGAACTCCGGCCCTCCAGCCAGCGACCGATTGCACCGTCAAAACCTTTCAAAATTTCCAGCCTGGCCTGGTGGAAATCCAGCGAATCATCCGCGCCAATAGCCATACCACTGAATACAACAGCAGGCGTTTTTCGTTGCTGCAGTGTTTTTCGGCTGTTACCAACAGGTTTACGCACCATTCTGAATGCGCGCCTGATCAAACCGGGATTATTACTGTCTGTTACCCCTTCGTTTCCGGGCACATCGAGATTCATGGGACGCAACCGATCCACGCCATTGAGGAGAATTCGATCGCCTACCTGTACAGCATCAGGAAACGCCTTCAGCTTGAGGCGACGCGGGCTCAGACTGCTTATATCCATAGGATCGATGGATTCTTTCGCCAATTCTTTATCAATGGCTGCTGACAACATTTGCCTGCTGGGCAACTTTTGCCTGTTCCAGTTATTACTTAGACTTAACGCCGCAACCGTCGAGATATCACCCAGCTCTGAAAGGTGAGCAGTGGCTGACATGCGATTCGCCATTACGGCACTGAGGTTGAGCAAGGCACCGCCAGAAATCCAGCGCAGAAAAAGGGGCTCATAGGATGCGACTGTCAGGGTCGCGTAGGCATCTGAAAAGGGCTTCAGCGTCGTGGTCATGGTTACCTCCTTGTTACCGTTATCCACGCCATTAACATTAGCAACTCCTCAATGGCATGGAACGAGCAACCACCGATAACGTGGAGAGGTTCGCACTTTGCCCTCCGACAGACGGTTTATCTGTACGTCCGCACCAAATTCACGAGACCCGGTCGCCCTTTGTTGCGTCCCAACGTCTACCATGCAAGCATAACGGCCTTTAATTACCCTGCCGGCCAAATAACGTTGCCGACAGCTCAACAAATGAAGAAACGACCATGTCCAACCATTCCGTTATCAGCACCGACAAGGCCCCGCAGGCCATTGGCACTTATTCCCAAGCCATCAAGGCTGGCTCCACCGTTTATCTGTCTGGTCAGATTCCGTTGGTACCGGCCACCATGGAGATGGTTGAGGGGGACATGGAGGCACAGATCGAGCAGGTATTCAGCAACCTGACCGCCGTTTGTGAAGCCGCTGGCGGTACCCTGCAGGACATCGTCAAACTGAACATTTTTCTCACCGACCTGAGCCACTTTGCCTTGGTCAACGAAGTGATGGCCCGCCACTTCACCCAGCCCTACCCGGCCCGCGCCGCCATTGGTGTGGCAGCGCTTCCCAAGGGCGCCGGCGTGGAAATGGACGGCATTATGGACATTGCCTGAGCGCCGCAGCACGCAGCCTGCTTCAGGCAACCAACGCCCGCTTCTCAGCGGGCGTTTTTGTTTTAGCCGCCGGCGGCCATGCTTCCCATCCCAAAGGAGGGGAGACAGATGGGTTGAAAAAGCGCAGGATCATACTCAGGTAACCGGAAGAACCTTCTGCAATACATTCAAGGGAGTGCGATATGGATACCGCGACCCACGATCTCCAAACCCTGTTTGCCCAGCTTGGCCTGGACAACAGCGACGCCGACATCGAAGAGTTTATTCACCAACACGCTGGCACCCTCAGCGACAGCATGCACCTGCACCAGGCACCGTTCTGGTCAGAATCTCAAGCAAAGTTTCTGGCAGAGTCTGTTCGCGAAGATGCGGACTGGGCGGAAGTGGTGGATTCGTTGAGTGCGTTGTTAAGGCATTAAGCCAGCTTCGAGCTTCGAGCTTCGAGCTTCGAGCTTCGAGCTTCGAGCTTCGAGCTTCGAGCTTCGAGCTTCGAGCTTCGAGCTTCGAGCTTCGAGCTTCGAGCTTCGAGCTTCGAGCTTCGAGCTTCGAGCTTCGAGCTTCGAGCTTCGAGCTTCGAGCTTCGAGCTTCGAGCTTCGAGCTTCGAGCTTCGAGCTTCGAGCTTCGAGCTTCGAGCTTCGAGCTTCGAGCTTCGAGCTTCGAGCTTCGAGCTTCGAGCTTCGAGCTTCGAGCTTCGAGCTTCGAGCTTTCAACAGAATCCCGCTGTAGGAGCTTGCCTGCAAGCGATCCGAGCCTTGGTTAGGCAAAAGGTTCAAGTTACGAGTAACGAGTTGCGAAAGGCAAAACCCCAACCCTAGGGCTCGGCCGCCGGTTTTGGATTTTCGAAACTCGTTACTCGAAACTCGCTTCTGGAATCCCTACCTCGCTTAGGCCGGATCGCTGCAGGCATACCCTGACGAACACAGAGAGCTCCTACGGTGCCCCTGAAACGCGAGGGCTTGCTACCCGATCGGCAGCAGCATGAGAATCCGGTCGAAGAACAGGCAGTAGACCATGATCGGCAGCGGCAAGCCGATCAAGGTGCCGATCAGGTAGGGGCGCAGCGGGACACCACTAAGCGCCAGGGTATAGTTCAGTGCTGGCATGGTTTGGAATACGACCCGCAGCAAGGCAACACTTTGCACCGGATGAGTATCCAGGCGAGCCAGAATTTTTTGTGCCCACGGATTATTGATTTCCCGCAGGGCATTGCCACCCAAGCCGCGCACCAAGGCAAACGTGACGATACAGGAGGTTGCCGCTGCCAGATAGGTAACCAATCCGCCAAGGACCGTACCCAATGCCAGAATGGCAGCCACCAGAAAAAGCCAACCCGGCAACTGAATCAGATTGCCCACAACAAACACCAGCACAAAGATGACCACACCGGTGATCGGGTTGGCTTCAAGCTGCTCGCGCAGGAATGACACCGACAGCTGCTCACGCAGCCCGGTCATTTCCACCGCAATCAACACTAGCGCAATGATCATGACGAGCATGATCAGGCGACGATAGCGGGTAAGAGAGAGGGCAAGCGACACGGCGACAAATCCTGGAAACACTCAAAGGGTAAGTCTAGACCATTTGCACCGGGAAAGAATGTGAAGGGGCGCGGTTTAGCTTTTTGCAGAAGTCCAGCTTGCCAGGGCGAAAGTCAGCGTGGCGAGTTTTGAGTCACGAGTTTCGAAAGGCGGCAAAACATCCGGGCCTTCGATATTGGATTTTCGCAACTCGAAACTCGTCACTCGCTTCTCAGCTCTTTCTCCCAGCCAAGCTGGGCTCCAGCAAAACCGGCGGATTCAGCCCAGCTTGAGCTCGGACTCAAGCACGGCCTGATAGCCTTCAGGCAGCACATCTGCCCAGGCATCCAGCCCTTCGCGCAAACCTTCCAGGGTATCGGCTACCAAATTGGCGTGACCCACCTTGCGGCCCGGACGCACGCTTTTGCCATACCAGTGCACCACACCAGGGTGTTGCAGCCAGGCGTTTTCGAACGGGGTACCGATCAGGTTGACCATGGCGGAAGGGCCATGAACATTGAGGGCATGCAGCGGGACACCGGCGAGGGCATGAACGTGCAGATCGAACTGGGACCAGTCAGCACCTTCGTGGGTCCAGTGACCGGAGTTGTGCACCCGCGGGGCGATCTCGTTGACCATCAGCTGGCCATCCACCTCGAAGAACTCCACCGCCATGACGCCAGCGTAATCGAGCTCTTCCATGATGCCCTTGAGCATCTGCTCTGCCGGCTTCTGCAGATCGGCACAGGCATTGGCCGGGGCCAGGCTCAGGCGCAGGATGCCATCCACGTGCCAGTTGCGGGTAAGCGGGTAGAACAGGGTTTCACCGCTGATGCTGCGCGCACCGACGATGGACAACTCACGGCGGAACGGGATCTTTTTCTCGATGATCGCCTTGCCTGCCAGCTCGGCGGCGGGCACAGCGGACAGGTCGCCACCCTCGCCCACAATCCATGTACCACGGCCATCGTAGCCACCTGAGCGAGCCTTCACGACGACACCGCCGAACTGCTCCACGGCCGCCGGCAGGTCTTCTTCCTTGTCCAGCAACACCCAGGGCGCGGTAGGGATACCCAGCTTGTCGAGCATGGACTTCTGGGTGAAACGATCGGGGATGACCTGCAGGGCACCGCGGGCCACGCAGCGGTCACTTTTCGCCAGATCCGCAGACAGGCCTTCTTCCGGGAACGCTTCCCGCTCCACGGTGATCACCGGATAACGCTCCTGGCACTCTTCCCAGCTGATCGGCACAGCCAGATCCGATGTGCCGGGCAGCAGCAGGGCTCGCTCCGGATCGTAGCGATCCACCACCAGGCCCAACCGCGCTGCGGCTTCCGCCATCATCAGGCCAAGCTGGCCACCACCAAGAACGAGTACACGATTCATAGCAGATCCGTCAGGGTCACACAGGGACAGGAGAGAAAAGGAGCCTCGCCGGGCATTAGCCCTGGCCCAGCTCCGCGTTGGCCAGCACTTCGTCAGCGCGGGACGCTTTCCAGTCCGCGATCTTGTTGAGCAGTTCGGGATTCTCGGCTGCCAGCATTTGCGAGGCCAGCAGGCCTGCGTTCCAGGCGCCGGCCGCGCCGATGGCCAGGGTGCCCACGGCCACGCCCTTGGGCATCTGCACGATGGACAGCAGGCTGTCCCAGCCTGACAGGGTGCGGCTTTTCACCGGCACGCCGAGCACCGGCAGCGGGGTCAGGGCAGCAATCATGCCCGGCAGGTGAGCGGCGCCGCCAGCACCGGCGATGATCACCTTGTAGCCGTTTTCGTGGGCGCTTTTGGCGAAGTCATACATGCGCTGGGGGGTACGGTGGGCAGAGACCACCTCGGCCTTCCAGCCAACACCAAACTGGGTCAGGGCGTCACAGGCTTCTTTCATGGTTTCCCAATCGGACTGGGACCCCATTACCACGGCAACCGGTGTGCTCATTCACTTCACTCCATTGCGCCCACCACGGGCATTTGCGGCGCATCAGGCTAACCCGGCACCGCCACAGACAAAATTTGAGGCGCACACTTTACTAATGCCTGCGCCGGAGGCAAGCCTATCGGCGAAAAAACAACCAATTCTTCGGCCATTCTCCGACAGGAGGGGGATTTTAGCGTGAAAATGCCGAAAATGCGCTTTAAAGGCAGTGACAAGCTGCAACGCGCGGATGGGGCCCGAATGAATCCAGCGCCCTGCCCGCACACCTTTTCGATTCGGGGGAGGCCAGCGAGTTGCGAGTTTCGAGTTGCGAAGATCAAAACACGGTAATCGACTTTACAGTTGAGGGTGTCAGCCTGCTGGCGATTGCCCGCCTTACAAGGCTCCAATCGCTTGCAGGCATACCCTGACGAGCACAGAGAGCTCCCACGGCAGGCAGTTAACGGTTAGGGTTTGATCTTCGCAACTCGAAACTCGTACCTCGTCACTCCATCGCCATGCGAGCATGCGCTCCCACAGGTCAATCTGCCTTTTCCGCGAGCACCTGAGCGTAGCCATCCTGATAGCCAGGATATTGAAGAGTGTAATGCCCTTGGGAGATGTAGAGGCTCTTGACCTGTTTACCAGCGGGGGCGTCATCGGGCACTTCGAGGGTGAGGCCCTGTTGCTCGGCCAACCACTGCAGTACGTCCAGATTGCGGCCACCCACGTTGTCGGTACCCACCACCAAGGGTGGCATCTCACGGCCTGCCAGCCAACCGTTGACCACACTGTGCAACAGGCCAACACAGTCATCACGGTGGATGCGGTTAGTCCATTGGGCCGCCGGCAGGGTTTCCTCGCCGCGAGCCAGCCGGGCAGCCTTGTCGATTTGGCGATGACGCCCCGGCCCATAGATGCCGGTAAAGCGCACCACCGTGCTCATGGCGCGAATACTGATTTCCTCTTCCGCCGCCAGTAGCACCTTACCGTTGTAACGCTCCGGCTTTGGCGGGGTCGCTTCATCCACTGCGCCACTGAGCTCACCGAACACGGCACTGCTGGAGACGAACACCACTGGTGGCAACGGCTGCTGTTGCGCCAGCGCATCGAGCAGCGTCAGCGGCGCGCGCACATAGGCTTTCAGATAAGCCTCTTCACTGTATTCGGCAGGAGTCATGATGATCACCACCACATCCACCTGATCCGGAGGCAGCATCGCCGCGCCATCGGTGAGATCCTGGCTGTACAGCTCCACGCCGGCCGGGCAGACATCACCACGGCGAATGCCACTGACGCGATGGCCTTCAGCCAGCAATGTTTCCGCCAGCGCCGTACCCAGATCACCCAGACCAGCAATCAAGATGTGAGACATAGCAAACCATTTGATAGTTAGAGTCTTAGGAAGCAAGTCACTCGGTTGGACGAGCCCTTAGCTGTTTCAGTAATCGCCTGCAGATAGATACGCCTGACAAGATGATCTTGCCGCTTGCGCTCCTGCCTCTCTTGCCCCTAATTCGCCTAGGGCCGAAACAGGGTCTGGTGACTCGCCCGCGAATTTTGAGGTAAATGGCGCAAAGCTCTAGCGGTCAGCCTGGCCACATCGAATTCTGTTAAGCCCACCATAACCCCCTCAGGAGACGTCGAATACGAGCCCCACTGATTTTGACATATTTGTAGTAGCGGCTTTGAGCGTATCCATACGCATAATGCACATTTTTAATTTCAATTTTATGCACAACTTCTGATTCATAACACTCGAGTAAGACAAGGGCAGCTCTGGCAATAATGCTCACGGCTCGGCCCGAGTGCGCGGCCCGTCACCGCAAAGAAACTCGCAGCTATTAATAATCCATCAACTAATCAGCGGCAGGCGATGCTCCAGCGTCGCCGCAATCACCTCGTCCGGGACGATGATTTCGGTGGCCAGAGGAAGGTGATCCGAGAGGCGGCAGTCTTCCAGCACACGAGTGTGCTGGCTGGTCAGTTCTGGCGACAGCAGGATGTGATCGATATGCCGGTCCGGCGCCCAGCTTGGGTAGGTGTTCAGGTTTTCCGCCACTACCGTGCTCAGCCCCAGATCCGCCAGCGGCGACGCTTCCAGATGTTCGAGACGGCAATTGAAGTCACCCATCATCACCACATACTTGTAGTCATGCAGCAGGCGGCGCAGATAGGCCAGCTGGGCATTGCGGATCTTCTCCCCCAATGCCAGATGCGCCACCACCACTACCAGCGGCTGAATCGGGTGCCCGTATTTGATCACGATCGCGCCCCGCCCGGGCAGACCCGGCAGGCGGTGATCGGTCACTTCATAGGGGTGCAAACGGCTGAGAAAGCCATTGCTGAACTGGCCAAGGCGGCCAAGGTTACGGTTGAGTTGCTGGTGCCAGAAGGCAAAATCGCCCAGTGAAGCCAACCGCACCAGCTGGTTCATATTGCGCGAACGCAGGCTGCCGCCATCTACCTCTTGCAGCCCTACCACGTCGAAATGGCTGACCACTTCGGCAATCTGCTCGATGTTTTCCACGCTGCGCGGGTGCGCCACCAGATGCTTCCAGCTACCGGTTATGTAGTCGCCAAACTTCTGCGAGCCGATCCCGGCCTGAATATTGAAACTGAGGAGCTTGAGGGTATTTTCCGGCAACACCACTTCACGGGTCTGGCGAGTCTTCCTCACCCCTTCCCGGGCAAAGGAAAAGCCCGCCGGGCGGGCTTTCCAGTCACGATACGCAGTGCGAGCCTTGTCGAGCAGCATGGTTTAGCCGTTGCTCTTTTCCTTGCTGGCCAGATATTCGATCACTTCGAACAACTCTTCGTTGCTCTTCAGGTTCTGGCGCAGAATCAGATATTTGCCGTTCACCACAAAGTTGGGAACACCCGGAATCTTGTAATCGCGGCTCAGGGCATCAGCCTGACGAATCTTGGTGGACACACCGAAAGAGCTGTACAGCTTGGTGAACTGCTCCGGCTCAACCCCGTACTTGCGGAAGAAGTTGGCCAGTGCCGGCTCACTGAACAGCGGCTCACGATGCTTGTGGATAGCATCGAACAGCGGTGCGTGGATCTCGTCCACTTTGCCCAGGGCTTCTTCCACATAGTAGGCGCGGGCCAGCGGCTCGGCATTACGCAGGAACAATACCGGGGTACGTACATAGTCGATGAACTCCGGCTTCTCTTTCAGCCAGGCAGTCACCGCAGGCTCCAGCGAGTAACAGTGCGGGCAGCCATAAGAAAAGAATTCCCGAACTTCCACCTTGCCAGGATCGTCAACAGAGCCCTGCACATCCAGAATCTTGTAGTGGGTATCCAGCGCAAAGCGGGAATGTTCTTGTTCAGCGCAGGCCGTGGTGGCCAGTCCCAGGGTCAGCAGCAAAGCCGTCACAATGCGAAGCATCGAATTCTCTCCTTCTTGTTAGTGTCTGGTGGTGTGACCACCACCCAGTCGTTTTTCTCCCTGCAAGGGATACTATCTTTTCATGATAGTAATAAAAAAGGCAGCCCGAAGGCTGCCTTTTCTACAAACCGTAACCGATCAGACTTATTTGGACAGCCCGGAAATGAAGCTGGCCACCGCCTTGATCTGGGTATCGCTCATTTCTGCAGCAATAGTCTGCATCATGCCCGGCTCATCAACACGACCAGCAGCACGGAAGGCTTTCAGCTGATCTTCGGTGTACTGGGCATTCTGGCCAGCCAGGTGCGGGTACTGGGCTGCGTCCATGCCCTGACCGGCAGGGCCGTGACAACCGGAGCAGGCCGGGATGTTGTTGGCCATATCACCACCGCGGTACAAACGCTCACCCAGCTCAACCAGATCAGGGTTGGCCTGACCCGCTTCAGTGGACTGCTTGGCATAGTAAGCCGCGATGTCCTGCATGTCCTGCTCGCTCATGTTGGCCACCTGGCCAGCCATGATGGCGTTGTTGCGCGCGCCGGACTTGAAGTCCTGCAGCTGCTTGACCAGATACTCTTCACCCTGACCCGCCAGTTTCGGGTACGTGGGGATGGTGGCATTACCGCCTTGACCGTGACAGGCAGCACAGGGAGCGGCCTTGGCTTCACCGGCTTCTGCGTCACCGGCAGCCATGGCCGGGGTGGCGACGGCGGCAACCGCCATCAGCACGAACAGTTTTACAAACTTCATGACCTATCCTTTGTACAGCGTCTTATTTGCTATTTGCCATGTACTCGATCAGAGCACGGTATTCGTCGTCGCTACAGTCGTTGCACATGCCTTTCGGCGGCATGGCATTAAACCCTTCCCGGACATGCTTCACCATGGTGTCCATGCCTTTTTCCATGCGCGGCTTCCAGGCAGCTTCATCATGAGATTTTGGCGCACCGGCGGCACCGGTGGAATGACAGAAAGTACAACTGGCGTTGTAACGTTCCTCAACCGTTGCTGCGTGGGCGGCAGAGCCCATCACCAAAGCCAATGCAATACCTGCAACCATACCCTTCATAAACGCTACCTCTGCTAAGCTGGCGTCACCGCTGGCGAAGTCGTTTGCCTTTCCGGGCAAACCCTTGTAGAACGTCCGCGGCCCCCCAGTGGGACCGGCGGTCGCGATTATATACCAGACTAACCCGCGCCGTCATATTCCATGTGAATGGTAAGGAAAATACCGAGGACCCCGTCAATGGCTCAGCATCCCGTGGAAACCCTGCTGCATCAGGCCAGCTTCCTGCAAAGCGCCCAGCGGCTGGATCAGTGCCCCCCGGACGAGGGCCTCGAAGTGGCTTTTGCCGGTCGTTCCAATGCTGGCAAATCCAGTGCCATCAACCGGCTGACCAGCCAGCGCACCCTGGCCCGCACCTCCAAGACACCGGGCCGCACCCAGCTGATCAACTTCTTCGAGCTGGATGAACAGCGCCGCCTGGTGGATCTGCCCGGCTATGGCTACGCCAAGGTAGCCAAGACCAAACGCAACGAATGGCAACAGCATCTGGATCACTATCTGGCCGAACGCCAGGCCCTGATTGGCCTGGTCTTGATGATGGACATCCGCCATCCACTCAAGGAATTCGATCTGCTGATGCTGGAGTGGTCTGCACAGGCCAACATGCCCATCCATATCCTCATGACCAAGGCCGACAAGCTGAAGTTCGGTGCCGCCAAGAGCACCCTGCTCAAGGTCAAGAGCCAGCTTAAAAATCACCCTGCCCCGCTCAGCCTGCAACTCTTCTCCGCCACCAATGGTACCGGCTGCGAAGACGCCTGGAACAAACTGGGGGAATGGCTCCAGGTAGACGGGTTTGGGGCAGAGACGCCCGAAGGGCCTGAAACGCCTGACGCCTGACGAAACGACAGGTACGAGTTTCGAGACGCGAGTTTCGAAGATCAAAACCCGGGAAACCAGCGATCAGCCGCGTAGCAGAGGAGGTAAGGGCTGTGCCCGGGGAAAGAAGTGTTTTGCCTTTCGCTACTCGAAACTCGGTACTCGCCACTTTCTCCAGGCAAAAAAAATCCCTGGCAGCA
>NZ_ARXV01000006.1 GCF_000756665.1 Alcanivorax nanhaiticus | reverse complement strand
GCTGACCACGGTGCCAAGCACCAGCGGCGATGACTCGGCTGCCAAGCAGTACGCGGCCGTGCTGGGCGGCCTCTCCAACCAGGCACATACCATTAGTTCCGGTACGGATGAGTTTGATACCGTCATGGCCCTGATCGAGGATGCCAGTGACGGCGTGGTAGATGGCAAGAAAAATGGTGGCGATATCACCATCGGTGACAATGCCGGCACGCTGCCTGCTACCAGTGGCAGTGACCTTGTGGATGCCATCAATGCGTATGCGTCCGAGAATGAAGCGCTTGGCGTAACCAGTTACAGCCTCTCCGCCGTCGCAGGAGACAATGGCAGCGTTTCGCCAGCGTCAGTCTCGGTGTTGGGTGGCGCCTCTGCCAACTTCTCAATCACGCCGGCGGAAGGTTACAGCATCGATGAAGTCACAGGCTGTAGCGGTGAGCTGGATGGCACGACGTTTACCACGGATGCCATTCAAGCAACCTGTAGCCTGTCTGTCTCCTTCGCCATTAATGAATATGAAGTGACCACAGCCATGGTCACTGGCGGTGGCCTGCTGCCGGGCTCTGCTTTCGTTGATCATGGCGACAGCACCCAGTTCGAAGTCAGTGTGGATGAAGGTTATGACCTGGTGGGCGTCGAGGGGTGTGGAGGTGATCTTGAGGGCACTACTTACACCACCGGTGTGATTACCGCAGCCTGCACCATCACCCCGACGTTTGCACCGAAGCAGTACGCAGTGACCACCAGTGTGGTGGGTGATGGCAGCTTCGATCCGGATTCTTTGACGGTGGGTCATAACCAGAATGGCTTGCTGACGCTCACTCCGGCAATGGGCTTTATGGTGGACTCGGTTGCGGGCGACACCTGTGAAGTGGTGCCGACGGGGCAGAACGGTGGCTACACCGTTGGCCCGGTGACCGAAGCCTGTCATGTGGAAGCCGTGCTCAGCTTGATGAGCTACACCGTGACCACCCAGGTCACCGGGAACGGCGTGATCTCACAGTCCAGTGCCACCGTGGAGCATGGCACTGCCACCGTGTTTGGTCTGACCCCGGATGAGGGGCATCAGATCGGTACTGTCGGCGGCACCTGTGGCGGTAGCCTGGATGGCAGTAATTACGTCACTGCGGCTATTACCGGGGACTGTACGGTGGCGGTGACCTTCGAAGCTATTGAGTATCAGGTCACCACTATCGCGGATAACGGCAGCTTTACACCGGCCAACCCCATGGTGGATCACGGTCAGACCCAGCAATTCACAGTGACAGCGGATGAGGGCTATGAGCTGACTGGCGTCAGCGGCTGTGGCGGCACCCTGGATGGCAATACCTTCACCACCGGCACCATCACTGCGGCATGTTCTGTCACCGCCACCTTTGCGCAGAAGACCTACACCATCACGGCCAGTGTCGATGGTGAGAACGGCATGATTGTAGGCAGCAATCTGGAAGGGGTCCTGCATGGTGACATTCGTGTGCTGACAGTGACGCCGAATGAAGGCTATGTGGTGAATACCATTTCCGGTTGTGGTGGTGATCTGATCGACGACACCTACACCACCGGCGCAATCACCGCAGATTGCTCCATCAGCGTCAGCTTCGTGGAAGACGGTACCGGTCCGACCGCTGCTGTCTGGGACAATTTCAACTGGGATCAAGCCAACTGGCAGTGAGGCCGTTGGTTAAAGCACAAAACCTATAGAGGGGAAGAGACATGAAAAAAGTAATTCTGACAGGCCTCACCGCTGCTGTGCTGAGTGCCAATGCCATGGCCGCAGAAGTGACCGGCTACACGGCTCCGCAATCGGGTCAGGCGGCGACTGCTGCCGGAGTGGATGCGAACTTTCAGGCGCTGATTACGGCGATCAACGACAACAATACTCGTATTGCCGCTCTTGAAGCTGCAAGCGGCGAGGTGGCGAGTCTGAACGACATTGTGAGCGGGGCTACCTACAAGCTGTACTTCTCAGGTGGCATCATCGAGCTGGATGACGGTGGTGGGGCCAATCTGGAGCGCTTCGGTGGCACCGCCGATCTGACCTTCAACAGTGACGGCTCGCTCAGCGAAACGTTCAGCGAGAGTGGACGCTTCATCAGTCTGGATGCAAACATCTGTGATGAGTCCAGCTGTTCTCACTATGTTGACACCTGGAATGACAATGAAACAGGCGGGGGCTCCTGGTCCGTAACCGGGCAGACGCTCAACGTTACCTGGAGTGACGGTGATTCCGAAGCCTTCATGCTCTCTTCCGATGGCAAGGTCATTACGGCTGGTGGAGGTAACCTGGACGAAGGCGACGGTACCTCCGGGCTGGAGACTTTCGTGGCGGTGGGTGTAAGACTGGCCGACTAAGCTGCGATTATTCAAACGAGTATGAGACGGAAAAACGCCCTGACTTGTCAGGGCGTTTTTCGTTGCAGGGGTGCTGAGACTAATAGCGCGTTTCCGCCATGCCTGAAAACTGCTTGGCCAGATAGGTGGCGTAGTTGTCTGTCATGCCAGCGAGAAAATCCAGCGCGCGCATGATGCACTGATAGATTCGTTCCTGTTCCGGTAGCTGTTCCAGGTTTTCCGGAAAACTGTGTCGGCCGATCAGGTCGATAATGCGTTCGTGACGGTAATTGTTGTATGTGTTTTTCGCGTTGTTACAGGCGTGCGAAACGGCCGCTTCAATCAGTCCGTCAAGTAGCGCCCCCATGACTTCGAAAGCGCCAATTTCCAGTTCAATCTTTCGTGGGTGTTCAAAGACTTTTGAGCGCGCCAGTTGCTTGGCGTTTTCTACTACGTCCCGTACAGCGGGTTCACAGTGGCTGATCAGGTCACCCTCCATACGACCCAGCAACAGTTGCTCGTGATTGGCGACAAACGCTTCCACGCCCGCTTCGATGAAGCGCTCGATAATTTTGCCGCGCAGCAGGGCTGCCTTGCGGCCGTCGCGAAGATCGGAATGAATCAGCTCGCTGACTTCTTTGGTGTCGGGCAATGCCGGTTGCAGAAGGGCGTACACTTCATCCCAGTGCAGCAGATCCATCTCCAGACCATCTTCCAGGTCGATAATGGCGTAGCAGAAGTCGTCGGCGGCCTCCATCAGGTAAGCCAGCGGATGACGGCTGAAGCGGCCCGGAGATTGTTCTATCAGTCCGGTGGCGTTGGCGACTTCCTGAAAAGCGGCAGCTTCCGAGACAAAGGCACTGTACTTGCCCGGTTTGCTGCTGGCGTTTCCAGCATCCGCTGATAGCCAGGGATATTTCAGGAAGGTGGCCAGGGTGGCGTAGGTGAGTCGCATGCCATCGTCGTACTGGTGGTATTCGCTCTTGGTGAGAATACGAAAGCCCTGGGCGTTGCCCTCAAAAAAGGTCAGGTCGCTTTGCTGCTGCGCTGGCAGCATGTCGAGAAAACGTTGGCCTCGTTCCTGAAACCAGGCACGGATAGCGCGCTCGCCGGTATGGCCAAACGGCGGGTTGCCGATGTCGTGGGCGAGACAGGCGGATTGCACAATGTCACCGAAGTCGGTGGCGCTGACACTGTCGGGGAGTAGATGTTGTCGTTGCAGGCGTTCTCCTGCGCGAATGCCCAGCGTTCGTCCTACGCAGGAAACTTCCAGCGAATGCGTCAGACGATTATGAACATGATCATTGGTGGCCAGCGGGTGCACCTGGGTCTTGCGGGCCAGGCGGCGGAACGCACCGGAAAAAATGATTTTGTCGTGGTCGCGGAGAAAAGCGGTACGGCCACTTTCATCCTTCGCATCGCGCCCGCCCAGGCGGGTCTTGTTCAGTAGCTGTTGCCAGTCCATGAAATCCGGTCCAGGGTTGATATTGCCGCTGCAAGTCACCACAGTGAATTCACAACATGTTGCCACGGCTTGTGCTGTGGTGAACAGGCAGCACAACCATCTTGTGTGGGAGGAGAGAATGAATCTGGACAATCCCTTGTTGATGTTGGTGACCAGTGCAGCCCAGATGGGGCAGGGTCAGCAGACAGGGCTGTGGCTGGAAGAATTTGCGCTGCCTTATCTGGCGTTTCGAGCGCAAGGCATTCCTCTGGTCGTTGCCAGCCCGCGGGGAGGCAAGATTCCGGTCGATCCCAATTCGATCCCCGACGATAGTCAGAAAGAGGCCTGGGTGGATGCCATAGCGGCATTGCAGGACACAAAAGCTCTGGAAACCGTTTGGGAAGACGCATTTTCCGGTGTCTTTGTCCCAGGTGGCCATGGTGCCATGTTCGACATGCCCGATAATCCCTTGGTGGCTGCGGTGATGGAACGTACCTGGAGTCGCGGCGGGCTGCTGGCGGCGGTATGCCATGGGCCGGCGGCCTTGGTAGGGCTGCGCAATGAGGACGGTACTCCGCTGGTGCAGAACCGCACGGTAAGTTGCTTTACCAATGAAGAGGAACGCGAAGTCGGGCTCGATGATGTGATGCCATTCTTGTTGGCCTCACGACTGGAAGAGCTTGGGGCACGCCTGGATCTGGCCGACAAGTTCGTTGCGCATACGGTGACGGATGGCAAGCTGGTGACGGGACAGAATCCGCAGTCGAGCGAGGCAGTGGCGCAGGCGGTTATTGCCGCGTTGTCCGAACAATCTCAGTAACCTGGCCCTGGGCCAGAAACGACATGGAGTGACAATGGGGATCTACGAGTTTTCAGCGACTACCCTGAGCGGTGATGAAAAGAGCCTGGCTGAGTTCAAAGGCAAGGTGATGTTGATCGTGAATACTGCCAGTAAATGTGGCTTCACCCCCCAGTTTGAAGGGCTCGAAGGGCTGTATGACGATCTCAAGGATAAGGGCCTGGAGATTCTCGGTTTCCCTTGCAACCAGTTTGGTAAACAGGAACCCGGTGGAGCGGAAGAAATTGGTGCGTTCTGCCAGAAGAACTATGGCGTCAGCTTTACCATGTTCGACAAGATTGATGTGAACGGCGACAACGCCCACCCGCTCTATAACTTCCTGAAAAAGGAAGCGCCGGGCTTGCTGGGCAGCAAGGGTATCAAGTGGAATTTCACCAAGTTCCTGGTCAACAAGGACGGCAAGGTGGTGAAGCGTTATGCGCCCACCGACAAACCTGAGTCCATCAAGAAAGACATCGAAGCTCTGCTGTAAGACGCGGGTAGATCCTGCCTGTTAACGGCTCCCTTCCGGTGTGGAACTGGGGGCCGTTTTGGTTTTGTTTTTCTTGTCTTGATCGTAATGCCACTTGATGGCGAAGAACATGCCCGTGCCAAACACGGCCAGCTTGAAGACAAGGAAAATGATCGGAACCCAATTCAACATGCCGGGGATCTCCAGCCTTTGACGTGACACTACCGCTAGGGAGAGGGCCTGGCGCAACAGGCCACTGGTTCTCTCCATTGATGCCGATAGATTCTAGGCCAGGCCTGCTGTCTTCCACATTGGACATAGTGTCTCAGGACGCCATGTCGTAGTGGACGGATCAATCCGGTTTTTGGCGTTCCAACATTTCAAAGATCACCATTCCGCTGAGCATGGCGGCAACAAATACAACCGCCTTCAGGCTGCCTGTGCCGAGTGCTACCAGCGCCGGGCCAGGGCAGAAACCGGCCAGCCCCCAACCCACGCCAAATCCCAACGCGCCCAGAACCAATCGCTTATCGAGTTTGCGGTTGGTGGGCACCTGAAAGCTGGCGCTGAACAGTGGAGCTTTACGATGGCGGGTCAGATAAAAGCCGATGGCGGACACCGGGATCGCGCCACCCATGACCAGTGCCAGCGATGGGTCCCAATGGCCAGCAATATCCAGAAAGGCGAGTACCTTGGCCGGGTTGGCCATGCCCGCCAGGAGCAGACCGATGCCGAAGATCAGACCAGCGACGAAAGCGGTGATATGGCTGCGCTGCATTACACACCCCCCAACAGATGACGAACGACAAAAACGGTAATGAAGCCACTGGTCATGAACGCCAGGGTGGCCACCAGTGAGCGTGGGGACAGGCGCGACATGCCGCAGACGCCATGGCCACTGGTGCAGCCAGCGCCGTAACGGGTGCTAATGCCCACAATCAGACCGGCGGCGATCAACAGCGGAAAGTCTGCATCAATGATCATCGGCGGGAGGGTGCCAACCAGTGTCCAGGCGACGGGGGCGATGAGCATGCCGAGGATAAAGGCAATGCGCCAGCCGCTATCCATGGGTGCCGGGCGCAGCAGTCCGCCGACGATACCGCTGATGCCGGCGATGCGGCCATTGGTATGCAGCAACCACAGGGCGGCCAGGCCGATCATGCCGCCGCCGGCGAGTGAGGCCCAGGGGGTAAACGCATTCCAGTCAATGCTCATCAGGGGGCTCCGCAGAATTGTTCGTAAAGGGTTTGCAGGATGGCCAGTGCGCGGGCGTCGGCTACGCGATAGAACATGTGTTTGCCGTCCCGCCGGCCTTCAATCAGTCCCTCACGGCGGAGGACGCCGATTTGCTGAGACAGCGAGGGCTGGTGCAGGTCGGTCAGCTCTTCCAGTTCACTGACGCTGCGTTCGGCACCGTCAGCCAGCTGGCACAACAGCATCAGCCGGTCCGGGTGAGACATGGCCTTGAGCATCTGGCTGGCGTCGCGGGCGTTTTGCCGGAGGGCTTCCGCATTGGCCATCAGGGTTGGGTTTTCAATAACGTTATTCATAATAAAATAATGTATATTGTCGCGATGGATCTGGCAAGGGGAAGTGATCAGCTTCTCGAAACTCGAAACTCGGGACTGGCTTCAGGCGTGAAATTCACACCACCGGCGCGGTGAACGGCAGTACCCCGTAGTACATGGCGTAGAAGTGGCAGACGCTGCCGCCGACCACGAATAAATGCCAGATGGCATGGTTGAACGGGATCACCCGATCAGCCAGATAGAAGACCACGCCCACGGTATAGGTGATGCCGCCGGCCAGCACCAACCAGAAGCCGGTGTCGTTGAGCTTGGTGGTCAGTTCGCCGGAGGCAAACAGGATCAGCCAGCCCATGGCCAGATAGATGCCGACGCGCAGCAACTTGAAGCGGTGACCATAAAGCGCTTTCAGGGCAATACCGGTCACTGCCAGCGCCCAGATCACGGCGAACAGAATCCAGCCAGTCTGGCCGCGCAGGTTGACCAGCAAAAAGGGCGTATAGGTGCCTGCAATCAGACCATAGATGGCGCAGTGATCCAGCATCTTGAAGGCGGCCCGGAGTTTTGGGCTGCGGCTGCTGTGGTACAGGGTGCTGGCGCTGTAGAGCAGGATCAGACTGGCACCGAAAATGCTGAAGCCGACAATTTTCCAGGGATCACCCTGCAGGCTGGCTGCGACGATCAACACCACGGTACCGGCGATGCTGAGTGCTGCACCAATACCGTGGGTCAGGCCGTTTAGCCATTCCTCGTGATGGGAATAGGGGGGCTCGTGGGTATCGCTGGCCATGCCGTTCCTCTTTTCACTGATCAGGTTCTGAGCAGGGTTGAATGATTCTGAATGATGCCGAGCCGGCAGAGAGGCTGTAAAGCTGCCAAATCGGACAACTTTACCGGGTGGCAGGTGCCGCGTGCCGACGGATAGGTTGCGCCGATAGCTGGCATAGGGCAATTCCGCTTCATTCATTAATAGAAATTATCTATTGTTGCTTTGCTGTCTAGAGACAGCGTCATGTGCAACCCCACTCGCCAGTCCCCCCTCTGGCGAGTATGCAAACTTCCCCTTGGCCGACGTTGAGTCGGCCTTTTTTTGGTTGATCACTGATTAGCGGGAAGGCGTCTACAGTCCAGTCCCCCGAGAGAAGGTTGCCTGACGCTGGCACCTTAAGCCTCTCCCGTTCCCCGTGCCGCTTTGGTGGGAGCGGCGGTTGCGCCGCGATGAACGCTTTTTGCCCTCTTGATCGTTGCTGCATGCTTTTGTCCACCTGCATAAAAAGTAATCACAGTGTTATGCAAGTAACGCAAGGTCATCGCTTTGTGCCGTTTGCGACCTTTCCGGTGTCGCTTTCGCCGACTGTCCCGAGTAAACAAAGACAGCCGTGCCATAGCAGGCGACAATACAATTCTTGTGCAGACGTTTCGCCGGCGATTTGCGGGCGGTCTTGATGGTGTTGCTATTTTTGTTGGGAGAGCGAGATGCAACAACGTATCTGGGTTTTGCTGGGTTTGTCGCTGGCATTGTGGGGTTGTGGTGAGGAGCCACCGGTCGAGGAGGTACAGGCGCAGCCAGTGAAACTGTATACCGTGGACAGCATGGTGGAAGGGCGCTTGCGCCATTACCCGGGCAAGGTGGTAGCCACCGAGGGCTCAGAGCTGGCATTCCGGGTATCCGGGCAGCTGGAGCAACTGCCGGTGCGAGCCGGGGAAGAAGTCAAGAAAGGGCAGCTGCTGGCGGCTCTGGACCCGGCGGATTTCCGTAACCAGCTGGCGGATCGCCAGGCCCAGTACGATCTGGCCGATAGCCAGTATCAGCGCAGTATCAGTCTGTTTGAACGCGGAGTGATATCCGAAGCCCAGTTCGACGAGATCAAGGCCAAACGTCGCCAGGCACAGGCTGCCCTGAGTCTGGCCCGTGACAACGTGAATTACACCCGACTGAAGGCGCCTTACGCCGGTACCGTAGCCCGCACCTATGTGGAGAACTACCAGTTCTTGCAGGCCAAGGAGCCCATTCTTTACCTGCAGGGCAACAAGGACATTGATATCGAGTTCGCGGTGTCCGAGCGGTTCTTGACCAACATCCGTCAGGATGGCGAGGACTATCAGCCGGAACTGCGCTTTGAAGGCGCTCCGGACAAGGTGTTCAAGGCCAGTTACAAGGAGCACGAAGCCAGCGCGGATGATCGCACCCAGACTTACATCATTACTCTCACCATGGCTAACCCGGAAGGGATTTTCGTACTGCCGGGCATGAGTGTGGATGTGGCCATCGACCTGAGTCAGATCATGCGCAAGGCCACCACCTGGCCGCAGGTGCCGGTGGAGGCGGTGTTCAACAAGGATGATGCCGAGGGTTCCTGGGTGTGGCGTTTCCAGCCGCAGGACAACACCGTGTCTGCCGTGCAGGTCACGCTGGGGCAGGTGGTCGGTGGCGGGGTGGAGATCAC
Organism: Alcanivorax nanhaiticus; assembly: GCF_000756665.1. Lineage (GTDB taxonomy): Bacteria > Pseudomonadota > Gammaproteobacteria > Pseudomonadales > Alcanivoracaceae > Alcanivorax > Alcanivorax nanhaiticus. The sequence continues at coordinate 267,749 of NZ_ARXV01000006.1, read as the reverse complement.
TGCCGGGCTGGATGCCGGGGATCGTATCGTCAGTGCCGGGGTGCACCATCTCAAGGAAGGCCAGCAGGTTCGCGAACTGGTGAAAGAGCGGGGCCTGTAAGCGATGAATATTGCCGAGTACAGCGTTCGCCACAAGGTGGTGAGCTGGCTGCTGACGGTGGTGCTGCTGGTAGGTGGGGCGGTGAGCTTTACCCGTCTGGGGCAGCTGGAGGATCCCGAGTTTACCCTCAAGATCGCCATGGTCATCACCCAGTATCCCGGGGCCTCTCCACGGCAGGTGGAAGAGGAAGTGACGCTGCCGGTGGAAGCCGCTATCCAGAGTCTGCCCTATGTGAAAACGGTGACCTCTATTTCCGGCAGTGGCCTGTCCCAGGTGCAGGTGGAAATGAAACCCGAGTACCGTGCCAGTCAACTCAAGCAGATCTGGGACGAACTGCGCCACAAGATGACCGACCTGCAGGGACAATTACCGCCGGGGGCAGGAAGTATTCAGGTGCTGGATGATTTCGGCGATGTGTACGGCATTTTGCTGGCCATCACCGGGGACGGCTACAGCTACGAAGACATGCAGGATTATGCCGACCTGCTGCGTCGCGAGTTGGTGCTGGTGAAGGGTGTCGGCAAGGTGGTGGTGGGAGGCCAGCGTCAGGAACAGGTGCTGGTGGAAATTTCCCGTACCCGGCTGGCGTCCCTGGGGATCAGTCCGGACCGGATCTTTGCCCTGCTGCAGACCCAGAATACCGTGAACCCCGCCGGCAAGGTGAGGGTGGGGGATGAATACATTCGCATCTACCCGACCGGTGAATTCCCCACGGTGCAGGCCATGGGCAGCTTGCTGATTTCCGACCCCGGTGCCGATGAGCTGGTCTACCTGCGTGATGTGGCCACCATCGAACGAGGTTATGCGGAAGTGCCCAGCCACCTCTACCGTTTCAATGGTGGTGCGGCATTGACCCTCGGTATCTCGTTTTCTTCCGGCGTGAACGTGGTGGATGTGGGGGCGCTGGTGGATCAGCGTCTCAAGGAACTGGAATACCAGCGGCCGGTGGGTATGGCGCTGGCCACAGTCTACAACCAGCCCAATGAAGTAGATAACTCGGTCAGTGCCTTCATGCTCAATCTGGGCGAGGCCGTGGCTATCGTGATTGCGGTGTTGCTGGTGTTCATGGGGCTACGCTCAGGCCTGCTCATGGGGGGTGTTCTGCTGCTTACCATTCTGGGCACCTTCATCCTGATGAAGATAATGGCCATCGACCTGCAGCGTATTTCCCTGGGCGCATTGATCATTGCCCTGGGCATGCTTGTAGATAATGCCATCGTGGTCACCGAAGGTATTCTGGTTGGCATGAAGCGGGGGCTCTCCAAACTGGAGGCGGCATCGGAGATTGTCCGCCAGACAGTCTGGCCGCTGCTGGGGGCCACGGTGATTGCCATCATGGCCTTTGCACCTATTGGTCTTTCGGAGGATGCCACCGGGGAGTACACCAACAGCCTGTTCTGGGTATTGCTGATTTCCCTGATGCTGAGCTGGGTCACCGCCATTACTCTGGTGCCCTTCTTTGCCGAACTGTTTTTCAGCGACAAGGATGTTGGTGGGAGCGATGGCGAGGGAGATGACCCCTACAAGGGTCGAATCTTCGTGCTCTACCGTCGCATGCTGGATCGGGCGATTCACCACCGGGTACTGACGCTGTCCGGTATGGCGGTGTTGATGGTGGCGGCGCTGGTGGGCTTTGGTTTCGTCAAGCAGGCTTTTTTCCCGCCGTCCAATACCCCCATGTATCTGGTGGATTACTGGCTACCCCAAGGCAGTGATATCCGGGCAACCCGGGAGTCGGTGGCAAGGCTGGAAGCGTCGTTGCTGGACATGGACAGCGTGACCCAGGTGACCACCACCATCGGCCGCGGTGCAGAGCGCTTTATGCTGCCTTATGCGCCGGAGAAAAGTTACCCAAGTTACGGTCAGCTGATTGTGCAGGTGCGAGACCGCGAGCAGATTGATGCTGCCCTTGCAGATACCCGCACCCTGATTCGTGAGCAGCACCTGCAGGCCTTTGCCAAGGTGAAACGCTTGATGATCGGTCCCAGTCCGGCGGCCTCCATCGAAGCCCGCTTCAGCGGGCCTGACCCGGCCACACTTCGTGAACTGGGCTTGCAGGCTGAAGCGATCATGGTGGCGGATGGCGCACTGGAAAGTATTCGCCATGACTGGCGGCAGCAGGAAAAGGTAATCCGTCCGCAGTTCCAGGAGGCCCAGGCCCGGCGTGCCGGCATCAGCCGTGAGGATTTGGACAACACGCTGGCGCTGAACTTCAGTGGTCGTACGGTAGGGTTGTACCGCGATGGCAGCAAGCTGCTGCCCATTGTGGCCCGCCCCCCGGATGATGAACGACTCAGTGCCAACAACCTCAACGACGTGCAGGTCTGGTCGCCGGTATACGCCACCTATATTCCTATTAGCCAGGTGGTGTCGGACTTTTCCACCGAGTGGGAAAACGCCTTGATCATGCGCCGGGATCGCAAGCGGACCCTTACCGTGCAAGCGGAGCCCGATGTGCTCGGTGATGAGACCGCCGACCATGTGTTGCGCCGGATTCGCCCGCAGATTGAGGCACTGGAATTACCGCCGGGTTACGCGCTGACCTGGGGCGGGGAATACGAAGCCTCCCGCGATGCACAGGCAGCGGTATTCGGCAGCTTGCCTCTGGGTTATCTGTTCATGTTCATCATCACCATGCTGCTGTTCAATTCCTTGCGTCTGCCGTTGGTGATCTGGGCCACGGTGCCATTGGCGGTCATTGGGGTGACACTGGGGCTGCTATTACTCAACGCGCCGTTTGGCTTCATGGCCTTGCTTGGTTTCCTGAGCTTGTCCGGCATGTTGGTGAAGAACGGTATTGTGCTGGTGGAGCAGATCAAGCTGGAGATGACCGAGCGGGAACCGCTGGATGCGGTGGTGCATGCGTCAGTGTCACGGGTGCGTCCGGTGTGCATGGCGGCGATTACTACCGTGTTGGGTATGGTGCCGTTGCTGTTTGATGCCTTCTTCGAGTCCATGGCGGTGGTGATCATGTTCGGCCTCGGCTTTGCCACCATCCTGACGTTGGTGGTGGTGCCGGTGTTGTACACCTTGGCGTATGGGATCAAGGCCCGTGAGGGGGAGGCGGTTTAGGGGCGACAGATTACGAGGTACGAGTTGCGAGTCCGAAGATCAAGGTCAAGCCATCGTTTAATCACCTGTGGGAGCTTGCCTGCAAGCGATGGGGAATGGATCAAGGCTTCATCGCTTGCAGGCAAGCTCCCACCGCCGGGCAGTCATGCTGCCATGTTTTGATCTTCGCAACTCGCAACTCGTACCTCGCCCTGCCTTCATTAGTGTGCAGTGTCTTTGCTGCGCCTTGTCGCTCGTAGCTGGTGCTTATGCCTCCCCTCTCTGCCACAATGTGGCCCGCCTGATCCTGATTTTCTCGAGAGCCCAAAGGAGTACCGATGTTGCTGGCCATTGCTGCCGTAATTGGCGGATTGATTCTGCTGGTGTGGAGTGCGGACAAGTTTGTGGATGGTGCCGCCGGCACGGCGGCCCATGCGGGGATGCCGCCACTGCTAATTGGTATGTTGATCGTGGGCTTCGGCACCTCCGCGCCGGAGATGGTGGTGTCGGCGCTGGCGGCGATGGAGGGCAACCCTTCCCTGGCGCTGGGGAATGCCTACGGTTCCAATATTTCCAATATCGCCCTGATCCTGGGTGTGGTGGCAGTGATCAGCCCGATCGCCATCAACTCTGCGGTGTTGCGCAAGGAGCTGCCGGTACTGACCGTGATCACCCTGCTGGCAGGTTACCAACTGATTGATGGCCATATCTCTCGGCTGGACGCCTGGATTCTTATCGGCCTGCTGGCGGCGCTGATGGGGTGGTCAGTCTATGCGGCCATGAGCGGCAAGGGGGATGTGCTGGGCGGTGAAGTGGAAACCGATTTGGCCGAGCACCCACTGCCCCTGAAGGCGTCCTTGTTCTGGCTGGTGGTCGGACTGATCCTGCTGGTGGTCAGCTCCCGGGCGCTGGTATGGGGCGCGGTGTTCATTGCCCAGTCGCTGGGGGTCAGCGACCTGATCATTGGTCTCACCATTGTGGCCATCGGCACGTCGCTGCCGGAACTGGCCTCCAGCATCGCGGCGGTACGCAAGAACGAGCACGATATCGCTTTTGGCAACGTGATAGGCTCGAACCTGTTCAATACGCTGGCCGTGGTCGGTATTGCCGGCGCCATCAGCCCCATGGCGGTGGAGCAGGATGTGCTGCTGCGCGACTGGTCCTTGATGACCGGGCTGACCCTGGTGTTGTTCGTCATGGGCTACGGTCTGTGGGGGCGCAAGGGGCAGGTGACGCGGGCCAATGGCATTGGCCTGTTGATTGTCTACGTGGCTTATATGGCGTATCTGGGCAGCACTGTCATCAAGGCTGCAGTCTGAGGGAAGAGAACCGTATGGATACAGGGAAGTCGGAAACGCTGGAGCAGCGTGCCTTTTTACTCACGCTGGTGGGTGTCAGCCTGGTCTTCGCCATGCTGCTGCAGCCATTCTGGGCACCGGTGTTCTGGGCCTGCGCCATTAGCGTGATTTTCTACCCGTTCCAAAAGCGCTTGCTGGCGCGCTGGCCCAATCGCCGCAATCTGGTCGCGCTGCTGACGCTGACGCTGTGTATTGTGCTGGTGATTATTCCGGTGCTGTTTGTGGCCACTTCTTTCGTGACGGAAGGGGTCGGGCTGTTTCAGAAGGTGCAGAGCGGCGAGATCAATCTGGCCGAATACGTAGACAAGATCAAACACGCTTTTCCCGGTATCCAGTCTCTCGCGGAACGATTCGATATCGATCTGGAGCGGATCAAGGCGCAGGCAGTACAGGCCTTTACCGGGGCCGGCCAGTTTCTGGCCAAGCGGGCACTGGCTGTAGGGCAGAATACCTTCCAGTTTTTCCTCAATTTGGGGCTGATGCTGTACCTGGCTTTCTTCCTGATCCGCGATGGGGATAGCATGATCGCCATGCTGATCCGCGCGCTGCCGCTGGGTGATGAACGCGAAAAATTGCTGTTCGCAAAATTTGCCGAAGTCACACGAGCCACTATCAAGGGCAATCTTGTGGTGGCGATTACTCAGGGGGCGCTGGGTGGCCTGATCTTCTGGATCCTGGATATCCCCGGTGCAATGCTGTGGGGTGTGGTGATGGCGGTGCTGTCGCTGATCCCAGCGGTGGGTGCAGGACTGATCTGGCTACCGGTGGCCGTTTACCTCTATGCCGTGGGTGATATGGTAGAGGCGACGGTGTTGTTGCTTTACGGCATTTTCATCATTGGTCTGGTAGATAATATCTTGCGGCCCATTCTGGTGGGCCGGGATACCAAGTTACCGGATTATGTGGTGCTGTTTTCTACCCTGGGCGGCCTGGCCATGTTCGGTATCACCGGCTTTGCGCTGGGGCCGTTGCTGGCGGCGTTGTTTGTAGCCTTCTGGGGCATCTTTATCCGTGAATTCAACGAGAGTGAACCTGCCGCGCTGCTGGAGCAGCCCGAAGAGGCCAGCTCCGGGAGTGATTGACCATGGTGTTTCTGCGCATGGTATTGGCAGCGTCCATCGCTGGTTTATCGGCCTTTGGTTGTGATGAGGATGAGGACGGAGGGCTGTTTTCTGACAGTACCCGGCTGTATTTCCACAATCAATTGACGCAAACCACGGGTGGCAGCAGCAGCGATGTCAGTGTGGATCTGTTCGTGGATGACATGAATTCGGCACTGCTGAGCGATCGTGGCTACACCGAAACCGGCAGCGTCAGCAGTCAGTCTATTGAGCTGGATGACGAAAGCGAGAGTATCGCCTTCGATGTCCGAGGTGCCGGTTCAGGTAGCACCCTTATCAATGGTCCGGTAAATCGTACCCTCACGGCGGGGGATCGCTACACCGTAGTGATGATGGGCGACACTACCCTCGATAACCGCGAGCTAAAAACGTTCCGTTATCAGGATGTGGATGTTGCTAGCGGCCAGATCCGTGTTCGCTTTATCAATACCCTTTCAAGACTGAATGGCGATGAACTGAGTGTCACCTTGCCCGGCGGCACCCAGCAGCTGGTATCTGGCCTGGAATATGCGATGGGGAGTAATTACGTTTCCCTGTCCGCGGGCAGTTCGCTACAGGTCGATGTGAACAATCAGACCCAGGGTGTCTTGATTGATCAGGTCAGCTGCAATGTCAGCAGTGGCCGCAGCTATGATGCCATTATCGCCTACACCCGCTTTGATAGTGCTGACGACCAGATTGCGATTTATTGCCAGCCGTTCTAGTTGATTGCGGTTGGCTTAATACAGCGATGCGGCGTCGGTGAAGTGCCGGCCAACTTCGTTGGCGAGAAAATCGAAAACTGTGCGCACCCTCAGGTTCGTTCTCAGTTCACGGTGAGCAACGAGCCAGACATCCCCACGGAATAATGTGTCTGCCAGTACTCGTCTGACCAAGGGCTCTGTACTTGCCAGTTCGACCGGCATCACCCCTATCCCCATACCCTGTTTCACCATTTCCCACTGAACCACATGGCTGTCGACCCTGGCGGCAAAGTTGTGATCTTGAAGTGCTATCCCATGGGCGCCAAGGGCGTTGATAAACGCTTCGTTTGCAGAAGCAAAACCGATAAAGCGGGCCTGGGTCAGCGCTTCGGGTGTTGTCGCAGCATCAAGGCCTGCCAGATAGTCAGGCGTTGCGTAGAGCGCGGCGGCGAATTCTCCCAGTTTTCTGGCAATCAGGTTTGGCTCTGTGGGGCGAAAGTTGCGAATGGCAATGTCTGCCTCCCGGCGGCGAAGGTCACTGGCGCTGTTGGATGCAACCAGGCAGACCTGTATGCCGGGGTAGGTCCGCCGCAGCTTTTGCAGAATTGGAGGCAGGATATAGGCGGCGGTCACCTCCGAAGCTGAAATGGTTATCTCTCCCTCGATGGAAGTCGCGCGTCCTGTGGCGGCCAGTGACAGGCTGCTGGCGGCTTCTCCCATGGCTTGTACATAAACAAGCAGATCCAGGCCGGTTGGGGTCAGGGTCAGCCCTCTGCCAACCCGTTCAAACAAGGCGGTTCCCAGTTCTTCTTCAAGGGCGGTGACTTGCCGACTTAGTGTGGGTTGCGACATGCCCAACGCGAGAGCGGCGGCAGACAATGATCCTTCTTCTGCAGTGACAAGGAATGCCCGAGCCCGGTTCCAGTCGAATTTCATGGTTCGCCAATTCATACGAATATGCATACCTAAAATGCAATATAGGGGATTTTGTAATTTATATGAATAAATAAACTGCGTGAATCTTTATCGGATTTTGGCGAGCGGGAGAAGCCTGGTGGATTCATCGGTGGAATTCTGGAACAGGACAGCAGAGCGTTATGCGCGGCGCACAATAGCCGATCAGGAGGCCTATCAAAGAAAGTTGGCTCTGACTCGTAGCTTCCTCGGGCCGGAAATAGATGTTCTGGAGTTTGGTTGCGGAACCGGTTCCACAGCGTTGCTACATGCTCCTTACGTTAATCGCTATCTGGCTATCGATACGTCATCAAAGATGATTGAGATTGCGCGATCAAAGTGGGTCTCAGAGCCGGTCGAGCAGCTCACTTTTGAGGTGGCAACGCTGGATAGCCTGAAAGGGAAGCCGAGGCAGTTTGATGTGGTCCTGGGTCTGAATGTTCTGCACCTCGTGCCCGATCCTGCGACCACGATCCAGGAGATATTTGGTCTTCTCAAATCTGGCGGAGTTTTCATCAGCAGCACTGTGTGCATGAAAGATACACGCCCCTGCTTAAAACCCGTGGCTGCGGCTGCCCACTTCCTCGGGATAACGCCGTTCGTCCATTTTCTTTCACGTGAAAGCCTTGAACGAAGTCATCGGTATGCCGGGTTCTCGTTGGTGTATCGATGGGTGCCCGAAAGCAGCCTGGATACGTACTTCCTGATCGCCATCAAGCGGTAATGAGCGCTATGCCTGAGGAATGCAATTGAGAAAAGGGATTCAAACGAGGAGTTAAAATGAAAAGAGTAATGATGGTGTGGTGTGTATTGGTCCTGACTGCCTGTGGTGGTGGGGGAGGATCAAATAGCGACGATAGCCCTGCCTCCAGCAACGAGGCAAAAGGGGTGTATCGGGGGGCAACGGATACGGGGAGAACCCTGCTGGCGGTAGTGCTGGATAGCGGAGAGAGTTACTTTTTTCTTGGTGCCGAGGGTGGTGGATACGATGCTGTTGAAGGTCTGGTCCACGGTGTGGCCACGGCTGCACGGGGTAGCTTGAGTATTGCTCCGGCCCGACGCTTTTATCTGGATGGTGATGGCGAGCCTGTGCTGGCTGTCAGTGTTGAGGCGACGTATGTGCAAGGACAGTACCTGACAGGGCAGGTAGTCGATGATCAGGGGGAAGCAATGGGGTTTACGTCGGCGCCTGATGGCGACGTGGTGGCAAATCTTGATGACCTGGAGGGGGTTTATGCGGGAGGTTTTGACACCGTTGCAGGTACGCAATTTACCACCATTGAGGTGGGAGCGGATGGCGCACTGACGGGACGGGTTTCCGTTGAAGCATACTGCTCTTTTTCCGGTGCGGTGGTGCCGAAGGCAGAAGGCATGGCGTTCAATCTATCGATCAGCTTCGATGATCCCGACTGCTTGTATGACGGGCAAACACTGGGCGGGATTCTCTTCCATGATAGGGAGAATGAAAGAATCTATATTGCTGCGCTGAAGAGTGACAGAAGTGCAGGGGTGTTCTTTTATGGCGGTTATCCAAGGTGATTTCGTCTGTTAAAAAGTAATGTGGAACTTTCGTGCAATTATATGGCCTACCTGAGAACTGATTCCAGATGGTGGTCGATGGCCATGTTTATCATGGCCTTTTGCGTTTTTAGTGAGGTGTTATGCGCGGTTGGGGAATGTTGGTTGTTATCAGTAGCGTTGTGCTAACGGGCTGCGGTGGTAGTGACGATGATGACAGCGATGACTTGTTTCGAGAAAGAACGGGGATCTATTTTCATAATCAGCTCACGGATTATAGCGGGAGTGGAACAGAAGATACTGATACTCGCGTCGACGTGATCATACGTAATAATTTGTCAGACCCCCTGTTTGAAGATCACCAGTATTCCACAACACAACAGGGCGGAATGGCCTTTAAGCTTGATAGTGATACTGAGACGGTGTTGTTTGACGTGAATACGGATGTCACGACCGTGGTAGATGACAAGGGGCTCACGCTTGCTGCGGGTGCAAATTATACGCTGGTATTGATGGGTAAACTGGCGGGTGCTGGTGAACAGATTCCAAACCTGAAGTCCTTCAGGCAGGTTGCCGTGTCCGTGCCGTCCAATCAGGTCAGGGTCCGTTTTATCCATGCTCTGTCAGATCAAAGCGGTCAAACCATTAGCATTGCCCTCAAAGGTAGCAGCGTGGCAAACAATCTGCCTTACGGTGCGGTCAGCAGCTACGTGACAGGGACGCCGGTAGTGGCGACACAGCTCGATGCGGAAGTCAAAGTTGGTGCGGCAGCGGCGATAACCCGCAGCTGCGATATCGAGTTGGGCAAAAGTTACGATGCCATCATTACTCACCCTGCGCCGGACAGCACTGGAGTGGCTCTTTTCTGCCAGCAGGTTGCTTCCTCCTGACAGCTACTTCAAACGAACTTGCGGATCCAGGGTTGGCGCGCTAAGCGGTTTGCCCTGGTAAGCCGCTACGTCGCCGAAGCGATTGTTTGGCCAGCGATTCCAGTCGGCCAGTGCCTGTTCCAGACGCTCCTGGTCCCGGCCGACAAAATTCCACCACAGCAGCACGGGTTGATGCAGGGGCTCGCCGCCCAGTAGCATCACCCGGCTGCCCGGTTCCAGAGTGAGGCTAAGTTGTTCGCGGCCTTGTCCCAGGTAATACAGTTCGCCCACATCCAGCATGCGCCCTTCCAGGTTGGCACTGCCTTCATTGATGCACAGTCCCAGTTCGAAGCTGGCAGGTACCGGCAGGGTCAGGCTGCCACCTTCAGGGGCTTGGATGTCTGCTCCGACCAGCGCCGAAAACACCTTTGCGGGAGACGCTTGCCCGGCCAGTTCTCCGACCACCAGCGTGATGTGGATGCCGTCCTGTTCCCATTGAGGCAGGTCCGTGTGGTGGGCAAAAGCCGGTTCGGTATCTTCGTGCTCGGCTGGCAGAGCAATCCAGAATTGCAGACCGTGCATGGGCCCACTGAACCCCGGCGGGCTTTCCTCGGAATGGCAGATGCCATGCCCTGCGGTCATCAGGTTGAGCTGGCCGGGTTCAATCACCTGTTGGTAGCCCAGACTGTCCTTGTGCAGCAGTGCACCTTCAAATAGCCAGGTAACCGTTTGCAGGCCGGTGTGAGGGTGGGTGCCCACGTCTACCGCATTTTCTTCGCTCAATGACGTGGGGCCGATATGATCCAGAAAACACCAGGGGCCGATGAGACGCTGATCGCGGCTGGGTAGGTGGCGAATGATCGGCAGGCCGCTGCCGAGAATGCTCTTGCGTGATGTTACCGGCCTGAGAGTGGGTTCGCCTGCCTGATTGGGGCATTCCACCAGTTCGCCATTGTCATTGAGGTTGCTCATGGCCGTCTCCGTGGCATAGTCCAATAGTGAAGAATGATGGTGCGCCCTCAGTATGGTGTGCCCCACTGACAAAGAAAAGGACGGTGCCATGGCAAGGGTTGAGGTATTGGGTAGATATCATTATCAGCAGGATATTCAGGTGCGGCAGCATTGCCTCAAGGCGGATGAAGGTGAGTCCATGGGGGGGCAGGATCAGGGGCCAAATCCCTACGAGTTGTTGCTGTCCGGGCTGGGGGCGTGCACCTCGATTACCCTGCGCATGTATGCGGAAAAGAAAGGCTGGGAGCTGGGTGAAATCCATGTGGGGCTGCATTTCTATCGTGATGATCAAGGGGGCGAGCATATTGATCGAACGTTAACCTGCAGTGCTGAGCTTGGTGATGAGCAGCGCCAGCGATTACTGGAGATTGCAGCGAAGACGCCTGTGACGCGAACGGTGCGCCAGGGGACACCCATCGAGACAGAGTGGAAATAAGCGGCAGGAAAGGCCGGCTTTTGGCATACTCGCGCCTCCATTGATTCAGCGGAGGCCCTTGTATGTTCAAGGTCAACGAATACTTCGATGCCAAAGTGGCATCCATTGCTTTCCAAACCGAAACCAAGCCAGCCACCGTGGGTGTGATGGCGCCGGGTGACTATGAGTTCGGCACCAGCGAGCACGAAACCATGACCGTGGTGAGTGGTGCGCTGACGATCAAGTTGCCGGGCGCTGCCGATTGGCAGACTTTTGCTGCCGGTGAGTCCTTTGAAGTGGAAGCCAACAGCAAGTTTCAGGTAAAGGTAGAAGTGGAAACGGCCTACCTGTGCCTGTATGGCTGATTTGCTAAAACTGTTGGAATAACAAGGGGGTAGGATGCCGTTCTTCCCGGTCAGGGATGGCCAGTTTCTGCATGTTCGAACCGTCGGGCGTGGCCAGCCGGTATTGATGCTCCATGGCCTTGGCATGCAGGGTCGTGACTGGCTCCCCTTTGTGCTGCCCTTTGCCCGGCAGTTCCAGTTTTATCTTCCTGATCTGCGCGGTGCAGGAAACTCCGGCAAGGTGCGCTTTAATCAGGCGGATGTTTTCCATAATCACATGGAAGACATGGAAGATCTGGTGAGTTACTTCGGGCTGGAACGCTGCTATCTGGTGGGGTACTCCCTGGGGGCGACGACCAGCCTGCATTGGCAGGCATTTGGTGATTTTTCTCCTTTTTCCCGCTATCTGCATGTGGATCAGTCGCCCTGCACCACTAACCAGGACGACTGGATCCACGGTCTGTTCGGCGAGCGGCAACCCCATTTCTTTGACCAGCTGCGCAGCTTGCTTTCCTTGCTGGAGGGCGCGCCAGAGCAGGGCAAGGTGGTCAATCTGGCGGTGGGGCTACGTGAACGCGTGCTGCAGGGGCTGGTGGATATCATGGCGCAGATTTCCGGTAACGAAAGGTTGAAGCAGGCGTTTGATGCCAGTTCTCGCTGGGCCGGATTGTGGGCCCGTTTGCTGCCGGTTTCCGATGTGTCTGATCTGCGCGCCTATCTCAGTGCGTATCTGGATGGTGCCCATGACTACCGTGAAAGCGCCCGAGCTTTCCCGGTACCCACCACGGTGCTGACGGGGGCGTTGTCGCCACTTTATCCCGCTGAAGGACAGGCCGCGTTTGCCAGCCTGGCCGGTGCGAACCATGTGGTGTTGCCACGTGCCGGGCATGTGCCGCTGATGAGTCAGCCATTGGAGTTCACCCGTGTGCTGGGGCGTTTTTTGAAAGAAGATTAGCGCCGGACGCTCAACAGGCGTCATCCCGGTAGTGTTAACAGGCCCGTGGGCATCCTCCCGTCGTGAAGCACCCGATCACCGACGTCTCTGCAGTTTTTCTTCATGCATTCAATGGTTAACATGCCAATCCTGACTTGAGAGTGTGGGAGAGCAGGGTGGTTGCCATTCATACGTCGTCACCGGCGCTGACTATTCGTGCGGGGCGCGATGCCATTGCCCATCTACGTGAGCATGGTTTACAGCCGGAGCATGTGGATATCATCCCCGGGGCGGCGGGCGGACCGAAAGCGTTGGGTATTCTCGGTCTGGACCGGGCCGTGTTTGGCGACTTTCTTCCTCGCGCTCCTCGCCCTCGCACCCTGATCGGTGCCTCGATCGGTAGCTGGCGGTTTGCGGCGATCAGCATGTCGACGGACCCGGTGGCGGGCCTGCGTCAACTGGCCGAGATTTATACCCGACAACGTTTTGATGGCCGTCATTCCCCGGCCCAGGTATCCGAGCAGTGTGCCCTTATGCTGGAGGAGCTGATTGGGGACCGGGATGACCATATTCTCAATCACCCCCATTACCGTCTGGCCATCGTGGTGATTCGCAGCCGGGGGCTGATGGCTCGTGAGGATGGATTGGGCTTGGGAGCAGGGTTGGCGGGGCTGATTGGCTCCAACCTGTTCAGTCGCAAGGCGTCGCGACTTTTTATGGAGCGCGGGCTGGTGTATCCAGCGGGTGATGCTTTGCCGCTGCATGAGCTCAACGATTTCACCTCTCACGATATTCCCCTCGGGCCCGACAATCTGCGTGCCGCATTGCTTGCCAGTGCGGCCATCCCCATGGTGTTGGCAGGGGTGGTTGATCTGCCGGGTGCTCCAGAAGGGGTATATCGTGATGGTGGCCTGCTCGACTACCATCTGGATCTGCCTTATCGCAGCGAAGGCATCGTGCTGTATCCCCATTTCACCGACCGTGTCATCCCCGGCTGGTTTGACAAGCCATTGCGTTGGCGCAACGGCGATCCGCAGAAGCTCAGCCGTACGCTGCTGGTGTCGCCTTCTGCTGAGTACCTTCAAACACTGCCCAACCGCAAGCTTCCCGACCGGCGCGACTTCAAGCAGTTCATGAATGACGACGCTGCTCGCGAAGCCAGCTGGCGCAAGGCCATGGCGGAAAGTGAGCGGCTCGGAGATGAATTCCTGGAGCTGGTGGAAACGGGGAAATGGACTGAAAGGCTAAAGGCAATTAACAGTTAATAGTGAACAGTGAACAGTTGCGCGACCATCGCTGGCGCCAGATTCAGGCCTGGCAGCCCGCGCCCAACCGTGACGCGCGGCCTCAGAAGTTGAAACCCCACAAGACAATCGCGCGCGCTGTTCACTATTCACTGTTAACTGTTCACTGAACCCCTGCTAGTCTCCCCAAACCCGATTCCAACCTGAAGGTTGTCCCGTGCAGCAGACCGACGCTCGCCCTTCCAATCTGACCCTGGCCCGCCAGTTGTGGGAGCAGACCTGGCCCATGGCGCTGGGGGTGATGGCGCTGTTGGGTTTTTATCTGGTGGACAGCGTGTTTGTGGCGCGGTTGGGGACGTTGCCGCTGGCGGCACAGTCATTCACTTTCCCGCTGGCGTTTCTGGTGATCGGGGTGCAGGTGGGGGTGGGCATTGCCATTGCCGCGTTGATTTCCCGTGCCATTGGTGCAGAGCAGTTTGAGGATGCCAACCGTCTTGGGGCGCTGGTGTTGGCTGGCGGTGGAGCCTTGTTGGCACTGTTGGCGGTGGTTTTATGGTGGGTTCAGGAGCCGGTGTTTGATCTTTTAGGGGCGTCCCCGGAAGTGCAGGCAATGATTCGTCCTTACTGGGCGTTGCAGCTGCCAGCCATGTGGATCGGTGGGGTGGTGTACTTTGGCTACAGTCTCTTTCGTGCCCATGGGGATACCCGCTTTCCGGGCATGATGATGGTGCTTACCAGTCTGCTCAATCTACTGCTCGATCCCCTGCTGATTTTTGGTGTTGGTGATTGGCAGGGGTTCGGCTTGCGGGGTGCCGCCCTGGCGACGCTGTTGTCATTTTGCATTGGTGCGCTGCTGCTGGTCTGGGCTCTGCGCGGCAAGGGCTGGGTTCAGCGGCACGGGATGATGGAGCAGGTAAAGAAATCGGCCCTGCCGTTTCTGCATATTGCTGGCCCAGCCATGATCAGTCAGCTGATGCCACCGTTGGCGGCCATGTTGGCGACTGCCATGGTGGCCCGCGGTGGTGAGCAGGCGGTGGCCGCCTGGGGGATGGCCAGTCGTCTGGAAAGTTTCACCATTGTATTGGTTCTGGGCATGACCATGGCGTTGCCGCCCTGGCTGGGCCGCTGTTATGGACGCCGGGACTGGCAGACAGTACAGCAGCTTATGAAAGTGGGTGCGATCATGGTGATTGGCTGGCAAACCTTGCTGGGCCTGCTGATGGCGGTATTGGCAGTGCCGCTCGCTCAGCTGTTGGTGGAGACCGCTCCGGTACAAGCTTACCTGGCTCTACTTATACGTTGTATGCCGCCCAGTTTTGGTTTTCTGGGGGTGTGCATGCTGGTGGTTTCTGCCTGTAATGCGCTGGGTTGGCCGTTGCGGGCCATGCTGCTTTCCTTCCTGCGCCTGTTCTTGTGCTATTTGCCGCTGTTGTGGCTGGGTTTCCAGCTGGGAGGTTTTGGCGGTCTGGCACTGGGCGCGGCGTTTGGCAACCTGATGGCGGGTGTAATGGCCTGGATGGGATATCAGCAGGCATTGTCTTCGGTGAAGGTGGTGTCAGCCGGGCCTGAGAATTCGTGAAGCTGCCTGTAAAACAGCCAGTGTGACGCAAATCACAAAGCCGCTTTTCTTTAAATACAATAAGTTAGCGTCGATTGTTAAAGTTAATTATAAAGTATTAGATCTGCCTAATACTATATGCTGTTTTTTCGTCTTATGCGCGTTTTTTTCTAGACTTCCCCTTCTTCCTGCCTAGACTTCACAAACAGGCACTGCGCAGAACTGCGTAAAGCCACTATAAAAAATCAATGGTTTTCAGATTAAAGGCGCTGAACACCAGACAAGAATGAATCAAGTCGGTACAAGTTGGGGCGGAATATGAAAAGCACAAAATGGATTTTGGCCATCATGATCTGGGCAGTGGCAGCCATCGCAGCGGCTGATGCGCAGACCACCGAACAGGAAATCGGTACCCAGTTGCGCGGTTACCAGTCTGAGCTGGAAGCGACCTGGAAAGACGCCGAGTCCTCCACCGACGCCAGCCTCGACACCCTGATGGACGGTATCGACCGCCTCACCAGCAACATCCAGCTGGAAGACCTGGTTGCCCAGGTGCAGCGTTAAGCGCAACGCGCTCGCATCACGCAAAGACAAAAAAGAAGGGAGCCAATGGCTCCCTTCTTGCGTTTTGGGATGGTGGAGGGTTGGCTGAAGAGCGTTGCTGCAAGTGACAAGTTTCAAGTTGCAACGCGGATCTGGGCGTAGCCAACTTGAATGGGGGAGGCCGCGTCCAAATGTTCGGACGCGATCTCTTTCGCTGGTCGTTTAACGTGAACTCTGGTCGCGTTGTAACTTGCCACTTGTCACTTGCTCCTCTCTGTTCCACTCCGGCGGTTTCCACAGGTGCTTGAGGCGCTGCAGCAGTGGTCCCCGCTTTGCCATATCCCGGAACATATCCATGTACTCATGGCACCAGTTCACCAGCAGGTTGTTGCTGTGCACCGGGCGGGTGATGCCGTATTCCACCGGCAGGTCTTTTTTCTCTTCCACGAAGGTGCCGAACATTCTGTCCCAGATCATGAATACACCGGCGTAGTTCTGGTCGATGTACTCAGGATTGCGGCCATGGTGAACACGGTGGTGGCTCGGGGTGTTGAACACGTATTCAATGGCCGGGTGCAATTTGTCCACCAGGGTGGTGTGGATAAAGAACTGGTAGACCAGTGATAACGCGTAGGCCACGCCGATCCACACCGGGTTGAAGCCGATTACCGCCAGCGGGACATAGAACAGCCAGCCGCCGTTGAAGATGTTGGTGGCGTTTTGGCGCATGGCGGTGGAGAAATTCATGCGCTCAGAGGAGTGGTGAGTCACATGGGCTGCCCACAGCCAGCGCACCCGATGCGAGCTGCGATGGAACCAGTAGTAGGCCAGATCCAGCAGTACCCACAGCAGCAGGCCAGTGAACCAGTTGAGTTCAATGTCCATCAGCCGGTAATGATAGGCGAGCGCGTAAACCGGAAAGGCAATCATGCCGGCAAACAGTAATTCCGTGGTCTGGTAGCCGGCCCCAAGCAGAAAGTTGAGTACCGATTCGCGGCCATCGACGAGGTTTGCGTCGTGGCGAATCTTGCGATACTCCCAGAGGAACAGGCCAATAAAGATCGGGGTGGCGATCACGAAAATGATCTGGCGTTCATCCAGTGCCAGCCAGGGCGCCACGGCATCCCACAGCGGCGCCAGCCCGCTGTTTGCCCAGACATCTTGAAACCAGCTTGTTATTGACATGATGTGGCCTCGCTAATTCGCATTGAGCCCATTGTGTCGTGGGTCGGGGCGAAAGTATTGACGATCTGTGCCTTATTTTTGACAATTAGTGCCACTTGGGAAATCAGGAAAGCATCATGGCCAGTCCTATGCGGGTGACCGGTGCCTGGGTGCAGCTTCTAACCGATTGGCTGGATCAGGAAAATCTGCCGGCCCCGGATTTGCGTACCGTTCTGGACAGCCGTAGCCCGGCTGATGTGGTGCCTCTGCCACTGTGGAATGCGCTGCTGGAGAAGGCAGTGGCCTTGCGTCCCGAATCGGTGGCCCCGGCACTGGACATCGGTGCCCGGGTGCAGCCGCGACATGTGGGGGTGCTGGGTTATCTGATTCTTACCTGCCGCACTCTCGGTGAGGCGATGCTGGCCTATCAGCGCTATGAGTCGCTGTTTTATGGGCGTGAAGTGGTGGAAGTGGTCGCTGAGGGCGGGACGATGGCGGTCTGCTGGCCGTCGGCTGATTCCACCGGAAAGCTGGCTGACAGCGCCGCGATTGCTGCACTGATTGCTTTTCTCCGTCGCCTGGTGGAATCACCGCCTTCGCCGACCCGTGTGGATTTTGTGTTTGATGAGCCTGACCTGGCGGCCAGGGAGGCTTATCAACAGTTTTTCGATTGCCCCGTGCGGTTTGGGCAGTCCCACACCCGAGTGGTGTTCCCGCTTGAGTTATTGGCCTTGCCGCTGCCCCACAGCGCGCCGCAGATGCGCAGCCTGTTGGATCGTCAGGCGCGAGCCATGCTGCTGGCGTTGCCGGAATCAGACAGTTTTGACCGTGCCCTGCAGCAGGCCATGGTCAGGCTGATGCCGGAAGCGGTGGTGACATTGCCGCGCCTGGCCAGTGAGCTGCACATGTCGGTGCGGACACTGCAGCGCAGACTGGGGGAGCGCAACATGACCTGGCGGGAATTGCTGGACAGAACACGCGAACAGCTGGCGAGAAATTACCTCTCAGACCCTTCTCTGACGCTGGGCGATATCGCCCTTCTGCTAGGGTTCTCCGAGCACAGCGCCTTTAGCCGGGCCTGGCGACAATGGACTGGCAGCACCCCGGCCAGTGTCAGAAAGCAGTTGCTGGCGGCGCAGAAGGGCGGCGGAACGGTTTTATGAATTTTTGCGTATTCCATTGAAAATCAAAGCATTGCGCTGAATGATAAGGCGCTTGTATCAAAACTGTCCGGTCCGCTGAACAATCCTGTCATTGCTGACCGACCGTCCACTTGTTTACTTTGCTGCCATCACGCCCTGTGGGGCAGTTCTAATTCAGCAGGGGAAAGACCCATGAAAACGCGTATTACCGAATTGCTGGGTATCCAGTATCCAATCGTCCAGGGTGGCATGCAGAACGTAGGCTATGCCGAGCTGGCTGCCGCTGTCTCCAATGCGGGTGGTCTGGGTATCATTACCGGTCTGACCCAACCGACGCCAGAAGATCTGGACAAGGAAATCAAACGCTGCAAGGAAATGACCGACAAGCCTTTCGGTGTGAACCTGACCATTCTGCCGACCATCAAGCCGGTACCTTACGAGGAATACGCGCGGGTTATCTGTGAAAACGGCATTACCGTGGTGGAGACGGCTGGCCGTAACCCGGAGCCGTTCATGCCGTTGTTCGAAGGCGCAGGCGTGAAAGTGGTCCACAAGTGCACGTCCGTTCGTCACGCGCTGAAAGCCGAAAAGGTGGGTGTGGCCGCGGTATCTGTGGATGGCTTCGAGTGTGCGGGCCACCCCGGCGAAGACGATATTCCCAACCTGGTACTGCTGCCTGCGGCGGCCAAAGTGCTGAAGATCCCGATGCTGGCGTCAGGTGGTATCGGTACCGGTGCGCAGATGGCAGCGTGTCTGGCACTGGGTGCTGACGGTATCAACATGGGGACCCGTTTCCTGGCGTCTGCCGAGGCGCCGGTTCATGAAAACATGAAGAAGGCTATTGCCCAGGCTTCCGAGCTGGACACCGCCCTGATCTTCCGTCCGCTGAACAACACTGCTCGCGTATTCAAGAACGCCGTTGCCACCAAGGTGAACGAAATCGAGCGTGAGAAAGGCCAGGACATGAAGTTCGAATACATCGTCGACCTGGTTGCCGGTGTGAAAGGCAAGGCGGCCCTGACCTCCGGTGAAATCGACGGTGGTATCTGGACCTCCGGTATCGTCCAGGGGCTGATCGACAGCTACCCGAGCTGTGCCGAGATCATCGATGACATCATGACCGAGTGCACCGCCACCATTAATGATCGTCTGGCAGGTTTCCTGAAAGGCTGATCAGCAACAGTTTCAAACTCGCTCTCCCGAGTCCGGCCAGGGGTTTCTCCCCTGGCTTTTTTTATGGGGGTAAATGACAGTGATGAATGCATCTGTTGCTGAGGTTGCAGTAATTCATGCTGTGCATTCAGAGCGCTAACAGTTCCAATGAGTGGTGTTATGTCTGATGCGCAGTCAGCCGGGCTTGGTTACTGCGAGAAAGATAATAATTGGAATCACGATAATCACCAGTGGCGTACTGATCTGAAAAAAGCGCCAGTGCCAACGCATCAGTTTTTCATAACGTTTCATGTCGCCTTTCAGACGCCATTGTTTTTTGCTGCCACCAAAATGCGATAACCAGTAGTCAAAGAGCTCGATGGGGCCGAACACCAGTACCACCAGTGCCAGCTTGATCACCAGCCAGTGGCTATCCATTCCCCAGCCTGCCAGCCACACCATCAGTCCGCCGGTGACCAGCACAATCGGGAACGCAATGTGCTCCAGAGCTGCACCCTTGTCGAACTGTTCCATGGTCCAGTTGCGGCGTTCAAGGCGGTGAGGATCGTCCGGATTGTGTTGCCAGGCAATCCAGGCTGACTTCACATACCAGGTGTAGGCCACGGCAGTGCTGAAGCTCCAAATCATGACAAAAAGTAAATGAATAAACTTTATTTGTAGATACCAGGGCTGTAGCAGAGCGCGAAGTTCATCCATTGTTATTCCCTTGTTTTTTCTTTGAATCTACGTGTTAACAGAGGGGGGCAACATGACAATTCCGCCAATCCATATTGTCAGTCCCGGACAGTGCAAAATGGCGACCCAGCCATCACCCTGAGGCAACGCTGAAAAGAACAAGGAGAACGAGCATGGATCTGGGTAAAGGTGCACGGATAAGACTGGAGCCACAGGACGAGTACATGCATCCGATTGAGGCGGCCCGCAACTTCAATGAGAGCATGTACATCAACCTGTTCGATCACCAGCAGGCCTGCGGCGGCTGGTTTCGGGTGGGCAATCGCCCCAATGAGCGACATGCGGAAATGTCATTCTGTTTCTATCTGCCGGACGGAAAGGTGGCGTTCATGTTCCGGCGCGTGGAGATAGACAACAATGATGCGCTGGCTGCAGGCGGTATGCACTTCGATGTGGTTGAACCGTTCAAGACACTGACTCTGAAATATGAGGGCAAGGCGGTGCTGCTGGATGACCCCCAGCAAATGGAAGATCCGAAAAAAGCCTTTGCCAACAATCCAACGGTGAACGTCAGCGCGGATCTGCTGTTTACCGGCATGACCCCGGTATACGGTGGCGAAGCAGTGGACGAGAGCGGTCAGCCCATCGAGGAAGATCCCGACGAGTCTTTTGCCCGTGGTCATTACGAGCAGCATATGAAAGGCGAGGGCAATGTCTGCATTGATGGAACCCCCTTTGCCCTGAGCGGTTTTGGTCTGCGCGATCATTCCTGGGGGCCGCGTTACTGGCAAAATCTGTACTGGTATCGCTGGCTGCCGCTGGTGTTCACGGAGCAGTTTGCGGTCAACATTTCCATTGTGCAGATGGCAAGCGGACGCCAGCATATCTGGGGTATGGTGTACGACACCCGTGATGGCAGTGAGTCGGTCTACGACCTGGTCGACACAGCCAGTATGGAATCGACGCTGGATGATCGCGATCAGGCGCAGGCACAGAAATTTTCACTGAAGACGGTATCTGGTCGCGAATATCAGCTCAGCGGGGAATCACTGGCGCTGATTCCTTTGCGCAACCGTCGACAGACCGACACTGGCGAATGGCGGCAGACCCGTATCACTGAAGCCATGAGCCGGTTTCAGTGTGATGGCCTGACCGGGTATGGCATGTCGGAGTACCTGGATCAGATGGTGGAAGGTGTGCCGGTGGGCAGGCACTGCTGATGGCGGTCTCTGCAGAACAGATTCTCGCTACGCTGCCGGCCCTGTTGCAGCAACGGTTGCAGCAGCCCTGTGAGGTGCTGGTATGCCGACGGCTTACCGCCGGTGCCTCTGCCGATACCTGGTGGCTGGAAGCGAATTGCGATGGACCGCAGCAGTGGATCCTGCGTTTGGATGCGGGTGCAGAAAACCTTGGTATGGCTCCGGGCAAGCGCTGGGAGGCACTGGCGCAACAGGCCGCTGAGGAAGCAGATTGTCCGGTGGCCAGGGTGGTGACCATTCTGTATGGCGATGAAGGCCTGGGTGAAGGCTACCTGATGGCGGCGTTGCCGGGGGAATCGCTGCCGCCGTTGCTACTCAAGGATGATGGTTATGCCGACGCCCGCGAGCGGTTCTGCGAGGATGTCGCCAGTGCACTGGCCGCGATCCATCGAACCCCGTTGGATAATCTCGAAGGTTTGCCGCTGCAGGATGCCGCCTTTCAGGTAGAAATGCTTTATGCCATGCATCTGGATTATGGCGAATCACTGCCGGTATTTTCACTCGTCTATGGCTGGTTGAAAAAGCATGCCCCGCAGACACGAACACCGGCACTGGTGCATGGGGACTTTCGGCTGGGTAACTTTCTGATCTCGGAGCAGGGACTCAGTGGGGTGCTGGATTGGGAGCTCACTCATCTGGGCGATCCCATGGAGGATCTGGGCTGGTTGTGTGTGAATGCCTGGCGCTTTGGCCGTCGAGATAATCCGGTGAGTGGCATTGCCCAGCGCCAGCAGCTGTATGCCGCTTATGAGGCTGCAACAGGTCAGGCGGTGGACGAGGCCCGCGTCCGTTACTGGGAGCTGCTCGGCACCTTCAAATGGGGCGTGATCTGTCAGTACCAGGCCTACAGTTATCTGCGTGGCCAT
Source organism: Alcanivorax nanhaiticus (assembly GCF_000756665.1). GTDB lineage: Bacteria > Pseudomonadota > Gammaproteobacteria > Pseudomonadales > Alcanivoracaceae > Alcanivorax > Alcanivorax nanhaiticus. The sequence continues at coordinate 245,767 of NZ_ARXV01000006.1, read as the reverse complement.
GTGCCGTCACTGGAGCGAGCCGCCATCGGTCGGCGCGTTGCAGAAACCGAATACGACATGCTGGTGTGTCTGCAGGAATTGCTGGAGCTGAATCATGCCGATTAATCGCCCCACTGCTGACGAGCTCATGTCTGCTATCCGCAAATACCGCAACAAGCCGGACCCGGATGCCAAAGTGGATGGCTATTACCAGAAAATTATCGCCCACCTGGATGCCTTGCATGAGCGCGAGGCGCTGCTTGGCGAGGCCTTTGCTCGTGGTGAGCGATCCCGCTGTATTTCTACCGCCGCGCTATTGGGTCTGCCGGAAAATGATCTGGAGGAAATTTGCCGTTGCTTTGCTGAAGACGATATCAGCGACATGCTGCCGCTGATCATTGAGCTGTGGCTGCCCCTGGCGAAGGAAAAACTGGCAATAGACAGTCCGCGGTACAGGAAGTAATCAGTTCCGAGTTGCGAGAGACGAGTTTCGAAAGTCAAAATCCGAAGCCTGGTGCCTGGCCACCGGTTTTAGGTTTTCGAAACTCGTAACTCGATACTCGCTTCTGGAATCCTTGCCTTACCCCCTACTTCAACTTCTCGGCGTGATACTTCAGATGCTCATCAATAAAGCTGGCGATGAAGAAGTAGGAGTGGTCGTAACCGGGCTGCATGCGCAGGTTCAGTTCTACCCCGGCTTCCTGGCAGGCGGCCAGCAAGTCTTCCGGCAATAACTGCCCATCGGTATAAAAGTTATCGGCTTCACCTTGATCGACCAGTAACGGCAGCTCGCTGCCATTCTGGCGAATCAGTTCACAGCTGTCCCACGCTTTCCAGGTCTCACGATCCTCGCCCAGATAACCGCTAAAAGCTTTTTCACCCCAGGGGCACTGGCCCGGGTGGGTGATCGGGGCGAACGCCGATACGGAACGATAGCGGCCGGGGTTTTTCAGCGCGCAGATCAGTGCGCCATGGCCGCCCATGGAATGGCCGCTGATGGATTCCTTGCCATTCAAGGGGAAGTGCTGGTTAATCAGCGCCGGCAGTTCACTGGTGACGTAATCGTACATGCGATAGTGCTGGCTCCAGGGGGAGCGGGTGGCATTCACATAGAAGCCGGCGCCGGAACCGAAGTCGTAGCTGTCGTGCTCACCGGGCAGCTCCGTGCCACGGGGGCTGGTGTCCGGGCAGACGATCGCCATGCCCAGTTCCGCCGCCATACGCTGCGCCCCCGCTTTCTGCATGAAGTTTTCATCCGTGCAGGTGAGACCAGACAGCCACCACAGCAGAGGCACCTTCTGCTCTTCCGCTGCCGGCGGCAGATAGATGGCAAAGATCATCTCGCAGTTCAGAACCTTGCTGCGATGCTTGTAACGTTTCAGCCAGCCACCAAAGGACTTGGTGGCGGATAACAATTCGATATCCATGGAGCTACCCTTCTACAAAGCTGCTGTGGGAGCTCTCTGTGCTCGTCAGGGTATGCCTGCAAGCGATCCGAGCCTGGGCGAGGGGAGAGCTTCGAGTTGCGAGAAGCGAGTTTCGAAGGTCAAAAGCCGGCTCGCGCCAGGTGCTGCCTTTCGCAACTCGAAACTCGTTACTCGCCTTACCCTCTACAACAATGACCTGCCAACAGGCTGGCTCCCACAGTGAAAATCAAAACAAGATTACAGACCGAATGCTCTTGCCTTCGTGCATCAGATCAAACGCCTTGTTGATGTCCTCCAGGCCCATGGTATGGGTCACGAATTCATCCAGTTTGATCTCGCCCTTCATGTAACGATCCACATAGCCAGGCAGTTCGGTACGGCCTTTTACGCCACCGAAAGCGGAGCCTTTCCAGACCCGGCCGGTCACCAGCTGGAACGGGCGGGTGGAGATTTCTTCGCCGGCACCGGCCACGCCGATGATGACGGATTCGCCCCAGCCCTTGTGGCAGCACTCCAGCGCGGAACGCATCACATTGACGTTGCCGATGCACTCGAAGGAGTAATCCACGCCGCCATCGGTCAGTTCCACGATCACGTCCTGAATCGGATCGCTGTACTTGGTGGGGTTGATGAAGTCGGTGGCGCCGAACTGCCGTGCCATGGTTTCCTTGCTGTCGTTTACGTCGATGGCAATGATACGCTCGGCCTTTGCCATCACCGCGCCCTGGATCACTGAAAGGCCGATGCCGCCGAGGCCGAATACCGCCACGGTGGAGCCCGGCTCAACCTTGGCGGTGTTCAGTACCGCACCAATACCGGTAGTGACGCCACAGCCCAATAGACAGATCTTGTCCATGGGCGCTTCCTTGCTCACCTTGGCCAATGAGATTTCCGGTACCACGGTGTACTCGGAGAAGGTGCTGGTGCCCATGTAGTGGTGGATCATCTTGCCGTTCAGGGAGAAACGGCTGGTGCTGTCCGGCATCAGGCCCTGGCCCTGGGTGGCGCGTACTGCCTGGCACAGGTTGGTCTTGCCGCTGAGGCAGAATTTGCACTTGCGACACTCGGCAGTGTACAGCGGAATCACGTGGTCACCCGGCTTCAGGCTGGTCACGCCTTCACCCACTTCCTGCACGATGCCGGCGCCTTCGTGGCCGAAGATGGAGGGAAAGATCCCTTCCGGGTCCTTACCGGACAGGGTGTAGGCATCGGTATGGCAGACGCCGGTGGCGACAATCTGTACCAGCACTTCACCGGCCTTGGGGCCGGCCACATCCACTTCTTCAATGACCAGGGGCTTGCCTGCTTCCCAGGCGACGGCGGCACGTGACTTCATGATGACTCCTTGTTGGCGGCCCGGAAGGGCTGAAATGATATGGATTCACTATACGCAGACAGTAATCCGGGGATAAGGCACAATATGGCAATTGATTGTTGCTCCTCAGCAATAATGGAGACCAAAACAGGAGCCCCCCATGCAGCATTGGGATCGCATCGAAGCCTTTGTGGAAGTGGTTCGCCGTGGCTCCTTTGCCGATGCAGCCCGCCATCTGGGGGTGTCCAGCTCCCATGTGAGCAGGCTGGTGGCGCGGCTTGAAACCCAGCTGGGTACCCAATTGCTCTACCGCACCACCCGCCGGTTGACCCTCACTGATGCCGGGCAGGTGTACTTCGAGCATTGCGGCCAGCTGTTCGACGGCTTTCAGGAAGCGCTCACCGCCATCAGTGATTTCCAGCAGCAACCCACGGGTGTGTTGCGGCTCACCTGTGCCACCACCTTCGGTGAGCGTTTCATTGCTCCCCTGGTGAATGACTTCATGACCCAGCATCCGCAATTGTCGGTGCAGCTGGATTTCACCAATCGGCGGGTAGATATCGTCGACGAAGGCTTTGATGTGGCGATACGCACCGGAGCCTTGCCGGATTCCTCCCTGATTGCCCGCAAACTGTGTGCCCGGCGGGAGTACATTGTTGGATCGGCAGCGTACTTCCAGCAGCATGCCCGGCCCCACACACTGGGGGAGTTGGGTCAGCACAACTGTCTGCTGGGTTCTGCAGAGAACTGGCCGTTGGATGTTGAGGGGCAGCATCGTCAGTGGAAGGTTCAGGGCAACTGGAAAGGCAATTCGGGCATGGCACTGTTGGACGCTGCCCGGAAGGGGCTGGGGTTGGTGCAGCTGCCGGACTATTACGTGGAAGAGGATCTGGAAAGCGGCGCTCTGATCTCGGTGCTGGACCAGTATGCCTGTACTCATACTGCTGTCTGGGTGGTGTATCCCCGCCACCGGCACTTGTCTCCCAAAGTGCGACAGTTTGTGGATTTTCTGGTGGAAAACATGAAGCGCTGAAGAGCAATTAATAGTTATCAGTGAATAGTTAATAGCGGCGTGACAGGGCGTTGTGGGCACTTGGTCGCAGGAGGCCGCGCCCGGAATTTGGGTGCGCTCGATGGTGTAAGCAACCGGGAAGTGCGGAAAAAATACTGGAGGGGCTGCAAGCGATCCGAGCCTAAGCGAGGAAATCAGTTTCGAGTTGCGAGAAGCGAGTTTCGAAAGGGAAACACCCCTGGCCTCACATCTGACTGCCTGTCTTGGGTTTTCGAAACTCGTAACTCGCTTCTGGAGTCCTTGCCTCGCTTAGGCTCGGATCGCTTGCATGCAAGCTCTTGCGGCTACATCCTGTTCTCCCCCCCCAATGTCATGATGTCTTTCAAGGAGGAAATATGTACACGGGAAGCTGTTTGTGTGATGGAGTGGCATTTGAAATTGCCGGTGAACTGGAGCCCATTCAGGTTTGTCATTGTCAGCAGTGTCGCAAGGCTCAGGGCACCGCGCTGGTGACCAATATTCCTGTCAGTACGGACAAGTTGCGTTGGCTTAGAGGTGAGGACTTGTTGAAATCCTTTGAGTCCACGCCGGGGAAGCAACGGGTGTTTTGTCGCGAGTGTGGCTCACCGTTGTACAGCTGTCTGGAGGCGTTGCCTGGTGTCGTACGAATCAGAGCGGGGCTGCTGAACGAGCCATTGAAGACGCGCCCTGCGTTTCATTTCTTTGTGGCGTCTGCCTGTAACTGGTGGCAGATCAATGATGATCTTCCTCAGTATCAGGAAGGGCGTCCGGTATAAGTTCAGGGATAGTAGAAAGTAACGAGTTGCGAGTTGCGAAGCGCGAAAATCAGAACCGTAAAAACCTTGTGCGTTTGGAGCTACCAGGTTTTTCTCTTCGAAACTCGAAACTCGACACTCGAAACTCGAAACTCGAAACTGGAAACTCGAAACTCGAAACTGGAAACTCGAAACTCGAAACTCGCCAGCCCTCTCCAGCAAACCGCTTCTCCCGGCACCGGGAAATTTGGCTTGCTGAAGAAGACGGTCGCTTAGTTCAGGGCCGTTTTCAGCGCTTCGATCTCATGGGCATCAGCATTGCGATCTGCAAACGCCTGCCATTGGCTGGCGGCGTTGGCTTTGATAGCCGCGGCCATGGTGGGGATGGCGCTGTCCGGCAAGTGTCCAAACAAGCCCAGCAATTTGCTGTCATGGGCAGATTCCAGTGCCTGTGCCAGCGTCGCGGCCTGGGAGCCTGTCAGTACTTCGATAGCAGGAGCCAAGTGCGCCTGGTCCAGAAGCGGCAACAAGTCGAGCAGCTCATCCCAGCTGTTTTCTTCAGCGACCGTGCTGATCAGACTTTCCATGACCGGCGCTTTCCGCAACGTTTCCAGATTCACCACGTTTTGCTGGTGCTGGTTGTCCATGGCGTTGACGGCTTGTAGCAGGTTGGTCCACAGGCGCTGTTCACTGGCCACTTCAATCAGGTGACTGAGTACGGCGTCGCCCTGCTCGGCCACCATATTGCCCATGCGACCACGCAAGGTGGTGTTCACGTGTCCGTTCAGGGACAGCACAGCCGGCCACAGTTCGTGCTCGGTGGCGGCTTTCACCGTTGCGCGCTGCTGCTCTTCACTGAGCAGTTCCAGCAAGGTGTCCAGCTTGCTCTTGTCTTCCAGGTACAAGGCAATCTTCACCATGGCTTCGCCACTGTTGACGGTGGCGGTGATGGCCTGCAGTGCTGACGGTTGGATCACAGCGACAAAGCGGGCGAGGGTGATGTGCTCGTCCATGCTCAGCAGGGTCTGGGCAACCCGTGCCACGATTTTGTCTGGCATGGCGCTGAGCAGATCGCGGGATTGAGATGGCTCCAGATGGATGCAGAGCTTGGCCAGGAAATCATCCGGCAGCTTGTCTGCCAGTTTGATTGCACGCTCAGCAGGGAGCTCGGAGGCAATACCGGCGGCCAGTACAGAGCCCAGTACGGAGGTGGCGAGCTTGGCGCTGGCACCGGTGGGTACCAGTTTGCTGATGCCGGCGAGGCGCTGATAGCTGTCCTGATGCTGACCATAGAAAAATGCGGATACCGTGTTGCGGAAGGCGGCGAGCTGTCCTAGGTCCTGTCCATCAAGGAAATCCAGCGCGTTTTCTTCGCATTCCAGCAGGCGGCTGAGTTTGAGCAGTTCGGCTTGAGTTTCGATATGCATGTGAATCTTCCCGTAACGTTTCCGGTATTAACCGAACAGCATTTTCTTCACCGGGCGACGGAACGGCCCGGGTACCACGTTCAGCGCATTGTTCATCGCTTTTTCCACGCGGGTGTCCTTGGTCGCCAGCGCCGCCAGTACGGCGTCGGCAAGGCGGCTGCCCTGGTCTGCGGGCAGGGATTCGATAAAAGCCATTGCCTCGGCGGGCAGGCCTTTGCTTTTCAAGGTACTGATGGAATCAGACATGGTTCCTCCTCTGGATCTGGGGGCTGGCCTGATGAACTTCATTCATGAGGCGGCACAGGGTCGTTACTATGCCAGCCCCTGCGCAGGATGGAATTGCCGAAAAGCCGCATGGCCGGGGCGCTTCAGAAATTGTTACCCATCTAATTCGATGGCTTGTCCCAAATTGGTGCATCTCCGCTTGCTGAGCTGACATAAAAATGTAAAAAGTAAGAGCGCATGAAAATGCGTTTGAACCGTTTCAGGATCAGGAACGACTGCTAGACATCACTGTTGCTTCATGACGAAGCCTGAAGACCTACAGGGAGAAGACGATGTCATTGACTCAAACCCCACTACGCCTCGCCATTGCCGCTGCCACTCTGGGCTGGACAGGTGCCAGCATGGCGGCGGCCCCCAGCTGGAACTATGCAGAGGCTCGCTACACGGTAGATGGAAGAATGCCCTGGATTTCTTCTGGCGAGCGGATGTACCTCGATGGTGTTGCGCTGGAAGGCGCTGCGGCATTTGGTGATTACGTTTTTGTCCGCGCTGGCGCGGACAATCTCACGGGCAGGCTGGCAATTGATCCCGGCGAATACGTGGATGTGCAGGCACAGGACTGGTCCCATGTGGGCGTGGGGGGACACTACCCGTTGACGTTGGCGGGTGTGACAACCGACTTCTGGGCTGAGTTGAGTCTGGATCGGGTCGGGGTGTTTGGCCTGGCTGGGAATGGCTTCGGTTATGGGTTGGGGGCAAGAACGGCACTCAATGATCGCTGGGAAACCGAAGTGTGGTATCGCGCTGCCAGTACCGAGCTGGATGTGGATACCAATGAAAGCCTGGATCTGAATCCCAAGGCATACGGCGTGGATATCTTTTACCGCATGAATGATCGGGTGCAGATCAGCCTCGGGCGTTACTGGGCTGAGTTGGAGCTGGAGTCGGATGGCAATGACGATACCAGTGACCTGATGGTGACGCAGATTGGGCTGCGTTACCTGTTCGATGGCAACAACGAGGCAGGCAAAGAGGACAGGAAGGTGTCCGCCTTGAGCTATAACCAGATTGGTTTCGGTTATCTGGTAAGTGGTGATGTCACGCTGGACAGCGACAGCGATTCCAGTGACTTTGACAGTGAAGCGGGCTGGTTGATCAAAGGGCGAGTGTCTCCTTGGAAACATGTTTTCCTGGCGGCGGAAAATTCGGACGTGAGCTATGACCTGTCTGATGAGGGTGAGGTCGATAACCTTTTGCTCGATAATCGTTTGTCGGTTGGGGTGGGGGCTTACCTGCCATTGCTGGAAGGGGATCTGTCCGCCAGCGTCTATGGGCAGGTGAGTCATGATCAGATGACGTTCCTGGAAGCAGGTCTGCGCAGCGATGGCACCGGTTACCGGGTCGGTATGCGCGGGGCGGTATCGATGGTCGATGCAGAAATTTATTACCACAACGCGCATACCTCAACCAATCTGGGCACCACCAGCTATCGGATCAAGCCGGAAATCATTGGTGTGGAGGTGGGAGTCAGTCCCTTTGGTAATGGTTCTGCCATTACGCTGGGCTACCAAAGCCAGATGTCTGACTTCTCGGTTGAGGGCAGTGGCAACGAGATCGAGATCGATAGTGAAAACTGGTTCCTGGGGCTACGTCAGAGCTTCTGAGGACGAACAGGCCCGGCTATGCCGGGCCTGTTTTTATCCGGTGAATTTTTCCTGATCAGAGATCAGGCCAACGCTGATGGCGCCAGGGCCGATGTTGACGCCACCAGTGAGTCCCATGTGGCTGACCAGCAATTCGATATCGTGTTTTTCTGCGCAAGCCTTGAAGGTTTCAAATCCCGGCATCTGATAGACCGCATCGGTATCGCCGGCATAGCTGACACAAACAATAGGTGCGAGTAATCCCTGCTCTATGCATTTGCAGGCATGGCGAAACATGGTTTCAACCGCTTGTTCAAATCCTCTAACTTTCGCTACCGGGAAGGTCTGGTCCTGGCGTGCACAGAGAATGGGTTTGATATCCAGTGCGGCTCCCATCATTGCGCCCATAAAACCAACGCTCTTGTCGCCCTTTTTGCGAGCTCGTTTGTGAACGTAGTAAAGGTCCGGTACCACGGCATAGCCTGTGGTTCTGGGTGTCAGGTCGTTGATGCGTTGACGGATGTCGCCTACTTTCATTCCCTCGTTGATCAAGCGGATCGTTTCTGCCGCAAGGACGCCCTGGCCGGCAAACAGGGTTTGGCTGTCGCTGACACGAATACGGAACGGGCCTTCGAGGCCGGCAGCTGCCCGGTACTTCTTGTAATCGGACAAGATGCTGTGTGCAGCTTCTGAGGCATTATCAAAAATGGGGCTGCGGCTTTTGGGTACCGTTTGCACCAAAGCAAAATCGAAGGTGCTGGCAGCCTTTTCCAGAAACAGGGTGCGAATTTGCTCGACGCTGGGCGGGGCTGTCTCGGCGTCATGATTTTTGTCGACTTCGTGGCGGGAATAGAATTCCCTGGCCCGCTGGGGATCACGGTCGTCCACATAAATTTCCTTGCCGATGCGAATAGGAACCGGCATGACAAGGATGTTGTTGGCATCAATAAAATCTTTGGGCAGGTCACAGCCCGAATCCACTACCAGACCAATTCTCATTGTTATAGACCCTGTGTACGCGTGGCGGGTTTTTATTCACTTGAGTCTAGAACGAGCGTGCCGTTACTGGCGTCTTTTTGCGTATGGGTATGGTGTAGGAATGTTAACTATGAAAGGAAAAATCCTGGCAAGCACGATGTGTCAGGCCATTGCCGCTTTCACTCGTCCCGAGTGAAAGCGGCGGGAGGGCGCTACTGAATTTTTCCTCCAACCTCGACAATTTTCAGGGTGTTGGTTCCACCATGGGCATCGGCATAGTTGCCCTTTGTGATCAGTACCCGATCGCCACTCTTTACATGGCCCATCTTTTCGAGAATGGCCACGGCTTCATGATTGACTGACTCACTGGGCAGGGCGGTACTGTCAAACGAGATCGCTTGCACGCCACGAAGAATGGCGACGCGACGTTGCGTCGCTGGTGTGGGAGTAAACGCAAAGATCGGCATGCCGGAGCGCAGGCGTGACATCAGCCGCGGGGTGTTGCCGGTTTCTGTCATGGCGATAATAGCGGTGACATTATTCAGGCGGTTGGCTGCCTGCATGGCCGCCATGGCGATCACCTCATCAATGTTTTCGGCGCTGTCATTCATGGGGCGGTCGCTGCGTCGTTCCTGCCAGGTGCGTTCGGCGCCGCGAATGATGCGATCCATAGCCTGGACGGTTTCTTTCGGATAGTCACCGACAGCGGTTTCTGCTGACAGCATTACGGCATCGGTGCCATCCAGTACCGCGTTGGCCACATCGGAAACCTCAGCCCGGGTAGGCTGTGGGCTGTGGATCATGGACTCCATCATCTGGGTGGCGGTGATGACAAAGCGATTCAGGGCGCGGGAGCGTCGGATAATGTGTTTTTGCACGCCCACCAGTTCGGCATCTCCGATTTCGACGGCGAGATCGCCACGAGCAACCATGACGCCATCAGAGGCAAGAATGATCTGGTCGAGGGTGTCGTCATTGGCTACCGCTTCGGCCCGCTCAATTTTGGCAACGATGCTGCCGGTGCCGCCTGCGGCCTGAAAATGACGGCGCGCTTCATTAACATCATCGGCATCCCGCGGGAAGGACAGGGCGAGGAAATCCACTTCCATGTTGGCGGCAGTGATAATGTCATTGAGGTCCTTTTCTGTCAGCGCCTTGGCGCTGAGGCCTCCCCCCTTACGGTTGACGCCTTTGTGGTCTGAAAGCGCGCCGCCTACTAGCACCGTACAGATGACACGGGTGCCCTCAATACGCTCGACCTGCAGCTCAAGAAGACCATCATTCAGCAGCAATACATCGCCGGGCTCACAGTCGTCCGGCAGCGGTGGGTAGCTGATACCGACGATATCCTGGTTGCCGGCGTCATCGTCCAGTCCGGTGTCCAGGGTGAACGTCTGGCCGTTCTTCAACTCAATGGGGCCGTCACGGAATTTGCCGATACGGATCTTTGGCCCCTGAAGGTCAGCAAGAATGGCTACCGCTTTCTGGTGCTTGTCGCAGAGGCTGCGAATCTTGTCAGCAGTGCGACGATGGTCATCGGCGCTGCCATGGGAGAAATTGAGGCGGAAAACATTGACCCCGGCGGTGATCAGGGCATCGAGCATGGTCTCGGAGGTAGAGGCGGGACCTAAGGTAGCAACAATCTTCGTGCGTCGTGTCATTCACTCTTTCCGTTTACTGTTTTATGACAGCTTAGCATGCAAATGCGATAGAAAGGTGACAGAAAATTGAGGCGAGTTGCGAGGAGCGAGTGACGAGTTGTGAAAATCAAAACCGTAAGCGCCCCCCTTCTTTCTCTCGCGGGCACGGGGTTTGCTCTTCGAAACTCGAAACTCGAAACTCGAAACTCGAAACTCGAAACTCGAAACTCGAAACTCGAAACTCGAAACTCGAAACTCGAAACTCGAAACTCGAAACTCGAAACTCGAAACTCGAAACTCGAAACTCGAAACTCGAAACTCGAAACTCGAAACTCGAAACTCGAAACTCGAAACTCGAAACTCGAAACTCGAAACTCGAAACTCGAAACTCGAAACTCGAAACTCGAAACTCGAAACTCGAAACTCGAAACTCGAAACTCGAAACTCGAAACTCGAAACTCGAAACTCGAAACTCGAAACTCGCCTTTCCTTCAGCATGGCTGCCAACCTCCTGCACCAGAAGGTCGGCAGTGCTCTGTCCTCAGCGCCGGGCTTCAGCATCCAGCATCCGGTGTGCCGCCTTTAATGCAGCATGGCGAAGGAGCAGGTGCTGGCCTGGCTTAGGCGCAGGAAATCGCCCATGCCCATCTTGATGACTTCTGTGTGGGAGCCAGCATTGAAGGCAATCCAGTCCTGACTGACCAAGGTGTCATCGACGTAGACGTCCATGCCGTAGAGGTTGCCGAAGGGGGGCTCGCCGCCGGTTTCGCAGAATGGGAAGCGATCCTTGAATTCACTTTCACTGGCAAGCCGGACATGGTCGGCATGCAATGCCTGGCGCAGCTTTTCAGGGTCCATGTACTGGTCAGCTGGCAAAACAGCCATTGCCAGAGAACCGTCTACATCAACGATGACGGTCTTGGCCATGTGTCTGCCGGGGATGTGACTGGATTGTGCCACTTCAGCAGCGGTGACAGCGGGAGAGTGGTTGTAGCAGTGATAATAGATATCGTTGTTATCGAGATATTCTGTCAGAGCGCGCGTAGCCATGACTGCCTCCTCCCGGCGGGGTAAGCCAGGAAATTGCTGCCTTGCACACAGGGGATACACTGGCGCAAGGCCAGTAGGTGAAATGTCATTTCAGGGTAAGCGTGTGTGAAGCAAGGGTGAAATACGGTTATGTGCTAAGGGAAAGATCGTTAGATCATAATCAGCTACGAGCTACGCTGATTGGATAGGGCATTCTGAAAAATTTCCCGGCGGTGCGGCACTTGTTCGAAGCCGCAGTAGGAGCGTCGCTTGAGACGCGAATCTGAGCCAAGCGAAAGATTTTTTTCTCGCCAAGGCTCGCATTCGCACCTCAAACGGCGCTCCTGCAAAAACATCACCTGCGACGAAACCCTTGCAGGAACGTAGCGTAGCGGAGTAACGCATGCAGGGCGGCCCGAAGGGTGAGCGTAGCGAATAACGGGTTCTCCTGCAGGTGTAAACCAAAAGGCAAGAGGTACAAAAAAACGCGGGCAGAGACTCATCGCCCCCACCCGCGTTGTTGTGTGCTGCGTGAAGCATGCAGCGTGCAGCGTGCGTAGCGCTTACAGTCCCAGATTATCCAGAATACGCAGATTCGGGCCGGCCTGGTTCATGGTGTAGAAGTGCAGGCCGGGTGCGCCCATAGCCAGCAGACGTTCGCACAGCCGGGTCACGACTTCCTCTCCGAAAGCTTTTACTGCTGCATCATCATCCTTGATGTCATTGAGCTTGCTCTGCAGCCAGCGAGGCACGTCGGCGCCGCAGGTGTTCGAGAAGCGTAGCAGATTGGCCACGTTCAGAATCGGCATGATGCCGGGGTAAACCGGTGCATCGCAGCCGATTTTCCGCAGTGCATCCATGTAGTAGCCGTAGGCGTCAGCATTGTAGAAATACTGGGTCAGGCCGCTGTTGGCTCCTGCGTCGATCTTGCGTTTTAAGTGAGCAATATCATCTTCAAAACTGCGTGCTTGCGGATGCATCTCAGGGTAGGCAGCCACTTCCAGCTGGAAGTGATCATCGGTTTCCTGGCGGATCAGGGCGACCAGCTCATCCGCATACTTGATTTCACTTTGTGCGTAGCCCATGCCGGAAGGAAGGTCACCGCGCAGTGCCACAATGCGAGTGACACCAGCATTTTTGTAGCCATGCACCAGTTCCAGAATTTCTTCTTTGCTCTGGCCAATGCAGCTCAGGTGCGGAGCGGTGTCACCATGTTGCTCGCGCAGCTTGTTGACCATGTCACGGGTGTTGTCACGAGTAGAGCCGCCGGCACCGAAAGTGCAGGAAAAAAATTCAGGATTTTTTACCAGTAATTTTTTCTGCGTTGCCAGCAGCTTGCTTTTTCCCTCGTCAGTTTTCGGCGGGAAAAATTCAAAACTGATTCTTTTGCTCATTGGCTTGTGCCTTTTCGATCAAAAGCGGTTTCACCACAGAGGCCGCAGAGTGCAAAGAGTTAAAATCGTTGCGATCAATGCGGATTGTTTTTCCTCAGTGAACTCTGTGCTCTCTGTGGTAAAAAACAGCCTTTAGTACTTGTAGTGCTCTGGCTTGAAGGGGCCGTCGACGCCAACGCCGATGTAGTCCGCCTGTTCCTGGGTCAGTTTGGTGATCACACCACCAAAGCCTTCCACCATGTAGCGGGCCACTTCCTCATCAAGATGCTTGGGCAGAACTTCCACTTTCAGCATCTTCTCTTTCACGGTGTCAGAGTGGCTGGCGTAGGCCTGGTCGAACAGATACATCTGCGCCAGTACCTGGTTGGCGAAGGAACCGTCCATAATGCGGCTGGGGTGGCCAGTGGCGTTACCCAGGTTTACCAGACGGCCTTCGGACAACAGCAGCAGGAAGTCACCTTCTGCCTTGTTGCGCCATACCTTGTGAACCTGCGGCTTCACTTCTTCCCACTCCCAGGTCTTGCGCATGAAAGCGGTATCCACTTCGTTGTCGAAGTGACCGATGTTGCAGACCACGGCGCCTTTCTTGATCGCCTTGAGCATGTTGGCGTCACAGACGTTGAAGTTGCCGGTGGTGGTTACGAGAAGATCCGTGTTGCCGAGCAGCTCGGTGTTGATGGACGCTTCACTGCCATCGTTGATGCCACCCTTGTACTGGCTCACTACCTCGAAACCGTCCATGCAAGCCTGCATGGCACAGATCGGATCGGCTTCGGTGACTTTCACGATCATGCCTTCCTGACGCAGGGACTGGGCGGAACCCTTGCCCACATCACCGTAACCGATAACCAGCGCCTTCTTGCCGGACAGCAGGTGGTCGGTGCCACGCTTGATGGCATCGTTGAGCGAGTGGCGACAGCCGTACTTGTTGTCGTTCTTGCTCTTGGTCACGGAATCGTTCACGTTCACCGCCGGCACTTTCAGGGTGCCTTTCTTGAGCATTTCGTAGAGACGGTGCACACCGGTAGTGGTTTCTTCGGTGATGCCGTGGATGTTATCCAGCATCTGCGGGTAAGTCTCGTGGATGTAGCCGGTCAGGTCGCCGCCATCATCCAGAATCATGTTGGCTTCCCACAGTTCCCCGTTACCGTCGCGGCAGGTCTGTTCGATACACCACATGTACTCTTCTTCGGTTTCACCTTTCCAGGCAAACACCGGGGTGCCGGCAGCGGCGATGGCGGCAGCGGCGTGATCCTGGGTGGAGAAGATGTTGCAGGAAGACCAGCGCACTTCCGCGCCCAGCGCCTGCAGGGTTTCGATCAGCACGGCGGTCTGGATGGTCATGTGGATACAGCCGATGATCTTGGCGCCTTTCAGCGGCTGCTCGGCACGATACTTTTCGCGGATGGCGATCAGTGCCGGCATTTCGGTTTCGGCGATATCAATTTCAGAACGGCCATAGTTGGCCAGGGAAATATCCGCGACTTTGTAGTCGGTAAAGGTGTCCGCTTTCGCGTTCATGGTGTTCTCCATTCGTTTTTGACGAATGGGCGCCGTTGTTCTTGTGAACCCGCCCCGCGAGCCTCGCGGTCCAGCCGCTGCAGCGCCCCTCGTGGGGTGGGTCAAAATTTTGTTGTAGGAGTGGCGCTTGAGCCGCGAAAGCATCTCGGCAATTCGCGGCTCAAGCGCCGCTCCTACGGCAGGTCTTAAAGCGCCTTGGCCAGCTCGGCAGCCTTGTCGGTCTTTTCCCAGCTGAAGCCTTCGCGGCCGAAGTGGCCGTAGCTGGCAGTGGGGCGGTAAATCGGCTTGCGCAGATCCAGCATCTCGATGATGCCGCGCGGACGCAGGTCGAAGTGTTCGCGTACCAGGCTGATGATGGCGTCGTCGCTGAGCTTGCCGGTGCCGAAAGTGTTGATGGAGATAGAGGTCGGCTCGGCCACGCCGATGGCATAGCTCACCTGGATCTCACACTTGTCAGCCAGGCCCGCAGCGACGATGTTCTTGGCCACGTAACGACCCGCATAAGCCGCAGAACGGTCTACCTTGGACGGATCTTTGCCAGAGAAGGCGCCGCCACCGTGACGGGCCATGCCGCCGTAGGTGTCCACGATGATCTTGCGGCCGGTCAGGCCACAGTCACCCATGGGGCCGCCGATCACGAAGATACCGGTGGGGTTCACGTGGTATTGGGTGTCGCTGTGCAGCCACTCTTCCGGCAGTACCGGCTTGATGATTTCTTCCATCACCGCTTCACGCAGATCGTGCAGACCGATTTGCGGGGCGTGCTGGGTGGACAGCACCACAGCGTCAACGGCAACCGGTTTGCCGTTTTCGTAGCGCAGGGTCACCTGGCTCTTGGCATCCGGACGCAACCACGGCAAGGTGCCGTTCTTGCGCAGTTGTGCCTGACGCTCGACCAGACGGTGGGAGTAGAAAATCGGAGCGGGCATCAGGGTGTCGGTTTCATTGGTGGCAAAGCCGAACATCAGGCCTTGGTCGCCAGCGCCCAGATCCTTGTCTTCAGCTTCGTCCACGCCGATGGCGATGTCAGCAGACTGTTTGCCGATACCGTTCAGTACCGCACAGCTGGCGCCATCGAAGCCCTTGTCAGAGCTGTCGTAGCCAATGTCGAGAATCACTTGGCGAACGATGTCTTCCAGTTCCACATAGGTGCTGGTCCGCACTTCGCCAGCCACGATGGCCATCCCGGTTTTTACCAGGGTTTCCACCGCCACACGGGCGTGGGGATCATCCTTGATGATCGCATCCAGAACGGCGTCCGAGATCTGGTCGGCCATTTTGTCCGGATGACCTTCGGACACGGACTCGGAAGTAAAGATGGAATATTCACTCATTTCTGGAGTGCTCCTTGGTTAACGCTACACGCTGCAGGCAACACGCCACAACGCGGATAAAGATTAAGTTTCGAGTTGCGAGAAGCGAGTTTCGAAAAGCAAAACCTTGAGAGTCGGTTCTTTGAATTTCGAAACTCGCTTCTCGCAACTCGCGACGAGTCTTGTTGGAAACATGCTGCATGAATCATGTCTGGCAGCCGGAATCCTGTTACGAACCATCCTTTCTGAACGTTCTCACCTGCACCTGAAACCCGTTCCGCAATGCCAGGAACTGGGTCTCCTGCAATTCTAGTCCGGCGCGGCCGGCCCAGTTGACCAAATCGGCTTCTTCAAAGCCGAGCCAGACATCGCCGCAGGCTTCGTGAGCCCAGTGCTGATCATGGGGACACAGGTCCGTGATCAGCAGGGTGCCACCCTTATTCAGCTGCCGGGCCGCAGCGCGAATCGCGCTGGCGGGTGATGGCAGGTGATGCAGCACCATGTTCAGTACCACGGCATCCACCGTGGCCAGGGTGTCGGCAGTGGCAGGCCAGTCACCCAGTATCAGTTGTACATTTGACCGTTTAGCGACGGTCTGCCGGGCCACCGCCAACATGGCCTCGGCATTGTCCAGGCCGACTACCTGCTGGAAGTGACTGGCCAGCTCAGCCAGAAACTGACCGTCGCCTGGGCCGATTTCCAGTGCGTTTTCGCCGTTCGGGCAGGCCCGTAGCAGCAGTTCCGCGGCCTGTTCGGCGTACTGATCGTAATCCGCGATCAGTTCCTGTTGTTCGTCCAGATGCTCTGCATGGCGGGCAAAAAAGGCCCGGCTTTGCTCCGCACGCTGGTTCTGTACCTGCTCCAGCCGCGCGGCCACCTCGCCATTGAGCTCGCCATCGTCCAGTTCATCCAGCAAGGCACCGTGAAGGGCGCCCTCGCGGTTTTCCGACTGGGGCAAGCGGCGACGGTAGAAAATGGAATTGCCTTCCCGGCGCTTTTCTACCAGACCGCCCTGGGCCAGCACCTTGAGGTGGTGGCTCATGCCTGACTGTTTCATGGCCATGATGTCGCACAGTTCCAGTACCCCGAAGCTGCTCTGTCCCAGCACCTGCAATACCTGCAGCCGCAGGGGGTCACCCGCGGCCTTCAGGAAAGCAGCCAGGTGATCAGTGATCTCCGTGGCGGCAGGTAGTGAGGGGGCCAGTGCATTCATAAGGGCGAAGTCTAGCGCATTGAAAACCTAAATCAAAATAAATTGATATAGGTTTTGGCGTTACCTCAACCCGCTGCACGCCCCACGCATCACGCAAAACCGGCGGGCCTTGCTGCTTCCTGGTGCGTGGAATGGGAGGGGCGAGTGACGAGAAGCGAGTTTCGAAAGGCAAAATGCGGGTTTGGGATCTTCGAAACTCGTCTCTCGCAACTCGAAACTGGCTTTTGTAAGGGCTTACTTCTCCCCAGCCGACAGATAGCGGAGTTCAGCATTTGCCCGCGGCCAGAGCATGAGGGACAATAGCGCCCCTTTTCAGCCACCAGTCAGTTTGGAGCCCTGCATGTCCAGTGCCCCCGCCAGCCGTGATCTCGCCAATGCCATCCGTGCCCTGAGCATGGATGCGGTCCAGAAAGCCAACTCCGGTCACCCCGGCGCCCCCATGGGGATGGCCGATATTGCCGAGGTGCTGTGGCGCGGTTTCCTGAAACATAACCCCCAGGATCCCAAATGGGCCGATCGTGATCGCTTTGTGCTGTCCAACGGCCACGGCTCCATGCTGCTGTACTCCCTGCTGCACCTGTCCGGTTACGGCGTCAGCATTGAGGACATCAAGAACTTCCGTCAGCTGGGCAGCCCCACTGCCGGTCACCCGGAATACGGCGATGCGCCTGGCATCGAGACCACCACTGGTCCGCTGGGTCAGGGTATTGCCAATGCTGTCGGCATGGCGCTGGCGGAAAAAATGCTGGCGGGTCAGTTCAACCGTGACGGCCACACCATCGTGGATCACAACACCTACTGCTTCCTGGGTGATGGCTGCATGATGGAGGGGATCTCCCATGAGGTGGCATCTCTGGCTGGTACCCTTGGCCTCGGCAAGCTGGTGGCTTTCTATGATGACAACGGCATTTCCATTGATGGTGAGGTGGAAGGCTGGTTCACCGATGACACCGTAGAACGTTTCCGCGCCTACGGCTGGCAGGTCATTCCCAATGTGGACGGCCACGACCCGGTAGAAATCCGCACTGCCATCGAAACCGCCCGTGCCAACCCGGATCAGCCTACCCTGATCTGCTGCAAGACCATCATTGGTTTTGGCAGCCCTAACAAGCAGGGCAAGGAAGAATGTCATGGTGCGGCTCTGGGTGATGAAGAAATCGCCCTGACCCGCAAGCAGCTGGGTTGGGAATATGGCCCATTCGAAATCCCGGCGGACATCAAGAATGCCTGGGATGCCTGCGATGCCGGTGCTGCCGCCCAGAGCGAATGGCAACAGCGTTTCGATGCCTACAAGGCGGCCTACCCGGAACTGGCTGCCGAGTTCGAGCGCCGTATGGCCAGTGAGCTGCCAGCTGATTTCGCTGAAAAAGCCGACGCCTATATCCGCGAGTGTCAGGAAAAAGGCGAGAAGGTCGCCACCCGTAAGGCCAGCCAGAACGCGCTGGATGCATTTGGCCCGCTGTTGCCGGAACTGGCGGGTGGCTCTGCGGACTTGGCCGGCTCCAACAACACCATCTGGAAAGGCTGCAAGTCCATTACCGCAGACGACGCCAACGGCAACTATATCCACTATGGCGTTCGCGAATTCGGCATGACCGCGGTACAGAACGGTCTTTGTCTGCATGGCGGCCTGCGCCCTTACGGTGGCACTTTCCTGGTGTTCATGGAGTACGCCCGTAACGCTGTGCGCATGGCGGCACTGATGCACCAGCCCAACATTCTGGTCTATACCCACGACTCTATTGGTCTGGGTGAAGATGGCCCGACTCACCAGCCCATTGAGCAGATGGCCAACCTGCGCCTGACGCCGAACATGCGCACCTGGCGCCCCTGTGACACGGTGGAATCCGCCGTCTCCTGGAAAAAAGCGATTCTGCGTCAGGAAGGTCCGTCTTCCCTGATCTTCTCCCGTCAGGGCCTGCCCTGCATGGAGCGTGGCAGCGAGCAGCTGGCCGAGATCGAAAAAGGGGGCTACACCCTGCTGCAGACCGGTGAAGGCACCCCCGACGCGATCATCATTGCCACCGGTTCCGAAGTGGAGCTGGCGGTGAATGCGGCCCAGGCACTGAGCGGCAAGAACATCCGCGTGGTGTCCATGCCCTGCGTGGAAGAGTTTCTGGCCCAGGATGCGGCCTACCAGGAAAGCGTGCTGCCATCTTCTGTACGCGCCCGTGTGGCGGTGGAAGCGGCCATTGCCGATTACTGGTACCGCTTTGTGGGGCTCGACGGCAAAGTGGTCGGCATGACCAGCTTTGGCGCCTCGGCTCCGGCCGGCGATCTGTTCAAGCACTTCAACATTACTGCCGAAGCGGTACAGCAGGCAGTAGAGAGCCTTCTGTAATGAAAGGCGGTTTTACCACAGAGGGCACAGAGGTCACCGAGATAAACAGCCGGCACTGCGGTCGGCATCAGCAATGTTTTTACTCTGTGTTCTCCGTGACCTCTGTGGTGAAAATGCTTTTGGCTGAGCGCCTATGAGAGTGGCTATCAACGGCTACGGCCGGATCGGTCGCTCCTTTGTCCGTGCCCTTGCCGAGCGCGAGGGCGCTGGCTGGCAGGCACCTTTCAGTCTGGTGGCAATCAACGACAAGGGCCGGCCGGAAGACCTGCTCTACCTGACCCGCTACGACACCACCCATGGGCGGTTGGCGGAGCCGGCGGAACTGATCGAGGGCATGCTGCGTATCGGTCAGCAGGCGCCGCGTCTGTTGGAGCAGCCGAAGCCGGAGCTGCTGCCCTGGGGTGAGATGGATGTGGATCTGGTGCTGGAATGCTCCGGCCATTTCCGGAGCCATGCCGGTGCATCGCGCCACCTTCAGGCAGGCGCCAAAAAAGTCATTATTGGTGCCGTGCCGTTTGATCAGGCGGATCAAGTGGTGGTGTACGGCGTGAACCATAAAACGGTTTCCGCCGACCATAAGGTATTGTCGGCGGGCTCCTGTACCACCCATTGTATTGCCCCGCTGCTCTCGCGACTGGATGACAGCTTCGGGGTGCAGCAGGTGTTGATGAAAGAAATCCATGCCTATACCTCGGACCAGACCCTGCTGGATCATGTCCACCGGGATCCGCGCCGGGGGCGGGCTGGAGCGCAGAACATCGTGCCTACCACCAGCAGTGCTATCGGCGCGGTGCAGCAAGTGCTGCCGCAGTTGGAAGGCAAGATCAGCGGCAGCTCGATCCGCGTGCCGACGCTGAACGTGGCCATGGTGGAACTGACCCTGCGTCTGGAACAGACCCCGGATGCCAAGGGTCTCAATGAATGGTTATACCAGCAGGCAACAGCGTCCGATGGCCTGATTGGCTACAATGACGCCCCGCTGGTGAGTGTGGATTTCAACCACCGCCCTGAATCCGCCATCGTCGATGTGACCCAGACCCGGGTGCAGGGCGATATGGTTCAGGTGGTGGCCTGGTATGACAACGAATGGGGCTATGCCTGCCGCCTGCTCGACTGGGTGGCTGCCATGGCCGAATCAAAGCAACACTGATCGACATACAGCTACCCCCGTGGGTGGCCTGAATGAGGTAAGAGAACGATGAACTTCAAGCGCATGACCGACCTGGATCTGGCAGGCAAACGCGTTCTGATCCGTGAAGACCTGAACGTGCCGGTGAAAGGCGGCAAGGTCACCAGCGATGCCCGTATCCGTGCCTCCCTGCCGACCATTGAGCATGCCCTCAAGGCCGGCGCCAAGGTGATGCTGATGTCTCATCTGGGTCGCCCCACGGAAGGGGAATACGCTGAAGAATTCTCTCTCAAGCCGGTGGCAGAGCACCTGGGTCAGTTGCTGGGCCGTGAAGTGCCGCTGGTAAAAGACTGGCTGGACGGTGTTGACGTCGACGCCGGTCAGGTGGTGCTGTGCGAGAACGTTCGCTTCAATAACGGCGAAAAGAAAGATGATGAGGCGCTGTCACAAAAGATGGCGGCGCTGTGTGATATCTATGTAATGGATGCTTTCGGCACCGCACACCGTGCCCAGGCCTCTACCCATGGGGTTGGCAAGTTTGCGCCGGTGGCCTGTGCTGGCCCTCTGTTGGCCAACGAACTGGATGCACTGGGCAAGGCGCTGCAGAACCCGGAGAAACCCCTGGTCGCCATCGTTGGTGGTTCCAAGGTGTCCACCAAGCTGGAAGTGCTGGAAGCGTTGTCTGACAAAGTGGATCAGCTGGTAGTGGGTGGCGGTATTGCCAACACCTTCCTGGCGGCAGCCGGTCACCCGGTGGGCAAGTCCCTGTACGAAGCTGATCTGATTGAGGCGGCAAACAAGATTGCCGAGAAGGTACACATCCCGATTCCGGTGGATGTTGTCACCGCCAAGGAATTTGCCGAGTCAGCCGAAGCCGTTACCAAGAAGGTAGATGAAGTGGCTGAGGATGACATGATCCTCGACATCGGTCCGCAGACAGCACACATCGTTGCCGCGCTGATGAAAGAGGCCAAGACCATCATCTGGAACGGTCCGGTGGGCGTATTCGAATTCGATCAGTTTGGCGAAGGCACCCGTGAAATGGCGGAAGCCATTGCCGATTCCGATGCCTTCTCCATCGCTGGCGGTGGTGACACCCTGGCCGCCGTGGACAAGTACGGCATCAGCGACAAGATCAGCTACATCTCCACCGGTGGTGGTGCCTTCCTGGAATTCGTGGAAGGCAAGGTGCTGCCGGCGGTAGCCATGCTGGAAGCACGGGCGAAAGATTGATTCAAGGTCGGACGCCTGAAGTCGGACGTTTGACGGGTTTTCAAGGCAGGGCGTAGTCGTCCTGCACAGGAATAGACGAAGGGGAAACGAAAATGGCATTAGTAAGCATGCGTCAGCTGTTGGATCACGCAGCCGAGTTTGGCTACGGCGTTCCGGCTTTCAACGTGAATAACCTGGAACAGATGCGCGCCATCATGGAAGCGGCAGACAAGACCGATTCCCCGGTGATCGTGCAAGCCTCTGCCGGCGCGCGTAAATATGCTGGTGCTCCCTTCCTGCGTCACCTGATCCTGGCTGCAGTGGAAGAGTTTCCGCATATCCCTGTGGTCATGCATCAGGATCACGGTACCAGCCCGGCCGTGTGCCAGCGTTCTATCCAGCTGGGTTTTTCATCAGTCATGATGGACGGCTCTCTCGGTGAAGATGGCAAGACGCCCACCGATTATGAGTACAACGTAGACGTGACCCGTCGCACCGTAGAAATGGCTCACGCCTGTGGCGTATCCGTGGAAGGCGAGCTGGGTTGTCTGGGTTCCCTGGAAACCGGTGAAGCCGGCGAAGAAGACGGTATCGGTGCCGCGGGCAAACTGACCCACGACCAGATGCTCACCGATCCGGAAGAAGCGGCTGACTTCGTACAGAAGACCAAGGTAGATGCCCTGGCCATCGCCATTGGTACCTCCCACGGTGCCTACAAGTTCACCCGTCCGCCCACCGGCGACATCCTGGCCATCGACCAGATCAAGGCGATCCACCAGCGTATTCCGGACACCCACCTGGTAATGCACGGTTCTTCTTCTGTGCCGCAGGAATGGCTGGCCATCATCAACGAGTTCGGTGGCGAGATTCCGGAAACCTACGGGGTGCCGGTGGAAGAAATTGTGGAAGGTATCAAGCACGGCGTGCGCAAGGTGAACATCGACACTGACCTGCGTCTGGCCTCTACCGGTGCGATTCGTCGCTTCCTGGCAGGTAACACCGCCGAGTTCGATCCGCGCAAATACCTGAAGGAATCGGTCACTGCCATGCGCGATATCTGTATCGCCCGTTATGAAGCTTTCGGTACCGCCGGCAACGCCAGCAAGATCAAGCCGATCAACCTGGAGACCATGTTCGAGCGTTACGCTGCCGGCGATCTGGACCCCCGCGTCAAGTAAGCCACGCAGAAGGGCACCACGCACCTTGCAATAGCGCGGTTGAGGTGGTTGCCAGCGAACAACAAAAAGGCCGCGCCCGAATATGGGTGCGGCCTTTTTTGTTGCGGAGGTAAACCAGGAAGAGGTTGGTTCGGAGCCGCTGTAGGAACGTAGCGTAGCGGAGTAACGCACGGAGTGCGGCCCCGGAGGGGTGAGCGCAGCGAATCACGAGCGTGGTCGCGATCCGAGCCTAAGCGAGGTAAGGATTCCAGAGACGAGTTTCGAGTACCGAGTTTCGAAAATCAAAAAACCTGACCCTGGCGCGAGATTTGGAGTTTGGCCTTTCGAAACTCGGTACTCGCAACTCAAAACTATTACCGCGTCGCCTTGATCTCCACCCCTTCACCACTCAGTACCAGCTCACCCAGATCATTCAAGACCGCGGTGTCGACACCTTTCAAGGCATCCATGAACTGCGATTCCAGTTCCATCAGTGGAGGCATACAGGCCTTCATGGTCATGCCGCCGGGCTGGATGGTGAACTGCTGGCCATCGTCGCTATAGGTAGCCATGTAATTGTTGCAGGCGGCGCGCCCGGCAAGCTTGCCGGCCTCGGGAAAGACCAGAGTCACGGTGGCATTGCCGACAGGTTTGCTGTTCAGGCTCTGTACCTGCCACGGCTCACCGCTGAGTTGTTCGAAGCTGGGCATGGCTTGAGCTCCTGTTTCGTTGCCGATCCCGTTGGAGCAGGCCGCAATAAGAGTAACGCTGGCTGCCAGCAGCCCCGAGCGAAGCAAATCTTTCATGGTCTTTCCCTTGTATCAATTCACCTGGTAGCGGGTTAGAGGTTGATGGCCAGAGAAAGTTTCTTTTTCCTGTGGTTCTTTGATGCAGCGCAAGACGAACGCCTGCTGATATTGACCCACAGCGAACAGCGCGGAGAATATGGCCAAGTGTCATGAATCAGGAATTTCCATGCTGAACGTCTTCCTCGAGTTTTATACCCAGCATCAATGGGTCGCCCTGCCGTTGGCCATGCTCTCGGCGGTAGGCGTCGGGTTGATGTGGATGGGGTGGCTGACACTGATGATTACTGCCTTTGGGCAGCGATTGTGGGTATGGGGCTTTGCCATCTTGCTGTTGCCGGTGCCCGCCTCGCAGTGTTTTGCGCTCAGCCATCGCGAGCTCAATCCGTGGGCCAACCGGTTGGTGCTGTGGGGGCTGTTGTTGTCCTTGCCGATTCTGGCATTGACTGCCTGGTGGGCCGCGCTGGCGTTACAGCAGCCGATGCCGGAGCCCATGTTCACTCATTGATTCTCTGTGGCGTGCGGTCGGGTTTGGCATAGCGCCAGCGCCCTTGTCTCCTTGTGAGGTGATAGCTGTCCAGACCTGACAGTGTGACAGTGCCCGCTTGTTCTACATCCACATAGCCATCCTCACCCATCAATCCCGTGGGTAACAGCACATGCTCGATGGTACCGATGACCAGCACCGTGCCATTCACCGCCAGATCCTGAATCTCCACCACTTTCATGCCCAGCCGAATCCTTGCTTCCTGCACAAAGGGCGCCGGAAAATCGTGGTGGTAGTCTGCCGTCAGTCCGGTAGCCTCAAATTCGGAAACCTCACGGGAATAGCGGGCGGAGGTTTGATGGGCGGCAGCGATGATTCCTTCATGTACGTGGTTGATGGTGTAGCAACCCGTTTCCTGCAGATATTCGAGGGTGTGCCGGTCAACTGAGTGGGGACGGATGATCATACCCATCAAGGCCGGGTCTGCACCCAGATGGAAGCAGGAGCTGACGATGCACAGGTTTTCCTGGCCGCTGCCGCTGCGGGTGCCCACCAGATTGGCGCTTTTGAAACCGGAAAGACTATTGATCAGGTTTGTCCGGGTTCGCTTTGGCAGTGCGTCCAGCGTCTGACTGGTGAAGTGCATGGTATGGCCCTGTATGGATCTTCGAATGGCGGCTGAGTAGGTCACCGCGTCATTCCTTGTCCTTTCGGCTATGCGGCTGGGGCCGTATTATCAGGAAACGCCGTGAGCAAACCGTGGAGACCCTGGCCTCACATGGACAACCCTTTTGATCGAGAGCACATCCAGCAGCACTGGACACCGCTGAACTGGGAAGCGTTTGACCCGCTGGATGAGTCAAGCCAGCGCTATATTGCCTACTATGGGCTGAACTTTGCCGAGAGTCTGCCGAGCCTGGAGCATGGCTTTGGTTATTTTGAAGCCGCAGGCCACCAGATCTCAGTGCATGCGTGGCGCCCCCCTGCCCCCCGTGGGACGGTGTTGGTATGTCATGGTTACTTTGATCACGTTGGGTTGTACCGGCATGTTATTGGCCACGTATTGGAGCTGGGCTACGCCGTGCTGGCCTATGATTTGCCTGGTCATGGGTTAAGTTCTGGCCCGCAGGCAGTGATTGACGATTTCCTCACTTACCGAAGTGTGCTTGAGCAGTGTCTGTCATTGGCGGGCAACCACTTTCCTCATCCCTGGAACGTTATTGCGCAGAGCACCGGTGGTGCCATCGTGATGGATTATCTGGCCAGCAGAGGAGAAGGGGAAGACAACCCCTTCGAGCACGTTATCCTGTTGGCACCGCTGGTGCGGCCATTCAAATGGGGCACGGGCCGCTGGCTGCATACGCTGATCAGTCCTTTTGCCAATAGCATCAAGCGGGTGTTTTCGATCAATTCCAATGATCCTGACTTTCTGGATTTTCTGGAAAACAAGGACCCTTTGCAGGCGCGTCGTGTCTCGGCGATCTGGGTGAGTGCGCTGAAAAAATGGCTTCCCGGTTTTGAAAAGGTGTCACACATTCATGTCTCGCCAATTGTGATTCAGGGGGATTTGGATGAGACGGTGGATTGGCGGTACAACCTGAATGTGATCCGAAGCAAGTTCAATGAGCCGCGGATTCACATATTACCCGGTGCACGACACCAGCTTGCCAATGAACATGCAGATTTCCGTGAGAAGATCTTTGCCATTATTGATCAGTATTTAGGCTGATGCTGACCTGGTTCCCGATTTTACTGTTTGTTACTTGAGGTGAATCGGGGTTTGGCACATGGTATTTGGCGAGGATTGAACCACAACATTTGCGTCATTCAGGCGTGAATCAAGGAGAGAAAAGCATGGATAAGAAAATATGGCTGGCAATGACTGCCGGTGCAGCAATGATGAGCCAGGTTGCCGTTGCTGATTTGAATGCGGGGATCAATGCAGCGGTCAATGCTGATGCGGATGCCAAGGCGGCAGAGCAGGAAGTGCGTGACAAGCGTGATGCAGCCAAGGCCGATGCCAAAGCTCAGAAAAAGGCCATGGAAGAAAAGCATGAAAAAATGAAAGACGATGCCAAGGCCAAGCGCGATGAAATGATGGACGATGCGGAAGCGCATGGCGAAGAAATGAAAGGCCATGGCAAGCGCATGGAAGATGAGGCTCGCGGCAAACGTGATGCCGCTATGGAAAAAATGGAAGAAAACAAGGCTGCTGCCAAGCAGCGTCATGAAGACGCCAAGCAGCGCGCCAGCGAAGCTGGTGCTCAAGCGGAAGTGGACGCTCAGGCTGAAGTCGATGCGGAAGAAGCGGAAGTGAAAGCCAAGGCTAATGCCAAAGCCAAGCCGTGGTATAACTTCTGGGATTAATTCCCAGGAAGCATAATAAAGGCCGCTTGTTAGCGGCCTTTTTTATGCTTCCTGCATAGCGGCGAACGAGAAAGCAGCGGCAAGGAGAGACATCCGAAAGAGCAGTGGCTGGCCTCACGTGTTGACGACGCTGTTATGGCATAGTGGGGTGAGCGATAACTGCGGGGCGGCGTTCCCGCGCTGGCATGCAAAGTGTTATTCAGAGTCTCCTTTATGACTGTGATCCGGGAGGACGTCATGGAAGTGAACAGAAATATTCCGTTCATTGCTGCGAGCTTGTTGGTGGCAGCTTTGGTTGTGTCGCCTGTTAGCGCGGCAGAATCGGAGACGGAGAAAGGGCGTTCGAACACTTCTGAAACTGCTGACTACTTGCGGCAGGAACAGTGGGATCGTGAGCAGCAGCAGTTACAAGATCATCGGGATGCCCAGCGTGAACAATCCAATGCTCGCCAACAGGATCTGCATAATCGCATCCAGCAGCGCCGTGACGACATGATCCGTGATCTGAATAAAAAGCCGTAAGCTACGAGCTACGAGCTACGAGCTACGCTCGATTGGATTAAGAAAGGTCGAAAAGTTCCGCAGATTCCGGAGTTTCTACGAAGCCGCTGTAGGAGCACCGCTTGAGGTGCGAACCGTGCGAAGCACGGAATCGACCGCAGGGCGATCAGGCATTTCCGGGCTCGACGGGTCTGTGAAGAAACCATCTCCCTTCGGTCGCCTCGCTCCGCGAGGTTCGCACCTCAAGCGGTGCTCCTACAGCGGGTTATAGAGAGTGTTTTGCTGAAGCCAAGGGGGGGCCTTTTTGTGTCAGGCGTGTTGCGTCGCTTTAATACTGATTCACGCTGCCGTTTTCGCCTACCAGCACTACATTGGCCGGACGCTTGGCGAACAGGCCGTTGGTGACCACGCCGACAATGTTGTTGATTTTCTCTTCCAGCTCGATGGGGTTGAGAATATCAAGGTTGTGAACATCGAGGATGATGTTGCCGTTATCGGTGACAAAACCATCGCGATATTGCGGCTGGCCACCCAGTGCGACCAGTTTGCGCGCTACATGGGAGCGAGCCATGGGGATGACTTCCACCGGCAGCGGGAACTTGCCCAGGCGTTTCACTTGCTTGGAACCGTCCACGATGCAGATGAATTGATCGGCTACTGCAGCAACAATCTTTTCGCGGGTCAGTGCGCCGCCGCCGCCCTTGATCATCTCCCGGTGGGCATTCACTTCGTCAGCACCGTCCACATACACGGGCAGGCGGTCTACGTCGTTCAGAGATACCACCTCGATGCCATGGCCCTTGAGGCGTTCGGCAGTCGCTTCAGAGCTGGCAACAGCGCCCTTGATGCGGTCTTTCATGGTGGCCAGGCCATCAATAAAAAAGTTGGCGGTGGAGCCGGTGCCGACACCAATGTATTCGCCTTCGGGCACAAAGCGCAGGGCCGCTTCGGCCACCTGCTTCTTCAGCGCATCCTGATCCATGAGCCTGTCCTGTCATGCTGATGAGTGTGTGATGAGCCGGAATTATAGGGCAGCAAGGGCGTGGACTCGACCCCGACCTATCGCAATT
This sequence comes from Alcanivorax nanhaiticus, assembly GCF_000756665.1. Lineage (GTDB taxonomy): Bacteria > Pseudomonadota > Gammaproteobacteria > Pseudomonadales > Alcanivoracaceae > Alcanivorax > Alcanivorax nanhaiticus. The sequence goes on along the minus strand of NZ_ARXV01000006.1, from coordinate 217,805 downwards.
CCCCATGCCAAGCCCTAGACTATGACGCTTCTGTCATCCTTGTGCACTGACCAACCCGGAAGCCTACATGCTGGACAAATACGTCAAACGGATACTGCAATCACGCGTTTACGACGTGGCGGTGGAAACGCCCATTCATGCAGCGCCGTTGATTTCCAAGCGAATTGGCAACCGGGTACTGCTCAAGCGGGAAGACCTGCAGCCGGTGTTCTCCTTCAAGTTGCGTGGTGCTTATAACAAGCTGTGTCAGCTCAGCCAGGAGCAGCTGGACCGTGGCGTGATTTGTGCCTCAGCCGGTAATCATGCTCAGGGCATGGCGCTGGCCGCTACCTCCATGGGGGTCAAGGCCACTATCGTGATGCCGCGTACCACGCCGGACATCAAGGTGAATTCGGTGCGCAATCATGGTGGCAAGGCGGTACTGCATGGCGATAGCTTCGATGAGGCGCTGGCTCATGCTCGGGTGTTGGAGGAAAAAGGGGGGCTGACCTTTGTGCACCCTTATGATGACCCCGATGTTATTGCGGGCCAGGGAACGGTGGGCATGGAATTGCTGCGACAGCTCAGCGGCGATCTGGATGCCATCTTCATTCCGGTGGGTGGTGGTGGCCTGGCGGCGGGCATCGCCGCCTACGTAAAGTACGTGCGTCCGGATGTGAAGATCATCGCGGTGGAGCCGGAAGATGCGGCTTGTCTGAAGGCGGCGATGGATAACAAGCGCCGCGTGATTCTCAAGGAAGTAGGCTTGTTTGCCGATGGCGTTGCAGTAAAGCAAATCGGCAAGGAAACCTACAAGATCCTCAAGGACAATGTGGACGAGGTGGTCACCGCCACCACCGATGAGATCTGTGCATCGATCAAGGACTCCTTCGAAGATACCCGAGCCATCTGTGAGCCTGCCGGGGCGCTGGCGCTGGCGGGTCTGAAAAACTGGGTGGCGAAACATGGCGTGAAGGACAAGACGCTGGTGGCGATCCAGAGTGGGGCGAATGTGAACTTTGATCGTTTGCGCCATGTCTCCGAGCGCGCCGAGCTGGGTGAGCAGCGTGAGGCCCTGTTGGGCGTCACCATTCCCGAGAAACCGGGAGCCTTCCGCGCCTTCTGCCAAGCCCTCGGGCGCCGTGGTATCACCGAGTTCAACTATCGCTATAGTGATGATCGGCAGGCCAACATCTTTGTGGGGATTCAGCTCAAGCCCGGAGGAAAGGCGCTGCAGGCGTTGCTGCAGGAGCTGACCGACAAGGGTTATCCGGTGGTGGATATGAGCGGCAACGAGATGGCCAAGCTGCATATTCGCCATCTGGTCGGGGGGCATACTTCCCGGCAGGATCTGCACGAGCGGCTGTTCCGGGTGGAATTCCCGGAGCGTCCGGGAGCCCTGATGGCGTTCCTGCAGTCGCTGGGCGGCAAATGGAATATCAGCCTGTTCCATTACCGCAATCACGGTGCAGCCTACGGCCGGGTGCTGGTGGGTTTCCAGGTGGAAGAGGGTAAAGGTGGCCAGTTGTTGGCCGACTTGAAGAAAGTGCCTTATCCCATGGTGGAAGAGAGCGACAATCCAGCCTATCGACTTTTTCTTAATTAAACGCGGTTTCCTCGGGAACCGGGTAGGCAGTGGGTGGTCACACACCCCCGGGCACGCTGTTTTTCACGCCTTGGCTGTTCATGACTATGCATCTAGATGCATTTTGTGAACCAGTTGACCAAGGGTTATGACGTAGTTCTGTTAAGAAGCGTCAACAGAAGCGGGTAACTACTTGACTTTACTTGTTTGAATGGTCAAATTTTGACCCGGTTGGCATTTTCTGACGGTCATTACGATTACAGTGACTGTCCTGTTAATACTTTTAGGTCAGATTTTTCTGACAGCTGTACCACTTTGGGGAATAGAAAAATGAAAAAGAAGCCGGACGCCCTGGTGCTACTGGCAATCGTTTTCGGGCTGGGAGTGCTGGTCAGCAGCATTACCCACGGTGGCAATGAGCCTGATTATCAGCATTACGCTGACAGTGCAGGCATTGTGGTCACTCAGAGCCAGCAGTAACGATCTGATCTACCGGCTGGTCCCACGGGGCCAGCGGTAGCGCGCCTTCCTCTACACACTGAAAATCATAACCTACCGCCAACAGTCTGGGACGACGCGGTCGTCTTGCCAGATCCGCTAGCGTGCGGTCGTAATATCCTCCTCCCATTCCCATTCGATACCCTGCACGGTCAAAGGCCACCGCCGGTAGCAAAATCACGTCCAGCGCCCAGAGGGCTCGGCCTCGCTTGAGCAGGGCGGGTTCAGCAATGCCGTATTGGTTGGGGCGCATGGGGTGACGTGTTTGCCAGAGGCGAAAACGCAGATGCCCCGGACGCAGCGGGTCCAGCCAGGGAAGATAAGTGCTGGAGTGGTGCAGACGTGGATGGCTCATGGCTGGCATCAGATCCAGCTCACCTTCATTTGCCAGATACAGGGCAATGTGGTGGGCAGGACGGTGCTGCAGGGCGCGGGCAAGGGCGGGACCAGTGCGCAGGGACGCGCGACGGCGCTGGCCTGCGGTCAGTTGCCGGCGACGCTGACGTAGTTGTCGGCGCAACTGCTGACGCTGCTGTCGTTGTGCTGGCGAGAGTGGCTGTTGTTCAGGCATCCGGCCTCGAGCGTCAGGCATCTGGCAAAGAAATAAAGGGTGCTTCCCGGTCCGCCGCTGCGGGCTTGACCCTTGAACCGTATGGTTCAAGGTGGCGGCATCAACCTTGCCCTCAGGCTTTCCGCTCATTGGGCGGACATGCACACGGACACGGCAATATTTGCCTCCGGGTATTACGTTATCGGCTCAGGGACATGGCCCTCTGGCGTACGAGCCAGGAAACACTCGAAGTCATTATAACAGTGGTGTGAGTGGGCGACAGTCTTGACAGGGCAGAAAGGCAGTTAACAGTTAATAGTGAATAGTTAACAGCTGAATTCAAAAGCGGAACCCCTGCTACGAAGCCGCGCAGGTTGGAAATTGCCGAAAGGCAATCTCCGACATGGCGTTAAAGGGTGGCAAAGGATTGGTTTCGAGAAACGAGTCGCGAGTTTCGAAAGGCGACAGCCGTGGGCAGAATGTGAGGTTTTCGCAACTCGAAACTCGTTACTCGCTTCTGAGATTCGGTTGAAGCCAGCGATGGGGCGGTTACAGCTTGCGGCGGGCGTCTTCGAAGGCCTGGATTTCGTCTTCCAGGCGGCCTAGCAAGGCTTGCACGCGGGCTTCGCTCTCGGAATCCTGACCAGCATTCTTGCGGGCATTGAGCAATTCGTGGCTCATGTTCAGGGCGGTCATGATCGCGATCCGCTCCAGACCGATCACATTGGCATCACGGACTTCGCGCAGCTGGGTATCCAGATAGCGGGCGGCCGCCAGCAGGTTGTCCTGCTCGCCTTCCGGGCAGGCAACACGATACTCCTTGTCGAGAAGGTGGATCACCAGGGAGTTTTCGTTAGACATGTTCCAAGGCACCGCGATTGCTAGATGGGTAAGAAGTGGCAGGATGCCACGCTCAGGATTCCTGCTCCAGGGATTTCAGGCGAGAAATGATCGCCTCGACCTTGTTACGGGCTACGTCGTTCTTCTTCAGCAGCTGGGCGCGTTCTTCCACCAGTTTGGCCTCCCGTTCATGAAGGGCCAGATTTTCCTGACGCAGCCGCGAACTGATTCGCAACAGTTCATCGACGCGGGTTTCCAGTTGCTTTAGTTGTTGTTCCGTCGTCATGGCAAAATGGTCGTGGTTCGCCTAAGGTGTGGGCCGGTTACAGGCCCGCGTCCCCTGCACCTCACCGGGAATTGCCAAAAGCTGGCACCCCCTCCCGATTGACAGGCTGTTTCAACTATAGGTGTGGGGTTGACACGGGTCAACGAAATTGAATGCTGATAGCCACTTAGCGCACACTTTTCATGGCTTTCTTCAGGAAGCCCGAGATGCCTGCAGATAACGGAACATCCCATGTCCAACCAGATTGATTTCGAGGTACTGGCCCAGTCCCTGGCGGCGGCCGGTATCGCTCACTCTCCCAGTGAACTACAGGGGCTGGCTGCCGGCTTGTTGGCCACCGGCCATGGCGGGCGCGATGAAGAGTTGCTGGGGGTGCTGGCTTCCCATGTGGATTTTGAGCCGGGCCAGCAATTTTCCACCGAACTGGGTGCCATGCTGGTGGGGGTTCGTGACGAGCTGGCGGGCGGGTTTGCCGGCACCGGGCTGGAGCTTCACCTGCTATTGCCGGGTGATGAGGAAGATCTGGGGCTGCGGGTAGCCGCTATTGCCCAATGGTGCGAGGGCTTTCTGGTCGGCTTTGGTACCGGATCTGCCAATACCCATGACAAGGATCTGTCGCAGGGCATTCAAGAGGCTTTGTCCGATCTGGCTGCCATCAGCCAGGTGGAAACGCCGGATGAATCCGGGGACGAGGAAGAGGACATGTTCGAGCAAGTGGCCGAGCATTGCCGCATGGCGGCACTGATGATTTACACTGAGCTTGTCATGCGCCCGCAAGCCAAGTCAGGCGAGACACCGCCGGCGCCACCGACCAAGCACTGATTACATCGTCTCCCGCATATTCAGGAGGGATTTTGAGCATCAATCGCCAGGAATTTGCCCGTCGCCGTCAGGAATTGATGGGCATCATGGGCCCCAACAGTATTGCCATTCTGCCGGCTGCACCGGAACACATCCGTAACCGGGATGTGGAGTATCCCTACCGTCCCAGTAGTGATTTCTGGTATCTCACCGGCTTTGATGAGCCGGAAGCGGTGATGGTACTGATGCCGGGCCGGGAGCACGGCGAGTACGTGATGTTCTGCCGGGAGCGGGACCGCACCATGGAAATCTGGAATGGCTATCGTTCCGGGCCGGAAGGGGTGGTGAATGACTTCGACGCGGATGATGCCTTCCCCATCGGAGATATCGACGAAATTTTGCCGGGGCTGCTGGAAGGCCGTGAGCGGGTCTACTACGACCTGGGCATGGATGCGGAATTTGATCGCCGTCTGATGGGCTGGGTGAACAGTATCCGTGACCGGGTACGTTCCGGTGCCCAGCCGCCGGGTGAATTTGTGGCGCTGGCGCACCATCTGCATGACATGCGTTTGTTCAAGTCGGCGGCTGAAATCAAGCTGATGCGCAAAGCCGCAAGCATTTCTGCCGGGGCCCATGTGCGAGCGATGCAGGCGGTGAAGCCGGGCATGATGGAATATCAGCTGGAGGCGGAATATATCCACGAGTTCATGCGTCACGGCTCGCGCAGCCCGGCCTACCCGAGCATTGTGGGGGGCGGGGCCAATGGCTGCATCCTGCATTACATTGATAACCGTCAGAAGCTGAAAGAGGGCGATCTGGTATTGGTGGACGCAGGTTGTGAACTGGAGATGTACGCTTCGGACATTACCCGTACCTTTCCGGTGAATGGTTCCTTCAGCAAGCCCCAGCAAGCGCTTTATGAACTGGTGCTGGCCAGCCAGTATGCCGCGATTGAAGCGACCCACCCGGACAATCACTGGAATGTGCCCCACGAGCAGGTGGTGAACATTCTTACCCAGGGCTTGCTGGATCTGGGCTTGCTCAAGGGTGAGTTCAACGAACTGGTCGAAACCGAAGGCTACCGTCGTTTCTTCATGCATCGCACCGGGCACTGGCTGGGGCTGGATGTGCATGATGTGGGCGATTACCGGGTGCAGGATCAGTGGCGCCAGCTGGAGCCGGGTATGGCTTTGACGGTGGAGCCGGGCCTGTATGTGGCGCCGGATGACGACACAGTGGATGAGCAGTGGCGCGGCATCGGCATTCGCATCGAAGACGATGTGGTCGTCACCAAGGACGGCTGTGAGGTGTTGACTCACGAGGTGCCGAAGGATGTGGCGGAGATTGAGCGCTTGATGAAAGGCGGTTGAGGGTAGTTAACAGTTAATAGTGAACAGTTAACAGCTAACTTCAAAAGCGAAAACCCTGCTACGAAGCCGCGTCGGAGTGGCGGGGTTGCATAGCCTGTTTCGAGTAACGAGTCGCGAGTTTCGAAAAGCGGAGCTTTTAGCCTTTCGTTACTCGGTACTCGCAACTAGTAACTCGCCCTTCGGGTTCGCGCCTCAGGCGGCGCTCCTACAGTAAAAGTGGACATTGAAATGACGCAACAACCTCTGGTGATCGTTGGCGGCGGGATGGCGGGGGCCATGCTGGCGTTGTTGTTGCGTCGCCATGGCGCAGGCAGTGTGGTGCTGGTGGAAAGTCATCCGCTGACGTTGCCTGAAGCGCCGCCGTTGACTCCCAGCTTTGATGCGCGCAGTACTGCGCTGTCGGCGGGCACATTGGCGGTATTGGATGATCTTGGTCTGGGTCAGGCCATTCGTGAACACGCCGCTGGGATTGGCACGGTGCATGTGTCCCGACAATCCCGGCTCGGGTTGACCCGTATGTCTGCACAGGAAGAAGGCGTCGACCAGCTTGGGGTGGTGGTGGAAAACCGCTGGCTGGGTTTTGTGTTGCTGGGGGCGCTGTTCGGTGATGACGCCATTACCGTGCGTGCACCGGATACCTTGTCCGGCATTCGTCGCCTGGAGCATGGCTATCAGGTTTCCCTTTCCAGTGGTGATGTCCTGGAAACGCCCTTGCTGATCGCGGCCGATGGTGCCCGTTCGAAGACCCGTGAGTGGCTGGGTATCAGCGCCCGCGATCATGACACCGGGCATGATGCCCTGATTGCCAACCTGTCCCTGGCAGGCCCCCATAGCGGCATTGCTTACGAACGTTTCCTCAACGATGGTCCGCTAGCCCTTTTGCCCCTGCCAGATCAGCGTTTCGCTCTGGTGTGGACCGGTCCGCGTTCGCAAGTAGAGCAGTGGATGGCCATGGGAGAGGCAGAAGTAATGGCAGAGTTGCAGTCCCGTTGTCCGGCGGAGGCACCGCGCCTCACCGGTATCGGCGAGCGGCAGCGTTATCCGCTGGTGCTGACAGAGGCGTGTGCGCAAGTGGTTCCTCACGCAGTAGTGGTGGGCAATGCGGCTCATACCCTGCACCCGGTAGCCGGGCAGGGATTCAATCTGACCGTGCGAGATCTGCTGGCGCTGGCACAGACTGTCGGCGGCAGTGACCAGCCCGGCAGCCTGACCACCCTGCAGGCCTATGCGCAAAAACGGGAAAAGGATCAGGCCCTGATCAGTCAGGCATCCCGTTGGGTGCCGGAATTGTTCCGTGTACAGCAACCGCTGTTTGCCCATAGTCGGCAGTTGGGGTTGGTGGCGCTGGATATTCTGCCGGGGCTGCGGAGTGGGTTTGCGAAACGGGCGATGGGGCTTTGAAAAGCAGTTAATAGTTAACAGTGAATAGCGAATAGCTGAATTCAAAAGCGGAAACCTTGCTACGGAGAGGCGTCGGCGTTGCGGGGTGGAACAACAGTTTCGAGTTATGAGAAACGAGTTTCGAAAATCTGAAAAACGGTTTTGCTTTTCGCAACTCGAAACTCGCTTCTCGTGACTTGGTTTAGCAATAGCTGAATGGCGGAGGTTGCCTGATGGCGTCTGCGTGTGTTGGAAAGGATCTATGACGGGCGTTAACGAACAACACATCATTATCGTTGGCGGTGGCATGACCGGTGGGTTGCTGGCGGTGCTGTTGGCGGAGGCCGGGTTGCGGGTGACGGTGCTGGATGGGGCGCCGGTGCCGGTGATGCCAACGGGGGATGCCCAGTTGCGGGTGTCCACCCTGACCGAAGCCAGCTACTGGTTACTGCGTAACACCGGTGTCTGGGATTGTCTGGATCCGGGCCGGGTGCAACCCTACAGCGCCATGCAGGTGTGGGATCAGGACGGTACCGGTGAGGTGTGTTTCAGCGCCGAGGAAGCGGGTGCCGAGACACTGGGTTGGCTGTTGGAAAATGGCCATTTGACGGCGGCGTTGTATCAACGGGCACAAGCACTGCCGAATCTGGACTGGCGTTGCGGTGCTGCGGTTGAGGGCGCGCGCCGCGGTGAAACGGGTTGGGACGTAATCTGCGGCAATGAACGTCTGCAGGCGGATCTGCTGGTGGGTGCCGACGGTGCCCGCTCACAGGTGCGTGACTGGGCGGGAATCAGTGGCGGCGCTTCCGACAGCGGTCATCATGCTCTGGTCGCCACCATTGGCACGGCTTTGCCGCACGGTGGGTGCGCCCGTCAGGTGTTTATGGAATCCGGGCCGCTGGCCCTGCTGCCCCTGTACAGTGATCCGGCCCAGGGTGAGCAACGACAGTGCTCGATTGTCTGGTCTGGCTGGCCTGAGCGTATTCGTGAATTGCAGCAGTGCGATGCGGCACGTTTTGCCATGGAGCTGCAGGCGAGCGTCGCGGATACGCTGGGTGAGGTGACCCTGTTGAGTGAGCGTGCGGTGTTCCCGATCCAGCCGCGCCACGCCAGTCAGTATGTGGCTGCTGGCCTTGCGCTGGTGGGCGATGCTGCCCATGTGATTCACCCGCTGGCAGGGCAGGGTGTGAATCTTGGCTTGCTGGATGCGGCGGTGCTGGCAGAAGAAGTACGACAGGCCTGTGAAAAGGGGCTGGGTTGTGCGGATGCTCATGCGCTGGCGCGCTATCAACGCCGTCGCCGCGGCGAAAATCTGGTCATGCAAAATGCCATGCGTGGCTTCCAGCAGCTGTTCGAGCAGCGTGCCCTGCCGCTGCGTTGGTTGCGTAATGCCGGCATGCGCATGGTGAATCAGGGAGGGCCGGTGAAGGGGTTCTTCGTTAACCGGGCGCTGGGAAGAAGCGCGGACCTGCCGGTGCTGGCCCGGGCTCCGCATCTGGCGAAAAATTCTGGCTAGAGCTTGGCGTAGAGACCTGCCATACTGCGAGACCAATTAAGAATCATTCTTGTTTGAATTCCCCGGACTGGAGTTAAGGGATATGCGTGTTATCGGTGTCGTAGCTGGTGCTGTTGTGGCGCTGGCGGGCCTGTGGGGCTGTTCAGAACCTGCCTCCGAGAACGAACTGGTGGTCTATACCTCCCGCAATGACCATCTGATCAAACCGGTGTTTGATGCCTATACAGAAGAGACGGGCATCACCATTCGCTATATCACGGACAATGCCTCCGCTCTGGCAGCGCGGCTGCAGGCGGAAGGTGAGCGTACCCCGGCAGATCTGTTGATCACCGTGGATGCCGGCAACCTGTGGAATGCGGCACAAATGGAACTGTTGCAGCCGGTGGAATCGGTGGTGCTGGATGCCAACGTGCCGGATAGCTTCACCGACCCGAACAAGCAGTGGTTTGGTCTGACCAAACGGGCTCGTACCATTGTCTATTCCACTGAGCGGGTGAACCCGGAAAACCTGTCCAGCTATGAAGCGCTGGCGGAGCCCGAGTGGAAAGGGCGTCTTTGTCTGCGCACTTCCAAGAAGGTCTACAACCAGTCTCTGGTTGCCACCATGATTGAGCGCCTGGGCGCTGAGCAGGCGGAAGCCGTGGTCAGTGGCTGGGTGGGCAACCTGGCCACCGATGTGTTCTCCAACGATACCGCCCTGATGGAAGCTATCGTCGCTGGGCAGTGCGATGTGGGCATAGTGAATACTTACTATTTTGGCCGCATGAAGCGTGATAACCCGCAGCTGCCGCTGTCCCTGTTCTGGGCCAACCAGGAGGTGAGTGGTGTGCACATCAATATTTCCGGTGGCGCGGTGACCAAATACGCCCCGCATCCGGAGCAGGCCAAGGCCCTGCTGGAATGGATGACCCAGCCGCAAGCCCAGCATCTGCTGGCGGAAATCAATCTGGAATACCCGGTGAATCCCACTGTGGAACCGGCAGAAGAAGTGCGCTCCTGGGGTGATTTCCGTGAAGACGACCTCAATGTCAGTGTGGCCGGAGCCCTGCAGGTTGAGGCGGTGAAGCTGATGGATCGGGCGGGGTATCGCTAACCGGTGAGGTCCCGCTTTTTGTCAACGCGTCGCTTCCCTGGAATCAGTAGCGCCAGTGCGGTAGCACTGGCGTTGCTGGTTCTGGTGCCGATCCTGGTGCTGTTGAGTGCCTGGCACCAGCAGCAATGGGAGACCTGGCAGCACCTGTTGGATACGGTGTTGTGGCGGCTGGTGGGCAACACCCTGCTGTTGATGGTGGGGGTGACGGTGGGCGTGCTGGCGCTGGGGGTCTCGCTGGCCTGGTGCGTTGCCACGCTGGATTTCCCCGGCCGTCGCTGGCTGGAATGGGCCTTGTTTCTGCCCATGGCCATGCCGGCCTATGTGCTGGCCTTCGTCATGGTGGACTTGCTGGATTATGCCGGACCGATCCAGAGTCAGCTGCGTGACTGGTGGCCCGCTCTGTCAGGGTTTAGTGCACGACACCCGTTCTGGGTAGTGGTGACCCTGACACTGGTGCTCTATCCCTATGTGTACATGCTGGCGCGGCTGGCTTTTCTGGCCCAGGGCCGGGCTGTGCTGGAGCAGGCCCGGATTCTGGGCGACAGCTCGCTGCGAGCCTTTTTCAAGGTGGCGCTACCGATGGCGCGCCCCGGTATTGCGGCAGGGCTGGCGCTGGCATTGATGGAAACCCTGGCCGATTTCGGCGCAGTGTCGGTGTTCAATTTCGATACCTTTACCACCGCCATCTACAAAAGCTGGTACGGCCTGTTCAACCTGCAGGCAGCGGCGCAGCTGGCATCGCTACTACTGTTGTTTGTGCTGGTGGCGCTGATGCTGGAGCGGCGTGGGCGTCGCCGTGCCCGTTACGGTGAATTGGGTGGTCGGCGGGTAATGCGGGTTCGGCCCCGGCTCGCCTGGTTGATCAGTGGCTTTGCATTCACGGTGCTTTTCCTGGCGTTTCTGTTGCCGGTCTCCCGGTTGCTGTACTGGGTGATTGGCACCAGTTTGCAGGGGGTGGATCTGCGCTTTGCCAATCTGGTGTGGCGCACCTTCCTGCTCGGTGCCATGGCGTCGTCGTTGGTGCTGGTGCTGGCCGGGTGGCTGGCGTGGGTGAAACGCCATCAACCTTCGCGGATGGTGTCGGCCTCGGTGCAGCTGGCCACGTTGGGCTATGCGTTGCCGGGCTCGGTGCTGGCAGTGGGCATCATGGTAAGTTTCAGTGCAGTGCAGGACGGCTTGCATCAGTTGGGATGGTCCGTGCCATTGGTAGGCGGGTTGATGGCGCTGGTGCTGGCCTATGTGGTGCGCTTTCTGGCAGTGGCCTTCGGCCCCGTGGAGAATGCCTTGCAGCAGGTGAAGCCTGGCCTGGTAGAGGCGGCCCGCACGTTGGGGGCCACGTCCGCAGAGGTGGGGCGGCGGGTGTACCTGCCAATGATGCTGCCCGGCCTGTTCACGGCGCTGTTGATGGTCGGTATCGATGTGATGAAGGAAATGCCGGCGACTTTGCTGTTGCGTCCCTTCGGCTGGGATACCCTGGCGGTCAGAATCTATGAATTGACGGCGGAAGGGGAGTGGCAGCGTGCCGCTGCCCCATCGTTAACCCTGGTCCTGCTTGGGCTGCTGCCGGTTATCTTGCTGACCCGGAAACGCTAACGCGGTTCGGGCCTGTTTCTGTATGTTCTCTCCTTTGATGTGTATGCGTGTGCATACTGGCTTTTTCTGAATCAAGTTCGCTCCTCTAATGCCTCTTTATTATTCGACTAATGCCAATGCATTAGCTTTTTGCATCTACTGCGTTTATTTATGTGAATATATGTAATTTTGGGGGTGAATTGAGACTTGGTTGTAAGGTAATGTTTCGGGAAAGTGGTACGTTAATACCATGTTTTGGGCAATTTTCTGCCTAGCTATTTGATGAAAAATAATAAAGCCCGTTCGGGTGAGTCTCTGGAGAGCTACATGACAAACAAGAAAGTGCTGCCCGCCATTCTGGCCGGGTTGGGGGTTGTGTCTGCGTTGCCGGCCATGGCAAGCATGGGGAATATCGGTACCACCTATGGTGTGCTGCCTTCGGATGTGGCCTCTGCCCAGGCGCTGTCTCTGTTCAATGGTCAGGTATCTGCGACTTACTACAACCCCGCCAATCTGGCCCGCGAGAGCCAGGGGGTACTGACCTCCGGTCTGATGCACGCCGACCATGAACTGCGTGCCAGCCCGGTGAGTGGCAGCCCTTTCATGACCACCCGTGATGGGGACGTACTTCAGGATGCGCCCTCCCAGCAAGTGCTGCTGGGGATGAAGACCGATCTCTCGAATCTTACCCAGTATGACCATCCGCTCTATCTGGGTTTCATGCTCGGGGTAGAGAAATACGGCGATGAAATGATGGCGTTTTCTTCCGGCACGGAACCCGGTGGCCAGTACCTGGAATATGGTCGCCAGCCCCTGTTTCTGAATCTGGGCGGTGGCACCCAGATCTGGCGTGGTCTGGATATGGGCTTTGCTGCCCGGATCACGTTGCACTCGGAAGCCGAGCTGATTGCCAGCTCCACCCTTGGCGGCAAGACCAGCTATGAAACCCTGAATGTCTCTGCGGTGCCGTCATTGCGACCGATTTTTGGCCTGAACATGGACTTCGGTGAAAGCTTCTGTGGCGACAGTGACGATTGCTGGATGAATGGTTTGGAGGCGGCATTCAGCTTCCGCGGTTATTCCAATTCCAGCACCAAGGTGGACTCCACCATCACTATACCTGGTACGGTGCTGGACCCGGGCATGAGCCTGGCAGTGAGCACCATTGATTCCTACCAACCGAATATCTACGCCGCCGGTCTGGCCTACGGCCGGGATCGCTGGCGTCTTGGGGTAACCTTGGAAATGCAGCAGTGGTCGGCGCTTGAGGATGAACTGGAAAGCGACACCATCAAGGATCAGGCGGTGAACGCCAGCGGTCCGGATCAGCTGCAGTTCAAGGACATCGTCGTGCCCCGCGTGGGCGGTGAATTCCGTCTCGATGACACTTACATGGTGACCGGCGGCCTGGCGTTCAGCGAATCGCCCATGGAGTCCAATGGCTCACTGGAAGTGAACTATCTGGACAATGACAAGTGGATTCTGGGGCTGGGCCTGACGGCAGAGTACAAGTCGGTGCCAGTGCTGGCATTCCCGGTGCGCCTGGATCTGGCCTATCAGTACCAGCAGCTGGAAAGTCGTGAGTTTGATCTCTACGACCAGCGCTCGCCAGCGTATCCACAATCCTATGAAACCGTAGAAGCCGAAGGGGATGTACATGTCTTCAGCGGTTCTATCACTCTGAAATTCTAGGAGGCATGACCATGAAACTGAAAGCGTTATGCCTGGCCACCTCCGCTGCCCTGCTGGCAGCCTGTGGAGGCGAGGCCGGAGACAAGCCCACATTTGAAAACTGGCAAATCGGTGATGTGTACTACAGCTATCCCTATGACGGCCAGGACAGCGTATCCCCAAAGACGCCGTTGATTCTGCGCTTTTCCCACAAAGTGAATGTGGATGGCAGCAACTTCATGTTGCTGAAGTGCCCGTCAGTGGGCGATGCCTGTGACGATACCGTAGATAACCGGGTGGCGCTGGGCGCACCGCAATCGGTGGGTGGTGGCAAGGGGGTGGTGATTCAGCCGGCCTCGCCGCTGGATCTGACCACGCATTACCGGTTGGTGCTCAACGATATCCAGACCAGCAATGGTGAGGCCCAGTTTGACGACGGCGGGCTGGATTTCGTTACCCGGATGTCCATTGATGGCCCCCTGTCGGAGCAGCAGCTCTCGCCGGACCTGGCGATCAGCAAGATCATTCCGGATGGCAGTCAGCTTCAATTCATGGATTTCTCCACGATTCGGCTGCAGTTCAACCAAAAGCTGGAGGTCTCCTCGCTGGTGTATGGTGATACCGATGTGGAAGGCACGGTGGAACTGGAAGGGCCAGAAGGGACAGTCCCCGCCACGCTGCTGGTCAAAGGCAATGCGGTCACCATCGACCCAACCTCAGACCTGGTCGCAGGCAAGAAATATACCCTCAAGTTGACGGATGCGGTGCGTGGAGCAACCCAGGATGGTTTGACCGGAGGTTATACCCAGACCTGGACGGCGCGTGATTCCATGCCCCGTGCCACTCTGGTTCAGGAAGTCGTCCCTGCCAGCACGGCGGCTACCGATCCTTGCAATAAGCCCGGTGCCCAGCTGGCCAAGCTGACCGGTGCGGCCATGAACTGCGTGCCGATCCAGTCCACCCTGTTGGGTGGCAGGGATGCCACGCTGCAATCCGGTGATGTGCATGCCGAGTTGGCGTTTCTGCCTAACTACCCGGACGTGTCTCCGTTGCGGATTGCCCGTAACAGCTTGCTCACCGGCAGCAATATTGAGGTCAAGGTTGGCGGCGATGTGCCTGCGGGTATCGAAACTGGTGCCATCAGCGTGACCTTCCTGTCGGATGCCTCCGGCTATCTGGTGCCCAACCCCTACAGCGATTCCCATCAGGCTCCCAAGCAGGTGAGGTTGTTCATGGACGTGGCCATGACCGCTGAAAACCCGGAAGCCAACGGCGGTTTGAGCCAGACCCTGATGCATGTCGAGCTCAACGGCATGGCGCTGGTGAATGATGGCCGCATGGAAATCGATGCGGTGGGTGCGGTGGAGCCGAAGGTGCTGGGCCAGGAAACCGCCTTCGGTTTGCTCAGCTTCCACATGAAGTCCTATGCGGATCAGGAGAACGCGCCTGCCCCAGTACCGGACATGACCTCGCCAAGCTTGCAATCCATGGTGCCGGCTGTCGATGGTAATGGCGTGGCAACGACGGCCCGTCCGGGAGACCCGGTGATCCTGAATTTTAACGAACCACTGGATCCCTCTACGCTGGTTGCCGGTGATTCGGTCACGCTAACCAGTGGCGGCGTTGCTGTTGATATGGATTGGGAGCTGGATGGGGCGACGCTGATTATTCGTCCGTCTGCACATCTGGCCATGGGCACCGACTACGCCGTTGCTGTCACTGGCAGCGTTACGGATTTGGCCGGCAATTCCCTCAATCCGGTCAATGAAACCTTCACGCTGCCGGCGGTGGTGGGTGATACCGCACCGCCCATCGTGCTGACCTCTTACCCCGGCTTCCCCTGTGCAACGGATAACGAGCACTGGGAAATCGAAGCGGGTAACCATGGTTTCTGTCAGGGTGGCAAAACGGAAGATGACCGTAATCCGGTGCCGTTAATGCCGGCAGACCGTTCTATCCGGGTGAATTTCTCCCAGGATATTGATCCGGCTTCTGTGGTGTTTGAAAACTCCGAAGCCTGCGGCGTAGGGAGTTTCAGAGTCGAAAAGGTGGAATCCGACCAAAACGGCCTGCCGATTCGTTACATGGATGGCGACAAGCGCAAATATAACTGCGAATCCGGTGTGACCGGGAAGCTGGAAGTGGGGGCTCGCAGTCTGGTTTTCACGCCGGATGAGCCATGGGAGGAAGGCGGAAACTACCGTTATCTCCTGATGAGTGTGAACGGCACCGGTGCCCAGCAGCCCAATGACTGCAGCAGTGGTGAGGCGATTTGTTCTGTATCCGGCAAGCGTTTGCAAACCGCCACACTGCGAGCCCCGGATGCGGACATGGGCGGTCCGAACATGCACCTGCATTTCACTGGTGCGGCGGTGACGGATTCCGTGTTCCAGCCGCTGCGTAATCTGCCCACCGCAGACCTTAACGGTAATGGCCGTTTCGATAGTGGTGAGCCGGGTTATGAGGGTGGCGTGCCGGGTGCCAATACGACAGCGTTGATTATCGACACCAGTAAAGGCGATGACGGCAGTGAGGGTGGATTGACCGACCCATCATTGATCTGTGCTTTGCCAGAGCAGTGCGGCATTCATGTTGTCGGCGGATTGAACTCGGAAGTCTTCGGTACCGCGACCTACACGGACCCGGTGTCCGGTGACGAAATGCAGGCAGTACGGGTGGGGCTCTATCCAACCCTGATCCAGGCCTCCTCGGTGACCCTCAAGGTCAAGATTCTGGGCTTGATCGACGAAGAAACGCCGACCGAAACCCAGTACATGCGGATGCGTTACAACTGTGTGGCCTGGCCCACGGATGCCGCCAACTATTGCGGCAAACAGAACCCGGATGGCAGTTATGTGTATGACGAAATCGACCGTCAGGGCCTGATTCCCGGCTGGATTGTGCCGACCGATAACGGGCCGGAGTTCCGCGCAGATGTGAACCTGTATCTGGATGCGCCGTACATGCACATTACGCTGGACGGTTCGCACAACCAGCACAGTTATCCCCTGACCATGAACCTGTCCGGGCCTGTGACCTTCCTGCCGGATGGCCGCATGGTGATTGAGCAGCTCAACTCCAACGACATGGCCGTAGATGTGAACCTGTCGGTGCTGTTCCTGAGTCCGAAGATCTACCTGAAAATCCCGGTGGGTGGCGTCAAGCTCCAGTATCTGGGTGAACCCATCAAGCAATAACGTGTGTGCCATTGAATGATTTTTGCCGGCCCTCGGGCCGGCTTTTTTGTGCCCGGGGTTTGGCTCCGGGCATTCTGGTGCCGTGTCTTCCACGACGGCTACCCCGTCGTATCCCTCCACTGTTGCAGCGTGTGGCCCTCCCTGAGCTTGGCAACATTCCGATTACACACCTTAACAAGTCCGCCAAGTCACACACCGTATCTCAACTATTCCCAACCTTTTCGCAACGGCTGTAGCACGACCGTTTTGTTTTACTTATTGCATATACACAGGCAGGAACAGGTCAGCTGGTGCATACCGTTCACCTGTTCTTCGCTGCAACAAGCCCACGCTGGTATCAGATGGGCAATAAGCCGAATAACAAACGCCGGAGAATTTGTATGTTCGTCAAATCCTTGAGCCGCCTGGGGGCAGCTACCCTGTTCTCGACCCTGATGACCGCCCCGGCATTCGCCGCTATGGGCAATACCGCCAATACCTATGGCATCCTGCCCACGGATGTAGGCACCGCCCAGGCGCTGTCCCTGTTTAATACCCAAGCCTCAGCGCTCTATTACAACCCCGCCTACCTGACACAGGACGAGCGTGGTGAGCTGACATTGGGGCTGTTGCACGGTGAGCACGAATTGGACATTAACAGCCTGGGCAACCCCAGTGGTGGCGGCGCTGCCGTGGTGCGTGATGGCTCCCGCGCCAATATTTCCGATACCCAGCAGCAGATCATTGCGCTGAAGACCGATCTGACGGATATCACCCAGTACGAACATCCTATCTACTTCGCCATCATCGCCGGGGTGGAAAAATACGGTGAAGAAATGCTGGCGTTCGAGTCCAAGAACTCGCGGGAAGGGCAAAGCCTGAACTACGGTCGTCAGCCACTTTTCCTCAATCTTGGTGGCGGTCTGGAGCTGGCCAACGGGATTACCACTGGTGCATCGGCACATGTTTCCTTGCGCAGTGAAGCGACCCTGATCGCCAGCGCCGACTTGAGTGGCAAAACCAAATACGAGGAGTTGAGCGTTCAGGCCAAGCCAATCATTCGGCCTGTGCTGTCCATGAATCTGGAATGGGACAAGATCTTCTGTGGTAAAGAAGACTGCGGTATCTGGACAGGTCTGGAAACCGCGTTTGCCTTCCGTGGCCATACCGAGGCTCGTACTGCAGTCGCATCCAATCTGACTATCCCCGGCACCGTCATTGATCCAGGTATCACGGTGTTGATTGATACCATCGATTCCTATCAGCCGGACATTCTCAGCGCTGGTGTGCTTTATCGTTTCTCAGACAAATTCCGTGCCGGTGTCACTGTCGAGCAGCAAAACTGGCAAGACCTGGAAGACGAGCTTGACCGCGATACGGTGAAAGATCAGGCCAATGCCGAGTTCAAGGACATCATCGTGCCGCGCGTAGGTGCCGAGTGGACCGTGAACAAGCACATGATTCTGTTTGGTGGTGTGGCGTATCAGGAAAGCCCGCTGGAAAGCATCCAGACCCCGGATGTGAACTACTACGACAACGACAAATGGATCGTCGGCGTGGGCAGTTCACTGATCATCCATAACCCACCGATTCTCGCCTATCCGGTTCGACTGGACTTTGGTTACCAGTATCAGATGCTGGACGAAAGAGAGTTTGAGCTGACCAGTACCCAGCCTGGCGTCACCAACCCTTATGAGCGTGTGAGCACCGAAGGCGATGTACATGTCTTCTCTGGCTCCCTGACCCTCAAGTTTTAACGGAGGTGCATCATGAAAAAGAACAATATTGCCCTCATCGCTACTGCCCTTGCCGCCACTGCTCTGGTCGGTTGTGGTGGCGATGACAGTGCCAGGGTCAGCTTTAATACCCCGACATTTGATCCGCGCAATCTGCACTACACCTATCCGCTGGATAACCAGCAGCAAGTGGCCCCGCGTGCCATTGTGGCGTTGCAGTTCAGCCATGCGGTGAGTCTGACCACCAACAATTTCTCCTTTACCGGGCCGGACGGTGATGTGCCGTTTACCCTGAGCTCGGTGGGTGAAGGCAAAGGCGTGGTGTTGACGCCGGTGGATGCACTGGCTCCGGCCAGTGAGTATCGGGTGGTCATGAATAATGTGAATGTGCTTGGCATTCCCACCACCTTTAAAGACGGCACCCTGAACTTTACCACTCGCGCTGCGCTGGAAGGCCCCTTGGCTACCCAGCGACTCAGCGACAGCTTTGAAGTGGCGTCCATGTTCCCGGATGACGGCCAGTTCAAGAGCATGGATTTTTCTTCTTTCCGGGTGCAGACCACCCAGCCGATTGATGCCAGTAGTGCGGTGTATGGCGATACTGTCAGCCTGATGAGTAACGGTGAGGTTGTCCCGGCACTGATGTTGGTAGGCCGCACGGGTATTACCGTGGATCCGAAAGACGATATGGTGCCCGGCCAAACCTATGAGTTGGTGATCGACGGCCTCAAGAATACCTCCGGCGATACCATTGCGGCCTTCAGTCACAGCACGGTGCCACAGGATACGACTTCGCCCACCACCGGCGAGCGCGCCGTATTGGTCACCAATGCGCCGCCGGCAGACAAGGATCTGGGTTGCCTTGATGACGGCGTGCGCCTGTCTGCCCTGACCGGCCAGCCGATCAACTGTGTGCCGGTGATTGGCACCCTGTTGCAGGACAAGACAGTGTCCAAGCAATCAGGGGATGTCTATGCCGAGCTCGCGTTTGCGCCCAATTTTCCGGACGTGACTCCACTGCGAGTGAAGCGCGGCGGTATTCTCAACGGCGATGCGCTGGAAGTCTTTATCGGTGGTGAGGTGCCGGTGGGGTTTGATTCCGGTGAAGTGACGGTGCAGATCATCTCGGATGCTACCGGCTACCTGTACCCCAACCCCAATGCGGACAGTGATCAGGCACCCAAGAAGCTGCGCCTGTTCATGGACATCGCTACCTCCACCGCAGATGCCCGCGCCAATGGTGCCTTTACCCAGAACATCATGCACCTGGAGTTGGTGGGGACCGGCCTGATCGAAGATGGTCAGCTGAATACTGATGCCATCACTGTGGTAGAGCCTCGGGTGCTGGGTGTGGAAAGCAGCTACGGCGTACTCAGTTTCCGCATGGAATCCTATCGCGATCAGGAAAATGCGCCTGCGCAGCCGCTGGATACGGTGAACCCGTTTGTCCCGGTCATGAATGGAGATAATGGTGCTGAGCTGTCCTGGCAGCCGGGCAATGTGGCCGACCGTATGGAACCGGGTGAGCCCATTGTGATCCATTTCAATGAAGCGCTGGAGCCGGATTCCATTATCCCAGGCACCACGCTGCAGTTGACCAAGGGTGGAGTTGCTGAACCTTTCAGTTGGGCGTTGAGCGGTAATGCCCTGGTGATTCATCCCGATCCGGCGGTGGAATATGGTGTGGAGTATGTGGTCACAACCACGCCGGAAATTACCGATCTGGCGGGTAACCCCCTGCAAATGCTGGACAGCCTGGAAGGCGATAACAGTCTCGACTTCACCTTGCCAGAGTATGTGATCAACGACCCCGGCGATGTGCGTCGCGGTCCTTTCGCGTCCACGGTCTATCCCGGTTTCCCCTGTGCCAGTACGGTGGCAGATCAGACGGCGATCGATTCTGGCTTCCAGGGCTCCTGTATCTCTTCCAGTGCGGAAGCTGAACAGGTTGTCGTGGATCAGATACCCATCGTGGATCTTCCGTCCAACCGTTCCATCATTGTGCGTTTTTCCCAGAACATGGATGCGTCCACGATCACACTGGGTAATACCTTCCTGGTAGAGAAAGACAATGCAGGCAGCTGGGAGCCGGTTGCCGGTGAGCTGAAGGTGGAAACGCGCAATGTGACCTTTACTCCGGAGCAACCGTGGGTAGAGGGAGCCCTTTACCGCTATGTGATGGCGGGTAATGGTGGCGGCACCGGGTGTGCGGGTATCTGTTCCGCTGACGGCCTTCCTTTCCAGAGTGCCCCTCTGCTGGGTGGCGGTCTGAAAGACGGTGGTCCGGACATGGAGATCCTGTTCAAGGGCGGCCCTGCTGCCAACACCATCTTCCAGGAACTGGCGAACTTGCCCAGTGCCGATGTGAACAACAACTTCCAGATCGACAGCGGTGAACCGGTGATCACCGGTGACACCCTGGATCCGGCAGATACCCCGGCCAATGCCACCTTCATCGTGCCACGGGGTACCGGTGGTGAAGGGTTGGTGTCCTATGCCAACACCGGTTGCGGGTTCGATGACACAGCGGGTGGCACGCCGACACAATGTGATAGCGAGAAGATCATGTATGTGACCGGTTTGCTGAACACCGAAATCCTGGACTTCGATGAAGTGGAGCAGGGTGTGCCAGTGGTGATTTACCCCACCACGGTGGCGCTCACTAACCTGGATGCCACCGCAGTGATTGGTGTGCAGCTAACTTCCGAAGGCACCCTGGATACCTTGCTGGGAAATATCCCGCTGATTGGTGACGCGCTGGCTGATGTGGTCAATGGTTTGCTGGATGCCTCCTTGGTTTCCGATCTGATTGAGGCTACCAACCTCGATAACATCGGTTTGATCCCGATTGATACCGCAACCGGTCCCAACATCATGCGGGTGCGCTATGAGCCGGAAGATCCGAATGACCCGAACAGCCCGCGTACGGTGCCGCCGGTGGGCTATATCGTGGAAACCCCGGATGGTCCGGTATTCCGTATCCCGTTCGATCTGCTGTTCGATGCGCCGGCGCTGAGTCTGCCGATTGGTCTTGAGCACAATGTGAAGAGCTTGCCGATTGATAATGTGGTGCTGGAAGGGCCGCTGGACTTCCTGCCGGATGGCCGCCTCTTTATCGGCCTGCAGAATCAGGCTCCGCTGGACGTGGATCTGGAGATCTCACTGGCCGGTTTTGAAGGCGGCAAGGTGACACTGCAAATCCCGGCTGGCGGTATCAACCTCAGCTATCAGAGCGTGTCCATCCAGTAACGGATACGCGTGCTGCGATTTCCTTTCGCATGACTGTCCTCGCCCCGGCTTGCCGGGGCATTTTTTGGTTCATCGCGGCGGAACCGCTGCTCCCACAAAGAAAGCGGCACCCACGCCGGAAATCTCCACCTGTGGGAGCGACGGTTCCGTCGCGATGCGACACCTCTTCTGGCACAACCGTGCCTGACGAGTGTCATCTTCCTAGTGGAACCCCGTTCACTATTTGAAAGTTTTTTACGAATTCGCTTCCCGGATTACACCGATTACCGCTTTTTTCCTATGTGAATAATTGTTCACCCCTGACAGGGTCTTGCCCGTGTCGCTATCCCGGCGACGTGAAAAGCAACAAGAACGTCAGGAGCATAAGAATGTCTGTTTCCTTTTCGGGACGTATCGCCGTCATGGCTGGCGGTGTGTTGATGCAGTCTGTTGCCTTGGGAAGTATGGGTAACATTGGTACCACCTACGGCGTACTGCCTTCAGATCTGGCCTCGGCCCAGGCGTTGAGCATGTTTAACAGCCAGGTTTCCGCCACCTATTACAATCCGGCCT
Organism: Alcanivorax nanhaiticus; assembly: GCF_000756665.1. GTDB lineage: Bacteria > Pseudomonadota > Gammaproteobacteria > Pseudomonadales > Alcanivoracaceae > Alcanivorax > Alcanivorax nanhaiticus. The sequence continues at coordinate 195,951 of NZ_ARXV01000006.1, read as the reverse complement.
ATCTGGCCCACGACTCACGTGGTGAGCTGACCGTCGGGTTGATGCATGCGGAGCATGAATTGCGCGCCAACAGCCTTGGCGGTGCTGATGCTCCGCTGCGGCGCGGTGATGTATTGCAGGATTCCCCTGCCCAGCAGGTGCTGATTGGCATGAAGACCAACCTGACCTCGCTCACCCAGTATGGCCACCCTTTCTATCTGGGTTTCATGCTCGGGGTGGAAGAGTACGGTGAGGAGATGCTGGCGTTTGATTCCACCACGTCTCAGCAAGGTCAGTATCTGGAATACGGTCGCCAACCCCTGTTCCTCAATCTGGGTGGTGCTACCCAGGTGTGGCGCGGTATTGATGTGGGGGCCACCGCACGGATCACCCTGCACGCGGCGGCGGATCTGCGCGCCACGACAGACCTGGCCGGCAATACCCAGTACGAACAGCTGGATGTCTCGGCCAAGCCCTCCATTCGCCCGATTCTCAGCATGAACATGGATTGGGGAAAAACCTTCTGCGCAGAAGGTGACAACTGTTGGTTCGATGGCCTGGAAACCGCCTTTGCCTATCGCATGTATTCCAACACCCAGACCGAAGTGTCCGCCGATGCGATTATTCCAGGGGTGATCGGTGCGCCGGGCTTGCCTCTGCGTATTTCCACTCTGGATTCCTATCAGCCAAACATCCTCACGGGTGGCCTGCACTACCGGGCGGATCGCTGGCGTGCCGGTGTCACCCTGGAATGGCAGCAGTGGTCAAAACTGGAAGAAGAGTTCGAGGACGACACCATCAAGGACCAGAGCGTTAACGGTGATGTGGGACAGCTGAAATTCAAGGATATTCTGATCCCCCGCATTGGCGGTGAGTTCCAGCTTAATGAGGTGTTTGCGGTCACTGGTGGTCTGGCGTTCAGTGAATCTCCACTGGATTCTGATGCGTCTGTGGACGTGAACTATCTTGACGGCGACAAGTGGATTGCCGGCCTTGGCCTGACGGCAAAATTCGACGAGCCCTGGTTGCTGGCCTATCCGGTGCGCCTGGATGTGGGTTACCAGTATCAAAAACTGGAGTCGCGCACCTTTGATATCTACGACACCCAATCTGCGGTTTACCCGCAGCCCAGTGAGCAGGTGGAAGCGGATGGCGACGTGCATGTCTTCAGTGGTTCGCTGACCCTGAAATTCTGATAAGCGGAGGCTGTGATGATAATGCGTAGCGTATTACTGGTTGCCGCTGCCAGTCTGCTGGCCGCCTGTGGCGGTGGTGGCAGTGAACAGACAGTGGATTTCAGCGGCCGGGAAAAAGGTCATGTGTTCTACACCTATCCTGCCGATGAGCAGGCTGGCGTGTCAGTGCACGCGCCGCTGGTGGTGCAGTTTTCCGAACCGCCGGGGCTGGCAGAGAGCGATGTCACCCTGAATGGGCCGCAAGGCGCGGTCAATGTGGCGGTGTCCTGGGCCGATGGCGGCAGTTCGTTGGTGGTCACACCATCGGCACCGTTGGCGTTCAACAGCGAATACACCCTGGCGCTGGCAGGCATGACCCTGGAGGGCGTCGGTGGTGGTGCTCTGAATTTTGTCACCGGCTCTGCCAAGCGGGGCGCGGTGGAAGCGCAGCAGCAGGCGGCGGATTTTGTGGTCAGCCGCTTTTCGCCGGCAGAGAACCGTCCGCTGATGGATTTTTCCACCCTGCGACTCCAGTTTTCCCAACCGTTGGATGCGACCACTGTGGATTACGGCAGCTCGGTCACGCTGACCGACAACGCCGATAACGTGATTCCGGTATCGGTGCTCAGTGGAGGCAACCGGCTGACCATCGATCCGGTGGAAGACCTGACGCCGGGGAACACCTACACCCTGACCCTGACCAGCGACCTGGCCAGCGTGTTCGGAAACAGCCTGACCGGAGGCGCGAGCTACTCTCTGGTTCCTGAGGATTCGGCCCCCAGCGAAACGCTGGTGCTGGAAGCCATGGCAGCAGATCCCGTCAAAGGCTGTAATGAGGACGGCGTGACTCGGTCACCTTTGACCGGAGCCCCGATTAACTGTGTGCCGTTGGTGGCCAAGTTGTTGGGTGACACCACCGTGTCAAAGCTGTCCGGTAACGTGTTTGCCGATCTGGCGTACATCCCCAATTACCCGGATGCCGCGCCGCTGCGAATCAGTAAAGGTTCGCTGCTGGAAGGTGAGCCACTGGACGTGTTGATTGGTGGCTATCTGCCGGCCGGTTTTGATTCCGGTGATGTGACAGTGAGTTTTGTCTCCGATGCCAACGGCTACCTGTTGCCTACGCCTTACAGCCAGAGCCCCGAAGCACCGCGACGAGTGGAGCTAACCCTGGATCTGGCATTCTCCACCGCGGATTCCCGCGCCAATGGTGCCTTCACCCAGAGCCTGTTGCAGGTGGATCTGGTGGGCCGGGCCATTGTGGAAGAAGGGCGCATGGTGATCGATGCCGTTGGCGTGGTTGAGCCGGAAGTGCTGGGTATTGAAACGGCTTACGGTGTACTCAGTTTCCACATGGAATCCTATGCAGATCAGGAGAATGCGCCCCAGCCAGTGGCGGATATCAGCGGCCCGGTTCTACAGAGCTGGCAGCCGGGAGATTTTGCCGACCGCTTCCGTCCCGGTGACCCGATCATTCTCAATCTGAACGAAACGCCAGATCAGACCACCATTGAGCCCGGCGTGACGTTGATGCTGACTCAGCAGGGCAGCGCGGTGCCGTTTCAGTGGCAAGTGGATGGTGCTTCGGTGGTGCTGATGCCGGATCAACCCTTGAGCTTTGGGACGGAGTATCAGGTCGCGCTTACGGATGGTGTGCAGGATTTGCGCGGCAACCCGGCCAGCCCGGAAACCGTGACGTTCAGTATGCCGTCCTTCAGTACCAATGCACCGCGGTCGCCCAATGCCACCACCGTGTATCCAGGCTATCCCTGTGCGGTGGATCCCGCCAGCCGTGATCTGGCGGCAGGGGAGCAAGGGCAATGCGTCAGCAATACCCAAGGCCAGGCCGGGGATGTGCTGCCGCTGCCGACCCTGCCGGCCAACCGGGCCATCGCCATCCAGTTTTCCCAGGATATGGATACCAGCAGCATGGTGTTGGGCACCAGCTGTGATGATGGCAGTGTCCGCGTAGAGAAAATCGATGCTGCGGGTAACTGCCTTGAGGTGGTGCCGGCCACGTTGTCCCCGCAGCTTCGCGAGCTGACCATTATTCCCCAGGCACCCTGGGAGCAGGGCCAGCTTTATCGCTATGTGCTGGGATCTCACTCGGCGACCGGCTGTGGCCAGAACGTGATCTGCTCATCCGCGGGTATGCCCCTGCAAACCGCACAGCTGCTGGCGCCGGAGAGTGATGTCGGCGGGCCGGATTTGAGCGTTGCCTTCGTTGGCGCTGAAGCAACAGACAATGTGTTTCTGCCACTGCGCAATCTGCCCAAGACGGACGTGAACGCCAACTTCCTGGTCGACAGCGAGGAAACAGCCACTGTGGAAGTGCCTGCCGGTAGCGGCGTCTACCCGGTGCCTGCCAACGCGGCCCGGCTGGGCGTTACCGGCTACGGCGGGGCGGTGACCGGAGCCAATGTGGGGTGTGGTTTTACCTTGCTGCTGCAGCCGCTAAGCTGCCCGGACCAGAAAGATACCTACCTCAACGGGGGGATCAACGTGGATATCGTTGGCTGGGACGAGGCCGAGCAGGCGGTGGAAGTGACCCTCTACCCACCGGTTCTCTATACCACCAGCAAGGATGTCCATGCCCAGCTGGTTGGAGTGCCCACCTCTGTGCCGACCGGCCCGCTGGTGATGCGTGCCCGTTACCGGGATGACGGCACAGGGCGGCGTACCTTGCCACTGCAAGGCTGGATTCGTTATGACGAGGTGGAAGATCAGCTCACCTTTGATACCGCACTGGATCTGCTGCTGGATGCCCAGGAGATGGAGCCACTGGGTTTGCCTCTGCCGCACAATCTCTACAGCTATCCGCTGGATGATGTGCAGCTCAAGGGGCCGGTAGATTTCCTGCCGGATGGCCGCATGGTGATCGGTCTGGAAAGCCTCACCGCCAAGGACATCGACGTCAACATCGGTTCCGGGCTGGCCACCATTGACCTGGCCATTCCAGTGGGTGGTGTGAATCTGACCTTCCAGAGCGGCTCGATCAAGTAGTCGCCACCTTCTGTGATGCAGGGAGAAGCGGCGATGCCCGCTTTCTCCCTGTAAACAGGGCGTTTCTGTTGTTTCTCATTGCGCTTGTTTGGCCCGTGAGCCTATGCCCCCAAGCCTCGTCCCGATATAATTCCCCCTTCATTTGAACAGTGGTGGTGTTATGGGTCATCGCACAGCCTTGTACGACGCGCATGTGGCGGCAGGCGGCAAGATCGTGGACTTCGGCGGCTGGGATATGCCGATCAACTACGGCTCCCAGATTGAGGAGCATCATGCCGTGCGGCAGAAGGCGGGCGTCTTCGATGTATCCCACATGACCGTAGTGGATGTGGCCGGTGCTGGTGCCCGCGATTACCTGCGTCACCTGCTGGCCAACGATGTGGACCGTATTACCGAAGGTCGTGCCCTGTACAGCGGCATGCTCAATGAATATGGCGGCGTGATCGACGATCTTATCGTCTATAAACGCGACAATGACTACCGGCTGGTGGTAAATTGCGCGACTCGCGAAACCGACCTGGAGTGGATGGAAGCCCAGGCCGGAGGCTTTGCGGTGGATATCCACGAGCGTCCCGAGCTGGCCATGCTGGCAATCCAGGGGCCGCAGGCCCGTGAGCTGCTGGCCTCCCTGCTGGATGGGGCTCGTGCAGAAGCAGTGAATACCCTCAAGGTGTTCCACTTTGCACAAGCGAATGACTGGATGATCGCCCGCACCGGCTACACCGGTGAAGATGGCGTAGAAATCATGTTGCCCGCCGCCGATGCCGTGGCGCTGTGGGATCAGTTGCTTGCCGCCGGGGTGGCGCCTGCGGGTCTCGGTGCACGGGATACCCTGCGACTGGAAGCCGGCATGAATCTCTACGGCAACGACATGAACGACACCATCACTCCGCTGGAAGCGAACATGGGCTGGACCCTGGTGTTGAACGACCGGGATTTCATTGGTCGTCAGGCGTTGCTGAACCAGCAAGAGCGTGGTCATGCGGAGCTGGTGGGCTTGGTGCTGGAAGGCAAAGGCGTGCTGCGTGCCCATCAGAAGGTATTGCTCGCCAATGATGAAGAGGGCGAGATTACCAGTGGGACTTTTTCGCCCACCCTGGGCAAGTCCATTGCATTGGCCCGTTTGCCCGCAGGGGCGACAGGCAAAGTGGACGTGGAAATCCGCAACAAGCGTCAGCCTGCCCAAGTGGTGAAAGCCCCGTTCGTGCGCAACGGCCAGGCAGTTTACAAAGAAGTCTAGCAACACGCGGCACGCTTCACGTCGTGGAGCGGTCGCTGTAAGAACGTATCTGCACGCGATCGTTTCCTTTTCCGGTGTGATCGCGATAGTCAGGCGAGTGAGTTTAAAGTTTAAAGTTGAAATGCGGCGACAGGCCCGAGTGAAGTCGGGGTTTGTGTTTCGCGCTCAAACGGTGAGGCGCGGGCAGGGCATGGCAAACCAGGGTGCTCATCCCGCGCTTTTAAACTTTCAACTTTGAACTTTAAACTGATTCAATATTTTCCAGTGCGCATGCGTGAAGCATGTTGCGTGTAGCGACTCTCAAGGAGACAACAATGAGCGAGATCCCCGCCGAACTGCGTTATGCCAGCAGCCACGAATGGGCCAAAAACGAAGATGGTACCGTGACCGTGGGTATCACTGCCCACGCCCAGGATGCCATGGGAGATCTGGTGTATGTGGAACTGCCGGAAGTGGGTCAAGTCGTTGCCGCAGGTGATGAAGCCGGTGTGGTTGAATCCGTGAAAGCCGCTTCCGATATCTACGCGCCAGTGTCCGGCGAAATCGTGGAAATCAACGAAGCCCTTGAAGATGAACCTGAGCTGGTCAACAACGCCCCCTATGAAGGTGGCTGGCTGTTCAAGATCGCCATGAGCGAAGAAACCGATCTGGACAACCTGCTCACCGCTGACCAGTACCAGGCGCAGATCGAAAGCGAATAACGGCATTACCGTTATTCGCAGCTGCGAGCTTCTAGCTACTAGCTGCGAGTAAAAGATTTTTCTCGTAGCTCGAAGCTCGTGGCTCGTAGCTGATCCTCAACGCGTTTTCAGTGCTGAGGAACGCAAAGCCAACACCCAACCTATCCAGGTACCCCCATGCCGTATATCCCCCATACCCCCGACGACGTGCGCGCCATGCTCGACGCCATTGGTGCCGACAGCATCGAAGCCCTGTTCGATGAAATTCCCGCGCACCTGAAAGCCGCTGGCAAGCTGGATGCCTTGCCTGAAGGCTTGAGTGAAATGGACGTCACCCGCCTGATGAACGAGCGCGCCGCCATGGATGCAGGCGCCGTCAGCTTCATTGGCGCCGGTGCCTACCAGCATCACATTCCGGCAGCGGTATGGGAGATTGCCACCCGTGGTGAGTTTTACACGGCGTACACACCCTACCAGGCGGAAGCCAGCCAGGGCACCCTGCAGGTCATCTACGAATTCCAGACCCTGATGACACGCCTGACCGGCATGGAAGTGAGCAACGCGTCGGTGTACGACGGTGCCTCGGGTCTGTCTGAAGCCGTATTGATGAGCCTGCGTGCCAACCGCAAGAGCAAGTCACGCAAGGTGTTGGTTCCCACCGCACTGAACCCGCGTTACACCGCTGCCACCAAAGCCATCGTGGAAAACCAGGATGTGGCGCTGGAAATGGTCGGCTTCGATGCGGCTTCCGGTCAGACACCGCTGGATGCCCTCAAGCCCTATGAAGGCGAAGACTTCGCCGCGCTGGTCATCAGCCAGCCCAACTTCTTCGGTTCGCTGGAAGAAGTGGATGCGCTCACCGATTGGGCCCACGCCAACAACATGCTGGTGATCGGCGTGGTGAACCCCACCTCGCTGGCGCTGCTGACACCGCCGGGCGAATGGGGCAGTGAGGGCGCCGATATCGTGGTAGGTGAAGGTCAGCCGCTGGGCGTGCCGCTCTCGTCCGGTGGACCGTACTACGGCTTTATGTGCTGCAAACAGAAATACGTGCGCCAGATGCCGGGCCGGATCATCGGCCGCACCGTGGACATGGAAGGCAAGCAGGGCTTTGCCCTGACACTGCAGGCGCGCGAACAGCATATCCGCCGTTCCAAGGCCACCAGTAACATCTGTACCAACCAGGGCCTGGCCATGACAGCGTCTACCATCTACTGCTCCCTGCTGGGCCCGGATGGTCTGACCAACGTGGCGGCACACTGTCACACCAACACCCAGGCGCTGGCGGAAAAACTCACGGCGATCGAGGGTGTCGAGCGAGCCTTCACGGCGCCCACCTTCCACGAAGTGGTGCTGACCCTGCCGAAACCGGCAGCCGAGGTGCTGGCGGCGCTGGCCGAGAAAGATGTGCTGGGCGGTGTCAGCCTGGCAAAGGATTACGATATGGCCAACGCCATCCTGATCAACGCTACCGAAGTGCACAGTGAGAGTGACCTGGACCTGTTTGCCGCTGCAATGAAAGAGGTGCTGGCATGAGCGAGACCAAACTGATTTTCCAACTGTCCCAGCCCGGTCGTAGCGCCGTCTCCCAGGCACCCAAAGCGGTAGCGGAAGACAAGCTCAGCGCCATCCCTGCGCACCTGCGTCGCCAGCAAAAGCCGGCGCTGCCGGAAGTCTCCGAAATGCAGGTGGTGCGTCACTACACCAATCTTTCCAGCAAGAACTTCGCCATCGACAAGCAGTTCTACCCGCTGGGTTCCTGCACCATGAAGTACAACCCCCGTGGTGCCAACCGTGCGGCCATGTTGCCGGGCTTCCTGAACCGTCACCCGCTGGCCCCGGAAACCCACAGTCAGGGTTTCCTCAGCTGCATGTTTGAGCTGCAAAACTTCCTCAAGGAAGTGACTGGCATGAAGGGTGTGTCGCTGGCGCCCATGGCCGGTGCCCAGGGCGAATTCGCCGGGGTCGCCATGATCCGCGCCTACCACGAAGCCCGTGGTGACGAAGCGCGCACCGAAATCCTGATTCCGGAAGCGGCCCACGGCACCAACCCGGCCACCGCCGTCATGTGTGGCTACAAGGTGCGTGAAGTGCCCGTAGGCAAAGACGGCGACGTGGACCTGGAAGCGCTAAAGGCAGCGTGCGGCCCGCAAACCGCTGGTCTGATGATGACGAACCCGTCCACCTGTGGCGTGTTCGAGCGTCAGATCGAAGCCATCGCCAAAACCGTCCACGAAGCCGGTGGTCTGCTGTACTACGATGGCGCCAACCTGAACGCCATCCTCGGCAAGGTGCGCCCCGGTGACATGGGCTTCGACGTGATCCACATGAACCTGCACAAGACCTTTGCTACTCCGCATGGCGGTGGTGGTCCGGGTGCTGGTCCGGTGGGCGTGTCCGAGCGTCTGCTGCCTTACCTGCCCACCCCTATGGCCGGTCAGCGTGACGACGACAGCTACTACTGGGTCGACACCGACACCCTGCCCACCAGCATCGGTCACCTCAGTGCCTTTATGGGCAACGCGGGAGTATTGCTGCGTGCCTACTACTATGCCCGCTCCCTGGGCCGTGACGGCATGATCCGTGTGGGTGAGTTCTCCACACTGGCCGCCAACTACCTGCTCAAGCGACTGGAAGCCATCGGCTGCACCGCCGCGTACCCGGATCGTCGTGCCAGCCACGAGTTCATCCTCACTTTCGCCAAGGAAGCGAAAGAGCTGGGTGTCACCGCCATGGATATCGCCAAACGTCTGCTGGACTACAACCAGCACGCGCCCACCACCTACTTCCCGCTGCTGGTGCCGGAGTGCTTCCTTATCGAGCCCACCGAAACCGAAAGCAAGGAAGCCCTGGATGAGTTCGTCGACGCCATGGCCGCCATCATGGAAGAAGCGCGCACCGAACCGGACATGGTCAAGGAAGCGCCCTTCACCCAGCCGGTACGCCGCCTGGATGATGTAAAGGCAGCCCGTGAGCTGGATCTCACCTGGTCCGAGTAAGCAACTTGCCACCAGGCGTTCAGCTGCATGAAAAAAGCCCGGCGAAAGCCGGGTTTTTTATGCGAGTTTAGCCTCGGTCAAGCGGGCTGATTACCCCCAGTCCGCCCCGGTTCATCACATGAAGATAGCGCTCGGTGGTGGACACATCGCTGTGGCCCAGCAGCTCCTGAACCGTGCGGATGTCGTAGCCACTTTCCAGTAATCGTGTCGCAAAGGAATGTCGGAAAGTGTGAGGGCCGCAGAGCTTGACGAGGCCGACTTCTTGAGCTGCTTTCTTGATATGTTTGCGAATGGTGTCGGGATGATGGTGATGACGGCGAATGATCCCGGTTTGCGGATCTTTCGCAGGCTCGTTGGAGGGGAAAATGAACTGCCAGCCAAGCTGTGATGCTTCTCCAGAATACTTTCTGGCTAATGCATGCGGCATCCAGGCGGGGCCGACACCATTCTGTCGATCGTACTTGTAATAACTGCTGGCGAGATTTATCTGAAGCTTCAGGCGGTCATGAAGTTGATCAGAGAGAACGGTTATCCTGTCCTTGTTACCTTTTCCTTCCCGAACGATCAGTTGCCCCTGTCCGAAATCGATATCCTTGATACGAAGTCTCAGCGTCTCTGAAACCCTCAGCCCTGAGCCGTACATTAATTCAGCCATCAGTTTGAAGGGGTCTGATAGCTGCTCGATTACGGCGCGTGCTTCCTGGTCAGTAAATACAACAGGGGGCCGGCGATACTGTCGAGATCTGCGAAATTCCAGAGGAGGGAAGTCAATCTTAAGAAACTTTCGATAGAAGCAATTAAGGCTGTTGAGTGCGACTTTTTGCGTGGCGGGGCTGCATTGGCGTTGAGTTGCCAGGTAGGTGAGAAAGGCTTCAATCTCAGGGGTGCTCATCTCCCTCGGATGTCTAAGGCTGTGATAACGAATATATGTCACAACCCAGTGAACATACGTCTGCTCAGTCTGGTACCGATAATGATTGGCGCGAAGCCAGGAGCGAAATTGGTCAAGAAGCTTGACGGGCTTTTCTGGAACATAGACAGGGATATCTCTGGTGCGACTACTCATGCTGACCTCCATGTGTGATGTCAGATTGAGCTCACGATTAGCCCTGCTCAACGGAACGACGCCGTAATGGTTGTAAGAGATCTCTTAAAATTCGTTAAGTCATTGAATTCTGGTGTCCAGAACGGCTTAATCTGAGGGGCTGAGTACTGGAAATAACCCGCTCCTTCGAGTTTTGTCAGTTGGGAATTGTTCTCGTTTTTCCAATAACTGGCTGAGTAAATTGAGATTAAATGTATTTCATCGCTATCTTAGCGAAGAAATATGTCGAAAAAAGATATGTCGAACGATTCGACTGAATACGCTGTTAAATGTAATTTAAATCACTAAAAACGGAGAAATATTATGACAGATAAAAAAGCAGTTAAAACGGAAGAAGCGATAGAGGCAGAAATAACCTCTGTTCAAAATGAATTTGAAAGGCGACTTCGTGAAATTGATCCTGAATTAATTTCAAATATTAGAATTGGACGTGGCTTGAAGCTCCCAGACGGTGAAAGCTCTACATGGCATGATAACTGGAGAGATAAAGATCGTTGGGTGAAGTCTTTTGGTAAAGCAGGAAAATCCTCAGGTTTTGACTTCGATGATTTTAATAGTAACTTTCAGGAAGACGAATAGTGCGCCTGATCGTTGTACAGCCCACATCATTATGTAATTTAGACTGCTCGTACTGCTATGTTCCGAATAGGCAAGACAAAACAATGATGTCATTTGATGTCCTTGAAGAAATGATTAAAAATATTTTTAGCAGTTCATTTCTTGACGGACATAATGTTGAGTTTCTTTGGCATGCTGGCGAGCCGTTATTAGCGGGAATCAAGTTTTATGAGAAAGCAATATCTCTAATTGAAAAATACAATGTGAAAAATATTGAGGTGCATCAGTCAGTGCAAACCAATGCCATACCTATAACAGATCAATGGTGTGATTTTTTCGCGAAACATAACTTTAATGTTGGTATTAGCGTAGATGGCCCCAAGTTTCTTCATGATAAGAATAGGCGAAATTGGTCAAATAAAGGTTCATTTGACCAGGTTATGCGTGGTTTCTGTAAATTAAGGAGTCATGATATTGGGACTGGAGCTTTATGTGTCCTTACTCGAGAGCACCTTGATTACCCAGAGGAACTCTTCAAATTTTTTATTGAAAATGGGTTTGAGTCAGTTGGCTTCAATATAGAAGAAATTGATAATGCCAATTTAACATCTTCACTGAACTTGGACAAAAACATTATTAGTTCGGAAACGTTAATTAGATTCAGAACATTCTTTTCTAAGCTATACGATATCTGGCTCCCTTATAGTGGAAAATTTGATATTAGGGAGTTCCAAGATTTCTTCAATGTCTCCAATCTAAAGATTTCAGATTCTTCGTATGTCAGAGAGCCAGATGAGACTAAAAACCTAGGAATAGTTACAATCCATAAGAATGGAGATATTTCACCATTCTCGCCTGAGTTCGCAGGTGCGGAATCTGAAAAGTATAATAACTTCATTATTGGCAACGTCTTCGAAGACAAATTTGATGACCTGATGTTTAAAAATGAGTATCAAGTTATTTATAGGGATATTGAGAAGAAAAAAGAAAGCTGCCAAAAAGAATGCCAATATTTTTCCATTTGCGGTGGTGATTATGCATCAAACTCTTATTTTGAAAGTGGTGATATTTCACAGACACACTCAACTGCATGCAAGCTTCTTAGGCAAGAGTTAAGTGATATTCTTTTAGAAAAATTAATAAAGACTAAGTATGAGTCTGATGGTAAATATAGTATGGCCATTTAACAAAGCATTGCAGCGGACAATGTAGTTCCCCCGCTTTAGTGGACACCTTCTCCTAACCAGAGGAGGTGGCAAATGCCCCGATACAAGAATCCCAGAAAAACCTGGCAATACTCCGCAGACTTCAAGGTAAAGGCCGTCGAACTGAGCTATCAGGATGGCATCCAGGTTCAACAAGTGGCGGTAGGCTTGGATATTCACCCGATGATGCTGTCGCGGTGGCGAAAGGAGTACCGGGAAGGCAAGATCAAACCTGATGGCCGCAAGCGTGTAGATGTGATGAAAAACAAGAAACTCCCCACTGCTGAGGAATTGAGAGAGCTCGATCAGCTCAGGCGGGATAATGCCCGTTTGCAGAAGGAGAACGATCTTTTAAAAAAGTGGCAACGGTATCTGGCGGATCGACATCAGAGCGATTTGGATTCATCCAGGAACACAGACGACAACTAGGCGTCAGGTACCTTTGTGCGTGGTTGGGAGTGTCGCGCAGCGGTTTCTATGCGTGGCGAAAGCGTGAGGAGTCCCGGCGGTCTCGAGAGGATGCTGCTCTTCTCGAGAAGGTACGCCGAATCCATGAAGATTGCCGTGGCGTCTATGGAAGTCCGAGAGTGCATCAGGCCTTGCGTAAGAAGGGTATTCGAGTCGGTAGAAAGCGGGTTGAACGGTTGATGCGAGAGGCGTCGTTGGTCGGCAGAGTGGCCAAAATCTACCGCAGGGTGCCGGGTGTGGAGCGGTTCTACCAGCGTCACAAGAATCTTCGCCTGAACACGCCTGCGCCGACGGGGGTCAATCAGCAGTGGGTGGCGGATCTCACCTATATCAAGGTTCGGCAGGAATGGCGCTATCTGGCAGTGGTGCTGGATGTGTATTCCCGGAAAGTCGTTGGCTGGTCGCTGGGGAGCAGGAAAACAGCTGAGCTTACGCTACAGGCCTTGCGTCATGCGCTACGTGTTAGGAAGCCTGCACCGGGTTTGATATTCCACACAGATAGAGGTGTGGAATATGGCGCGTACTTGATCCAGAACGAGCTGGGCCGTCATGGCATTCGACCGAGCATGAACCGGCCAAAGCAATGTACAGACAACGCACATATGGAATCCTTCTTTCATAGTATGAAGGCGGAAGTGATCCATGGTGTAGCGTTTAAAGATGAGAAAGAATTGAGAGCGGTGCTATGTGGCTACATCAACCAGTTTTATAACCAGAAACGGTTACACTCTGGTATTGGCTACATGGCTCCGACAGAATACGAGAGAATGGCAGCGTGAAATGAAGTGTGTCCATTTTATCGGGGGAAGATCACAAGCCGCTGAATGCGGCGTTAGGCGGAAGGAATGAACATCGAGAAATTTTCAGAATTCTTGAAGTCTATCGAAGGTTTAGCTTCAAATTATCCATCTATATATGAAGGAGATAGCCTAATTTCATTATCACTCTATTTTTGGAGCTGGGATGAAATTCTAGATGGATTAGAGAAAAGAGATGAATGGGAGATATCTGATAATCTCATCCCATTTTACGGTGACTGGCATGACTTATTCTGCTTAAACACAGATGATGGGAAAATTGTTTCTATAAATGATGACAGAGAGATTCACTTCCAATGGAATGATAGTGCCAATTTCATATCTAGCTTATCATCAAAAGAAATCGAATCACCAAAAAGTACAGGGATAGTAAGTGGCCAACTGGACTTTTAGTCTATTTAGCAGGCAGCGCCTAACAAGGGCCAGCAGCGGACTGTCAAAAGTGTCACTTAAATTGCTGGCGCAATTACGCGCCACTTTTGCCAGCCGCTGTGGCCGGCGTTATGTTTTGGAGGAGTTCTGAGAGCGTTGAAGGTTTATTTAGCTGCGACCATCGTGCTGGCTTTTCTCCTTTTGGCAGCGGCGTATTCTGTTTCTATCTTTCTTAATTGGAAAACGGTTGCCGTTTATGAGTCACCTAATAGTCGGCTTGCTCTATATCATATGCAGTCGACATCTGAAGTGGGTCATGCTCCCTATGGAGATAACTTTGTGCTGAGTCCTTCATGGATGCCAGGCGGTCGGTATCTTGGAGTTACCATTTTGGCTGCTTATTGTCGTGGTGGGTCTGGTGTTAAATGGAATCGTCACGAAAAAATTTATATAGGCTGTGTGAAGAGTGGGGAGCTGCCGGTCACCTATGTAAGAAGGTATAAGGGCATTGAGGTGTCGGTGAATGAATAAAGGACTTAGGAACATAACAATGCCATGCATGCGACAAGCGCATGATGGTGGGCGTTAGCTTTCAGTGAGAAACAATGAAATTTAGCAGGATTACTGAAGAACAAGCTTATGCAAGAGTCGTGGAGGCAAAAAAATGCTTCATGACAAAGGGATTCAATGTAAGGAAATTGCCAATCATCCCTCAGTAAAGGAGCTTGAATTAAATCTGCTTAATTGTACTACTTCTGGCTATGGTTTAACTGGAGAGGGCGAGTCTTCGGCTTTACTGGAGAGGGCGAGTCTTCGGCTTTATTTGTGTCCAGCGCTGACGAAGGTTATGAAGTGTACGATATCTTCGTCGATATATTGTCACCGGGTGACACTAACGTAAACGAAATTTCAAAGTCACTTGGTAGGCTTAATCCCGAACATAAGCAGTGTGATATACGCGATCCAATCTCAATGGCAATCCTTTATCATTTAGAATTGTTCGGAAAACTACCAGAAAGGTATAAAAGATTTTCGGTGCACAGCTAACAAGCGGCTGTAGTCTTGCCGATGACTTGATGGCTGCTGACTCACAGCGGATGTGAGGATCCCGCCGTAGGCGCTGGCTCAGATTTGTGACATAAGTTTGGAGTTCTGCTAATGATGGGGTCGCAGGACTGCGGATGGGCTGGTCACGAACTCTACGTCATGTTGTGAGATAACGACAGGTATTGCTGCCTGGGCTTCGAATGCAGTGATGAACCACAAAAAAGGGCCTCTCCAGTGGAGAGGCCCTTTTTGTTTGGCACGCCCGAGAGGATTCGAACCTCTGACCTTTGCCTCCGGAGGGCGCCGATTGTGGTCGGTTTGGAGTGAGGTCGATGGGTCTAAATCGTTGTTCGTGAGTAACTTGCAGGCCGGGCGGAAGCTCAAAAAAATTCTTTTAACACCGCTAGTTACACGATTTATCCCAGGTTTGGGCACACACTTGTCAGGTTAGAGATGGCTCTAACTGGACAGAATGACCGCTGCTCCAACTGCTTATTTTCCAGTTTCACAGTTTACTATGCGAACTCCAAGCTCAGAAAAAATGTCTGGTTTTAACTGTCCGAAATTGGACAGTTGTCGAGCGGGGTAGTCCGAGAGTCCGCCTGTAGAAAGCTATATGTTGCGCGAGAGTATCACCCATCGGCACTCGTTAACAGTCAAGGCTTGGCCGCGTCGATGGGAGGGAGCTAGAAAAGCGAGGGAAAGCGACTTAGTCTGCACATCCGATTGAGTGGCCGTTGTAACGGTATGACTCGACATAGGCCATGCTTGTTAACTCTTGTATCAACCGGAGAGACTGGATTTGAGCCGTCGCTGCGAATGTGCCTTCCTGCTGTTTTTCGTTATTAGTGGTTTCCCAACCAGCCTGAAGGCAGAAGTCGTGAACCTGTCCTGGGATAACGACCTGCTTACCGGAACCGATCGCGGCTATACAAACGGGGTACGCTTTTCGTATCTGACAGACACCGCTGACGAGAACGATGGAAAGTCGGCAAGATTTGCCCGGGTTCTGCGTGATGAGCTGCGCTTTCTGCCAGGTATTGGAACTGTCGATTCAAAGCAGGCGGTAAGCCTGAGTTTGCGGCAATTCATGGTCACACCTGAAGATATTACGGTTGAAGATCCGCAGTTCGACGACATTCCCTATGCCGGCCACCTGTCGCTCAGCGGCACACTATGGAGCTGGAACGCCGATACGATTACCGGCTTTGGTGCTCACATTGGTGTTATTGGGCCCGAAAGCGGTGCCGAGTCGGTTCAGAAATGGGTGCACAAAGCCACGGGAAGCGACAAGCCGCAAGGGTGGGGGAATCAGCTTGGAACCGATGTGGTGGGTGGCATACAGGCTGCGCATGGCCGAAAACTCCTGCAACTCGGGCAGGGCGGCAACATTGAACAGCGTGTGTCGGTGATCGGATCCGGACTACTGTCGAGTTTTCGAACCTCCGCTAAAACCGGGTTGGTCTGGCAGCTTGGCAGAAACCTTCCTATAAATTTTGTACCGGACTACGCTGGTACCTCCTCAACCATCGCTTTGCCGGGCTCGTTCAAGGATTCGGGCAGTAGCTGGTCCGTGTATGTGGGGCTGGGTGTGGAGTATGTAGGCTATTCCTACATCGACGACAATGCCGGGGCTTATCGTTTTGACGAAGGGCCGCTGATTGGTCAGCTTGGTCTGGGCGCTACCTGGCAGTGGGATCACCTGCTGGCCGCGGTCACATTGCGTGCCTCGACCAGCGAAGACGAGCGCCATAAAGACAACTTCAGCTTTGGAACACTGTCAGTTTCTTGGGCATTGTAGAAAGGTTGGTTTTGACCGTTGCTTACGGGATGTGGTGGCGCTTGTTCCTGCTGTTAAACATAAGCGAACATTTGCGTCAACCCACTTCAGCCCCAAAAACCAAACAAACGAACTGACTTCCATCCGAAGCCCGATTTTGCAACTCCGGGCGCACCTAATGCTGAGTCAGGGTCATAGGGTGAGCGAGAGAGGACTCGAAGGTTCGGAAAACCCTTTGTCAGGAGTGCCCTGGCGGGTCAAAGTTTCTCCCCCCGCCAACTTGGCTCAAAGCAGTCCGAAAACCGCCCGTAAATCCGGTTCCGCCGTCACTTCTGCTGTGGTTTGCAACGTTTTTTGAAGTTCTTTCAGATGCTGTCCATTTCTTCCCCCTGTGTTCCCTCAACTCTTCCCACTTCCAGCAGGTCCACCAGTTCGTGGCGTACTCCGCAATTGCAGCTGGCCAGCCACCGAATGCCGTACATGGCCAAAACGGATGAGGGGTGCGTGGTTGGGTGCGACACCACTATGGTCAGCGCGTCATTGCGCGCGTGGCTGATGGTGAGAATGGCCAAAGCGTGGACAGCTGTATCGACAAACTGAGGTCTTCACTTTGTTAGGCGGCCTGCTCTTCGTAGGCGCATTTAGTTTCGGCGCCTGCAACAAACACGTCCCGCCTGGACTTGATACTGACCAAGTGTTCTGGAGCCAGGCGCTGAAGCACCTTTCGGGTGCTGGTCCGACTCTTCAAGGCAATTGCGTATGCATCTACATGGGTGGATTCCTCTACTCGCCAATCGGCCTTTGTTTCGGATTCAGCATGATTATTCTGATTTTAAATTGCATACAAAAAATCAAGTATCCAAGCACAAGCGTGAATGCCCAAGCGTGGTGCGGGAATCTATTTGTGGGCTACAAAAGTGTGCATTAAAAGCGCTTTTCAGTGCGTTAGTCTCACGATATAAAGCCGCGGGCTCTTCATTAGTCATCGCCACTTATGGTTTCTGGCATGAGGTTTGCATTTTTGTATACAAGGTAAAAATTAATGGGATACATATTTGTTTTTCTGTTTAGAGAGGAGAAGTGAATTATGAAGTGGCCCTTCGGAACAACGTCCGGATTCGGAAAGCTGGTTGCGGCCGGCGCGCTCAGTGTCAGTATGGTGGTCCCTCAGTGGGCGGTCGCGAATGAGAGGGCCCGCACGCTGGTGGTTGCCAGCCCGTCAACACCCCAGAGTCTGGACAATGAATACGATGTCAGCCTGGGCACGATCGATGTGCTCGGCGCCATGTACGACTACCTAGTTGATTACGAAAAAATTGCTGATCCCAATGTACCGGGTGTCCGGCGCGAAGACACCGGGGTCTATGAAGACCGGGTTGGTGGCCTGGCCTTGGAAGGAAAGCTAGCAGAGAGTTGGAGCATATCGGAAGACGGCACCCGCGTCACCTTCAAGTTGCGCGAAGGTGTTAAGAGTCATTGGGGGAACGAGCTGTCTGCGCAAGACGTCAAATGGACCTGGGACCGTAAATTTGCGTTGGCTGCGCAGGGCAGCTTCTACACGTCCGTAATCGGTTTGGAAAGCCCGGACAGCGTGACGGTGGAAGGGCCCCTGACGGTTGCGTTCCAGCTCAAGAGTCAGAACCCGCTAGCGCTGAAAATCCATGCGATTCTCGGCAACCCGATTTACGACAGCACCAAACTTCAGGAAGTGGGGGGCAGTGACGACCCGTGGGGCACCGAGTTCCTGAAGAACAACAGTGCCGGTTTCGGCCCATACAAAGTCAGCCAGGTTGTTCGCGGTCAGCAGGCGGTCCTGGAAGCGCACGACGGATACTGGGGCGAAGCGCCTTACATCAAACGCGTGATCATTCGCGAGATTCCGAGTTCTGCCAGTCGTCTGTCACTGCTGAAAGGTGGCGCGGTGGACATTGCCCAGTTCCTGCAACCGCGGGAATACCTCTCCCTTCAGGACGAAAGCGGCATTACCGTCGATTCGGTGAATGCTTCTTACATGACCTGGATGATCCTCAACTCCGAGGTGCCGCCGCTGGACAACAAGCTGGTGCGTCAGGCCATCAACTACGCTATCCCCCGGGAAGAAATTCTCGAGGCGGTGTACTACGGCTACGCCACCAAGCAGACGGCGCCAGTGCCCAGCATATACGCTATGGCGGACAGCTCCTTCTTTGACTACGACTACGATCTTGAAGCGGCCAAAGAATTGTTGTCCGAAGCCGGCTTTGAGGACGGCTTTGAAACCACCATCTCCTTCAACGCAGGCAATCCCGTGCAGGAGCCGATTGCGACCATCATTCAATCATCGCTGCGCAAGGTGGGTATCGATGTAACGCTTGAGAAGCTGCCCGCGGGCGTCTTCTACGAGAACGTCACCAAACGTCAGAAGCCGATTATTTTCTACCAGGACGCCCCCTGGGCGCCGGATGTGGGCTATGGCTCTTACCTGTTCTTCCACAAGGACAGCTTTCCGAATTACAGCAACTACGTGAATGAAGACGTCTCCGGCATGATCGAAAGCGCGATGGCGACCATCGATGACGCTGAGCGTGAGCCCCTGCTGACTGAGGTTCAGAAGCAGATCATGAGCGACGCACCGTGGGCATTCATTGCCTATCCCAAGTACGTGCTGGCGCACAAGAGTGATCTGAAGGGCTTCACGTATTACTCGTCGAACAATCTGCGTTTCCAGGACTTTTACAGAGAGTGAGCTAGGTAGTTTTGATGAAAAACACAGGTGTCAGTATTCCGACCGTTAACCGGCGTGCAGCAGCGACTGGGTTCCTGGAGACGTTATTCGACGTATTCCGGGTTCGGCCTTCCTTCGCCGTTGGCTACGCCATTGTCTTTCTGAGTATCGCGGTTGCAATATTGGCACCCTGGCTGGCGCCATATGATCCGATACAGACCAATGGTTCTATGGCGCTCCGGCCGCCCAGTGCAGAGCACTGGTTCGGCACGGATGCGGTGGGTATGGATATCTTTTCCCGTACCCTGTACGCACCACGCGTGGACATTACCATCGCGTTGTTTGGAACAACCATCTCGGCCCTAATCGGTAGTCTGCTGGGCGCCTGGGTCGGCTATTTCTCCAACACCAGAAGCCTCAACTCCAAAATTGGGTTTGTGGTGATGCGCATCGCCGATGTGATGCAGTCCTTCCCGGTGTTCGTTTTTGCCATCGCCCTGGTGGCCAGCCTGGGGCAGAGCATGTCCAGCGTGGTGGCGGCGATTGCGTTTGTGAACACGCCCATCTACCTGCGCCTGATGCGCTCCCAAGTGGTGGTTATCCGGGAACGCCTGTTTGTCCAGGCCGCGATTGTTGCCGGTATTTCCGAGTTGAAGATCATTATCCGCCACATCCTGCCCAACGCCATGGGCCCGATTATGGCGCAGTTCAGCGTTAACATCGCCTGGTCCATTCTGCTTACCGCCGGTCTGAGCTTCATCGGTGCCGGTGTCCGTCCACCGACGCCGGAGTTGGGGAGCATGATTGCCGGTGGGTTCCAGAACATAGTCACCGGTCAGTGGTGGCCCTCGGTGATCCCTGGCAGCGTACTGGCGGTCATCGTGAGTGGATTCACGCTGGTGGGTGCCAGCATTGAGACCCTGACGAACAAGGACAAGATGAAGAAACTGTCCCTCGACATCGCCATGCACAAACGGGGGGAGAGGTAACGCTATGAGTAGTATCAGAAGTTTTCTGCTGAACCGTCTGGTGTTCGTGATCCCACAGCTTTTCGGCATCCTGATGATCGCGTTCTTCCTGGTGAAGACCATTCCCGGGGACCCGGCCGTGCTGATGCTGGGGCCAAACGCAACCGACGCGTCCGTGGCGGCGCTGCGCACCAAACTGGGCCTGGATCAATCCGTGGTTCAGCAGTTCTGGATCTTCGTCACCAACCTGGCCAAGGGCGATCTCGGGACTTCCTGGCAGACGACCCGCCCGGTGCTGGAAGACCTATTCCAGCGCTTCCCGGCGACCCTGGAGCTGGTCACCTTCGGGCTGTTGTCCGCGATTCTGATCGGCATCCCCATGGGGCTTGCCTCGGCGCTCAAACTAGGCATCTGGGGCAAGATTTCCAACACCTACGGCCTGATTGTGGGGGCCTTACCGGACTTCTGGCTCGGGCTGGTGATGATTTTTGTGTTCTACACCCTGTTGCAGTGGGCACCGGCGCCGTTTGGCCGCATCGACATGATCGTGATCCCGCCGGCTACGGTGACCGGCAGCATGGTGCTGGACAGCCTGATCGCCGGAAACTGGGAGGCGCTGGTGTCTGCACTGCAACACCTGCTGCTACCCGCGCTGACGCTGGGCATTGTGGCCTCCGGGCCTATTCAGCGAATGACCCAGTCGATGGTCGAGAGCACGCTGGATGCCGGTTTCAGCCGCTATCAGGTGATCTCGGGGCTGCCCACCCAGATGGTGGTCAAGAACGCTCTCAAAAACGCGCTGCCCTCCATCATCACCATCATCAGCGTGCTGTACGGCTACCTGCTCGGCGGGGCCGTGCTCGTCGAGACGGTCTTCAGCTGGGGCGGTGCAGGCCAATACGCGGTGCAGGGTGTTCTGAACTCCGACGTTTTCCCCGTCCTTGGGTTTGTGCTGTTCGCGTCGATTTTTTCCTTGCTCGTCTATTTCATCGTGGACGTTCTCTATTTTCTGATTGATCCCAGGGCAGGCAGTTAACATGAGCGTGGCAGTGAAAATAAGTGAAAGTGCATTGACGGCCTCCGAGAGCCCGTCTCGGGACCAGGATAAGCCAGTTGTGAGTGTCCGTAGCCTGTCGGTGGAGTTTCCCAGACTATCTGGCGCGCCAACGGTGGCGGTTCGCGACCTTGATCTGGACATTCGTCCTCAGGAAGTTGTCGGGCTGGTCGGGGAGTCCGGTGCCGGCAAAACCACGCTGGCGCGCTCCCTGCTGGGGCTTCCCCCCTCGCCGGGCCACATCACAGCCGGACGCTTTGTCTTTGACGACAAAGACATCTTCGGGCTGTCCGCCGAGGGCATCCGCCAGGTGCGAGGGCGTGATATCTCCATGGTCGTGTCCAACCCGAGGGATGAACTGAACCCCTTGAAACCAGTGGGGGAACAAATTGCCACGGTGGCGCGGGTCCACCTCGGGCTGAGTCGCCGGGAGGCGCGGCAGCGGGCGTTCGATATTCTGAAGGCGGTCCAGATTCCGGACCCGGAACGACGGATGAAAGCCCTGCCGCACGAGCTGAGTGGGGGTATGGCTCAACGTATTGTTATTGCCATTGCGCTGGTGTGTTCGCCGCGCTTCATTGTGTCTGACGACGCCACCTCCGGGCTCGACGTGACCGTACAGGCACAGATTCTCCAACTGCTCAAAGAGCTTATTCTGAAACGGGACAGCTCACTTCTTTTCATCACGCGGGATATTGGGGTTGCCGCGCATTTCTGTGATCGCACCGCCATCATGTTCAAGGGCGAAATCATGGAAATTGGCGGTCGGGATAGCCTGTTCCTGACGCCCCGGCACCCTTACACCATTGGATTGATGTCGGCCTTCTGCCACAACGACCGGCTCCGGCAGGTGTGGTCTACCCAGAACGAACAGATTGAGGTACCGGCCGGGCACGGCGGGTGCCCCTATGCCGACCGCTGTCCGAACGCCAGTCAGACCTGCCTGGACCAGCGGCCGGAACTGAAACAGGTGGCCGAGGGCCATTACGTACGATGCCACTACGAGGTTGCACGATGACCGAGCTGCTCTCTGTCGCCAATATCAAGAAAAGTTTTGCCGTGGCCGGAACGCGTAAGCGGGTCCGCGCGGTCAATGACGTGAGCTTTACCATCGCACCAGGCGAGACGCTAGGCCTGGTGGGAGAAAGCGGGTCCGGTAAGAGTACGGTTGGCCGCTGCATCATGGGGCTGACCGAGATCGACGAAGGCCAGATCGTTATCGATGGCGATCTCAGCACGGGGCGCAAGGACGGCGGGCGTCAGGCCCGCGCCAAGTCCCAGATCGTGTTCCAGGAACCGGGCGAATCCCTGAACCCGCGCCTGAGCATTTTCCGGTGCATTGAAGAGCCCCTGTTACCGGTCAATCGGGATCGCCAGCTGCGCGCCGCTCGGGTGCGGGCGATTGCTGAAGAAGTGGGGCTGAGCGATGAGCTTTTGCGGGCATCGCCCGGCGATCTCAGTGCCGGGCTGTTACAGCGGGTGGCCATTGCACGGGCCATGGTGACCAACCCGAAACTGCTGGTGCTGGATGAGCCAACCTCGGCGCTGGACCCGTCCGCCCGTGCCGAAATTATCTCACTGTTGAACCGGCTCCAGGCGGAGCACAAAACGGCGTATCTCTTCATATCGCACGATCTGAACACCATCCGATTCATCAGTGACCGTGTGGCCGTGATGTACCTCGGTCAGATTGTGGAACAGGGGGATGCGGCCAACTTGTTCTCAACGCCGCGCCACCCCTATACCTCCGGTCTTCTGTCCGCCGTGTTGCTGCCCAATCCTCAGTTCGTCCAGCCTGCGCCGATCCGTCTGGAGGGGGAGATCCCCAGCCCGATTGATCTGCCCCAGGGCTGCTTCCTGGCTTCCCGTTGCCCGCTGGCTGACGACGGGTGCCGGCAAAAGCCGGTGGCCATGGAAATGCCGGAGCGCCGGCACGAAGTGCGCTGCATACACCACCAGAAGGTGGCGGACATGTACCTGAACGAGGCGAATTCTGACGTATACGCTGAGTTTCAGAACGTGTCCGAACAGATTCTCAGTGTCGGGCTTCCTGAGAGGGCTAGTGCCCGTCAGACAGTCTGAACGTGTTTTTTGATCCAGCTAACGGAACAGGTGTTTTATGAGTGATCATGGTAAATGGGTCAGCCGGGGCAAAGGCATCCGCTTCCGCGTCGGCCTGAGTGACAACGTCCCCGTTATCGACTTTTCCCGGGTGCTGTCCGGCGACCTGGCGGAGCGCAAGGCGCTGGCGAAGGAGATCCGTGAGGCGGCGACCAATGTCGGGTTTTTCTACCTGAGCAACCACGGCATTTCCGAGACAATCATCGATAACGCGAAGGCGGCCATGGCGGCCTTCTTCGATCTGCCACATGACGAAAAAATGAAGATTCACTACAAGAACTCCCCGATTCACCGAGGGTACGTCGGTGCCGGGAACATTAAATCGGACCGCGAGAAGCGCGGAACGGACATGCACGAGGCGATCGAGTTGGCGGAAGACCTGCCTGACACTGATCCGGATTACCTGCGTGGCTCCAAATTTCACGGGCCCAACATCTGGCCCGAGAAACCGCCGGAGTTCCGAGATGCGCTGGCGACCTACTTTGAGGCTCAGCTAGAGCTAGGCCGTCGCATGCTCAGTGCGTTTGCACTGGCACTGGATCTGGATGAGGATTTTTTTGAGCCCCTATATACCCGACCGATGTCGCGCCTGAGAGCCTGCTTCTATCCGCCCCAGGATCCTGACTGGGACATCAAGCAGTTGGGTATTGGCGCCCACAAGGATTTCGAGATATTTACCACCGTCTGGGCCGATCAGCCCGGTCTTCAGGTTCTGGCTACGCATGGCGACTGGATAGACATCCAGCCTAAAGCGGGCACGTTCGTCATCAACATCGGTGACCTGATGCAGCGTTGGACAAACGACATTTTCCTTTCACGTCCTCACAGGGTAATAAACCTGAACACGGAAAAACGTTACTCGCTAGCACAGTTTTTTGGGGTCGATTACGATGTGGAGTTTGATGCATTTCCTACCATCAAGGCGGCGGAACAGCGCGCCAAGTACCCATCGATTTCCTGTGGTGCACACATTGAGGAGCGAGTGGGAAAGGCCTACTACAGCGAGACCTGATAGACCCTCTTCATTCGTTTATGTGCACAAACGACGTATACAATGGTGGACGAGATTGGTTCATTAACCATGGGAGAGCAGAATGAGCGGTAGTCGGCAGATTGGGAAAACTGCCCGAAATGGCAGGGACCAGGCGTCAGACACCAGGTTCGGCAAAACGGCAGGTAACAGGCTGGATGCTATCTATCGGTCGATATCCGAAGCCATCATCCAACACCGTTTGAGGCCTGGTGCGCGCCTACGAGAGGATGCGCTCGCAGAGGTTTTTGGGGTCAGCCGTACCGGAATTCGGAAGGTTCTCCAGCGTCTTGCCCTTGAGCAATTGATCACCCTGACACCACGGCGAGGAGCCAGCGTGACGCGGCCGTCGGCAGATGAAGCCAGAGAGGTGTTCGAGGCCCGCCTTGTGGTGGAGTGTGCTTTAATGGAGGCAGCGGCGACTCGCATCACTGAAGCCGACATTAGTGAGCTGCGAGACATGGTCAAAAGGGAGCATGAAGCGCTCCGTAACCGTGAGCAACGAATCGCCATAAAGCTCTCCGCATCCTTTCATGCCCGTTTGGCCGACATTTCGGGGAATCGAACTCTGGCGGGCTTTGTGAACCAGCTGGCCTCACGCTCCTCTCTGATTCTCGCCGTGTATGGCAACGCCGGCAATCTGGGTTGTGAATCACACGACCATAAAAACCTGATTGACCTCCTGGCCGCTGGCGATGGGGCTAAGGCAGGCGATTTTATGGCGCGGCACCTGAAGTCGATTGAAGCGTCGTTGTCTATCTTCGAGGAACCCGAGGAAACCCCGGATTTGAGGGAGCTCTTTGCGGTTGATGCCTTAAGCTCAAACTAGAGCTCCGCGTTGTACATGCAGTGTCTTGTCCATGCCATTGCTGGCTTGGATGTCTGTGCCACCGATGAGTCTTGTGGGGGCATTGCAGCTGGGGCTGCATCAGGTCTCTTGGCGGTGATGTTTTTTATTGGGTCTTCAGGTTAGAGAAACTCTCGAAGCGACCGACGAACGGCTTCGGACGCGGGAACGCCAGGTCGCCGTGTTTGCTGGTGCCCAGGTTCAGTCCAACCAGGGCTTCCGACAATTTCACAGCGGCCGTGACGCCTTCGACAATTGGCAGACCGATGGCCTCGGAGATGTGATCGGTGAGATCGGCCATGCCACCACAACCGAGCACAATGGCGCCAATGTTGTCTTCTTCTTTTGCCCGCAGACACTCTTCAATCAGGCGTTGAAGGGCGGCGTCTGCGTTGTCTTCCAGGTCCAGCACGGGGATTTCTGCGGCCCGAACCCGACGGCAGTGATGACTGAAGCCGTAGCTCTCCAGCAGGTGCTCGGCGATGATGCCGGTGCGCCCGAGGGTGGTGACAACGGAAAAGCGCGTGCTGATCATGGTGGCGACGTGGAAAGCCGCTTCGGCAATGCCGACAACGGGTGCCCGGGTGAGCTCCCGCGCTGCCAGAAGGCCGGGGTCTCCAAAGCAGGCGATGATGTAGGCATCAACGGGGTCGTCACCCTGTTCGCCGGCCAGGACCTCTTCGGCAACACCGACGGCGCTGATGGCTTCGTCAAAGTGGCTTTCGATGGACACCGGGCCGCTATCCGGCTGGGTTGCCGTAATTCGCGTGCCCGGTGCCGCCACGTCTTTAGCCGCTTTACCGATGGTCTCGGTCATGCCGCGCGTGGTGTTGGGGTTGATGATTCGAATGTGCATGGTTTCCCCGATTCGATTCTTTGGTGAACAAAGCAATAATTAATTGTATACAATTTAGAGCGATGTCTGGGGAGTGTGCAAGTATTTGTTGCAGAAAAATGCCAATGCTCAGCTTCTGCGTGGTGTTTCGCGGGCCACGCTCCTAGCCTTAAAGGCGCCTTATCAGTCTGAGTGACGGAAAATTTTCACAAAAACAGATTTTGTTGTATACAATATTTTGGCGTCTTAACTCCAAAAGCCGAAACCGATTCCCTGTCATTAGTTGAGGACGTGTAGTTATGAGTATGACAACGGATTACCCCCGTGACCTGATCGGCTATGGCCGTGACCTTCCGGAGGTTCGCTGGCCGGGCCAGGCGAGGGTGGCCGTGCAGTTCGTGCTCAACTACGAGGAAGGCGGCGAGAACTGCGTGTTGCATGGAGATAGCCACTCCGAGCGTTTTCTGTCTGAAATTGTGGGCGCTGAGCCGTTTGAAGACCGCCACATGAGCATGGAGTCTATCTACGAATACGGCTCCCGGGTCGGGGTCTGGCGTCTGCTCAAAGAATTTGAACGCCGTGGTCTCCCGCTGACGGTGTTTGGGGTGGCGATGGCGTTGCAGCGTCATCCGGAAGTGGCGCAGGCTTTCCGTGAGCTGGGTCATGAGGTTGCCTGCCATGGCTGGCGCTGGATTCACTACCAGAACATTCCGGAGGACATCGAACGTGAGCACATGCGGCGTGCCATCGAGATATTCCGGGAGCTGTACGGCGAAACACCCTTGGGCTGGTATACCGGCCGGGACAGTCCGAACACCCGTCGCCTGCTGATGGACGAGGGTAGCTTCCTGTACGACTCCGACTATTACGGCGATGACCTGCCATTCTGGGTTCAGCAACAGGATTCCGCCGGCGAGTCCCATAATCATCTGGTGGTGCCGTACACCCTCGACACCAACGACATGCGATTCGCAACACCGCAGGGTTTCAATACCGGAGATCACTTCTTCGAATACCTGCGTGATGCTTTTGACGTTCTCTACGAAGAGGGCAGGGAAACGCCGAAGATGCTGTCGGTGGGGCTGCATTGCCGGTTAATTGGCCGACCGGGCCGCTTCCGTGGGCTTCAGCGTTTCCTCGACCATATTGAGTCCCACGACCGTGTCTGGGTGACACGCCGTGTGGATATTGCCCGGCATTGGGCAGAGCACCATCCTTTTGAATCCGGAGCACTCTGATGATTGACAGGAACAATCCCTCTCCCTACTACGCACCGACCGGCGGGCATCCGCCTCAGACACAGCTGCTGACGGATCGCGCCGTGTTTACCGAGGCGTATGCCGTCATCCCGAAAGGCGTGATGCGGGACATCGTTGCCAGTTATCTGCCGCTCTGGGAAAAAACGCGTCTGTGGGTCTTATCCCGCCCGCTCTCCGGATTTGCCGAGACCTTCTCGCAGTACATCATGGAAGTGTCTCCGGGTGGCGGAAGCGAACGGCCGGAGATTGATCCCGGAGCCGAGGGCGTTCTGTTTGTGGTGGAAGGCCAGATGACGCTGACCCTGGCAGGGGAAACGCATCAGATGGCGCCGGGTGGCTATGCATTCATTCCGCCGGGCAGCGACTGGGCGGTGCGCAACGAGTCTGGCTCCACGGTTCGATTCCACTGGATTCGAAAGGCATATGAAGCGGTGGATGGCGTCGACTATCCAGAGCCGTTTGTTACCAACGAAGCCGACATCGAGCCCATCGAGATGCCGGATACCAACGGCTGCTGGGCCACCACGCGCTTTGTGGACCAGAGCGATATGCGCCACGACATGCACGTGAATATCGTGACCTTCCAGCCAGGGGGCGTGATTCCCTTTGCAGAAACCCACGTGATGGAGCACGGGCTGTATGTGCTCGAAGGCAAGGCCGTTTACCTGCTCAACAAGGATTGGGTGGAAGTGGAAGCCGGTGACTACATGTGGCTCCGGGCGTTCTGTCCCCAGGCCTGCTATGCCGGCGGCCCTGGCCGTTTCCGGTACCTGCTGTACAAAGACGTGAATCGCCACATGAAGCTCAGTGGCTTTGGCGCTTGCTGAAAAGCCAAGGGAACACCATCATGCTGAAACTGACCGCCCAGCCTTTGACACCGGAAGCCTTCGCACCCTTTGGCGATGTGATTGACAGCCGGAGTGCTTCCAATTCGTTTCCTATCAACGGAGGTCGAACCCAGCGCCACCACGACCTGGCAAGTGTTGAGATACTGGGTGAGGGTGGACGGCCCATGATCAGTATCTTCGCAAGCCAGCGGGTTCAGGTTCCATTGCAGGTTGACTGCCTGGAGAGGCATCCATTGGGAAGCCAGGCGTTCATCCCCATGCACGGTGAGCGTTTTCTGGTTGTTGTGGCTCCGCCGGGTGACGGTATTGATCCCGACTCCGTACGCGCGTTCGTAACCGACGGACGTCAGGGTATTAATTATCGCGCAGGCACCTGGCATGCGGTGCATTCGGTGCTGGAGTGCGAGGGTGAGTTTCTCGTTGTTGACAGGGGTGGGCCAGGGCATAACTGTGATGAGCAACCAGTTGAGGCGCTCATCACTCTGGATTGATCGAACGCTTGATCGATATCCTCATTGGGAGTCGTAGACGTCAATGATCGTTCGAGTCAGCTCAACGATCCAGGGCTCGCTGGGAGGGGCAGGATTCTTAATCGTCGCTTTTAATGCTGGCTGGAAAGATTGGGGGCTACTCGGCTTTTGGACAATCACCGGCATAGACATTAGCAGGAATTGGAAAAGCTCCGATCCAATCTTCCTGCAAAAAACGATGAGCAACTAACGCCTATCAAAAAGGAATCATAGGTGTTCAAGGAGATTGTGTTCTACCTCAAAACCAGACAATTTCTCCAAGAGCACTACAACCAATTTTTGACTTTAGATTCTAGTCAAAATTGAATCTGCCTGACCATCCAGCCTTTCCTTCACCGACCGCCAATCCGGCATAAACCGATCCAGTAGCCCATAAAAGCGCGGGCTGTGGTTATGCTCCACCAGATGACACAGCTCGTGCAGCAGCACGTAGTCGATGGCACAGATCGGGGCTTTGATCAGGTGAGGGTTCAGCAGGATGGCCCCTTCCGGTGAGCAGCTCCCCCACTGGGTTTGCATCTCCACCATGCGCCAGGTCGGTGCCGTCGTTGTCCAGGGCAGACTCTCAACCATCAGGTCGAGCCTGCGCTGGAACACCTCCAGGGCGCGATCCCGGTACCACTAGCGCACGGCTTTCTGTATCCGATCCGCACTCAGCTCCTTGCCCTGCACGCGCAGCTGGCCGCCAATCAGTTTGCAGGTAACCTTGCGCTGCTCCGGGGCCTGGATGACCTTCAGCACATACCGCCGGCCCAGATACAGCATGCTCTCGCCGCTCACCCATTGTCGCGGCCGGACATCCCGGTGGCGCTCGGCGAGATCTTTCCGGCCGATAGCCCCGATACCTTTATCGAACAATTTGTTCGAAGGCGGGCCGGGCTAGGCGCAACAAGGCGGCCAAGAACCGACAGCCGCTACAGCAGGCCAACCATCCCAATCACATCTGGGGCATGGATTTTGTTTCAGACGCGCTGTTCGATGGTCGGCGACTGCGCCTGCTGACGATCATTGATCTGTTCACCCGGGAGTGCCTCGGCATCGTGGTTGGACAGAGCCTGAAGAGCCATGATGTTCAGGAAGCCTTGACGGCGATTGCGCGCTTCCGGGGCAACCCGGACGTTCTTAAGACCGACAACGGGTCGGAGTTCGCCGGCAAGGTCATGGATCGCCGGGCGTATGAGCGGAACATCGAAATCGACTTCTCACGGCCCGGAAAACCTACCGACAACGCAACGGTAGAATCGTTCAATGGACGGCTGCGACAGGAGTGCCTCACCGAAAACTGGTTCTTGTCACTGGCCGACGCCAGGGAGAAAATCGAAGCGTGGCGGACGTTCTATACTCAAGTCCGACCCCATTCTGCATTTACGTGGTCCACGCCGTCTGACTACGCCAGAAAACATGCGGTTTCACGAGGAAAACAGAAGCAACTGGAGCCGGATTTTTCCAACTCCGGATGGACCTAATACGGGGTCAGGGTCAGGCCTGCCATTGTTACCATAGTGAGCTGGTTTGGTGCGGGTGCGCTCAATTATGGAGCATTTTTGAGTGTGCCTTGGTTTAGTTTTAGAAAAACACGCAAGTGTGCACACCGCGATCCCAAGTGAGCTAGCGCTGAAAAACAGAGCTTTTCCCGACTTGGCCCGTCCTTTGCTAGAAATCTGCGCAACTTATCTTTTATAAAAGGAAAAACCATGAGATTAAAAAGTTTAGTTTTCGGTCTTGGGATTTGCTTGAATATTTCTGCTTACGCCGCCGATCCGATAAAGATTGGAATTCCTGTTGGACTGAGCGGAGCCAATAGCGTTGTCGCGCCATCCATGGTTCAGGCGGCTGAGTTGGCGGTCGCCGAAATTAATGCCAAAGGAGGAGTAATAGGCCGACCTTTGCAGCTGGAGATTGCTGATGATGGATCCGGGGCCCAAGGCGCACAGCGAGCATACGATAGCTTGGTCTTTCAAAAAGAGGTCGACGGCATTGTCGCAATGGAGACTACGGCGGCTCGAAATGCAGGCCTGCCAATTGTAAACCGTGGCAGAGTTCCTCTCATCTATACATCCTTCTATGAGGGTCGTTCCTGCTCGCCATGGATGTATATAAATGCCTGGGTTCCGGAGCAACAGGTAGAACCTATCGTAGATCAGTTTATGTCTGAATATGACGCTAAAAAGTTTTTCCTGATTGGCAGTGACTATGCCTTCGGTCGGGGAATGCTTAAATTTACGCGTGAGTATGTGGAGAGCAAAGGGGGAACCGTCGTCGGTGAATCCTATCTGCCCATCGAAGGCTCCGATTGGACAGCAATCATTTCGCAGTTGCGTTCGGCAAATCCTGATGCATTGATTACTTCTACATCGGGTGGTGCTCCTAATGTGACACTCACGCGGCAGCTCCGGTCAGCAGGAGTGGATATTCCATACGGGAACTATGCGATCGACGAGGGCACTGCAAAAAGCATGGGCGGGGACGCGGAAGGAGTCTATTTAGCAGCGTCTTATATATCAAGCTTGGACACACCAGCCAACAGAGAGTTTCTTCAAGCTATAAAGGATAAGTTTGGCGATGATGCGGAGACACCTCATGAGCTGTCTGTTCCTCTGTACGACGGGATATACGCATACGCTGCCGCTGTCGAGAAGGCTGGATCTACTGAACCATCCGCAGTCATAGACGCCCTCTCCGAGGTAACTGTCGAGGGTCCAAGAGGGGCAATAAAGATGGATAAACAACGGCATGCCGCCCTAACTATGTACCTTGGTAAAGTGGCAAGCGATGGTTCCGTCGAGGTCGTGAAGTCTTTTAAGAACGTTGACCCGGGCGAACAGTGCCCGCAATTCGCCGACTAATTAGCTTGTGGCGCGCGGTCTTATATATTTAGATCCGCGCCCTCTACTGGTAAGAGGTTTAATGTGGGTAGCGTCATCTTCGATATTTTGACGACAGCCGGAATTCTATTTGTCGTAGCAAGCGGTTTAATGATCATCCTTGGGGTAATGAAGCTTTTGAACTTCGCCCACGGGGCGTTTCTTACCGCCGGTGGATATGCCGCATACCTAACCGGTGCTGCTGGCATAAGCCCATGGTTTTCCGTGCCACTCGCCGGGATCGTCGGGATTGTTTTCGGGTTGCTTGTCGAACGTACCATCATCAGGCCGCTTTATAACCGACCGCTTGACGCCATTCTCGCCACTTGGGGGCTAGGTATTGTAATCAGCCAGATATTTGCGCTGACGTTCGGTCGCGGCGTTCAGTTTGCCCCATCCCCATTATCGGGAACTATTGAGGTTCTCGGTATTGAGTACTCGGCATACCGATTAGCAGTTAGCGCTATCGCCGTACTGCTCGCGATTGCCCTTATAGCATTACTTAGCCTTACACGTTTTGGTCTCAATGCCCGGGCTGTGATTGTCAATGAGAACCTGGCCCGCGGTTTGGGCATTGATAGCACCAGGGTCCGCGCCATCACTTTTGGCTTAGGTGCGGGATTGGCTTGTGCTGCTGGCGCCCTGATAACGCCGTTACTATCGGTTGATCCCAATATGGGACTACCTTGGCTGGTCAACAGCTTCATGCTGGTTCTGATATCGGGAGTCTCTTTCCCAAGCCTTCTGCTTGCATCGCTAGTTCTGGGGGGAACTCAAGTGCTCATCAGTACTTTCATCAGCCCTATTCTCGGAGGTATGACAATCGTGGTTCTTGCAGCAATGATTCTCCGTTTAAATCCGAAGGGGTTTAGTCGTGCCTAGAAAAGAAATTACGCTATCTCGTACTCATCGCACAGCCCTTATTGGGTGTCTGGTTGGGCTGTGTACAGTAGCCATCGCGCCTTTGTTTCTTGACACTTACTTTACCAACATCCTCATTAGGACATTGCTTCTTGCTGCCGTGGTTATGACGGTGGATATACTCTGGGGATATACAGGTATTCTGACGTTTGGCCAATCCGCCTTTTTTGGTATAGGCGCGTATGCATGTGGCCTTGTATTTACTCACTACGGATTCGGGCCTGGCTGGGCTCTAGGTGGCCTAGCTTTGGCATTGGGTTCAGCGGCAGTCGTGGCAGCTGGTACGGGATGGTTGGCCTTTTTCCACGGTTCGTCACCTATTTATGCGTCTATTATAACCCTCGCATTACCTATCGTTCTCACTCAGGTCATATATTCCGGCGGTAGCTACACTGGATCGTCCAGCGGACTTTCGGGCTTTCCGACGTATTTCTGGAGCCTGGAAGTTTGGTTCTGGATAGCTGGGTGTTTTCTTGTACTAACCACTACCGCAGGATGGTTGCTGGTTCGTAGCGACTTCGGTCGTGTACTTATTGCTATCCGTGAGAACGAGGACCGCAGCGCATACTTGGGCATACCTGTATCGCGTATCAAAACGATGCTGATGGTGGCTGCGGCAATGGTAGCCTCAGTTGCCGGGTTTGCGTACGCAGCGTTCTCAAATGTTGTTGCGCCAGAGCTAGCGGGTTTTCAGCTTGGTACCGAGCTTTTAATCTGGACTGCTTTAGGAGGGAGGGCGACCTTGCTTGGCCCCGTTTTCGCGGCCATCGGTATTGATACCATGTCTTCCTGGCTTTCAGGGGCAATGCCCTTCTTCTGGAAACTGCTCACCGGCATAGCTTTCGTAGGGGTTATAGTTGCGTTACCCCGTGGTCTCGCACCCCTTATCAGCGGCCTATGGAATCGCCTCCGTCCGCAACGAAATGCCATTGATTTTGAGGCCAGCGTTGTTAAAGCACCGGGGACCAGAATGTTGCAGGGATCTTTCGGAGATGCACCACCCTTAAGAATAGTAGGGCTCTCACGTCGGTACGGTAGTTTAGAGGTCTTAAGGGATGTGAACCTCATAGGAAAGGGTACCGAACTGCTGGGTATTATTGGTCCCAATGGTGCGGGGAAGACTACTTTGATGCGCTGCATCAGCGACGGAAAAGAAAGAACGACCGGGACGCTTTACATCAACAATGTCGAGATAGCGCACAGTTCACCTCAGCAAGTAGTGGGTCTGGGCGTGGGCAGAAGTTTTCAGAACACCAATCTATTCGAGACACTAACCGTTTCGGAATGTCTTAAGCTGGCTCGTTACCGGATTGATGGCGCCAGTCTCTTCAGTCGTAGCGACACTGTCGCCCTACCTCAGCCATCACTGGACATTCTGCAAGCAACAGGCCTAGACAAAAAACTTTCCGAAGAAACTAAGAACCTTTCCCATGGGATGAAGCGTGGCCTGGAGCTAGCGATGGTTTTGGCAACTGAACCGTCGGTACTTCTGCTCGATGAGCCTACGGCAGGGCTAACAAGACCAGAGCGCATGGCTATAGGTAGTGTCCTGACAAAACTGACACGGGACTTCGGTCTTTGCATCGTTCTTATCGAACATGACCTCGACTTTGTTAGAGCGATTAGTGATCGCGTTGTCGTTCTTCATCAAGGGGCAATCCTGATGGAGGGTACTGTAGAAGAGGTCGTCGCGTCTGACTTGGTCAAGGCCGTGTACGCGGGCCACAAAGAGGATGAATCGGCATGAGCGATGCGATCCTAACACTAAGCGATATTACAAGCGGGTACGGTTCAGCTGCCGTGGTGAGGGACGTTTCGCTGGATATAAAACAGGGTGAGATCTTGGCAGTACTGGGAAAGAACGGTATGGGCAAGTCTACTCTTCTCAAGACTATTATGGGCTTTGTTAGTCCTTTTGGCGGACAAGTAATCTTAAGAGATAAGGACGTTACGCAGACCCCCCCGCATATGATGGCGCGATCTGGCGTTGCTCATATTCCACAGGAAAACACCTTATTCCCTGACCTATCAGTCGAAGATAACTTACGGCTTGGGGTCAATTCGGACCGCCTCTTCAGGCAGCGCCTGCCAACAATCGAGTCACTCTTCCCTCGTATCCTTGAACGGATGAAACAGCGGGCCGGCACTCTTTCTGGAGGTGAGCAAAAGATGTTGTTGATGTGTCGAGGCCTAATTTCACACCCGAGATTGATGCTTATCGATGAGATAACGGAAGGCCTCCAACCCGCAATGGTTGACCGTATGGCAGAAGTATTGGTCAAGGCACGTGATGACCTAGGTATTTCCGTACTGCTCGTGGAACAGCACCTGGACTTTGCTTTAAGCATTGCGAACCGCTTCATGATCCTGAAGCTCGGCGAGATAGTTGACCAAGGGGTAGTGGATAGCCAAGTAACAAGCGATCAGTTGTCGGCTCATCTAGCGGTCTAAACAGGCGCGGGTGTGGTCGCCCATTTCAAGTGCAAGGTCAGTAGTGAACAGATCATGCGCAATTGTTAGGAGGTAAGTAATGCGGCTTTTTCCGCGCGAAATTGATCGGCTTCTGTTGCACCAGGCAGCAGAGCTTGCGAGGTCTCGTCATAAAAAAGGACTTTCTGTCAGTGAGCCTGAAGCCCGGGCTATGATCGCCGACGCTATCTGTGAAGGTGCGCGTAAAGGGGGAACCGTTTCTGACATGGTTTCCTTAGGAGCAAGCCTGTTAACCGAAGATGATGTGATGCCGGGCGTTGCTGAGCGGATCGACGTCGTTATGGTTGAGGCATTTTTTCCAGATGGGCAGAAACTCGTTTGCGTCCATGATCCGATCGGGCCGGGAACGTCGGATCTTATGGTACCCCTCAACCCGCGATGGAAGCTTGGTAAAGCACCAGTAGAGGTAAACAGCGGGCGCGATACGACGAGCTTAAGGGTCCAAAGCAAAGCTGACCGCCCCGTCCAAGTTGGTTCGCATTATCACTTCTTCGAAGTCAACCCAGCGCTATATTTCGATCGTACGGCCGCATACGGATTTCGCCTCGATATCCCTGCTGGAACAACACTGCGCTTTGAGCCAGGGGACCTGCGGGAGGTCAACCTAGTGGCAATTGGCGGAGCCAGAATTGTAAACGGCCTTGCAGGTTTGGTTAACGGCTCTCTGGACGACCCAAACGTCTATTCCGCCGCAAAATCCCGACTATCAGACTTCTTGCAGGAGTAGTGTATGGCTCATTCAATCGAACGTTCGAGGTACGTACAGCTTTATGGGCCTACTGTAGGGGATTCTGTTAGGTTGGGTGACACCGGCTTATGGGCAAAAGTGGAGCACGACAGCTGTGTTGGTGGTGACGAGTTAGTGTTCGGTGCAGGTAAAACCATGAGGTGCGGCACTGGATGCGATGGTGTTTTAACTGCGGCTGATGGCGTGCTTGACCTCGTCATCACTAACGCTTTGATCATCGATACGGTTCTTGGCGTTATTAAAGCGGACATTGGCATCAAGAATGGCCGGATTGCTGGCATAGGTAAAGCAGGTGATCCAAACATAATGGACGGCGTGACTGCTGGCCTTATCGTGGGAGTTAACACAGATGTTCGAGCGGCTGAGGGGTTAATCGTCACTGCTGGCGCGATTGACTGTCATGTTCATTTCATCGACCCGGGACAAGTAGAGGAAGCGCTTTCGGCTGGCTTCACAACATTGATGGGCGGCGGTCTCGGCCCGACTACTGTTCCTATAGCCTCAACTGGAACGACAAATTTGGGGCACATGTTGCGGGCAGCAGAAGCCTTCCCTGTCAACTTTGGATTTATTGCAAAGGCCGCTTCCCACACAGTTGAGCCGTTACTAGAACAGTTAGCCGCCGGCGCAGCGGGGTTAAAAATTCACGAGGACTGGGGTGCGACTCCGGCGGTTATTGATGCTGCTCTCAAGGCTGCCGAGATCGGTGGGGGTCAAATTCAGCTGCATACCGATACGCTTAATGAGTCCGGATTCGTCGAACACACAATGCGTGCCATCGCCGGACGTGGCATCCATGCATACCATGTAGAGGGTGCTGGTGGAGGCCACGCGCCAGACATCATTCGAATGTGCGGAAAAGCCAACATTTTGCCTTCATCGACCAACCCGACGAACCCGTTCACCATAAACACCTTCGATGAACACTTCGATATGGCCATGACGAGTCACCACCTTAATCCTCGGCTGCCCGAAGATGTTGCATTTGCGGAGAGCCGAATCCGTAAAGAAACTATTGGGGCCGAGGATGTCTTGCATGACATTGGCGCCATAAGCGCGATCGGATCAGATAGCCAAGGAATGGGGAGAATCGGAGAGACTATTACGCGGTGCTGGCAACTTGCCGATCATATGAGAGAGCTTCGGGGGACGTTACCGGAAGACCGCGGTAGTGGAGCAGATAACTTCAGAATTCGTCGGTATCTTGCAAAATATACGATCAACCCAGCACGAATGTTTGGCATTGATGCTGAAGTTGGTTCGCTAGAGGTAGGGAAATTGGCCGATCTCGTGTTTTGGAAACCGGAATACTTTGGAGCCAAGCCGGAACTCATTATGAAATCTGGCTTTCCTGTGTGGGCGCCGTTGGGTGAGGCCAACGCATCGCTGATGAGCTGTGAGCCACTTCGTTACAGACCTATGTGGGGCTATTTCGGGCGGGCACCTCAGGCTTTGGGTGTGCGCTTCGTCTCTCCAGCCGCGATCACTTCAGGCATTGCTCGTCGACTAGATCTCAAGTCCGCCATGGTACCCGTAGCTGACACACGAGGGACCAGAAAAAGCGATATGTTGCTGAATGATCTAGTGCCGAACATCGATGTTGACGCAGAGTCTTTTCAAGTACGAATCGATGGTCAGCCACTCATCAGCACACCTTTAACTCGGGTGACGCTGGGACAATCATACATGCTTAAGTAAGGAGTCTAGGCTATGGCAGCGGTTCGTTTAGGGTTCGGAGGCCCAGTTGGTAGTGGAAAAACGCGGTTAGTGGAACGCTTGCTCCCTTTGTTTAGTGAGGAATCTATCTCTGTCGCAGTGATAACAAACGATCTTGTTACAGATGAGGATGCTGAGCGGGTCAAGCGTTCGGGCTTAATCGATCCCGAGAGAGTTCTAGGTGTCGAAAGCGGGGCCTGTCCTCACACTGCCATCCGTGAAGACCCATCTGTAAACCTTGAAGCAGCGGAACGGTTAGAGCGACGCTTTCAGCCTGACGTCATTCTCATCGAGAGCGGAGGGGATAACTTAGCTGCCACTTTCTCTAGTGAGCTTGTGGACTGGTGGGCTTTTGTCATAGATGTATCTGGCGGAGATGATATTCCCCGAAAGCGAGGTTTGGGTGTGTTGAGAGCAGATTTGCTGGTGGTCAACAAGATAGATCTAGCTCCGCATGTAGATGCCGATTTGGAACGGATCACAGGCGACGTCTCGTTAGCGCGCCCAGATAGAGCATCTCTTTTCACCGACCTCCGCAGTGGCCTGGGAGTAAAGGCAGTGTTTGAGGAAATTAAACGAAGTGCGCTTTTCGGAAAGCTGACCGGATGAACGACGGTCTGCTGGCGCTGCGTTTTCGCACCGACAAATACGGCCGTACTAGACTAGTGGAGCGTAGGCAGCGGTATCCGATGACTACTACGGGAGTGCTTCCATTTGAGTCTGAATCTGGCGCCTTGATCTACACCCAGAATGCGGCGGGGTCGGTTTTTGGGGGGGACCGGCTTCATACCGATTTGCATCTTGAGGACGATGCCTCAGTTTGCATCTCAACGCCCTCCGCAACTCGTATTCAAGGCAATGGATTGGCTGCTCAGACAACGCACATCAAGCTGGGCCGAGGGGCGTTTATCGAATCGATTCCGGACATGATTATCGCGCATCCCAAGGCTGTGTACCGGCAGGAAACTCACATTGACCTGGCTGAGGGGGCAGAGGCAATCCTGGGTGAAAGCATTGCTCCTGGTAGGGTTGCCCGCGGTGAGGAATACGTTTATGACGCGGTCTCGTTACGCCTTGAGGCAAGTTTTAACGGTCAGCCGGTATTGGTCGACGCGTCGACGTTTAGGCCGGGCGAAGCGAGCCCGGCGTTAATAGGAGCGTTGGGGCAAGCCGGATATATTGGCTCTCTTGTGATCTTGAGCCAGAAAAACGATCAAGAAGAGCTGGCCACGAAAATTAGTGCACGGCTTGAGGAATTAAAAATGGTCTATGGCGGGGCTGCAGCTCTCGCTTCCGGTTGCGGCGCCATCGTCCGTTTTCTTGCCGACGATGCTCCGGCTTTACGAAATGCTATGCAGAGCGTGTGGGCTATCGCCCGACATCATGTTCGAGGTCGCCCGGTACCAACATTAAGGAAGTAGAAGAACAATGTTGCTAGTACACGAAATTCTAGGTCGTTTCGATGACATGGCTTTTAACGGAAGAGCTAGAGATAAAATCTGGATCACAGCTGCAGACGCAGGACGTCGCCGATTGCGTGCGGTTAGTGAAAATGGAGAGCAAGTCGGGATAGATTTACCCAGACCAGATTGGCTCTTTGATGGGGCTGTAGTCCACGATGACACTAGACGAATTCTAGTTGTTGCCCGGCGACCTGAGTTAGTGATGGTCGTCGCCTTGAGCGAGTTAGAACCTTCACAGGCCTTCCAGATTGGTCATGCACTAGGTAATCGGCATACCCCTGCTGAATTCCGCAATGATGAAATTCTGGTACCCGTAACTGACACACCAGACCTAACCGCACGGCCAGTTCGCGCACTAGGCTTCCGGAATATCCAGATTCGGTTTGAGGAGCGAGCTTTTGCTGCTGACGCGCCCCCGAGTGGCGCGACCGTCTTAGACCATGGTTCCCATCATCACCTCCATGACTAACTGTACCTTCGATACTCACGCTAGCTCTGTATTGGCAATGATGCAGCTTTCTGATTCAGCATTGCCGATTGGGAGGCATGCACATGCATTTGGTCTTGAGCGCTTGTTCAGAGATGGGCGAGTCGAAACGCCACAAGATCTGCAAAGCATGATTATGTCAGCTCTGACTCACGGGGTTGCACGAGCTGATGGTGCAGCTGCCGCGTTGGCCCATGACGCGCTTGGAGCTGGCCTTCTTAGCGGTTTGCTTGAGATAGATGCCCGGCTAGACCTCCTCAAGCTGACAGCTTCATCACAAGCGGCTTCTCGTCGTTGCGGTAGCAGGCTAGCTACGTTGGCACCCGCTTTCCACGCTAACTCTACGCTCGTAAAATTTGTCCAGGAAGTCTCGGACAAAAAAACCCCAGGCCATGTATCAGTAGTATCTGGAGCCGTTGCAGCTGCAATGGGAATAAGCAGGGAAGATACTGTGCTTATGGAGTTACGAGGCGTCGTCACGATGATCCTGTCAGCGGCCGTTCGTTTGGACGTGATTCCTGCGTCTGCAGCTCAAGAGATGTTGGTCGTTCTTGCTCCTGAGATTATTGGGTCTGCGGGGATATCTCTTGGCACGGGGATCGGTGAGATGGAATGTGGTGCCGCAGCAGGTTTAGAGATCGCGTCAATGCGCCATGCCGGAGATCATAGTCGGTTATTTGCCACTTAAAAAATATTCAATTAGGAAAAGCATATGCAAGAAGACAAGATCCTGAGGGTTGCTCTTGATTGGTCGGTAGATGAGATTGATCCCCCCAGATCGTTCGGGGGGTGGAATACGGGTCGAGTAGTGCAGCAGACCCATGAAAGCCTATTCGAAGACGATTTTGATTCCGCTCCCGCTAATTTCAATGACCCGACAGATGTTATCCCAAGGCTCGCAGTCGAATGTGAGATATCAGAAGATTTTCGTACCTATGTTTTCAAAATAAGGGACGGCGTGAATTTTCATGATGGTGCTCCACTAAACGCAGAAGCTGTGGTTATCAACTACGAGCGCTTATGCTGTCCGGATTCACCTTTTTTCTCACCTGTGGCCGCGGACTTGAACCGCTCTGGAGTTGGACTGATCGATAGAGTTAGAGCACTTGATGAGATGACGGTTGAGCTTAGCCTTTCCGAGCCAAATCCGGAGTTTCTCCGGTATATGACACAAGAGGACGCTCCGGGATCACAGTCATTGATTAGTCCTGAAGCAATTCGGAAATATGGTCCTGATGAGTGTGCTGATAGAGCACCAGGGACTGGCCCATTTCAGTTCTATCGTCGATTTGAAACCGCGTATGGTTCTGCTGTAGAACTGCGTCGAAACGAAGATTATTGGTATGGTTGTCCTCAGATTGAGGCTATTCAGTTTTTGCCTTTTCCTGATCGTGACGATCGAGTAAGAGCGCTAATCGAAGGACGGGTGGACTTTGCGTATAGTCTGGAGGGGGCAGATTTGGACAGTTTGTCTGCGCAGGGCTTTAACGTACCGGAGTTTGCACCACCTTACCTCTGGTATCTAGTGTTTAACCAGAGAGACCCACAGATATCAGACTTGCGTGTACGGCATGCAATAGCACATGCTATCGATCGCCAGGCGCTGTGTGCGGACCTCTTTCCCGGTGCTGCTATGCCCGCAGTCAGTGCAATTCCACCTGGAGCTCCGTCGTATGATGAGTTCGCGCCAGACTTCTATTCGTATGATCCAGAGTTAGCCATAAAGCTCTTGGCAGATGCGGGTTTTTCTGATGGGCTAGTGCTTAAAGTGGAGGCAGCCCAAGCGGGCTCTGCACAGCTCGACCCGAGTGCAATATACAAGCGGTTGGCCCAAGACTTGGAAAGAGTAGGCATCCAGTTAGAGATAACTTTCCACAAAGACTGGGTCACGTACTGCAATCAATGGCGTGAGGGTGCTCCCGTGGGTGTTGCTTTTACAGAGATGAGTTGGGGCATGTCATCCGATCTTTGGCTGGCCCAAGTGCTTCATGGCTCCAACCAATCGCCTGTTGGCTTCAATGCTGGGTACAACAATGATACAGGGGTGGATGTTCTATTGGACCGAGCACGAAATACAATCGAAGCGTCAAGCAGGAGGTCGCTCTACCGTGAGGCAGATTCGTTGCTGATGAAACACCTGCCTATCCTACCTTTGTTTACCTCTCGGCGCGGAATGTTTGCCTATTCGCAGAGGGTAATGGGGTTAACTACGGTCAACCAATGCTGGCATGATTTTCGAGGAGTGAGGTTGAAGTAAATCAGGGACGTTGTAAACCAAATTGGGTTAGTGTCACCGGCCTCCTTTTTCCAAGTAACAGCCAAAGCCGGTAACGTAAAACAGTCGAACAGCGGTTTGTGCCATCCTCCTCCCCAGAGTAGCGGGTATGACAGAACCCAGAGCTTTACTTCTTTTGACATCATTCAGGCTTGCCTGGACGCCGGGGGGTAGTTGCCCAAAGGACTCTCGCTGGCGCTGTTAAGTGATGTCGACGCACATCCCATGGAAAGCGTTGAACACTTGAGTTACCAGCGTTCTGAGTTTGGTCACGGCTGGAGCGATCAGTGCCGGAGTTGTCAGGATAGTCGGGCTTAGGCACTCACTGGTGGCGTCCTCGACGGCGCCCGTTCGATTTGCTACTGAACAGGGATGCAGGGTAGTAACCGGCCGTTGGGGCAGCCCGTTTACCGGCAGCGTCATTCAGAACGCTTCGGATATCGATATTGATCACGTGTTGTACCGCTGGCCTGGGTTTGGGATCGTGGAGCCTGAGAATGGCTTGGCCAGAAGCGCCGGTCCATCGCCAATGACTCGGTTAGTCTTTTGCCTGTCGAGGCGAGCCTGAGCAAGGGAGCCGAAGGTCCCGACGAATGGCAGCCCCCATTGGGCGAGTGCGGCTATGTAGCTCGCTTCGTTCGGGTGGTAAAGTCATACTATCTGCAGCCTACTGCCCCGGAGTTGGCCTGCTTGTGATTGCGGAGAGTGTGCCATGAAGACCAAACGCCCAACCGAAAAAGAACTCCTGGACGGCCTAGATGCCCACACCGCCCATGCTGACGAGCTGGCCGAGCCGCTCCCTCAGGAGCTTACACCTCTGGAACGCCTAAAGGGGACAGTCAAAGGCTACGAGCGACCAACCGATCCGGTTTGGGACGAGTGGTTCGACTCTGAAGGCGTCAGTGACGACTTTGTGGAAGATCGAGAGCAGCCCAAGGATGGACGAACATAATGGCCCTCGATGACGAAAAAACTAGAGGGCATGTGGCTCTCAAAGGCTTTTTTGGTATCTGTCGCGAATGGGACTGCACCCAGAAAGAGATGATGCAGTTGCTCGGCGGTGTGTCCCGGAGCACGCTGGCCAAGTATGAGACGTTGCCACACGTCACGCTCTCGCAGGATACCCTGGAGCGCATCAGCTACATCCTGGGCATCTACAAATCCTTGAGAGTCATGTACCCAACGGCCGAGCGCGCCAATCACCGGATTCGCCTGGTAACCAGTGAAGTTCCTTTCGCTGGAACGTCTGCCCTGGACTTTATGGCGCTAGGCTCCATGAAGCACCTCATGGAAACTCGACGCTACTTTGATGCAAAGCGGGCGGGTTAACCAGCCCCCGTCGACCAAGATTTTGGGCGGTCAGTTTGGTCACCTTTTTTGTTTGAGTGGTAGGAAATACGGAGCCAGCTCGAGAGGCTTTCCATGCTAAGGATCACCCGGATCCCTCAATCTCCACGCCACTGTCTTCGAGGTAAATGGCGTTGGTCAGTGCCTGACGGGCTAGTTCCGGCGTTTCCTGGAAAGCCCAGTCGTGATTGCCGGCAATCACAATCTTATACCGATGCGGCAGCGTTCCGAGCCAGTCATTGAGCTCTTCGATGTTCTCCAGCGTGCCCTGGCCCAGGCAGTCACCAGCATGGATCAATACATCGCCATCTGGAATATCCGGTATGCGATGGTGCAGGCTGTGGGTGTCGGAAATACAGACCAGTTTCATACTGGCACCTCCGGTGGCGTCAGCAACTCGGGTTCCAAAGACCAATCCATATACGGGAGGACTCGGGCCATATTTCGCGCATCGTCCACACCACGATGGTGATGGCCCTCAAATTCCAACCCGTGAAAAGCTAGCGCGTTGGCAAATCCATTCTTCCTCTTCTGGCCGGTGGTGCGTCGCCAGATACGTTTCAGGTTCAGATGAGGGCGGGCCAGGATAGCTGGCTGCGCACCGTCCAGCAGGCTTTGGGCTTCCAGATGTAATCTGTCGTAGTTGCCCCAGCTGCACCAGATGAAGTGGTCCGGTAGATCACCCAGCCAGGCATGCATGGCCTCAATCGCCTCGGGGAGTGTGGGTGCGGCATCCACCATCGACTGGGTGATCCCGGTCAGCTCCATGCAGAAGTCGCTCAGCACAGGATTCCGGGTTGGCCTGACCAAAAACGAGCGGGCATCCAGCAGGCTTCCTTTCCGAGTGGCGAGGGCACACCCGACTTCAATGATCTCCATGTTGTTGACACACTGAGCATCACCTGCGGGTGTCGTCTGGTCTTCCCAACAGGTCGCCTCAAGGTCGACAACCAGGATTGTGTCGTCACGCATTTTTCTCGCCCGGGCACTCGGCTTGGCATCTTAAAAGCGGATATTCCGCTCACCTAGAGTTTCACTTTTCTTGATTCGTAGATCTAGTTTACCGGAGTTGTTGGCGCTTGAGGGCGACTCCTCACAAACGATGATTTTTCTGATTTCTTGCTCGATTTTGCTGGACGGGAGAGCTGCCTTTGCGGTCACTTCGCCTTTGTTTTGCTCC
Organism: Alcanivorax nanhaiticus; assembly: GCF_000756665.1. GTDB lineage: Bacteria > Pseudomonadota > Gammaproteobacteria > Pseudomonadales > Alcanivoracaceae > Alcanivorax > Alcanivorax nanhaiticus. The sequence goes on along the minus strand of NZ_ARXV01000006.1, from coordinate 151,835 downwards.
AAAGTCGAGATTAAAAGCGGGCTTTTTCGTACGCATTTTCCAGTACGACGCCAATGCCTGTTCCAGTTCCTTCCCAGCTTGGTGAAATAAACGGTTTTTTCTTGGGTAAAACATAATCATAAAAATCAGTTACTTACATATAATATTTTATGATTCGGTGGTCATTTATGGTTACATGGTAGGCGTTAAGCCTACCTAACTTGCTGAAAAGGCTCGGTTTTTTGACGGCCTGCGTGCTTGCGCACTTTCTGGGGCAGTGATACTCCTAAAAAAGGATTTTTGAGGGGCAAAGGTCGAACGCCCCTGATGTCGATTGAATTCAGTTAGGAGCAGAACGTGACCGGAACTAAGCGAACCCTAAAATTTTTACGCGTTGCGCAACTAAGACTTGAACGGTTAGATACCGAGGTTGAGGACGTGATCCTCGGCTCCTACTCTGGACTACGTAGGCCAGAACTCCTCACTGAAGACGCGCTTCTAGCTGTGGCCAGTCACTATCCTGTTTCGGTTTGCAAGACCAGGAATGGCGATTACCGTGTCGTCGGAAACGCGCACGTAGCTGCACTCCTGAAAGTATTCGCTCCGGATAACAAGGTTCAGGTTCTCGTGTGGAAGCACCGAGAAGCTGAAAGTCAGCAGGTTTCGCGATTACTGGCAGCGTTGCTTTTCGGGCTGGGCTCGCAAAATGCTTTCCTTCGACTCTGGGCCAGTCTTTCGGATGAGGAGCGCCGTTGGATCTCACCTTCTCTCAACACTCGAGTGGGGCTGGAGGAGTTCGCCGGCATCAGCCGCAAGCTCAAAATCCAGGATGAGGAACCGGTTCTCGTTCCCGGACTGGCACGGCACTTACTTCGGCCGGACGAGAGCGAGGAGCCTGAAGTTGACCATCATGACGCGCTGAGTGAGGTTGATCACCCCGACTTGGAAGCGGGTGTTGCTGAGGCGGGGGCTAGAACCTCAAGTGCCGATATCAAGCCTGTATTTCTGGACCCCCGCACCCGCTCAATTTTTGAACACCTACTAGCCTCCGGCTCTGAACAGCCAGGCCTCCAGAGCTCGTCGCCAGCTGTCCCTGACTACCTGAGCGATGCCCTACGCCAGGTAGAACTGTTGGGACAGGATAACGATGGAACTGTGCAACCCGATGATGTAGCTGACGATGCCCCAGCATCGAAAATCCTCGACGCGGTCAAAGCTCATTTCACGGTTATGTGGCAACAGGCTGCTGAAGAAAGAGAGTCGGGGTTACGTCTACAGCTCTGCGCGACGCTCACCGCTTCTTGTATCGAGTGGCTGAATGATCTCCATAGCGACAGTCTCCTCAAACAGTTTTCCAATCCGAAGAATGCCTGGGCCGCTATTTCGGCGTTGTCACTCGACACCATCGGACAGTTAGCGCCGTTCTCACCCAACGCTGAAAGTCTGCTCCACAAAGTTCAGGACACATCTCAACAGTGTGACGACGGTAACCCTGACAGCAAAGCCGAGCGGCGGCACCTCAAGAACCTGGAGAAATATCTCACGGGTTATCTAACGGCGAAGGCTCAGATGCGTCTTCCCCTCAACGACGCGGAGGTCGCGTGATGGCATTGAAATTTGACCCCAATAACCCCGAGGCTCTCCTGATCGAACTTGTGCAGCCTCGATCAGACTGGCTCGGGATGGATAGCATCGTAAGTCTGCTACCACGCTTGGTGAAGGCATTTGAAGAAATTTCGCAGCCGATCGACGGTGCGGACGCATTTCTGGAATGGTTGGGTTGCGGTTCAGTAGAAACGAAGTATGAGGAACTTGCCCCCAACCGCCGGGGACCCCGGGGAATTGTCGGTGAATCTCCGCAGCATGCTGGGCTGTACAAACTCGCGAGGAAACCGGAGTGCTCTGAAATTAGACTGCAGGTTTCAGCGTATGTCATTAACACTGCCGCCGTTTGGCGAAAAGAATTAGTTCCTTCCGAAAAGGAGGGGTTTGACCGGCGGCTTGCTGATGCTTGGCGAGCGTTAAGGTTCCTATCGGACTCAGCTTTGGTGAAAGTGCCAAAGCCTCTAAACGATATAGAAAAATTTGAGCGACACTTTGCCCGAGTCAATGAGCACCTGGATCAACGGCAATTTGAAGGGCAGGACACACGTTACCTCAAAGAACTTCATGGATTTTTCAAATCTTATCTTGGTGAAGGGAAATTCGTTACTTACCAATCCGACAAACAAAAGTCACAACGCCGGGAAATACAGAAAACCGGTAAATGGACCCCTTTGGACAACGATGTTGATTCTGAGGTGGAAGGTGTTCAGGGGCGTACGGTCCACATTACGCTGCCGAAGCAGTCGGAGCGTGTGCATACGCAGTACCGGCGCGCTGGCAATGCGCCAGAGGAATTGATGAATGAGAGCGTTCTGATCTCACAGCGCGGAGCCGCCCTGAATACCGAGCGTGGTGAAACCCCCTCCATCGGACTCAGAAAACAGCAACCGAAGCGCGCAGCATACCGGCGTGCAAACAGTTTTCTACCAGGTCGTTGGGAAAGCCTCAACGACTATGAGCGAGGGCTGGTTTTGAAAGCCCTGTTTGAGAACAAGATGGGCTCTGAAAATACGCGCCTACATGTCCTGTTGATCCTCCTCACCGGGCGCTCTCTGGAATCTATATCGGAAACTGTGGTCGTCCAGAACCGCTCTCAAGTACCGGATAATGTGACAACAAATAAACCGGGATGTATCTACCTCGTCAGAGACGATCAAGCTTGGGCAGGCTTTGTTGCGGAGCCTCCGGAGCGTCGAAAATTAGCGAAAAAATGGGCGCCTCATATGGAGGTCACAAATAAGCTGTTTATCGGTCCGATTCCGGATGTTTTTTGGCAAATACTCAGGCCGCGGGTAGAACCGGTTGCAAGGCGGGCTCGAAAGAAGGACCGGATTCTTTTCGCGAATAATCTTTCGACTGAGTCTGTGGCTGAGGAGATTGCGATTGAGATCAAAAAAATCAATAAGAGCACTGGTTCGAGGATTACCCTGAAACGAATTCAGACCTGCGTGTTTGAGGGGTTGATTCATCAAACCACGGATACGGTGGATGCGAGCCTGGTGACCGGGCGCACGCTACCCACCGGGCAATCGGCAAACCTCTACTACCACACCCGGGCGGTTGAGACGTTGGCGGCGGATTATGTCGATGTCGTGAATACCTGGCTGGTGAACCTGGGGCTCTCGTCGCCGTCGATGGCTCCTGCCAACCTCGATTTCGGTTTGCCGAGAGTGGGTTCTCCATTTTGCGTGCGTCTGGAGGTCATGCGAGACGTCGTAAGCCGATTGCGAGCGCAGATTGCCGAATACCGTAAAACGGCCTACTCCAGGGCCAACATCCGAAGATTTCATAATCTGTTTACAGCGTACGCCATCCTGCAGGTTATGTGGTCGACCGGTTTTCGGGCCGTTCGCGATCCGATCGCCCATCCATACGAGTTCAACGAGCGCCGGGGATTCGTAATTATTGCTGACAAAGTGGATGACAATCTCGGCCACTCTCGCCTGGTTTACCTGCCGGAGGTCGTTATCGATCAGCTTCGCCGCTATGAGACGCACCGGCAGCACATGAAGCTGCGCCTGAATGAGGTAGGAGTCGAAGCTCCCATTGAAACCTTCTTCGTTTTTCTTGATGCGAAACTCCAGTCAGAGTTCGCGACCCCAAAACGATTGGCGGATGAAATTCAATGGACGTTTCCGTGGCCCCTGAACGTCAGCCGGCACACCCTGAGAGGCTTCCTGCGTGACCAGGGGGTTCCAGGTTATCTGGTCGACGTCTTCATGGGGCACTGGGGCGTGGGGACTGAGCCTCTCGCCAAGTTCTCATCGCTCGATCTTTTCGAGATGAAGAATCGGATTGTGCCGGCAACAGCGGCGTTGTTGGATGAGTTGGGGTTCGGGGTGGAGGCAGGTCTCGATGCGTGATGATAAAGCAGTGTTTGAGCCATTAAATAAACCGATTGATGCTTTGAAGAAGAGGCTGTCAGCGGCAAACCAAGGACCCTCAGTGGGCTCCGAGTACCGGACCAATAATCGAAACGCCGAGAAACTCGGCCACCTGGAGGCGGTCCGGGATTATCTGCGAGAGCACCACCCGGAGCTGGCAAGCGGCCAGCGAGGATTGACGATGACAGCCGAAGAGGTTGCCCTGCTGATCGACAATACCTGTCAAACCGTTGAAGGTCGGGCGGTCAAGGACCGGCAGTACTACCTCGTGAAACTGTTGGAGGACGGGGTGAAAACCCGGAATTGGCAGCTGCCCGTCCCGATGCCTGTGCAAAGCGTCCAGATGTTTTCCTCGTTCACCACCCCTGACATGGGAGCCCGATTGGCCGACTACGACCGTATAAATGATGCGTTCCTGGCCAGCCTGGAGATTGCTGCCCCTGAGCTGCCAGCCGAAGAGGCCATGGAGAGGGATGCTGGTGAGTTACTGTACAGCCTGGTTTTTCATAGCGGCGTTACCGCGCGCCGATGGTTCAACCGGCTGAGTGAGGCGATCCGGCAGGGTGCCGGTAGCGCCGGTGATTACACATGGCTGGAATTGGAATCGACCTCGCTTGGCGGGCGTACCCGTCCCTCAACCGACACCTGCCGTCGGGTCATTCTGGCGCCTATCACCGAGCTGCTGCTTCGACGCTGGTACCTGCGCTGGGGCAGCAATTGGCCAGAGGTAAATGAGGTAAAAGGTAAGGCGTCTCCGGATGAGGAACTGCTGAAACGCTTTGTCGGTGGGCTCATTGAGGCAAGCCGGATTACCTTGAACCGGCCGTTGCATGTTTTTGCGGTTGCCGAGGCAAACCTAGTCATGGTCGCGCCAGGTTTCCTGGTTCACTACGCCCGAACACCTGACCTGGGCGCTTCTTTGCCATTGTCTAACTGGATGCGATTGTTGACCGGTGGGACGGTGGTCCAACCTGCACTGCAAGCATCTCAGGCCGAACGTGAGAACGAGATGGTCGGCTCTCCGGCTCTCATCATTCCTGAATTCCCGTTGACCGACCAAAAACCATTTTTCAAACGTCTGATGAAGCGGGTGCGGTTCCTGGCATCTGAAGCGTTGACCGCCCAGGGGGTCAGAGACCCTATAGGGACGGACAGGCAACGGAGGGATGTATTGGCAACGAAAGCGGAGGTGTTCAAAACGCTCGACAAAATTGCAGAAGAGAAGGGGTGCTCCATTCTGGTGCAGTTGATGTGTCACTACGTTCGAGCGCTTCTGAGAACCGACGAGAGTGTGTCACCGGCCTTGCAGCAAAAGATTCGCAATCTTCAACACCTGGAACTGTTGTTGCCCTATGCAACTGACATTCCGAACCCTGAAAGCCTGGATTCGGATGAGTGGCAATCGATCTATGAGACGGTGGTGAGCGGCTTTCCCGGTAACGGTGGAGTTCTCAGGCAGACATTGTCCGAGTGGCATGAGTTCCTTCACCGATATTACGGAATGCCTCGTATCCCAATGGAGGAGGGCTCAGGCTATGGCGTGGACGCGGCAATACTGACGCCTCTGGAGTATCACCGGGCAAAGGGCTTTTTGATGGCTCGTGCCGACGATGAGCTGGCGGGGATACAGCTGGCGCTTCTGATTATGGGGTTCCGTTGTGGGCTCCGGCGAACCGAGTGTTGGGCCCGGCAATACGGTGACTTCCATGGCCTCGGGGATCCTACCGTTAACAATCCCGAGCTGCTGGTCCGTCCCACCAAAATTGCCGGCGTAAAGTCGGACGCGGCAATCCGCCGACTTCCTTTACGCTTGCTTTTAACCGGAGATGAACTGGAGTGGTTGACCGGGTTTGTGAATGGGCGCAAGTTGCGGCGTGCCAACGATGAGGCGCGTGACGCCTTGTTCGAAGATCCAGTCAGCGGAACCTTTCGAATCCAGGAAAAATGGGCGTTTGATGGGCTGACGGCCCTGCTCAGGTCCGTGTCGGGTGATGAAAATATACGTTTTCACCATCTGAGACACAGTTTTGCATCGCTGACCTTGCTGCGATTGCTGGAGCGCAAACCTTTTGACCTCTTGCAGGAAACTTGGGTTCGGTCGAATGACGTAGAACTCATGCCAGCCGTGCACGGCTCAGGCAACACGGTGAATGCTGGAGTCGCTAACGCCTGGCGGCCGCTTTCTCAGCTGGCTCAGTGGATGGGCCATTCGAGTGAAAGGGTGACCCTAAAAAGCTACACCCACCTGCTGGATCTCGCACTTCGCCAGTACTTGCTTAGCGATGATCGGTCTTACACGATTGCACAGCAGCAAACGCTTCTAGACAAAACTTCAGGTGCACTTGAACGATTCCGGCACCGTGCACAGCTAAAGGACCGAGTGACACCCGGAATAACATTGGCAGCTGTGGCTCGAATACCTGCGAAAGGCCTGATGGCGCTTCCGAAAATCAGCGATAAAAAGAAGGAATTGCCACCCGTTGTTAACCGGGTGGCCGAAGACATCAATCCGCTGCTGCCGTATCGGGTTTCGTGCCAGGTTTTCATTCGGACGCAGGCGCAGATCCATGAGCCCCTGCCTGTGGCATTGGAGAAAACGGCGGCCCAGTTGGATCTGGATTTGCCGATCGTGCAGCAGTGGTATGAGCGCTCGGCGTTGCTGATGAACAGCTCTACTGGCATGACCGGAACACCCTCACCGACTCGAAAGCTTGGCATTCGGTTGAGTTTTTCGTTGAGACCGAAATCAGAGCTAGCTAACACAGAATTGTATAAGGCCTTTACGCTGATCTTTCGGGCACCGGAATTGCCGACCTACATCAGCCCTCCCCAATCGAAATCCGCGTTTCAGGAGTGTATGCAGTTCTTCAAATGGTTGTCTGACTGGATGGCTGAAGATCCGGAGTCTGGGCGACGAGCGCTTATCGCAGCAGCCGAGAGCGTGCAGCGGAGTAAGGCTCCGCTCCGGCCCCTGGGAAGGTCAAGGCAGATTGCCTTTATGGCTCTGATGAAGAAGTTTCGCCTCGGAGCAAGGGCTACTATTACGCTGACGGTCAAAGAAGAGAACAGAAAAGCAGCTTTAAAGTTCTGGGGACAGAGCTTGGGTGTTGCGCAAAATGCCATCATTATCCGGCCGGCCGAGGACATAAGAATCCCTATGCATGGCAATGTCAGCTTTGATTGGAAAGCCCCGCACAAGCTTGGCAAATACCTTTGGCCCACCATTCGGTTTGTGGTGTTCACCGGGTGTGTGCTGTACGACGCAGTGCCTGAGAGTTTCCGAGACGGGAGCTTTGATGCTGACACGCTGGATGATGAAAGTGAGAAGGGCGCCGTCCCTGGCTAAGATGTTCACGCTATTGAGTGTTGGAGGAAAGATCTAACGACTCCACGATCAGGCGGCCTCCCGAAGGAAATCTCAGCAGCTTCAGGCTGGCGGTCACTCGGTTGCCTAATACCGGTACGCCAGTCTGAACTGCCTGAGCCTGCGCGAGATAAGCCATCACCTGTCGTCCGCGGCAGTGCAGGGTTAGTTGATAAATGGTTTTCTGAGTGCGAGCTGACTGGAACGGATGCACTCCGAGAACCGTAAACTGATCCCTCCAAAAGGCTAGATGAAGGCCCGCAGTGTCAATCGCCGGATTGGCCATTAGTATGTCCTCCATTCATGCTCCAGTTCCTGAAGCCGGTTGATCAGCATTGGAAGAGAGTCACGGCCCGCTTCCAGATTCTGCTTAACGAGTTCGCAGTACACCCAGGTTTCCATCGCCTCCTGGTTGGTGCGTTCTCCTCCCAGACCAAGGATGGCCACCAGATGACAGCCCTCCTGCAGGATGCCCATGGCCACACACAGGCTGCTAGCCAGATTACGAACGGTGCGCCGTTCGGCAGGTATCAGACGGTTCAACGGCATGGCCGCCAATAACATCAGCTCAGACCTCATCGCTTGCTGCCTCCTCTTCCGGTGTTACCTTGGCCTCGAACTCATTGATCAACAGCCGCTCAAACGCAGAACCATCCCGACGGGTCAGGTTCGGCACATACCGGCTATAAACCCGGAACAGCATTTCGGTCGTAGTGTGCCCCATCTGCCGGGCAATCCATTCCGGGTTCTCGCCAGCGGCCAGCCACAACGTGGCGGCAGTATGGCGGGTCTGGTACGGCCGGCGCTTTCGTAGGCCCAGATGGCTGAGCAGGGGGTACCACACCCGCTTGGTGACGTTGTTGTGCTCAAGCGGATTGCCTGCGCCATTACAGAACACAAAAGTGTTGTTGCCGGTGGCCTTGCGCTGATCCTTCAGAGCGTCGTAGACCAGTTGAGGCATTTCAATGTGCCGGTAGCTGCCGTCGGTTTTGGTCTGCTCGATCTCGCCATTCACCAGTGCCTGGCGAACCAGAATCTGCCGGCGTTGAAAGTCGACGCAATCCCACTGCAGCCCGTCGATCTCACCGGTCCGAAGACCGGTAAAGAAGCGAACGGTGTAGTAGTTCCTGAAGTCCGCCCGAACCGTGGCGAGAATCAGCCGAACTTCCTCCAGCGAAAACGGCTCCACATCGGACCGCGGCACCTTCAGTGATTTGATCCCCTGAAAGGGTGAGGTAAACTCAAATCGGTTGGCTGCCTCTCCCAGAATCATGCGCAAAGGCGTCATGATGCGGTTGATACGGCTGGCGGAAAGTGGCTTTTTGCTCCGGGTCTGAACTTTGGCGAGGGACGCCCGGAACGAAAGAATTTCCTGCCTGGTGATGTGGCCAACCTCCTTCTCCCCAAACTCCGGGATCAGGTAATTCTTCAGAGTGCCTTCGATGGTGGTGATGTGCGACTTTCGCCACTGCACCCGCATCTCATCCATCCAGGTTTCACAAAACTCACTGAACAACGGCGTGTCGTGAGCTTCGCGAGAACGCCGGAGCTCTGCTTGCCTCGTGAACTCCTGGGCTTTGGGGCTGTTTGGGAAATATTTGTGGTACTCGAAAGTGCCCAGTGTGATTTCCGCTTCGATTCGTTTGAGAATCGCCTGGAGTTTTTTCCGATTTGCGGGCGTGTTATCAAGAGCGGTTTGCTCTCGGCAGCGTTTGTCCCGGTAGCGGAAGTCAAAGAACAATTTGCCAGTCTCTGGCCGCTCTACAATCTTACCCACGGCACACACCTCCCCGTGCCATCGGCACGGCAAACACAGTGCTGCTGGCCTGGTCAAACATGTCTTGCTCGACTTTCTCCCAGATATAGAGAATCTTTCGGCCGCCAAAGGGGCGGAAATAATGGATGCCCTCAAGCAGCACGGAATCCTTCAGCCGTTCACGGATGGTCCGAACATCGTATTTGATGCGTTGAGCGAGCTCTTCGGTGGTCAGATACTCTTGTGACATAACAATTCACCTCTGCTATGGTTTGGTGCTGGAGAACATGGCGCGCTGTTAGCGCTTCAAAATGTCCTCCTGAAGATCATTATGCACCCATAAAGACCTTTTTCAAGTCTTTTTGATCTCCTGCGGGTTAATTTGTTCTTTGGTGGGCCAAATGATTAAGTGCCATCTGTCCAAACTGATGGGTGAGAAAAAGCTCAAGATTGTTGATGTGGCGAGGGAAACAGGGGTGAACCGGGGGACGATTACCCGGCTTTATCACGAGACTGCGAGCCGGGTAGAGCTCGAGACAATTGACGCCCTTTGTCGCTATCTGGATTGCGATGTGGGCGATTTGTTCGAGTTTAAGGAAGATCGGTAAACAAGTTCTGGTTTGGGGCAGTCCAGGTAATGGCAACCCCATATTTTCAGCCGGTTATTAGACCTGTTCTTGTGGCCGTAAGTGACAGCGCCCCAAAGCCCCTTGGTGACCTCGCGTCAAAGCTGGGAAAAAACTTTCCCACTCGCCACCAATTAGCCGTTTTTCATACAGGTCGAACGGAACACACCATAGGTGAAGATCTTCGCTAAAACTCAACTCAGGCAGAGGTTCCTGAAATGCCGCATGCTTGGGATAAACCAGCAGCATATGGCCATATCCGTTCTGGTATTTGTGCCCATAAGCGAAGAGTTGGTAGAGGTCAGCTTGTTTAATGCCGTACTTCTCAGCCGGTGTGTTCTGAGTCGAGTCCAAAAGCTTCCATTTGGCGTCCATCACGTTCTTGCGACTGAGATAAGTTACCAGCAGGTCAGGTTTCATTTGGAACCAGGATTTCTCAGGGCCCCCATCCGGAGAGTGTTTTATCAACCATTGGCTTGCCGCTTGAGATGTCAGTGACGAACCAGAGCGCATCCGCTTTTTGATGTGGTGTGCGACATAGTTTTCAAAAAGCTGTTCCATCGGGAACAGCATCGCAATGCCGCTGTGCAGGCCGTGTTGAAAGTTGGGGTTTAGCCGTTCGAGAACCAAAACACACCAGGGCTTTATGGCTTTGTAGGGCTGCATCAACTTGGTGTTCTGCCATTGACCGATTTGTGGCAGGGGCTTTCTGAAAGGCTCGATAACGGACAGTTGGTGAGACAGTGTGTTTGCTACCCGCCAGTTCCGAGCGTTCTTCGTGAGCTTAAGCACGTAATCCAGTGCGGTTCTCAGCAGACGGTTTTCGGTCCTATTTGGGGTGAATACGTCATGGCGGATATTGAACCAAGTGGCTCGTGCTGGGGATTGTCGGCTTTGTCTGCCTACATCCAACTGACCGCGAATAAACCTACTTTCCTCTTCGACGGTTTCGTAATCGAATCGGAGACCTCGCTTCACGAGGTGGGTCAGCTGATTGAGAAACTGTGCGATGATCCATTCGTGAATGGGTAGCTCAGAGCGCTTGAGGTCCGCTGAGTCTCCTTCGCGGCCATCTAGTGACGCAGAGCATCTAAGCATGTCCTGCAAAAGAGTTCGCAGCGACTCGGGCTCTTCCGGCGATGCAAATTCAGTTTTTGGCAGAATTTCGATGCCTTCACCGGAAGGGCTTTGGAGATAACCGATGTAGCTTCCCAGCTTTAGGTATTTCTTGCCGTTCCGAATCATGAGCTTTGAATCCTGCTCCCACTGATTGTGCAGGTCGATAAGCCACTCAAATGTTGCACCTGACACTTGCCCGACATCCATAGTCGGGTTGGCCTCAGGATCAGCGGTGAGGACGGCATACTCGCGAACCTGAATCACCGATGCATTCCAACGATCTGTTGATACGCTTCTGCTTCATCGAAAGCGGTTTCGTTGATCTTGAACCTGTTGTCGGTCAACTGTTCTGCAATTTCCCCTGGGAAAAGATCGGTTAAGTTGCGCGTGAAGGCATTAGCACCAGTCGTTCCTGGAGTAATGAATTTATGCTCGGGAGCTTTGGCAGGATCGTTCAGGACCCAACCGATACGCTCGTAATCTTCGAAAAAGTATTCCTGAAGCAGAGGAATGACTTTGTCGCGGAATATGTGCCGGAGAGCCACCTGTCGTTCTGACTCCGATTCCATGCCTGCTAGTTCTATGAAATAGGCATGCCCAATCTGATGGTCAGAGTCCAGCAGGACTTCGATACGCTGGTTAATCATATCCAAAAGCGTATCAAGCGGAATGTCGTAAACGGTGGTGTCGGACAAGCTGCTTGGATCAGGAAGCATTTCAACGAAGCTAAAGCGCCTACGAAGTGCCAGGTCCAGTTGGGCCAGGGATTTGTCAGCTGTGTTCATTGTACCAATGACAAAAACATTGGATGGCACTGAGAACTGCTCTTTGGAATAAGGCAATGTCACCGACTGCGCGTCAGAAGCTCCAGCTCGCTTGCTCGGTTCTAGGAGGGTAATGAGTTCCCCAAAGATCCGCGCGATATTGCCTCGGTTGATCTCATCGATGATCAGAACATGAGGAGGCGCGTCCTCTTCTGGAGATTCCGTTGAGACCATTTCCTGAAGGCGACTGAGGCTCAACTTGGAGGGCTTCAATTTGTACAGAGTCTTTTGGGTGAACTGGCTGCTATACAACTCACTCACAGGCCGTGAATTTTCGTAGACTTGAAGCCATTTGACGTCACGGGCTTGGTGAAACCAATCAGGCTTATCTTCAAGTTTTCTGTGTTGGCCAGTGACCTCTGCAATTGCACGGAATCGAGAATTGCCGTCAGAAATAACAAGCAAATCGCCCTCTTTTACTTGGTTTCTGAAGGTATTAACGGCTCGAAATGCATATTCCTGCGTCTCAGAAGGGTAACGCTCGAGGTATCGCTTTTTGACAGATTCGTAGTCATCGCACCCCGAGAAGTCAGCGTCTCCGCCCCATCCCAAGAGTACATAATCGTTCTCAAGGCACTCGGTGAAAACCTCACCGGCTTCAGCCGTTTGAGAATTGCCCAAGGACATTTTCCAGATCGCTCTATCAGACAGGTTCGATGATGAGATAGTTTGGTGAGCGATTACCCGTTTGTCGGCATTCTTGCATAGCGTTTTGAAAACTCCATCTCGCACGGGATAGTGAAGCTCATCCGTTTCTGGCTGGCTTTCAGCCCTTATTCCCTCAATGAAGTCCTCGTAAGCAAAACTCTGGTGGAACGTCGTAAACTGAATTCTTTCTGATCGAACCAGTTCGTCAAACCTTGCTTTAATAGCTGCTCTGTTTTCATAGGACGCAGATCGATCAGCGTTTTCTTGGTACCAAACTGGATCGGCGATTCGGACGGCTAGATCAGTAGTACGGTAGGTCTTCCCGGTCCCCGGAGGCCCATAGAGAATCTGGTTGAGTGGCTCAGTTGGCATGATGTTCTCTTCTTTCTGAGGAAGGTTTTCTTCCGAAATGGGTTCAGACATATCGTTGTCCTCCTCGTCATACCACTCTAATAGCGTGTCCAGCTCGTCCATAGATGACACCGGTACCAAGTAGGCTGTACTTCCCAGTGCAAGGGATGGGGCATGCTGTTTTAAGTGATGGTTACGGGTGTCTCGCGGGCCGTACTCCCTCACTTTTTCGAGTTGGATTTCTTCAGGAGGTTTGTCCCCAATAAAAACCTTCACTGACTTTGGTTTAGGATCAAGGGCAATAGGCTTCCCATTCGTACACTTGAATCCTGCAATATGCATCGTTCCCGAGTACGTTCCGGGATAGACCTTTTTAAGGTGCTCAACTGCGGTTTTAGAGTCGAATGGCGTGCTTTGATTCTCGTACCAAGCTTGGTACGAAATTTCCCAGAAAGGCTTATCGGTCAGATTGCGGACGCGTTGGAGACATTCTCTGTAGTCTTGCCAGTTGGGTTTGGGAATCTCCAGGCCGTTCGAGGTAAGCCAATGGCGAGTTTGTCCGTCCACCGGTAAATAGATGTCGGGGTAGGCGTAAAATAGACACTGGGTAAGCTTCGCGAAACCTGTTCCTTTAATCGAGAGCACAGATTGAAACTGCTCTCTGTCGAACTCGAAGGTGGCCGCATCCCGAAAAAATTTCCAGAGCTTGCTGATAGTTCCCGGAGCCCGAGACTTGGCATACGGGAAAAGCCAGACCTTCAGTGGCTGAGCACTGGGCACGCCGGAAAAATCGGAGGGAGGTGGTGCATCTAGGCCTATTAGCTCTATTAGTTCCTTGAACAGCTTCTTGCGTGTCTCTTCCCCATATTTCATGAAAATGGCAAAAAAGCTGAATGGATCAATTTCTTGTAAAGGCACCTTTTCACCGGTCTCAGTTTCGTCGGTGAGTCCCTTTTCTATTCCCAATTTTTGTAGGATCGCGATGAGTTCTGGTTGCCGATCCTCATAATCTTTGATCCATTGCGTGAGTGCTTTAAACGCTGGTACCCATGTGTACTGATCCACCTGCCGATCCTTTTTGTTGGTAGTCAGTTCGCCTTTCAGGCTGCGCTCCGATCCAAGTCGCAAGCCAATAGACGAAGTAAACTTCTAGCAAAACGTGTGAGCCCCTCAAAAGGGAAAAGAAGTTTTCATTTCATAGTCTTACCATCCTAACTGGTCTATTGGCAGAATGTCGTCTAAATTGGCGTATCTAGAATACTGAAAAAATGAAAAGGCGCTCAAGTTTTCCCCAAACATGATGCTCGGCAGTTTATAAACTTTGAGTACCTGCACACACGGAGGTTGCAGCCAATGAGACACCTAGATGGGCATTTTCAACTCACCGCTACTGATCTTGTTGCTCACAGCGCATGCAACCATTTGGTCACCCTTGAAAAGCAGGTGGCTCAAGGAGAACGTGAAAAGCCGGATCATTACGACCCTCTGCTGGAAATTCTTCGGGAGCGCGGGCAACGCCACGAGCAGGGCTACCTCGAGCACTTAAAATCTGAGGGACTGGATGTCACTGTCATCGAAGGGGTCGAAGTAAACGAAGAAAGCATCAATCAGACCATAGAGGCAATGAAAGCCGGTGCGCCGATCATTGCCCAGGCTGCGCTCAGAAATGGAAGCTGGAGCGGACGAGCCGACTTTCTGAAACGAGTAGAAAAGCCCAGTGCGCTGGGGGGCTGGTCGTACGAGATCATTGACACAAAATTGGCGCGAGAGACGAAGGGTGGAACCGTTCTTCAGCTCTGTCTTTATGCCGATCTTCTGGCGAGCGTGCAAGAGGTCGATCCCGAGTTCATTTTTGTAGTTGCGCCATGGAGCGACTACGAGCCCCAAAAATACCGGTTCGCCGATTATGCAGCTTATTTCCGGCAGGTTCGGAAAGCAGCCGAAACCGACATCAATACTGATGATCCTATCGAGACCTATCCCGATCCCAAGTCCCACTGCGACATCTGTCGTTGGCAAAGCCAATGCGACCAGCGGCGACGGGACGACGATCATCTCTGCCTCGTTGCCAATATCACCAAAGCACAGATCGTTGAGCTAAACGCCCACGGCGTTGCCACTATGAAAGACTTGGCAGAGCTTCCAATACCAATTCCGTTCGAGCCAAAACGAGGCACTAAACCCTCCCTCGAGAAAGCCCGAGCACAAGCTTTGATTCAGGTTGTCGCCCGAGAAAGTGGTGAACTCAGACGAGAGTTTCTCGATCCGGTTCCCGGTGCTGGGTTTGGGACACTACCAAAGCCCTCAGAAGGCGACGTATTCTTTGATATCGAGAGTGACCAGTTCGTCGGGGAGCATGGCCTTGAGTACTTGTTTGGGTATGTCTTTAAGAACAAGAGCGGAGAGGTCGAATACAAGGCTGAATGGGCCTTTGGGCCAGACGAAGAGAAAGCTGCCTTTGAGGGTTTCATCGATTTTCTAACAGAGCGTCGTCAGCAATACCCGGACATGCATGTCTACCATTTTGCTCCATACGAACCATCGGCTCTGAAACGTCTCATGGGGCGATATGCCTCGCGTGAAAACGAAATGGACAATTTGCTTCGAGGGCTGGTGTTTGTCGACCTTCTGAGTGTTGTTCGAAATGGGATCCGTGCCAGTGTGGAAAGCTACTCTCTCAAAAAGCTGGAACCGTTCTTCAAGTTTGAACGCAAGGTTTCGCTTCACGATGCCAACGTTGCGCTCACACAACTCTCATCGCATATCGAGTTAGATGATTTTGGTTCTGTAACAGATCAGACAAAATCGATTGTAGAGGCTTACAACGCAGATGACTGCTTCTCCACCGCTGCTCTGAGAGATTGGCTTGAAAGCTTGCGGGCTGAACTAATCAGCGAAGGACATTCGATTAATAGGCCAGAACCAGGACCTGAGCCCAGTGAAGAAGCTGACGAGCAGGCGCAGCGTATTCAGGCACTGGTTGACCGTCTGATTGATGGGGTTCCGGTAGCCGAAGAAGAGCGCACTCCCGAACAGCACGGACGCTGGATTCTGGCCCATTTATTAGAATGGCATCGAAGAGAAGATAAATCGGTTTGGTGGGAATATTTCCGGCTGTGTGAATTGCAGCCGGATGAACTTCTGCGGGAACGGGCTGCAATCGCGGGATTGGAGTTCGTAGGTACCGTTGAGACCTCAAACCAGGGTATTCCTACCGACCGGTACAAGTTTATTCCCCAAGACACTGAGGTGCGGGCAGGAGATGAGCTGAAGGCCGTAGGGGGCGACGATCTCGGTAAGGTTGAAGCGGTGTCGATGGAAGATGGAACGCTGGATATCAAAAAGAAGGGAGCGACCGCAGAAATACATCCTGAAGCGGTATTTTCTCACACTCTCATAAGGACTAATGAACAGAAGGCCGCGCTTTTTCGTTTAGGAGAGTACGTAGCAGAACATGGCATTGAGGGTGATGGCCCATATAAAGCTGGCCGATCAATTTTGCTTCGCTCAAAGGTCGGTGAAGATGGAGTCTCTCTTCAGCATGAGGGCGAGCTAACGTTGGATGCTGCGCTCCGAATCGCTCCCACTCTGAGTGGTGATGTTTTGCCGATTCAGGGGCCCCCAGGAACAGGTAAGTCCTTCACGGGGGCTCACGTTATCTGTGATCTGGTTGAAAAGGGGATGACCGTCGGGATAACCGCGAATAGCCACAAGGTCATCCGAAATCTGATCGATAAAGCTCTCGATGTTGCGGTTGAGAGAGGCATTGATCTCAAATGCATTCAAAAGCCCAGCGGGGGCAGTAAGGAGCCTGATCAAACCAACCTGGTCTTTGCGAAAAGCAACCAAGCACTTTTCAAAGCGTTGGAGAAAGGCACTGCTCAAGTTGCAGGCGCAACGAGCTTCCTTTGGGCCCGAGCAGAAGCAGAAGAAACACTTGATGTACTCATTGTCGACGAAGCAGCTCAGATGGCTCTAGCCAACGTGGTAGCGGTTTCTGCGTGTGCAAGGAGCCTGATCCTGCTGGGTGATCCTCAACAGCTTGAACAGCCGACCCAAGGCTCACACCCTGATGGAACGGATTGTTCTGCTTTGGACCACCTATTAGAAGGGCACCAGACCATTTCTGACGATCAAGGTCTGTTTCTGGGGGTCACTTACCGCCTTCATCCAGAAATTTGCCGCTTTAATTCGGAACTGTTCTACGAGGGTAAACTGTCCGCCATTCCCAAGGCGGCAAAGCATGAGATCAAATCTGAAGGCTCTCTTTCTGGCACCGGCTTACGATTCGTGCCAGTTGAACACAGCGGCAACACGAGTAGTTCAACTGAAGAGGCGGATGAGGTCTTCCGAATCGTCAACGAGATTCTGAACAGTAATACGACTTGGATTGATGGTGAAGGGTGCGAGCAAGAAGTGACTCTGGCAGATATCCTGATTATCGCGCCTTACAACGCTCAGGTGTTTGAGATTCATCAGAGGTTGCCCGATGCAAGGGTGGGCACAGTCGATAAATTTCAGGGTCAGGAGGCACCCATCACGATCTTTTCTATGGCGACCTCCAGCCATGCAGATGCGCCAAGAGGGATGGAGTTTCTCTATAGCCCGAACCGACTGAATGTGGCGATTTCTAGGGCCAAGTGCTTGGCGGTGTTGGTTGCCTCACCAGCTGTTTTTGAGGCTGATTGTAAAACACCCGGCCAAATGAAACTGGCAAATGCTTTTTGCAGGTTTCTTGAGTTGGCTGAAAATGTCCAGCCCACTCGCTAGCGCCTCGCCCTGGGTTATACGCCCAAAAAATTTATGACGTATAACAGACACTGGTCTAGCCGTCATTCATGGTCTCAATAACGGCTTTTCCCATAACTCTTTCCCAGTGATTGACGTGAGGCGCATGGTCAACCATGGGTCGCAAAAGGACCTTTGAAATTTCGTCTGATGAAATGCCTAGATCAGCCAACTTATCAAGTTGTTCCCGAAGAGAAATGAGTCGACTACCAGCTTCCTTTGCGTATCGGACCCCGAGTTCAAAGTCTTTAAAATGGGTTTTGGCGCGCTCCTGGTCTACCTCGGACCAGTGAAGAGGGGGATCGGCGTAAAAGTTGACAGATCCGGTCGGTTCATCAGATGGGTCATATGTTCCGAAAATCCATTGTTCTTGGAAAAAATGCTCAGCATCCAAGAATGGATGGATTATCTGTTTTCCGGCGGAAGCTGAAAACCCTTGCCCTTTTCCATCCATATTGCAATCACGGCAGGCCGGGACCAGGTTTTTTGGGAAAAGCGAGAATTGCGGAAACTTAGACTTAGGCAAATAATGATCTAGGTTCCTTGGCCGACCTATCCCGCCACAATAGGGGCAGCTTCCATTTGCCGATGCTAACAGTTTTTCATATATCACTCTGCCGGGCTTCTCTTTACCTCTAAGGTGGACTTCGTAAAGATTTAAAAATTCAGATTTCTTGAGATCTGAGACAATAATGGGATCCGGGCCATGCTCTTTCACGAAAGGCTCTAGGGTGTAAAGCTCACCGATTGGCGCTTTTTCAGAATAGAGGTCCAACTGGGCATCAATATCGGCTTTTCCAGCAGAAAGTCGGGCTTTAAATTTTGGTTTCTTATCCAGGCCCTCAAGACAGGTACTGAATACTTGATCGAATTGGTAAACAGGGGGCGGCAGTTTAATCATTTGACCCGTTCTCTTCGTTTTTCGAAGTTAAAGCTTTCAAAATTGCTCGCCCCTCAAGACCGAGTTGACCATTGAAGTCTTTGAGGACTTTGTCATATGAATTTAGACTTTTTACCTTGTCCACCAACAGATCATGAAAACCAGATTTAACCGTTTCTAACCCGAAAATCTCCCGCGTAAGTACTCCCACATTTTCACCGAAGCTCTCCCTGTTTGGACGTTTTGGTTTTAGTGAAGAGCCAATTCGATCTAGAATCCAGACACAAGACTTGGGTATTTCCTGCAACACGACCGGTGAATGAGTCGCAATGATCGCAACACCATTCCTGTCGTGTAGAAGGTCTGAGAGGGCACGTGTAAACGCTGCAAGCAGTGGCGGGTGTAGATGACTTTCGGGTTCATCTAAGAGAACCAGCGTTTTTTCATCGACCTTTTCAACCAATTTAGAGATGGTTAATAGAACAATTGAATGTCCTGAACTCATCTCGGATAGAATAGGCTTAATCTTCTTATAATACTTCTTTTGGAATCGATTGGAATCTGGCTGTTGCTTGTCATGAGTCTCACTTTTTTCTGCCCGGTATAAGCTCTCGAGCTGTTTTAAATCCATCGCTTCAAAGTTGTCATCAGAACAAAGCTTGTCGATAGCCTTCAACCACCGATTTTTTTTGCCCTCCTTGCTAAAACAATTTATAAGGCTGCTTACACAGTTCTTTTGAAGCTCTTCGAGGGTATAATGCAGACCTTTCTGATTGCGATTTTTTAGCCCTAAATAGTAGTAACAGGTTCCCTTTGCGGGATTGGGTTGCTCTTCTGGCGGACTGAAAGGATCGAATGCGCTAAAAGATACTGAAACCAACGCATCGAAATAATCGCGGCTTATAGGAGAGTCAACTAGCCAGCTTTTGTCGACGAACTGACAATCCGACATTGCTGAGTCCGTTACGGCCTGAATCATTCCATTCAGGATGGTAGTTTTTCCACATCCATTTCTACCAATGATCGCATGAATATTCGTGCTTGGGCTTGAGTTCGCCTCCACCTGAAAATTCAGTGAAACTTCCGATAATTTTTCAGTTTTCTCCCGTTTAAAAGAAAATTCGAAATTAGTAAGGGCGGGCTTGCCATAAAGCACCCTAAAATACTGGCCTTTGATTATTGATAAGCTGGTGTCGCGTAGCAGAGAGGTTCTGAATACGTCTTCGTCTATAGCTTTTTTAAATACTGATTCTCGATCAACTAGGTCGTTTAATGATTCCAGAACCTTAGATTTTGTATCTGATGATAGTTTCGAAAGGTTAGAATAATATTCGACGTCTTCACCTAGAGAAAAGTACCTCTCAGGTAGCTTTTCAAACTCTTTTTCAAGAGTTGTGTGAGTTGCTGTAGATACGGATTGCCCAACGAATCCTATTTTGATGTTTCCAATTTTGTGGAAATTGCCGCCTTCATCGAAGATAGATAGTTGGAACATCGTTTGGTAATGAAAGTCGTTCCAACGATCAATTTTCAGGTATCCGACAAGCTTTCCTGAGCTTGGAATACTTACGTCTCTAGGAATAACTCGAAATTTGAACATCAATAATGCCCCTTGATGTACTCATAGGCTTTGTTGAATAGCTCTTTATCCTTGCCAAGCCCAAACTGAACTAACGTCAACATCAAAGCTTTCTGTATCTCTCTCGGTCCACTTGCGGAATTCTGCCAACCATCGAATCGTGTCGCTTTTACGATCTTGTCGATCTGCTCCACCACATCCTGAATGACCTTTGGCGTTCGATCGGGCCTGGTTTCCATGAAAAGCTTGGTGAGCGCCTGAACATTGTCTTCTTCAGTCACTGGACGCTCTCCAGTCTGCCTCTCAAGCTCAACGGTTTCTTTCGCAGTATCCAGAAGCCCCTTGAGCCAGTCGATTGCTTTTATCACCCCCGCTTCGTACTGCTGTCTGAGTTTCTCCAATCGTTCACCGAGCGCGACGAATTCTGGGTTTCCACTACCGCGAAGCCGCCCCATCAAATCAATCTCGAGCCTGCGTGCACGCTTTTCCTGTTCCTTCTCAGTGAGCGTGAAAATAGCGTGCTCATCCATCACCAATTCATCGATATCGTTCCGGATGCGTTTGATATCAGTGTTCTCGTGGATCATTTTGATGGTTTCAGGCCCGAGAGCAGCCCAGACAAGCGCTCCTGTTTGCCCTATAGGTCGAACGCTCTCATAGATTTGCGCAAGCCATTTGTAATCGTTTCGGTAGGGCGCGAGGAAAGGGTCTGGATTAATGGCAGACCAGAGTTTGCTGAGCACGCCGAACGCTGCGGCAAATTCGTCTCGTTTCTCATTGGTCGGCAGGCATTCCTGAGCCGCGATGATGCCCTCAAAGCCTTCAAGGGATCGATCCACTCCAGGGAAGAACGCCAGGCACTTTTTTAACTGTTCTGGAAGCATTTCCTTGAAGCGTTCGATGCCTTCGACAACGCCCTCGATTTCGTCGGGGTTGTAAGCGAGGGCGGTTCGAAGGTTCTCGAACACGCCAAGGTAGTCGATGATCAGCCCCATCTCCTTTCGCATACCGTTCGCCTCATAGAGGCGGTTAGTTCGGCACATGGCCTGGAGGAGGGTGTGGTCTCGAAGCGGCTTGTCCAGGTACATGCAGTAGCAAATGGGAGCATCAAAGCCGGTGAGCAGTTTTGCCGTAACAATAAGAAGCTGGAGAGGATTCTCTGGATCTTTGTAGGACTCGATCAGGTCTTTTTGTAGCTGGTCATCCCCATCAATCTCCTGCCAACGCTGGAAGTCCTTTTCCGTTATCGGCAGTTCAAGTTCCTTGCTCCATTTACGCCAGTCTTTGTTTTCCTTTCCGTCTTTGCCGCCACCTTTCGCTTTAATTGGAGCTTGATCGACATTCATGACCACTTCGACGGTATCGAAACCAAGCTTCTGGCCGAGTAGGTAATACATCTGAACACAGGCATCTCGGTCGTAAACAACCACCATGCCTTTCAGCCTTTTCGGTTTTACATGGCTGGTGAAGTGTTCAACGATATCGTCGCTGATAGCTTCCATACGCTTGGGGGCTTTCAACATGACTGCCAGTTTGCCCGCCCGAGTAGACAGCGCAGTCTTTTCTTCATTGTCCAAGCCGTGTTCTTCGGCAAGCCTTTCAAACTCATGGTCAATAGAGGCTCTGTCTACACGAAGTTCAGCCAAGCGCGGCTCGAATTTCACCGCTACGGTGGCCCCATCGCGGATGGACTGCTTGTAGCTGTAGCGATTCATGTATCTGCCAGGGTCTTCGTCCGCACCAAACAGCTTGAAGGTGTTCCGCTCGATGCTTGAAATGGGCGTACCTGTCAGGCCGTAGAAGTGTGCATTCGGTAGGGCCCAGCGCATCTTGTCACCGAGGGAGCCCTCTTGGGTACGGTGCGCTTCGTCCACCAGCACAATGATGTTGTCCCGGTTATTCAGGCCTTTGTGATTACTTTCATCAATTTCGATATCTTGGAATTTGAAGATGGTAGTTATCAAAATGCCCCGGCTGTCCTGTTCAATGTGCTCGCCCAGTTTCTTGCAGCTTTGCACTTTGACGAGGTTCTTAACGTCTGCACCGCCAAAGGTTTCGTTAATCTGACTATCAAGGTCTCGTCGATCCACCACGACGAGAACGGTGGGGTTTTTGAGGTTGTTGTCGGCTCGCAGCATGCGAGCGGCGTAAAGCATCAGTAGGGACTTACCAGAACCCTGGAAGTGCCAGATCAGTCCCTTTTTGGGGTAACCGGTTTTAACCCGGTCGACGATTTGCTTGGCAGCTTCGAATTGAGGGTAACGAGGAAGCAGCTTGATGCGTTTGGGTGGCGTTTTCTTGCCAGTCTTGATGGTTGAGAAGAGAGCGAAGGATTCAAGAATTTGCAGAAGCGTTCGAGCGTTCAATAATCCTTCAACACTGGCAAGTACTGACGCCATGCCGGTGAGCTGCTCTTCTTCCTGTTCAGTGGTATGCCAGGGGCCCCAATCTTTGGGGCCAGCGTTTATCGCACCATACGCAAAGGTTCGACCTTCGGAAGCGAAACACAGCAGGTTTGGGACGAAGAAGGGCTCCGCATTTTTCCAATAATGCTTAGTGCCGCCGATGAAGTCAGCAGCGCCGTCCTGCCAAGTTACACTAGGGCGTGTTGCGGTTTTTACTTCACCCACAACCAACGGGATTCCGTTGACATAGAGGACGATATCGAAAAATACCTCCGTGGCGGCGACATAGTGCACCTGTTGCGCCACGATAAAGTGGTTGTTTTCGATGTTGTCGAAATCGATCAGGTTGATGGTGATGTGGTCGCCATTTTCGCCAAAGGGCAGGGTCTTCTCGGCCATCAACCATTCCTGGAAGTTTTCATTGGCCTTTACTAAACCGGTGTGGCGGGCTTCCAGCACCACGCCGCGTAGCTTGTAAATCACTTCATCGGCGTAATCGGGCTGCCGAGCAATATCGGGGTTCAACGAACAAAGTGCGTCTTTGAGCCACTCATCGACGAAGATATCCTGCGCTCGTTTCGGCAGGTTCTCACCGTGATGGTACTTCCAATGCTCTCCGCTAAGTCCCTTTAAGCGGTCAATAATTCCATTTTCTGTGACGGTTTGTTCGTTGAACATGAACTCACCCATTTATTAGTTGTTTTGAAAGTAGGGTTGCTGATTTTCCACTTGCGCGTATGCAAGAAGCAGTTAATTTGAGCTGGTCCCACAGTTTAATTATTTCCTCTTGCTCAGTTTCGGAGGCGACGGGAATAGTTAACTTCTTCTGAGCTTTTATGCCAATGTATGCTCTTGTGGACTGCGCTGCTTGATTTTTGAGAGTTCTTTGAAAATTGAAAGATCGGAAGTACAATTCTAAAAATTTCGGTTTAATACGGCCATTTTTGTTAACCCGATAATATGTAACTTGTGGTGTGAGCATTATATAGTCTTGCACTTCAGGGGTGACAGCAACTAAACCAACTGTTCCTTTGTGGGAGAGCAAAATATCTCCTGGGAACGAAAAGCCTATCCGCAGTGCATCGGTCCGATTTTTAGGTAGCTTTTTGCACCTTTTTAAGTCGACGTCGTTACCATTTAAATCGTTGGCCATCACGAAAGGGATGCCCTCTTCAACATACTCTGATGCCTTCGGATGATCGTTTCCATGATTTCCGTCCTGAATATCAATCAGATCCCCCGTCTCTAGGAGGCTTTCAAAAGAAACATGTTCTGCTTTAATGGCTTTGAGTCGAGCTTCAATTATTCTGTCTGCAAGTTTTAATAAGCTATCTTCTGTTTCGTAATATCCATTTATAACTGAGTTCGATTTTTTTAATAGCCGAAGCATCCTGTTCTGGATGTCAATTGGCGGGATTTTAAATTTTTGCCTCTCAAGGGTCTTCCATTTTATTGTCGGTGATAACGAGCCCTCGGATATTGATACCGCTCGATTCATGAATTCATCACTCTGCATATAAAATGGCAGAAATTCGGGAATTATTTTTCCTGGGATAGCTTCTAAGACCATGGCATGTGCCGAGCAAATGCAATCAAAGTCGGTTACCGCTACCTTGCGCTGATAGGCACGGCGTTTACCAAATATGATCTGGCCTTTTTTTACCAACAGTTTTTGGCCCGCAACGTCGCTGGGCACGCCGTGTCGTTTAATCTTAAGGCTTCCTGGATCTAAATGTTCCAAGCCCACATAGACTTTAAGTTTGGTTTCCCTTGGTTCAACCCGCATAGAAATCTGCTTAGCGATGTCACCAAATCTTACCATTTGCCAGCCTTCAACGTTTTGCTGCTCAGTCATTTAATGCCACACCTTACTTTTAACGTCGTATCCAAGCTCTGCAAGGCTATCGAATAATTCATTGGTCTGATTTTTCAATCGCAGACGACCGACCTTCCACGCCTCGACGGTATGTTCAGTATCGTGAACTTCGTCATTTCCTGGAGCTTGCACATATAGGGGGATCGACAAGTTATAAAGATTCTCTTCGATGGTATCGAGTTCCACTAGAGCAGAAATACCGGTGTGCTTTTCCGGACTTAAGTAAGCTTCACACAGCACTGACAAGTCATTGTTCGACAAGTAGCTATGGGCGCGTTCGCGAGTAACCTGCTCAACACCATTGATAAACAAAATCTTGTTTTTTCGTTCAGGTGGTTTGTTGCAGTTGAGCACCACCACACAGGATTCCATCGGTGAGTTGTAGAACAGGTTAGGACCTAACCCGATCACCGATTCAATAACGTCTGATTCGACCACCTGTTTGCGAATAGCTTGTTCGGAGTCCCGAAAGAGCACGCCGTGAGGCCAGAGCATCGCAGCGCGTCCGGTGTCGCGTTTCAGACTTTTGATAATGTGAGTAAAAAACGCGTAGTCGGCACAGCCCTGTGGAGGGACCCCATATAGATTCCGTCCATATGGGTCTGCGGCAAACTTGTCGCGGTTCCATTTTTTGATGGAGTAGGGAGGGTTCGCAAAAATCACATCAAACTGTTTGAGCTGATCGTTCTCGACAAACTTGGGATCACCGAGGGTGTCACCGCGCAGAACGTCAAACTCCTCAATGTCGTGCAGGAACATATTCATCCGGGCGATGGCTGACGTGAGTAGATTTACTTCCTGGCCGTAGAGTTTTACCGATCGCCACTCTTCACCCTGGCTTCGAAGGTCCATAACAGCGTTTAACAGCATGCCTCCGGTACCGCAAGTCGGGTCGTAAGCAGTCTCGCCGGGTTTAAGCCCCATAACCCTCGTCATCAGGTGGACTACGGTTCGGTTTGTGTAGAATTCAGCAGCCGTGTGGCCAGAGTCATCTGCAAATTTCTTAATGAGGTATTCATAGGCTTCACCCAGATCGTCCTGATTAACCGATTTGATGCCCAGCGGGATTTTGCTGAAGTGTTGGATGAGGTCGGCGAGAAGGTGGTCAGGCAGGCGTTCTTTGTTCGTCCACTGGGCATCACCAAATACGCCGTGCAGTCTCTCGTTCTTCGCTTCGATGAGCCTGAGGGCGCTCTGGATAGCTTCACCGATATTTTTGCTGGTATTGCGGACCCTTTCCCATCGTGCCTCTTCCGGAATATCGAACCGGTGGAACATGGGCATTGTGGCGTAGTGAGCATCACCATCGCTCAGTTCCAGTGCTTCTGTGTACTCATCCAAGTAGACGTCGGATAGGCGCTTATAGAAAAGCAGAGGGAAAATGTACTGCTTGTAGTCAGACGCATCGATCTGGCCACGTAGGAACTCGGCAGCGCCCCAGAGAAGGTCTTCCAACTGTCGTTTGTTCATAGCTCAAAGCCCTCCTTTACCAATAGTTCCTCAAGCTCCTGCTCAGCTTTTTCCAGGGCAGTCAGTTTTTCCTGAAAATCCTTCAAAGCTTCCTCGACAGAGATTGACTCTTCCTCAAGAGGCTTTTGAACGTATCGCGCAATGTTCAGATTGAAGTCGTTCTCGGCAATTTCAGACAGAGGAACCCAACGAGCTTTGCCTTCAACTGGTTGCCCAGCGGGGCCAGAGGCCTCTTGATTGCTGTAGATTTCAAAGATTTGGTCGGCTTGAGCGTTTGATAAGGTGTTCTGTGCTCGGCCCTTGGTGAAAATTTCTTCTGCGTTAATGACCAGCACATGGTCCTGATGATCAGCTGGGCGTTGTTTGCGCAGCACGAGAATGCAGGCAGGTATACCGGTGCCGTAAAATAGATTGGGTGCAACGCCGATAATGGCCTCGATTCTGTTTTCTTGCAGAAGTTTCGTTCGGATTTTTCCTTCTGCGCCACCTCGGAACAAAACTCCATGGGGTAGGACAACGGCCATCCGTCCTTGGTCGTTGAGAGAAGCAAACATGTGCTGAACCCAAGCAAAATCGCCATTGGTTTTTGGAGCCAGTCCGTAGCGATTTCGGTCGTAAGGATCGTTCGACCAGAGGTTTTGCCCCCACTCTTTGAGACTGAAAGGAGGGTTGGCGATTACGCAATCGAATGTTTCCAGGCGGTCATTAATCAAGAATTTGGGCTGCCGCAGTGTATCGCCTCGCACGATTTCGAAGTCTTCCTGTCCGTGTAGGAATAGGTTCATCCTCGCGATGGCCTCGGTGGTCAGGTTTTTCTCCTGCCCTTTAATGCTAAGCAATCGCGGATCTCCGCCACTCTCACGCACGTGGTGAATGGTTTCGAGCAGCATGCCCCCCGTACCACAAGCTGGATCGTAAACACTCTCTCCTGCCTTGGGGTCAAGGATGTTCACCATTAGCCTGACGATGGTCCGTGGCGTATAGAACTCCCCAGCTTTCTTGTTGGCTTTGTCGGCAAACCGCTTAATCAGGTATTCGTATGCGCGCCCCATGTCGTCATCACGTACGCTGCGGACACCAAGATTAACCTGGTTGAAGTGGTTCAGCAGCGTGGCCAGCAATTCATCTGGCAGACGGTCTTTGTTGGTCCAGCTCGCATCCCCGAATATCCCATGGAGCTTGTCATTCGCCAGCTCAATCCCGCGAAAGGCGTCCTTGAGCGTCTGACCGATGTCTTTGGTCTGTTCAAATACATGCTGCCAGTGGCAATCAGGTGGAATCTGAATGCGGTGGAACATGCTCTGGGCGGCCAGGTCTCTGTCTCCAACTTTCTCCATGGCGTCGGCGAACTCTTCGTCGTAGACGTCACAGATCCGTTTGAAGAACAGAATCGGGAAGATGTAGGTCTTGTAGTCAGAAGCGTCGATGGGGCCGGTGATGATGTGCGCGGCGTGCCAAAGGTGGGCTTCGAGATCCTTCAGGTTGATCAGTGTCATGGGTGCTGAATAATCCGTTACTGCTCGAATCGGGGGAGAGAGCGATAGGCTTGGGGTGCTCTCAATCTATGTTTTTCTTGTCGGAGATGGTAGCAAATCTGGAGGGCAGAAAGGGGCTTTCCTCTACTTGGCGGCAGGGAATTGCCGCCAAGTAGAGGAAAGCTATTTAGCTTCCGAAAACAGGAAGTGGATCCTCATAACCTTTTTCAAACTCATAGAGTTTGCCTTGAAACCACACGTAAAACGCAGGCCAGAACGATCTCTCATCAAGCAGTTTGAGTACCTGATCCAGTGATTCGACGGAGACTTTTTCACTCAGGCGGAAGTACATGTTGTCGTGAAGGTTGGTATGAAACCATTCCTCAAATTCGTCTTCTGTCATGGTCTCAGAGGGAGGCCTGCCAAGTTCATCATCTGGGTCTGGGCCCGACCACATCATCTTTCGAAAAGATTGGGCGCAGACCATGGGAAGAAACTCATCGTAGATGAACGTTCCGTCCTCAGTGACTGAGTCGAAATAGTCCATTCCATCCTTCATATCCATGCCGATGATTGCGCCTGACTTCAACGCCTGTTCTGCGGGTTGCAGAAGAACGTTGGCCTGTTTGGCTTGGTGCCAGTTTGCGAAACCTGCTTTCTGAGCGGCGAGTTCCAGTGCCTCTGTATGGGTGATCGATAGGCTGCGCTTGTATTGCTTGGCTATTTGTTTGAGCTGTTGAACGGCTTTAGACGAAACAACGGTCGTTACACTCATCAGTATTTCCTCTGTTAGCGAAAACTATGGTGCCCACTGCCATGATTCGCGGAGAAAATCAGAGCGTAAGAAAAGGTTGGTAAGGGTTGTCCCGTCCGGGTTCGCTATAGTGGGCAGCGTGCGTCAACCTCGCAGCCAGAATCTTCTCCGACTTTCGGGATAATTTCAACAAGTAATGTTTACTGTCACCGCAGTCGGCGATTTTCAACCCAGCTGTCCAAATGACCACGTTTAAGCAGCCAGTTTATTGCGCTCAACTTCCTGCAATTTGCCAGGGTTGAGCGATACCGATCCGGTCACTTCCCAGTTCCGGGTATTGCCAGACCAGCGCCGTGGATTCTGGCGCTTTGCTCTTTCATAAACCAGTTTCCGGTGCGCCAGGCGCTCGTGGTCAACGCCGCGATGTCGATCAGCCGGTGTCACGAACCGGATGCCGCTGTGCAGGTGCTGTTCGTTGTAAGCGTACTCGAACGCAGCATCCAGTCACGCACCGCCGTGAGCGATTCAAAGCCCTTTGACGGCCACTCCGGGCAGTATTTGACGGTCCGGAACAACGATTCCGAGTAAGGATTATCGTTGCTAACTCTCGGTCGACTGTGAGACATCAGCATACCCAGCTCAGCCAGCCGGGCTTTGAGCATATAAGAGGTCATCGGCGCTCCGTTGTCAGAGTGCAGCACCGGCGGATTATGCCAGCAGCCCTCTCGCAACAGAGCACGTTCAACCAGTTTCCGGGCCAGCTCGCCAGACTCCGCCTCATGGATTTCCCAGGCAACGATCTTGCGACTGTAGATGTCCATAATCAGGTACAGATACCAATGCTGGCCACGTACTACTGAAGGGCAATAACTGATGTCCCAGCTCCACACCTGGTTCGGGCCTGTCGCGCGGGTTGTTTTTGGCGCCCTGCCTGAACACGCGTGATGCACACTTGGCTGGATGAGCACTACTGGTAGAAGCAGTTATAGCTCTCGGAACCATTGCATCCAGCAAATGCATTGCAAGTGCTCAGCTCGGCCCTTTTCTGTGTCCATTACGCAAGATGACGATTTCAGTGCAAAGGTCAAAATTCCATGGCCGGAAAAAATGTCCTAGAAACCGTGGACACACCATGGACACAATTTGGACACAGGAAATAAAAAAGGACCTGCGCTTTCACGCAAGTCCTTGATATTCATGGCGCGCCCGAGAGGATTCGAACCTCTGACCTCTGCCTCCGGAGGGCAACGCTCTATCCAGCTGAGCTACGGGCGCAGAACTTGATGCACAGCGGTTGGGAGCCGTTCTGGCACCCTGACTGTGCAGGCTGGAACTTGGGGGAACCAACGGCGGCGAATGATAGCCGGTTGTGGCGGTGGCGTCCATGGATGGGGTGCATCGCTGTGTGGGTTGGTGATAATCTGTGCGCGCACTATTCTGGTGCAAGCGGTCTGGTCGCCTCTTGCGGGTTTCCGGCGATCAGATATCAGTACGAGCCCGATGGATGCAATCAGGAAATAGCGAATGAATGCCTATTGGGTAGTGCTGCTGTTGGCAGTGATCGTGGAAATAGCCTGGGCTCTGAGTCTCAAATGGATTCAAACGCAGCCGGGAGTTTGGTCAATCGGAACATCGCTGCTCCTTACGGGTCTCAATATGTTGATGCTCTCCTACGCCATGCGCGGCATACCAGTGGGGACGGCCTATGCGGTATGGACCGGGCTGGGTGCGGTGGGCATTACGGTGATTGGTATCCTCTGGTTCAGTGATCCATTGAGCGCTTCGCGTCTGGCTTTCATGGCCCTGATTATTGTCGGGGTGGTGGGGCTCAAGTTGACAGCCGAAGCTGCGTGATTGTCAGGCAGAATGCGGGTTGTAATGGACGCTGGCAGGGTTTTGGTGTCGAATGCTGAAAGTGTGCATTTTACAATCTTTTCCCGCTAACCCTTTGATGAACCGGTAGTCTTTGCAGACAGTTGCAGCTGCAAAGTAATGGAGAACGCCGTGCGGATTGCTTATCTGGAAGATGATATGGCTCAGGCCGAGCTGGTGACACACTGGCTACAGGGTGCTGGCCATAACTGTATCCATCTTTCCAGTGGTAGGGAGTTCATGTCGTTGTTGCGTCGCGACACCTTCGACATTCTCCTGATGGACTGGGAAGTGCCGGACATGAACGGTTATGCGGTGCTGGAGGAGGTGCGTGCCAGTGGCAATCGTACCCCGGTGTTGTTTGCCACCCAGCGAGATGATGAATCTTCTATCGTCGGCGCGTTGTCGCTCGGCGCGGATGACTACATGGTGAAGCCGACCAAGCAAGCGGAATTGCTGGCCCGGATTACTGCCCTCGGGCGCCGGGCAGGGGTAGCGGAAATGGATGAAGAAACGTCGCTGACGGTGGGGCCCTGGGTGGTGGACCGGTCGCGCCGGCAGATTCTGCTGGATGATGAGCCGGTGAAACTCACAGACAAGGATTATGAGTTGGCCTGCTATCTGTTTCAGAACGTGGGCAAGCTGATGAGTCGTGCGCACCTGCTGGAGAAAGTCTGGGGCATCATGACACCGATTGAGTCACGCACGGTGGACGTGCACATTAGCCGCATTCGTCGCAGTTTGCAGATCCGGCCCGAAAGAGGTTATCGCATCAAGACGGTGTACCAGCATGGGTACAGGCTGGAGCCAGTCGAAGAATAAATTAGGAAACACGCACATTCAGGAAGGGGTTGCATGAAGGGCTGGTTGTGGACCGCGCTGCTGTTGGGACTATTGTCTTCCGCGGTTGGCGCGCAAGAAGATTGGCAGTATAGCCTGCGCCCCGGAGACTCCCTGTGGAAGATCTGTGATCGCTTCGCCCAGCAGCCGGATGCCTGCTGGCGCGAGCTGGCGTCTTATAACGGCCTGGCTAATCCGCATAGTCTCAGCCCAGGCGATACCCTTAGTGTTCCCATCGAATGGCTCAAGGAAAAACCGATTGAGGCCACCGCGCGCAGCGTGGTGGGTGAGGTGTTGCTGTATCCAGCTGCGGGCGGTGCTCCGCGGCAAGTGACAGATGGGCAGTCCGTTGCATTCGGTGATGCTCTCGAGACCGGTATGGATGGCAGCGTCCGGGTGCATTTTGCCGACCAGTCAGTGGTTCAGATCCGCCCCAGTAGTCTATTGGTGATTAACCAATACCGTCGTTTCCTTGGCCAGAAAGGTGAGCGTACCGAGTTGCATCTGGAGCGTGGCAGTATCCGTAATGCGATTACGCCAATGAACCCGGATGAGGCAACGTTTGAGGTGTATACGCCCGGAGTGGTGGCTGCAGTACGAGGCACGGAGTACTACCTGTCAGTGGACGGTGCCGAGACGACACGCAACGAAGTGCTGCATGGTCAGGTCGATGTGAGCGGGCGGGAAACTACCCGTGAGGTGATGCAGGGTTATGCCACCATGGCGGCGGTGGATGAGCCTCCCATCGAACCGGTGGCACTGCTTCCGGCTCCCGCCGTGGAAATCATCGCCTCTCATGCTGGTGTGGAAGCTGTATGGCCAGCCCAAGCCGATGCGGCCAGCTATTGGGTGGAGTGGTATCAACTATCCGAAGAGACCCTGCTGGGGCAGCAACCAGTGACTGCGTCGCGTTGGGAGCATGTCTTGCCGGAAGGAGAGTATCGCCTGCTGGTGCGAGCGGTGGATGCCAATGGTCTGCGTGGCGAAGAAACCTGGAAAACCGTTCGGATCGAACCCGCTCCGCCCCCGCCGGAGCCCGAGCCTGCTCCCCCGCCACCAGAGCCTGAGCCGGAGCCCAAAAAGTCCTGGGACCTCTGGGTGTTCCTCGGTGGGGTTGCCCTGATGCTGGCCCTCTAACATGCGTAACCGTCTGACGCTGGATCAGCGCCGTTATCTGGCTGAGCACATCTCAGTGTTGCTGCTGGTGGGTGCGCTGAGTGTGTTGCTCAGTGTCAGCGGCGCGCTTTCCTTTATTGATCGCTATCTCTACGACAACCTGCTCCAGGCGCTGCCGGATGAGCCAGCCAATGACGTGGTGATTGTCGGTATTGATGAGTACAGCTTGCGTGAAATTGGCCGCTGGCCCTGGGATCGCAAGGTACATGCGCAAATCATCGATCGTCTCACCGAGCTGGGTGCCCGTGCCGTGCTGGTGGATTTGATCCTGTCTGAGCCGGACAGGAATAATCCGGGCTCTGATCAGGCTCTGGTCGATGCCATGGCGGCCAATGGTCATGTTTATCTGCCGGTGCATGTGGAGCAGCTGCGAGCGGGTGGTCAGTTGATTGAGGTGCTTCCTTATTCTCCCTTTGCGCGGGCTGCTGCAGGTCTCGGCCATGTGGATCTGGAGCTGGATGCGGATGGAGTTGCCCGTTCGGTGTACATGCGCTCCGGCATTGGCCAGGCCTGGTGGCCGCATATTACCCAGACGTTGCTGGTCAACGAGGGGGCATTGCCGGAAAACATCTTTCCCGCGGACAAGGGAGAAGAGTTTTCCGGGTTGGCCAACGTGCGCCGCTATCACCGTTTTATTCCCTTCGTGAGTGGGCCAAACAGTTATCCGCAAGTGTCTGCGGTCGAGTTACTGGAAAACCTGATTCCAGAGCAGCTGATCCGCGACAGGATTGTATTGGTGGGAGCCACGGCGGCGGGTTTGGGCGATATGTTGCCCACACCGATAGCCAACAATGGTGAGCTGATGGCAGGGGTGGAAATCAATGCCAATCTGCTGGACGCCCTGCGCAGTGACCAGCTGATCCGGGAGCTGAACATGCCCAGTGTGCTGATTCTCGGCGCGCTGCTGGCATTGCTGGCGCCGCTGCTGCTGCCCTACGTGTTGCCCCGCTGGAGTATTCCGCTGGTGGCCGCAATCATGCTGTCCTGTGTCCTGGTGAGCATGGTGATGTTGATTACCCTGCGGCTCTGGTTTCCTCCAGCCGCTGCCATGACGGCTGCACTGATGGCGTATCCGTTGTGGACCTGGCGCCGTCTTGAATATTCATTGTCTTATATGCGCAAGGCGCTGGAACGTCTGGCCGAGTACAGTGAACTGAATCGCCGGCTGACACGTTCGGCCTCGTTGGAGCAGTTCGGTGTGATGCTGGAGCGTGTGTTGCCGGTGCGGGCCTGGGCCTTGAGCGGCCCGGACACGCCTTTGGGTGGGGGGGAAGCCGTCGGGGAAGAGGTATGGAAGGGTCCGCTGGCCCGTCAGTATCGCTTTCGTTATGAAGGACGGCGTTTCGAGCTGCAGCTGGTCTGGCATCAGGGGCTAGACGCGGACACCTATGATTACTGGGTACATGCCATGCTGGTGCGCATTCGTTCCGGGGTGCCCAGTGCAGGACCTCGCTATGAAGTACTGGAAAATCACATTGAACGGTTGCGCCGTGAAGAGGAGCGCCAGGAAGCGCTAACCCGATTTTTCCAGGTCACCCTGGCACAGATTCGCGAGGGCGTGGTGATTGCTGACGCCTGCGGCGGGATTGTCTTCGCCAACCCCCAAGCGGCGTTACTGCTGGGGTTGGATGCGGCTCGCCTGAACAGTGGTGACTTCCCTGTCACTGATCTAGGACGTGAACTGGAGTTGCGTGAGCATGGCTGGGATGGGCTGCTAAGGCAGACCCTGGCGGAGGGACGTTGCCAGCTGGAATGTCGCAATCGCCAGGGGGCGGATCTTTATCTGGATATGCTGCTGGTGCATGCCGGAGATAATCCCGGGCGGATGATGATTCTTTCCTTCAAGGATATCTCGGAAGTGAAGCTGGCCCTGCGCACCCGTTCGGAGATGCTGGACTTCCTGTCCCATGATCTGCGTTCGCCTATGGTGTCTGTGCTGGCGCTGACCGAGAAAATGCGCCAGGGCAGTGCTGAGGATGAGCTTCCCCAGTTCCTGGATAATGTCCAGCACTATGCCCAGAAGAACCTGAATATCGCCGAGCAATTTCTGCAGCTGGCCCGTGTGGAAGCGGTGGACAGCGTGGAGATGAATGAGCAGGACATGCTGGACGTGGTGGAGAGCGCCATTGATCAGGTGCAGATTCAGGCCCAGCAGCGCGATATCGTGCTGCGCTTTGACTACGACCCGGAGCAGGACGTCTGGGTGCTGGGCAATAATGAGCTATTGGAGCGGTTGATCATCAATCTTCTCACCAATGCCATTAAATACAGCCATGAGGGCAGTTCGGTGGATGTGCGTCTGTACGCGCAGGACGGTCAGGTATGCTGTGATGTCCGCGACCGCGGGGTGGGAATTCCGCCGGAGTTCCAGGCCCGGTTGTTCCAGCGCTTTAGCCGGGCCAGCACCAGCGGCGGGGCCGGGGTTCGCGGGGCGGGTATGGGGCTGCGTTTCGTCAAGGTGGTCACGGAGCGTCACGGCGGTGAGGTGCGGGTGCAGAGCAAGATAAATGAAGGCAGTCGCTTCACCCTGGTTTTACCCCGCATTGACATGGGGTGAGGGAAGCTGGGGCCTGTTAACAGGCTCAGGGCAACGCTAACCGCGCTGCGAAAAGATGCCATTTTGTCCCCACGGCCTGAGCGGGTATAATCGCCAACCGCACGCCCCCAGAGGCGACTCACAGAACAGTAGAGGTGTAATTGTGAAAAAGATGCTGACAGCCAGCCTGGTACTGATTGCCGCCCTGTTTGCCGCCGGCAATGTGGCTGCCAAGAGCACCAAGGAAATCTCTCCCTATCCGCTGGGTGAGCGTTCCGTGTTCAGCGACCGTGCTATCGAAGACCGTATCAAGCCGGTGGGTTCTGTGTGTGTAGAAGGGGAAGAATGCGGTACTGCAGCCCCTGCTGGCGAAGAAGTGGCCAGCGGCCCTCGCTCTGGTGATGCGGTTTACAATGCGTCCTGCGCGGCCTGTCACGCCACTGGTGCGGCTGGTGCACCGAAGACCGGTGACAAGGCTGCCTGGGCACCACGTATCGCTCAGGGAAATGCCACTCTGGTCAAGCACGCTATCGATGGCCTGAATGCCATGCCGCCCAAAGGTATGTGCATGACTTGCTCAGATGATGAGATCAAGGCTGCCGTTGAATACATGGTTAGCGAGAGCAAGTAAGTTTGATCCGGATTCTGTTGCCGGCGGCGGCCCTGTTACTGGCCGCCTGCTCGGATAACGATTCCAGCAGCAACGCCCCGACTGCGTCTGCCGAACCGGCGGAACGCAGTGGGGCGTTGTTGTATCGTCAGTACTGTGTCACTTGTCATGGCAGTGGTGCAGCTGGCGCTCCCAGGGTGGGTAAGGAAAACCGCCTGTACTGGTCACACGAAGTAGAGGAAGAGGGCTTCGAGACACTGGTGCAGGAAGCCATCCATGGCATCAATGCCATGCCTCCACGCGGTAATTGCTACGATTGTTCTGATCAGGAAATCCGCAATGCCGTCATCTATATGTTGCAGCTGAGCGCGGCCAAGTAAAACTCGCTACAAAAGTATCAAGCTACTCGGCTATCAGCCCCTACCAGATTCACTTTTTTCTTTGGCCTTCTGCTGAACATGTCCACGTTGTCCAGGAAGTCATTCGCCCAGTAATCAATGTCGTAGTGCTGCACGGCGCTGAAGGCTTCCGCCAGGCGGGCGCGGGCGTCGGTGGCGCTCATGGACAATCCCAGGTAGCAGGTTTCTGCCAGTTCCAGCGGGTTGTGGGGGTTGGTGAGAATGGCGCCCCGCAGTTCGGCGGCGGCGCCAGTGAATTCCGACAGCACCAGTACACCGCAGCCTTCGGTCAGGCCCTGGGTGGCGACGTATTCCTTGGCTACCAGGTTGAGGCCGTCGCGCAGCGGTGTAATCCACATGACGTCTGCCATGGCGTAGTAACTGACCAGTTCTTCAAACGGAAAGGCACGGAAGAAGAACTGCACCGGGGTCCAGCCGACACGGGCGAACTGACCGTTGATGCGGCCTACCGTCTGTTCGATCTGGTTCTGCAGTTCGTCATAGATGCGCATTTCCTTGGCGGCGGGAACGCAGACGGTGAGTAGCGTGACCTTGCCAATCAGTTCCGGGTTGTCGGTAAGCAGCCTTTCGTAGGCCACCAGTTTTTCCAGGATGCCTTTGGTGAAATCGAGGCGTTCCACGGAAAGGATCAGGCGGGTGTCCTTGAGCTGCTCGCGCAGTTCGGCCATGCGTGTCTGGGACTTCCTGTCATCCAGTACGGTCTTGATGCGGTTCAGGTCGATACCCACCGGATGGGCGCCGAGGCCGATATAGCGATCATTCACCTTGATGGTCTTGGTCATTTCATCCAGGCCGACGGCGCAGCCGTAGGTGAGAAAGCGCGGCGCGCAGCCCACTTTTTCGACCACTTCCAGTGGCGTGACGCCACGGGCCACGTCGACAAAGTTTTCTGCCTGACGGGGAATGTGAAAGCCCACGTAGTCACACTGCAGCAGGCTGCCGACAATCTCGCGGCGCCAGGGCAGTACGTTGAACACATCCGCCGACGGGAAGTAGGTGTGGTGGAAGAAGGCGATAGTCACGTCCGGCCGCAGTTCGCGCAGGTAGGCCGGTACCATCCACAGGTTGTAGTCGTGAATCCAGACGGTGGCGTTCTCCGCAGCTTCGGCAGCGGTCCGCTCGGCGAACATCTTGTTCACCTTCAGGAATACTTCCCAGTGTTCTTCCTTGAAGCTGGCTCGCTCCCAAAAGGTGTGCAGGGTGGGCCAGAAGGCTTCCTTGGAGAAGCGCTTGTAGAAGATGTCGATGTCGTCCTTGTTGAGGAGCACGCGGGCGGCCACCAGATTGGGGAAGCGTTCCGCATCCACTTCGGTGTGGGTCTGGAACTCTTCCGGATCACCATCATGAGCAGACCAGGCCACCCAGGAGCCCGACTTGGCATCATCAAAGAAGCTCAACAGTGTCGGGATGATGCCGTTGGGAGATTTGGGGCGGTGGCGTACCACCTTGCCGTCGATGACGGATTCTTCGTAGGGCAGGCGGTGATAGACGATCACCAGATCAGCCTTGCCGGGGGTGGCGATATCGCGCACTTCGGTGTCCACGCCGGCGGGGCCGAGAAAGCCAAAGTAACCCAGCGCTTCCAGGATGCCGCCGCAACCCGGTGATGGCGCATGCATGACGCGGGTGCTGTTCTCGGTGGCTTCCAGCAGTGCCGGTTCGGATTCACCGACACAGACACCCTTGAAGCCGTGTTCGTACATGGAAAGGTCATTGAGGGTGTCGCCGGCCACCAGGACTTTTTCGATGGCGATATCCAGATGGTTCACCAGGTTGAGGAGGGTTCTGCCCTTGTTGATGCCTTTGGGGAGTACGTCCAGGTAGCGGTCAGCGGAATAGAGCAGATCGCAGCCCAGGTCTTCCACCAGGGTTTTCAGGGTGGTGTCGACTTCGTCGGCATCACAGAAATAGGAGCAGCGGCGTTCCTGGGGTACATCCTGACGTTGCAGGGACGCGGCCACCTGTTCTACCGCGTTGCCGACGATATGTTCACCGGGCCAGATGTTGTCGATGTGGCCCTGAATGGGTTGTACCGGTTGCAGGGTTTCGCCATCCACAATGGTGCAACCGACATCACAGATAATGTATTGCGGTGTGGGGATGGTGGGGTCAGACAGAAGCGGCAGCACGGATTCGAGGCCGCGCCCGGTGACAAAGACCAGATCGATATCCGGGTGAGCGGAGATCAGTTGATAGAGTCTGGAGCGGTTTTCTTCGTTGCCGCCCAGAAAAGTCCCGTCAAGATCCGTTGCTAAAAGCATCATTACCTCGCTGTGAAGTTAATCGACTCCAGTATTGCGAGAATGCGAGTTCACAATAGCGCTGGCTCAACAGGGAAAAGCCTGTGAGTCAGTACGCATTGCCAATTTAGCAGCCGGATGCGGGACGATGTAGAAGGTAGCTCCGCATCAGAAGGGAACAATGTGCCGGCACCGCGGTGCTAACTGGCAATCTGTTTCCTGAAGGTAGTGGTGCATAATCTGTGCCGGGTGGTGGTTTTTTGCTCTGAAATTGCCTTTTGGTAAATGGCTGAAAGGTAGATGCCATAAGGGATTGCGGTGGTTACAAAAAAATGGGTATCCATGGTGTATTGGGTGGGGTGTGACGGAAAGATTACGGTGGTTTTCGGGTGATTGTGGGGCGTTTTATGATGGTGGTGCATGCTGTTGGCGCCATTGGCAAAGCGGCATGGATTTGCTGTAGGAACGTAGCGTAGCGGAGTAACGCACGCAGTGCGGCCCGGAGGGTGAGCGTAGCGAATAACCTGCCTGCAAGCGTTCCGAGCCTAAGCGAGGTAAGGATTCCAGAAGCGAACTTTAAGTGCAGAGTTTCGAAAGGCAAAAAACAACAACCAGGCACGAGATTTGAGGTTTCCCTTTCGAAACTCGCTTCTCGCAACTCGAAACTGATTTCCTCGCTTATGCTCGGATCGCCTTGCGAGCAAGGCTCCTACATGGGCGGGGGAGGGGCGATAGGCGGGGAGTGGTGCGGGTGAATAAGGCGCGGAGGGTGCTTTAAGCGTAATGGAATATTTTACCGAGCTGGGTCATATCGGTTTGTTTCTGGCGGCGTTTCTGGCTGCCACGGTGTTGCCACTGAGTTCCGAGGTGGTGCTGGTGGCATTGCTGCTCAATGGCTTGTCGCCGGCGTCACTGGTGACGGTGGCCACGGTGGGGAATGTGCTGGGGGCGCTGGTGAACTATGCGCTGGGTTACTGGGCCGGGGTGGCGGTGATCCGGCGATGGCTGAAGATGTCTGAAGCGGAATTTGTCTCTGCGGAAAAGCGGTTTCGCAAGTATGGGGTGTGGTCGTTGTGTCTGGCCTGGGCGCCGGTGATTGGGGATCCGCTGACGGTGATGGCGGGGATTCTGCGGGTGCGGTTGTTGTGGTTTGTGCTGTTGGTGACGGCGGGGAAGTTGTTGCGGTATGTGGTGATTGCGTGGATGGCGGGGTGAGAATAGCTGTGAGCTACGAGCTACGAGCTACGAGCTACGAGCTACGAGCTACAAGCTACAAGCTACAAGCTACAAGCTACAAGCTACAAGCTACAAGCTACAAGCTACAAGCTACAAGCTACAAGCTACAAGCTACAAGCTACAAGCTACAAGCTACAAGCTACAAGCTACAAGCTACGCTTGAATCTGATAGCAAACCCCGGAAAAGTTCCCGTGGTTTTGCACTTCTACGAAGCCGCTGTAGGAACGTAGCGTAGCGAAGCAACGCACGGAGTGCGGCCCGAAGGGGTGAGCGGAGCGAATAACCTGCCTGCAGGCGATCTGAGCCTGAGCGAGGTAAGGATTCCAGAGGCGAGTTTTGAGTGACGAGTTTCGAAAATCAAATAACCACAACAAGGCACCAGGTTTGAGGTTTTGCCTTTCGATACTCGCTTCTCGTCACTCGAAAATGATTTCCTCGCTGCGCTCGGATCGCGGTCGAACGACCGCTCCTACAGGGACCGGTTGGGGTTAATCCAGCAAGGCTCTGAGGTTGGCGATGCTGGCTTCGGCTACGGCGTCTTCCTGGGCTTCATCCTTGATCACGCCGATGCCGAGGTAGTCGATATCGTCCTGGGGGATTTCATCCAGGAAGCGGCTGGCGGCGGTGTCGATGCGTTCGCCGTATTGTTTGCGGGTAAGGGCCTGGGTCATGGCCAGGGTTTCCCGGGCGCGGGTGATGCCCACATACATCAGGCGGCGCTCTTCGACGATGTTGTCTTCTTCGATGCTGCTGCGGTGGGGCAGCAGTTCTTCTTCCACGCCCATCATGTAGACATGGGGAAATTCCAGCCCTTTTGAGGCGTGCAGGGTCATCAGCTGGACGCGGTCGGAATCGTCTTCCTCTTCCTGTTGCTCGAGCATGTCGAGCAGCACCAGCTTCTTGATGACACTTTCCAGATCGCTGGCGCCGTCATCTTCTTCTTCCTGTTTTTCCAACATGCGTTCAATGCTGCGCACCAGTTGCCAGACGTTCTCGATGCGCTTTTCACCGATGCGCGGGCTGGAGGCGTTCTGCATCAGCCAGCCTTCGTAATCGATATCGCTGATTAGTTCGTGTACGGCCTGCAGGCTGTTCTGGCCAAAACAGAACTCGCGCTTGGCATCCAGCCAGGCCTTGAACTTTTGCAGTTTCTCGGCGGACTTGGGTGCCATCACTTCGCCAAGGGCGAAGTCATCACAGACATGGTAGAGCCCCTGCTCTCGCTTGATCGCCCAGGTGGCCAGTTTCTCCAGTGTGGTGGGGCCAATCTCCCGGCGTGGGGTGTTGATGATGCGCAGGAACGCATTGTCATCGTCCGGGTTCACCAGCAGACGCAGGTAGCACATCAGATCCTTGATCTCGCTGCGCGAGAAGAAACTGGTGCCGCCAGACACCTTGTAGGGAATCGACAAGCTTTGCAGCTTCATTTCCAGAATGCGTGACTGAAAGTTGCCACGATACAGGATGGCAAAATCTTTCCACTTCAATCCTTGTTGAAGGCGGCGGTGGAAGATATCGCTGGCAATCCATTCGGTTTCCGCGTCTTCATCGCGCAGCGCGGAAAAACGGATCGGCTCGCCGTAGCCGTAATCGGACCACAGGGTCTTTTCGAACACATGAGGGTTGTTGTCGATTACCGTGTTGGCGGCTTTCAGGATGCGGCCGGTGGAGCGGTAGTTTTGTTCCAGCTTCACGACTTTCAGGGTCGGCCAGTCTTCCTGCAGTTGCGCCAGGTTTTCCGGGCGGGCACCACGCCAGGCGTAGATGGACTGGTCATCGTCGCCCACCACGGTGAACTTGCCTTCTGGCAGGGTGAGCATTTTTACCAGCTCGTACTGGGCGCCGTTGGTGTCCTGGTATTCATCTACCAGCAGGTACTGGATGCGGTTGCGCCATTTTTCCAGAATGCGCGGCTGCTCCTTGAACATGCGCGCGGGCATCAGGATTAGGTCGTCGAAATCCACCGCGTTGCACACTCGCAGCATGCGGTCGTAGCCGCCGTAGGCCATGGCGGCGCGCAGTGCTTCGTCCGTGTCAGCAGTGCTGACCGCTTCTTCTGGCAGTACCAACGCATTTTTCCAGTCGGAGATGCGCTTGTGGATGGCGTCCACCGCGTCCAGGTCTTTTTCGGAATCCCCCTGACGCAGGATCTCCTTGAGGATTTCCTTGCTGTCGGCACCGTCGAGAATGGAGAAGCCGTTACGCAGCCCGCAGGCCTTGAGTTCGGACTTGAGGATGCGCAGGCCCAGGTTGTGGAAGGTGGAGACGATCAAGCCCCGGGTCATGTCGCGGCTGACCAGGCTCTGCACACGCTCCTTCATCTCCCGGGCGGCCTTGTTGGTGAAGGTCACCGCGGCGATATGGCGGGCCGACATGCCCCGTTCCAGAATCAGCCAGGCGATCTTGCGGGTGATCACGCTGGTCTTGCCCGAGCCCGCCCCGGCCAGCACCAGAAGGGGGCCATCGGCGTAGTGCACGGCTTCCTGCTGGCGGGGATTGAGTTTGCTCATGGGGTGGTTATCCGGGCTCGACTTCGGGGTGAATGGCAAAGGCGGGTATGATACCAGCGAAGTGGCTGCACTCCAGATACCGGATGTCAGTTGGTCGATGAATTTTGTCTCTCCCGGCGCCATGGCATGGCCGGGGGCGGCCTGTAGAGATGGTCGGCATCAGTATGGTCATGCGTCTGGATTTCTTTCTTGCCCACGGCACCGGGCTGAGCCGCAAGCAGGTGAAAATACTGATCGGCAAGGGCGCGGTGCGCGTGGACGGCGAGGAGCGGCCCAAAGCCAATACCCGGGTAGTGGAAGGCCAGGGGGTCTGGCTCCATGATGAACCGGTGCAATTGCCGGGCCATCGCTACCTGATGTTGCACAAACCGGCGGGGGTGGTGAGTGCCACCGAGGACGGCGAACACCGCACCGTGGTGGATCTGATTCCTGCCGAGCTGCGCCGGGATCTGCACCCGGCCGGACGGCTGGATCGCGATACCACCGGGCTGGTGTTGCTGACCAGCGATGGCGACTGGTCTCACCGGCTGACCTCTCCCAATCATGCTTGCGGGAAACGCTATCGGGTGTGCTGTGCCGACCCTGTCAGTGACGAGGATCTGCAGGCGCTGCGAGAGGGTATTCTGCTGCGTGGCGAAGACAGGCCCACCCTGCCGGCAGAGGCGGAACGTTTGAGTGAGCACGAATTGCTGCTGACGATTACCGAAGGACGCTACCATCAGGTGAAACGGATGCTGGCTGCCCGGGGCAACAAGGTGGAGGGGCTGCACCGGGAGCAGATTGGTGAGATCGAACTGGATGCGGAGCTGGCACCGGGAGAGTTCCGGGTGCTGACGGAGGACGAGGTGGCGAGTATCTAACGCCTACAGTGGCTCCGCCACGTTTGTATGGATTGGCTGCACCGTGAAATGGAGGGAACCATGACTCAGAAAAAAATCGGGCCTGTCACGGTGGAAACTGTGCAGGGGGATATCACCCGTCAGCCGGACCTGGATGCCATTGTGAACGCGGCCAACGCGGCGCTGCGCACAGGCGGAGGGGTCGCGGGGGCGATTCATCGTGCTGCCGGACCGGGGTTGGAACAGGAATGCCTGCCGCTGGGGCCAATCAAGCCGGGTGAGGCGGTGATGTCCGGTGGCCATCATCTGCCCAATGCCCATGTGATTCATTGCCTTGGTCCGGTGTATGGGCATGACAAGCCGGAGGATGAACTGCTGGCGTCCTGCTACCGGCAGGCGTTGTTGCTGGCCGACCGGGATGGCATCACCGCCATCGGCTTTCCCGCCATTTCCACCGGCATCTTCGGGTATCCCATTGCTGACGCTGCCGAGGTCAGCTTGAAAGCCGTGGCGGATGTCGCTCCGAGCCTTGCTGCGGTGAAAACCGTGCGGTTTGTGTTGTTCAGCGAGAACGACAAGGCGGTGTTTGATCACGCCCTGACATCGATTTAAGCGCCGCTGCTTTCGGTTCTTCATGTCTCAACACGGAGTGTGAATGTACGCCGTTATTTTTACTGCCCGCGTGGGCGATCAAGATCATCATTATGGCGACATGGCGGGGCGCTTGCGCGATCTGGCCATGGCAGAGTTTGGTTGCACTGAGTTTGTCAGTGTCACGGAAGGGGAGCAGGAAATTGCCATTTCCTATTGGCCGGATCAGGACGCCATCCTTGCTTGGAAGCAACAGGCGCAGCACCGGGTGGCACAGCAGTTAGGCAGGGATGGCTGGTACACACACTACAAGGTAGAGGTGGTGAAAATCCTCCGGTCCTATTCCGCAGAGGCGGGTGTGTAGGTGTGCTTCTTTCGCGTGGGAGGGGTATAAAAAAGGCGGAGATGGGCTTTCGCCCATTTCCGCCCTACGAGGTTTAACCCGTTTTTCTCGGTGAACTCTGTGGCCTCTGTGGTAAAAAATCTTTACCCCAGTTGCCCCTGCAGTTCCATCACATCCACAGTGCGCTCCGGGTTGAGCGGATCGATCAGGGTTTTCGCGTCCTTATAAACTCGCGGTGTCTGGTAAAGCATGGCCACAGCTTTGACGTGGCTCGGGCACACGTAGCGATCCGGCATTTCCTTTTCTAGCCAGGCACGGACTTTCGGTGCCTGGTCGGAGCCCATCTTCGGGAACAGGTGGTGCTCCACGTGGTGGCTGAAGTGGAAGTGCAGCGGATCGATCCAGCGCCAGGCGCGTACGCTCATGGAGTTGTCCACCGGATGATTGTTGTCCATCTGCGGGCGCATCATGTGGTTGGTCAGGATGTAGCTCTGGCCAATGAAGTTCAGGATCATCACCGGGATCAGCACGGTGAAGATGGCCAGCGGACCGGAGGCAATGGCCAGGGCGATCCACGCGGCACCACACAGCAGAGACTGGGTAATGGCCTTGCGACGATTGAAGCCCTTGAACTCCTCACGACGGCGGGTCTGCATCCACAGCACCAGTTGGGCGTGAAACATGAAGGAGTAGAACAGAAACAGGAAGCTGTACCAGGTGCCGCTGCCGGGGGCCGGTTTGGTGAAGTTGGCCATCTGCGGGTACTTTTCATAGCGTGCCATGGTGCCGAAGGAATCCGGGTCCTTGTCGCCCAGGTTGGTGTGGGCGTGGTGCGCCACGTTGTGCCAGCGGCGCCAGAATTCCGGCGGCACCATGGCGGGGCCGAAGCCCATCCAGCCGAGTACATCCTGCATGCGGCGGCTCATGCCGAGGGCGCCGTGCAGCACCTCGTGGGCCAGCAGCGCCTGACAGGCCAGAGTGTGGCCGGCCAGCAGGCTGAGCAGCAGGTTGCCCCACCAGGGCAGGTCAAAGGTCAGAATGCTGGCGATGCTGCCGACGATGATGGCGGTCATGGGGATAAACCACAGGCCGCGCAGGGGGCGGGATTTGAATGCCGCAGGGCCA
Organism: Alcanivorax nanhaiticus; assembly: GCF_000756665.1. Lineage (GTDB taxonomy): Bacteria > Pseudomonadota > Gammaproteobacteria > Pseudomonadales > Alcanivoracaceae > Alcanivorax > Alcanivorax nanhaiticus. The sequence goes on along the minus strand of NZ_ARXV01000006.1, from coordinate 107,614 downwards.
AGATCCTTTTTCACCGCATCGCGAATGGCGCGAGCGTCGTCAGCGCCAAACTGGCGGCTGTAGGTTGGGGTATCGGTGGTCATGCTCTGTCCTTGGCGTTGCCATGGGTAGGATTCTGATGACAGGCATTCTGGTGAACAGTTGTTGGCAGGCGAAGTGCAGGGCTGGCCATTGATCGGTCATTTTCGGACAGAGGCGCAAAGTGGCGTATAGTAGAGGCTATGAGTCGTGAACGTTTCGTACAGCTAGACCCTGGCACAGGCCGCTCTCCGGTCCCGGTCAACTATGTCCGCAATCTGGTGGAGCTGATTGGTGAGTTGGGTATTGATACCTCTCGCCTGCTGAACCGCGTGGGTCTGAGCAAGGAAGATGTCTACAATCCGGAGCCGGCACTGCGTTTCGAGCAGTTCCGCCGGGTGATGGTAGGCGCGCGCGACATGACCGGTAATCCAGCTCTGGGGTTGAAGCTCGGCCAGCAGCTGACCCTGACTGCCCATGGCTTGCTGGGCTATGCGGCCATCAGCAGTGCTGACCTGGGCGATGCCCTGCGTCTGCTGGAACGTTATTTCCGTACCCGTACCCGTCTGTGTGTGCCGCGCATCGAGCCGGTGAGCAGTGGGGTGCGTTTCTGTCTGATCGAAAGCATGCCGTTGGGCGATATTCGCGAGACCTACCTGGAAGTGGTGGTGTCGGCGGTGGTCGGTGGTATCCGCTATCTGCTGGGCGACCGTTTTCAGGGGGCGGTGCTGGAGTTGCCGTATCCGGCTCCGGAGCATGCCCATCTTTACAATGAATTATTGGGTATGCCGGTGGAGTTCGGCGCCGAGGTGGCGGCGTTGCGTTTGCCGACCCGGCTGTTGAATGAGCCCTTCACCCTGTCCGATCCGGCCTCCCGGCAGATGGCCGCGCAAAAATGCGAGGAAGAACTGCAGCGTCTGGAAGCCGATCAGGATTGGGCTAGCCGGGTGCGTGCTCGCCTGATGCAGGCGGAGGGCATGCTGCCCAGTCTGGAGCAACTTGCCAGCAACTTTCATGTCACCTCCCGCACCCTGCGGCGCTACCTTAATGCGCTGGATGTGAGTTACCGCTCGCTGCTGGAAGAAGTGCGGATGACCAAGGCCATGGGCTATCTGCAGGCGAACATTACGGTCCAACAGGTTGCCCTGCGGCTGGGGTACGCTGATCCGAGTAACTTTGCCCGCGCCTTCCGCAAGTGGACAGGACACCCGCCAAGTCATTTCCAGCCGTAACAACCTGAGCGGCAAGCTACAAGCTTCAAGCTGCAACACGAAGCAGGCCGCGGGTCATCATCAGCCCCGTGCCCGCGCACCTGCCATATGTTTCGCGGGCACGGCGCGCAAATGATGAGGTCATACCCCGTGTTGAAGCTTGTAGCTTGCGGCTTTTGTATTCCTTGCCTTTCGAAACTCGTGACTCGGAACTCTAAACTGATTAGCCTCGCTGAGGCTCGTATCGCTTGCAGGCAAGTTATTCGCTCCGCTCACCCCTTCGGGGCCGCACTCCGTGCGTTCTCTGCTGCGCTACGTTCCTGCGGGAGAGGGATCTCGCGCCTCGATCTCTGGTATTCGCCGCCTTATATCGCTAGTGTTGCCGGTCCACATCGGGAAATAACAACACCCCATGAGCAACCACGAACCCGTCCTGCTGGTGTCCCGGCACAATCATCCCCGCGGCAGTTGTCAACGCGGGCGCATGCAGCGTGACCGACTGATCCACCGTGCTTCCTACGTGGTGGTGCAGGATCTGGCCGGGCGGGTGTGTGTGCAGCAGCGGGCGGCGGACAAGCATTTCTACCCTGGCGGCTGGGATCTGGCCGCCGGTGGGGTGATGCGCCCGGATGAATCGGTGGCGCAGGGCCTGAGCCGAGAGTTGTTTGAAGAGCTGGGTCTGCGTCGTCAGTTTAGTCGCTGGCAGTGGTTCTGGTTTGCCAATCCCCATCACCGGGTGTGGGGCGCGCTTTCATCGGTGCAGGCATGTCCGCAGGCAGTGTCGTTGAGCGATGAAGTGGTTGCCATAGACTGGCTGCCGGCACAGCAGGCACTGGCCCTGCCCGGGGCTACGCCGGATACTCGCCATGCCCTGTCCTTACTGCTGGCATCACCACGCTGAGCGTTTTCGTCCTTGTCCAACAGGCGTCTGCTGGGTAGCTTCTCTGCATCGAGAAGGAGAGCCTTATGACTCAGCGATTCAGTGTTGCCGGTAAGCGTATTCTGATTACCGGTGCCTCCAGTGGTTTTGGTGCCCACTTTGCCAAAGCGCTGGCCGAGGAAGGGGCGGATGTGGTGCTGGCCGCCCGCCGCGTGGAAAAACTGGAAGACACCGCCAACGCCGTGCGTGCCCTGGGCCGTGAAGCCACCGTGGTACCCATGGATGTGAGTGATCACGCCAGCGTGGAAGCGGCGTTTGCCGACATGCCTCCGCTGGATGTGGTGGTGAACAACGCCGGTATTTCCCAGGAAGGCCCTACCGAAAATATCCCTGAAGAAGAATGGGATCGTGTCATCGACACCAACTTGAAAGGTGTCTGGGCGGTCTCCAAGTTCGCCATTCAGCAGTGGAAGCGAGATGGTCGTCCGGGCAGCATCGTCAATATCGCCTCCATTCTCGGCCTGCGGGTTGGTGGTCGAGTGGCGCCATACACTGCTTCCAAGGCGGCAGTGGTGCAGTTGACCAAATCACTGGCGCTGGATTGTGCCCGCTACAACATCCGCTGCAACGCCATCTGCCCAGGCTATGTGGAAACCGACATCAATCGTGATTTCTTCAGCAGTCCGCAAGCAGAAAAGATGCTCAAGCGTATTCCCTACCGCCGACTGGGGCAGATCGATGAACTGGTGGGCCCGCTGTTGTTGCTGGCCTCTGATGCTTCGTCCTACATGAGTGGAGCGATCATCGCGGTGGACGGCGGCCATCTCTGCAATACCCTTTGATAGGCACACGCGGCACGGCAACAAATACGGCCTGAAGCGTAGGAAACCCTTGAAACAGTATTAAGGAACGACCATGGATTTTTCCCTGAGCCCGGAAATTGAAAACCTGCGTCAGAAAGTTGCAGCGTTTGTTGAAGCCGAAGTCATGCCGCTTGAAAGCGACAAGGGCAACTACGACGAGCACGAAAACTTCAAGGAAAGCGTGGTCGACGCACTGCGTGAAAAAGCCAAGGCGCAAGGCCTGTGGGGTTTTCAGCTGCCGAAAGAACGTGGTGGTCTGGATGTGGGTGTGGCGGGTATGGCGGTGCTTTACGAAGAAGCCGCTCGTAGCCCGTTTGGTCCCGTGGTGTTCAACTGTGCACCGCCAGATGATGGCACCATGATCCTGCTCAACAAGATACTCAACGACGAGCAAAAAGCGCGCTGGCTGCAGCCGATGATCGACGGCAAGGTGCGCTCTGCCTTCGCCATGACCGAGCCCGATGGGGGCTGTGGTTCTGATCCATCCCTGACCTACAGCACCGCCACCAAAGAGGGTGACAACTGGGTCATCAACGGACGCAAGTGGTTCATCACCGGTGCGGAAGGCGCCCAGCATTTTGTGCTGATTGCCAAGACCAGTGATGACCCGCGCAAGGGCCTGACGGCCTTTATGTTCGATGCTGACCAGCCCGGTTGGGAAATCGTTCGCCGCATCCCGATCATGGGCCCGGAAGAACACGGCGGTCACTGTGAGCTGAAGTTTGACGGTCTGGTGATTCCTGACGAAAACCGTTTGCTGGAAGTTGGCGACGGCTTGAAAGTCACCCAGATTCGTCTCGGCACTGCGCGCCTGACCCACTGCATGCGCTGGTTGGGTCTGGCCAAACGTTGCATGGAAGAAGCGGCGGGTTATGTGGAGAACCGCATGAGCTTTGGCACGACTCTGGCCGAGCATGAAGGTGTGCAATGGATGCTGGGTGACGTGGCCAAGGAAATCGAAGTGGGCCGTCTGCTGACCATGCAGGCTGCCTGGATGCTGGATCAGGGTGACTTTGCCAAGAAAGAAATTTCCATGGCAAAAATCCACGTGGCCGATACCTTGCACAAGGCGGCGGATACCGCCATCCAGCTGTGCGGTGCCCGCGGTTACTCCAAGGACACCTTGCTGGAGTGGATCTACCGCTACGCCCGCCAGGCCCGTCTGGTCGACGGCGCCAGCGAAGTGCACAAGATGGTGTTGTCCCGCTTTTATCTGAAAGAGAAGCGTGATTTTTTCAAGTGGGGCGTATAGCTGCTCTGCAGCTGCAACAGGCACCATGCCAAAAAAGCCGGCTTTTGCCCACTGCTGTCCCACAGTTTGGGCGGTCATAAATAGAGCCTCATCTGAGGCTCTATTGTTTTGTCTGGAGGGTCCGGGTTCAGCAGCTCTTTCAGGGTCTTCTTCTCGAACAGGTTGCCTTGAAGCACTCGCATGATCCTCTGCACGGTCCAGCCCGCCCTTGCGCTGTGGCGGGCGAACGACAGCAATAAATAGGTACACAGGGCAATCCATAGCTGGGTCAGAATCGCGTTGCGGGATGTGCCCACGAAGGCCTTGATCTTGAGGTTCTGCTTGATCGCCTTGAAGAATAACTCGACTTGCCAGCGATCCTTATAGATGTCAGCAATCGTGCGTGCGCTTAGCTTGAAATTGTTGGTCAGGAAGACGTAGTGACGGCCCGTTTCCGGGCAGCGGAAGCCGACCCGACGCAGCCGGGGCGCGCCACGCTTGAGAGCATGCGCACTGTTGAGCTGGATGACCTGGTCCGAGGTCACGCCTTGCCCCTTGATGAACTCGCGTCGCTCCAGCACCTTGTAGATGCTGTTCGGGCGGAGCCGGGTCACAAAGAATACTCCCTTTTCAGTCAACGACTTATACCAGCCATAGTCCACATAGCCCTTGTCGAAGGCAATGATGCTGCCCCTTGGAAAGTCAAAGCCTCGCCCGGCAATCAGTTCGCTTTGTTTGCCATCGGAGATCGAGACAAACTCCGGAATCATGCGTTCGTGGTTCAGGCCCACGTGCAGTTTTACCGAGGCTTTGTCGGCATTATTCCGGGCCCAGGGGAACAGGTGGATGGACAGATCAATCAGGCTGGCATCGAGGGAATAGAGTGGGTTTTTGAAGCGAAAGCGGCGCTGTCCCGGCAAGCTCTGGCAGCGTGTCAGTAGCTTGCTAAACAGGGGCTCGTACAACTGATAGGGCTGCTTCTCGTTCACTCTGGCCAGTGTCGAACGCGCAATCGGCTTACCGCCCAGATGGTACAGCTTGCCTTGCTGGGCCTGCAGGTTGGCTTCGATATCCCGCAGGCTCTGTCGGCCCGCTACTTGGGAAAGCGCCATGCCGAGAAACTGATCCCAGCGGGTCGCTGATCTCAATTTCTGCCCTTGATGGTGCTCTCGCGCCAAGGCCTCGAATTCATGTCTCGAAACCGGCTTGAGCAGATCGTGAAAGGTGGTGTTAGAATGCGACAAAGCCTGAACCTCCCTGATGACAACGTTTTCTTCGCAGATACATTGTAATCAGATTGGTTCAGGCTTTTTCATTTATCCCAAACTGTGGGACAGCAGTGCGCTGTTGCGGAGCTTTTCTTAATGGCGATTTCTATCCTGCGCTGTGAATCTCGAATTGCACACCAATGCGCCGGGCTTCCTGGGCCGCGCGTCGTTGTCTCTCCTCTGAATCGTCCACAATCACGGCAAGAATTTCTGTCTGTAGTGCTTGGGCATGTCCCTTATCCATTTCCTGGTTGGCAATGCGATGGGGCAGATCGTTGAGTAATTGATTGCCCAGTGTTTTTTGCATTTGAGTATTGTTTTGCGCGGCAATCTTGTCCCATTGCTCCCGTAATTTGGCAAAACGCAACCGATTGGCAAGCCGGGTAAGTTCTTGTGCAGGCTCTTCATGACGGGCGGCGACGGATTCCAGAACCTGCCACTCCATGGGAGAAATAAATGCCGGGCGCGCATTCAATTCCCCCTGATATTCTTCTCTCCCAATTTGATTCAGCGCCTGTTGCGCTGCATTTTCCTGTTGTTCAACCAAGTCGTCGTTGCGAGCGTCGTCAGCATTGTTGGTTTGCTCAACGACGACAGACTTCAGCTCGGTGGTTTTAGCGTCCGCGTTGTTAGGTTGTATATGGGGAGGCAGAAAGAGTGCGATACCGACAGCGGCCGCAATCAAGCCAACGCCGGTGGCTGCTTTCAGGGTATTGGGTGAATGATGAAAACGATACATGGATACTCCCTGTTCTTGGAGGCCGGCCCGAAAGCGGGCCGGCTATCATGGTTACCAGGTGGTCGGTGCCGGTGGCGCCACATTGAAGCTGTATTGCTGGCCCGGGCCTGACATCAGGGTCGTGAACAGGCTGTTGAACAAACCGCACCCTTGCATGCGTGGGAAGCTGGTGGTGCCAGTAAAGGTCAGCTCACCACTGCCCAATGCGGAGACCGGTCCATCAAAGTCCACGGGGAAGGCTACCGGCGTTTCGGTCTTGCAACCAAAGGGGATCTGCAGGAAACCAAACCCGGCGGATTTTACGGCGATATCGGCGTAGGCGGTGCCGTGCACACCCAGTTGGCCATGGTTGTCCAGTGAGGCCGTCCCGGTAGTGGGGGCAATGGGAACGACGGACAACTTCACATCCAGCGGCAGGACGATGTTGAGTTTGGTTGAAAAGTGCGGCACGTCCAGGTTGCCGTTGAGGGTGCCTGCGGTCATGTCGGTGTCGGCAGAAAAGGTGGAAGTTTCTGGTAGATCTACGGTTTGTCCCAGAGTGGCCAATTCCATACTGGCATCCAGATTCCATTGATCCAGTGAGACAACAAAGTTTCCGCCGCCGGGATTGGGGTTGGCAGTGGGTTTGGGTTTCAGAGTAAGACAGGTGCCGACTGTATATTTGCCATCCATGCGATCTTGCAGCCAGGACAGAACCGGGGTGGCGGCCTGGAATTGGGTGACGATGTGCTCACTGGGAAAAACGCCGAAGGTCACATTGCCAAACTTGCGGCAGTACTGCTTTTTTAGCGCCAGGTGTTGATCCAGCGGGATAAATTCATCGGCGGTGCCGTGGTATTGATACAGCGGAACCTCGATACGCTTGTTGCCGAGGGCTTGCTCTGCAAGGGTGGCGTTGACTTCAGGAATGGCAAGCAGAGTATCCAGTGGCGCATTGCCCACGGTGTATTCGGCCAGATCCTTGTTCATGTAATTGAACAGGGTATCGAACACACACTGATCGGCGGTCACCTTGGCAATTTCAGTTTTGCCTTGAACATTGGCGCGGTTGTCCAGATCAATTTCTGTAGGGTACTGGGCATCAAGACCGATAACGGTTTGCAGCAGAAATGAGGAGCCGGTACTGGCATTCAAGTAATGTGCAGTATCGAAGAAATCGGCGGGTGTGCCGCCTGCTGCAACGGCTACCAGATTGATATCGGCGGCGTAATCCTTCCAGCGCTCGCCCGCCCAGGATGCTGTTTGCCCGCCTTGTGAGTAGCCCCAAATCGCGGTGCGAGTTGCTGGTGTGATGCCACTGTCTGCGATCTGTGAGCTCGCCCGGATAATATCCAGTGCGGCATGTGCCTGTGCTTTGCCGGCCATATAGGAGGGCGTGTCTCCTGTGGTGTAGCCAGGGTTGTCGGTGATCACCACAGCATAACCGGCCTGCAGTGCAGCGCGGATATTGGCATTTTCGTAGTCGGTACCCTGTGCCATTTGCAGAGACGGCGCGCAGCGCTGGGCCAGGCCATGGGTGCCAACGGCATAACTGATCAGCGGACGTTCACCATTGCCACTCCATGGTGCCTCCGGTACCAGCACCGTGCCGGTGACCTGGTTAGGATTGCCGATGGCATCTGTGGAGTGATAAAGCACATTCCAGGCAGACACCGACGGGCTGCCGGTGCCGAGGTCCACGCTGGTTTCGCGCTGCCAGATCAATTCGCCCGGCTGGCCTGTGGCGATGACGGGTGGATCATAAAAACCCATGTCGGATGGGCCTGTCATGGCCGCGTGGCTGCTCAAGGGGGGTAGTAGCAGTGCTGTGGTCAGCCCTGCGACGGCGGCAAGGCCGCTATTGTTGTAACGCATGTCAGACTCCTTTTTTATTTTTCTCCGACGCAGCGGTCGGAGGGGAGCCTGAAAGTAGTGGGTGCCTGCCATGGGCGCAGGATGAAAAAGGCCAGATATCGGTTAAATATGGCCAATGGAAATGATTGCTGTGGAAATGTGATGGAGTTGCTATTGCCGATGTGCCTTGGCCGTTGCTTCTTTTTCTGCAAGAAATTCTGTTGGCGACAGCCCTGTCCAGCGGCGGAACGCTTTGGCAAACGCAGAGGAGTCAGTGAAGCCGAGCATTAGCGCCAGTTCAGTGATCGACTCTCCGCCGCGGGAAAAGTACTCGCGGGCGAGTTTTTGCCGCACATTATCCAGTTCTTTCTGATAACTGGTGCCATTTTCGGCCAGTTTTCGGCGCATGGTTCTGCCGCTCATGCCCAGTTCTGAAGCGGCATTTTCCAGCGAGGGGAAGGCGCCGTAGTAGCGCATCAACATGCGTCGTAAACGCAGTGGAAGGATCCGCATGGCTCGGGTGGGAATATTCTCAAACAGGGATTTTTCTGCAGACATGGCCATCAACCGATTGGCCAGAGGAAGTTCTCTCTCCGCCAGTGATTCACAGCCTACAATTGCGTTTTCAGGTTGATCGAAGATGACCGGGCACTTGAAGTAACGGCGATAGATATTGCCCCAGGCGGGTTCGGGATAGGCAAAGGTGACGTGCTTTGTGTAATCGTGGGACCCGATCAACTTTTCCATGATGTTGTAAAAACTCACCATGTTCAGCTCAATAAAAAAATGGGTGTAGGGCGCCAATGATATTTCTTCACGTATGAAGAATTTTCCCTCTCCCTTCTCGAGGTAACCGTTCATGGAAAGTGGCGGAAAAAGTTCGTCGCAAAAGCGGGAGATCACCTCAAGGCACTCTCTCAATGTGGTCTGGGTAACGGCCGCGACCCCGGCCATGCCATGGTGAGAGATCGTCATCAGGTTGCCCATGGTCAGGCCGAGGTAGGGCATCCTTAATGCCTGTACCGCCTGATCAACAAGGGCGACGACCTGGCGGGTGTTGATAAAGCGACCGTCCTCGCCCGGAAGGTAGTCGATGCCGGCATTGCGATAAAAACTGGCCTGATCAATACCGATGATGTGTTCGATGATTTCATGAGGGTTGTCGACATGGAACTGGATTTTCTGCTGCAGCCAGTCTGCATCCAGATTGAGGCTTTTCCGCAAATCGAAATAGGTCTGAATATGGCCGAGCGGTATGCAGGGGCTGTCCTTGTCCATGTTTGCTCCTGGCGCGTTCTTTTTGTTTTTGTCCAATTGGGCCATTTAATTACTAACACAGGAGATAAATGGCTCAGCTGGCTGAAAGAACAGATGCCTTGGGCGCAAGGGCTACCCGGAGGAGGCTTGGCCGATATTTTGCCGGTAACTCAGTGCTTCCCGTAAATGATCCCGTTCCACCTCTTCGCTCTGTGCCAGGTCGGCGATGGTTCTGGCTACCCGGATACTGCGGTGCAGTGCGCGGGCCGACAGGCCGAGCCGATTCATGACGCTGGCCAGCCAGTCCCGGTGGGGGCGTAACAGCGGCTCAAGATCATCTGGCGACAAATCACGATTGAGCCGTTGTTGTCGCTGCCATTGTCGTTGCCAGGCTTCTCGTACTCGCTGACAAACGATGGCGCTGGTTTCGCCTTGCTTGTCGCCCAGTAGCTCATGGGCGTCGACGGCGGGAACATCCAGATGCAGGTCGATACGATCCAGCAGCGGGCCGGACAGTTTGGACTGGTAACGTTTGGCTTTTTCACAGCGATAACCGCAGCTTTTTTCCGGATCACCCAGAAAACCGCAAGGGCAGGGATTCATGGCCGCGACCAGTTGAAAGCGGGCAGGAAAAGTCAGCTGCTGGGCGGCACGGGCGATGCTGACTTCGCCGGTCTCCAGCGGCTCACGCAATACTTCCAGCACGCGCCGATCAAATTCCGGCAGCTCATCCAGAAATAGCACGCCGTGATGGGCAAGGGAGATCTCTCCGGGCTTGGGGTAACTGCCGCCACCGACCAGCGCTGTGGCCGAGGAAGTGTGATGGGGAGCCCGGTAAGGGCGCTGGTAAAACAACTGACTGTCGCGCGGCTGTTTCAGCGAGTGGATGGCGGCGACTTCCAGGGCCTGGCGAGAGCGTAGGGGAGGTAACAGTCCAGGTAATCGCGAAGCCAGCATGCTTTTACCGGCTCCTGGTGGGCCGCTGAGTAACAGTGAGTGGCCCCCGGCCGCCGCAATTTCCAGAATTCGTTTTGCCATTGCCTGACCGCGAATCTCGGACAGGCAGCCGCCCTGCAAAGTCTGCTCACATGGCGGGTTGCTGTGATGACCGGGCAGAGGTGCCTGGCCTGTCAGGTGGGCGGCAACCTCACAGAGCTGATTGGCGGCCAGGGTCTCGACCCCGGTGAGACTGGCTTCGTCGGCGTTCTCTTTTGCGACCATCAGGCTGCGTTCACTTGCCTGGCAAGCCAGGGCACAGGGGAGGATGCCGGATACCGGATTCAGCTGGCCATTGAGCGAGAGTTCACCTGCGAACTCCAGCTGATCCGTATCAACTTTACCCAACTGGTTGCTGGCGATAAGGATGCCCAGGGCAATCGCCAGATCAAAACGACCACCATCTTTGGGGAGGTCGGCGGGGGCCAGGCTGATGGTGATCCGGCGCTGGGGAAATTCAAAACCACTATTCACCAAGGCAGAGCGCACCCGGTCACGGCTTTCGCGTACGGCGGTGTCGCCCATGCCGACAATAGTAAAGGCGGGGAGACCTGGTGCCAGATGGGTTTCGACACGCACCTCCCGTGCATCAATTCCCAGCGGCGCACGGCTATACAACAGAGCGTGTGTCATTGTGGCTCGCATTCCAAGAATAACGCAGTGCAGTCTAAGCGGGTTGTGCCGGGGGGCGTGTGCGAGGTTGGTGATGTTGTGCGTAGGAGATTGGCCGTTTGTGCTGCTATGGCCGCTGTGCCCACTGTGTACATGCCACGGTTTCACCGCGATGGCGAGCGGCGACAAGCCAGCCCCCGTAGGAACCTGCCTGCAGGCGATAAAGAGCCAGTGACGAGGTATGAGTTTCGAGTTTCGAAAACCTGAAATGCAAAGCGGCTTTTTTGCCTTTCGGAACGTGCAGCTTGATCCTGCTTTTTGTGCCCATCGCTTGCAGGCCTGCCTCCTGCTGTGGAGGCAGTGTTTCACGCAAAAGCGTATCAGCCGCGCTTTTTACCGGCTTTTTCCAGCACCATCAGCGTATCCACATAGCTGACGAAGTGATCCAGATAGGCAGGGGATAATTCCTGCAGGGCGCTGATGGCGCGGGTAACCAGGCGGTGGGAGTTGAGGGGGCCGGCGTCACTGGGCGTCTGGGTAAGGGCGTCTTCGATGCGGCGACGTTTGCGCTGTTGTTGCTGACCGGCGCGTACCCGGCTCAGGGCTTTCAGTTCGCGTGGACCTTCATTGACTGGCTGCGGTACGGCATTTTCTTGCGCAAACAGATTCCCTTCCTGTTCCTGCAGCATGACCCTTAGCGGGTCGAGATTTTCCGGTTCCGGGGTGTTGTTGCCATGCAATTTTAGCAGGGCAAGCACTTCTGCCAATGGCGAAACGGAAGGTGCAGGCGACAGCTGACGCAACAGACTTTTAAAAGCCTGTTGTTCGTATAACGGCGTTAGTTCGGGTTGCTGTTGCCGGTCCCATTTCTGTTCCACAGCCTTTTGGCAATCGTCCAGTCGTTGCTGCAGCTGGGTGATTGCATCGCCAAGGCGGGCCAGGGTGCGAGGGCTGTTGTGGCGAAGCTGCGCCAGCCGTTTGCACTGGCTCTGCAGGAAACGGAAGGCGACGGGATCGAACTGCTCGGCCCCCCGCGTTTGCAGGGCATCGACACGTTCTGTCAGTTCAGAAAGGGACATGGCTTCAGCCATTGCCGCTCTCCGTTTCTGCCGAGGCGTCTTCAATATTGTCGGTGTTGCGGCGCGGTACGGTCGTCAGTTCGACGCGGCGGTTTTTGGCGCGGGCGGCGCTGTCGTCGTTGGGGACCACCGGCTGATGCGGACCAAAGGCAGCGGCGAACACCTGGTCTTCCGGCATGCCCTGATCAATCAGGGTGCGGGTGACGGTGAGGGCCCGCTGGGCAGAAAGCCCCCAGTTGTCTTCATAGCGGCTGTTGCCGCGCTGGATCGGCAGGTCATCGGTGAAGCCGCTGACCATGAGCATTTCGTCATGTTGATCCAGATACAGCTGCAGCGGTTTGACCAGATCCTTGAGCAGGACTTCACCCTCTTCCTGGAGTTGGTCGGAGTTGATCTGGAACAACACGCTGCCGCTGATGCCGATGCGGCCATCGCGGAAGGTCACCCGGCCGCTGGCCAGCGGATCGGCCAGCGCCTGTTCCAGGGCCATGCGGCGCTGTTCTTCAGCGAGGCGCTTTTCCTTTTCCTGTTCCAGCGACTGGCTCAGCTCCAGCTGGATGCCGATGACCCACACCAGTACCAGTACCAGGATGCCCACCAGGGCTGCCATCAGGTCAGAAAAGATGGCCCAGACCGGTGAGGCCTGGGCGTCGTCGTGGAGCTCTTCCATCAGCTGGCCTCGGCCGCAGACAGGTTGCCCAGGGCGTCGATCACGTCTTTCTGGGAGGTCATGCTCAGTTCGATCACTTCACGGGCTTGTTCCACGTAGTAGGCCAGTTGCTCATCGGCGCGGATGGCAGACTTGTCCAGTGCGGCCTCTACCTTCTGCAGGTTATCCAGCAGCTTGTCGTTGCTGTCGCTGAACAGCTGCACAGCGGCGGCGAACGAGTCGCTGAGGCTGGCCACTTCGGCAGCGCTGCCGGTGACATCGCCGGCCACTTCATTGAGCCGTTCGCTCTGCTCACTGACCTGCTGGGTGAAGGTGTCGCCCACCTGGCTGAGAGTCTCGCTGGCGCGGGTGATCAGGGTCTCGATGGCCTCACGCTGGGCGGTGGCCGCGTCGCGCTGGTTGCTGAGCAGCTGATCCAGCTCTTCAGTGATGCGCTGGCGCTCTTCCAGCAATTCGTTGTCACGCTCGCTGCTGCGGGTCATTTCCTCGCGCAGGCGGGTGATCACTTCCGCCGCCGCTTTCGGGGTTTCCGAGGCGGTTTCGATCAGGCGGGTCATGGGTGCTTCCAGTGCGGTGCCAAGGCGGGTCAGATGCTCGCTGACGGTACCTTCCAAGGCTGCGAGACGTTCGCTGGCGGCACCGGCGCGTTCGGCCTCGGCGTCACGCAGGGCGGTCAGTTCTTCACGGATGCCACTCACCAGCTGATCAAGACCTTCGCGCTGACCGTCCAGCAGGGTGGCGGTGCTGCTCTGGAACTGTTCATTGTTGTTGCTGAATGTATCGCGCAGGGCTTGCAGCAGTTGTTCATTGCTCTGCTGTTGCTGGCTGTTGTGCTGCTGCCACCGTTCGCCGGCCTGCTGAATGGCCTGGCTGAATTCGCCGGTGGCGGCATTCAGGCGGCTTTGCTGCTGTTCGGCAAGGGCGGCCTGGGCATCACGGGCTTCCTGCAGCTGACGGTCATGTTGGGCCTGTTGGTCGGCCAGTTGTTCCTGCCAGTGTTGCTGGCCGCTGCGGCTGGCCTGCTCGAACTGCTCGGCCACCGCCTGCAGTTGCTCGCGGCTCTGTTCAGCCAGGCCTTGCTGGCTGTCGCGCAACTGCTCGAGCAGGGTGTCGCTGTTGCTCTTGAAGCGGTCGTGGTGCTCGGCCAGTGAGGTGCTGATATCGCTGACCAGTCGGGCGCTGGTTTGCTGATGGGTATCCAGTCCCTGCTGCCAGTGGTTGGCGGCAGCCTCGGTGGTGGCGCGGAATTCTTTGGTCAGTTCACTGAGCTGCTTTTCGGTGAGCTCGGCAAGACGGGCATGGGTACCTTCCACCTGCTGGTTAAGGGTGGCCAGGGAGCTTTCCATCAGCGGCTGGATGTTTTCCACCGCCAGGCGGCTGCTGTCGGCCAGGGTGTCCTTGAGGGACTGGCTGACATCATTGGCCAGCTGACGGTATTGGCTGTTCACAGCCTCATGAAACTGCTGCTGATTGCCGGTGAGGCTGTCGCGCAGTTCGGAGCCCAGGCCTTCCATTCGGGTTGCCAGCGCCTGCAGGGCATCCACCAGTGCCGGGAAGGTTTCACTCTGTTGATGCAGTGCCTGATAGGCGGCCTCGCGCTGATGATCCAGTGAGAAGGCATGCAGGGTGGTGTCGCTGAGAGTGTCCAGCCTGCGCGAGATCAGCATGCGGTCGCGACGGCACAGGGTGGCGGTCAGGCCGAGCATGGCGGAGGCCGCGACCCCGGCGATGGAGGTGCCAAAGGCCAGGCTCAGCCCGGCAATAGGGGCAGACAGGGCGCTACGGATGGCGGTGAGTTCGCTGCTGCCGTCCAGGGCGGTGGCGGCGCCCTGCAGGGTCACGATCATGCCCACAAAGGTACCCAGCAGGCCGAGCATGACCAGCAGGCCGGTGAGGTACGGAGTCAGGACCGGGCCGGGCAGAGCGGCGGGGTGGCCGTCGATGCGGCGCTGCACGCTGTGACGCAGTGGTACCGGCAGGCTTTGCAGCCAGTGACGCAGGTTTTCTCGGCTGTCGGGGAGATCGTTCAGACGATCATCCAGCGCGGCGGTATTACGGCGGAAGCGTAACAGCTCGGCGAAACCCATGGCGTAGACGGCAGCAATGATAGCCGTCACGGTGAAGGCTACGGGCTGGCTGATAAAGGTGATGGCGATCCACAGGACCGCGATAGCGCCAATCACAAAGGGCGCAGCAAATAGATAACGTTTCATGGAGTGGGGCTTACCTCATTGGTGTCATGCGCGCCGGCGGGGGCAGTTTCGGTCGCCTCCCGAGCCGCCGCGAGCAGGCCAAGAACCGGTTCTTGTCGGGCATCCAGTTCGGCCAGTAACAGCATTTTCAGTTCCTGCCGAAATTGGGTGAGCCAGCCTTGCGGGCCCAGCCAGTCGGCGGGAGTGTGGAAAGGGTCGCGCTGCTGCCAGAGCAGGCGATAACGTTGTTCGAGTACGCCGGCCAGAGCGGCGAATCCCTGACGGGCATAGCTGGCCAGACCGCTTTCAAATACGGCATCCAGCTCGGCCAGGTGTGCCAGCGGAGCACTGTGTCCGGCCAGCAGGCGCCGGCAGCGCAGGCGCAGATTGCTCAGCCCGGCGATCATCTGCCGTTGGTGAGCCTGATAGAAGCGTTCGTAAGCGCTGAAGCTGGGCCGCTTCTCGGCGTCGGCATCGTCACGTAATGGAGGCAGTGCAACCACTGAAGCGGCCTTTTCCCCGGAAAAACTGCGGCCGAGATAATCCAACAGGGCACGGCGGGTTTTCAGCAGGTCGTCCTGCAGCTGCTGGGGCAGCTCCTCAGCGCCACTAAACGGGCCTTTGGGGCTATAGCGGGTGGCACCGTCCAGAGAAATGGCATCAGACAGATCGAAAAGCCGACCGAGGCGCTCGGCAAAATCGCCGTGGCTGGCACGGGCAGCCTTGCTGTCCAGGCTATTCAGCAGCTGCACCAGGCGGCTGCCGGGAAGGCCGGATTGTGTGCGCGGTTGCGTCCTGTGCATGGGGTGGCGATCCATTGGTGTCACATTCGGTGTCACTGTGCCGGGCGGGGAATCCCGCGCGGCGAGCCGAACATTCTAATCGGGAAAGGGGAGGGATGATAATGCGTCTGTCGGTTGAGGGATATGGGGCGTATTTCTGTAATACTGGGCAATATTTCAGCGGGAGATGGGCGATGAGAGTGATGATGCTGGTGGCGATGCTGTTGTTGGTGGGCTGCGGCCCCAAACCGGTGGGCGCTGATCGTGACCGTCACGGCTGCCTGGGCTCGGGAGGTTATGAATGGTGCCCGGGCACGCAGGAGTGTGTGCGCAGCTGGGAGCTCGCCGAAGCGCATGGCTACGAAGATGCCGAAGAGGCCTTTGATGCGGTCTGTCTGGGTGAGGCGGGAGAAGCTTGAGGCGACTTTGGCGGTGGGGCACCGGGCAATAGCAAGGCCGTCACCGCGTGACGAGTCGCGAGTGGCGAAAGGCCTTGACCGTGGAATCAGGGGTTGTGCTCTTCGAAACTCGTGACTCGTATCTCGAAACTGACTAGGGAGCCTCTAAATAACTCCTTGCACGCTGAGTACGCAAGGAGTTCTTCAGAGGCTCCTAAATCTGACTGTCGATGGGCAGCCAGGACAGCAGCCAGATCTTGAAACGTGACCAGCCGGAGGTTTCCGGGTCATGTTCTTCTTCCAGCCGGCCCTGTGGGGTGTCGGCAATCCAGCGCAGGTCTCCTTCATCGTTGAATTGTACTGACCACGCGGAATCGCCGGCCACCCAACGGTCAAAAAGGTCACTGAGCTCCTGATTGATGGCCGGGCTGTCGATAAGCAAGGCAATTTCCGTGTTCTGCAGGATGGAGCGCGCGTCCAGGTTCACGGAACCCACTACGGAAAGACGATCATCAATGACCATGGTTTTGGCGTGCAAGCTGGCTCGAGACTTGCCTTTAAACCAGTGCATGCGCTTTTGTTGCCCGGCGGTAGAACGTAACTCCCAGAGTTCGACTCCGCCCTTCAGCAAGGGCTTGCGATAATCCATGTAGCCGCTGTGGACGATCGCCACATCCGTGGTGCTGAGAGAATTGGTGAGAATCTGCACCGCCACGTCCCGTTCTTCCAGGCTGTTGAATAACTCCACTCCCTGGTCGCCGGGAACAAAGTAGGCGGAGCTGATCTTTACCCGATCCCGGCTGGATTCAAGAATGGTTTTCAGATCAGCGCCAAGATAGAAAGATTCATGCAAATCTGCGTGTTCAAGGACTTTCTTTGGCGTATCCACCAGCAGGGAGGCATTGCCCCAATGGAACGGAACTTTGCTATCCACTAGCGCCTGGCTCAGGGTGCTGGTCCGCAATGCGTTGATGAATTCAGAATTTTTTTGCTCTTCAAGAAAGTCGGCCAGGTTCTCGCGCAGGGTGGCCAGGTCCGTGTCGGTATCATCGGCATCAAGTAGCAGGTGCCCAGGCACGCTGGCGGGATAGGCCCAGTACTCGTCGAAGCTGCCACTGGCCGGCGGCACGATGGGGCCAACGGCAAGAATATCGATGTCCTGAAAATCGATGTTGGTACTGGAGAAATACACATCTCCCAGGTTACGTCCGCCGGTAATGATGGCCACGCCATCTGCCACCATGAGCTTGTTATGCATGCGATGGTTGGTGCGGCTGAAATCCTTGAGAATTTCCCAGTTCCGGGAAACGCCATTGCGGGACGCCACTGGATTGAAAACACGGATTTCGATGTGGGGGTGCTGGTCCAGTCGTGCCACGAGCGGATTATGGAGTCGGGTGCCCATGTCATCCACCAGTACCCGCACACGCACGCCACGGTCGGCTGCATTCAGCAGGCGGCTGACGATGATCCGCCCGGTAACATCATTGGTAAAGATGTAGTACTGCAGATCCAGACTGGTTTGGGCACTCTCGATTAGCGCAATGCGGGCAAGGAAAGCGGACAGACCGTCGTGGAGTAGATAGAAGCCGGATTCGCCCTGATGATCCGCTTCCATGACGCGCAGCCCTTTCACCAGTGGCGAGTCGGTATTGACCAGCGTGGTGCTTTCCGGCCGCTGCTGCGGGTCGTACGGTGGGGCACTCTGGCAGCCTGCGGAAAGCAGCGTCATCAGAATCAGAATTGAGGCATGTTTTGGCAGTGCGGTCATGGCGACTGTAGGATTCGTTATTAATGAGGTAATCAAACCTCAGCATGGACAGGATTACAAACCCGGGAGTGGGTATGCGGATAAAACGAATCGGGATGGCCGTGGCAGTCTGCGGTCTGTGGGGCTCGGCGCAGGCGGGTTTCATGGAAGACTATATGACCGATCCGGAAGACGGCATGCCGGATGCCAGCCGCTTTCTCTCTGAATTGCCCCTGAGTTTCATGCCCGTACCGGTGGTGATTACCGAACCGGCGGTGGGTAATGGTTTGGGTGTGGTCGGCGTGTTCTTCCACGAAAGCGAGGAGCAGAAACAGCAGCGGGTGGAGGGCAACGCGTCGGCGATTCTGCCCAACAACATCAGTGTGCTGGGCCTGGCGGCTACCGAGAACGGTACCCGAGGGGCGGCGGCGGGGCACCTTGGATTCTGGCGCAACGATACGATTCGTTACCGGGGCTTTGCACTGGTGCCCGATCTGAACCTGGATTTTTATACTTTTGGTGGCCGTACCATCGACCGTCCCATTGAATTGAATCTGAAAGGGCCTGCGGCCATTCAGGAATTGAAATTCAGGCTGGCGGACAGCCCCTGGATGATGGGGGTTCGACAGACTTATCGTCAGGTGGAGCTGGACCTGGCAGAAAACGTTCAGCTACCCAATCCGCGTCTTGAGCAAGCCGTAAACCGTTTTCTGGAGAATCACCTGGGCGAGACGACCCGGACGTCGGGTCTGGGCGTGCTGGCAGAGTACGATTCCCGGGATAATCCCATGGCACCCCAGAGTGGACTTTATTACACCGCCAATTACGTCTGGTACGGCGACAGCATTGGCAGTGATGTGGATTACGGTAGCTATACCTTGGAGGGGCTGAATTACTGGAACGTGAACGAACACTTTAATTTTGCCCTGCGGATGCAGTATGACGGTATTGATGCCGGTGACAGCGCCCGCTTGCCTCCGTATATATCGCCTTATGTGGACTTGCGAGGGGTTCCCGCTGTGCGCTACCAGGGCAAATCAGTGGCCGTCGCAGAAGTGGAAGCGACCTGGAAAGCCACCATGCGCTGGCGTTTCAATTTCTTCGCTGGGGGTGGGCGTGCCGCAGAGAATATCGGTGAGTTGTCGGATGCAGAGGTGGCGAACAGCTATGGCGCAGGTTTCCGTTATCTCATGGCTCGCCGCTATGGCATGACCATGGGGATCGATGTGGCGAGAGGGCCTGAGGATACTGCATGGTATATTCAGGCGGGGTCGAGCTGGTAGGGGATTAGCGAGTTACGAGAAGCGAGTTTCGAAAGGCAAAAACTGCCTGCCTTTTGGGATTTGAGGTTTTCGAAACTCGCTTCTCGTAACTCAATACTTGTTATTCGTCGTCGTTTTTGTCCATGTTCTTGCTGGCGGCTTGTGCATCTTCGAGCGCAGCGAATTGTTCCGAAATAAGGCTGCCAATATCCTGGTTGATGCGACGGATAGTGTCGTAGACCATGCCGATCGTCTTGCGTTGCTTGTCTTTCAAGGAGGCCGCCTGTTCTTCAAACAAGCCGAGCTTTTCCAGAGCATCGAATGGCAAGCTGGCAATATGCTGGTGCACATCTTCCACGGTGCTGGCACCGTCCTCGATCGCTTCCTGAATCATGTCCTTGAGCAACTCTGCCCGTTGTACTGTTTTTTTCATGGTCGACCTGCTGGTTTACATCATGGTGATTGCTTACGAATGTAGCGGAAAGTCGGTATTTCGACCATACATGGAATTGTATGATTTGTTGAAGCATGACCGGTTGTCAGGTGATGGATGCCATTGTCAGCGCCAGAGTTGACCTTGGGAAACAAAAGGCGGCAACCTGATAGCGGGTTCATCTCCGAATCCTGATCGGAACCTGGAGTGCGATTATGGAAAACGTGAAGTCGATGATTGCCGATATCAAGGGCAAGCTGGACGAGCTGGAAAGTGAACTGGAATCGCTGGAGAAAAAAGCCATTAGTGACAGCGGCGATGCCAATACGGAAGCCGAGCGTCATCGCCTGGCGCTACAGGATGTGCTGACCGACCTGCAGCAGCGCATTGATGAGTACCATGAACTGGCCGGGATTGATGGCGAGGCTGCGGGTGAGCGCTGGCAGCAGATGGACAGGGATCTGATGGATCTCAACAACGATCTATACGGGGCGAACTAGCTACGCTCAGTTGGATAGGAAAACCAAAAAGTTCCCGAGCTTCTGCCTTTCAACGAAGCCGCTGTGGGAGCGTGCCTGCACGCGATCCGAGCCCAAGCGAGGTAAGGATTCCAGAAACGTCGTTGGAGCTGTAGGAGCGGACGTTCGGCCGCGAACCGTGCGAAGCTCGGAATCGACCGCAGGGCGATCAGGCATTTCAGGGCTCGACAGGTCTCTACAGAAAGAGATGCCTCTGGGCCCTGCAGCTTTGCTTGTGGCTTCGGTGGTCGGGCTTGGCATGAGGCCCTTGTGCGTTTCCGTAAGCCCGCTGGACACCGATCTGACGAAACGGAGTGGCCATGCCATCCTTTCATATTCGTAATGAACAACCCGACGACATCCCGGCCATTCATGCCCTCACCGCGGATGCCTTCGCCAATGTTTCCCACAGCGATCAGCGCGAACCGCTTATCGTAGATGCCCTGCGTGATGCGGGGGCGCTCTCTCTGTCGCTGGTGGCTGAACTTGAAGGTGAGTTGGTGGGGCACATTGCCTTCTCTCCGGTGACACTTTCCTGTGGTGCCAGCCACTGGTACGGGCTGGGGCCGGTATCGGTGTTACCGGAGTGGCAAGGGAAAGGCGTTGGCAGTCAGCTGGTGCTGGCAGGGCTGGATAGCCTGAAGCAGCAGGGCGCCCACGGTTGTGTGTTGCTGGGGGACCCTGCCTGGTATGTGCGCTTCGGGTTTGTCGCCACACCGTTGCTGCGTCTGTCAGGGGTGCCGGCGGAATACTTTCAAGCGTTATTGCTAAACGGCACCTGGCCGGATGCGGAGGTGCATTATCACCCGGCGTTTCAGGTTTGAGAGCAGTTGAAAGTTTAAAGTTGAAAATTCAAATGTGCGGGACGCGCCGCTGCACTGGTTTATCGGTTTGTGCCCGCGCCATTACCGGTTAACGCGGGCAGAGCCTTGCACAGAACGACAACCTGATCCGCGTTTAAACTTTGCACTTTCAACTTGCCCTTACAGCAACGCCCCCAGTCCCAGCACCGCCACAAACCCGACGCTGTACGCGACCAGCAGATAGCCGAAGTAGCGCAGGTAGGAGCCGAAGGTGAGGGCTTCCACCTTGCTCATGGCAATCACCCCTGCGGCGGAGCCGATCACCAGCAGGGCACCGCCTACACCTACCGAGTAGGTCAGCGACAGCCATTCCGCCAGGCTCATCTCGATGCCGGAATTCAGCAGCGCTGCAGTTAGCGGTACGTTATCAAACAATGCGGATGCCAGGCCGACCAGATAGTTGGCAGCCACCGGTGGCAATACGTCATAGAGCGCCGGGAAATAGGCCAGCATGCCCAGTTCCTTGAGCATGCCCACCAGCAACAGTACCCCGAGAAAGAACAGCAGGGTGTCGAACTCAATCTTGCGGATATATTCCAGGATGGGCTCATCCTTGTTGGTGAACTGCACCACCATGAACATCAGGGACAGGCCGAACAGGAAACACAATACCGGAGGAATGCCGAAGGCCACGTTGGCACCGATAGTGCCGACAATAGTCGCGAAGAACAGAGTGGCGATGACCTTGTCGCCTCTTTCGGTGGTTTGCAGCTGCTTCTCGATGTGCACTTCGCCATTGAGTCCGAAAGAGAGCATGACGGCGAGCACGGCGACCGCGCTGGCGGCTGGCAGACTCAGCAGCAGCAGATCGGGAATCGCCACCTTGTTGGCGAGGAAAATCATCAGGGTGGTGACATCGCCGGTGATGAGTGCAGTACCACCAGCATTTACCGAGAACACTACCAGCACCAGGTAACGAAGCAGTTTCTGGGCTGGCAGGTTGAGGTTCATCAGTACCGCGATGCAGACCAGCGTGGCGGTAATGTTGTCGGCCATGGACGAAAACAGGAAGGCGAACAGGCCAGTCAGCAGCATCAGCTTTCGCTCGCTGATCTGCGAGGGCAGTAGCCGATTGACGATATTGTCGATAATGCCTTTGCCGGACAGGTAGGCCACAAACGTCATGGCGGCCATCAGGAACAGCCATAGCGTGGCGATATCCAGCAGGTTTTCATTCAGGCTTTCCATCAGTGCTTCATGACTGAGGCCTGTTGGCGGTGAAATGAAGAACAGCAGCCAGGCAAAGGACCCAAAAAAGAGGGTGGTTTTGGCTTTATCGATATGAACGATGTCTTCGATGACGATGGACACAAAGCCCAGCGCCACCAGGATGAGCAACACAGTGGTCATGACAGGTGTCTCGCAAGTAATGGGCGGACGGGGGTGAAGGCAGCGGGGCTGCGTGGGGGCATTCTAGGTGCCGATCGAACAATGTTCATTAGAAAAACGCAGTGTATAGCCTGCTTTTTTGCCTGAATGATCCTGCAACCGGTGTATCGGAGTGATTTATTGGGGTGTTTTCCTTTACAATAATGAGAATAATTCGCATTTTTGGATTTTTCGGGATTGTGGTGCGCGCTTGCGCTGACGACGCTCCCTGATTGACTGTCGAGAATGATAGAGGAAAACCTATGTTGACCCGTGTTGCTGCCGGTGGCCTGCTGCTGTCTTCCCTGTGGATGGCAGGGTGTAGTGAAGAACCCGGTTCTGCCGTTGAATCTACTCCCTATGATGAGGCTCAGGCCCGCCAGGTGGTCAGCCACTACGCGGACCTGGTGCTGGCGACTTACAGCGATGCCCTGGCTCAGGCCCGGGCCATGCAGGAGGCGGTCAATGTTCTGCTGGCGGAGCCATCAGAGCAAACCCTGGCGGCGGCCCGGGATGCTTGGCGTGCAGCCCGAGTCCCCTACATGCAGACCGAAGTCTTCCGGTTTGGTAACCGGGTGGTGGATGAATGGGAGGGGCAGGTCAATGCCTGGCCGCTGGATGAAGGGCTGATTGACTATGTGGATGACAGCTACCAGGCGGTGATGGGTAACCCGGGGGCGCGTGCCAATATCATTGCCAGTGAATCGCTCATGATCGGTGAGCAGGTGTTGGACCTGTCGGAGCTGAATGGAGAGCTGCTGGCTAGCCTGAATGAGCTGGGTGGTTCAGAAGTGAATGTGGCCACCGGGTATCACGCCATCGAGTTTTTGCTCTGGGGTCAGGATCTGAATGGCACCCAGGCCGGTGCCGGGGAGCGCCCGGCGACGGATTTTGCCCTTGGCGATGGAGCGACCGGAGGGAATAACGAGCGTCGCCGCGAGTATCTGCAGGCAGTGACGGGATTGTTGATCAGTGATCTTGAGGCCATGGTGGCCGAGTGGCAGCCCGATGCGGATAACTATCGTGCCGAGCTGGAAAGTGATGAGGTGAAGAACGGGCTGCGCAAGATGCTGTTCGGCATGGGCAGTCTGTCGCTGGGAGAGCTGGCGGGTGAGCGCATGAAGGTGGCATTGGCAGCGCATTCACCGGAAGACGAACATGATTGTTTCAGTGATAACACCCATTTCTCCCACTTCTACAACGGCAAGGGCATTGCCAATGTGTATCTGGGTGAATATCAGACCGTCGGCGGCGAAAAGCTGGCCGGTCCTTCCCTGAGCGATTTGGTGGCGGCAAAGGACCCGGCAGTGGATGCCCGTCTCAAGCAGGATCTGGCGGCCAGTGAAACCGCTCTGCAAGGGCTGGTAGATAGCGCTGCCAATGGCGCGCACTTTGATCAGTTGATCGCGCCGGGTAATGCCCAGGGTGCGGAATTGATTAATGGGGCGATTAACGCGCTAGTGCAGCAGACTGGCAGCATCGAGAAGGCGGCCCTGGTGCTGGATATTCAGGCGCTCAACCCTGACACCGCCGACCATCAGTTCTGAAAACGGGATCTGATAAGATAGCGCCGCCTGATGAGGCGGCGTTTTTCTTGCCGCACCGGCGTGAAAGCCACACCGCGTGGCACCTGAAATTCTGGAAGGATACTTGTCTTGCGTTATGCCATCTTGACCCTGTCCCTGGCCAGCGTGCTGGCCGCCTGTGATTCTGGCCCTACCTTTACCGAGGCGGAGCCCGGCGAGCAGCTGTCTGCCGGTGAAGGTACGGTGACCAAGGTCGATCAAAACGCCTTCTCGCTGCCTCTGGCCAATCTCTCGCCCACTCGCCGTTTGGACTTCAGTGTGGGCAACAGTTTCTTCCGCAACCCCTGGGTGATTGCACCGGCGTCCACCGATGCCCGCGATGGTCTCGGTCCGCTTTTCAACACCAACGCTTGTCAGAACTGTCATATCAAGGATGGTCGAGGTCATCCGCCGGGTCCGGAGGCCAAGCAGGCGGTTTCCATGTTGGTGCGGTTGTCCGTACCAGCAGGTGAGGGGGACGATCTGACCCGAAGTGGTCTGGTGGCTGAGCCCAACTATGGTGGTCAGTTTCAGGACGCAGCGATTCCCGGTGTCGCGCCTGAGGGCCGGGTGCGGGTGGAGTATTCTCCGCTGGTGATGCGCTTTGCCGACGGACACGAAGTGGAACTGCGCAAGCCGCGGCTGACGTTCAGCAATCTGGGTTATGGCCAGATGCACCCTGCTACCCTTTTCTCGGCACGTATTGCCCCGCCGGTGATCGGGCTGGGCTTCCTGGAGGCGATTAGCGATGAAGACCTGCTGGCCCATGCCGACCCGGGGGATGCCGATGGTGATGGCATCAGTGGCAGGGCCAATCAGGTATGGGACCGTGCCAGCGACACCACGCAACTTGGCCGGTTTGGCTGGAAGGCCGGGCAGCCCAGCCTGCGCCAGCAAAATGCCGAGGCGTTTGCCAACGATATGGGGTTAACCAGCAATCTCGTGCCCACGGATTCCTGCGCGCCCAGTCAGCAGGCGTGCCTCGCGTTACCCGATGGCGGTACTCCGGAGGTCAGTGACGAGATTCTGGATAACGTGACGTTCTATACCCGTAACCTTGCCGTGCCGGCCAGACGCAACGTGAATGATCCCAAGGTACTGGAAGGCAAGGGGTTGTTCTTCCAGACGAATTGTCAGGGTTGTCATGTGCCCAGCTACACCACCGCAGCGGATGCCGCGGAGCCGGAATTGGCCAACCAGACGATTCGGCCTTACACCGATTTGTTGCTGCACGACATGGGGCCAGAGTTGGCGGATGGTCGCCCGGAATTTCTGGCCAATGGCCAGGAGTGGCGTACCCCGCCACTGTGGGGTATCGGGCTGACTGAGGCTGTGAATGGCCATACCCAGTTTCTCCATGATGGCCGGGCGCGCAATCTGATGGAGGCGATTCTCTGGCACGGTGGTGAAGCGGCTGCCTCCCGAGACAAGGTGCTGACGTTTGATGCCGAGCAGCGCGAAGCCCTGCTGGCGTTCCTGAATTCACTGTAGCTGGGAGTTGTCCATGAAGATGCGGATGCGGAATGTGTTGCCTGTGCTACTGGCGATGCTGGTGGCGGCTTGTAGTGATCCTCGTCAGGAAGTCACGGAACAGCTGACAAATCAGGTGTTGCTGCCGGCTCATGAAAAGTGGCATGGCAGTAATGCGGCGTTGCTGGTGGCGACAGAAGGATTTTGCGCGGGTGAACTGGACGTATCCGCGTTGGAGCAGGCGTTCTATCGCACTCTGCAGCAATGGTCTTATCTGCAACCGTTGATGATTGGTCCGATGGCAGAGGGCAATCGTAGCTGGCAGGTCCAGTTCTGGCCGGACAAGCGCAACATGGTGGCCCGTCAGGTAGAAGACCTGTTGGCCGCCGCTTCGCCACTCAGCCAGGAGGCCCTGGAGGGCGCCAGTGTGGTGGTGCAGGGATTGAGCGCTTTCGAGTATGTGGTGTTTGATGAAGCGGTGGACCTGACCAGCCAGGGTGATCGTTATTGCCCATTGCTGACCGGCATCGCGCGTCATCAGCAAGCGTTGTCAGGGGAGGTGCTCTCCCTCTGGGCGGGTTCAGAAGGCATGACTGTCATGCTGACAGCGTTTCCCAATGCGCGTTTCGCCTCTGCCGATGAAGCACTTGGCAGCATCCTGCGCACCCAGATCACCGCTGTGGATGTGCTGAAGAAGAAACTGGGTGTCCCCATGGGGCGGTTGAATCAGGGGGTGGCTCAGCCCTGGCAGGCGGAAGCCTGGCGGAGCCAGCATTCTGCGGGCAATTTGCAAGCGTCATTGTCAGGCGCCCAGGCGGTCTGGGAGCGAGTGCGATCGCTGGTGGCCAGTGCGGATCTGGTGACCCGGATCGATGCTGCCTACCAGGACACCGGGAAAAAGCTGGCAGCGCTGCCGGCACCGTTGGTCACGCTTGTGCAGGAGCCGGAGCAGCAATCACAGCTTCAGTCGCTGTACGACAGCCTGGATAATCTGGAGACCCTGCAGCAGGTGGAACTGGCCAGGGATCTGGGTATCCAGATTGGGTTTAATGCCAATGATGGCGATTGAATCAGTGGCGAGTTTCGAGTTGCGAAAATCAAAAGCGTAAAAGCCTGTCCCGTTTAGCGAATCCGGGTTTTCTCTTCGAAACTCGAAACTCGAAACTCGAAACTCGCTTCGCGCCGGCTTCTGAATACTTCTGCAATTGCCGATTCTGGTGAGGGTGCCATGACTCTGACACGACGACATCTTCTTGGCATGGGTGCGGCCCTCGGTGGTGTGGCGGCCCTGGGCGGTTGGGCGTTCTGGCAAGGGAAAGGGCAGTCGCCGTTGTTGTTGTCCGCCCGTAATGACGACGCTGGAAAACATTATTGCACTGGTTATTTTCTCGATGGGAAACGGGCGTTTGCCACGCCGGTGGCGGAGCGTTGTCATGATGTGGCTCGCCATCCTTTTCTGCCCCTGGCACTGTTTGTTGGCCGCCGACCTGCTCGTGAAAGTTACCTGATTGATTTACGCGATGGCGGTTTGCTACAGATCGTGCGGGGGCAGCCGCAACGGCATTTTTATGGCCATGCGGTTTTCCATGGCGCAGGGGAATGGCTCTATGCCACCGAAAACGATCTGAATGAGCCCGGTCGTGGTGTGCTGGGTCGTTACCGGCTTGATCAAGGTAACTTGCAGTTGGTGCATGAAGGTGAAGTGCCTACCCATGGCGTGGGGCCACACCAGTTGGCCTGGATGCCGGATGGTGAGTCCCTGGTGGTGGCCAACGGGGGGATTCGTACCGAAGGCAGCCGTGAGAAAACCAACCTCCACAGTATGTCGCCGAGCCTGGTGGTAATGGATCGCCACGGCGAGCTGCATAGCAAGGAAACTCTGCAGCATTCACAAAGCAGTATTCGCCACCTGGCTGTCGCCAGCGATGGCACGATCATCACCGGACAGCAGTATCAGGGAGAGGCCTGGGAGACAGTGCCGTTATTGGCGGTGAAGCGTCCAGAGCAGCCTTATCAGCCTTTCCCTGTAGGGGCTTCGCAATTGGCGATGATGGATCAGTACACGGCGAGCATAGCCATTCATGGCGAGCGCCGGCAGGTGGCGATGACGGCGCCGCGCGGCAACCGTTTTTTCGTTTGGGATCTGGATACGGCCGAGACTCTTGTGGATGTGCCCATGGAAGATTGTGCCGGGGTCGGTGTGGCGGGCGACGGGTTCGCCGTCACGTCCGGCCAGGGCCGCTGTCGCTACTTCAGCTATCAAGACGGCCAGGTCGCCAGCCACTGGCTGGACCTGCCGGGCGGCTGGTGGGATAACCATCTGCGGTTGGGGTAGGGGCGAGGCTCGAGTAACGAGTTTCGAGTTGCGAAAATCAAAGGCGTAAAAGAAAACACTTTGGCTTTCAGTTGGAGCGGGTTTTGCTCTTCGAAACTCGAAACTCGAAACTCGAAACTCGAAACTCGAAACTCGAAACTCGAAACTCGTTTTTACGTCCCGCAGAACGTAGCGCACACCACCTCATCCTCCTTCGGCGGCTGCACGTAGGGATCATCGCTGTCCCGTTCCGCATAGGGATCGGCCAGCGCGAAGAGCAGGGATTCGACCACGCTGAGGTCGCCATCTTCTGCTGCGCGTAGCGCTTTTTCTACTTGATGATTACGCGGAATCACGGCCGGGTTGCTGTTGCGCATCAGTTCCCAGGCGTGGTCGTGCGCTTGCGGATCGCGATCCAGCCGGTTCAGCCAGCGGTTATGCCAGGCCGTAAAGGCGTCATTGTCATAAGGTTGCCCCTGCAGCGGCTTTCCTCCAATCAGGCTGCGGAAGGTGTTGGTGAAATCTGCCTTGTGCAGTTGCATCAGAGCCAGCAAGTCTTTTGCCAGTGTCTCATCCCCGGCGTCACTGCCAGTCAATCCCAGTTTGCTTCGCATCATGGCCAGCCAGCTGGCATCGTAGCGGGCACTGAATGCCTTGAGTCGTTCGGTGGCGATCTCTACTGCGCTGTCTACGTCGTCGTCCATGCGGGTAAGCAGGGTTTCCGCGAAGCGCCCCAGGTTCCATTGGGTGATGCCGGGCTGGCTGCCATAGGCATAGCGGCCTTGCTGGTCGATGGAACTGAAGACGGTATTTTCATCGTACTGATCCATGAAGGCGCAGGGGCCGTAATCAATGGTCTCTCCGCTGAGTGTCACGTTGTCGGTATTAAGCACGCCATGAATGAAGCCCACCCGCATCCAGTGAGTGACCAGTGCGATCTGTTTATCGATGACGGCATCCAGTAACGCCAGCGCGGGGTTGTCGCTGTCCTGTTTTTCCGGGTAGTGACGCTCAAGGGTGTAGCGGATAAGCGTATCCATTAACGCGCTGTCTTGTTGCGCGGCAGCGTACTGGAAGGTTCCCACTCGCAGGTGAGAGGCGGCGACACGGGTAAGCACTGCTCCCGGCAAGGGTTGTTCCCGGTAAACCGGTTCACCGCTTGAGACGACAGCCAGGCTGCGGGTGGTAGGAATGCCAAGCGCGTGCATGGCTTCGCTGATCACATATTCACGCAACATGGGGCCAAGGGCAGCGCGCCCGTCGCCCCCCCGTGAGAAAGGAGTGCGTCCGGCCCCTTTCAGCTGGATGTCCAGCCTGCGCCCGTCGGGCGCTATCTGCTCACCCAGCAAAATGGCGCGCCCATCACCTAGCATGGTCAGGCGGCCGAACTGGTGTCCCGCATAGGCCTGGGCCAGCGGCATGCTGCCGGGAAGTTGATGGTTACCGCTGAAACAGTCCGGGCGTTGTGCCAGTGTGGGGGCATCCAGCCCCAGTTCAGTGGCCAGAGCCGTATTGAACAGCACCATGGCAGGGGTGCTGACAGCTTGCGGATCGCACGGGGAAAACAGGGCTTCTGGTAGCCGGGAATAGCTGTTGTCGAACTGGAAACCGAAGGACTGACTCATGGACGCTCCGCCACGATAACTGGAGTGCCACAGGGTAACAGAGCTGGTTGGGAGGCGCAGGCGTCAGCCTTGTTTGACTGGCCTGCGGATGCTTACATGCCGCTATCTTTCATGGCGGTGTCTGCCCCCTGGAACAGGCCCAGCACTTCTTCACCAACCAGAACAATGACGGCAACAGCGGCGATAGAAATCAGTGATGCAACGATGGCGTACTCGACCATGGTGGCACCACTTTCTTCCTGCAGGAATCGGGTAATCAAGGTTTTCATGTAAGCCTCCGGTTATTCCTTTAACCCTGGGTCAATTCCAGCATGGACCGCTTGAACGCATTTCACCAGTTTGGCTGTCGGCTGACCCTAGAGGGGGCCGCCGACAGGGGCAGCGGCACCGGGTTTATTCTTGCGGATTGACGCACTCGGCCCGAGATGCATCCTGCTGGCAGCGTACCTTGCGCAGCAGGCTCATCATGTCCTTGTTGTAAACGCCATCTTTGGTGAGGGCAATGCGGGCCTCGCGCATCATCTGGTCGTAACGCAGCGTGTCGGCCTCGGGGATGCGGATCCACCATTTGTCATCGATTTCGCTGCTGGAGTTGTCGATCAGCTTCATGGCGCGGTCAAACTGGCCAAACATGAACTGGCGGGATTGCTGACCGAAGCCGTCCGGGAAGCGGTCCTTGCGAATGATTACCTGGGCGCTCAGCTGACCGAGCACGTAATCCAGGATGCCGCCGCTGGGGGCCATGCCTTTGTAGAGTTCCAGAGCGGAATAACCCATTACCGGGGCAAAGCAGATATCCACGGAGCCATTGTTGAAGCGGGTAGAGAAGTTGGTGATATCTGACATGACCGGAGACATGCCCACTCGTGAGGCCATGTTGGCCTGGGCGCTGTCGTACTCCAGAACGGCGATGGATTTACCGGCCAGCTCTTCCACGGTGTCAATTTCCTTGTCCTTGAGGAACAGGAAGGCCGCGCCAAGGGGGAACACGCCGCCCACTTCATAGGGGCCAGACACCAGATGCTGGTCCACTTTGCCACTGGCCAGTACCGCGATCACGGTTTGCATGGCGTCGTAGTTGGGGATGGCGCCGATGGAATCCATGCTGCCGGTGTAGCTGTTGAACTGGCGACCGCGGATGCCGGTGAGAACAGCGGCATCACACTGGTTGGCCTTGAGATCTTCAGAGGCGATCTTTTCGTCAGTGTAGGGCTTGAGTTCCACATCCACCCCCCAGGCCAGGGCGGCGGTCTTGTAATCTTTCATCATGTTGTAGGTGTCGCCACTGGCGCCGATGATGTCGAATACGCAGAAGGTACGCTCCACCGCCGCGAAAGCGGTACTGCTGAGCGTCAGCGCAGCGGCGGCACTCAATGCCTGAAACACTTTTTTTGTTTTGCTCATGGGACTCTCCCGTTAATTGCGGTACAGATATCGAAGTCGCAGCCAGAGCTGCAAAAAATGATGAAATGCATTTTGTTGGGTAAACAGAAAGGGCGCTGTAGTGTCCTTGTTGTGCGCTATCTAACGAATTGTGTCCTTTGTAGAGGTAGTGTTATTACTGACGCGTTGTTCACGTGTGGCAGAGGGATGGACAATTTGTCATCTGGGCAGATCGGAGAAGTCTGGTAGTGTGGTTATAAGGATATTCCTACAGGAGATATCGAATGGAGTTTGACCCCTTCCTGCTGGCGCGCCTGCAGTTTGCCGCCAACATCAGCTTTCACATTCTGTTTCCGACCATCACCATTGGTCTGTGCTGGGTGTTGTTCTACTTTCGCCTGCGCTACACCCTGTCCGGCGACAAGGCCTGGGAATATGCCTATTTTTTCTGGGTGAAAATTTTTGCCTTGAGTTTCGCGCTTGGGGTGGTGTCCGGCATTACCATGAGTTTTCAGTTCGGCACCAACTGGCCCGGATTCATGGAGAGGGCGGGTAACATCGCCGGGCCGCTGCTGGGTTATGAAGTGCTCACGGCGTTTTTTCTGGAGGCGTCTTTCCTCGGGATCATGTTGTTTGGCAAGGATCGCGTGTCCAATCGCACGCACCTGATTGCCACGGCGCTGGTGGCGGTGGGCACTTCGTTTTCGGCGTTCTGGATTCTGAGCCTGAATTCCTGGATGCAGACCCCCAGCGGTTATCGTATTGAGGATGGTGTGTTCTTTGTGAATAGCTGGTGGGAGGTCATCTTCAATCCCTCTTTCCCCTATCGTTTCGCCCACATGTTCAATGCCTCCCTGCTGACCGCCGCCTTCCTGATCATGGGCGTG
The DNA here is from genome assembly GCF_000756665.1 of Alcanivorax nanhaiticus. Lineage (GTDB taxonomy): Bacteria > Pseudomonadota > Gammaproteobacteria > Pseudomonadales > Alcanivoracaceae > Alcanivorax > Alcanivorax nanhaiticus. The sequence continues at coordinate 76,147 of NZ_ARXV01000006.1, read as the reverse complement.
AGTGCCTGGCGTGCGCTGAAAGGGGTGGATGGCCCGGCCACCTGGAAGGTCATGCGCACCGGGGCCCTGATGGCTGCCGTGTTGGCTCCACTGCAGGTGTGGATTGGCGATATGCACGGGCTCAATACCCTGGAGCATCAGCCTGCCAAGATAGCCGCCATGGAAGGGATTTGGGAAACCGAAAGCCATGCGCCCCTGACCCTGTTCGGCTTTCCGGATGAAGAGGCCCGTACTACTCACATGGCAATCAAGGTGCCCGGTCTTGCCAGCCTGATCCTGACCCATGAATGGGATGGCGAACTCAAAGGGCTAAATGAATTTGCAGGTGCCCACCCGCCGGTGGCACCGGTGTTCTGGTCATTCCGGGTGATGGTTGGGGTGGGCACACTGATGGTGTTGGTGGGCTGGTGGGCCCTGTGGCGGTTGTTTCGATCCCGGGAAGAAAACAGTAGCGCGCATCCGTGGTTATTGCGCACCCTGTCGGTGATGACGTTCTCCGGTTGGGTGGCGGTGCTGGCGGGCTGGTACGTTACCGAGATCGGGCGCCAGCCGTGGATTGTGGATGGTTTGCTGCGCACTGCTGAGGTGGTGGCCGATCACAGTAGTGCCACTGTCGCCGGCACCCTGTTTGGCTATGTGCTGTTGTATGCCTTCCTGCTGGTGTCCTATATCGCCGCATTGCGCTATCTGGCCACCAAGCCGGCCCGCTCCCTGTCGTTGTCGCCACAACAGCAGGCCATGGCAGCAGAACGTAGCGAAGGAGATGCATGATGGATCTTGGATACTGGTTACCGTTATTTTTCGCCGGCGCCATGGGACTGGCGCTGTTGATCTATGTGGTGCTGGATGGCTACGACCTGGGCATTGGTATGTTGTTGCCGTTTGCCTCCGATCAGGAAAAGGATGTGATGGTGGCGGCCATCGGCCCGTTCTGGGATGCCAATGAAACCTGGATCGTGCTCGGGGTGGGCATCTTGCTGATTGCCTTCCCGCAGGCCCACGGCATTGTGCTGACTTCGCTTTATCTGCCCGTGACTATCATGCTCATGGGGTTGATTCTCCGAGGGGTGTCATTCGACTTTCGGGTCAAGGCCGGGGACCAGCACAAGGCCATGTGGAACCGGCTGTTTGCTATTGGTTCACTGGTCGCTTCGGTTTGCCAGGGCTGGATGTTGGGCGCCTATGTCACGGGCCTGACCGGTGATACCACCAGTACACTGTTTGCCGTGCTGATAGGTCTGGCGCTGCCTGCGCTTTATATCATGCTGGGTGCGGCCTGGTTGCTGATCAAGACCGAAGGCGAGTTGTTCCGTAAGGCGGCTCATTGGGGGCGGCTTGCGGTGTGGCCCATGGGGGGCTTTCTGCTGCTGGTGTCTATTGCTACGCCGCTGGTGAGCGAGACCATCGCTGCCAAATGGTTCACGCTCCCCAACGCTATTGGCCTGATGCCGATTCCCATTGCCACCGGGCTGGCGTACGCCGGGTTGATCTGGATCTTCAACAGCCGTCAGATTCTCGACAATGGCTATGGCTGGCTGGCGTTCCTGGCGCTGATCGTGATCTGCGTGCTGGCCAGTATCGGTCTTGCCTACAGTCTGTTCCCGGATGTAGTGCTGGGGCAGCTGTCTATCTGGGATGCGGCTTCCGCGACCGAGTCTCTGCTGTTTACCTTCTGGGGTGCGGTGATCGCTCTGCCGATGATTCTTGGATATACCTTCTACATTTACCGGGTGTTCCGCGGCAAGGCGACTCATCTCAGTTACGAGTAAGGCGGGTGTTATCCGACTATCGGTCGGCTGCCTGGTACGGACGTGGTCCTGCCAGGCTGTTATCGATGGCGAAAGTGCCATAATGGCGAGACAAGGTGTGAACCAGGTCACGCAAAATAATGAAAAAGAAGCCTGCAGCCTTAGTAGCGGTATATCGATTGCTCGACTGGAGCGACAGGGACAAGTGTTTACTGTTGTCTGTGCTCCTGTGGGGCTATATGAGTTTTGTTTTCCTCTGGCACCTTTTCACGATTCATCTCACTGAGTTTGCGGATCGCTTCGTCTCCACAGAAGGGGCGGAGGTCATGACGCAGGTGATGTTGTTCAATCAAGCTGGCTGGCTGGTGTTGGTCGTCTGGGGGATGTTGTTACGTCGGACTCAACGTCACTCGGTTCTTTATCCTCCGTTCTTCATGTCGTTTTTCAGTGTGGCCTTCTTGCTCCTGGGCTGGACATTCGGACTCTATAGCCCCATGACCGGTATGGTGCTGGTGGGGGCTCCTCTGGTGGGTTTTATCCTGTTTGGGTTTCAGCGTGTGGCCTGGAATTTTGCCTTCACGGTGTTGGTGGTGTTGTTGTTGGCCTGGCTGTCGGTGCAAGGCTATAGCGTTCATGCCATTTATTTTATCAAGTACCCGATCTCTCAGGAGCTGCTGTCGTATTACTGGATTGGCAGCACGGTGGCGTTCATGGCGCCGTTTATCACTGTAGTGATCGTGCTGGTGGCCTTGTTGCTGGGGCGTTGGGTTCGACGTGAGGCGCAGGTTCGCGACCAGGCCCTGCACGACCCATTGACGGGGCTTGCCAATCGTCGTGAGCTGTTTAGCCGTTTTGGTTTTGAGCTGGCGCGGGCGCGTCGTAACGGCCAGCCGTTGAGTGTTTGCCTGCTGGATCTGGATCACTTCAAGCGAATCAATGATACCCATGGTCATGCTGTGGGTGATGAGGTGCTGGTGCGTGTGGCTGAGGTGCTGCGCGGATGCCTACGCGAGACCGATACCGTTGGCCGTATCGGTGGGGAAGAATTCGTGTTACTGCTGCCGGAAACCGATCATGCCGGTGCCGCACGGGGCATCGAGCGGTGCCGTACAACCATTGAGCGTTCGCCGGTGAGCCTGGCTTGTGGCGAGTTGCTGTCATTTTCTGCCAGCTTTGGTGTGGTGCTGTGGCAGGCGGACGATGAAGCTGATGAGCATGCCTTGATTGCCCGGGCGGATGAGATGCTCTATCGCGCCAAAACGGCCGGACGTAACCGGGTTGAGTTCTGGTCCGATCCGGCCGTTGCTCCCTGTTGATGTTTTTTCAGAATGATCTTGCCAGCAGGTCATTAATGGCACGGGCGAACACAACCGGCGAATCCTCCTGCAGAAAATGGCCTCCCACGAGTGTTTGATGCGGCTGCCCTGCGGCTCCGGGTATGCGCTCTTGCATGTATTTATCTCCGCCACGTGTAATCGGGTCGCCATTGCTGAACGTGGTCAGGAAAGGCTTTTTCCAGGTTTCCAGTATTCGCCATGCTGATCGATTCGCCTCAGTTGCTGGATCATCCGGAGTAACCGGTACCAGCTTGGGGAAAGCACGCGCCCCGGCCTTGTATTGGCGGTTTGGAAAAGGGGCGTCGTAGGCGCGGCGCTCGTCCGGGCCCAGCTTGCGAAACGTGGCGGAATTGATAATGCGGGAGACGGGAAAAATGGGGCTGTAGATGGCAAAGTTTTTCCATAACTGGAATGCGGCGGGAACCTTCTGGTCGCCAGTGGGCAGCATGCCGTTGCCGACCACAATCGCGCGGAAACGGTCCGGGTTTTCCGCCGCCAGCCGTAATCCCAGCAAAGAGCCCCAATCCTGGCAAACCAGGGTGATGTTGCTGAGTTGCAGTTGATCCAGCAGTGACAGCAGCCAGTCCATGTGGCTCTGGTAGCTATAGGCATTGATGTCAGTGGGCTTGTCGGACTTGCCGAAGCCAATCAGGTCCGGGGCGATGACACGGTGTCCGGCTGCGGCACAGATGGGGATCATGTGCCGGTAGAGATAGGACCAGGATGGCTCTCCATGCAGCATCAGGATGGGGGCCGCATCAGCCGGGCCTTCATCAAGGTAATGCATTCGCAGCCCTCCCACATCCGCATAGTGGGGTGTGAATGGGTAGTCGAGCAGTCGTTCAAATCGGCTGTCGGGAGTGCGCAGATAATCCATGGTGACTCCTGGTAACGTTGGCCTGACTATTGTTGCCACAGGTGGGCCGGTCATTACAGGCCGAAGTGCCTGCCGATTTGCTGATCAGTTGCGATGGTAGCGCTTGAGGAGGAGAAGGCATTTCGCTACTGTGGCCAGCCTTCCCGCTTTCCGGAGACGCCCCTTTTCGTCCCGGCTTTTGGATACAAGACTATGTGGATCAAGAACCTGATTGTGTATCTGGGCGATGAGCCCTTTTCTTTCTCTGTGGCGGAGCTGGATGAGATTCTTTCCAGCAATCGTTGCCAGCCTTGTGGTAGCCAGACCTTGCGCTCTGAGGGCTTCGTGCCGCCCCTGAAAGGCCAGGACCCCATGGCGTATGCCGTGGATGGCTTCATCTACTGCACCTATCAGGAAACCTCCCGCCTGTTGCCCGGCCCGGTGATCAAGGAACTGCTGGATGAGAAGGTGGAGTACATTCAGGAAGAGGAAGGGCGCAAGGTGGGCCGCAAGGAAAAAGCGGAGCTGAAGGAGCAGATCACCTTTGAGCTGATGCCCCGTGCCTTCACCCGCTCCCGGCGCACCAATCTGATCATCGACACCCAGCGCAAACGGGTGCTGGTGGACGCCTCCTCCGCCACTCGCGCCGAGGAAGTGGTGGCCTGTTTGCGTAAGGCGATCGGCACCTTGCCGGTGGCGTACCCGGCACCCAATTCAGCCCCTTACACCAGCTTCAGCAACTGGCTGCGTGACACCAAGTTGCTGCCTGAAGGATTCACCCTGGGGGACCGGTGTGAACTGAAGGGGACCAAGGATGAAGGGGCGGCGGTGAAATTCACTGCGGTGGACCTGGGTCAGGAAGAAATTCTTGCCCATCTGGAAACCGGCATGGTGGTCACACGCATCAACCTGGCCTGGCAGGACAATCTTGAGCTGGATGTGAATGACAAGCTGGAGATCAAGCGCATCAAGGCGCTGGATCTGCTGCAGGAAAATATCGACAGCCTGGATGCCGATGATGCAGTGGCCGAACTGGAGGCGCGGATCAGCTTGCAGGGAAGTGTGCTGCGTGAGGCGCTGGATGGGTTGTTTGGGTATTTCGAGGTGAATCCGGCGTAACGGCAGGTACAAGCTTCAAGCTTCAAGCTGCAACGCGGCATCGAGGTTTTATTGGGCTGTATTGACGAGGCCGCGTCCGGAATCCGGGCGCGGCCTCGGTCGTTATTCAGAGGCTCCTCGATAAAGCAAAAAACCTGACCCAGGTTGGGCGGTTTGGCTTTTCGGTTGCGGGGCAAGGCTGACGCCAGATGTCCGGGCGCGTCGCCACATCGTTTAGTGAACGCTTGCCCGCTAGTCGTGGATGTCCTCGTCGTCGTCCTCTTCCTTGTGCTGCTTCACCGTTGATTCTTCGGTGCACGAGGGGTTGTGGAGGAAGGTTTCGGTCACATCCAGATACCCCAGATGAGACAGGGTGCGACGGCCCAGTAGTACCGGGTAGATCATGTCTGAGCGATCGTTGAGGGTGAACTGTTCTTCATAGACGGTATTGCCCATGCATAACTTCATGAGCACGACAGGGCGACGGTCCTCTCCTCCTGCGCCTCGAATCAGCACTTTTCTGTGGCGGGGCTTTTCAAAGGTTTTTGATACCACTTTCCCACTGTCCAGGTCCTTCACATTGACAGTGAAACGCACCCACTTGTCGCCGTCTTTTTCAAAAATGGTGACGTCGGTGGCATGCAGGGAAGAGGTCAGCGCGCCACTGTCCAGCTTGGCTTTCAGCTTGACGCCCCAGGGCATCAAGGTGGTTTGCTCCACCCAGCCGAACACATTCTTGCTCTCTTCAGCCTTGCGGGCCATGGCTTGACTGGTGCTGCACAGCAGGAAGAGTGAGATCAGGGCGACAACGGTTTTTTGCATGCTTTCCTCTTAACCGGATTGAGAATGGTTGGCCATTGTGACCGTTGCCGCACGGGCATGTTCCCCGGCAGGCCGGTTGAGCCAATCGCCAGCGGGACTATTTAACGGTTTTTTGCACAGGGTACCATTCCTCTCTGATTCGGGTTGGACCGAAATGAACGAATGCGGAGTGCAATCATGACAGAAAAGCTCTCTCCCCCGGCATTGAGCCTGTTGCTGGGTGAAAGCCGTGCCATGCTGGCCTATGGCCGCTATTTGCTGAAAGGCCTGGATCACCGGCGGTTGCCGCTGGGGAATGGCCAGCCGGTGTTGGTCCTGCCTGGGTTTGGGGCCAGCGATGTGAGCACCCGGCCATTACGGCGAGGGCTGGCGCGGCTGGGGTATACCAGCTATGGCTGGGCCCAGGGCACCAATACCGGCATGAACCGGCAGAGGCGGGAAATGCTGGTGACCCAGTTGCAGGCGATCCATGCCCGTCATGGTCAACCAGTGGCACTGGTGGGCTGGAGTCTGGGGGGCGTATTTGCCCGAGAGTTGGCGCGGGTCTTCCCGGATCAGGTCAGCCAGGTATTCACCCTTGGCAGCCCCATTAATGGTGACCCGGATGCCAATAATGTCAGTGCGCTATTCAGACTGTTGAATCCCAAACATCGCAATCCCGACCGGGAGGCGTTCTTTGATCGTATCAACGCTCCGCCTGTGTACTGTACTGCTATCTACACCCGTCAGGATGGCATTGTGAGCTGGCAGTGCTGTCTGGAAAATGACGGGCCGCTCACCGAGAACGTGGAAGTGACAGGTACCCATGTCGGGTTGCCATGGAATCCACAGGTGCTGGCGGTCATCGCCGAACGTCTGGCAAGAAGGTCAACAGGAGAATGCAATGCGTGAGATCAAACCCGGTCGTTACCGCCATTACAAGGGTAACGACTATCAGGTCATTGGGTTGGCCACCCACTCCGAGACCGAAGAGACACTGGTGGTCTACTACCCGCTGTACGGTAACCGTGACCTGTGGGTGCGGCCACTGGCCATGTTTGCCGAGACCGTGGAAAAGGAGGGTGAGGTCATTCCGCGCTTTGCGTGGGTGGGGGAGTAAGTTCAAAGTTCAAAGTTTAAAAGCCTGCTTCAAGGGAGGGCTTGGCCTTGGGCGGTGTGTGCGTCTGCGTACAGATGGGGTCGCGCGGGCAGTGCCTTTCAGGAGAAGGGGCATTTGCCGCGCTTTTGAACTTTAAACTTTAAACTTTCAACTCCGGCAGCTGCTACAATGCCCCCTCAACACCGGAGCTGATTCCCATGTCCACCTTTGCCGATCTCAATCTCCACGAGCGCCTGGTGCGCGCCCTGTCCGAAATGGACATCACCGAGCCGACCCCGGTGCAGGCGTCTGCCATTCCTGAAGCGCTGACAGGGCATGATCTGCGGGTGATTGCCCGTACCGGTAGCGGCAAGACTGCGGCCTTCCTGCTGCCCTTGCTGCACGGCCTGTTGCAGCATTCCCGCCCCCGTACAGATACTCGTGCCCTGATCCTGCTGCCCACCCGTGAGTTGGCACAGCAGACCCTCAAACAGGTAGAGGCACTGGCGCGATACACCTTTATCAAGGCGGAACTGGTTACCGGTGGTGAAGACTTCAAGGTGCAGGCGGCGAATATGCGCCGTAACCCGGAAATCCTGATCGGTACTCCCGGGCGGCTGATCGAGCATCTGGAGGCCGGCAATCTGCTGCTGGGTGATCTGGAAGTGCTGGTGCTGGATGAGTCTGACCGCATGCTGGATATGGGCTTCAGTGACGATGTGCTGCGTCTGGCAGCACTGTGCCCGGCAGAACGGCAGACCCTGCTGTTCTCTGCCACCCGGGGCGGCAATGCCATGGATCGGGTAGTGGAGAATGTACTGCGCGAGCCAAAGTTCCTGCTGCTCGATACCGTGCGCGACCTGAATGAATCCATTCAGCAGCAAATCATTACGGCTGACGATGTGGCGCACAAGGAGCGTCTGGTGCAGTGGCTTCTGGCCCATGAAACCTATGACAAGGCGGTGATCTTCACCAATACCCGTGAGCAGGCGGATCGTCTCGGTGGCGTGCTGCGGGCAACCAGCCACAAGGTATTTGTGCTGCACGGAGAGAAAGACCAGAAAGAGCGCAAGCTGGCCATGGACCGGCTCAAGGATGGTGGCGTTCGGGTGCTGGTCGCCACCGACGTTGCCGCCCGCGGTATTCATGTGGAAGGCCTGGATCTGGTGATCAATTTTGATATGCCTCGCAGCGGCGATGAGTATGTTCACCGTATCGGCCGTACCGGTCGTGTGGGTGGTGAAGGCACGGCAATTTCACTGATTGCAGCCCATGAATGGAACCTGATGGCGAGCATTCAGCGCTACCTGCGTCAGCAGTTTGATTTCCGCATTGTGGAAGAGCTGAAAGGCAAATTCCTGGGGCCGAAGAAACTCAAGTCCAATGGCAAGGCAGCGGGCAGCAAAAAGAAAAAAATCAAGAAAAAGACTGATGCCAAGAAGGGTGGCAAGAAGCCCCTGAAGAAGGTTTCGGCGAAAAAATCCGCAGGGCCTCGCAGCAGCAGACCTGCCGCACCGGATACCCAGGGTGGCTTTGCTACTGTGAAAAAGCGCAAGAACCCAGGCCCAATTGATTAATTGCTGCGAGTTAGTTGCGAGTTACGAGGAGCGAGTTTCGAAAAGCAAAACCCCAACCCCGAGCCTGGTCGTGTTTGAGGATTTTCGAAACTCGTTACTCGAAACTCGCTGGTTAAATCCATACCTCGCCAAGGCTCGCATTGCTTGGCGTATATCGATCTGGACGCCCAGCACATCCCGCCTTTATAAAACTCCGTAAAACTCTCGCCGGTTTTCACAGACGCCTCAATCAGGCAATGTCATCCTTGAGACTACTCTTAGCGAAAGGAGTCACCTTTGCCAGAGGACAAGGACGCTTCCCTTGATCAGGAGCGAGCTAGCACCCTGACATGTCCGGATTGTCATACGGATCTTGCCTTGCCCACGGGAAGAGGGCGAGGGGCGTGGCGTTGCCCTCGCTGTGACCGTCAGCTCAGTGGCGCCTGGACCCTGAAGCCGGATTCTCTGCTGGCCCTGTCCGTCGCCACGGCATTCCTGTGGGTGCCCGCACTCACGCTCCCGCTGTTGCGCCTGGAGAACCTGGGGCTGGATAACAGCGCCAGCCTGCTGGATTGTACTGTCGCCCTTCTGCAGGGTGTCTATCTGCCTGCTGGCGTGCTTTTGCTTTTCACGCTATTGACCATGCCACTGGCCAACCTGATCGCGGTGAGCCGGCTGCTGTGGGCTGCCCGTGAGCATATGCCTGTGCATTCGCCGCGCTGGATGCAGGTTTATCGGCTAAGCCGGGAGTGGGCCATGACAGATATTTTTCTGTTGGGCATTTTGATTTCCATGACCAAGCTGGGTGATCTGGCCACAGTAAAGCCCGGTGCGGGCATTGTCTGTCTGGGGTTGGCGGTGCTGCTGCGGTTGATCGTGGAGACCCTGGCTCAGCCAGACCAGCTACAACGCCTGATGGATCAACAGGCGCGGGAGGTTGCCGATGCGCGATAGTCCCCACGCCCTGTCCTGGTCGTTGCTGGTGGCAGCCATGGTCTGGCTGATTCCGGCCAACCTGTTGCCGATCATGACCATTACCCAGGGTGGACGCAGCAAGACCAGTACCATCGCGGAGGGTATCTGGCAGCTGTTTGAGGCAGGCATGCCCGGTATTGCCATTATCGTCATGGTGGCGAGCTTGCTGGTGCCGCTGTTCAAGGTGCTGGTGCTGGCGGTGGTCTATTGGCGTGCGCCGGGAGAAACCGACCCCTTGTTGAGCACTCGCGCCTTTCGGCTGGTGTACTGGATCGGGCGATGGTCCATGCTGGACGTCTTCGTGGTCGCGCTGCTGGCAGCGCTGGTGGAGTTTGGCAATCTGGCTAGTGTTAAGCCGGAACCCGGTATTCTGGCGTTTGCCATGGCGGTGGTGTTGACCATGTTGTCCGCCCACGCTTTTTCGCCCAAACAACTCTGGATAAAGACAATCCCGGATCAACGTGGAGTCTGATCATGGAAACCCCTGAAGTAAAAAAGTCACACTGGCCTTCGCCGATCTGGCTAGTGCCCTTGCTCAGTTTGATCGTCGCTGCCTGGCTGCTTTACGACCAGCTATTGCAACGGGATGTGCAGATCGAGATCAGTTTCGAGAGCGGCTCGGGAATCAAGTCCGGGGTGGAACTTCGCTATCGTGGTGTTCCTGTGGGTAGCGTGGATGAGATTGTTCTCAGTGAGGATCTGAAGACCGTGATTGTACATGCCAGCCTGAATCGTGATGCGGAAAAGCTGGCGAGGGAAAACAGCAAATTCTGGATTGTTGAACCGGAGCTGGGCATTGCTGGTGCCCGAAATCTGGATACCCTGGTGTCGGGAAAATACATTGCGGTAGAACCGGGTGACGGAGAGCCGGAAAAGGAATTTTCCGGGCTGGAAACCCCGCCGGATCAACAGCCGGATCTTGGTTTGAAGATCACCCTGGTGGCGAACCAGTTGGGCTCCCTGAAAAAGGGGAGGCATATTTATTATCGAGACCTGCAGGTGGGTACTATCGGTGAGAGTGTCCTCAGTGAAGGCAGTCGGTTCGTGGAAATCCAGGCAATTATCAAACCGGAATACAGCAAGCTGGTCCGCACTAACAGCGTGTTCTGGAACAGCTCCGGGTTGACCGTGGATGTGGGGTTGTTCAAGGGGGCCGAAGTGCAGGCCAGTTCACTGGAGAATTTGCTGCGCGGTGGTATCAGCTTTGCGACCCCGCCCGAACCGGGGCCGCTTGCAGAGGAGGGTCGTCGCTTTCCATTGAATCGCCAGGCTGATGACGAGTGGCAGGAGTGGGCACCCATCATGAAATGGCGGGAAAGCAATTAATAATTAATAGTTAATAATGAATAACTGCGCGAGAGCGCGTTACGCTTGCTTATATGCAAGAGGCCGCGCCCAAGCTTTGGGCGCGGCCTCCTGTGTTATAACAGAACAATAGTGCGCTTGTGCAGCTATTAATTATTCATTATTAACTGTTAATTGCTCTTTATCACCCCATCAGTTTGTCGACGATCTTCAGGGGGAAGTTGCGCATGGCGAAGCCCATGGGGCTCCATGGCCAGGATGGTACTGCTGCATGCATGACTTCTTTTTCGATATTCTTTACCAGCGCTTTGCAGCCGGTTTCAGTGTCCACGATGAAGGGGGTGTTCTTCAGCTTTTCGTTGATCTCGGAACGAATGAAACCCGGGAACAAGGTTGTGACCTTGATGGGCGTGTCCATCAGTTCCATTTGTAGTCCTTCTGCCAACATGGCAACACCGGCCTTGGTGGCGGCATAAGTGGTGAGGTTTTTTTTCATGCCACGCATGGCGCTTACGGATGAAATGACCACCAGGTGGCCGTCATTCTGGGCGCGGAAAATTTCCATGGCCGCTTCCATTTGTGCCAGTGCGGCCACAAAGTTCACTTCCGCTGTTTGCCGGTTGGCATAGAAGTAGCCGGTACCAATGGGTTGGCCTTTGCCCATGCCGGCATTTACCAGTACCCGGTCGATGCCTCCCAGCTCGGTGCGAAAAGCATCGAATACCGCGAACACCTGGTCGTAGTCTGCCACGTCAAGCGGTTTGATTAGCACGCGGATGTCCGGATGCTTTTCTTCCAGTTCTGCTTTGAGCGTTTCCAGCCGATCCATGCGTCGTGCGCACAACGCCAGATTGCGCCCCTTGGCGGCAAAGATACGGGCCATGCCTTCGCCAAGGCCGGAGCTGGCGCCGGTGATCAGGATGTTCTTGCGGACAGGCATGGTCATTTCTCCAAAAGTTTTTTTCGTGAGCATCGGGGGCGGAACTGATGAGTTGAAAGTTTAAAGTCGAAAGTTAAAACGCGGATCAAGCCGGTTGGTTTTGAAAGGCCATGCCCGCGTTCTCCGGTAACGGCGCGGGCACAGCAGCCCAGAACGGCAAAAACATTCGCGTGCTTTTTCAACTTTGAACTTTAAACTTTCAACTCGCCCTTCATCGATACGTCACCTGCTCCGTCGGCAGGTGCAGATGTTCATTCACCGACACTAGCCGCAAATTGCCGGCATTCACAAGTAGCCGTGTCACACTGGTATTGATCAGGGTGCGGTTCCAGGTCAGCAAGGCTTCATCTTCCAGGCCGAGGAGATGCTGGATGATCACGCTGATGGCCCCTCCGGAGGTAAAAACCAGGGCGCTGTCACCCTTGTTGAGGCTGTTGCCCAGACTGTAGGTGCTGGCCAATACCCGTTCGCGGAATTGTGGCCAGCTTTCACCGTACTCGCCGTCGCCCCGTTGCCAGCGTCGCACCGCCTGCTCGAAGCGTGATTGAAAAACCTTGCGTGGCTGAGGCTGGGTGGCCAGCCATGCGGTGACTGCTGCGTGGTCTTCGGCCAGCGGCCAGTCCAGTGCCAGAATTTCCTTGTGGTTATATTCATTGAAGCCGGTATCGGTCCGCCATTGTGCAGGAAGGCCCAGCTCTGTGAGTGTGGCTTGCGCCGTTTCGGTATGGCGGCGCATGGTGCCGCAGAGCGCGACCGGCACGCCGAGATCCTGTGTCTGCATGGCGCGGCCAAGAAGGCGGCTTTGCTGCCAACCGTTCTCGGAAAGTTGATCGTAATCCGGTTTGCCAAAACTGGCCTGGCCATGACGGATCAGGTAGATCACTGGCATCAGGCCGACTCGGCCTTCTTCAGTTTGCGTTCCATGCCAACGGCACTCTTGTGCATGATGCGATTGAAGAGCGCGGGCACAAAGCGCTTGATGAACCAGGCGCGCCGGCCGCTCTTGTGCGGGATCAGCAGGAACGTTTGTTTCGCGACGGCCTGCTTGATCATGTCCGCAATCTGGGCGGCGGTTAGCTCATCGCTGGACAGCAGCTTGTCGACCATTTCCACCATGCCGGGCTCCGGGCTGCGCATGGATTCGTGCAGGTTGGTGCGGAAGAAGCCCGGGCACACGACCGTGCAGTGGATACCGTGGGGGGAAAGTTCGTGGCGAAGGGTTTCGGAGAGCGAGACCACTCCCGCCTTGGTGACGTTGTAGCTGCCCATCACCGGTGCGTTCATCAACCCGGCCAGGGAAGCAATGTTGACGATGTGGCCACTCTGCTGACGTTTCATCATCGGTACGAAGACCTTGCAGCCTCGCACCACACCTTTCACATTGATGTCGAAAATCCAGTCCCAGTCCGCCATGTCACCGCGATCAATACGTGCCGCTGCCGCCACGCCGGCATTGTTGACCAGTACATCCAGGCCTCCCCAATGTTGTTCTATCCATTCGCGGGCACTGTTGAAGTTGGCCGGATCGCGCACGTCCAGATATTGGAATTCAACGGTGCCCGGCAGGGTGGACAGCTCCGCTGCGGTTTGTTGTCCGCGTTCCACGTTCACATCGCCAATGAAGACTTGTGCACCGTCGCGCAGCCAGCTTTCTGCCATGGCGCGGCCCAGTCCGGAGGCGCCGCCGGTGATCAATACACGAGGAGAGGAAGTGCTTGTCATGGGAATCCCGAAATCGCTGTTGTGACGTTCCGCAGAGCGCGGAGATTTATGCATTGACCGATGCTAGTAGCCGGTTTTCAATAAATCCAATGAATTAACTAAATGCAATTTGATAAATCTCATGCATGTATCCCGTTTTGATCTCAATCTCTTTGTGGTCTTCGATGCTATCTATACCGAGGGCTCCCTGACCCGTGCGGCGAAGGTGCTTAACCTGACGCAGCCCGCTGTGAGCCATGCGCTGGGGCGGTTGCGTGACCGTCTGGATGATCCGTTGTTTGTGCGTCAGGGCAGCCGTATGGTGCCCACCGCCCGGGCGAGGGCAATGATCAGCCCGGTGCGTCACTCGCTGGGGGGCTTTCAGCGTTGTCTCAGTGAAGAGGGCGGCTTTGATGCCTCTGAAGCAGAGCGGACCTTTGTGCTGGGACTGCGCGATGGTCTGGAAGGTTGCCTGCTTCCACCGTTGATGACCCAGTTGATGAGCGAGGCTCCCGGCGTTCGTTTGCAATCACTCACTATCCGCCGCAGGCAGATGGCCACTGAGTTGGCCAGTGGTCGCCTGGATCTGGCTTGCGATGTGATGCTGGCCATGCCGGAAACCATCGAGCATGTGCCTGTGTTGTCCGGCCCGATGGTGGTGATGATGCGTGAGGGGCATCCGTTGAGCGAGGGTATGGACCTGCCCGCCTATCTGGCGGCCCAGCATGTATTGGTCTCATCACGGCGAGAAGGGCCAGGCCTGGAGGATTTCGGGCTGGCCCGGCTGGGATACCGGCGGCACATTCGGTTGCGCTGCCAGCATTATCAGGCGGCCATCACCACCGTACAGCAGACGGATCTGTTGTTATCGTTGCCGGCTACGCTGGCCGGGCAGTTATCCCGTGAGGGCATGGTGGTCAGGCCCTTGCCGGCAGACCTGACGGATCTGGAAATGCATCTCTACTGGCATAGGGACCAGAGCAGCGACCCGGCCCATAGCTGGTTACGCGACCGCGTGCTTGCCCTGCTGAAAGCGCAACAGGCCAGTCTGGAAAGCTGAGCACCTGGCCTACTTTGCTGGGGATTACCTTGGTCGGGAGTCGTTGCCTGATGCTGCCGAAGACTTCCGCCACCCGTAGGCCCTGTGCTTGCTTCAGGAAAGACGCAGATGACAACCCAAACCGCCATGAGGACTTCCATGGGCGGATTAAAAGGTCAGCGTCACGGTTACCACATCCTTCAATACCGCCCCGCCGGATACCTGATCGTTCGGGTTCAGGGTAAAGGTGCCAGGCAGGTGGCCGCTCACTGTGTGGGTGACCATGGTACCGGTACCTGTCCCGCTTAATACGCTTATGTTGTCCCAGTCTATGGAGTTGCCACTGTCCTGATAGAGCTCATAGCTGACGGTGGAGCCATTGTGCGAGCGCAGTGTCCGGGTGCCGTTGGTGCCGCTGAGTCCAATGTCGTAACTGGTGCCTTTGGAGCAGGCAATACCAATATCACCGGTTTCCGTTTGGGTGCCGGACGATACGTCGTCCACCGAGAGGGTGCCGAAGTCCAGGTTCTCTACACTCTCGATAGAGCAGGAGCCGACCAGGGAAAGCCTGACCTGGAAACTGTCTGATGTGGAGGAGGCTTGCGCCGCCATGGGAAGCGAGGAGGCTGTCGCCAGCAACGCCATTGCCAGTATTTTGTTCATCATTATCCCGTCCATGGAATTGTGTTTGATTTCTTTATATCTAAGAAAAAAGCATTACTAAATATGCAAAACGTTGTGCCGGGATGGAGCTGGTATGCAAGAGTGAATAGTATTCAAGCGGGGGATGGGCTTACTGAAATCATGCTCATGAACGGAATTCGGTCACAAAAATAATGAGACGGGGTTCGCCGGATTTTAGTTGATTGAATTTGTTGATTTTTCCCTGGATCAAGAGGTTTCCGGTCTGCTGGAGATGGACGTTGCTGGCAGTAAGCGCTGGCATTCCATGAGTGAAGAAAAAAATCTTGGATTGTTTTGGAATATTGATAGAGCGCGTTATGCGTTTCACATGTCGGTATGCGGTGAGGCCCTTTCTTTCCGGGATAACCGGCAAGCCAAACTCGGGCCCCACGCCAATCAGCGTAGCCGTTAGCTGACTGGTGACTGCTCCGGGTCAGTATTGTTGGATCATGGGTAAGCAAGGAGGCCGTCCATGCCTCTTGCCCTGATCGGATCGGGAAGTGTCTGAGGGCTCAGCTTATTTTGTGCGCGAGGTCATCTGCGCGGGGAGCAGTTGCCCAATGTAGTCGGGCCCTTCCTCCACCCGGATGTCTTTCGCTTCCACTATGTCGCCGCAATGGCCGCACTGTAGTTGGGCGTGCAGTGGATGCCCGCACTGCTTGTGGATACGCAAGACAGGTGCGCCCTTGCTGTCAGCCAGATACTTGTCGCCCCACTGAGCCAGGTGAGCGATCACCGGGTAAAGATCTCGGCCTCTCCCTGTCAGGCGGTATTCATGCCGCAGGGGGCGCTGTTGGTAGGCCACCTTCTCAAGAATCTCCCCTTCGGTCAGCTTTCGCAGGCGATCACTCAGTACGTGGCGGGTCACGCCCAGCCGTTGCTGGAAATCATCAAAGCGGCGTACGCCCAGAAAACAGTCCCGCAGCACCAGCAGGGTCCAGTTGTCCCCGATAATGGCCAGGGCTCGCGCCATTGAGCAGGGTTGCTGATCTATATCTTGCCAACGCATGAAGGTCTCCAGAGGTTACTCCTGCATGATACCTGCTTGACGGGTTCCCCAAAAGAACTCACTATGAGTTCCGTATTGGAACTGACTATTTCAAATAGAGGAGAGTGCCATGTCGCATCCGGCCATGTTGGTGATTGGTGCCGGTGATGCCACCGGAGGTGCCATTGCGCGCCGTTTCGCACGGGAAGGTTACCGGGTGTGCGTGACTCGCCGCACTGAAGAGGCTTTGGCGCCCCTGGTGGGGCAGATTCAGCAGGACGGCGGTTGGGTGCGTGCCTTCGGTTGTGATGCTCGTGATGAGGACGCCGTGTCGGCACTCTTTGAGACTATCGAAAATGAGGTGGGGCCTCTGGAAGTGGTGGTCTTCAATATCGGCGCTAACGTGCGCTTCGGCATTCGCGAAACCTCGTCCAGGGTGTACCGCAAGGTTTGGGAAATGGCCGCCTTTGCCGGTTTTCTCACCGGCCGAGAAGCCGCACGGGTGATGGCGCCCCGTCAGAAGGGCACCATTATTTTCACCGGAGCTACCGCATCGTTGCGTGGCAGCAGTGGATTCTCTGCCTTTGCCGGTGCCAAGTTTGCGCTGCGGGCGCTGGCGCAGAGCATGGCCCGGGAACTTGGGCCGCAGGGGATTCATGTAGTGCATCCGATCATCGATGGGGCCATTGATACCGATTTCATCCGTGACAATTTCCCGGCCATGTATGCCAAGAAAGAGCAGGACGGCATCCTCAACCCCGAGCACATTGCCGACAGCTACTGGATGCTTCATCAGCAACCCCGCGACGCCTGGACACACGAGCTGGATCTGCGCCCGTGGATGGAAACGTTTTAATTCGCGCAGCGCGCTAACTTAAATATGGCGAAGGATCTTTTTTCTGGCCCTTCCCCAAGCATTGGAAAAGGACGAGCAAATGAGCAAGACAGTCGAGTTTATTTTTGATGTGGGCAGCCCGACGGCCTATCTGGCCTGGACGCAATTGGGGGCGATGTGCGAGCGCACCGGCGCACAGCTGCAACTGACGCCGGTATTGCTCGGCGGCATCTTCAAGGCCACTGGCAACAATCCGCCCGGCGCGGTGCCGGCCAAAGGGATGTACATGATGCGAGACCTGGCGCGCTATGCGCAGCGTTACCAGGTGCCGCTGACCATGAATCCGCATTTTCCGGTGAACACGCTGCTGCCCATGCGTGTTGCCACAGCGGCAATTGGCACCCCGGAACAGGACACCGTGGTAGGTGCCTTGTATGACGCCATGTGGAAAGCCCCCTGCAAGTTGTCTGAACCGGAAGCGTTGTCTCGGGTGTTGACGGAGGCGGGCCTTGACGCTGGGCATTGGCTGGAGCGTGCCGGCGATGAGGGCGTCAAGGACACTCTGAAGGCCAATACCGAGGCAGCGGTAAAACGCGGTGTGTTTGGTGCGCCTACTCTTTTTGTGGGCAATGAGATGTTCTTTGGACAGGATCGTCTGGATTTTGTGGAAGAAGCACTGGCCTGAACGAGATGACTGATTGACACTCTGGCATTCCATGGCGCCTTTGCCGAGAGGAAGGAAGCAGGAATGCCGGAGTCCGTTGAGCAAAAAATTCAGACTGTTTTCGCAGAGCAATCCCGCCGGGTGCTTGCCACCCTGATTCGTTTGCTGGGCGATTTCGATCTGGCAGAGGATGCCCTTCAGGAAGCCTTTATCGCGGCACTCAAGCAATGGCCACAAGAAGGCATTCCCGAGCAGCCTCGCGCCTGGCTAGTGTCCGCCGGGCGTTTCAAGGCTATCGACCAATTGCGCCGACGCGCCCGTTACCATGAGATTCTTCAGCAGCAGGCAGATGTCCTTGCCGCGCAGGCCGTGGTTAACATGGAGGAAGAGAACGCCGGTATTGCCGATGACCGCTTGCGGCTGATCTTTACCTGTTGCCATCCCTCACTGGCGCCGGAAGCGCAGGTTGCCCTGACCCTGCGGGAAGTCTGTGGCCTGACCACTGAAGAAATCGCCAGCGCCTTTCTGCAGAAAACCCCCACCGTAGCCCAGCGCATTGTGCGCGCCAAAGGCAAGATCCGTGATGCGGGCATTCCCTATGAAGTTCCGGAGGGGGACGCCTTGCTGGAGCGTCTTCAGTCTGTTCTTCAGGTGATTTATCTGGTGTTTAACGAGGGCTATCTGTCGTCTTCAGCAGATGAGACCGTTCGGCATGATCTGGGAGATGAAGCCATTCGGTTGGCGGAGCTGCTCAACCAGCTGTTGCCGGAACCGCAACCGGAAGCCATGGGCTTGTGGGCGCTGATGCTGCTGCACCATGCTCGCCGTCATACTCGTCTGGATGCGGAGGGTGAATTGGTGTTGTTGGATGAACAGGATCGCAGTCAGTGGGATCGCGATGATATTGCCCGTGCCGATGCCCTGGTGCGCCATTCCTTGTCGAGCCAACGCTTTGGTGCCTACACCTTGCAGGCAGCGATTGCCGGAGTGCATGCGCAGTCCCCTTCGGCGGAGCAAACCGACTGGACAGAAATTGTCGGGCTATACGATCTGCTTCAGCAACACATGCCAACGCCCGTGGTGGCGCTCAATCGCGCCGTGGCGATTGCCATGCGTGATGGCCCGGAAGCGGGCCTGGAGGCGTTGCATCCGTTAATGGAAGACAAGGCCTTGCGGCAATACCATCTGGCTCATGCCGCACGCGCTGATATGCACCGCCGGCTGGGCAAGCTGTCCGAAGCGCGCCATGACTATGAACAGGCGATGAGATTAACAGAGCAACCCGCAGAGCAGCGTTTCCTGCGCCGACGGATTGCGGAGTTAGCCAAATAGCAAAAAAACCGCTGTACTGTCGAAAGTGTCTTGTCCTATCCGACTCCTGTGTAGATCTGTTGATAATCAAGGAGAGCATGATGACGTCGAACACCACACCGCAAGACAGCATTCGTGAGATGGCGGCGCGCTGGCTGGACGCGATCAAGGCGAAAGACCGTGAGGGTGTGCTGGCCATGTACAGCCCCTCCATTCGCTCATTTGATGTGATTTTTGCGCAGCAGGTGCAAGGTGAGGAGGACTACCGGCAACATTGGGACCGCTGCATGGCGCTGTGCCCCGGCGAGCCACTTTTCGAAATGTATGACGTGACGATCACCGTGGAAGGCCAGTTGGCTGTGACCCATGGTCTGTTCAAGTGCGGTTGCGAGGATGAGAACGGTGAGCAGAAGACGGGATGGATGCGCGGTACCCTGGTCTGGCAGCAGCAGGGTGGAGAATGGCTGATCGTGCACGAACATTTGTCCAATACCTATGATCCCGTTAGCGGCGACTTGATCACTGACTGGCAGCCGGATCATGTTCCGGTTCCGCTGATGCCGGTTCATACACACTCTTGAATCACACTATGGGAGCAATACGCATGAATTATTTGTGCCTGGTGTACTACAGCGAAGCGGCCATGCAGGAGCGTGGTGATGATCACTGGCAAAACCTGAACAAGGAATGTCAGTCCTATAGTGGGGGGTTGCAGGAAAGTGGGGTGATGCTTGACGGCTCCGCCCTGCAGCCGGTGTCGACCGCCACTACGGTGCGGGTTCGGGATGGGCAGGTCAGTGTGACTGATGGTCCCTTTGCCGAAACCAAGGAACAGTTGGCCGGCTTTTACCTTATTGAGGCGCGGGATCTTAACGATGCCATTCGTGTGGCCAGCAAGATCCCACCGGCGCGTTACGGCAGTATCGAAGTGCGGCCGGTACGTGACATTTATGGTGAATCGTCGGACGCGGTGCCTTACGCCGAGGCGTTGGGCCGCCGCTGATCAGAAGCTGCGCGAGAAAACCAGTCCGCCCCATAGCACATCCCGGTCGCCATCGCCGTCGCGCAACTCCGAGGTGTGGCCTCGTAGCACATAACTCAGCCGGTAGCCGTTGCCGAAGCCCCAGGTATAACCGAGCCAGGCTTCGGCAATGGCGTGGTTGACTTCATCCTGACCATAGGTCACTTCGCTGTCCCGAAACTGGCCTTGCAGGAAGGCATTGTAGCCACGCCCAACCAGGGAAATTCCACCGAACAGGTAGTGCTCACTGCGATCTCTGAGTGGCTGGGCATTATTGCGTTCACCATAACGGGTCAGCTCCGGTGTGCTTTGCCACCATGGCGTACCCAGCTGGCCGGCCCGGAAGCTCAGGCTCCAGCGGGCTTCTGTGATATAGCCCAATGACCCCTCCACGGTGCTCTTTACTTCCAGGTTGTCCGAGGAAATGGCCAGGGTCTTCTGCCGAGCCACAGAATAGCGGGCAGTCGGTTCTCCGCCCTGGCTGATCTGGTGCTCCCACCCCTCGGCCCGGTTGCTGCCGATCATCTGGTGAAAACCGTTTTGCAGATCTCCAGCCAGATCAAGGCCCAGAACTCCGACGGTGAGTGTGCTATGCCATGCAACGCGATTGTGCGGGTTCACTTGAACCCGGCTGCTGGAGGCATACAGCAGGCTGGCGTAAGGGCGGTCATCGTAAAGCGGCTCAGAGGCGCTCTTGTCCTCGGGAGTAAAGCCAAACAGGCCAGCTTCGAAACCGTGCCCATGCACCGAGCTGGAACCTATGCCGTCTACGCCAAGGGCGCGGTCAATCCAGCTCAGTGGGGTATCCAGCGATAGCAGAAAATCCCTTGCGCGGGTTCCCGTGGCGGCCACGCTCAGGCCGTAGGTGTAGTCCTGATCGCGATTGACTGGCACCAGGGCATCGTTATCCAGGGTAAAGGACCAGCTGCCCGTGGCGGGCTCCTGCCTGGTGGTATCGAAAGTGGGGCGTAGCGCCTCCCGGGCATCGACGGGGTCGCTGGCGCGAGCCAGTTGAATGGGGGGGCTGCCATCCCCTTGTGCCACGGCGGCAACAAGCAATGTGCTGATCAGTAGCAAGGCCGATCGGTGTTTCCGAGTTTGCGTTCTCATGGAGATGTATCACCCGTCTGTGCTGCCACGGCTGCCTGCACCCCTTGCGGAGCCGTGAGTGAAAGTCTGAGGCTGGGCGATTGTTATGAAAGCGTGTTGTTGTGCTGCCAGCGTTGTGCCCGGTGGGCACCAAGTCATGTGCTGCTAGGTTGTGACAAGGGTGAGGGCTAACCGATCGATGAAACAGCGCGGAATTTACCGGGTTTTAATCAATTTTTTCGAACTTTAAGAATTTTACGTCGGGCTGGGTGTGGGGTAGATGGTCGAGCGGCCTGACCGGATTCGCATCTGGCGGTGCGAAAGCGTCATTGAGTAGCCGTCATGCCCGTCGTAGCCTGCAAGTCATATTTCCCGTGGTAATCAGTCAGAAGATTGAGGAGGCCCTGGTGGCAGAAGCATATATCGTAGCGGCGGTACGTACCGCAGGTGGCAAGAAAAACGGTCGTTTGAGCAAGACCCATCCAGCGGATATGGGCGGCAAGGTGATCGATGCCCTGATCGAGCGTACCGGGGTGCCGGCCGAGAAAGTGGATGACGTGATCTTCGGCTGTGTCAGCCAGATTGGTCCACAGACTTTTAACGTGGCGCGCACTTCCATTCTTAGCTCCTGTCTGCCGGAATCCGTGCCGGGCGTATCCATTGATCGTCAGTGTGGTTCCTCCCAGCAAGCCATCCATTTTGCTGCCCAGGCGGTGATGAGCGGCACCCAGGATGTGATTATCGCAGGTGGTGTGGAATCCATGAGTCAGGTGCCGATTGGCTCTCCAGCGGTGGCGGTGAAGGAAATGGGCTCTCCGTTTGATGGTGTGGAAATCAGCAAACGTTACCCTGGCGAACATTTCAGCCAGTTCAATGGTGCCGAGCGCATGGCTGAAAAATATGGCGTCAGCAAGGAAGAGCTGGATCAGTTTGCTTACGATTCCCACAAACGTGGTGCTGCCGCTACAGAAGCGGGCCGTTTCAAGGAAGAAATTATTCCTGTCACCGTGA
Source organism: Alcanivorax nanhaiticus (assembly GCF_000756665.1). Lineage (GTDB taxonomy): Bacteria > Pseudomonadota > Gammaproteobacteria > Pseudomonadales > Alcanivoracaceae > Alcanivorax > Alcanivorax nanhaiticus. The sequence goes on along the minus strand of NZ_ARXV01000006.1, from coordinate 54,089 downwards.
CGCTGGAAGATGGTTCCCAGGAAGAGCATGTGGTGGATGAAGGGATTCGTTGGGAAGCGGATCTGGCGGCTATCAAGTCACTCAACCCGCTGGTGGAGGGGGGCTATATCAGCGCGGCCAACGCCAGCCAGATTACCGATGGCGCTTCTGCCCTGATGGTGGTGAGTGAGAAGGCCCTTAAAGCATTGGGACTGACGCCGCTGGCCCGCATTCATGCCATGTCCGTTGTGGGCTCTGACCCGACCATGGTGCTGGAAGGCCCGATCCCTGCTACCGAAAAAGTGCTGGCCGCAGCGGGCATGACCATTGGCGATATCGATCTGTATGAAGTGAACGAAGCGTTTGGCTCTGTACCGCTGGCCTGGATGAAAGCGGTGGGCGCGGATTACGACAAACTGAACGTGAACGGCGGCGCTCAGGCGCTGGGTCACCCGCTGGGTGGAACTGGCACCAAACTGATGGGTACCCTGATCTACGAACTGAAGCGTCGTGGTGGCAAGTATGGCTTGCTGGCAATCTGTGAAGGCCTTGGAACGGCTAACGCGACGATCATTGAAGTGCTGTAACGTCAGTTGAAAGTTTAAACGCGTGTGAGGTTGGTGCCTGCCGTCTCCGCGCCGCGACTTTCAGCCTGATAAAAAGCCGCTCCGGGAAACCGGGGCGGCTTTTTTGTCTGCAGGGGGTAGCGAGTAACGAGTTTCGAGTTGCGAAAATCAAAAGCGAAAAGAAAAATCTTTGTCTTTCGGTTTGCGTGGGTTTTGCTCTTCGCAACTCGCAACTCGCAACTCGCAATGTACCCGTTAGCACGGAGCCTGGCTGGAGAAAAGTCATCAGCTGAGCCTTTCCACCAGCCAAACCCCGGCAAGCAGCATGATCGAAAGTGACCCCACTGGCACAAAAATGCGTTGATAAAAATGCGTTTGCCGCATCAGATACGCCAAGGGAACAAATACCAGAACAATGGCAACCTGACCCAGCTCTACACCGAGATTAAAGCCCAGCAGTGGCAGGAAGATGCCGCTGTCGGTCAATCCCAGGTCCGCAAGAACCGAGGCGAAGCCCATGCCGTGGATCAGGCCAAAGACAAACGCCATTACCCATCGTTTGGGGAAGTAACGGGGCAGCAGGTTTGCTACGGCGCCAATGGCAACGGTGGCGGCAATGGCAGACTCCACCAGCCATGAAGGCAGTGAGATGATACCCAGAGTGGCAAGCCCCAGCGTGAGTGAATGCGTCAGCGTGAAGGCCGTCACGATGGCCAGGGTTTGAGTCAGCGCGCTGCCCATGTTGGCAGCCGGTTGCCAACCACCTCTTTGCCAGACCAGTACCGCGGGGAACAACAGGGTCAGCAGAAACAGAATGTGATCATAGCCAATCAGGATGTGATGGATCCCCTGATAAACAAAACCCTGGAAGGCCGGCCAGAGGGGGGTGTGTTCTGCGTTGAACTGTTGGCGGCGTTGCTGGTTGCTAAAGGTGGCGGTAAGTTGGGTGCCATCCTGGTCCAGACGTAAAAGGCCATGATGATCCGGATCGCGCTCAAACAGGAGCTGGTAATCGACTTCCAGCTGTTGGGGAGGGGCGCTGCATTGGCCTTGTAAGTGCAGGGCCGCATAGGTGCCATCCACATGATCAATAGCCTGCAAACGGGTCAGGGTTAATGGGCACGGATAACGTATGTCGTCTTGCAAGGCCGTCAGACTGAGTGCGGGCAATATCTCTTTGCCCAAACTGCCCTGCATACGTTGCAACTCCCCCCAGGTGATCACCGCATCGCGATTCTCATCGAGCGGAATCAGCAGGTTCAGATCTCTCAGGGCAATGTCCCAACGTCCGGAAATTTGTTTGCTGTCGGAGCGAGCGTCGAGTTGCAGGTAACTGTCACTGGGTTTATGCGCCAGGGCCTGCACCGTGATCAGGGCAAGAATCAGGGATAATATCGCTTTCATCGGGTTGCCCTCTCGTTCCAGTGTTGAGAAGGCGCGTCGTTGATGTTGTGACGTTGAATAAATCGGTAGGCATCATCCAGTGATTTTTCATTTTCGCTCAGTGCCGCACTGGCCAGCAGGATGCGCAGATCGCTGAGCTCCCTTTGTGTTTCCCAGTTAGCTCTGGCCGCCTCAAGTGCCTCGTCAGCCTGTTCCGTTACCGACAGTAAAAAACGGGCGTGTTCACGATGATGAATGGGTCTTTGTGATTGTTGGGCCATGTCGATGCGTTGCTGATAGGCATTGCGCCAGTTTGAAGCTTCAGAATGCTGGCTTCGCTTGGCGGCAATGGCCAGGCGTAGCAGGGCGTTATCCCTGTCCTGCCAGTCCAGCAGGTCGGCAATCACCTTGGCGTTGGCACCTTGCATAAGCCAGATGTCGCTCTGCAAATAACGCAGGTAGGGCGATTGCGGAGCTATCTGCAAGGCCTGTTGAACATGGGTAAGTGCCAAGGCGTTCTTCCCTTGTTGCACGGCGATTTCAGTGAGCAGGGTGTATAGCCACTGGCGTTCCTCATCTGTCATTGAAAGCTGCTCACTGTTGGCCAGCCGGGTCAGTGTCTGCTCGGCCTTGTCCAGGTTGCCGGTCATTGCCTGGATTCCACTAAGGCAGAGGATGACACTGGTGGCAGGGAGAGAGGTTGCGGCTTGCTGACAGGCTTGTCGAGAAGAGGCGAAGTGGCCTTGCACGCGATCCAGGTTGGCAAGCATCAGCCAGGCCTGGCCCTCATCCGGGCGTTGTTCAAGCAAGCGATTCAGTCGGCTTCGGGCCAAGGAAAAATGGTGCTGGTATTGTTCGATTTCTGCCATCAGCAGTTGCGTAGCGGCAGCGTTGGTGGGCGTCAGGAACGGCTTTAATGTGGCTTGGGCATAACCCAGAAAGCGGGAGTCCTCCCTGAGTCGAGCTTCATCAATCAGTTGTCGTGCCTGCGCTGTGGCGTTGGCCTGGTTTTTCATCGGTGAAGATTGCTGCAGCGCTTGTTCGGCCGGAGATAGTCGAGCCAGAACCTGGTCGTTGGAAGATGGGGTGTAGGGGGCCGCCCAGTTCTGCCCGGCAATCAGGCTGAACAGGACGACAAAAAAAGGTGCCATCACTCTGTGGTGATGGCACGCCCCCCGATTCCATTTTTTAGTTTGGAGAGTCCAGAACACTGTTGTAGGCCTCCGGGTTGTTCTGGTCGCGGTCCACAAGCCGCAGGTTGTTGATGTTGACCGGGTCGCGGTCATCTCGTGTATTGGCCAACTGCACCTTGACGAACGCCGTGTAGTTGATGGCAGCATTCGCTTGCGGTGGCGGTCGGTCATTATTGTCGTCACCGCCGCAGGCGCTCAGCGCCATTGCAGAAAGCAGTACGGTGGTCATGGTAAAAAAACGCATGATGTCCTCCTGTTACATGGCCACGTTGTTGGCACCCGGCAGCGGGGTGTTCAGGTAGGGGAAAGTGGTGAGATAGGCATTCGGGTCCGGAAGCGCTCCGTCATTCACAATAGCGCCACCATTTACTTGGCTATTTTGTGTGCCACAGCTACCGATCTCGCCGCCCGGATCTGCGCCATTAACGTCACCACCACACAGGAACCCTTCGGCAGCGGTGAGTGCAATATCGACTACATCATCAATTGGCCGGCGACCATTGGGGAAACCGGCAAAATCTCCACCTGCTACGCCCAAATCCACCTGGGAACCTGCTGCAGTTGCCGGGATGGCAGTGTTGAGGCGCAGTATTTCACTGGCCGTTACCATGGGCAGCTGGGTAACGCCGGGTACACCCGTCAGGAAGACCGTGACCAGATCGTTACGTGGTGTCTCCGGAGCAGTGACACCAAACAGGATCTCTACCAGTGCAGGCAGCGTCGGATTGGTCACATAGGTGGCAAACTGACCGTCATCTTTCGGTTCACTGGCATTGAAACGGTCCTTGTCTTGCAGGCCGATAATGACCTCATTGACCAGCGGATTACCGAGGCGTGACACCTGTGTATAGGCGCCTCCTTTCACGGCCGGCCCTTTGGCATTGGCGCTGGCGGTAGTGTCTGTGCCTTTCGGGGAAGGGTTAATGACGGTGGCCTGACGTACACTTGCGGTGGTCCAGCCGCCAATAACGCTGTTTTCACCGGTCAGACAGGACGCAGGGACTTCCAACGCCAGACTGGTGACGTTCTTGTCGCCAATGGTATTACTACGGGAATCGCGGTCGCCGAGTGGATTGAGCGCAACCAGATCAAATACTTCCCCGAGGTTCACAACAAAGCCTTCCTGTCGTTGACCCGCAAATACTTTGCCCGGCATGGGGCAGTCCGGGATGGCAACCTCGTGGATAAAGCTGTCGGCATAGGTGGCATAGTCCGGCAGCGATTTGGTGCCGATGTTGTCCAGGGGCTTGTCGAATGTCTCACTACCGCTGCCGGCATCGGTGAGATTTTGTACTGTGCCGGTGCGACGATCGCCAGTAATCATCTTAACTGTATAGGTTTCGAGCACGTTCTGGGCGCTATTGTCACCTGCGGTAATCTGGCCAATATTGATCAGGGGAACGGGTACGCTGGTGCCTCCAACATCGACTGCCAGATTTTTGCGTTCGGTGTTGAACTGGAATTGGAAGGTAATGTCTTCCTGGGCATTGCCGGTGTTGTCGATGTGAATCTCGTAGATGGCCTCGTCGTCCAGAGAGAAGTAGTTGGGGCCGCCATAGGCATCCTGCAGCGGCAGATAATTGGCGATCAGGGTGACGTAACCCTCGCGATCAGCTTCGTAGCTGTTGAACATGTAGAAATCGGTGCCATCAACTTTGGGCATACCGGTAATGAAAGGCGCTTCCCGATGACTGGATGCCATGGCGCTGGTGCTCGCCAGCACCATGGCCAAGGTAGAGGCAGCGGGTATGAGAAGACTGCGGCATTGCATGGTGGATCTCCCTTTGTATTCGTTGTGAAGGGAGTTACGCCCGACACGGCGTTACGGATGCAGAAAATATTTTGTTTTTTTATGCATCCAATCCGTCGAAATTCACGTACTACTAACATCTTTGCTGTCATGACTGGGTCTGTTCACACCAACTCAGGCCCCGGTTATGGATTGCGACAATGAACGGCTAGTGACTTTGCTGGCGAAGTCCGCACAGGGCGACCGGCAATCGTTCGCCAGTCTTTATCAGCAAACCAGTGCAGCGGTTTATGGCATGTGCGTGCACTTGCTGCGCAATACCGATGAGGCTCAGGACGTGTTGCAGGAAACCTACATTCAGGTATGGCATCACGCGGGTGAATACCATGCAGACCGTGGTACTCCGATCACCTGGATGATGTCTATTGGTCGTTATCGTTGTCTCGACGCCCTGAGGCGAAGACGGCATCACGTGGATTTTCAGCAGGTGGAGTCCATCCAGGAGAGCGACGCGCCGGGCCCTATGCAAATGGCAGACGCCCAGTCTGAGCGTCAGCGCCTGAGTGATTGTCTCAAGGATCTTGATGAGCGCTATCGCGCTACCATCGAGATGGCTTACTACCGTGGGTTCACACACCAGGAGCTGGCCCTGGCCATGGGCCAGCCCTTGGGAACGACCAAGAGTCTGGTCCGTCGTGGCCTGTCAGTGTTGAGACGGTGTCTCGGTTCATGAAGCCTGATCACTTTGAGCGTAACCAGGCGCTTGCTTCTGAATATGTGGTGGGGACATTGCAGGGTGCCGCACGCAAGCGATTCGAGCACTGGATGATGGAATCACCGCGCTTGCGCCGTCAGGTGTGGTACTGGGAGCGAAGGCTTGAACCGTTCAATAACACTTTACCCAAAACGACACCTCCTGCGCAGCTGTGGGATCAGATAGAGCAACGATTGTTCCCGGAGCCGCAAGCATCCAATGTCGCCGCAGGGCAGGGGCAGGGGCTGTGGTTCTGGCGCTGGAGTGCAGGGCTCGCCATGGCAGCTTTGCTGGTTGTACTCATCTGGACTCCTTTGCCATCGCAATCCACACAGGGGGTGGTAGCGGTGGTGCAGTCGGAGCAGGCTCAGCCGCTCTGGGTGATGAATGCGTCCGCGGCGGATCACAGCTTGACCATGAAGGCCTTGCCATCGGTGGCTACCAATACGGGGCAGGATTTTGAACTGTGGCTGCTGTTAGAGTCTGGCGTGCCCGTTTCCTTGACGGTGTTACCTACGGAAGGTGCCGAACTACGTATTCAGCTGAGCAACGAGCAGGCGCGAGAATTGCTGAAGAGCCGATCGCTTGCCATCAGTCTTGAGCCCAAGGGGGGGTCGCCTACCGGGCAGCCCACCGGTCCGGTTCTCTATCACACTCAGCTGGTAGACTTCTGAGGCAACCGCAACAGTAACAACAACAGTAAGTGAAGAGGGCGTGCGGCCGGCGGCCATGTTACTCCAGTGCGCTTTCGGCCTCTTCCAGCGCTTCCATGGCTTCCAGCAGAGCACCCTCCAGCTCGTCGTGTTGTTTCTTGAGGCGCGCTTGATCTCCCAGCAAGCCGTTCATTTCGTTTTTACGGCTATCGTCGGTGTAGAGTGATTCATCGCCCAGCGACGCTTCGGTTTTTTCCAGTTGGCTTTCACAGTCGGCCAGTTGTTTTTCCAGCTTTTCTACCTGTTTTTTCAGCGGACGCAGCTGTTCACGCTTTTGGGCGGCCAGTTGACGACGGGCCTTGGCATCCATGCCGTCATCGGCTTTTTCTTCCCGTGCCGGTTTGCCGTCCTTGCGGTTTTGTTGCAGCCAGCGAGCGTAGTCATCAAGGTCGCCATCAAAACGCGATACCGCACCATTGGCCACCAGCCAGAATTCATCCACCGTGGTTTCCAGCAAATGGCGGTCGTGGGATACCATCACCACTGCCCCCTCGAATGCCTGCAGGGCAAGGGTCAGCGCTTCGCGCATGTCCAGGTCCAGATGGTTGGCGGGTTCATCGAGTACCAGTAACGCGGGCTTTTGCTGCACGATCATGGCTAACGCCAGACGCGCTTTTTCGCCTCCCGAAAAACGGCCTATCGGAGCAAACACATCGTCGCCCTGAAAACCGAATCGGCCCAGCTCATTACGCAGTTGTGATTCGCTCCATTTGGGGTAGAAGCGTGACAGCATCTGGTACGCGGTGTCGTTGTGATCAAGACGGTCCACCTGTTGCTGGTGGAAGTAGCCGATGATCAGATCGTTGTCTTTCTCAAAGCGTCCCGCCAATGGCGGCAGCTCACCCACCAGGGTGCGCACCAGAGTGGATTTCCCTGCGCCATTAGGGCCAAGCAAACCGAGGCGCGATTCCGGCCGCAGGCTAAGGCTGACATTGCTGAGAATCGGTACGGCCCCGGAATCGTTTTGGTAACCGCACTGCACTCCATCCAGATTTTCCATGGGGTTGGGCAGCTTTTCCGGCGTATGGAAATCAAAACTGAAGCCGGAGTCCACATGGGCAGGAGCAATCAATTCCAGTTTTTCCAGCGCCTTCACCCGGCTTTGGGCTTGCTTGGCCTTGCTGGCCTTGGCCTTGAAGCGGGCGATAAATTTTTGCAGGTGGGCTACCTGTGCTTGCTGCTTGTCATGCATCTTCTGCTGCAGGGCCAGCTGCTCGGCGCGCTGACGCTCGAAGTCGGAATAGCCGCCGCTGTACTGATGTAGCTGCTGGTGCTCTATGTGGAGGATCTGGTTGATGGTGGCATCCAGAAAGGCCCGGTCGTGAGAAATGACCAGCAGGGCGCCGGGTTGCTGCACCAGATAGCTCTGCAGCCAGAGGATGGCATCCAGATCCAGGTGGTTGGTGGGCTCATCCAGTAATAGCAGGTCGGCATCGCTCATCAGTACCTGTGCCAGATTGAGGCGCATGCGCCAGCCACCGGAGAAGCTGGATACCGGTTGCTGTTGCTGGGCTTCGCTAAACCCCAGACCTGCCAGCAGGGTGGCCGCGCGGGCCGGTTGCTGCCAGGCATGCAGGGCTTCCAGCTCGCCGTGGGCGGTGGCAATGGTGTGGTTGTCCTCAGCCTGTTCGGCATTGGCCAGCTTGTTCTGCGCTGCGCGCAGGGCTTTGTGGCCATCCAGAACATAGTCGATGGCAGCTTGTTCCAGCGCGGGGACTTCCTGAGCCATCATGGCCAGGCGCCAGTCTGCTGGCCGATTCAGGTTGCCGCCGTCGCTCTCCAGTTCGCCCATGATAAGCTTGAACAGAGAGCTCTTGCCGGTGCCGTTACGGCCCACCAGGCCCACTCGCCAGCCCTTGTGCAGCACAAAGCTGGCGTCTTCCAATAACAGGTCGGGGCCACGGCGCAGATTGATATGTTCCAGAGAGAGCATGATAGGAGCCAGTTGGACACAGGAAACCGGCGCAGTGTAAGCCAGCAACCGTATTGGGGGAACCGTGGACGAGACCGTAAAGCAGGATCTATGGCGCTATGCACTGCTGCGTTGGCAAGATCGGGAATTCGAGCAGGCGTGCCTGCACTTGCAGGATGACTACCAGGTGCCAGTGTCCCTGTTGCTGTGCGGGTTGTGGCTGGCGGAATCTGGCAAGCAGCCAGATGCTCTGGTAGGACGCCGCATGACCGAGGTGGCGGAGCAGTTTGAGGCCGATTATCTGCGTCCCCTGCGGGCGGTACGCCGCAAGGCGTCGGAGGATATGCGGCTGCCGGAATTCAAACGCCAGATTCAGCAGGTGGAACTGGAAGGGGAGCGTTGGTTGCTGACCACCTTGCCGTCGTTTTGCGACCGCCTGCTTCCCGCAGGAAAACCGGTGGATGCCATGGGGTGGCTGCTGGTGCTGGTGCCGGAGGTGGCACAGTGTGAGGGGCTGCAGAGGGCGTTGAGCGAGCTGGTTGGGTTGCAGGATGCAAGTTGAAAGTTCCAAGTTGCAACGCGGGGATACTGGGTTGCCACACGATTGACGCATGAGTCCGCGCTGAAAGTGCTCATGGTTGGAATGGCTTTCCACATGAGCTGAGTCGCGGCGGCAAGGTTAATGATTTGGCACACTCCCATGTCGCGCTTTGCGCCTTGAAACTTGCATCTTGAAACTCCCCCCTGCCATTCTTCCTTTCCACGTTTATGCCCGGACGGCCCCATGACCACCGATCTCGATTTTGACCGCGACCACCTTTGGCACCCCTATACCTCCACCACTGCTCCACTGCCTACCTTTCCGGTAGCCAGTGCCAAGGGGGTGAGGCTGACACTGGAGGATGGTCGTGAACTGGTGGATGGCATGTCATCCTGGTGGGCGGCGGTGCATGGTTACAACCATCCGGTGCTGAATCTGGCGGCCAAGGATCAAATTGACCGGATGGCGCACGTGATGTTTGGAGGTCTGACCCACGAGCCAGCGGTGGAGCTGGGCAAGAAGCTGGTAGCGCTCACCCCCGAGCCATTGCAGAAGGTGTTTCTGGCCGACAGCGGTTCGGTGTCCGTGGAAGTGGCGATCAAGATGGCGCTGCAGTTCTGGCTGAGCCAGGGCCATAAAGGCAAGGACAAACTGCTCGCCCTGCGCAACGGGTATCACGGTGATACCTTCGGAGCGATGGCGGCGTGTGATCCCGTCAATGGCATGCACTCCCTGTTCAGTGGTGTGTTGGCGCAGCATCATTTTGCCCCGGCCCCGCAGAGTCCATTTGAGGGGCCTCTGGCTCCGGATGATGTGGCCGCAGTGCGTGCCCTGCTGGAGCAGCATGGCCATGAGATCGCGGCTGTGATCCTTGAGCCGGTGGTACAGGGGGCTGGGGGGATGCGTATCTACAGCCCGGAATATCTGAAGGCCGTACGAGCGCTGTGTGATGAATTCAGTGTGTTGCTGATTTTCGATGAAATCGCGACCGGCTTTGGCCGTACTGGCAAACTGTTTGCGCTGGAACATGCCAATGTCTGTCCGGATATTCTCTGCCTTGGCAAGGCGATTACTGGCGGATACATGACCTTGGCCGCTGCGCTGTGCACGGACCGTGTGGCGAAGGGTATCTGCGACGGTGAGGCCGGGGTGTTGATGCACGGCCCAACGTTTATGGGTAACCCGCTAGCCTGTGCCGTAGCGAATGCCAGTATTCAACTGTTGCTCGATTCCGGCTGGGAGCAACGGGTGGCCGCCATCGAGGCGCAGCTGAAGGAGGAGATCCTGCCACTCACACGGTTCAGTAGTGTGGCAGATGCCCGTGTGCTGGGTGCTATCGGGGTTATGGAAATGAAAGAGCCGGTGGACATGGAAGCGGTACAGAAAGCCTTTGTGGAGCAGGGTGTGTGGATTCGCCCTTTCGGCAAGCTGGTCTACATCATGCCGCCGTTCGTGATTGAGTCTGAAGACCTGAGCAAGCTGACCGGGGCCATGAGAGATCTGGCGGCGCGGAGTTGATAGCTGCAAGTGGCAAGTTTCAAGTTGCAACGCGATCAGGATCAGTCCTGAGATCCATGGTTGTAGCCGCGTTATGGCTCCGGCAACCAGCCAGGAAAAGTAAGACCAGGGCAAACTGGCGATCGAGAAAATGGTTTGCCGTGTGGAGAGAAAAGAAAGCACTCAAGACCTTCGATTGTCCCGCTTCACGGGGCGCGGAGATATAGATTGCCGACTTGGCACTTTCCTTATCCGCGTTGCAACTTGAAACTTGTCACTTGCAACTAGCGCTTCCTACCGAAACCCCGGCATGGCCTGAATCAGATGGCGCTGCACTTCCAGCCATTCGCCGATCAATCGCCAGTGCTGTTTATCATCCAGATGACGTGAGACGGCGGCGTCCATGATGCCTTCGCCATTCGTCATGGCCTGCACATACGTCTGAGTGTCGCGCAGGGTGACGAGATAGGGGATCTTGAGGCTGGTGAGAAACTGGCGTAGTGATTCATACATCTTGGTGCGTGTGCGCACCCGGTTCGCAATCACCGCGAGACGGCGCGGGCGGCGTCGATAACTGGGTGTCAGCATCACGTTTTGCAAGAAGCGGGTGGTGGCGCGAATGTCGATGGGGCTGGGTAATACGGGTACCAGGACAATGTGGGAAAGCCGCAGCAGATGATCCAGCTGATGGGTGTCCAGCCCGGCGGGTGAGTCGATGATCACCACCTCGGCTGCCTGGTCCAGCCGTTGCTGTAAGCGCCCAAGAGATAACGGTTCCCCGGCAGGCCAACCGACACCGTGAATGTAGTCGGTATGACGGAGCTTGAGCCATTGCAGGGTGGATTGCTGGGGATCAAGGTCCATGAGTGTGACTTGGCGTCCCAGCGCTTCGTAGTAACAGGCAAGATTGGTGGAAATGGTGGTTTTGCCGCATCCGCCCTTGCTGTTGGCAACCAGAATAACGGTTCGTTTGGCCATGGAACGGGCCTGTGGGTAGGTGGGTGCGCGATTTGTTGGTCTATTCTGTGCGCTATTCATGCCGTAGGTTGCCAAATATTTCGTATGATTCTACCCGCCATAGGGATGGAAGCCATGTTGGTAATGAAAAAGGGTGATCCTCCTCACAAGCCTCCACAGTACCCCATTTGATATCAAAGTGGTGTAAATTGTGGGGCGATTTGCCATTACAGGGAACCTTATGAGGTTCTCCTGTCTTAAAGGGGGTAACAGCATGCGGTATTTCTTGATTCTGATTGTGCTGGTGGTCGCAGTAGGGGCTGCCTTGTTCACCGTTCCTCTGGAAGGGGGCAAGCCATTACTGGATTGGCGGCATATCGAGAGAAACTGGCAGCAACCGGAAAAGCTGATTGACGATGGATTTGACGGATTGACCGGAAAGCCACAAGAAACAACGGTGTTTCGCTGGCGCGACACACGGGGTAACTGGCAGTATGGCCAGACTCCGCCCCCTGGGGTCGATGCGGAAGAAACTACCGTCAAGCCACGCTAGGCCTGCATGCCTGTTTTTTGGCGTGTCTGGCTGGGTAGCGAATTGAACACACAATAAGATGAGTCCATTTGGAGGCAGAATGAAGAAGTTGGGAATCGTGCTGGCAGGTACCGTGCTGCTGGCAGCCTGTGGCCAGGATAAGGTCGAGCTGGAAACGGATAATCAGAAAGGCTCCTACGCACTGGGTTTTGTCAGTGCCGAGCAAATGCAGCAGCTGGGCGTCCTGGACAAGGAAGCCTTCATGGCAGGCCTGAAAGATGGCCTGGTTGAAAACCCTGAAGGCAAGATGAATGAAGAAGAACTGCAGGCTGCTTTGCAGGCGTTCCAGCAGCGCGTGATGGAAGCGCAGCAGGAAAAAATGAAAGCCGCCATGGAAGAGCAGCAGAAAGAGCAGGAAGAAGCGGGTGCCAAGAACCAGGAAGAAGGCGCAGCCTTCCTGGAAGAGAATGCCCAGCGTGACGGTGTTACTGTGACCGATAGCGGTCTGCAGTATGAAGTCCTGGCCTCAGGCGAAGAGGGTGCCAAGTCTCCGACCCTGGACGACACTGTGGAAGTGCACTACCACGGTACCCTGCCTGACGGCACCGTATTCGACAGCTCTGTAGAGCGTGGCAACCCGGCCACCTTTGGTCTGAAGCAGATCATCAAAGGCTGGCAAGAAGTGCTGCCGATGATGAAGGAAGGCGACAAGTGGAAAGTATTTGTACCTTCCGAGCTGGGTTACGGTGAGCAGGGTGCAGGCCCGGGCAGCGACATCGGTCCCAACCAGGTGCTGATTTTCGAAATCGAGCTGCTGGATGTGAAAGGCGACGAGTAATTTTCGTCACTGGCACCAAGAAAGGGGCACCAAGCGGTGCCCCTTTTTTGTTTGCGGGCGGAATTACACAAAAGGTGGGTCGGATGTCTGGGGTCGTACGATAAAGACCCAATATCGGGTTTCAGTCTTTAGCGTCTGACATCCGACATCAGATGCCCCTCACAACAGTCAATGCATCGCCTGGCGCAGGGGCGGTTCCTGTTGATGGATGCTGAGAATCAGTTGATCTTCCAGTGCGAAGCGCTCTTCCAGTGTCTGCATCAGCAGGCTGATACGCTGTGGTAACTGGGCTTTCAGTTCCGCACAGGTGCCGGGGTTTTCAAAGTCGGCGTTAAAGGCCAGCGCTTCATCGGTGGAGCTGTCCAGCTGGCGAAGAATATGATGGGTGAGTGCGGGGTTCTCCCGATGGAAATGGCGCGCTTCATTGACCAGCTCGCGATAAACCTCGAAGTACCCGGCGCTGATGTAATCCATCAGCAATTCGCAAAACTGCTGAAGCTGTTTTTGCTGCGGTTCCCGGGAGCTGAGTCCTCGTACTCCCTGCAGGGTGCACAGCAGGACAATCAGTTGCTGGCGCTCATCCAGCCAGGCCTGTACCAGGGTTTCAATGCGTTGCCACTGGGCGGTTGCGCTGGGTGATGTGCTCGCCATTGTCGATCCTCCTTGTCGGCCAGGCAGAGGCTTTCTGCCATGATTCCTTCCAGATTTTCGAGACTAGGCGTTTTCGGCGGATCGTCGCAATGGGCAGAATCGGCGTGTTTGGGTTGCTCGCCGGGCGAGGGAGAAAAAACAGCGCGAGCTCAGGCACTTGCTGCTAAAGACGGATTTCTTATAACCAAAGCGGTTTTTGTGACAGGGCTGATGAGCCGGGGAAACTGTGCCCCGGCTCACAATTCATGAGAGAAGTGCGGCAATCCAGGGCCAGATCCAGGGCAGAGCCAGCGCGGTGACCAATCCACACAAGCCCAATGCCAGACCACTGAAGGCTCCCGCTTTTTCACCAAACTCGAAGGCCCTGGCGGTACCAATGGCATGGGCGACCAGTCCCAGTGCAAAACCGCGGATACGGTCATCGTTAACCTTGAGGAGCCGGAAAACCGGGCCGGCTGCCAGCGCCCCGACAATGCCGGTAATGGCCACAGCACCAGCCACCAGTGATTCAGAGCCACCCGTGGATTTCACCACTTCCACCGCAATAGGCGTGGTAATGGACTTGGGGGCAAGCGAGGCAATGACATCCTGCGGTGCGCCCAGCCACCAGGCCAGCCCCACGGAAATCCCCGCGGCGATGGCCGCTCCGATCAGCGTAGCGATGACAATGGGGGTGAGTACACTGCGTACGGTGTGTAGTTGCCGATACAGGGGCCAGGCCAGCGCCACGGTGGCCGGTCCAAGCAAAAAGGCAATCAGGCTTGTCTGCTCGCGGTATTCCTCATAATCCACGCCCACCAGTGGCAGCACCACGATCACCGGGATAGAGGCCACCAGGAAAGGGTGGAACAGGGGCAGGCTGTTGCTCTTGCCGTACACCCATAGCGCAAACTGGTAGCTGGCCAGGGTGAGGAGAATGCCGAACAGGGGGGTGTGGACCAAGCCGGCAAGGGAGCCCATTTCAGCGCTCATGCTGATCCCCCTGTTCCTGATGCTTGTTGCCCATGAGGAATTTCAACATCAGAGTCACAAGAATCAGGCTGACAATGGTGCCGCCCACCACTGCGACTGCAAGGGCGAGGGCGTTTTCCTGATAGCGATCCCATTGCAGCACGATGCCAACCCCAAGCGGGAAAATCAGCAGGCTGATGTGCTTGATCAGGGTGCCTGCCGCTGTTGCAACACGTTGAGTGAAAGGTGCATTGAGCAGCAAGGCGACCAACAGCAATACCATTCCCAGCACCGGGGCAGGAAGTGGCAGGCCGGTGAGGCGGACAACCACCTCTCCCAGAAACTGAAAAAACAGCAGAATCAGTAGACCATCAATCATGGCGGTTCAGCGCGGCAGAGGGCGGAACAGCTGGATCAGGGCAACCACTAGCAGGCCGGCGAAAACCACCAGCGACCAGGCTGGGAGGCTCAGTCCGAGGAAGCTCCAGTCCATCTCGGCACACTCACCGGAGCCCGCCAAAACTTGCTGGAGCACATTCTGGAGAGGGAAGACGTCGAGCATGTACTCAAGTCCGGGGCCACAGGCGGGCACCTGATCCGGCGGCAGGTTTTGCAGCCAGATGTGGCGAATGGCTACTGCGCCGCCACCAATGGCTGCCAAAGCAGTGAGCAGACCATAAATGCGTACACCAACCCCCTTGGGGCCGTGCAGGGTGGCGACCAGCAAGACCACCGCGGCGGCAATCACGCCAACACGCTGGAAAATACACAGTGGGCAGGGTTCCAGGCCATCCACATGCTGCAGGTAGAGGGCCCCGGCCATGGCGGCAAGGCAAGCTAGCAGAGCAAGCAGGTTGAGCTGTCGTGGAGCAGGAATGATGGACGTCATGATGGGCTCTTTCGTTCGTTGACGCCGGAAGGGTAGGCAAAAGCGCGCCGGGCGGCAACTTCGGAGCGACAAAAGCAGGGTGACGCCGGAGTGGGCATCAGGAGGAGCTGGCCTGTTGTGCTATCGGCAGGGGCGCTTGTTCTCCCGGCCAGGCCAGTTCTGGTATTGGTCAGGCCTGTTGTGCGGACGGGGTACTGTGATTGCGATCATTCCACGCTTCAATGCCGGCCTCCCAGCCCTGAAACCACCATTGGGTCAGTGGATCATCCGCAGCAAACGGGCAGCGATTGCTGTCGCCTCCGCCCATACCCCACATGCAGCCCTGGTTGTAGGCCTTTTCCCGTTGTTGCTGATTCGGGTCCATGTGTTTCTCCCTGTCTCGTTCCTTGAGACTAGCATTGCGGCAGGGTTTGCATAGGGGAACACAGCGCATTTTTGTAGTGAATACGACGCAAAGTGCTACAACGTGTACGGATGGTCAAAGCGGGTGTGACGTGGGTCTTGCAGGAAGTTGGAGCGAATTGCGAGGTACGAGTTTCGAAAGGCAAAACACTCGCTCTGTTGTTAATGCTGTTCACTTTAGTCGTGATGCTGTTTTTTTGTGGGAGGGTGCTTGCACGCGAATGAAGCCCCTTGAAGTAAAAGCTTCGCGTGCAAGCCCCCTCCCACAGAAACATCGAGCTTAATTGAACAGCATCACGCTGTGTTTTCAGGCTTTCACAACTCGAAACTCGTACCTCGTAACTGGCTTTTTGAGTCTGGCTGCCTAGTCCCTGAAATAATCGGCCAGGTACTCGCTGAACGGCGGTTCGTTCTCTTGCTCCCAGGCGGCCTGCTCCGTCAGGCTGCTGGCGGCCAGCTGTTCCAGGCGGGCATTGGTTTCATCGCAGCGCTGACGGGACAGGAAGTGATCCCGGTGCGCCAGTGCCTGGTTCATGGCGAACTGGAAGAAGCTTTGTTTGCGGCCTTCCAGTTTTTCCAGGATGCGTGCAGAAGGGGTGGCATCCGGGGTGTGCACCTTCTCCTGTTGGCGAGCCAGGGCATCGGCATAGTCATTGCCGCCGTGGGCGCGATCAAACAATTCCGCGATGGGTTGCATCTGTGCCAGCTTTTCGCTGGCCCAGTCCTTGAGAGTAACGGACTTGCCCCAGCGGCAAAGCTCGATGCCGGTATTGCGGCCTTCGTATACCACTTTCTGGAGATTGATCTTGCTGGCCGCCAGGTCGCATTTTTCCAGCTGTGGTGACTCCATCAGCAGGCAGTAGGTGGCGAACAGATCCAGGAAACGGATCTCCTGCTGGTTGATGCCCACGGGTTCAAACGGATTCAGATCCAGAGCGCGAATCTCGATGTACTCCACGCCGCGCTTCTGAAGTGCGGTAGTGGGGCGTTCGCCTTTGTTGATGGTGCGCTTGGGGCGAATGGATGAGTAGTACTCGTTCTCGATCTGCAGGATGTTGGCATTGAGCTGCTGGTAGTTGCCTGCGGCATCCTTGACGCCAATCTTCTCGTAAGCGGCTTCCGGCGTCTTGATGGCGTGGGTCAGGCTCTCGACGTATTCATCCAGATTGTTGTAGCTGATGGCCAGCGACGACTGGGCATTGTTCTGGTAGCCCAGATCACTCATACGCAGACTGGTGGCCTGTGGTTTGTAGAGCGTGTGGTCGAAGGTGTCCAGCTGGTGCTCTCGGCCGGCCAGGAAGGATTTGCACAGCGCAGGCGAGGCACCAAACAGATAGACCAGCAACCAGGAGTAACGCTGGAAGTTGCGGGTCAGGTCGAAGTAACGCCGAGAGATGTAGGTCTGCAGCGGCGCCGTGTCTTTCTCCAGCAGCTGGTTCAGCTTCCAGAATTCTTCCGGATAGGAGAAGTTGTAGTGGATGCCTGCGATGGTCTGCATCTTGCGACCATAACGGTGGCCAAGCCCTTCCCGGTAGATGGTTTTCATGCGGCCCACATTGGAGCTGCCGTACTGGGCTACCGGTACGTCGCTGTCCTTGCTGATCATGCAGGGCATGGAGTTCACCCACAGCACTTCGTCACCAATGTGGCTGTACACATAGCGATGCAGTTGCTCAAGAAAGGCGAGGGGCTTGTGAAGCTCGGTGGTGGCCGGGGTAATGAACTCCAGCAGCGCTTCGGAATAATCCGTGGTGATGTAGGGATGGGTCAGGGCCGAACCGAGGGCCTTGGGGTGCGGCGTCTGCGCCAGGGTGCCATCGGTGGTGATGCGCAGGCTTTCCTTCTCGATGCCACGACGGATACCGGCCAAGGTGGCGGCGGCATCGGAGTCAAGCAGGGCATGGATTCGCTGTTCCAGTTCTTTCATGGTTGGGCCCGGTCCGGGCCGCCGGTGTGAACCGGCGGCGGGTATGACGGTAATCCGACAATCATGGGGCAATCCCGTGACACTGAGAAGTCAGTGTCCGGGTGCCATGGCTTACAGGCGCTTCTTGCCTTTTTTCTGATCTTCTTTTGCCTTGGCAAACAGATCCGCGAAAGTGCCGCCGGCGTTTTGTTGCTGGCCGTTGCCTTGACGGTTGCCGCCCTGACGCTGTCCGCCACGGGATGCATTGTTGCCCTTGCGAGCGGCTGCACCGGGGCGACCGGCAGAGGCTGCGCCTTTTTCAGCAGGCTGGTCATCCATGCGCATGGTCAGGCTGATGCGCTTGCGGTCCAGATCCACTTCCAGCACCTTCACTTTGACGATATCGCCGGGCTTGACCACGGTGTGTGGGTCTTCCACGAATTTGTCAGACAGCGCCGACACGTGCACCAGGCCGTCCTGGTGAACACCGATGTCCACGAAGGCGCCAAAGTTGGTCACGTTGGTCACCGTGCCTTCCAAGATCATGGAGGGCTTCAGGTCCTTGAGGGTTTCCACCCCTTCCTTGAAGACCGCTGCCTTGAACTCCGGGCGCGGATCGCGGCCGGGTTTTTCCAGTTCGCTGAGGATGTCGGTGACTGTGGGGAGACCGAAGCTGTCATCGATAAAGTCAGCGGCATTGACCTTCTTCAGGAAGGGCACGTCACCGATCACTTCCTTGAGCGGACGCTCGTGCTTGGCGGCGATCTTTTCCACCACCGGGTAGGCTTCCGGGTGCACCGAGGAGCCGTCCAGCGGGTTGGCGCCGTTCATGATGCGCAGGAAGCCGGCGGCCTGTTCAAAGGTCTTGTCGCCCAGACGCGGCACCTGCTTGAGGTCATCACGGCTGCCAAAGGCGCCGTTCTTTTCCCGGAAGGTGACGATGTTGCCGGCGATGGTGCTGTTGAGGCCGGCAATGCGCGACAGCAGCGGGGCGCTGGCGGTGTTCACGTCCACGCCCACGGAGTTCACACAATCTTCTACCACCGCATCCAGGGAGCGGGACAGTTTTACCTGGCTCACGTCATGCTGGTACTGGCCCACACCGATGGCTTTCGGATCGATTTTTACCAGTTCGGCCAGCGGGTCCTGCAGACGACGGGCAATGGACACGGCACCACGGAAGGATACGTCCAGCTCGGGGAATTCCCGGGCCGCGGTTTCGGAGGCGGAGTACACCGAGGCGCCCGCCTCGGACACCATGATCTTCTGGATGTTGCCCTTGCTGGCCTTGACCACTTCACCGGCGAGCTTGTCGGTTTCGCGGCTGGCGGTACCGTTGCCGATGGCGATCAGTTCCACCTTGTGTTTCATGCACAGTGCGGCCAGTACCGACAGGGACTGGTCCCACTGGTTCTTGGGCTGGTGCGGGAAGATGGTGGTGTGCTCCAGCAGCTTGCCGGTGGGGTCCACCACGACCACCTTCACCCCGGTACGCAGGCCCGGATCGAGGCCCATGGTGCACTTGGGGCCGGCCGGGGAGGCCATCAGCAGGCTCTTCAGGTTGCGGGCAAATACCTGGATGGCTTCTTCTTCGCCCAGCTCGCGTACGCGGCCCAGCAGTTCGGTTTCCAGGTGGGTGTTGAGCTTGATCTTCCAGGTCCAGCGCATCACTTCCTTGAGCCAGTCATCGGCGGCGCGGCCTTCGTGGTTCCAGCCGGAGACGGCGGTGACCATGCCTTCACAAGGGTGCGGGATGGCGGTTTCCAGTTCTTCCGGCAGCACCATGGAGACATGCAGGATGCCTTCGTTGCGGCCACGGAACAGGGCCAAGGCGCGGTGGCTGGGGATGTCCTTCAACGCTTCGCTGTGATCGAAGTAATCGCTGAATTTGGCACCGTCCTTTTCCTTGCCGTCGGCCACCTTGGCCTGGATGTGGGCCTTGTCCCACAGATAGGTCCGCAGGCGGGTGAGCAGCTCGGCGTCTTCAGCGAAACGCTCCATGAGGATCTGCTTGGCCCCGTCGAGGGCGTCCTTGGCGGAGGCGATCTTGTGCTCTTCGTTCAGGTAGCCAGCGGCCAGTGCTTCCGGGTCCTGGGTGGGATCATTGAGCAGGCTGTCTGCCAGCGGTTCAAGACCCGCTTCCCGGGCGATTTGGGCACGGGTGCGACGCTTGGGCTTGTAGGGCAGGTAGAGATCTTCCAGGCGGGTCTTGGTGTCGGCCGCCTTGATGGCCTTCTCCAGTTCCGGAGTGAGCTTTTCCTGTTCGGCGATGCTCTTGAGAATGGCTTCGCGGCGCTCTTCCATCTCACGCAGGTAGCGCAGTCGCTCTTCCAGATTCCGCAGCTGGGTGTCATCCAGTCCGCCGGTCACCTCTTTCCGGTAACGGGCAATAAAGGGGACGGTGGCACCTTCGTCGAGCAGGCCGACGGCAGCGTTGACTTGTTGTACCTGGCAGCCGATTTCCTCGGCGATGATCTGTTCAATACTACGCATGTTGATTCCTGGCTTGCATGCCTGCAGTTCCGGCGTGGGGTGAATCAGCTTGCCGCGTGCAAGCGTTCTTCAAAAACGAAAACGACCGGAATCATAGGGAATGATGCCGGTCGTTAACAGATTGACTTGTATTGGCTGCTGTGGCTTGGATTTGGAGCCGGCCAGGCTTAGCCCAGCGCCTTGTTGATCATTGCCACCAGCTCGGCTTCCACCGGGGGTTTGACCACATAGCCGAAAGCGCCCTGGCGTTCGCCCCACACCTTGTCGGTTTCCTGATCCTTGGTGGTGACCAGAATCACCGGGATGTTCTCGGTACTCGGGTCCCGGGTGATCTTGCGGGTGGCCTGGAAGCCGTTGAGCTCCGGCATGACCACATCCATCAAGATCAGGTCTGGTTGTTCAGCGCGCGCCTTGTCCACGCCTTCCATGCCATTGGTGGCGGTCACGACACTGTGCCCCTGACTCTCGACAATCTTGACCAGGTTGGTGAGTTGCGTCGGGGAATCATCCACTACAAGGATTTTTGCCATCTTGCTCTCCTGAAACCAGGCCATTCCGTCGCGGTGGCCAGTGTTGTTATCTGTCTTGCAATGCAATCAAAGGAGCATCATAGCAGTTCATGGCGGGCAGGTAATCTGCCCAATTTCGACAGGCGGAGTGACACAAAATGTCGGCAAAAGCAGCGGTGAATCGTGATACGGTTCAGACTCTACGGTGCTGAATTGCTGTAGCAGCTTGCCTGTCAGCGATCCGGGCAGAAGCGAGGAGGTCGTTTCGAGTTGCGAGTAACGAGTTTCGAACCCCTCAAACGGCTGAAATCTTGCGCCCAGGTTTTGCCTTTCGTAACTCGAAACTCGTAACTCGCGCCTGGTTGCTACCTCGTCAGGGTGCTGGCGCTGCGGCGGGTCCAGAACAGCAGCGGCAGGATGATCAGGCTGTACCACACGGTGCTTTTCGCCACATCCCAGAAGTGCTGGGCGAGGTTGATGCCGGGCTCTCCGGCCCAAGGGGCCAGGATTGCCACCAGTAGCCCCCCTGCGCCAGTCAGCATTAGCCAGCGGCGGGCGCTGACAGGGGCAGAGCGCTTGCGCTGGAACAGCTGCCACAGGAACAGGGCGCCCAGCGCTACCATTATCAGCCAGACTACGCCGGCAGGGATTGCCACCAGCAGATCCCCGGCTTTGAGGCTGCTGATCAGGGCGGGCAGCATGCCGAGCAGTTTGAGTAGCAGCAATGGACCCAGAAGTATCACCCACCACAGGTGCCCGCCCAGGCCGGTAGGGCCAGGTTGCTGGCGGTAATGTTGCGGGTCGAAACGCCAGGTGGCTTGCAGCAGGTTTCCCCAGTTGCCGGGAGCAAGAATGCGGGCAAGGTGTTCGGTGCGATCACGTTGCTCCTCAATGATCATCAGCATGGCGGGTACGACCAGCAGGATCAGACCCGTGCCGAACAGCAGACCGAACACCAGGCTCACTGCCATGGGCTTGAGGAACTGGGCCTGCATGGAGGTTTCAAACAGGATCGGTGTCAGGCCGGCAATGGTGGTGATGGAGGTGAGCAGCACGGCTCGCAAGCGGCGCACACAGGCTTCCACGATGGCATCAAAGCGGTCCATGCCTTCCGCAATCAGCTGTTTGTAGAAGCTCACCAGCACAATGGAGTCGTTAACGATAATGCCCGACAGGCCGAACAGCCCCATGGCGGAGAACATGGAGAAATGGATGCCAAAGGGGGCCGTGAACAGATGCCCTATGACGGCACCGGTCAGGCCGAAGAAGATCGCGGTCATGATGGCCAGAGGCCAGGAATAGGAGCTGAACACCCAGGCCAGCACAATATAGATAATGGCCAGTCCCAGCAGGGCACCGGTGGCCATGTCCTTGAGGTTCTCTGCCTGCTCCTGGAGCTTGCCCTCATAGCCGACGCCGACGCCATAACGGGCCTGGAGCCGTGGAAGTGTCTCTTCGTTGAGCGCGGCAATGATGGCGTTGGCATTGCCTTGTTCCGGGTCCAGATCCGCATAGACGGTGACGGCCAGCTCGCCATCCACACGGCGCAGCAGGTCGACCCCTTTGCGCGCATCAAAGCGGACCACATCCCGTAACGGAATGGCCTCTCCTTGCGGGGTAATGATGGGTAGTCGTTCGATAGCGCTGAAGCGACGACGTTCCTGATCGGGCAGCATCACCCGGACTTCCACTTCCTCGTCTTCTTCGTTGTACAGCTGAGCCAGATTGCCATCAAATGCCGAGCGTAACTGGCTGGCCACATCGTTCAGCGAGAGTCCCAGTGAGCGTCCCTGCGGGGTAAGTTCAAAGGTCAGTTGTTCCTTGCCGTAGGGAAGGTCGTCGTCCACATTGCTGACGCCGCTGAACTCGCGCAGTTTTTCCTGTAGCGCCAGCGAGGCTTCCTTGAGGATGTTTGCATCGTTGCCAGTCAGTTTGACCTCAATGGGTTTGCCGGGTGGTCCTGCCTCGGGTTGGGAAATGGTCAGTTGCTCAAGTCCCGCCGGCAGTGTCAGCTTTTCACGCCAGGCATCAATCAGTTCCTTGTTGCTGATCTCGCGGTCGGGGCCGATGTACACCTCAACCATCAGTGTGCCGAATTCATCTCCAGCCTTGTCCTGACGGCCGCCGGGGCTGGGGAAACCCGCCAGGGCTCCGTGGTGCATGATGGAGGTTTGCACCAGATGGCCTCCCAGTTCCTCGTTGGTTTCGTAGAGGGTGCCTTCCAGGTGATGGAGGAAGCTGTCCACCTGACTGCGGTCGGTACCGGAGGTAAAGGTGGCAAGGGCTCGAATCTGGTCACTGTCCACGGGTGGGAAAAAGGTGAACTTGAGCCAGCCGGTGGCGACAACCGTGAGGGCCAGCACGAAGGCGCAGATGGCGGATACGCTGACCAGGTGGCGGTGCTCCACAGACCATTGCACAAGGGGGCGGAATTTTTCGTCCCGTAGCCGGTTGAAGCCCTCGTCGATGCGTTGGCGCAAACCGCTGCTTTTGATCTGCAAACCTCGGAAACTGTGGTGCAGATGGCCGGGTAGCACCAGGAAGCATTCCATCAGGGAGGCGAGGATCACACAGATCATCACGAACGGAATATCGAAGGCAATCTTGCCCATGGCACCGCTCATCATGCCCAGCGGCAGAAACGCCGCGATGGTGGTGGTGGACGAAGCCACCACCGGCCAGAACATGCGGCGGGCACCGCCCAGGGCGGCGCGGTGGGCGGATTCTCCCTGTTGCAGGTGCGTGAGCGTGTCTTCGCCCACCACAATGGCGTCGTCCACAATCAGACCGAGGGCCAGAATCAGGCCGAACAGGCTGATCATGTTGATGGTGCCACCAAAGAACCACAGCAGCCCCAGTGTGGCCATGAACGACACCGGGATACCCACGGTGACCCACCATGCCACTCGCGCATTGAGGAAGAAATAAAGCGTGAGGATCACCAGAATCAGACCGGAAATCCCGTTCCAGAGCAGGGTGGCGATGCGCTCTTCGACCAGTTTCCATGCCTGTGAGTGAAAGGTCAGGGTGACTCCCTCTGGCAAGGTGGCCCGCCGTTGTTCCCCCCAGAGCAGGATGCGGTCGGCCAGTTCCAGCATGTCGTCATCTTCGCCACGCATGGCCTGCAGTTCGATGGCGGGAGTGCCTTGCCAGGAGAGGGTGGCCTGATCATCGCGGGGGCGGCGCTCGATGATGGCCACGTCGCCGAGGGTCAGTTGTTGTCCCTCAGCGGTGGTGATCAGTGGCAATTCAGCGAAGGCCCGCTCATCACGACGTTGGCCCAGTGCTCGCAGTTGCTTGGCGGCATCGTCCCGGCCCACGGTTCCGGCTGGGGTGTCCTGACTGAAACTGCGTACCCGATTGGCGATTTCCCCCAGCGTCATGCGCAGATCATGGAGGGTGCCGGCGGGTACCTGAATCGCCATTTCTTCTTCTGGCATACCGGCGAATTCCACCTTGCCGATGCCCAGCGCCAGCAGTTCATGTTCCAGTTGTCGCGCCAGATGTCGCAGCTCTTCCAGGCTGCCGTCTTCAGAGGTGAGCAGGATGCTGGTGACCAGCGAATAACGGGTTAGCTTTTGAATGACAGGGCGTTCCGCGTCCTGTGGCAGATTACGGATGGAGTCGATGCGCTGGCGAACCTCGTCCAGTGCCAGGCCAAGATCGGTGCCCGCCTGCAGTTCGATAAAAAAGGCGGCAGCGCCCTGTTGGGAGCGGGCGATCAGTTTTTTGGTGTTGGGCAGGGTCTTGATCGCCTGTTCAACAGGAATGGTAATGGAGCGTTGCACATCTTCCGGGCTGGCACCGCGCCAGGGGATGGTCACCGTGACGTAATCGAACTCGAAGTTCGGGAACATCTGGGTGTTGAGTCGGGTCAGGCCCAGCAGGCCGAGCATCAACATCAACAGCATCAGCAAGTTGGCCGCGACCTTGTGTCCGGTGAAATTGGCGATCAGACCGCGAGGCTCACTCACCCTTGGCCTCCGCGGTATCGTTGGCCCCGGTGTCGGCATTGCTGCCGGGCACCGGCTGCGGGTCTACCGGCAAACCGACAATGGCCTGGGGCAATTGGGTGGTCATGATGCGCTCGCCCTGGCGTAGTTGCTGGGCCTTGAGCAGCAGCAGGGATTGGTTGCCGTCCATGGATTCGCCAACAATTTCTGCTTCCACCCGTTGCAGGCGGTTGTCATCGTCTATGCGATAGAGGCGATCCAGTCCATGCAGGGCAGTGGCTGGAAGCGCCAGCAGCTGATCCTGTTTGGGCAAGGTCAGAGTAATCGTGATCGGGCGACCAAGGGCTGCTGCAGGCACGCCATCGGCAAACTCGAACAGACCGTCGATGCCGCCACGGGCATCCATGGCATCCCCGGCCAGACGCTTGAGGTGAAGCGCCAGGGTTTGGCCTTCCAGCTGGGTGCTGGCGGCGAGATCGCCCTGCATCAAGCCTTCGCGAATGGCCGGCAGGTGGCGGTCAGGGATCTGGGCGCGCACTTCCAGCTCGGTGTCGGCAAACAGGCTGATTAACGGTTCGCCGGGGCGTACCCGCTCACCGGGAGCCACCGCCACATTGGTGACAGTGCCATCGAAAGGCGCGTCAACACGGGTGCGGCCCAGGTCGATTTCAGCCTGTTTCAATTGGGCCTCTGCACTGGCCAGGCGGGCTTCCATGCGCGCCAGCTCATTGCGGAAATCATTCACGCTGAGCTGGCGCTGGGCCAGTGACAAATCGGCGCGGGCCTTGGCTTCTTCTGCCTGATCCAGCTGGGTCTGGGAGACCAGATTCTTGCCGCGCAGGGATTGCAGACGTTCAAGGTTGTCGGTGGCCAGGCTGGCCAGTTTCTTTTCCAGTACCAGGTTCTGTTTGTCGCTGTCGTAGCGCAGGCGGGTGGTGTCCAGCTGGGCGCGGGCTTCATCACGGGCGGCCTTGGCGCGGTCACGGGCCAGTGCGGCTTCGGTGTCATCCAGTTGGATCATCAGGTCGCCCTGACTCACCCGATTGCCGGCCCGTACCGGGATCTCGGCCACGTTGGCGGTGACCACTGCGGTGAGGCTGGCGGCGCGGGGAGACTGAACCCGGCCAAACAACTGTATCTGTGGCGCTCGGGCAGCAGGTTCTGCCAGTACATAACGTACCCGGTCAAAATGTTCGCTGACATCCTGAGTGTCAGCAGGTGGTTTGAATACGGCCAGCAGAATGATGGCCAGTACGGTGCCCAGAATGACACGAGGTACCGGTGGAATCTGTTGGAGGCGCTCGCGCAAGGTCGACCCCTTTTCTCATTTATTGTCTGGATAATGGCGGTAAAACAACGGTCCCAGTTGCCTGCGCCGCCGTCGGTAGCAATGTTTTTAAACAATCTGGTCATGCCATTTTCTTGCACGTTCGCAGCATAATGCGTAAATCAGACGCTGAAATAGTTCTGTTGCGTCAATTTTACGTCTGCTTGTCGATGCAGATGCCGGGAGGACCAGTGAGCGAACAACAAGACAAGATTCTCGTCGTGGATGACGATGCGCGCCTGCGCAGCCTGTTGCAACGGTTTCTGGAAGAGGCCGGGTACACTGTCAAGGCGGTGGCAGACGCCGAGCAGATGGACCGTGCCTTGTCCCGTGAAATCTATTCACTCATGGTTCTGGATTTGATGCTACCCGGTGAAGACGGTTTGTCCATCTGCCGTCGCCTGCGGGATGCGGAGAACGGCCTGCCGATCATCATGCTGACCGCCAAGGGCGATGATGCGGAGCGTATTGAAGGGCTGGATGCGGGGGCGGATGATTACCTGCCCAAGCCGTTCAATCCCAAGGAACTGGATGCCCGTATTCGGGCAGTGCTGCGCCGCCATGTGCGTGAGCTGCCGGGTGCGCCGAGCAAGGAAGAAGGTCAGGTGAGTTTTGGGCCCTGGACCCTGGATCTGGCCAACCGCACCCTGACCCGCGATGGTGATCCGCAGAGTTTGACCACCGGCGAATTTGCCGTGCTCAAGGCGCTGGTGCAGAACCCCCGCGAGCCGCTCACCCGAGACAAACTGATGAGCCTGGCTCGTGGCCGTGAGTGGTCTGCCATGGAGCGCTCCATTGATGTACAGGTGTCGCGTCTGCGTCGCCTGCTGGAAGATGACCCCTCCAAGCCGCGTTACGTCCAGACGGTCTGGGGGGTGGGTTATGTGTTTGTTCCGGATTGAGGGAGGTCTGACGTCTGAAGTCGGATGTCTGACGCTGTACAGACGAGGCTGAATCTCGGCTGCATTATCCTTGCATTTCCGGGGGGGCATGGTTTGGGTTTTGACGTCCGACGTCCGACGTCCGACGTCCGACCTGCTATTCTCTGCCCAAACAGTCATGGAATGTTGCCAGTGAAGTTTTATCCTCGCACCGCCTTTGTCCGTTCCGCCATTGTGGTGGGGCTGGTGATTGGCATCAGTCAGGCGCTGACCCTGTGGTTTTTTGCGCGTAATGCTTACTTGCCTGGTATCCGGGAATACGCGCGGTTGACGGTGCTACAAGCAGAGCTGGCATTTGCGGAGCAGGGTGGTGAGGATGCCCGGTTGGCGGGAAGACTGGCTGGTGCTACCAGCATTGAGGTGGCCACGCCAAGTAATCTTCACCAGGGCACCATGCTGCTGTCACAGCCAGTGGTCAGTCGCTTTCGGGAAGAACTGGAGCAGATGCTGGATGAGCCGGTGACGGTGCGGCTGGAAGATAATCGTCAGCCCGTGCTATGGGTAAATGCCCCCTCTTTCCAGGGAAACTGGCTGCGGGTGCCGATGGAATTCTTTCGCGACTATGACCGCTACCTGTTGCTTGGTTGGGGGGTGACGGTGCCGTTGCTGGCCATTATTGGCGGCCTGTTAATTGCTCGGGGTTTGAATCTGCCCTTGCGCAGACTGGCGAGAGTGGCGCTGAAAGTGGGGCGCGGTGAGGCGGTGCCAGTGCTGGATACCGCCATCGGGCCGGAGGAAATCCAGGCGGTGAATGCGGCCTTTAATCGCATGACCAGTGATTTGCAGCAGGCGCAGCGGGATCGAGCCCTGTTGCTGGCGGGCGTGTCTCATGATTTGCGTACCCCGCTTACCCGTTTGCGGCTGTCTGCAGAGTTCATGCAAGACGAGGAGTTGGCGAAAGGTATCATTGAGGATATCGAAGACATGGACGCCATCCTCGATCAGTTCATTGCCTTTATCCGGGATGGTGCCGACGAGACTCCGGATTTTGAAAATCTCAATGGGCTGATCCAGGAAGTGGCGGGCAAGTATCCGCCGGAGCAGCTGCGTTTCGAGCTGGATGATTTGCCGCGGATGATGCTCAAGCGACTCACGGTGAAGCGTATGTTGGCGAACCTGATTGGTAATGCTCTCAAGTATGGGGCGTCGCCGGTAGAGATTCGCACTGCCGTCAAGGACAACGTGGTGGTGCTGACCCTGCGGGATCATGGCAAGGGCGTCAAGGAAGAGGATATTCCCCTGTTGTTGCAACCTTTTTCCCGTGGAGAGAAGGCGCGGACATTAAGTGGCAGCGGCCTGGGGCTGGCCATCGTCAAACGTATCGTGGATATGCATCACGGCGAGATGAGTCTGGCCAATCATCCCCATGGCGGGTTGATGGTGACGGTACATTTCCCAGTCACCGGCCAGTTTGTGCAACCAGAATCCTTGTCTGCCGGTGTGAGATAAGTAACGCTCTGGAAATTGTTTGTTCTGTTTTGTGCGGTGTGAGCTGGTTCACGGTTTATCCGGTTTTGGCGGCGCATATTCGGAATCATTGAGACGCCGGGATGGATGTTGCTTCAACCGTAAACCCGGCGAAATCGACCGCTGAGCCTGTAGCCGTAACCTAAGGATTGTGTTTACGCTTACAGCTGCATATAAACAGCCTTGAGCAATAATAACGGCCTGAAAAATATATTTAGAAGTGGGCCGAGAGCGAACAAATGGACTTGGGAGAGCTCATTATGACCTGTCGACATCGCGGGTGCCTACCCCGTATTGCCTCACCACCCTACACCGATTTCTGCTGATTCCAGCATGCTGGCCTCGCCTCGTTACGGGTGGCCGCTGACGTGTTGTGAATGCCGATAACCTGCTGCCCCCTGGCACAGGTCGTTGGGCCGCACCTTTGTGCGGCCTTTTTTTGTCGCTCTACGAACTGAAGTTTCAAGGCAGGTACTCATCCTTGGGAATGGCCTTCAGATGCTTTGGTACCTGTAGCCCCCCACACACAAAAGAAAAAGCCTGCTTTTCGCTGTAGTTACATGCGCACAACGAATTTTCGCCGGGCCTGTTGTGACGACGATGTGACACTCTGTTAAAGTCGTATCTATCTGTATTCATGGAGATGAAAAATGAAAAAAGCCATGTCGCTCGTACCGCTAACCCTGGTTGCACTTCATGGGCCGGCCTGGGCTGATGATGTGTATTCCCAGGATGGTTACTTCGGGGCGCATTACAGCATGTTGAGTCAGGAAACTGACGACGAAGATATTGAGCCAGCAGGCCTTCAGACCCGTTTTGGGGTGCAAGTTAACCCCTATGTGGCGTTGGAGGGGCGCCTGGGTTACGGCATCGATGATGATGAACTCAGCGAAGGTGGCCTTAGCGTCAATATCGATCCCGAATGGTTGGTGGGCGCTTATCTCAAACTGGGGCTGGACCGTCGTCAGCCGGTGGCACCCTATGTGTTGCTGGGGCATTCAACCGCGAAGGCTGAGGTCACCACTGAATTTACCGTCAGCTCTTTACTTGGATCTACTACATTTCGTGATAGCGAAGAAGTGACAGCCAGTGATCCCTCCTACGGTGCTGGTGTAGATGTCAATCTGAGCGACACGGCGGCGATTTATGCCGAGTGGGTACAGCTGGACGATGATGACGACTTTGATCTTACTACCATCAACCTCGGTTTCATCAGCCGCTTTTAGGAGTAGGGCCAAACGTGATGGTGTGGCCCTCTCCCATTAGCAAACCTGTCAGTGCGATTCGCTTTCAGCTTTGCGGGTTGAAATGCGATTGCACTGACTCTGTCGGTACCAAGGGAATATTCACACGGGATGGCATGTTGGGGCTGCTGTAGAGGGTCAATGCCCCCAGCAGGCTTGTCAGCAGATCCGGGATCGGGCTGATGCCATGGGGAAGATCGCTGGCCCCTACGCTAACACGCAGACGCTCACCTGCCGCAATCACCGCACTGGTGGGGAAGACTTCTACGTCAGCCAGAAACGGTTTGAACGGGGTAATGGTCTGGCGGCTTTCAGCGCTGTACGGATGCCAGGGCTGGATCAATTTGTTATCCATGTAGCGGGCGCGTTCTGGATCGTTGGCGCTCATGGATGCCATCTGGATGCCATGGGTTAGTGGCCGGGCAATTCCGTTTTCATCAACTACACTGATGCGCACGGTTACATTGGTGTCGAAGGCTGTGGTAGAAGCCCAGATCTGTCCGGTAATCGGACCATTGATGGCCATTGCCTCGGGTAGGGGTTCGCTGGTGTAGACCGCTTCCAACAGATTGGTCAGGTTGTCCTGCTCGGCGCAGGGAGGGGTGATCATACCCAGTACACCTGCGGTCCACTGGCTGGCGCTGGCTGAGCAAAGGCCGTTGAGAGGCGTTTGTAAAAGGCTGGTCTGGTAACTGGCGCCTGGTGCTTGCCGGGTAATGGTGCCCAGCAATGGCAGAAGGGGTTTGCCATGCAGGTAGAATGTTTCTGCATGGGCTTCAGGGTGAGGCCAGTCTGAGGCGGTGACATAGCGCTCGCTGCCTTTGTAGTACTGCGTGACCGGTGGATAGCTATCAGCGCTGGTATCCATACCCTTGAGGTAATGATCAAACCAGGCCAGGCGAATATTGGCCAGATCAGGAACGCCATCGGCCGGCAAGCCTTCACCAAATGAGCCTTGCAGATGTGTCCACGGACCGATCAGCAGTTTGGCATTGGTATGCGCCTTGAGGCCTTCATAGATGAGCGGTTCCCCTCGCTGGAAAATATCGTGCAATCCACCCACCACAAAGGTGGGAGCGCTGACCTTGTCGATTATTTCCAGTGGAGAACGGATGCGCCAGAATTCAGTGTCATAACGGTTTTCGTCGCCGATGAGAGCGCCAGCGACAACGGGTAGCTGAAAATCGGTCAGTGCGCCTTGCAGGTGTTGCAGCAGGGTCGTCAGTGCATAGCTCGGGTCGTTATTGTCAAACCCCGCAGGGGTGGGAATCAGACTGAGTCCGGTAACCAGCGTAATCCATAGGGGAATAAAGCCTGCGTTGATCTGCCCGCCCCCAAAAACCACATCCCGATAGGCATCCCCCATGGGGACTACGGCAAAAATAGCTTTCACTGCCGGGTCTTCACTGGCGCCAGCCAGAAGGCCAGTGATGCCCATGTAGGAAGCCCCATTCATGCCGATAGTGCCGTTGCTCCAGGGTTGTATCGTGATGTAGTCCAAAAGCTCGGCAATATCATCATGATCAATCTGGCTGAATGCCTGCCAGCTGCCTTCCGAAGCGCCGGTGCCACGCATGTCTACGGTGATGTAGGCATACCCTCTTTGCACCAGCTCGTTATCAGCAAATGCACCCGCGGAGTAGAACTGGTTGTAGCCAGTGAAGGTGGCGATAACGGGTAACGGCTGATTGATGGGGTTGCCTGCGGCGTCTGCCGGCAGAGTCACCGTGGCTGCCAGGCGAATGCCGTCACGCATGGTGATGAGCTTTTGTGGCAGGGTTACGGTGTTTGGGTAGTCTTGTGCCCGTTGGTAGGCGTCTGGCCAGATCAAGTTGGCCTGCTCGGAAGCAGGAAGCTCTGGCGCCGGTTCGCTGACATTGGGTATCGCTGTGGACGTATTGGCATCGGGTGTTTGTGTCCCGGAACTGCTGCTGTCGCCGCCACAGGCTGCAAGACTGATAGTGAGAGTGAGTGCTGCTAGCCCGCGAGGCGGGAACAGGGTAGGGATTTGCATGGCTGGCCTCGTCGTTATTATCGAATGAAGGAGGTAGCCGAGATGACTCGTTATACACCTGCAAGGCATTCCCGGCGCCGCCCTAAGGCAAAAGAAGGTCGGGTCGACCGAGACAAAGGTTAGATTGTGACTCGGTGTGGCTCAGTTGATGTGCAGTGGCGCGTGCTGGTTCGTTCGGTAATTTTTGTGAGAATGTGTAATGGAGCTGGCGGAATGTTCTGCTTGAGTATTGGCTCCGGTCAGGAATGAGGTAGCAGGATGAGAGGGTCGTTCAGTCTGGGGTTGTTGGGGGCGATGGCGGTTAGCTTGGTACAGGCTGAAACCCTGGTGCAGCGCAACCAAACCGTCGTGCCCCATGATGACGCTTATTACAAGGCTTCGGTGCGTAATACCGAGCTGATTTTCACCGAGAAGAACAAGGGCTTTGCGGAACATGCGGCTGGCGCTCAGCAACATCTACAGCCTGATTATGAGGCCACTTTTGGCTATCAGATGGACTCGCCGTTGTATGTGGGATTAATCTCCGACAACAACCAGATTGCCAATGGTTTTTCCACCCAGTTTCCGCACAATCGCCAGATCAATTATGTGGGCGGCGCGGCGGCGGTAGATTACTTTTCCACTACCTCCTGGCTGGATGTGCTGCTGTTTCATGAGACGGCGCATAACTATCAGATCAACGCCAAGGACAACAAGGTGTCCAGTGCCCTGCACAAGCTGCTCGGCAACGGCAGTCTGATGACGCCCTTCATTCCTGCCATTGTGCCCAACGCCTTTGAGTCCTCTTTCATGCTGGAAGGCAATGCGGTACTTAACGAATCCCGTCACGGTAATGGTGGCCGGCTTTACAGCGGCCGTTTTGATGCCCTGGTAAACGCCCAGGCCAGGGCCGGCTATCTTGAGCCGGAGCGGGTCTACAACCAGACGCTGTATTTCCCCTACGGGGAGGCCAGTTATGTGGTGGGGAGTCACTACCAGTATTACCTGGCGGATAATTACGGGCTGGATGCCACCAACAGCTATTTCAAGGTGCGTTCTCGCTACTGGTACCTGCCCTTTGTCACCAATGCGCCGCTGCGCACCGCCATCGGCAACAATTTCGACAACACCTTTGCCGACTGGGCCAACCAGCAGAAGCAGCAGGCACAGCTGGCGGTGGTCAGCGAAGGTGAGCCGTTGTTGACCTCCAAACACTTCACTGCGCTGAACAGCGATGATCAGGAGATCTTTTTTCTCGCCAGCCCCGAAGATGTCCGTGCCCCTTTCCATGTGGTGCTGAACCGGCAAAACGGGGAGGTGCAGAAACAGCGCTCCACATATCGGGCGGGCGAGCTGATTAGGCATGACGGCGAGACCTGGTCCGTTGCCAGTGCCTACAGCACGCCGTGGCGGATTTATCAGGGGCTGTACAGTGAAAGTGCCTATCTGAATGACGAGACCCGCGGCCGAATCATGCAGGGTTATACCGCTGCGGGGGAGCCGGTCTATTTCGATGTGGCCAGTTCCTACGATCAGCCACAGCTGTATGTGGGCGACCGTTTCTATGCCCAGGTCAACTCCGGCGTGGAAGTGAAAGGGGACGATCTCTATTACTTCGTACAGGACGGCTCCACTCGCACTTTGTTCCGTAACCGCACCGCGCTGTATCAGTACCAGGGTTACTACGGAGTCATAGCGGATGTGGACAGCCAGGGGCGGGTATTGTTTGTGGCCAACAGCGAGCTAGGTTCAACCCTGTACCGGGTTGCTGCCGAAGGGGGTGCGGTGAGCCGGGTGCTGGCGGAGGACGATATCGTCGGTGCCCGCTTGCTGGATGATGATCAGGTGCTGGCGGTGGCGATTCAGGCGGATCATTACGGTTACTACCTCAAGCCGTTGCAGCCGCAGGTGGCAGCCCCGGTGGAGCGGACGCTGCTTTGGGATACCGCGGAAGGCGCGGCGGACAACCTGACGGTGCAAAGTGAACCACAGGCGTTGAGTCTGGATCGTCGTTATCACTCCTGGACTGCCATGCGCTACAGCGCCACCGATCTTTCCGCCAGCCTGTATGTGGAAGACGATGATGAGAGCACGCCGCAGGACGAGACGGACACGCATACCCTGTACAACGTCAATGTGCGTTTCGCGGATCCGCTGGAACAGAATGAATTTTCCCTGTTTGCCTATCGTGATGAAGATCTCACCAAGCTGGCAGGGGTGGGCTATAACAACAGCCAGTTTTTCCTCATTGGTGGGGTGAAACAATACTGGGTGCAGGACGATCAACTGGACCGGGAGGCTCTCCCGGAAGAGGCGCGGGACCATGGGCTGAGTGCCGAGCTGCGATTGCCGATGTTGCAGTCCGGTTACTGGTACAGCGAGCTGGCTGGCACCTGGTATCAGGATTATCACCTGGATGAGCGTGAACCGTTGGCGGGGACCTGGCGTCTCAATCGCACTACGCGTTTTGGTAACAGTTTCCTGCCCAACAAGCACTTTGGTATTACCGGTTATGGAGTGGACGACCGGGATGACGCTACCTATGGCGGAACCCTGAGTCTGATGACCGATTTGCCGGCCGAGTTCTATTTGGGTGCCCGTGGTCAGTTATCCCGAAGCGATGCGGCAATCAATCAGTTTGAACGTCGTGGTGTGGAGCTGGACGAGCAGCAGGACTTCATCGCCAACGATCCTTCCCGGGTTGTGATTCCGGCGCTGGAAGGCACCTACTATGCAGAGCAGGTGGCGTTTGGCGAAGCCAGTGTTTCCAAGGTGATCAACTTGCCCTGGTATTCCTTCAAGTTCCCGGTGTCGTTGCGTCGTGAGGCACTGCACCTGCGCTATCGTCATTACGATCTGGATTTCGGCCCGGTGGAGCTGGAACTGAATCAGGCGATTGTCGGGCTGGATGCGGAACTGTTGCTGTTCCACCGCGCGCCGCTGCGCTTCGCGTTTGAGTATGCCTATACCGATGATGACACCATCACCAGCGAGAGCAGTTTCCAGCTGGTGACGTCGGTGGGGTTCTGAAGGGGTGAGTTTCGAGTGACGAGTTTCGAGTTGCGAAAATCAAAAGCGTAAAAGACAAAGGTTCATCGCGGATTTCCGGGAAAGCCTGATTTAATCTCCCTCTCATTGCCGTAGCGTCGGTTATTCGCTGCGCTCGGTGGCGGTGCGATCCCAGACCAGGATCAAAAGCCTTTTCACCACAGAGGGCACAGGGTTCACTGAGGAAAGACAGGTTTTCTCTGTGGACCCTGTGTGCTCAGTGGCAAATCAGTTATTAACGATGTGGGTTGTCGCGCCGCCAGCGACGCTCCCTCGTTCAGTGACCGGCATGGGGTTGAGTGTGTTGTGGGAGTGGACGTTCGGCCACGATGCGCGGTAGCGCCTGGCAAGGTATTTCGCGGCGGAACCGCCGCTCCCACAGGTGCAACAGTTCGCCCAAACGCTAAAGATGGGGTGATTACCCACTCGCCGTGGGAGCGGGCGTGCGACCGCGAAATAGCCTTCCTGCGTGAATGTGGACTGGTGCTGGTACGCCAAGGGTTAATGGCTGGCAACAACGCTGTGGGAGGGTGCTTGCACGCGAATCTTTTTAACCCTTCGCGTGCAAGCACCTTCCCACGGTATTGACCTTCTGGCGAGTCGGGTTTTGCGTCAGCTGTCGGGCTGAATAGTGCCTTTCCCGCTAATCCGCGACGAACCAAGAAAAAGCTTTGGCTTGCGCTTAGTGTGGGGTTTGCTCTTCGAAACTCGAAACTCGAAACTCGAAACTCGAAACTCGAAACTCGAAACTCGAAACTCGAAACTCGAAACTCGAAACTCGAAACTCGAAACTCGAAACTCGAAACTCGAAACTCGAAACTCGAAACTCGAAACTCGAAACTCGAAACTCGAAACTCGAAACTCGAAACTCGAAACTCGAAACTCGAAACTCGAAACTCGAAACTCGAAACTCGAAACTCGAAACTCGAAACTCGAAACTCGAAACTCGAAACTCGAAACTCGAAACTCGAAACTCGAAACTCGAAACTCGAAACTCGAAACTCGAAACTCGCTTCTGATTCTCTATTCCGCCGGTTCCAGTCTGAGCAGCTTGCCGTTGCTGCTGTCGGTGAGCAGGTACAGATAACCGTCCGGTCCCTGTCTTACATCACGGATGCGTTCGTTGCGGTCTTGCAGCAGACGAACTTCGCGGGTGGGGGTAGTGCCGTCAAACGTGACTTTGTTGAGGTGGGCCAGTTTCAGGGCGCCGTTGACCACGTCACCTTGCCAGTCCGGATAGCGGTCACTGGTGATGAATGCCATACCTGAGGGCGCGATGGACGGCGTCCAGTGCAGTAGCGGCTGGGCATAGCCTTTCTTTTCGGTGTCACCGATGCTTGGCCCATAGTACTCGCGGCCGTAGGTGATCACCGGCCAGCCATAATTGATGCCCGGCTCGGGGGCGTTGATCTCGTCACCGCCGCGGGGACCATGTTCATTCAGCCAGGGTTTGCCGGTTTGCGGGTGCAGTGCCATGCCCTGCGGATTACGGTGGCCCCAGCTCCAGATTTCGGCAGCCTTGCCCTTCTGTCCGGCCAGCGGGTTGTCAGCGGGAATGCTGCCATCCTCGCGCAACCTGAGAACGCTGCCTGCCGGGTCGCTGGTGTCCTGGGCTCGATCGCGCTGGCCGCGATCGCCGATGCTCAGAAACAGGTAGCCGTCATTATCGAACAGGATTCTGCCGCCGAAATGTTTGGCGGTATTGGTGCAGGATTTTTCAGCCACATAGATATCGCGGAAATCGGAAAGGGTGCCTTCCCTGTAGATGCCATATCCGACCGCAGTGGTCCCGCCGTTATCCCCGCAAGGTTTGGCATAGCTCAGGTACAGACGTTGATTGTTGGCGAAATCAGGATGCAGGCCAATGTCCATCAGGCCACCCTGGCCTTTGGCTACCACCTCTGGCACCCCGCTGACCGGAGTGGAGTGCAAGGAGCCATCGACCAGGCGCCGCAGGGTGCCGCGCCGTTCGGTCACCAGCCATTCGCTATCAGAAACAAAAGCCAGTGCCCAAGGGTGATGGAGGCCACTGCCAATTTCGCTGGCGATGATGGTGTCATCTGTCTGGGGTGATAGTGATGCGCTGTTGTCGGCGCAGGCGGTGAGGGCAAGACTGCCCAGCAAGGTGACAAGAACAGGACGCATGATTCGCTCCGCTTGAATCGAATCCAGAGCATGCCACGGACGGCGGGTGAGGGTCACCCACCGCCGATGATTTGGAGTGGCTTATTGGCTGTCGTCGAGAATGCCCAATGCATTCAGGACTTCAGCGTCCGGAAAGCCGTCAGGCACCATGCCGTTGGCTTGCTGGTAACGGGCAATGGCCTTGCGGGTGCCGGGGCCCATCAAGCCATCTTCCTTGCCCGCACCGAATCCCTGGCTGTTCAGTACCCGCTGGGCCAGGGTCACTTGTTCGCGGTTGAGACGGGGGGCGGGTACTGGCGGCTGGGCAAGCGTGCCCGCCCCGGCGATGCGATCAGCAAGCCGGCCTACAGCAATGGCGTAGGCCTCTGAGCGGTTCCAGCCCATGATCACGCGGAAATTATCATAGGCGAGGAAGGCGGGGCCGTTGTGGCCGGAAGGCACAATCACGGCAGCTTCCATCTCGGCGGCAGGCAGGGGCTGGCCATTGGGCATGGTGATGCCGTGCTTCGCCCAGTCGGTCAGGCTGCGCTTGTGGGCAAAGCCGGTGAGCTGATAATCAAAGTTTTCCGGCAGTTTGACTTCCCTGCCCCAGCGCTGCTCTTTCACCCAGCCCAGATCACGCAGGAAATTGGCCGCTGACGCCAGAGCGTCTTCCCGGCTGCCCCACAGATCGCGACGGCCATCGCCATCATGGTCTGTGGCGTAGCGCAGGAAAATGGCGGGCATGAACTGGGTCTGGCCCATGGCGCCGGCCCAGGAGCCTTGCATGGTGTCGGCGCGGGCATCGCCAGCCTCGACAATGCGCAGGGCGTTAAACAGTTCTCCGGTGAAGTATTCGCCGCGCCGACCTTCGCAGGCCAGGGTGGCCAGGGCGTCCAGGGTAGGGATGTAGCCCAGATAGCCCCCGTAGTTGGTTTCCAGCCCCCAGAACGCCACCAGATAGTGGCCCGGCACTCCGTATTCGCGGGTCAGCTCCTTTAGCAATGGCTGCAACTCACGGTAGCGCTCTCGGCCGGTCTTCACCCGGGTATCGCTGACCCGACGAGTGTAGTAGTCGGCGAAGCTGCTGGTGAACTCCGGTTGGCTGCGATCCAGCTCAATGACCTTCTGGTTCAGGCTCACTTTGGCCAGGCTGTCCTTGACGGTTTGCTCTGCAACGCCGGCCTTGATGGCTTGATGCTGCAGATCGCTCACACATTGGCGAAAGCTTTCCTCGGTGAGGGTGGCTTCAGTGTTCGAGGCCGTTTCCTTGGCAGCATGGGCAGGCTGAATAAAAAGCAGAGCGGGGACAACAAGGGGAAGCAGGCGTACAGCGAACATGCACTCTCCGAACAGCAAGGTGGACAAAGGGTAAATGCCAAGGATACCTGCCCGTGTCGGGCAGGGCTGTAAAAAACTCAGTGAACCAGTTCTCGGCGCACTCGAATGGCAGTATTCCGTGGGCGGATGGTCACATTGCGGTGTTCGCATATCGCTCGGGCCAGGGCGGCACCAAACAGCAAAATCATGGAGGAGTAATACACCCACATGAGCAGAACCACCAGTGAGCCGGCCGCGCCATAGGTGGAGGCGGTGGCGGTATAAGTCAGGTACAGGGCAATCAGGGCGCGACCAATTGAAAACAGGACGGCGGTAATCAGGGCGGCCAGCAGGACATCTTTCCAGCGCAGGACCACATCCGGCAAGACCCGAAACATGGTGGCAAAGAGCAGGGTGATGACCAGCAGTGATACCAGCATCTCCATGGCGACAGCCAGGCTGCCGTGAAAGGGTAGCCAGTGGCCGGCGTAGGCCATCAGTGAGTGAACGATCACATTCAGTAGAAGGGAGACCAGCAGTACGAATCCCAGTGATATCACCACAGTCAGGGACAGCAGCCGGCTCTTGATCAGGGCGATGATGGTATTGCGTGAGGGCCGGGGAGCGACTTCCCAGATGGTGTTCATGGAGTGCTGCATCTGACCAAATACGGTAGTGGCACCGATGATGATCACCAACAAGCTCAATGCCCCTGCCAGCAGGCCCTGGGTCGGGGCCTGGGTCTTGGCAATCAGATTGCGGATTTCCTCCGTGGCAGCAGGCCCCACAGTGCTTTCCAGCTGGGCAAGAATCTCAGCCATGGCAGCGTCGCTGGTCATCACCAGTGAGGTGACCTTGACCGCCAGAATGATCACCGGTGCCAGCGAAAACAGGGTGAAAAACGCCAGCGACCCCGCGTAGCTGCCGGCATTGCTGTCCAGCCAAAGCCTGATGGCTCGTTTGAGAATGGTAAATCCACTGTTGAGGTGGTCGCGCATGATGTTCGGTTCTCCGCCAGTTGGGGCAGTGTGCCGCACCGAATGGGGGCTGGGAAGGGGGAGAGGAGTCGTGATGTGGCTCACAGAAAACCGTAGCGCGCCGCATGAGCGGTAGTCAGGGCGGGGTGGGTCGCCTTTGTTTTGGCAGGATTATTCAATATGTTTCATTTGAATATCATGCTTTAAAGTTGGTGGCTAGGTACTTGTTATATATCAAAAAATAATGCTTTCAACTTACAGAAATGTGTACCAGTCGGAGGATTTGGTGATCCGGTCATGGTCAGATGGACTAAAAGAATTCTTAAGGGATGCTCCCTGGGGACGTTATGTTTGAAGTAGTTAGAGTGTTTTCGCTGGCGGTGATGCTGACTTTGGCGCAGTGGGTGGCGGCAGCGGATGATGTATCCCGTGACAAGATCAAGGGTCTGGACGAGCAAGTTCAGGACATTAAGCAGGACGTGCTGGCTATTTCTACTGAGCTACTGCAGCTAGAAGAAAAACTGATCTACCCCTCCAATACCCAGGTTTCAGTGTTTGTGTCCATGGCGGGCGAACAGGATGCGCGTGTGGACTCTGTGGATATCAGGGTGGATGGCGAAGACGTGATGCATCACGTCTATACCTTTAAAGAGCTGGAGGCGCTCAAGGCGGGTGGGGTGCAGCGCATTTACACCGGCAATGTTCGCGCCGGCCAGCACAAGCTGGAAGTGACCGTTTCCGGTCAGGATTTCCAGGAAACTGCGAGCCACACCTTTACCAAGGAGCAGGGCCCGCGTCTGGTGGAAATTTCCCTGTTTGGCTCGGGTAACACCATTAACTTTAAAGACCGGTAATTCATGGCTTTCCGTCACATTGTGCTGTTCGGGCTGTGCGCCATGGTGCCGGCCTGGGCGGAAGACTCTTCTGACTCCCAGCCCCGGGACCTGTTCCTGGGGGAGGCGTTCTATTATGCCGAGCAGGGGCTGTATTTTGATGCTATCTCCCGCCTGGATGCCGAGCTGGAGCAGTACTATCGGGTAGACGAACAGCGACTGGACCCCCTGCACATCGACTCAGGCCATGCCGAATTCTCGGTGGGGGATTTCGAGCTGTCCTATCGCATGCACCGCAAGGCGGGCCGCGCCATCAACGCGGTGCTGGAAGGCGATGTAGATCAACAGATCAAGAATGAAGCGGCCTATCGGCTGGCGCGTATTTTTTATGAGAAAGGCGAAAAGCTGAATGCGGTACATACCATCGACCGGATCGAGGGCACGGTACCGGAAAGTGTTCGTAATGATGAGCGGTTGTTGCGAGCCCAGATCTATACGGTGAATGGCCGTTTTTCAGAAGCTATCGAGATTCTGGAAAAGCTGGAAAACGTTTCCGGTTACGAAGGGTTTGCTGGCTATAACCTGGGTATTGCCCTGATCCTTTCTGGTGAAGAGAAGAAAGGTCTCAATCAGCTGGACAAGACCGGTCAGATCCAGGTCAGCAAGAAAGATGAGCCCTCTCTGGGGATTCGGGACAAGGCCAACCTGGTACTGGGTTATCGGCTGCTGGAGGCGGAGCAGCCGGAAGAGGCCAAGCAGTATCTGGACCGGGTGCGCCTTGAAGGGCCCTTCTCCAACAAGGCTCTGTTGGGCTCGGGCTGGTCCGATGTGGCGCTGCAGCGTTTTGACCGGGCGCTGGTACCGTGGACCATTCTGTTCAAGCGTAACCCCACCAACAAGGCGGTCCAGGAAAGTCTGTTGGGCGTCCCCTATTCCTACGCCAATCTGGAAATGCATGGCAAAGCCGCACTGCTTTACGGTAGCGCGCTGGATGCCTTTGGTGTGGAGCGAACACGTCTTAACGATTCCATCGAGAGCATCCGTAACGGTAATTTCTTCAGGGCCATGGTGCGCGAAGAGATCAAGCTGGACAGCAACTGGCTGGTGCGCCTGCGTGAATTACCGGAAACCCCGGAAACCTACTATTTGATGGATTTGATGGCGTCCAATGATTTT
This sequence comes from Alcanivorax nanhaiticus, assembly GCF_000756665.1. GTDB lineage: Bacteria > Pseudomonadota > Gammaproteobacteria > Pseudomonadales > Alcanivoracaceae > Alcanivorax > Alcanivorax nanhaiticus. The sequence continues at coordinate 13,270 of NZ_ARXV01000006.1, read as the reverse complement.
CAGGTGTTGTTGAAAAATTACCTGGACCTGGAAGACATGCGTCGGCGGATGATTGCCTGGCAGGAGGATCTGGCCGCCTATGAAGATCTGATCGAAATGCGCCGCCGTTATTACGAGCCTCTGCTGCCGGGTATTGATGCCCGCTTCCGTGAATTGGACTCCCGTATCCTGTTGCGTATGGAGCAACGGGACAGTATTCGTGATCGCCTTCAGCGACTGCTGGTGGCGCCCCGCCCGGAAATGCTGATTACCGCAGATGAGCGAATTGTTGGTATGCAGCTCGATCAGCTGGAGCAGCAATATCAAAACGACCAGAGTCCCTCAGGTGAGGAAGCGCGCCGTCGCATCAAGCGGTTGCGCGGAGTGTTGAGCTGGAATGTCAATCTGGACTACCAGGATCGTCTGACGGAAGCCTTTCAGCACCTGAAAGAGCTGGAAGTGGATGTGCAACGGATGGAAACCATCTATGCCTCTTATGTCCGTACCCGTCAGGCTGCTACGCAAAGTTATCAGGGGTACGAGGCACAGATTGTTCGGGCCAGAGCGAAGATTGATCGTGCCGGCAAGACCGTTACGCATCTGATGAATGGCGTGGGGCACATGCTTGAAAAAATGGCGATCAATGAATTGCAACAGCGTCGTGATCGCATTGACCAGTATCAAATTCAGGCTCGTTTCGCCATGGCGGAAAGCTACGACCGGGCGGTGAAGGCCCAGCAGGAAGCCGCGCAGAAAAAGATTATTGAGGCCAGTGAAGAGAACAAGGCGGATAGCGGGGAGGGCGAATCACAATGATGCCAACCCGTGTAGTCAGTCTGTTGGCCGCGTCCGTATTGCTGGCCTCCTGTGCTTCGGTGTCGGAGAAGGGCACCATTGCTGAATTGCGCAATGTGAAGCTCGATCTGTCTGATGAAGTGATCGAAGGTGGTATCGAAAAAGCCATGCAGGGCTACCAGAACTTCCTGGAAGAAACCCCTGAGTCTGCCATGACGCCAGAGGCGATTCGTCGTCTTGCTGATCTCAAGATCGAGCGTGAATACGGCACCTTCGAAAGTCCCGGCGTTGGTGTGACCGCACCAGTAACCGGCGGGGCATCGGCAGCCATGGATGCACCGGAAAAATCTGCTCTGCCAGGTGCCGGTGAAGCAACCGCCTCGGGCATCGCCGTGATTGGTGATCAGGAATCAGAATCGGATTTCGAAAACCGCGCAACCCAGACCGACATGCCGGCTACGGTGGGGGCAGTGCCGGAAGACCAGGTGGCAAACGGTCTTGAAAACCAGAGTGCGGAAGAAGCGATTGGGCTCTACAAGCAGTTGCTTGAGAAGTACCCAATGTATGAGCGAAATGACCAGGTGCTATACCAGATGACCCGCGCCTATGAAGAACTGGGTCGTGTGGATGAAGCCGTTGAAGTCATGAATCGCATTGCGGCGGAATACCCGAACTCGAACTACATTGATGAAGTCCAGTTCCGTCGTGGTGAATACTACTTTACCCGCAAGAAGTATCTGGACGCGGAAAACGCCTACCTGGCTATCGTGAATGCCGGTTCTGACTCATTTTATTACGAGCTTTCTCTCTACAAGCTGGGGTGGACCTTCTACAAGCAGGATATGCTCGAAGAGGGCATGAACCAGTTTGTGGCGTTGCTGGATCACAAGATCAGCATCGGTTACGACTTCGAAAACCCGGAAGATGATATTGAACAGAAGCGTATCGACGATACCTTCCGCGTGATCAGTCTGAGTTTCTCGGCGATGGGCGGCCCGGATTCTGTGGTGGACTACTTCAAGAAGCATGGTTCGCGCAGCTATGAAGTGGATATTTACCGTAACCTGGGTGAGCACTATCTGGAGAAGCGTCGCTATGCGGATGCGGCAGCATCCTACAAGACGTTTGTTGAGTTGAACCCCTATGACAAAGTGGCCCCACACTTTGATATGCGGGTCATCGAAATCTACAAAAAGGGTGGTTTTCCCAAGTTGGTTATCGAGGCCAATAAGGAATTCGCCACCAGTTATGGTCTGAAATCCCGCTACTGGCAGCACTTTGAAGTGGATGCCTATCCAGACGTGTTGGCGTTGCTGAAATCCACGCTTACTGAATTGGCGAATTACTACCACGCCATGTACCAGAACAAGGATTTTGTGAAGCAGCGTGCGGACAATTTTGTCGAGGCTCAGCATTGGTATCACGAGTTCCTGGATTCTTTCCCGAAAGATGCCGAGGCGCCGGTGATGAACTACCAGCTGGCGGACCTGCTGCTGGAGAACAAGTCCTATCATGAGGCTGCCCTGGAGTATGAGCGCACGGCCTATGATTATCCTGCCCATGAAAAAGCGGCAGCAGCGGGTTACGCAGCCGTGTACACCCACCGCAAAAATTTGGAAGTGGCAGAAGAAGCGCAGAAGGATCCAGTAAAACGCGATGTGATTCGCAGCTCGTTGCGTTTCTCTGAAACTTTCCCGCAGCACGAAAAAGCATCGCTGGTGATGAATGCCGCGCTGGAAGATATCTTCGCCATGAAGGACTACGCCTTCGCGGTGACCACCGGTCGAAAGATGCTGGAGTTGTTCCCCGAGGCTCCCCAGGAAGAACGCCGCTCTGGTTGGTTGATTGTGGCTCACTCTTCGTTTGAATTGGAGCAATTTGCGGATGCGGAAGCGGCGTATCAGAACGTATTGAATCTGACCGCACCGGAAGATCCGACTCGCAAGGAGTTGGTAGAAAACCTGGCAGCCGCTATCTATAAGCAGGGTGAGCAGGCCAATGCCGAGGGCGAGTACCTGGTAGCGGCTGAGCACTTCCTGCGGGTAGGCCAGGCTGCACCGCAGTCCAAGCTGCGTCCGTCTGCGGATTATGATGCCGCTACTGCGCTGATCAAGCTGGAAGACTGGACTCGTTCTGCCGATGTGTTGATGGCATTCCGCAACAACTACCCGGAGCATGAGCTACAGGCCGATGTGACCAAGAAGCTGGCTCAGGTGTATAGCGAAGATGGCAAGCTGGCATTGGCGGCGGCGGAATACGAGCGTATTGAAAGCGAGAGTGACGATGAGGGTATTCGTCGTGAGGCGCTGAAGGTGGCTGCGGATCTGTATATGGAAGTCGATAACGCTGACAAGGCTATCGAAGTCCGTCGCCGCTTCATTACCTATTTCCCGGCACCGCGGGAGCCGGTAATGGAAATGCACAATGCTATCGCCGGTATTCTCAAGAAACGTGGTGATACCCCGGGCTATCACAATGAGCTGAATGCGCTGGTTTACGTTTATTCTCAGGCAGCACCGGAAGATCGTTCCGATCGGATGCGTTATCTGGCAGGTACCTCACACCTTATCCTGACCGAGCCGATGTACACCGAATTTGCCGAGCTGAAGCTGACTCAGCCTTTCGAGTCCAGCCTGCGCCGCAAGCGTGATGCCATGAAGGCGGCCAATGCGGCGTTTGGCCAACTGGTGGATTACGAAATCGGCGAAGTCACGGCAGCGGCGACTTACTACATCGCGGAAATCTATTACAACTTCAGTCGCTCGCTGTTGAACTCCGAGCGCCCGAGTGGGCTAAGTGAATTGGAGATGCAGCAGTATGAATTTCTCCTCGACGAACAGTCCTATCCGTTCGAAGAGAAGTCCATCGATATTCACGAGAAGAACGTTGGCTTGATCGATGTGGGCGTTTACAACGATTGGGTCGACAAGAGTATCGTCAAACTTTCCAGTCTGATGCCGGGCCGTTACGCCAAGTTTGAAGAAAGCAGCGGCTTTATCGCGATGGTCAACAATGTCAGCTATCAGTCGTTGGTGAGTCCGCAGTTGCCAGTGGCGCCTGCCGCACCGGCAGGCGAAGGTGCGGCGGCGCCAGCTTCCGCCCCAGAGGTTATGGACGTGCAGGGAGTGCAAGCGGTTCCCGTAACTGATGATGCTGCCATGGATGCAGCGGCGGCTGACTCAGAAGCGCAAGCCATGGATGTTGAGCCGGAAGTCGCAGGCGAAGCCGGTGACGCCGTAGAGGAAGGCATGGGGGAAAAGCAGGCAGAGGCAGCTGAACCTGAAGCCACGGTGACTGCAGATGATGCAGCCGTGAGCGAGGCCTCGCTTGCCCAAGATGAAGCTCCGGTTGCTGAGGAGGCTATGGCAGAGGCAGAGGTTGCTGAAGAAGCCAGCGAGACACCTGCGGATGAGTCCTCCAACGTTGTGGAGCCTGACAGCAAATCTGTTGTGGATGTGCAGGAATCACCGGAAGAGGTGGCGGCTGAACCTGTTGATACAGCCGCTGACGCTGAAGTAGTGGAGGAGTCCGCGTTATGAGAAATGCAGGCCGGCGTAGCCACGCATTATCGACTTTTCTGGCGGTGACCTTGTCTCTGCTGCTCGGCGGATGTGCTACTACCGCCACCACATCACGCTCTGGCGAGAATGTTGTGCTTAACGAAGAGCAGACCGCGATGTTCAATGCGGCGATGGTGCAGATGGAGCAGGAAAACTATCAGGCAGGAATTGATCAACTTGAGCAGCTGGTGGCCCAGAATAATGCCAGTGCGGTGCCGCATATCAATATGGCTATCGCCTACAAAAAACTGGAAAAAATGGACAAGGCAGAAGAAGAATTGCAGGCAGCCCTGAATATTGAGCCGGGAAATCCTGTTGCCAACAATGAATACGCACTGCTCCTCAGGAAAAAGGGACAGTTTGTCGAGGCGCGGCAGACTTACGAGAAAATCCTGACAAAATATCCTGAGTTTGCTATTGCCAACAAAAATCTGGGTGTGCTGTGTGATATCTACATAAAGGATTATCAATGTGCCCTGGATGCCTACCAGGCTTACAGCGCAGTGACGCCGAAAGATGAAGAAGTGAAGATCTGGATTTCAGATCTGCAGATGCGAACCCAATAAAGGGAGGCAGCATGAAAAAGATTATTTATTTGTCTCTCCATTTGTCTCTCCTGCTAACAGGATTGCCTGGCGGGGTCTTGGCAGAAGAGCCAGAACCGGAGACCAAGGAAATTTCGGGTATGTCGGTGATGGGGAATAACGACGCACCAAAATCCCTGTACATCGTGCCCTGGAAAACGTCGGAAATCGGTCTGGAGACAGATCTGACTTCCAGTTTGCTCAATGAAGACATGGTGCCGGTGGATAAGCCGGTTTTCATGCGCGAGCTGGAGTTCTATCAGGTAAGCACTGAGGGCAAGGCCGAATAGCGCTTTCTGTTGCGGGGCATTGCCAAGGGCAGAAAGGCCCGTTCGGGGTTTTCGGATAATTTGCAAAACAATCAACCATCAAGGTCTGAGGAAGAGTGAGTCATGAACGTTGTAATTAAATTTTTCCAGGATGGCGGCTTCTGGATGTACCCGATCCTTGTCGTGGGGATCATCGGTGGTGCGTTTGCCGTCGAACGTTTTATCAAGCTCAAGCTTCTCGAGCGCGCCAACAAGCGTACTTGGGAAGATATTTATCCGCTGCTCCAGAAAGGTGAGTTCGACAAGGCTCGCCAGATGGTGGAAGCCAGTAACTCCGCTGTGGGTCAGCTGTTGACCATGGGTCTGGAAGTTCAGGGTACCGTTCGCCGCCGTGACGATATCGAAATCGCCATGGAAGAAGCGATGATGGAAATCACCCCGCAGCTGGAAGCGCGCACGGTGTACATCTCCATGTTCGCTAATGTGGCTACGCTGCTGGGGCTGCTGGGTACGATTATCGGTTTGATCTCTGCCTTTGAGGCGGTGGCCAACGCCAACCCGGCAGAAAAATCCGCTCTGCTGTCCAATTCTATCGCGATGGCCATGAACACCACAGCATTCGGGCTGATCGCCGCGATTCCGTTGCTGGTGTGTTTCAACATGGTCAATTCCAAGACCGCCGCTATTGTCGGCAGCCTGGAAATGATTTCGGTGAAAACCCTGAAACTGATCAGCACTCTGTCCCGTCGAGGCTATCAGGCAACGCCTGCTTCCAATGAGGCAGAAAAAGACGAAAACGCGAAGGACGACGAGGGCGACACTTCCGCCGAAGCCTCCAGCTGAGTGGTAAGTCATGGCACGTAAAACGCATAAAAAGCAGCTGCCGGAAGCGGAACTGGACGTGACTTCGTTCATGAACTTGATGGTGGTGTTGATTCCTTTCCTGTTAGCGACGGCGGTGTTTTCCCAAGTGTCGATTCAGGAGCTGAATCTGCCTTCTGGTTCCGGCGGGGAAGTCTCGGACAAGCCGAAGGTCACTATTGAAGTGATGGTTCGAAAAGGCGCGCTGGAAATCAGCAACGGCCGTTCCATTACGGACCGCTTTCCCAGCAAGGATGGCGAGTACGACCTGGCATCGCTGACCGATGAGCTGCGCCGTTTAAAAGAAAAGCATCCGGAGAAGGAAGACGTCACTGTGCTGCTTGAGCCGGATATTGAATACAACGACATGATCGCTGTGATGGATACGGTAAAGATCTACAAGGTGAAGTCGGAAGAAGAGGACGCGCCTGATGTTTCCGAGGTGTTGTTCCCGGATATTTCCATAGGGGATGCGCCATGAGAAATCAGCGTCGTATGCGTCGTCTGGCGCGCATCGGTAACAAGTCAGGCTCTGGCCTGAACCTCACCTCTCTGATGGATATTTTTACCATCCTGCTGCTCTATCTGTTGGTTAACCAGTCGGATACGCCGCTGGAACCACCGAAAGATGTGAAGTTGCCGGACTCCATTGTTGAAACCAAGCCGCGGGAAACGCTGGTGGTAACGGTGGATGCAAACCAGGTGATCGTAAAAGGGGAGCCAGTGGTTTCGATGGAAGATGTGCTCGCCAATGACCGTGGAATCATCGTGCCGATTCGTGATCGCATGGTGGAAATCCGCGAGAGCTCCATCGGTCTTGGTGCTGAGGAAGAAGAAGACAAGAGCACTGAGGTAACGATCATGGCTGACCGCAAGGTGCACTACAGCGTAATGAAACGCGTAATGGCGTCCTGTACCGCTGCCGGATACACCAAGATTTCACTTGCGGTTAATCAGAAATAATAATTTCCAGATTGGCAGATCCTGTGAATACATCATTAGCACGACGACAGCAGGACCTGATAGGCCAGGTAGAAAGCGAGCAACAAGCGCTGGCTGACCTTCAGGAAGAGCTGCGAAAAGTTGAAACCGAGCTGACAGAGAAGGCTCCACAACGCCAGAAATTTCAGCTGCTGGGAGTGATTTGTGAATCACTGGATCAGCTGCATGAAATGGGCGCGGCGTCACTTTTCTGGGGTGAGGGGGTGTCCGAAGCGGAGCACGAGCAGAAGATTGCGGCGACCCGTGAAGTGGCTGAGCAATTCAACAGTGAGCTCAAGGTGCTGGATGAAGCACAAGGTTCATTGCAGGAAAAGATTGTTTGGCGGCAGGGCAATATCAATGAACTGAACTTCCACCTGGCGGAAGTCACTGAAGAACTGGAAAATTCCAAGTTCGACTTTGTCATCGAGCGTGAAGCAGATGACAGCAAGATCTTTGTGGCGGGCTTGTTGCCCTGGTCGAAGACCGAAGAGGATGAGAAGCGTCAGCGCAAAGCACTATTGATTTCGCTGGTGCTGATGTTCCTGATCGGTGGTATTCCGGCTATCTGGGTGTTGCCGCCGCCGGATCCGGATCGTGAAATCGAGATTCCGGAGCGTCTGGCAAAACTGGTGAAAGAGAAGGCCAAGCCCAAGCCGGTGGAGAAAAAGCCTGAGCAGAAGAAACAGGATGACGAGCCCAAGCCGGATGAGCCCAAGGTGGCGAAGAAGGAGCCCAAGCCGGAAGAAGTGAAGAAAGCGCGCGAGAAAGCAGTGACCAAAGGGGTCCTTGCGCATAGCGATATGTTCTCGGATCTGATGGATGACTCCATGACATCGAACCTGGGCGCCGAGGCGAAAATCTCCGGCAGCCGGGCAACGGGTGCTGCTGCAGCCAACGGGGCGGCAGGTTCCAGGGCGCTTATTACGGCTTCAGCAGGTGGTAGTGGCGGTGTGGCTGCAGCCAGCGCGGTCAGCCGTGGCGGTGTTGGTAGTGGCGGCGGGAATGCCATCAGTGGCAGCGGCCTGTCCACCGGGCAGGTGCAGAGTTCCGTGGCGGCCAGCGTCAAGGAAAGCGCACGCCCGCTCACCAAGGGCGCAGGGCCTTCCCGTACGGATGAAGAGATCCAGATTGTCTTTGACCGTTACAAGTCGGCGCTATACCGGATTTACAACCGGGAACTGCGTAACAACCCGAGTCTGCGCGGCAAAATGGTGCTGGAGCTGACCATCGAGCCGGATGGGTCCGTGTCTGCTTGCCGGGTGAAGTCCACGGATCTGGACTCGCCGACCCTGGGGCAGAAGGTGGTGGCCCGGGTACAGATGTTCAATTTTGGCGCGAAAGAAGGCGTGCCGAAGACAACCATCCTTTACCCGATCGACTTCCTGCCAGCGGGCTAGATCTGGGCTAGTCCCACTCAAGCCGGGTCAGACTTTTCTCTGATCCGGCTTTTTTGTGCCTGCAACCTATTGATTTTCGTCACTGATTACCGCTCATCCAATGCAAAAGTCTTCTTATCACTTTTTAGAGGAATGACGCCTAAACGGTTGTTTCGGCAGAAAAAGTGCGTGTCATATCACGGTATTAATACTAGTAATTTCTTAGACTCGAAAGTCTGAATGGCAATTTCGACCATTCAAAAATAACACTAAAGTTTTAAAAAGGGCGCCGCGTTGAAGAAAGAGCTTTTCCTGAGACGGCTGCTGAGGGATGGGGAAATGTCACCAAGCCAGCAATGGACCTTCGTTCTCGGGCAATTTTATGCATTTTGTTCGCTGAGGTCCTCTAACCGGGTTTCAGCGCCGCGCTCCCGTGATCTGGGGAATGTTGGCGTGCTGCAGGCGCTCTTGGCCCTGTTCCTGGTTGCCTTCTCCAGTGGGGTTTTGGCTGCCTCCTTTAGTGTGTCCGACTTTGCGGTACCGGGCAGCGACCCCCTTGATGTCTACAGCTGTGAGCTGGATGGCCCCGGTGACTTGGCCAATAACGGCCAGCCGTTCGGGCCCAGCGATCAGCTTTCTATTGACCGCTCCTGTGTGATCAAGAACTTCACCTGTGATGATCCGCTGAATTCCACGCTCAACTTTGCCAGCCATGTGCCCGGCACCCTGATTATCTTCGAGAATGTCTGCTATGGCGGTAACTTTGCCTGTGCAAATGTGGAAGGCTCTGCATTTGTCTGGGCGGTTAACGGCTCTGACTTCAGCTCGGTGAAGCCGGGGTGTCAGGATCTGATTATCCCGGTAGAGAAGATCGACAAGAACGCGACCGATCTGAGCGATAACCCGATTACGTCTGTGAGTGTGGGGGTGCCGTTCCGCTATACCCTGGATGTGCCGATTCTGTTTGATCCGGTCAGCGGCACGGTGATTCCGGGTTATGGCTCCCTGAATGATCTGGGCAACATCAAAATTGAAGATGACATGTTGCCCGGCACCCTCGGGGTGGATCTGGAATTGCTCAATGTCACCGTGAGCTCCGATACATTTGGGCCAATGACCGAGAATGTCGATTATACGCTGGATCCCGCCAGCCCCCCGGGCAAGCCGAATGCGCCCGGGTTTATCACGATAGAGATAATTAACCCCGATCCGCTGCCCCCGGGGGACCAGATTCATATCGCTATTGATGTGATGTTGACGGATGACCCCCTGAATAACGTCGGCAAGATTTTCACCAACGTGGCCGAATGGGAATTTTCCCGCTATATCGACGGGACCCTCTATGATCCGCTGCCGGGTGAGAACGGCACCGCACAGCTACTGAGTATTTCCCAGCCCGATTTGCAGGTGGAAAAAACCACCACGGCATCCGCAGTGAACTTCAGCGATATGCCGGAATACAGCATCTTCGTCCAAAATATCGGTGGTGCGCCGGCCTGGAATATTGTGGTGGAAGACCAGATTCCGCTGGAAATGCGTGATTTTGATCCGACCACGTCCCTCACGGTTACGCTTGCAGGCAACCTGCTCGATCCGTCGGATTACGATCTGACCTACACTACCGCCGGCCCCAATGATGGTTTGCTGGAAATCGAATTGCTGGACTCTGCTGGTGCGCTGAATGCCAATGAAATCCTGCGTATCGATTACACCAGCCAACTGGATCAGCCGGGGGGAAGCAATGAGCCGGGCAATGGTGCTGTGCTTACCAACGTGGCCGCAGCCACGCTCTGGTATAACGACATCAGCACCAATGGCAATCGTGTGGAATACACCGGTTCGCGTACCGATGGCACCGTCGGTACCGACGATAACCAGGATGCGGCTTCAGTCACTGCGGCACTCACCGGTTACTATTTCGAAAAAACCGTCAGCAATGTAACCAGTGGCATTTCTCCTGCCTTCACCGCTATCCCCGGTGATCGTCTGCGTTACCGGGTGCGTTTGTTCAACCTGGATCAGGAAATCTATAACGTCACCATTACGGATCAGCTGGATCCGACCCGTTTTGATGTCAGCTCGGCCACTGTGGATGCCGCCACCTGTCCAGTGGGTGCAACGGTCTGTGCCTTTGATGGTGCAGGTCTATTGACGGTCAGTGGTGCTATTGATGTAGCCCCCAGTTCGGCCCAGCAGTCCATTGCCATTGAATTCGAGGTGGACCTGCTCGACACCCTGGTCAATGGGGATGTGGCCAGCAACCAGGCAGATATGTCTGCTGAGGATGATCTGGCCAACCCGGTCACGGCATCCAGTGATGACCCTAACGTGAATGGGGTGGTGAACCAGGCCGATCCGCTGGCGCCGCCCAGTGATCCCACCAACATCAGCATCATCTCTCCTGGCCCGTTGCTGAAACAGGGGCCGGTTGGGCTCACCGAAGCGCCTATCGGGGAGATTTTCGAGTACACCTTCACTGTGCCGCAAACCGCAGTGGCTGCGCCCTTGTACGATGTGCAGGTACAGGATGCGCTGCCGGCGGCGCTGGAGCCGACCACCATGCTGGCGACAGCCACCATTATCGATGGCGCAGGCGTCCCGACAGGAACCTCGTATAACCTGACCGTTACCGACACCGGTAGCGGTTATCTGCTTTCCGAGAACGTGACAGGACTGGATCTGGGGGCCAATGAGCGGGCGCAGATCACTCTGGAAGTGCAGGTGGCGAATATCCTCGCCAACCAGGATGGTGTGAGCTTCAGTAACACGGCCACCTATTCCTACGCGCGCATCAACGGTGCCGCCCAGAGTGACCCGGCGGGTACACAAAGCACTACGGCGCCCATTACCATTGTGGAGCCTGCAGTCACGGCGACCAAGTCCGCAGTCAACCTGGACGGCAACACCCCGGCACAGGGCGGTGACACTCTGGAATACACCATTACCCTGTCCAGCAATGGCACCTCCACGGCCTTTGATACCTCGATCTTCGATACCCTGCCGGCAGGCGTGAATTATGTGCCTGGTTCTGCTGAAATTTTGCTGAATGCAACGACGACTCAGGTAGATCCGGATGTCACCGCCGGCGTACTCACCTGGGGGGCGTTGAATGGTGATGGGAGCCTGGATATTCCGGTCAGCCAAGACCTGGTGCTCACCTATCAAGTGGTGATTAACGGTGCTTCCACCGGCGACCTGATCAACCAGGTAGACGTGCAGTGGCAATCCCAGGACGGTGCGGTTGATGGTGAGCGTAACGGTGCAGATGCTCCTGATGCAGCGGGGCTGAACAACTACTTTACTTCGACCAGCAGCACGTTGGCCTATGCGGATAACACGACTTTCGCCAAATCGGTTCAGTCAGATACCTGGAATGACGGTGGTGTTCTCAGTACTGATCTGGACAGTCTGGTTCGGGTGGGCGACCAGCTCACCTATGCCCTGACCCTGAGTCTGCGTGAAGGTCTCACCGAAGCGGTGACGGTAGCCGATACTCTGCCTGCCGGCCTGGAAGTGGTGAGTGTCAACTACATCAACGATGCCAATATTACTTTTACTCCCGCCAGTGAGCCGCTGGCCGGTGATCGCGGAGCCATCAGCTGGCTGCTCGGCGATATCACCAACACCCCGGATGCCGATGACACCAATGACACTCTGGTTATCGAATTGGTGGCTGAAGTGTTGGCCAATGATCCGGATACCCTGGTCCAGCTCGACACTCAGGTCATTAATAACAGCGCAGAGCTGAACTACACCGGTGCAGCGGCTCCACTGCCCTCCGGCGATATCCCTGCCACCGTTAACCAGCCGGTAATGAGCGATATCAGCAAAGTGGATACGGTGGGTGGTCGTACGGGTGCGGGCACCAATGCGGACCCCTATCAGGTGGACCTGTCTGCAGACACCATGCAGTTCCAGCTGGAGACCTGTAACAACGGTGATGCGCCTGCCTATAACCTGACCATCAGCGATACCCTTGTCAGCCAGTTTGATCATACCGATCTGGCTGTTTCACCTGTGGTGCAGTTGGGCGGTGCGCCCCTGACCGCTACCACCGATTATGCCTATACCGCGCCCGCTGCCCGTGGCGATGCGTTCAGTATCGTGTTCAACGATGGCGTAGCGGTAAATCCGGGCCAGTGTGTACAAGTGGATTACAGCGTCGGGTTCAATACCGATGTCAGCACCACCACTCCCTGGAGCAATAATGCCTCGCTGGACAGTTACTGGTCGCTGCCAGCCAGCACTGGTCAGCAATACGCAGGAACGACAGCCCAGGTCTGGATGATCAACGCCAGCGCCAACCCGCTGCCGGTCAAGGCGGTTCTGGGGCAGGCGGATGGTGAGGTGGTAGTGGGTGAACAGGTGGTGTTCACCGTGACGGTGCCCGCCGACAATATCGTGCGCGACAATGTCACTGTCACCGATGTGCTACCGGATGCGTTGATATTGGATGATGCGACGGTCTCCATTGCTGGTGCCGCCGCAGTCCCCGCCGTGAACAGCGGGACCAGCCAAACCCCGGTCTTCAATATTGGTACCCTTCAGGCCGGTGAGGATGCACTGATCACTCTCACCACCCACGTTGCCAACTCGGTGAACGCCAACAATGGCGACACCATCGTCAACGAAGCGTCCTACGTTTATGACGGGCAAGCAACGCCGCTGGTTAGCATCCCGACCGCTCCGCTAACGATTGTTGAGCCACTGCTTGCCATCGCCAAGAGCGCAGTCAACCAGACCAACCCGGGTAACCCTGCAGCGGGCGGGGATGTCATCGAGTACACCCTCACCATGGAGAACACGGGTACCTCCATGGCCTTCGATTCCAACGTCACCGACACCCTGCCAGCGGGCCTGAC
>NZ_ARXV01000005.1 GCF_000756665.1 Alcanivorax nanhaiticus | reverse complement strand
GACTTCAACGATTACTGTGCCGGTCCGGCCACCGCATCAGGACTTCAACGATTACTGTGCCGGCCCGGCCACCGCGTCGATCACCTCCGTGGATACCTCCGGCTTCGCCAAGACGGTACTGGCCGATAGCTGGGACGATGCCTACAGCACTGCGGTAGACAGCACCGTACGGGTGGGTGACACCGTGACCTATGCGCTGACCCTGAGCCTGCGTGAAGGCCAGACTACCGGCGTGAACATCAGTGACACCCTGCCAGGTGACATGGAGCTGGTGAGCTTCAGTTATGTGAACAGCGCCAATATCACCTTTACCCCGACGGCCGAACCGGCCCCGGGTGACAGCGGCACGCTGAACTGGGCGCTGGGCGATATCAGCAACACCCCGGATGGGGTGGCCAATGATGATCTGGTGATTGAAGTGGAAGCGCGGGTGCTGGCCGGAGGCCTGACCCAGGTGGCGAGCACCGTGCTGAACAATGCGGCAACGGTGAATTACGACGGAGCCTCTTCGCTGTCGGATAACGTGGATATCACCGTTCTGCAGCCAGTGCTGAGCCAGATCATCAAGGAAGACCCGGCGGGCAACAGCTACCCGAACAGTGGCTCGGCGCTGACGGTGGATATCGTCAACGACACCATGTCCTACGTGCTGGAGACCTGTAACGATCCTGGCGCGGCGCCGGCCTATAACGTGCAGTTGGTGGATACCCTGGAGCAGGAGCTGGATGAAACCACCATCAGCAACCTGCAGGTCAGCGTAAACGGCGCAGGCCAGGCGCAGGGCAGCGGCTATAACTATGCATTGATACCGGGTAGTGGCAGTGCCGACAGCACCATGACCTTCGACTTGCTGGTGCCAGTGGAAGCGGGCCAGTGTGCCACCGTCAGCTATGACGTGGGTTTCTATACCAGCGTGCCGCCGAATCAGACCTGGGCCAACCGCATCCAGGTAAGCGATTACTGGTCGCTGCCGACCCCGACTACGGATGGAGAGCAGTACAGTCAGGCGACCCCTGCAGAATTCTGGATGACCAATGCAGGGGCAGACCCGCTGCCTGTGAAAGCGCTGATTTCCCCCAGCAGTCAGGTCACGATCGGCGAAACCGTCATCTACGAGATCACCATCCCGGCTATTGCTGCACAGCGGGATAATGTGGAGATCACGGATACCCTCGAAGCCGCATTGGCCTATGACAGCGCTACTGCCAACGTTGGTGGTGCCCCGGCGGCTCTGAATGTGAGTACGGCAGGCCAGGATCTGACCATGACGCTGGCCCAGATCCCCGCGGGAGATACGGCTGTCATCACCCTGACCACCCACGTGGTCAACACGGTCGATAGCAATGACAGTGATACTTTCCGCAACGAAGTGAGCTACACCTATGATGGTCTGGCCACGCCGCTGCCCAGTGCACCTTCTGATCTGCTCACTATTGTCGAGCCGCTGCTGACCATTGGTAAAACGGCCGCCAATCTCAGCAACCCGGGCAGCCCTGCAGCGGGCGGGGATACCATCGAATACACGGTGACCATGGTCAACACCGGTAGTTCGACGGCCTTCGACACCAATGTGACTGGGCCAGTGTGCCACCGTCAGCTACGACGTGGGCTTCTATACCAGCGTGCCGCCCAACAGTAACTGGGCCAACAATATTCTGCTCAACCGTTATGATTCCCTGCCTGCTCCGGCTATCGAGGGTGAACAGTACACCCCGCTGACCCCGGCTCAGTTCTGGATGACCAATGCGGTCGTGGATCCCGCGCCGGTGAAGACCGTGGTCTTGCCGGTGGCACCGGATACCGACGTGACCATTGGCGAGTCGGTGAGCTATGAGATCACCGTACCTGCCATCAACGCGGCCCGTGGCGGGGTGATTGTGACGGACACCCTCACCGACGAGTTGGTGTTCGACAGCGCCACAGTCTCCATTGCCGGAGCTGCAGCTGCACCCATCGCCAATACCGGAGTGGGTCAGGATCTGCAGTTCGACGTGGGTGATGTGCAGGCTGGCGATGATGTGGTCGTCACTGTGACAACCTATGTGGACAACTCTGCCATCACCAATGACAGTGTCGCCCTGGATAACAGTGCGTCCTACACCTATACCGACTATGCCGGTGCCGCCCTGGACAGTGCGCCCGCGGAGACGCTGACCATTGTCGAGCCGGTGCTGGGGCTGACCAAGGATGTGGCCAACCTGACCAATCCGGGGAGCCCGGCGGCAGGTGGCGATGTGCTGCAGTACACCGTCACCCTGGCCAACAGTGGCAATGCCACAGCCTTTGATACCAATGTGATCGATACCCTTCCTGCCGGACTGACCCTGGTGGCCAGTTCAGCCAGCGCCGAGATCGGTGGTGTTGCCGTGGTCGGCTTCAACCCTGATCCGACCATCAATGGTAATGAGCTGACCTGGGGTGCCGGTAACGGTGATGAAAGCCTGGATGTGCCAGCGGGCGAAAGTCTGGTGCTCACTTACCAGGTGACCGTGGGCGCGGCGTCCGGTGCGCTGGCCAATTCGGTGATCGCAGATTGGACCTCGCTGGATACCATCAATCCGCTGGAGCGTATTGGTGATAATTGTCCGGCCCCATCGGACTTCAATGATTACTGCGTGGGGCCGGTGGTATCGACCATCGATACCGCGGCGGACATCGATATCATCAAGTCCGTGTTCAATGTCACCACCGGTCAGGCGGGTGACAATGCCAGCCCCGGGGATGTGCTCGAGTACACCATCACCCTCGACAACCGCAATTCTGTCAGCCTGCCGGACTTCGATTTCCAGGATGATCCGGGAAGCTGGAACACGGATATCGTGTTCGCTCCAGGCAGCATGACCGCGTTGAGTGTGGTCGGCAGCACCTTCAACGATTTTACCGACATTAATGGCGGCACTAACGGCGCCGGTCTGGTTGATTTGCGTAATTTGGTGCTGGGTGCTGATGGCAGCGGTTCCGATGTGGTGACGATCACTTTCCAGATTACCCTGGCAGCGGTGATTACCAACGGCACCCTGGTGGAAAACCAGTCCGCCGTGATTGTCGGCGGGGCACCCGTTACCCCATTTGATCCGGCTGTTGGTGTTACCCAGACACTGATCATGTCCGCACCGCAGATGCAGGTGCAGAAGGTCTCAGCGGATATCACCGGGGACCTCACGGTGCTGAGCCCCGGCGATACCCTGCGTTACACCATCACCGTGGTGAACATCGGCAACGAAAATGCACTGGATGTGTACCTGCGCGATGCCATTCCGCAGTACACCACTTACGTGCCGAATAGCACCACTCTGAATGGCAATGTGGTGGCCGATCCGGCAGTGGGCATTTCCGCGCTGGAAAGCGGCATGCTGATCAATGCTCCGGTTAACGTGACGCCGGGTGCCATGGATGCGGACCCTGCGGCGGGGGCAGATGCCACTGCCACTATTGGCTTTGATGTCATTGTCGACAGCGATGCGCTGCCGGGTACCCGTATCGTCAACCAGGGCTTTGTGGCAGGTGACGGTGCAGGCGGTACTCCGATTCTGGAACAGCCTTCCGATGATCCGGCGACTGCTGTGGCGGATGATCCCACCGTGGATATCGTCGGCAACCTGCCGCTGCTGGATGTGCAGAAGACGGTGATGCTGGATCCCGCCAGTGATGCCAACAACAACGGCGCGCCGGACCCGACCGAGACCCTGATTTATACCTTCACGGTGACCAACACTGCCGATATTCCGGCCAGCGGAGTGACGCTGCAGGATGCGATCCCGGCGGGAACCCTTTATGTGACAGGTACGACCGTCACCACATTGAACGGTACCCCGGTGCCCGACAATGGCGCAGATTCCGCATTGGTGGCTGGCATGGAGGTCAACTCGCCAGGTGAAGCCGCAGGCGTAATCGCTGCCAACAGCTCGGCTGTGGTGACGCTGGAAGTGATCATCGATGCGGGCACCCTGCCGGGCGCAGTGATTATCAACCAGGGCACCATGACCAGCAACGAACTGCCGGATGAACTCACTGACCAGGATGGCGTGGATTCCAATGGCGACCAGCCGACGGAAATCATTGTCGGTGAAGCCCAGCAGGTTTCCATTGCCAAGAGTGTGCTGGTGGTGGGCGGCGGCGCCGCTTTGCCCGGCTCTGAGCTGGAATACACTGTGCAAGTCACCAACGAAGGTGTGGTGCCGGCTACCCAGGTAGTGATTCAGGATGATCTGGCCTGGCTGACCGGCGTTGGTACTTATGTGGCAGGCTCTGCCCGTCTCAATGGCGGCGTGGCCGGTGTCACCGAAGGTGCCATTCTGGTGGGAGACTACGGTACTGCCTACGGTGATCTGGCACCGGGTGACAGCGCGGTATTGCGCTTCCGTATTCTGCTGGACGACACCGTGCTGGCCGGAACCACCTTCACCAACACGGGTGTGGTGAACTGGAATAACAATACCCAGACGGCCAACAGCAGTGTGACATCCCAGGTCGGTGCCATACCCGGCACTGCCACCCTGTCAGGCTTCCTCTGGCACGATGTGGATTTTGATGACGTCTTCGATGCCACTGAAACCGCGCTGGTAGATTGGGAAATTCAGGCGTGGCAGAACAATGTATTGCTGCGCAGCACCATTGCGGCAAACGATGGTTCCTACAGCATTGTCGGCCTGCCGGAGACGCAGCCGGGAGACACCTACGAGTTGCGTTTCGTGGCACCGGGAGCCACGGCGAGCACGGCTCCGCTGGGTTACACCCACTCTGATCCGGCGTTTACTGATGGTTTGCAGGTGATCACCGGCATTACGGCTGCTGCCGATAGTCTGGTGGCGGACCTTAACCTGCCCATCGATCCCAATGGGGTGGTGTATAACTCCATCACCCGCGAAGCGGTAGCGGGCGCCACGTTGACCATGGTGGACGCCAGCGGCAATGCGGTAGCGGCCAGCTGTTTCGACAGCACCGCCCAGCAAGGTCAGGTCACGCTGCCTTCCGGGTTCTACAAGTTTGATTTGAACTTCAGTGACGGGTCCTGTCCGTCAGCTGCGGACTACCGTATCCAGGTGACGCCGCCTGCCGGTGCCTTTACGCCGGGTGAATCCACGGTGATTCCGCCACTGACCGGTGAGCAGACGGCTGCCTACGATGCTGTAGTGTGTTCCGCCGATGCCATCGTGGGCACGGCGGAGTGTGAGGCCCAGGTCTCTGCAGCAGCACCGCCTGCTTCCGTGAGTGCGGGCAGCCCGTTGAGTGGTTATTACCTGAAACTGATGTTTGCCGGTGCCAGTGCGGATGATCGCCAGATCTTCAACAACCACATCCCGGTAGATCCGCAGCTCAGTGGCGCAGTGACCATTACCAAGACCGCCTCCATCGTGAATGTGAGCCGCGGTGAATTCGTACCGTACGTGATTCGTATCAACAACAGCTTTGGCAGCGACCTGTCTGACCTGGCCATCGTGGATAGCTTCCCGGCGGGCTTCAAGTATGTGAAGGACTCTGCCCGTCTTGATGACCAGCCGGTGGAACCGGAGGTACAAGGGCGCAACCTTATCTGGCGAGGCCTGGACCTTTCAGCAAGCGGACAGCACACCCTCAAGTTGCTGTTCATTGTGGGTGCCGGTGTGGGCGAAGGCGAATACATCAACCGCGCCCAGGTATTCCAGGCGCGCACCACCCGAGCCAAGCTGGCGAATGCGGATTCCGTTTCCGGCGAAGCCCAGGCCACGGTGCGAGTGGTTCCTGATCCGGACTTCGACTGTACCGACGTGATTGGCAAGGTCTATGACGATGCCAACATGAACGGCTATCAGGATGACGGAGAGGCAGGCTTGCCGAATGTCCGCGCCGTGACCGCCCGTGGTCTGATCGTGACCAGCGATCAGTACGGCCGCTTCCATATCACCTGTGCGGTGGTGCCCAACGAGCTGCGTGGCTCCAACTTCATTCTGAAAGTGGATGATCGTTCCCTGCCTTCCGGCTACCGCCTGACCACCGAAAACCCGCTGGTGCGTCGTGCCACCCGAGGCAAGATGGTCAAGTTCAACTTCGGTGCGGCGCTGCACCGGGTGGTGAGGCTGGATGTCGCTGATCCTGTTTTCGAGTCTGGCACTGCCGACATGCGGTTGCAGTGGAGCTCCCGCATGCCATTGCTGATGGAACAGCTGGTGGAAGAGCAGTCCATTCTGCGCATCGCCTACATGGCGGAAACCGAAGATGAAGGCCTGGTGGAAGACCGCCTCAAGGCCATCAAGAAACAGATTGCCCGCAAATGGACCGAGCTGGGGAACCCTTACGAGCTGGTGATAGAGACGGAAGTTTTCTGGCGAACCGGCGCACCTCTGAAAGGAGGTAGCAAGTAATGAACAGGCTTACCGTGCTAACGACAAAAATGAAAACGCTATCCCTGCTTGTCGCAGGTGCTCCGCTGCTGCGCAAGACGCTGGGTATCAGTGCTCTGGGTTTGGCAGTGGGGCTGAGCGCACCGCTGCAGGCCCAGGAGGCCACCGAGGAAGCCGCTGCAGAGAAACCGGCCAAAGCGCAAGTTCGCGAAACTGCGCCGCTCGGCGAGGCGGTTGAACGCCAGCTGCCCTTGTATATGGACTATCAGACCTGGGTGCAGGACCCAAGCCGCTACGAACAGAATCTGGGGGATCGCATTGAGACCCAGACTGAAGAAGTGGAAAACCTCAAGACCATCAAGCTGACCAATGTCGTGCCGCCGATTCGCTATCAATCCGGGGTTTCTGAAATCCCGGCTGAGTACGTGGAGAGGCTACGTGGTGTACTGGATGGCATGAAGGGACGCTTGAACGTGCGCCTGCACTTTGTGGGTCACTCCGATAACGTGCCGTTGTTTGGTGCCCTGCGCGCCCGTCTTGGGGACAACACTGGCCTGTCCCGTGAGCGTGCCGGTGCTGCCGCAGAATACTTCCAGGTGGCGCTGGATCTGCCACCGGAATCCATTTCCTATGAAGGCATGGGGGAATCCCAGCCGTTGGCGTCCAATGACTCGGCAGCGGGCCGTGCCGAAAACCGCCGGGTGGAAGTGGAAGTCTGGTACGACGAAGTCGAGAAAAAGACCGTCGAGAAAGATGTGGTAGTGGAAGAGAAACTCAACCGGGTGAAAGTCTGCCGGGTGGAGACGGTGTGTAAGCTGACCTATCAGGAAGGGCATTCCAAGCGTACCCGAGTGAAGAATCTGGTACCGCCGCTGCACTTTAATGATGAGTCCGTGGAGATTCCTGAATCTTTCCAGAGACATATCCAGCAGGCACTGGAAAACCTGGCGGACAAGGACAACGTGGTTATCCGGCTGATCGGTTACACCGACAATGCGACGATTACCGGTCGTGATGCGCGTATTTACGGTACCCACGAAGGTCTGTCGAAAGCGCGTGCCCGCCGGGCGTTATTGGCCTTGCAGGATGCGCTATCCCTGCCTTCTACCATGCTGGAAAGTACCGGTAAGGGCAGCAGTAACCCGATTGCTTCCAACGAAGCAGAATCCGGGCGGGCGCTCAATCGCCGGGTTGAAGTGGAATTCTGGTACGACGATATCCTGCAGTCCCTGTCCAGTGAGCCGCAGATGTGTCCGGAAGAGGCGGGTGCCGAAACCGTCACGCGAACCTATGATCCGCCCTCAGGGGCAATTCGTCCGGTGATCTACAAACAGGGCGATCCGGTCATTGCCGACGGTTATATGGCGCGTCTGGCCAGCATCCTTGAGGATGTGAAAGACAAGTCCAATGTGCGTCTGCGTTTCATCGGCTATACCAGCAATGAGCGTCTGGATCGCCGTACTGCCATGGTCTACGGCGATGACGTAGGGCTGTCTACGGCGCGAGCCCGCCGGGTGATGGAGGCGGTCAGCCAGCAGCTGAAACTCACCGAAGAACAGACCGAGTTTGAAGGTCGCGGCCACGTGCAAAGCGATGATGTGGTCAATGCGGGTTTTGTCGAATCTGATGTGTCCCGTGTGGACGTCGAAGTCGTCTATGACGAACTGGCAGTGCTGGATGATCTGGAAGGGGTGGATATTCAGCGCCTGACTCGTGAAGTCGACATGGCCAATCCCTATGCGCTGAACCTGATGCGTATCAGCGTGGATGGCAAGGCCATTGATGACCCGCTGAAAAGCTCGGCGGATGTGCAGCGTTGTACCGACGTGGCACTGGAAGATACCGATATCCAGTTCAAGTTCGACAACCTGGAAATCAAACCGCGCCTGAACGTGAGTGCCTGGCCGAATACCGTGGCGGGGCAGGACAACCCGCAAACCGAAGGCCCGGACAATCTGGTTCAGTTCCGTGCCTACAGCAACTACCCGGCCTATCTAGACAAGGCAGAAGTACGCATTTTCGAACTGGGCAAGTCTGTCCGCGATGAGCCGCTGGCAGTGGTGGAATTGCCCGTCAATGGCGATGGTGAATGGCTGGTGGAACTGGGTGAGAAAACCTCCGGTACCGATCTGCGTTATCTGCTAAGGGTTTACGACAAGGAAGGCCGTTACGACGAAACTTCACCGCAGACCCTGTGGGTAGTGGATGAAGTGACCCCGGAAGATCTTGCCGACAAGAAGGATGAGTACCTGACCCCCGACGAAGAGTTGAAAGTGGGGTACGGGGAAAACCGGCTGGTGCGTTCCGAGATCCCTCTCAACGGCGGGACCATCCGGGTTTACGGGAATGCGATTCCGGAAGGGCGCGAAGTCTTTGTTGCCGGGCGCAGCGTGCCGGTGGCGACAGAAGGTGAATTTGCGGTCGAGGAAATTCTTCCTCCCGGTTTGCATACCGTAGAAGTCGCGGTCATCGATAACGAAGGTAACGGTGAATTGTTCCTGCGGGATCTGGAGCTGGAAAAGAACGACTGGTTCTATGTGGGTGTGGCTGATGTCACCGCCTCCTACGGTGATACAGATGGCCCCGCCAAGCTGGTTACCGGTGACGATTACTACGACGACAAGTTCAATCTGTATGGCCGCCTGGCGTTCTACACCCGAGGCAAGTTTGGAGAGGACTGGCAGCTGACTTCCAGTGCCGACACACTGGATGGCCCGGTGGAAGATCTGTTTACCGGCTTTATGGATAAGTCCCCGGATGCCATGTTCCGTCGTATTGATCCGGACTATTACTTCCCCACTTACGGCGATGACAGCACCGTGGAAGACGGTGCGCCTACCCTGGGCAAGTTCTACCTGAAAGTGCAGCGTGATGATGATTACGGGATGTGGGGTAACTTCCACACCAGTTATCTGGATACCACGTTGGCGCAGGTGGATCGCAGTCTCTACGGGGGTAAGTTGCACTACGAATCCGCTGGCGTCACCAGTTTCGGTGAGCAGCGCTTTATGATCGACGGTTTTGTGGCGGATCCAGGCACCATTGCCGGCCGCGATGAATTCCGCGGTACAGGTGGTTCGCTTTACTACCTGCGTCATCTGGATGTGCTGGAAGGGTCTGACCGGGTACGCGTGGAAGTCCGTGACAAGGATTCCGGCATCGTGCTGGCCGTGAAGAATCTGGTGCCCGGGGTTGATTACGATATTGATTACCTGCAAGGCCGGGTAATGCTCAACGAGCCTCTGTCACCGAAGATGGCGGATGAGCTGCTGGTCTCCACCGATGCCGGTAGCGGCAACGACGTTTTCCTGGTGGCTCGCTATGAGTACACCTTCAGCTTTGAGGAAACCAGCGACCTGTCTCAGGGTGGCCGGATGCACTACTGGTTTGGCGATCATGTGAAACTGGGTGTAACGGGTAGTAACTCCAGTGAAGAGGCCAGCAGCGATCTGGGGTCCGTGGATTTAACCTTGCGCAAGAGCGCCCGGACCTGGGTGAAAACCGAATTTGCTACCAGCGAGGGCTCTGACGATTCCACCTTCTTCTCCACCGATGGCGGTTACAACTTTGCCGGCGTCAGCAATGGGGCATTGCCTGGCGAAGACATCACCGCCGATGCCAATCGGGTAGATGCCAGTGTTGGCTTCCGTGACGTGTGGGACAAGGCGGTGGACGGTAACGTGACCGCGTATCGTCAGGAAGTGGAAGCCGGTTACTCCGCACCTGGTCAGATCACCGCCAAGGACACCGAGCAGGTGGGTGCCACCTTGCAGATGCCGGTGACCAAGAGCACCGACGTGACGGTGAAGGTGGATAGTCTGGAGCAGGAGCAGGGGCTGGAAACCAGTGCTGCAGAACTGAATGTGGGGCAGCGCCTGAATGAACAATGGCGAGTCAGTGCGGGGGTGCGTCAGGAGAAGCGTGAAGATAACTCTGTGGTAGTGCCGCTGACTCAGGTGGAAGGGGATCGCACCGATGTGGTATTGCGCGGTGACTATGATTCTCTCAAGCGCTGGGCTGCCTATGGTTATGCCCAGAGCACGGCTTCCAAGGATGGCAATCAGGAAGACAATGGCCGCGTCGGTGCCGGTGGTGAACTGCGCCTGACCGACCGCTGGCGCACCAATGGTGAAGTATCCGGCGGTGATCTTGGCGTGGGGGCTGAAGCCGGGACCGAGTTCCAGGTGTCGGATCGCAGCAACCTGTATCTGAATTATGCGTTGGAAAATGAGCGTAGCGATAACGGTGTGCGTGCCCGCCGCGGTGACATGGCCACCGGTGTGCGCAGCCGTTACTCGGACACCACCAGTGTGTATCTGGAAGAACGCTACAGCCATGGTGATGTGCCCACCGGCCTGACTCATGCTACCGGTGTGGACATCGCGCCGAATGACCGCTGGAATTACGGAGCCACTCTGGATTTTGGCACCTTGCGGGATCGTCAAACCGGTGCTGAGCAAGAGCGTCAGGCTTATGGTTTCAAGGTTGGCTACGGTCACAACGCCGTGCAGATGGCGAGTATTCTTGAGTATCGAATCGACAAGATGGAAGCCGCCAATCTGAGCGATTCCGAACGCAAGACCTGGTTGACCAAGAATAGCCTCAAGTATCAGTTCACCCCGGACTGGCGTTTGATCGGTCGTCTGAACTACTCAGACAGCGACAGCTCACTGGGAGACTTTTATGACGGTCGCTTTATCGAAGCGATCTTCGGCTACGGTTACCGCCCGGTGTATAACGATCGCCTCAACGTGCTGGCCAAGTACACTTACTTCTACAACTTGCCCACTGCCGATCAGGTCACGCTGAATAACACCAGCGCGGAGTTTATTCAGAAGAGTCATATTTTGTCTCTGGATGCGATCTATGATCTGACCCGCCGCTGGAGTATCGGTGGCAAGTACGCCTACCGTCTCGGCCAGATCAGCCAGGACCGAGCCGATCCGGAATTTTTCGACAGCCGTGCCAGCCTCTATGTGGCGCGAGTTGATTGGCATTTCATTCGCAAGTGGGATGCGACTCTGGAAGGCCGCTTGCTGGATCTGCCTGATGCCGAGGACAGCAAGAGCGGTATGCTGGCAGCGATCTATCGCCATCTGAACGATAATCTGAAATTAGGTGTGGGCTACAACTTCAGTACCTTCTCCGATGATCTGACCGATCTGGATTACGATCATGAAGGGGCGTTTATCAACCTGGTTGGCAAGATCTAAAAAGCAGCTACAAGCTTCAAGTTACAAGGCGCGGATGGGGAGGGCAGTAAACGTCGCCTGCTCTGCCCGCGTACCAAGCTTACAAGGAGAGGCCGCGCTCGATGATTTGGGCGCGGTCTTTTTGTTTGGGCTGCTCGTAACACGGCGTATGCCACTCCTCCGTGCATTGCAACAGCACCCGGTACTTTCTGGAAGCAACCTGATTTTACTGATTTGTGAATCCCCGCTGGTCGGAGGGGAGATGCCTTTGGCTACCTTTTAATACTTTTTTATTATTATTTTTATGATTTGCGTCACGCTTTAGTCTGTAGTCCTTTCTTCTGGTGGGAGCATGGTCACGTTCTTGTAGTGCAATTTATAGGACGATAGCACCAGTATTTGAATGGGTTTCAAATGCATTCGTACCTCCCACGACGACAATAAGACAAGACCTCTTGAAAACGACGACGACTGCCCGCCCAGCCTTGCCTTGGGTGATGATTTTTGCCGCCCTGCGTCCACGCCATTTTACATTTCCGCTGAAATGGGCAGTGGCGATGCTGTTGATAGTGCTTTCCGGGGGGCAGCTCTGGGCGCAGTGTTATGCCCGGGAGGGCTCTCCGCAGCTTTTCGACTTCGTCGGTAATAACAACCTGAATTATTGTGAACTGTGCGGCTATGGCTATGTCACTGCTGAAGTGCGCAATCCCTTTATGGATGGGGGCGACGGTACCAGTGATCCCGATATGGACAATATCGAGATCGAGTTCAACCTCGGTTCAACCGGTCTGCAGTTGTGGTATGGCGGCGGTGGGGCGGTGCCGGAAGTCTCTTACAGTATCAATGGTGGTGGCTACACCGCCGGCGGTTCGGTCTCCCAGTCGGGCAATACCGTCACCGTTACCAACCTGCCCACGCTGAACAACAACACCAGCAACAACCGCGAGAACGGTGGAGGGATCGGTCGTGCCACTACCATGCGGGTGCGTATTGCGGTGCATCGTCCCTCCAATCCGGAAGGGCTGGAATTCGCCTCGAAGAATGTGAGTGCGAGCCTTGTCGATTTCGACATGCAGGACAGCTGCTCGGCCACCAATGCATTGGAATGGGACCGTGAGTGGAGCTTCCCTACCGGCTGGACCTGGGAAACCGATCCCTATAACGAAGGCCCATTCAATCGGAATGAAACCCTGGACTATCGTTCTCCCAACCTGGATATCGCCAAATCCGGCTGGAACTATGATGCTGGTCAGCGCCGCGCCAGCGAAAGCGACACGGTGTACGGTCACAACGATGATGACGTGGTCTGGCGTGTACAGATTCGCAACAACGGTGATGCGCCGGTACAGGATCTGCGCCTGGACGATGTGATCAGCGATGCGGACCTGATGGAAATTACCCACATCTGTGCTTCCGAAGGCTCGGCGAATACCGTGGCGGCGAATAATGGCGCGGGCATGCCAGGCAACTGTGAGCCAACCAGTATCGCTCTCGGTAACCCGCTGAATGATTATGTGGTGGAGCCACCGTTCGGGGCAGGGGATGACAACCTGCCCTATGAGAACGGGGATCTGGTGGATGCCAACAATGGTCAGACCATCAACCTGTACATGGTGGGCAAGATTTATAACGACGCCTCATGCCGTCAGGGCTGGATGCAGAATGATGTGCAGGATGTGGAATACGGTTGTGAGGCGCAGCCAGGCCCCGGTGGACTGAACGCCAGTGATACCGGTGATGCCAACATGTACACCCGTTACGGCGAAACCGATGGCGGTGGCAGCAATATCGGTTTGCGGGTCCAGCGTCGTCTCACCGGTCTTGATAGCGTGCAGCCAGTGGGGGCGCGTGGCTTGATGACCATCACCCTGCGTAATGAAGGGCGGGGCACGGTCTATTTCGATCAGGGTGACAGCTGGCACCTGCGCGATGTGTTGCCGCCCGAGTATGTGATGGACCCGACCTTTACTCCGCAGATTGTGGCTGAGTCGCAGCTGTACGGTAACTATGAAGGGCGCATTGATACCCTGGAATGGATCAACCGTGCTGGCGGCCTGCCGTTGAATGGTAGCGATACCACCACCTACCTTAACAACACGGCACCGGAGTTCCGGCTGTCCAGCTCCACCACCGACAGTGATGCGGATCAGGCGGAAGAAGACCGGCATCTGATGCGTCATGGTGATGAACTGACCTTCCAGTTCCGGGTGGTGTTGATCGATCCGGATTATTACGACCTGTCGGCCAACCTGGATGTGCTGGAAGAGGATGTAATTTCCTCACCGGAACCGAATACCGACCCCACCAAAGTCCCCGATCTGGAAAACCGCCTCTATGTTCAGTTCCGCACACTCTGCGCGGCGCAGGGGCTTCAGGAATATGACCTGCGGGGTAACAACAACAACGGCAGCATGACGGGCAACAGCCTGAACAACTACGCGATTGCTGATCAGGATCGCGGGCAGGTGCCGGCAGATCCGGAAGACCTGGACATCAATATCGATGGTCAGACCTTCATTCTCACCAATGATCGCAATCAGCGCCTGCCACTGCGGGTCATCCTTACCAACAATGGCGGACATGATGCCGAGGACTACCAGGCGTTCGTCACGTTTGGTGCCACCATGGAAATTGTCACGTCTCCGGCGCAATGTTCGGTAGTGCCCGTGTCCGGCAGCCCGATTCAACCCGCCCCCTGGAAGACCTGGGTGGATCCGGTGGCGATTCCCTCCACTGCCACCGTCTACCGTTGTGACGAGCCGTCTCCCCTTGCACCGGGGCAGACCGTTAATTACGACTTTGAAGTCATCAAGACCAACGATCCGGCGGGTATAGCAGAAGATGATCTGACCTTCCGGGCCGATGTGGTTGGTGAAATCTTTACTGCACGTGGTTTGAATGCCAGTGGCGATGGCCTGCCATTGTGGTTTCCTGCTCCCGGCAGCACCAATAATCTGCGGGCCGATGGTGAGATTGATCGCGGCAACAACTACTCGCTGGACACTCACTGGGCGCGGGTGATCGGTTTCAACCTGATCAAGAATCTGGTGGGCACCTGTAATGAAAACGTGGCGGATGTGAGCTACGAGGCGCCTGCACCAGGGCAAAGCAAGGATCGTGAGCGCGTACAAATCGGTGAGGAATGTACCTGGAAAATTGAGACCGGCGGCTGGTTCGGTTTTGAGACGCCCGGCTTCTCGTTTATTTCCGTGCAGAACATCCAGGTGCGTGATCAGGTGCCGGATGGTCAGAGCTATATTTCCAATACCGACTACACCCTGCAATCCACTCCGCTTATCACTGGCGTCAACATGGATACTGCCCGTGCACCGCTGGAGGAAGGTGAGTTTGGCTGGCGCTTCAATGTGCCGGACAGCACCCGAATCGAAGTGGCAGATGAGTGGTTCATTCTCGATACCGTCACCCGCATTCTCAACAAGCCCCAAGATGATCGTAATGCACCCAACGTGCATGCGGCCAATCGCACCAATGTGCTGGATTCCACCTTTGATGCGGCGTTCTTCAACGAGAACACCCAGCTGCAGGAAAACTACACCCTGGGTAGCGGTTTGATCGGTGCCGAAGGGAGTCTGTCCCAAGGCACCACGACAGGCTACCCGGAAGAGCCGATCCGTCGTGCGGATGTGGTCGTCACTGAACCCGTTATCGAGGTGGAAAAACAGGTCTGTAATGAAACCCTGTACGGTGCCGGCCCGAGCTGTAGCAACTGGGTCGATCTGACGGACGAAGGCGATACCTTCCACAGCTATATCTTCCGTCTGACAGTAAGCAATCGCGTCGCCGATGATGGCCAGCCGCGGTCGCCAGCCTACGACCTGGAACTCACCGACAATCTGGATGCCAGTGACCTGATGCTGGTGGTGGACTTTGCCACCGACGGTCTGGACAACGACGGTGATGGCCTGATTGATGGGGCTGACACGGACGGTGAAGGGAGCGTGGCGGACAATGTGGTGCTTAACGGCACCCCGGCAGTAATCACCTTCTCGCACCTGCACGGTGTGGATGGCACCGGCTTGCGTCGCATCGAGCCGGGCAACAGTGTGGAGCTGTACTATCGTGTGGACCCGGATGAACGGGCTGCGCCGCAGCAGGTGCTGACCAACCGCTTTAGCTCCCTGTATGACAGCCTGGAAGGCAGTGCCAACGAGCATGGTCAACAGACTGTGGTGACTCCGGGCAACGGTGAGCTGGGCGGTGCCCGTCAGTACAACAGTGCCGAAGCCGATGCCGCCATCGAGATCATTCCGCTGCTCACCCAGCCAAAGGAAATTCTGCGTCTCTCTCAAACGCCGTTGGGGCAGGGCAGCCCCCAGGAAGTGACCCCGGGTGAGGAAATCGAATATCAGTTACTGGCAGAGTTGCCGGTGGCGGTGCTTCGTAACCTGGTGGTGGAAGATCAATTACCCGCAGGGCTTAGCTGTGCCGAAGCGCCAGTGGTGGATCTCAGTCAGCCGCCCTATGCGGCTGCCGGCTTCAAGCGCCCGGATCTGACTCCGGTACCGCCAATTACGCCGACCTGCAGCGGTACCCAGGTGCGTTGGGATTTCGGAGATGTGACGTTGACGTCCGTGGTGGCGGGCCAGAGCCGCTTTGAATTTCCGCTCACCTTTATCGCCCGGGTGGATAACAGCGCCAGCAACAATGATGGCACCACCCTCACCAATGGTTTCCCGGCAACCACCACCCAGCTGAGCTATCAAAATCAGGGCGGTGCCACCGTGGTGCTGACCTTCGATGAAGTGGCCGTCGAGGTGAAGGAAGCGGACGTGAGCCTGGACAAAGTCTGGGTCAACCCGGTGGATGGTGGCGACCTGATCGACATTACCATTACCGCCACCAATAGCGGCACTGCGCCGGCCTATAACCTGCGAGTGTGGGAAGACCTGCTCGACAGCGAAATGACCTTTATTGCCGGTAGCGTGTCAGGGACCGATCCGCCCGATGTGGTGGATACCACCACCTATGGCCCCAATCGTCCGGTGTTTGTCTGGCTGCCTGCCAACCCGCTGGCACCTGGCGCCAGCCGCACCTTCACTTTCCAGGTACGGGTAGATGATGCGGTGCAGCCGCTGCAAATGCTGCAAAACCTGGTGCGGGGAGACTGGACCTCTCTGCCGGGGCAAGGCACCGCCCTCAACAGCACCGGTCAGATCGGTGCGGATGGCGCGGCCGATGGCCAGCGTATCGGTTCCCTGGATGGCTCTGCCTCCGCCCCCAACGACTACGAAGCGATCAGTAACACGGTGCAGGCCACCGTGGGGCCGCTGGCCCTGACCAAGACTGATCTGGACCCGGCCATGGCGCCCGAGATCGGTGCTCACAAGGCCTTTCAACTGGATATCCTGTTGCCGGAAGGCACTACCCAGAACCTGCAGATTCAGGATTTTCTTAACAGTGGTGCCGTCAGCTATGTGCTGGCGGACAACGCTGACTTTGATATCACCTACGATTTCACCGGTATCGCCAGCATCAACGGTGCTGCGCCTTCCGAAGCGGCAATGAGTG
This sequence comes from Alcanivorax nanhaiticus, assembly GCF_000756665.1. Taxonomy (GTDB): domain Bacteria; phylum Pseudomonadota; class Gammaproteobacteria; order Pseudomonadales; family Alcanivoracaceae; genus Alcanivorax; species Alcanivorax nanhaiticus. The sequence goes on along the minus strand of NZ_ARXV01000005.1, from coordinate 275,549 downwards.
CGCTGCCGACGGATGGTGCCAGCGGCGCGGTACTGTGGAATGTGGGTACGGTGGTGACCGCCACAGAAGATGATCTGAGCACCACCACCCTTAATCCGCAGATTCGCATTACCTATTACGGCCGTATCAATAACGACCTCAATACCGACCGTGGCGACACACTCGGTAATGGGGTGCAGGTGAATTACACCCATGGGCAGACCGGTGCACCTGCCCCGACCCTGAATGACAACACGGCGCTGGTGACCGCCATTGAGTCGGATCTGTCTGCCACCAAGAACTACACCAACATCAGTGGTGGTCAGCTCACCGGGGGGACGGTACTGGAGTACACCGTGACCCTGACCAATAACGGCAATGCCACCGCCTATGATCTGAACATCGTTGACACCCTGCCCACGGGGCTGACCCTGGATAGCAGTTTTACCCCGACGGCCACCATCAATGGCAGTGCGGTGACCGGCTTTGTCAGTGCCCCTGCGGATGGCGGCAGTGGTCAGTGGATCTGGGGCCGAGATAATGCTGACGGCAGTCTGGATCTGGCTGCCGGTCAGGCACTGGTGCTGACCTACCGTGCGGTGATCAGTGTTCCCGGCGGCACCTTTACCAACATCATGAACGCGGACTGGACCTCGCTGCAGGATGTCAGTGTCTACGAGCGTACCGGTGACGGCTGTCCGGCGATTACTGCCCCGGACGATTACTGTATTTCCGCCCAGGTCACGACCGCCGACTCTGCCGATGACACGGCGATCAGCAAGGCGTTCCTGGTGGACACCTGGGCGGCTGATGGCAGTCTCGGCGGCGACGGCCGATTGCGGGTAGGCGATAGCCTGGATTATCAGCTGACCCTGACCTTGAACGAGAGCACCACCCGTAGTGTGGTGCTGTCCGACGTGCTGCCGGCAGGTATGGAATTTGACCGGATTGTGTCCGTTAACGGCGATAATACGCCGCCGTTTGATTCAGTGTATCCCTTTACCCATGCCCCCATTGGCGCGCCATCGGTCGCCGGTGATGCAAGCAGCGGGCAGACAGTGACGTTCAGCCTGGGTGATATCAGCAACGCCAACGACAATAACTCTGCCAATAATGACCTGGTGCTGGTGTACCGTGCCCGTGTGGTCGAGGATGTGCTGGCGCATCAGGCGGCTCTGGGGCTGGACAATGCGGTGACCCTTTCCTATGCCACCCTGAGCGGCGACCCGGTGCCACTGGATCCGGGCCGCATGCAAGGCACGGTAGGCATCACCGTTAACCAGCCGTTGATGAGTGATGTGGTCAAGACCGAGCGCAATGGTCGCACCAGTCCCTACAACGTCATGGATCTGGCGGGCGAGACCATGGCGTTCCGGCTGGAGACACAGAACAACGGCGATGCACCGGCCTATGATTTGCTGATCAGCGGTAACGTGGCCTATGAACTGGATGAAAGCACCCTGACCACGCCGGTGTTGAGCATCGATGGTACGCCGTTGGCTGCCGCCGATTTTGTCTATACGCCGCCGGCAGCACGCGGCGGTAGCGTGAGTATCAAGCTGAATGTACCGGTGATGCCGGGCAGTGTGCTGACCATCGATTACGACATCGGTTTCCACACCGACACGCCTCCCAATACCACCTGGAGCCATGGCGCTGGCATTACCGAATACTGGTCGCTACCGGCCACCAGTGGCCAGCGTTACGCGCCGGTGGCAGTGACCGAATTTGTGATGAGCAACCCGGCCACCCTGGCGGTACCGGTGAAGACCCTGCTGGCACCCACCACCAAGGCGGTGATTGGCGAAGCAGTGGAATACACCATCACTGTACCCGGCGCGACCCTGTCCGCGGCGCTCAGTGATGTGCAGATCACCGATACCTTGAACAGTGATCTGGAGTTCGTCTCGGCAACGGTGAACGACCCGGCATTCGGGCTCACCGACAACGGCAGTGCCGGCCAGAATGTGGATCTCAACCTGGCGCAGATCCCGGCGGGGCAACAGGCGGAAATTACCCTTGTGGCAAGGGTGGTGAACAACGCCGACAGCAATGCCGGCGACAGTTTCGTGAATACTGCCAGCTATACCTTCAATGGCAGCACCCTGACCAGTTCTGCCACCGCCGCCCTGACCATTGCCGAGCCGCAGCTGACGGTCAGCAAGGATGTGACGTCGCCGGCCACCATCAATGCCGGTACGGTGCTGGATTATAGCGTGCAGGTCACTGCGGCTACCGGTGCCAATGCCGCAGATGCCCATGACCTGACCCTGACCGATACGCTGGATATCGGGTTGGTGTATGAAGCGGGCAGTGCCAGCCTGGGGGATCCGGATACGATCACCGGTGACGGGATCAATACGCCTCAGGTGCTGACCTGGAACGTGGCTACTCTGGCGGAAGGTGGCAACCTCAATCTCACCTATCAGGCGGTTGTGCAAGACAGCGTGGGTGCCGGCCAGACATTGAACAACACCCTGGTGCTGCGCTGGACCAGTCTGGCGGGCAGCAGCGCTTACGAGCGGACCGGTAGTGAAACTCCGGCCTTCAATGATTATGTGGCTACGGACAGCAGTCAGGTGACCACCACCGACAGCACCGCCTTCAGCAAACAGGTGGTCAGCGATACCTATCTGCCCGATGACGATGGCGTATTGCGAGTCGGTGACCGGGTCAACTTTGCCTTGCAGGTAGCGCTGCAGGAGGGCTCCCACACCGATCTGGTAGTGACCGATACCCTCCCTGCAGGCATGGCGTTCGAGCAAGTGGTCAGTGTGGATCAGTTTGGTACGGCAGGGACCTTGGCTGCCCCGGCGGTGAGTGGCCAGACCGTCACTTTCGACATTGGTGATATCACCAATCCGGTGGATGGCGATGCCAGCAACGACGTCTATGTGATCACCTATCAGGCACGGGTGCTGAACCTGGACGCGCTCAGTCAGCAGCCGCTGGTGCAGACCCTGGCCAACAGTGCAGAGCTGACCTATACCCTGGTGAGTGGTCCGGTGACCCCGGTTCCCGCCACGGCCAGCATCGACGTGCATCAGCCCTTGCTGGACGTCACTGCAGTGAATGTGACCACCGCCACGGGGGCAGATACGGTGGTCACCGCTGGTGAAGTGGTGACCTACACCGTTGATATTCAGAACAGCGGTCAGGCACCGGCCTACGACGTGCAGATTCAGGATGTGCTGCCTGCCGGTCTACGAGTGGCAGGTGTTACCACCCAGAGTATCGAGTTGTTGTCCGGGGCGGCGTTACCGGTACAGGCCCCAACCTATGATCCGGTGACGGGCCAGGCCCAGTGGGATCTGGACGGCGCTGCCGATGCCTGGACTATCCCGGCAGGTGACACCCTGCGTCTGGTCTACACGGCCCAGGGGGATGCCGATCTCGGTGCCAGCCTGACGCTGGATAACAGCGTGCTGGTGAATCTCTACTTCTCCTTCGACAACGGTGATGTGCCCACCGACGGCGATGCCAGTGAGCGGGAAGACTATGGCCCGACCGCCGCCCAGTCGGCCAGCCTCACGTCCCCTGGTGCCGGCGCGCTGCAGAAAACGATCACCCAGCCCGAAGCTGAAATCGGTGTGCCGTTCACTTACCAGATTCGCGTGCCGGCAGTGGCGGAGAACATTGCCCTGAGCGATGTGCACGTGCTGGATGACCTGTCCTCCTCTGTGGCGGTGCTGGCCTTCAGTGAAGCCCGCTACAGCCTCGACGGCGGCACCAGCTGGGCGGCCATGAGCAATCAGGGCACGGCGACCGCGCTGGATCTGGTGGATCAGGCCAGCGGCAATGGTGTGGATGTGCCGGCATCGGGACAGATGCTGGTGGAGCTGACGGTCTATCTGCAGGATGATCCGGTCAATGTGGCAGGTCTGACCTTCAACAATACCGCGCGCTATTCCTACGGCAGTTTCGCCGGAGATACCGCCACCCTGGCCGATACCTCGGAAGACATGATCATTGTCGAGCCGTCATTGGTGATGACCAAGGATGGCCCGGCCACTCTGGCCTATGGCACACCGGGACTATTTACCCTGTCAGTCCAGAACACCGACACCGTCGCCACGGCGCGGGATATTACGGTGACCGATTATCTCCCGAATCTGGCAGCGGGAGGCATGTGTGATGTGCCGCCGGTGGTCACCGATGTGAGTATCTACGAATCCGATGCCACCACGCTGGTGAACACACTGGCAGAAAGTACGGACTACACGCTGAGCTTTACCCCAGGCGATCCCTGTGTGCTGGTCATCAATGGTGTCAGCGCCACGGCAGCATTGGGGCCGGAACAGATCCTGGTGGTGAGCTATGAAGCGCAACTGGATCAGGACACTCCCACTGACGCCAGCCTGACCAATTTTGCAGCGGCCACGCAGTGGTTCAGCGCGGACGATGCGGCCCCAGTGCGACGCACCTACAACCATGACCTTCAGGAAGTGATCGAGGATGTGGCGGATCCGCAGGATTACCACACCCTGACCCCGGTGTTGCCTTCCATGCAGGTGGACAAGACCGTCAGTGTGCAGGTGGATGCGGATGGCGATGGGCAACCGAGCCCCGGTGATACCCTGCGCTATGTGATTGATGTGACCAACACCAGCGCGGCGTCGCTGACCGGGTTCTCGATCATTGATGATCTGGGCGCACTGAATGCTGGCGAGTGGTTCGAAGCCGGGTCTCTGGTGATCGTTTCCCTGCCCGCAGGCAGCAGTGATAATTCTGACCCGGCAGGTGGCACCAATGGCCAGGGCCTGGTGGATATTGCCGATCTCAATCTTGCCGCCCAGGGCGACGCTGGCGACGCCATTCAGGTGACGTTCGACGTTACCCTGGTGGCGGTGCTGGATGATGCCACTGAGGTATTGAACCAGGGGCGGATCGACTTCCTGGGCAACACCCTGCAGCTCACAGATGATCCCGCCCTGGCGGGCTCGGAAGATCCCACTGCTATCACGGTGAATTCGGCACCGCAGATGCGGGTACAGAAAGTGTCTGCCGACATCAGTGCGGATGCCAGCGTGCTGGAGCCGGGCGAAACCCTGCGCTACACCCTCACCGTGGCCAACATTGGTAATGAAGATGCCCGTGACGTGTTCCTGCGCGATGCCATTCCCCAGTACACCAGTTACGTGGCGGGAACCACCACGCTGAATGGTAGCCCGGTCCCTGACCCGGCGGCGGGGATCTCGGCCATTGAAAGCGGCATGCTGGTCAACGGACCGGTGGATGTGACTCCCGGCGTGCTGCTGGCGGACAGTCTGGCACCGGCTGATCATGTGGCGACAGTGACGTTTGACGTGCAAGTGGACAGCGATGCGCTGCCGGGCACCTTGATTGCCAACCAGGGTTTTGTGTTGGGTACGGGCAACGGCGGCACCGATTTCATGGAGCAGCCTTCCGACGATCCGGCCACGCCTGCGCTGAATGATCCCACTGTGGATATTGTCGGTAACCTGCCGCTACTGGACGTGCAGAAAACCGTGGTGCTGGCCAATGATCTCAATGGCAACAACGCCCCGGATCCGGACGACACCCTGCTGTACACCTTTACCGTGACCAACACGGCGGATCAGCCCGCTACCAATGTGATGCTGACCGATCTGATACCGGCTAACACCAGCTATGTTCCTGCCAGCACCACCCTGAACGGTGCCGCGGTGGCGGATCTCAGTGGTGCTTCGCCGCTGGTGTCCGGCATGCCGGTGAATTCCGTTGGTGAAGCTTCGGGTGTCGTGGCGGCAAACAGCACTGCCGAAGTCACCCTGCAGGTCACCATTAATACCGGCACCGCCAACGGTACGGTGATCATCAACCAGGGCACCATGAGTAGTGAAGAGCTGCCAGATGAACTGTCGGATCAGGACGGTATTGATTCCAATGGTGACCAGCCCACCCAGATCATCGTGGGCGAAGCCCAGCAGCTGGCGATTGTGAAGAATGTGGTGGTGGTTGGTGGCGGCGCAGTGATGCCCGGGTCCGAGCTTGAGTACACCGTACAGGTCTCCAATGTGGGCACCGTGCCGGCGACCCAGGTCATCATTCAGGATGATCTTTCCTGGCTGGCCACCATGGGAGTGTTTGTTGCCAACTCGGCGACCCTCAATGGCGGCGTTGCCGGTGTAACCGAAGGCACCTTGCTGGTCGCTGATTACGGCATGGCTTATGGCGACCTGGCACCTGGTGCCAATGCGTTGTTGCGTTTCCGGGTCACCCTGGATAGCGCCATTCCTCTGGACGCCATTGTCAGCAACACCGGTGAGGTGTACTGGAACAACAATACCCAGACCGCCAGCAGCACGGTGGATATTCAGGTGGGTGCCATTCCCGGGGCAGCGACCCTGAGTGGGGCGTTATGGCACGATGAGGATTTTGACAATATCTTCGATGCCACCGAAACCGCGCTGGTGGACTGGGACGTTCAGGTGTGGAGCAACAATACCTTGCTGCGGGTAACCCAGTCCGCGAATGATGGCAGCTACAGTCTGGCTGGCCTGCCGGAGACCCAGCCGGGGCAGAGTTATGAACTGCGGTTTGTAGCGCCGGGTGCCACGGTGACCACTGCTGCGCTGGGGATGACGGATTCGGACCCGGCCTTTACTGATGGGTTGCAGCGCATCACGGGTATTACTGCGGTTGCCGATGCAGTGGTAGCGAACCTTAATCTGCCCATTGATCCCAATGGGGTAGTCTACAACGCCGTTACCCGTGAACCCGTGGCGGGCGCAACCCTGAGTCTGGTTGCGGCCAATGGGGTAGCAGTGGCAGCAGCCTGTTTCGATGATCCTGTACAGCAAGGGCAGGTGACACAGGCTTCGGGTTTCTACAAGTTCGACATGAATTTCAGCGACCCGTCCTGTCTGTCCGGGGCTGACTATCGCATCCAGGTGCAGCCGCCCGGTGGCGGTTTCACCACCGGCGAGTCGAACATTATTACCCCGATCACCGGTGAGCAGACGGCGGCCTATGACGTGCCGGTGTGCAGTGATGATGCGATCAGCACGTCCGCACAGTGTGAGGCACAGGTGAGCGCTGCCGCGCCACCCACGTCCGTGGCGGCCAACAGCCCGCTGACTGGTTACTACCTGAACCTGATGCTGGCCGGTGCGACGGTGGAAGGTCGGCAGATGTTCAACAACCACATCCCCGTGGACCCGAAGTTGAGCGGTGCGGTCACCATCAGCAAGGTGGCGTCGGTCGTTAACGTGAGTCGCGGTGAGTTTGTGCCTTATGTGATTCGCATTAATAACAGCTACGGTAGCCGCCTCAGCGATCTGGCCATCGTTGATGACTTCCCGGCCGGTTTCAAATATGTAGAAGGCTCGGCGCGGCTGAATGATTTGCCGGTAGAGCCTGAGGTACAAGGGCGTCGCCTGATCTGGCAGGGGCTGAATCTGGATGCCACTGGTGAGCACACCCTCAAGATGTTGTTCATTGTCGGTGCCGGTGTGGGCGAAGGGGAATACGTTAACCGTGCCCAGGTCTTCCAGGCGCGGACCACGCGCAGGGCCAGTAGATCGCTGGCGGGTGCCGCCTCGGTGTCCGGCCAGGCCAGCGCAACAGTGAGAGTGGTGCCCGATCCGGACTTCGATTGTTCTGATGTGATTGGCAAGGTGTTTGATGATGCCAACCTGAATGGCTATCAAGACGACGGTGAGGCGGGTCTGCCCAATGTGCGTGCGGTGACGGCACGAGGCTTGATCGTGACCAGTGATCAGTACGGCCGCTTCCACATTACCTGTGCCGTTGTGCCCAACGAATTGCGCGGTTCCAACTTTATCCTCAAGGTGGATGATCGCTCCCTGCCTTCCGGTTATCGCATGACCACCGAGAATCCACTGGTGCGTCGTGCGACCCGAGGCAAGATGATCAAGTTCAACTTCGGGGCGGCATTGCATCGGGTCGTGCGACTGGATATTGCTGATCCGGTATTCGAGCCAGACAGTGTCGAGATGCGTATGCAGTGGGAGACCCGCCTGCCGTTGCTGATGGATCAGTTGCAAGCCGGGCCGTCGATTCTGCGACTTGCCTACATGGGAGAAAGGGATAGCAAGAAGCTGGTGGAAAAACGGCTTGAGGCATTGAAGGAGCGTATCGCTGATCTGTGGGCGAAGATGGGTAATGCCTATGAGTTGGAGATAGAGACGGAAATCTTCTGGAGAACCGGAAAGCCCGGGGAATAAAACTTGCTTGCCGGCGATCACATCGCTTGCTGGCAAGTTCTTCGGAGCGCCGCCTCGCTGTCGCTCGAATTCGTCCCTTAAGGGAGAACCCACAAAAAAGGCCGTCCCCAACTTGGGGGCGGCCTTTTGCTATTGCAGTCTGATGCGGTCAGGGTCTCGCTCTTCGAAACTCGCTACCGCCTCAGTGCAACTTCAACCGCGGTCTAACCAGCTTGTTGAAACGCCCGGCGATCAGCAGCATTACCGTTCTCGGCCAGCCGTACAGCGCGGCCTGATGCATACGGTACAGGCTGATGTACATCATTCTTGCCAGCCAGCCTTCAACGAAGAAGTTGCCACCTTTCAGGTTGCCCATCAGCATGCCGACAGAGCTGTAGTTGGACAGCGATACCAGTGAGCCATGGTCCTTGTACTCGAAGGCGCGCGGTTCGCGGTTCATCAGCAACTGTTGCAGGCTGCGGGCGGTGTGTTGGGCCATCTGCTGGGCGGATTGGGCGCGTGGCGGGATGGGGCGTTCTGCGCCTTCCGGGATCAGGAACGCTGCATCACCAATGATGAAGATGTTCTTGAAACCCTTGGCTTGCAGGGTCGGCTCTACCTCCACCTGGTTGATACGATTGGTGGTCAGGCCGGGAATCTGGCCAAGCCATTCCGGGCACTTTACCCCTGCCGCCCAGACCAGCAGATCAGCCTCGATCGGGTCGCCATCCTTGGGAACGAAAGCCTGTTCGGTGGCTTCGGCCACCATGACGCCGGTGCGTACTTTCACGCCCAGTGCTTCCAGGCGCTTGGTGGCAGTGGCGGATACTCGCTCGCTCAACACCGGGAGGATGCGCGGTGCAGCCTCGATGATATCCACCTGCAAGTGTTTGCGGTCCAGTTTGTCATGGCCGTAGAAGTTGAGCATGGACACCGCGTGGTGGAGTTCTGCGGCCAGTTCCACGCCAGTGGCACCGCCGCCAACAATGGCGACAGAGACCGGCTTGCCTTCGTGGTTCGCATGCAAGCAGGCATTCAGGAATCGTTCACGAAAACGCTCGGCTTGCGCACGGCTGTCCATGAACAGGCAGTTGTCGCGCACGCCCGGGGTGCCGAAGTCGTTGCTCTGGCTGCCGGTGGCCAGCACCAGATAGTCGTAGTCGAGTTTGCGTTCTGGCAGCACTTCTTTGCCTTGCTCATCATTGAGCGGTGCCAGAGTGAGTTGCTGATTGGCGGTATCGACTTGGGTCAGGGTGCCGGGCTCGAAGCGGTAATGGTTCAGTTGCGCATGGGCGCGGTAATCCACTGCATCCAGGTCTGCGTCGATGGCGCCGGTGGCCACTTCATGAAAGCGCGGTTTCCAGACGTGAATACTGGAGGAATCCACCAGGGTGACATCGGCGTTACCGACACGACCGAGTTTACGGCCCAGCTTGGTGACCAGTGGCAGGCCGCCGGCACCGCCGCCGACGACAACAATCTTGGGTTTGCTCATTGAAGCTCCTGTCAGGTTCGCCGTCTGCAGAAGGCGACCGTGCTAATTCATTTGGCGTTTCTGAATTATTCTTCAAAGGCAGGCCCTTTTGGGGCGGCCGGCACAGAAGGGAGTCTGTTACCGGAAATACCAAGTCTGATCCCGCATTGTGATCGGGTCCAGACCGGAAAATTCCTTATCTTCCCGAGAGCGCGGGTCTGCGCAATGGGCGATAAAGAAAAAGCCCGCCGGTGGCGGGCTCTTTCAGCGATTTACACCACTCAGGCCTTGGGGCCGGCGGCGCGAATCTCGTCGGACACATCCGCGTACTTCTCGGCGAAGTTCTTTTCGAACTGTTCGGCCAGGTCGCGGGCGCGTGCTTCGTAGTTTTCCGGGTTGGCCCAGGTGTTCTTGGGCTGCAGCAGGTTGCTGTCAACGCCAGGAACCACTTTAGGCACGTCCAGATTGATGATGTCCAGGTGCTCGGTTTCTGCTTCGTCCAGCTCGCCAGACAGAATGGCAGTGACCACACCACGGGTGGTGGGGATGCTGAAGCGCTCGCCTTCACCGTAAGGACCACCAGTCCAACCGGTGTTAACCAGGTAAACCTTGGAGCCGAATTCTTCCATGCGCTTGATCAGCAGCTCGGCGTATTCGCCAGCGCGACGTGGGAAGAACGGAGCACCGAAGCAGGTGGAGAAGGTGCTCTTGATGCCGCCGCCGGAGCCCATTTCGGTGGAGCCTACCAGCGCGGTGTAGCCGCTCAGGAAGTGGTATGCGGCCGCTTCCTTGGTCAGCTTGGACACCGGAGGCAGAACGCCGGTCAGGTCGCAGGTCAGGAAGATGATGTGCTTGGGCTCACCAGCGCGGTTGGCTTCGACTTTCTTGTCGATGTTTTCCAGCGGGTAGGCGGCACGGGTGTTCTGGGTCAGGGACACGTCAGCGTAATCCGCAGTACGGGTCTCTTCATTGATGATCACGTTTTCCAGAACCGCACCGAACTTGATGGCGTCCCAGATCACCGGCTCGTTCTTCTGGCTCAGGTCGATACACTTGGCGTAGCAGCCGCCTTCAATATTGAAGACCACGTCCTTGCCCCAGCCGTGCTCGTCGTCACCGATCAGGTAACGGTCAGGGTCGGCGGACAGGGTGGTTTTACCGGTGCCGGACAGACCGAAGAACAGGGCCACATCACCGTCTTCGCCCACGTTGGCGGAGCAGTGCATCGGCAGCACGTCTTTCTCTGGCAGCAGGAAGTTCTGCACAGAGAACATGGCTTTCTTCATTTCACCCGCGTAACGCATGCCGGCAATCAGTACCTTGCGCTGGGCAAAGTTCAGGATCACGCAGCCATCGGAGTTGGTGCCGTCACGCTCGGGCTCGCACTGGAAATGCGGGGCGTGCAGGATCTGCCATTCTTCCTTGCTGCGCGGATTGTATTTTTCCGGGCGGATGAACATGGTGTTGGCGAACAGGTTGTGCCACGCGGTCTGCGCAGTCACTTTTACCGCCAGGTAATGATCCGAATCGGCGCCTACATGCAGGTGGGAAACGAAACTGTCGCTTTCCGCGGTAGCGGCAGCAACACGATCCCACAGGGCGTCAAACTTGTCAGCGGGGAAGGCACGGTTGATAGCACCCCAATGGATGTGCTCGCTGGTGCTCGGCTCGTCAACAATGTAACGATCCATGGGGGAGCGGCCGGTACGGTGACCGGTTTCCACCACCAGGGCGCCGGTGTCGGACAGGCGGCCTTCGTTACGCTGAACAGCCATTTCTACCAGCTGGGCTGGGCTGAGGTCGTTATAAACAATCGGGTCGGTCATGGTCATTCCTGGGCTAATAGCCATTGGTACGGCGTGGTGTGGCGTACCGGGTTCGCATTGCGGGTAAACAGTGCCGGTCTCGTGCCCGTTGCTGCCAGCGGGCAAGACAAAAGGTGACCGAAGACGGGCTCCAGTCAGCACAGGCGCGCGATTATGCCAGAAATCTGAAACAGTGGCGATTCCCCTTCGGACTGAGCAGTCATGCGCCAGGGGCAGTGAATAGTTAACGGTTAACAGTGAATAGTGCGCGGTTTGGGCCGTCAGGCCCTGAAATGCTGGAGGCCGCGCCCAAGGGGGGGCGCGGCCTCCGGAAGTTGGGAACCCCAAGACGGGGGTTCGCGCCGCTGTTAACTGTTCACTATTAACTGTTAACTGATTTCCCTGATCATCTCCGCCAGGTCCACCGCGTCGAACTTCTCCTGGTTTCGACAAAAGTCGCAGGTCAGGGTCACCTCTCCGTCTTCATCCAGCAGCATCTGCAATTCGTTGCTTCCCAGAGAGATCAGGGCGTTGCGATTGCGTTCCCTGGAGCAGGTGCAGCCGAACTGCAGGTGGTCTGAGTCTGGCAGTTGCGGTGGGGTGTCGTGAAACAGGCGGTGCAGGATGGTCTGGTCGTCCAGATTCAGGAGTTCTTCCATGGTCAGCGTGGAAGCCAGTGCTTCCAGATGCTCCCACATCTGGGTATTGGCATCGGTGCCCGCCAGTTGGTTGGGCAAGCGTTGCAGCAGGAGCCCGGCAGCGCGGTTGTTACCGCTGGTCAGCCACAGGCGGGTAGGAAGCTGCTCTGACTGCTGGAAATAGGCTTCCAGACATTGTGCCAGCGAGTCACCTTCGAGAGGCACAATGCCCTGATACTGCTGGCCCTGCTCGGGAATGATGGTGATCACCATGTTGCCATCGCCAATCAAGGTGCGGATATCACCTTCATTCCAGTTCTGGCCATCACTGTGGCGGGCGACAGCTCGTAACTCTCCCCCGTTGGTGCACTCTGCGAGCAGCAGGGATACCGGGCCGTGGCCTTGGGCCTGGAGTGCCAGACGCCCCTTGAATTTCAGGGTGCTGGCCAATAGTGCGACGGCGGCGACGGCTTCCCCGATCAGCCCCTGGACCGGTAGTGGATAGCTGTGGCCTTCCAGAATGCGGCTGATGCTGCTTTCTACCTGTACCAGCTCACCACGGATGTCTGAGTCGGGAAAAAGAAAGCGCTGCTTGTGGTCTTGCATGATGATGTCCTGAATCGTGTCCCGGCCGGTGGGCTGGGAGGCTACATGTCGTTGTCGCGTTTGAAACGCTGGATATCTCGGCGCTCTTTCTTGCTGGGTCGATGGTCCGGGGCGGCTTCAGCGGCTCGGGCCAGCTTGCGCTGTTCGCTACTCATTTCCCGCTTGGCAATGCTCTCGGGGGTTTCCTCATAAAGCGTCTGGGCGATCTTGGCGGGGCCGCGTTTGCTGCTCAGATCACGGACAATGACCTCGAAATGTTCCGTGCCCTTGGTGATGGTCAACGTTTGTCCCGGCTGCACTGCCTTGCTGGGCTTGGTGCGGCTGCCATCCACATGCACCTTGCCACCTTCGATAGCCGTTTTGGCCAGGGTGCGGGTCTTGAAAAAGCGTGCGGCCCACAACCAGGAATCAATGCGTACGCTGTCCATTGTCTCTCTGTTGTCCGGCTGAGCTTGAGCTCAGGGAAGCACCGACTCGAAATCATCAATGGCCACGAACGGGTCGGTGTGTTCCCGTCTGGGCAGGCTGGAATCCGGGTGCAGGATGCTGACTGGCTGACTGATACCGTACAGTTTGGCGCTATGCAGTACCGGCAGGGAGTCGTCTACCAACAGTGCCCTGGCCGGGTCAAACGGCAGATGGCGCTGCAGATGCTGCCAGAATGCCTGGGCTTCCTTGGGGTGGCCGTAGTCATGGCTGGACACCAGTTCATGGAAATACTGGTCTATACCCGTCTGTGCCACCTTTACATCAAGGGCATCGCGGTGGGCATTGGTCACCATGATGACTTGCTTCCCGGAGTGCTGTAACCGCTGCAAGAAGGTCTCTGCACCGGGTCGCACCGATATGCGGTCACGGGCCTCGCGTTTCAAGCGGGCAATTTCCAGCCCCAGCTCTGCAGTCCAGAAATCCAGACAATACCAGTTGAGGGTGCCTTGATGGCTGGCAATCCAGTCATGAATAATGCTGTCGGCTTTTTCCTGTGTCAGGCCAAGCTGACGGGCATAGGCTTCGGGTACATGGCGCTGCCAGAACCAGTTGTCAAAGTGCAGGTCCAGCAGGGTGCCGTCCATATCCAGTAACACGGTGTCCACAGACTGCCAGTCAATCATGCAATTCCCGGTCGTTCAGGTTAGTCTTCGCTCTCCGGAAGAAAGCCCTTGATACAGGCACATTATGGATGAGAAGCCCGAAATTCTCGACACCCGTCTGGTGGCGAAAAGTCGCTTGTTCGGTATCGAAGAGCTGCATTTGCGTTTTCGCAATGGCGAGGAGCGCACCTATGAGCGTCTGCGTACCCCGCCGATTGCGGCGGTGATGATGGTGCCGTTGCTGGATAACGATACCGTGTTGCTGATCCGTGAGTATGGAGCAGGCACCGAAAGTTACGAGCTGACCTTGCCCAAAGGGGCCTTCGAGCACGGTGAAGACTGGCGCGAGGCGGCCAACCGGGAATTAAAGGAAGAGGCCGGTCACGGAGCCCACAAACTGACCCTGATGAAAGACATGACCTTGTCGCCCGGCTACATGGGGCACCGTATCAAGGTGGTATTGGCTGAAGACCTCTATGAAGAGACGCTGCCAGGTGATGAGCCTGAGCCGTTGGAGGTGGTGCCCTGGAAACTGTCTGAGCTTGATCAGTTGATTGAGCGCGATGATGTGACAGAGGCCAGGGTAATCGCGGCGTTGTTGATGACGAAGCGGTTGCTGGAGCAGAGATAGCGGCAAACCGCGGTGGTGTCAGCTGTGGGAGTTTGTCTGCGAGCGATTTAGTGACGAGTTCCGAGTAACGAGTTGCGAAAATCAAAATATTGAAAAACTTTCGTGTTTGGTTGGTCCGGGTTTTGCTCTTCGAAACTCGAAACTCGAAACTCGAAACTCGAAACTCGAAACTCGAAACTCGAAACTCGAAACTCGAAACTCGAAACTCGAAACTCGAAACTCGAAACTCGAAACTCGAAACTCGAAACTCGAAACTCGAAACTCGAAACTCGAAACTCGAAACTCGAAACTCGAAACTCGAAACTCGAAACTCGAAACTCGAAACTCGAAACTCGAAACTCGAAACTCGAAACTCGAAACTCGAAACTCGAAACTCGAAACTCGAAACTCGAAACTCGAAACTCGAAACTCGAAAATGAATAGTCATGGCGCCGTGTCGGGGTCATGAGGAAATTCGAACACAGGAATGATAGAAATGACCGACTTCAACACCCTGCTCAACCCTCTCGCCGAGATCGCCCGTGACGCGGGCAAGGCCATTCTGGACGTGTACGAGCGGGATGATCATGGGGTGGAAACCAAGGATGACAAATCTCCGATCACTGAAGCTGACAAGGCAGCGCATGACATTATTGAAGCCCGCCTAAAGGCGCTGACCCCGGATATCCCGGTGTACTCCGAGGAATCCGGTGATATCGCCTATGCCGATCGTAAGGACTGGCCTCAGTTCTGGTTGGTGGATCCGTTGGACGGTACCAAGGAATTTATCAAGCGTAACGGCGAGTTTACGGTGAACATTGCCTTGATTCAGGGCGACACCCCGGTGCTGGGTGTAGTGCATGTGCCGGTGACGGGTGTGACTTATCTGGGTGGCGAAGGTGTTGGGGCGTTCAAGGAAGTGGCTGGTGAGCGTCAGCCGATCCGCTGTCGCGAGCGCACCACTCCGGTGGTGATGGTGGCCAGTCGTAGCCATGGTGGTGAGGCAGTGGAAAAGCTGGAAGCATTTATCCGCGAAGAGATTGGTGAGGTAGAGCGGGCGTCCATGGGGTCTTCCCTGAAATTGTGCCTGGTAGCAGAAGGGAGTGCCGACATCTATCCGCGTCTGGCGCCTACCAGTGAGTGGGATACTGCGGCGGCCCATGCCGTTGTTACCGCTGCGGGTGGCGTGGTGACCAACACCGCGTTCGAGCCGCTGCAGTACAACAAGGAAGACATCCTTAACCCGTTCTTTTTGGTGCTGGGCCAGAGCGTAGAAGAATGGCGCTTTATCGCCCCGGCGATTGCCGGTTAAGACATTGTCACCACAGAGATCACTGAGCGCATAGTGAAAAAGCGTTGTGTTCCTTTTCTCGGTGAACTCTGTGGCCTCTGTGGTTAACCGTTCTGTCTGCCCTGAATATGGAGCAACCCATGAGTGAAATGCGCGAATTACGATTTGTCAGCGATGGCCAATCTTGCCGTGGTGATCTTTACCTGCCGGAAGGCGAGGGGCCTTTCCTGACGTTGGTCATGGCCCACGGGTTCGGTCTCACCAGGGAATGCGGGCTGGACCCGTTCCGGGATGCGTTTCTGGCGGCGGGCTATGCGGTGTTCCTGTTCGACTATCGTCATTTTGGTGAAAGCGAAGGGGTGCCGCGACAGGTGTTGTTGCCTAACCGCGAGGTCGCTGACTGGCAGGCTGCGTTGGCGTGTGTGCGCAAACAGCCTGAAGTGGATAACAACAAGATTGTTCTCTGGGGAACCTCGTTTTCCGGTGGTCTGGTCACGGTAGTCGCTGGCCGGGAAAAGGTGGCTGGAGTGATTTCCCAGTGCCCCATGATGGATGGTCTGGCGTCAGTGCTGGAGGTGGTACGTTACGCGGGTATCGGCCAGGCATTGAAAATGTCCGGCCTGGGATTGCTGGACCTGGCCAGCAGTGCGCTGGGTATGGGGGCCAAAACGCTGCCCTCGGCCGGGCATCCCGGTGAATTGGCGGCCATGTCCAGTGCGGATGCCTGGGATGGCTATACCGCATTGATGCCGGCACATGTACCCAACGAGGTAGCTGCCCGTATTGCCTTGGTGTTGCCGCTGTTCCGGCCGGTGGCCGTGGCCGGCAAGGTCACGTGTCCGGCTCTGATCCTGATCTGTGAAACGGATTCTGTGGCACCGGCCAGTGCGGCGGAAAAAGCAGCGGCGGCCATGGCCAATGCCACGGTCAAGCGCTATCCGGTGGGGCACTTTGATGTGTATCAGGGAGAGCCCCGCGAGATCAGTCTGGCAGATCAGCTGGCCTTCCTGGAGTCTTTGGCCTAAGCGGACTTTGCGGTGGTCGGTTGATCGACCACCGTTGGTGATTCTGCTTTCTAGAAGGGCATCAGGCCGTGCATGGCGAACTGTAGCTTGTCGGCAGACAGCATGATGCCTGCGGCAATCATGCCGAGATTGATACAGGGCAAGATCAGACCAATGGCGATCATATTGATGGCTGCAGGATGGCGGATGCGGCCTGTCCACAACAGCATGGCGAAGACCAGCGCGTACAGAAACGGTATGCCCAGCCAGGGATGGTCGCCCACGGTATAAAGTAAGTCGCTGAAGCCCTGCATGTGTTCCCCCTTCCTTATTATTCTTGATCTGGCGGGTATTGCTCAGAGGTTATCGGCCTCTCCCCCGAGAGGCCGACAGCAGTATGCATAATGTCAGATGGCGCCAGTGTGGCCGGAATCACAAAAAATCAAAACTTCTGCGAACTTGGTTCGAACGTGCATGAACGGGTATGAAAATAGTGGGCTATAAAGGCTGTTTTCATATGCGTGGTTGCGCATTGTGTGCCTGAGAGTGCTGATGGATGGCGAAGCTGGTTGAGCCAGGGGGAACATCCTGGGGGCTATCAGGTCTTGTCGGACAGCCGGAAGCGTTGGCATTTTCGGCTTAACGCTGCTCGCAGGCCTGAGTTTTCGCAGGCTGGGCCAGTTTTCCGGTCTGTAGCGGCAGTTTTTGCCGGCTCTGCGGCCAATAATCGGCCCATTCTGGGCTTTTACATACTCGTCGGTACGGCTATTCTCTCACTCAGTTAATTGTGCCATTGGCCAATGTCATTGTTTGCAGCTGAGACCAGGCAGCGTGCTGTCGGAGGTAGAGAATAATGTCCAATAACCATTTTGATGTGCTGATCATTGGGGCCGGTCTGTCCGGTATTGACGCTGCGGTTCACCTGAATCGCAAATGCCCCAACCATACCTATGCCATTCTTGAGCGCCGCGAGCGCATCGGTGGCACCTGGGATCTGTTTAAGTACCCGGGCATCCGTTCTGATTCCGACATGTTTACCCTTGGCTACAGCTTCAAGCCCTGGACCCAGTCCCGTGTACTGGCCGATGGCGCATCCATTCGTGAGTACGTGGAAGAAACCGCCAAGGAAAACGGGGTTACCCGCCATATCCGTTTTGGTCGCAAAGTCATGACGGCAAACTGGTCCAGTGCCGACAAGCGCTGGACGGTGGAAACCACCAATGAGAAAACCGGCGAGAAGGAATCCTTCTCTGCCAACTTCCTGTTCTCCTGTACTGGTTACTACAATTACGATCAGGGTTTCCGTCCGGACTTCCCCAACGAGGAAAGCTTCAAGGGTCAGATTATTCACCCGCAGCATTGGCCGGAAGACCTGCAGTATCAAGGCAAGAAAGTCGTAGTGATTGGTTCCGGCGCCACCGCCGTAACCCTGGTTCCTGCCATGGCGGCGAAAGGCGCTAAAGTCACTATGCTGCAGCGCTCGCCTACCTATGTAGCAACCGTTCCGGAAATGGATCCGATTTCTGCCGGGTTGCGTCGCTTCCTGCCGGAGATGGCGGTTTACCGTCTGGCTCGCGCCCGCAATATTGGTCTTCAGCGCATGGTCTTCAAGCTGGCCAAGCAGCGTCCAAAACTGGTGCGCCGTGCCTTGTTGGCCGCCGCGCGTCGTCAGCTGGGCGAAGATTACGATATGACCCATTTCCGTCCCAGCTACAATCCGTGGGATGAGCGTCTGTGTGCGGTGCCGAATGGTGATTTGTTCAAGAGCCTGCGCAAGGGTGAGTCCGAGGTGGTTACCGATCACATCGAGCGTTTCACCGAAAACGGTATTCTGCTGAAGTCCGGCAAGGAGCTGGAAGCGGATATCATCATTACGGCTACCGGTCTGAACATTCAGATGCTGGGTGGTATTCAGGGTACGGTTGATGGCAAGCCTGTGCAGCCAAGTGAGACCATGGTGTACAAGGGAGCGATGCTGAAAGATGTGCCCAATATGGCTATGATCTTCGGTTACACCAACTCCTCCTGGACCCTGAAAGCAGACCTGGTTTGTGAATATGTCTGTCGTGTGCTGAACCAGATGGAAAAATCCGGTGCTCAGGTTGTCACTCCCCGTGACCATGAAGGCTGTCAGGATGAGGGTAACTTCCTGGGGATGCAGTCAGGCTACATTCAGCGTGCCAACAACGAGCTGCCCCGTCAGGGCACCCGCGCGCCATGGCAGGTAGTGCAGAATTACTTCTACGATCTGCCCCGCCTGCGTTACGGCAGTGTGGAAGATGATGTGCTGGAGTTCAGTGATTTCCAGCCTGTCAAAAAGAAAGGTCTGGTGGCGTCACTGTTGGGAGCCTGATTGCGTCCCTGAAACGCACAAGCCGACCAATAAAAAACCGGGTACCGTAAGGCCCGGTTTTTTATTGCTTGTTGAAAACGCAAGGAGCGTAGAGATGTTTGCAAGGGGATTGCCTCGCTGGTTCTGGATACAGTGCGTATTGATTGTGCCAATGATCCTGGTGCTGGCCATACTGGATGCCGAGCTGAAAAACCCGCTGGTAGCAGGTGGTATCGTGGATTTCGAGTTCTGTGGTTGGCAGGGACAATGTGCTGCCATGCTGGCCAGCTGGAATGCCGCGCAGCGTGAGACACTGATGCTGCTGCAGGGCTTGGATTATCTGTTCTTGCTGCAGTATCCAGCGTTGTTGGTGACTGCCTGGCTGTGGGCCATGCCGATGGCGCGGCGCAGTCCTCTGCGATTCAAGGTGCTGGTGGGGCTCGCGTTGATTACTGCCTTCAGTGATGCAGTGGAAAACTTTGCCCTGATTCAGTTGGTGCGAGGAGCGCAGTGGGCATTGTGGGGCCAGGTGGCGAGCAGTGCAGCAGCGCTTAAATTCACGGTGCTGGCAGTGTTGATCCTGGGGGTTTTGGTGCAACTGACAGGGAGAGCGATGGCTCGCCTCAACGCTTCCCGGGAGGGCGCAGGGCATTAAGCAGGCGGCTGGGTAATCCGGCCGAACGAAGCAATGGCTGCACATGCATCAGGGTTTCATGGATGTCGTGTACATGGTCGTTGAGTAGATCCACATGGTCGGTGATGCCGTCCACGCGTACCGAAAGATCGGCGACCTGATCGGGTAGCGCATCCATGCGTTCAATGATGCGCATGATCCGGTGGGCCATGATCATGTATTCCAGGGCCGCGCGAATCACCGCCACAATCACCAGAAAAGCCAGTGGGGCAATCACGGCTGCGATAGCCCCGGCGAGCATGGAGAACCAGAAGCAAATCCCCACGATGCCTACCACGACGACCAGTGCCCCCAGAATCAGCAGAAGGTAGAACAGGGGCATCAACTGCATGGTCAGATAGCGGTTGAAACGCCAGTCGGCCAGATTCGGAATACGCCCCTTTGAGGGAGTGGGTTCCGGTGACGCGGGGTTGGGCGTTTTCATTGTGGCTCTCCCTGATCTTCGCCGGCGCGAATTATTTTACTGTGGCCAGGTTATGCTCCGTGTAGCTGGCCAGTACATCCCCGAACACCTCCGCCAATTCCTCGAAGCTTTGCATCGGCTCATCCTCACACAGGTGGCGTACTACGGTGAAGACGCCGCCATTGATATAGAAATAGGCCACGGTGGGGATGTTGGGTAGCTTGAGTAGCTCCGGATGGTGCATCAGGTACTGGGTAAAGAAGTCCATCAGCGCCCGGTTGATGGGCTCCTGGTAGATGACCATGTCCATGGAAAAAGCATGACGTGCGCACTTGAGGTAAAGCTGGTTGTTCTCCTCGAGAAACTCGCGAAATCTGAACAGCAGCATCTTGATGGCGTCACGGATATCCCGCTGTACCAGTTCGGGGACCAGTGGCTTGATCATGCCTACGGTATCTTCCACAAAACGGATGCTGGCAGCGTGGATAATCGCGTCCTTGTCCTCGAAGTATTCGTAGAGCGATCCCACCCCGATCCCTGCAATTTCAGCAATTTGCCGTGCCGTCAGGGCGGCAGGGCCATGCTCGGCTATGGCCATCATGGTGGCCTGGATGATCGCGTCTACGGTGGCTTTTGAGCGTTGTTGTTTGGGTTTTCTGGCCATGTGATATCCGAATTGAATCCGAACGAGCATTCGCTCTATTGTTACATCATGCAATGTGACATTAATTTGCCGGCATGTGCAAGGGGCGCCGGCAATTTCAGGAGCGCGAACGGATGTTCGGTAATAACAAAAAGCTGACAACACGAGCGTTTGCGGTGGTTACCGGCGCGGGCAGTGGCATTGGCCGGGCTTTTGCGGTGGAGCTGGCGCGGCGCGGTGGCGAAGTGCTGTGTTCGGATATTGACCTGGAAAGTGCGCAAGAAACCACCGACAGCATCAAGGCTGCGGGTGGCCGTGCCTGGGCGTTGAAGTGTGATGTGAGCGTCCGTTCGGATATGGAGGCGCTGGCCGAGCAGGCAGATGCCTTGCTCTCTGAACCGGTGAATCTGGTGATCAACAATGCCGGTGTGGGCGTAGGCGGCAAGAATATCGGCGACATTTCCCTGGAAGATTGGGAATGGACCATGGGCATCAACCTGTGGGGAGTGATCCACGGCTGTCATGTGTTTGCTCCTCGGCTCAAGAAGCTGGGCCGTGGCGGCATTATTAATGTGGCCTCCTCCGCCAGTTTTGCGGCTGCCCCGCTGATGGGGCCTTACAACGTGACCAAGGCGGGGGTGCTGGCGCTGTCAGAGACCCTGGCTGCAGAAACGGCGGGTACGGGGGTCAATGTCACCGTGCTGTGCCCCACAGTGGTCAACACCAATATTTTCACGTCCGGGCGGATCCATGGCGGGATCCCTCCGGTCTTGAACCGCCTCATCGAGTTGACCGGAGTGTCAGCCGATGGTGTGGCAAAAACGACCCTCAATGCGCTCGATCGCGGCCAGCTGCATGTGCTGCCGCAATTTGATGCGCGCATGATCTGGCGGGCCAAGCGTTTCCTGCCAGCCACTTATACCCGTGGTGCCGGGCTGCTCAGTCGCCTGGCCGCTGCGAAACTATAAAAAACCACCCGGAGACATACGCATGGCTTCCATCGATCTGGACAAAATGCTGGAAAAAATCAAAGGCACCCAGTGGGCCCTGTCGGATATTGACTGGGATGCACCCGGTGCGGAACTGATCACGGAAGAGCAGTGGCCCAAGCTGAAGGAATTCATGGCCGACCTGATGTGGATCGAGCATGTAGGTGCCCGCGCTTTCGCGGCGCTGGCCAAGAAAGCGCCTACCGACACGCTGCGTGAAATCTATTCCTATTTTCACGCGGAGGAACAACGCCATGCCAATGCGGAGATGGCGTTGATGCGTCGCTGGGGCATGCTGGAAGGTGATGAGATTCCAGAGCCCAACGTTAACCTGCGCATCATCATCGAGTGGCTGGATCGCTTTGCTGATGAGATGCCCGTGTACGTGCTGGGTACCGTGGTGCCCATGCTGGAGATCGCCCTGGACGGTGCCCTGTGTACCTTCCTGCTCGAGACCGTGAAAGACCCGGTTTGCCATCAGGCATTTGAAAAGATCAACGACGATGAGTCCCGCCATCTGGGCGTGGGCTTCACCGTGATGGAAATGCAGGGCCGTAGCGCGTCGTATATCAAGATGGTGCAGATGATGGCGCGAGTGATGGATCCTCGTCTGATTCTGGGTATCGCCTCTTATATGCCTTTGCTCAACAAGATGCGCGACAACGTGATTGCCATGGGGCTGCCGGAAGAAAAACTCTACAAGGCCATGCAGAAGTTTGAACGCATTGGTGGGCGAACCGAAGAAGGCCGCCGTAACCCCTGGTTCCAGTTGATCAAGCAGCACGGTCGCTGGGTGACCAATCGCAGCAACAAGATGTACCACGTGCCGGTGGATGCGCTGGTGAAAATCACCGGTATGGTGCCGCGCAATGCCTTGCCTGCGGTACCGTCCTGGGTGAAAGAGCTGACCTACGAACCCACAACGACACGTTAATCCGTTGTCCGCATGCCGCCCGGCCTGCGCCGGGCGACACGATCCTGTATTACGAGTTTGAACGCTATGAGTACGACCGAAAATTCCAAAAAGCCCGCGAAACCCAAGGCGCCACGCAAGAAGGCGGCAGCCGCACGCAAGACCTCCGCGCGCAAGGCTCCGACGAGCAAGAAGGCTGCTGAAAAAACCGTGTCGGCCCTGATTGTCGGCGCTGGCTTTGCCGGCTTGGGTATGGCTATTCGCCTCAAACAGGCGGGCATTGAAGATTTTATTATTCTGGAGCGCGGTAATGCGGTGGGAGGCACCTGGCGTGACAACCAGTACCCTGGGGCTGCCTGCGATATTCCGTCTAACCTGTATTCCTACTCCTTTGCGCCGAACCCAAACTGGTCACGCAGCTTCTCCGGCAGTGAAGAAATTCTCGACTACGTGCACCACCTGGTCGCTGAGTTTGGTTTGGAAAAGCATATCCGCTTCGAACAGAACGTAGCCGAGCTGCGCTTTGATGAGAAACAGGGAATCTGGACTGCGACCACAGACAAAGACGTCATCTTCACTGGCCGTGCAGCGGTGATGGCTCAGGGACCGCTGGCCAATTGCAGCTTTCCTGCGATTACCGGCATTGAGGATTTCAAAGGGAAAAAAATTCACAGTGCCCGCTGGGATCATGATTACGATTTTGCTGGCAAGAATGTGGCGGTGGTCGGCACCGGTGCCAGCGGGATCCAGATCATTCCCGAGCTGGTCAAAGTGGCCAAACACGTCAAGGTCTTCCAGCGGACACCGGGTTGGGTGATGCCGCGCCCGGATTTTTCCACCCCGGAATGGAACAAGCTGTTGTTCCGCAAACTGCCAGCCAGCCAACAGGCCATGCGTGAGCTGCTGTATTGGAGCCATGAAAGCATGGCGCTGGCCGTGATCTGGAATTCGCCGCTGACGCGAATTGCCGAGCGCATTGGCAAGTGGCATCTGCGCCGTCAGGTGAAAGACCGCTGGCTGCGTCGTCAGCTCACCCCGGATTTCACCATTGGCTGCAAGCGGGTGCTGGTGTCCAACGACTACTATCCGGCCTTGCAGAAAGACAATGCCAAGCTGATTACCTGGCCCATCGCCCGCATCAGTGAGAAAGGCATTCGCACAGTGGAAGGGATCGAACATCAGGTGGATTGCATCGTGTTTGCCACCGGCTTTGATGTGAGTCATTCCGGTACACCATTCCCGGTGGTGGGCCGTGACGGCCGTGTCATGGGGGATGACTGGAAACGTGGAGCTCAGGCATACAAGAGCATCAATGTGGCAGGTTACCCGAACCTGTTCCTGACCTTCGGACCCAACTCCGGCCCGGGTCACAACTCCGCCCTTGTCTATATGGAGTCGCAGCTGGAATACGCGCTGAAAGGCATCCGCAAGATTGTTGGAGAAGACCTGAAAGTGCTGGATGTGAGAGAAGACGCTCAGCAGCGTTTTAACAAAGGCATTCAAAAGCGACTCGCCAAGACCAACTGGAATTCCGGCTGTAAGAGCTGGTACCTCACCGAAGACGGCTTCAACGCCACCATGTACCCAGGCTTTGCTACCCAGTACGCGGCGCAGATGGCTGACTTCAAAGAGGACGATTACGAAACCGCCTGATGTGAATCAGGCTTGGTTTTGTCCGGTGAACGCGGGCCTGAAAAGGCCCGCGTTTTTTTATTTCGCCCTGCGGCGGCTACCTGTTTTGCGCCTCACGCAAGCCCACTGGGCTCCCTTCTGCCACTAAATCGTCAAATTTTCGTCGCCCTGACGACACAATGCCCTGCCCATACTGTCGCGCGCCCGTACCGGACCGAATGAACAGAAACTGATTGGGGATAACCATGCGACGTATCGTGATGCTGGGAGGCTGCCTGGCGATGGCAGCTGCCTTGAGCGCCTGTGGAGGCGACAAGAAAGAAGAAAATGCCAATGCTAATTTCAGCGTCAAGCTGAACTGGTTGGGTAGCTACAAGACCGGCATTCTGGATGAGTCCGCCGCGGAGATTCCCGCCTATGATGCGGCCAGCCAGCGTCTGTTCGTGGTGAATGCCGAAGCTGGTGAGCTTGACGTACTGGATATGAGTGACCCCGCCGTGCCGGTGAAAATCGGCAGCATCAATGTGTCCGCCATCGCAGCCGGTGCCGAGGTGAACAGCGTGGCGGTGCAGAATGGTCTGGTTGCCATCGCGGTGGAAGCTGACCCCAAAACGGACAATGGTTATGTGGCCCTGTATCAGGCGGCTGACCTGAGCCTGGTCAACAGCATCCAGGTGGGAGCCCAGCCGGACATGATTACCTTTACGCCCAATGGCGAAACGGTGATGACTGCCAACGAAGGCGAGCCCAGCGATGACTACAGCGTCGATCCGGAAGGCTCCATTAGCCTGGTGGATATTCGCGATCTGGAAAATTTGAGTGTGGCCACGGCCGATTTCGCTGCTTTTAATGCGCAGGCGGATAGTCTCAAGGCATCCGGTGTTCGCATCTACGGCCCCAATGCCAGCGTGGCCCAGGATCTGGAGCCGGAATACATAGCGGTATCTGCCAACAGCAAGACCGCGTGGGTGACCCTGCAGGAAAACAATGCCCTGGCCAAAGTGGATGTGGCGTCCGCCACGGTCACCGACATCCTGCCGCTGGGTGAAATTGATCGCAGCGTGGAAGGCTTTGGTATCGATGCCAGCGATGACGATGAGGTCATCAACATCAGAACCTGGCCCGGTGTGGTCGGTCAGTATCAGCCAGATGCGATTCATGCCTATCAGCTGGCTGGTAAAACCTTGCTGGTCACCGCCAATGAGGGTGATGCCCGTGCCTGGGGTGAAGACAACGATTTGTACTGGGGCGAAGAAGCGGATGATGAAGTGGATCCGCCGGTGCTGTGTGAGCCTGATGCCAGTCAGGGTTTCGTCGAAGAATTCCGCGTGAAGCATCTTGTGCATGCCAGCGGCTTCGACCGTCGTTGTGGCGATGATCTGCCGCCACAACTGGCGGCACTGGGCGAAGGTGCTTTACTCGACCCGACCGTTTTCGGTTATTGCGGGGCGGTTGCCGGCGACCCCGGCGATTGTCGTGAAGATGATGTGCTCGGTCGTTTGAACATCACCTGGACCGTAGGTTACAAGACCGGTGGTAATGGTGACCCGGTGATGTACACCGATGCGGGTGTGGAAGATGCCGCGGGAACCCACATCATGTACGACAAGCTCTACAGCTATGGTGGTCGTTCTTTCTCCATCTGGGATGAAGATGGCAATCAGATTTTCGACAGTGGTGATGCCATTGAACAGTTCCTCGCCAGCGATGACTGCAAGCTGGGCACTGACCGTGCTATTCCGTGTGCCGATTACTTCAACAGCGGCCACGATGAAGGCGATGCCATGGATAGCCGCAGCGATGCGAAAGGGCCGGAGCCGGAGGGGCTGACCATTGGCCGCATTCAGGGCGATACCTTCCTGTTCCTGGGGCTGGAGCGCATGGGTGGGATCCTGGTTTACAACATTACTGATCCCCGCGAGCCGGAGTTCGAGGATTACCTGAATAGCCGAAACACCTGGGATGTGGACCCGGAAGCCGGCAACCTGGATGGCTACGGTGATCTGGGGCCGGAGGGGCTGGTCTTCATCAGCGGTGAAGATTCACCCACTGGTGAGCCGCTGCTGGTCGTGGGCCATGAAGTGAGTGGTTCTACCGCCGTGTATGAAGTGCAGATCTCAAAAGAGTAAGACTGTGAATCCGCGCCGACGCAGTGGGAATGCTTCTGCTCGGTGGCGGATTGGCGGGGAAGGTGGGTTGCCCGGAGGTCAGAAATCTGACGTCCGAGCAACCCAAATCACCCAGGACATCATTGCTGTGGGAGCTGTGGTTCCACTGCGATGCTTGTGACCTGGTTTTCAGTCTTTAGCGTCAGACGTCCGACCATTCTTTCTTTCATCACGACTTGGCTTTCTGCTTCGCTTCAAACGCAGCCATCTGCTCCGGTGTGGCCGGCGGCTGAAACTTGTCCTTCCACTCGCTGTAAGGCATGCCATATACCCACTCACGAGCTTGCTCGTAATCCAGCTCTACATTCTGCTCACTGGCCGCAGCGGACAACCACTTCGACAGACAGTTACGACAGAAATCCGCGAGGATCATCAGGTCGATGTTCTGCACGTCCTTGTTTTCATCCAGATGCTGCAGCAAACGGCGAAAGGCGGCCGCTTCCAATTCGGTTCGTGTTGCCTTGTCGATGTCGGTCATGGGGGTCTCCTTTTCGCGGACGTTTACTGCCTTGCGATCTTGTAGCTCCTACAGCTGGATTAATCCGATCGTCAGCCGTCTACGTCAATGCTGCGCAGATAGTCATCATAGCTGCCGCTGAAGTCACGAATCCCGTCCGGGGTGATCTCCAGAATCCGGGTGGCCAGGGAGCTGACGAATTCGCGGTCGTGGCTGACGAAGATCAGGGTGCCCGGATAGTTTTCCAGTGCCAGGTTGAGTGACTCGATAGATTCCATGTCCAGGTGGTTGGTGGGTTCGTCCAGCAACAGCACATTGGGCTTGGTCAGCGTCAGCTTGCCGAACAGCATGCGTCCCTGTTCGCCACCGGAAATCACCTTCACGGATTTCTTCACTTCATCGTTGGAGAACAGCATACGACCGAGGGCGGCACGGACAACCTGCTCACCATCAGCAGTCCACTGGGCCATCCAGTCGAACAGGATCAGGTCTTCTTCGAAATCATGACTGTGATCCTGGGCAAAGTAGCCGAGCTCTGCCGCTTCCGCCCACTTCACGTTACCGTTGTCAGCTTGCAGATCACCGGCCAGACAGCGCAGCAGGGTGGTTTTGCCGATGCCGTTGGGGCCGATGATCGCCACTCGCTCGCCAGCCTCGATCTGCATGTCCAGGTTTTGGAACAGGGTGAGATCATCATAGCCTTTGCTCAGGCTTTCCAGCGTTACAGCCTGGCGGTGCAGTTTCTTGGTTTGCTCAAAGCGGATATAAGGACTAACCCGGCTGGAAGGTTTCACTTCCTCCAGCTGGATCTTGTCGATCTGCTTGGCACGGCTGGTGGCCTGTTTGGCCTTGGAGGCGTTGGCCGAGAAGCGGCTGACAAAGCTTTGCAGTTCGGCGATCTCTTTCTTCTTCTTGGCGTTGTCGGCGTAGAGACGTTCCCGTGCCGCGGTGGCGGCGGTCATGTACTCATCGTAGTTACCTGGGAACAGGCGCAGCTCGCCATAATCCAGATCCGCCATGTGGGTGCAGACACTATTCAGGAAGTGACGGTCATGGGAAATGATGATCATGGTGCTGGAGCGCGCCACAAGAATATTTTCCAGCCAGCGGATGGTGTGGATATCCAGATGGTTAGTGGGCTCGTCCAGCAGCAGGATATCCGGATCGGAAAACAGGGCCTGTGCCAGCAGTACTCGCAGCTTCCATCCCGGCGCAACCTCGGACATGGGGCCATTATGTTGCTCCTCGGGGATGCCCAGGCCCAGCAGCAGGTCACCGGCGCGGGCTTCGGCGGTATAGCCGTCCATTTCGGCGAACTGCATTTCCAGTTCGGCCACCCGCATGCCATCTTCTTCGCTCATTTCCGCCAGGCCATAGATGCGATCGCGCTCGGCCTTAACCTCGGCGAGTTCGGCATGACCCATGATCACGGTATCGAGCACGGTGTGCTCTTCGAAGGCGAACTGGTCCTGGCGCAGTTTACCGAGCCGTTCGTTGGGGGTAATCATCACCTGCCCGCTGCTGGGTTGCAGCTCGCCACCGAGAATCTTCATGAAGGTGGACTTGCCGCAGCCGTTAGCCCCAATGAGGCCGTAGCGGTTGCCGTTGCCGAATTTGACAGAAACGTTTTCAAACAGCGGCTTGGCACCGAACTGCATGGTGATGTTGGCGGTAGAGATCAAGGGAGTGTCCTGTAGCGAAAAGCGGTGCGGCAAGCTGGGTGCCGCAGCGAGCATGGAAAAAGTGGCGGCATTGTACCGGTTCGTGTCGCAAAACGCAGTCCCGCCGGGCGGTTCAGGTCGAGAGGTCGACTTGCGCGCAACCGTGAGTATCATGGCGATTCTGTCTACCTGTCCGGATTGCTGCCATGTATGAGCTGACTGTCACTCCTCGCTTCTATGAAACCGATGCCTTTGGGCATGTGAACAACACCGTGGTGACGGGCTGGTTCGAAACCGGGCGCAGCCCCCTGTTTCAGCTGTTTGCGGCTGGTCAGCAGAATCCGGCTGAGCTACCGCTGATCCTGGCGCGGGTGGAAGTGGATTTTGTCGGGCAGATTTACTACGGCAGCGATGTGCTGATTCGTACCGGGATCGAGCGTATTGGCAACAGCTCTTTCGTTGTGGCCCAGCAAGCCTGGCAGAACGGCAAACTGGTGGCCCGAGGCAAGGCGGTGCAAGTGTATTTCGAGCACGACAAACAAGCCTCCTCGCCAATTCCCGAGCGCTTCCGGGCTGAGTTGGAGCGCAATCTTGGCGAGTTGCCGGAGTAAAAGCAGCTGCCAGCTTTGAGCTACGAGCTGCGAGGAAAGTCAAAAGCCCTGGGGGTGAGGCTGCAGAGGCAAGGCTATTGCCCTGTCTTTGTGGGAGTGGGCGTTTGCTATGCCCTGTGGGTGCGACCACGATGGCGCGTAGCGCCCTGTCGGGATCGCGGTGGAACCACCGCTCCCACAGAGGGGGTGTGGCGATGCCCTGGAAATATCAGATTTTGAATTTGGCGTCAGTCGTCAGTCGTCAGTCGTCAGACTTCCGACGTCAGGCCACCTTCATTCCAACAGCATCATGGCGTCTTGACGTTATCTGGTTACACTAGTGGCTCGTTCAAGCATCTACCTCAGTGAGAGAACCGGATGGCCTACAAGGGACAACCCAATTTCGACCATCGTCAGCCTCGCCGCATCGGCGTGCTGATCACCAATCTTGGCACCCCGGATGCCCCCGAAACCGGCGCTCTGCGCCGCTACCTGCGCGAGTTTCTGTCAGACCCGCGAGTGGTAGAGGTGCCGCGTTTTATCTGGTTCTTCATTCTTAAAGTGATTTTGTTGATTCGTCCGCCACGCTCTGCCCACGCCTACAAGAGGGTATGGACGGAGGAGGGCTCTCCGTTGCTGGTGCACAGCGAAAATCAGCTCAAGGGCATTCGTGAGCGCTTGCAGAAAACCTGCGGCGATGATGTGGTGGTGAAGCTGGGCATGCGTTACGGGAACCCCTCCATCGCCAGTCAGCTGCAGGAAATGGAAGACGAAGGTGTACGCCAGTTGTTGGTGTTGCCGCTGTACCCTCAGTATTCCGGTTCCACGAATGGCTCCACCTTTGATGCGCTGGCAAAGGATTTCACCCAGCGCCGCTGGATTCCGGACCTGCGTTTCATCAGCCATTACCCGGATTATCCGCCCTATATCCAGGCCATGGCCGAGCATATCCGCGCTTTTCGAGAGAATAATGGTAGTGCTGACAAGTTGATCTTCAGCTATCACGGCGTCCCCAAACGCTACCTGCTGAATGGCGACCCCTATTTCTGCGAGTGCCACAAAACCTCGCGCTTGCTGGCAGCCGCACTGGGTCTTAGCGACGAACAGTGGATGACCACCTTCCAGTCCCGCTTTGGTCGTGAAGAATGGTTGCAGCCCTACATGGATGCGACAATGAAGTCGCTGCCTGGCGATGGGGTGAAATCCGTGCAGGTGTTCTGTCCCGGTTTTTCTGCCGATTGCCTGGAAACCATCGAGGAAATCGATATGGAAAACCGTGGTTATTTCGAGCAGGCCGGCGGCGAGTCCTTTGCCTATATTCCGGCGCTCAATGCCGAGCCCGTGCACCTGGATGCTTTAACCCAGCTGATCAGTGAGAACCTGCAGGGCTGGGAAGGTGGGGATAATGCAGGCTCCACCCTGGAGGCTCGTGCAGCAAGGGCTGAGAGGCTGAGGTGACGCTGCCAGCGATAAGTTGTTGAAACGCCCGCATATGCGGGCGTTTTTCGTTATATCCCCAATATGGGGGATGCGGAGCCTGTTGGGCCCTTTGTAGCATGGCTCAGACATATTGATAACTGACGTATGGGGGCAACATGAACAGAATAATTGCGGGAATGACGCAGGGCTGGGACGTGCTCATGATGATAATGCTCTGTATGGGCATATCCGGAGTGGCGAATGCAGATCGCGCAGGGCGATGCATCATGGATGATCGTTTCTTTGTCCAAACCCAGACAACAGTGGGAAGCCGGCCATTTGCCGCGGCTGTTGAGCCTTCAGATAGTGACAGCGGTGCTTCGCGTAGTGAAATGTGCTCCTGCGCAAAGGCAATCGCATGGACCTTGCTGCAGGAATACAACGAACAGTACCCGGCAGCGCATCTTCGCGGTGTTGAGCGGGGAGGATGCCAGTCCTACGGTGACGGCGGTCAAATCTACAAGCTGTATTGGCGGCAATGATTGATCGCCTGCAATCAAAATAAGCGGCCTGTTGATGGCTTGCTCTGTGATGAATGAAAGGGGTACGAGGAATGCGAAATTTAGCCAGAAGTGTGGTGGGGTGCAGTCTGATGGCCTGTGCTGTCATTGCTCAGGCAGGTGACAGTGGCTACCTGTTCTGTGAAGCAGAATACCGATCCTATGATGACGACCGCTTTGAGGTCTACATCTCCAATGTGTTTCGTGTTTCATCTATCTATGACAGTGAAGTCAGCGATAGCTACGGGGACTTCATCGAGTCGCGATACTCTCCTTCAGGCACGATTTACGATGTGACTTGCGAGTACTACCTGGAAGACACCAGGCGTGATGCTGAAGATGAAAGAAGCGATGCGATTGCGAATTGGGGTGACCGTGACTTTGATGTGCACAGGGTTCGCTGGAGCTACTGATTCATAGCTTCTTGGGGGAGATGCCAGTTGCGAGAATGATAGTGAGGCCGCTACGGCTAGAGGAAAGAGCAATGAAGTTATTCTGGATGATGTTGATACCGTTGGGGTTGGTTTCCAATGCCATGGCCTCTCCATACTACCTTCAGTGTGAGGCAATTGGTTATGCCTACAGCTATGAAAAGAAAGTGTTTTATGAATCCACCAAGGTCGGCTTTCACTATCAATCGAATAGTGGCTGTCAACTGGATAGTGGGCGCACCCATGCGAAGAATGAATGGCACTCTTATTTCAGTAGTGAGGTGCCTGAATATTTCAAGTACACCCTGGGTGTGAAGTCTGATTGTGAGTGCCATGATAATCCGCCTT
Source organism: Alcanivorax nanhaiticus (assembly GCF_000756665.1). Classification (GTDB taxonomy): domain Bacteria; phylum Pseudomonadota; class Gammaproteobacteria; order Pseudomonadales; family Alcanivoracaceae; genus Alcanivorax; species Alcanivorax nanhaiticus. Next base: position 243,643 of record NZ_ARXV01000005.1, on the reverse strand, counting down.
CGGGGGTGGCAAGGAGTCATCAGGATTTCAAAAGAGATTTCGTGAGGAAGGGGTTCTCGGTAAAGCGCTTGTATGGTTTTGATCCTGAAGACAGCGATTTTTGAACATCAGGGTTGAGTGAAAGGTTGGTAAAGGGGAACGGGAAGATGAGGGTCGCATTTCTTGTTATCGCGATAGGATTTCTGCTGTCAGGTTGTGGAACCATCAATGCAGGACGTCCAAGCTATATGACGGACCGTGTTTACGAAAAAAGCAGGTACTATGGCGATGCGACGTCTCCTGCCAAGTTCTCACACTACGATATGAATGTGAGCTACGAGATATCCGATGGAGACCTTGAGGTAAAGGTGGATCCTTTTGAGGTTTACACCCAGGAAAAGGCGCTTTATGCCGTCAAGGTTGAGGAGTCTTATGAGCGAAGAGGGCCAATTCGTTATAGTCCTCCGCTGTGCGTTTTTAGTGTTGTCACCGTGTTCCCCGTTTTGTTTGCGACCTTTGATCGTCAAATTGCCGATGATTTGCAGGAGCGGTGCTACAAAGTGTACGAATGGGATAAGAAAACAAAGCCGTTGCCGGATGAGAGTCTGGGCGTACAAACGGTGAAGTTTAAGGGGCGGAATTATCGAGACGCAGAGGGATCCCTGATTTTTCATATGATTGTGAATGGGAAAACTGTCAGCAAAATGGGGCTGACGGGTTTTAAAGGTGCTGAGAGAAAAGGTCCGTATTCATGGACAGTGAATGACTGGGTTGATTTTTCAGGGATTGATGAGGGTGACGCTTTATCAGGATCGGTTCTAAATATAAGAAATGGCGTCTATTTAGGTAAAGGGTTCAAGATTGGTAAAGAGGAAACGGAAACGCTGGTCTACAGGAGTAAGTACGATGGGGCTTTCCGGTTGCGATATACCTGCAGACTTTGTAACGCCAATCTGACAGATAATTTCTATACTGATCAGGAGGTGATTATTTGGAGGACCAATATATTTAATTATAAAGGTAGAGGTTCTCTGGATTTTGTTGCCTCATGCATTGAAAAACGTTTTGATCATCTAAGGCATGGTGCTGTGTCGGTGGAGGATGCAGATGCCCCTGATGATGTATATAAAGATTACCAATATTTGAGCGATCACTATGTCATGGTTCGTGGTGCCCGAACCCCGCGCGAACCTGATATTGATGATATTCGATCCTGTATCAGAGAGAGGGGTTATTCAGACCTGGAAATTACGGAGACTTGATAAGCTCATTTTCGCTGAGTAAAGCGATTGACAGCCTTTAACATGACGCCCGCATTTGCGGGCGTTTTAATATCTATCCCCTATTTGGGTGATGTGGAGGCGTCGCTTCATGATTAAAGTGGTTAAGAAAACGGGGGAGATCTGGGGGCGTGGAAAGTGAGCGGGCGGTGGAAGAAAAATTGATTCATAAAATAGAGCGCGCTTTGTGGCATGAATGCATACAGGAAGGGGCTGCCCGGGTGGATATTCCCCGGCCGGAATATGATGCCATGCTGCTATTGGATACGAATAAAAATGTGTTGTTCTGGTCTTCCGGGGTAGAGGCAGCATTGTCTCATTCTGAAGAGGTAAAGCTGGAGGAGGGAGGTTTGCGACTGCGGAACGCCAAGAGGCAGCGTGAACTGGATGCCCTGATTGAAAACTGCTTTTTGCGAAATACAGCAGGTTTTGTCTCCCTTGTGGGAGGCGATAAAAGCGTATTCCGACTACTTGTCAGTACTGTGCAGACGAGGGATAAGCATTTTTCTCTCTGCCATGGACTGGTAGCGATTTTTCTTTTGGCAGGAAGCCGTGAAACGTGTGATGACGCTGGGCTGATCAGTCCCCGGTTTGGTTTGACGGAATCAGAGGAAAGGGTGGCGAACCTGATTTCCCAAGGGTATCGCCCGGCAGATATTGCCAATGTGATGGCATTGTCGGTGCATACCGTCCGGCACCATATAAAGAAAATCTATCGGAAAACGGGCGTTCATTCCCAGGCCCAGCTGACAGCACTGGTTCTGAAACATTCTTCGTGAGCTAGCTTGAGCACCTGTTCTCGCTCTCCTTTCTGCGATTGATTCCGTCCTCGTTATTATTTTGAAGGATAAGCTTTTTTCTCCCCAACATGGGGGATGTGAGGCTTATTGCCCTTCATTAGTCTGGTTCTGTTTCTGAGGCTAAGAACTGGAGGGATTATGAAATCATTCAAGTATGGTGCTCTGTCATTGGCGGTCATGTTGGCCGCATGTGGAGGGGATAGTTCTTCGTCCGGTGGGACGGGAGGGGGCTCATCTCAGACGCCTTCAGATGTTGGTGTGTTTACTGACAGTGCCGTGGCAGGGATCAACTACAGCACCGCACCGGGCGGGAAGAGTGGAAAGACCAATGGGCTTGGTGAATATCGCTATGTGGAAGGTGACACCGTTACGTTCACTATTGGTGGAACTACCTTGCCTCCGGTCGCGGCGACGGGGCGTGTGACGCCAGCAGACATGTCATCTGACCCAGATGCAGTAACCAATGTGTTGCAGTTGCTACAGACACTGGATGAGGATGGTGATCCGGACAATGGCATTACTATCAATGATGCAGCTCATAATGTCTTGGCCGGTGTGGCGTTGGACGTGACAGGGCAGTCTGGAGACTTTGATGCTCAGGCAGAAGCCGCCATTGGCCGAGCGTTAGTATCTGAGCAGGCGGCCAATGAACATTTTTATGATTCTCAAAAGGCAGACCTTCGCGGCAGTTGGGTTTTTGTTGAGCCGGAGGGTGAGAGCAGCAATGGTCTTGGGCCTGAGGGGGAAGAGATCAATGTGATTACTTTCCTGGACGGGCAGCGTTATGTGGTCGCCCACAAGTATGGCAATGATAATCAGGGCCCCGCTACGGCGGAGTGGGGGTTTTACAGCTGGGACCCTGCCTCTGGGCAGCTGGATACGGAAGTGTCATTCCAGTCCGATGGTGATGGAGGGCTTGGCACAGGAACTGATACATTGAGGCTGGTGGGGGATGAGCTGCATCTCGGCAGCGAGGAAGGGGCACAGACGCCTTTCGTGGCGGTGAAGAGTTCCGCTAATCCTTATGTTGGTTCCTGGTATCTTCCCGAACCAGAAGGATTCAATGTACTGACCATTCTGGATGGTAGCAATTATGTGATTGCTCACTCCAATAACACTGAAGCCTATGATGGTGAGGCGGTTGCGGTTTCCTCTGAATGGGGCACATACAGTATTGGTGCTGGCCAGTTTCAGGTTACTGGCAACGTCACTGAAACGGATGGCCCGGGTGGTTTTTTTGATGCCGGAGAAGGCGTTGTTGCCAGTGTGGAAGCTACGCTTTACGGCGACCTTTTGATGGCAATTTCGCCTGAGGAGAATGTGGAGTTCGTCCGTGTTGGCCGTTTCCCGGTAGAACTGAAGGATCTCTCCGGCAAGACAAGCACGGTTGCCGTAGAGCGCTTGCTCGAAGATGGATTCCCGGACGATGGCGGCAGTTTCGGTTTTGTATTTGAGATGGTCGGTGAAGACCTGGACGGTGATGGCGACGCCGACAAGAGTTCCGTTTTCCTGAATGGTGATGGTAGTGGTACTTTGACCTTTGCGTTGGGGACGGAGGATGAAGAAGACTCCATGATTAATGCGCCCTGGGATATCCTGCAGAGTGGCACGCTCTCCTTCACTGAGACTATCCCCGGGGACCAGAGCACGGGATCCTGGAAGTTTGCATTGGTGAAGGGTGGAGAGGGGCCAAGAGCATTGGTCGATTTCCGTCATATCAATGGCGGAACGCATAACCTGCTAGGGTTCTTTATGAGCGATCTTGCGCCTGGTGATTAATCGACGGTCTTGCAATGACAGAAAAAACGAGCCCGGCTGGGCTCGTTTTTTTGTTGTTCTTCCTGGGTGAATGAGTGTCTGGGGATAGTAGAGTTACTGTGTCAGATGCCGGATCAACTCGTCGGTAAATTCAGTGGTGCTGGCGCGGCCTCCCAGATCGGGTGTGACCACCTCGCCCTTGCCGACGACATCGCGCACGGTGTCGCGGAGCCGCTTCGCCTTGTCATGCAGTTCCATGTAATCGAGCATCATGGCTCCGGCCAGAATGATGGCGGTGGGATTGGCAATGCCTTTACCGGCGATGTCCGGCGCGCTGCCATGGACGGCTTCGAACAGGCCGCCGTGCTCACCGATGTTGGCTCCAGGTGCCACTCCCAGCCCGCCGATCAGGCCCGCACAGAGGTCGGAGAGAATGTCGCCGAACAGGTTGGTGGTGACGATCACATCGAAGCGGTGTGGATTCATGGCCAGCTGCATAGCCGTGGCATCCACGATCATTTCTTCGTGTTCCAGTTGTGGATAGTCCTCGCGTACCTTGCGGGCGACGTCCAGAAACAGGCCGGAAGTGGATTTCATGATATTGGCTTTGTGCACCACAGTGACTTTCTTGCGGCCCTGCTTCACGGCGGTTTCGTAGGCAAAGCGAAGTAGGCGCTCTGATTCGGTGCGTGTAATGCGGCTGCGTAACTCGGCGGTCTCGCCATCGTCGCTGACGGTCTGGCCAAGTCCGGAGTAGATGCCCTCGATATTTTCCCGGATGGTGATGATGTCCACGTTGTCGTAGCGAGACTTCACTCCGGGGATGGACAGGGCGGGGCGTACGTTGGCAAAAAGATCAAACGTTTTGCGCAGGGTTACGTTCACGGAGGTAAAGCCACCTCCCACGGGGGTGGTGATTGGCCCCTTGAGTGCCAAGCGGTTGCGCTTGAGTGTGGCCAGGGTGTCTTCGGGCACCAGATCAAGCCCTTGATCAAGCGCGGTTTGCCCTGCAATGGCGTACTCAAATTCGAGGCCGCAATCGAGCGCCTTTAGTACCCGGACGGTGGCATCCACAATGTCCGGCCCGATGCCATCGCCTGGAATTACGGTAACGGTGTTGTCGTTCATACTGCCTCCTGCTTGAGCAATCACTGCGGATGAATTCAATGGGGCTTCCCATTTTGCCTGCCGCTGCCCGCAAAATGAATGCCGACCAAGGTCGATGTGGCTATTGGTATGGCGGAAACAAACAAAGGGCTACGGAGACTCAGAAATGTGGTCCGGGGCCTTCTTCGCTGAGGGTGTCGTAGGGATTGCGCAACCGGCAAGCCTTGATGGATAGGCATCCGCAACCAATGCAGTCGCTAAGCTGGTTTCGCAACATGGTCAGTTGTTCGATACGCTCATCAAGCTGTTCACGCCACCTTGCTGACAGGCGTTTCCAGTCACGTGCAGTAGGCGAGCGGCCATCGGGTAGTGCGGACAGCGCATCGGTAATTTCTGCGAGCGGAATGCCGATGCGCTGGGCGACCTTGATGACTGCAACCCTGCGCAGAATATCCCGCTGATAACGTCGCTGGTTGCCGGCGGTACGCCAGCTCTTGATTAACCCTTTTTTCTCGTAGAAGTGCAGGGTGGAGACCGCGACACCGCTGCGTTCCGCGACCTCACCAACGGTAAGTGCCTTGTCGATATCGGCAGCATTGATCAGAGTCATAGCCAGTTCCTGAATTGATCTCAAGTTTACTTGAGGTTCTACACTGGGCGTCATCATCAGGTCAAGAAAGGAGAAGATTATGTCGGTGGGAAAAGACAAAAGCGTGAAGCCGGGGGCGATGCGCCTGGCGCTACTGATCGGCAGTACTCGTGAAGGGCGATTTGCGGACAAGGTTGTTCGCTGGGCCAAAGACGGTATTGGCCGGCATCCTGCCTTTGATCTGGATGTGATTGACCCGAGAGGCTTTGCCCTGCCTGCGCATTTTCCTTCTGGTGTCCATGAAGGTCTTGAAAAAATACAGCGGCGGCTTGAGCTGGCGGATGCCATCCTGGTCGTCACCCCGGAGTACAATCACAGCTTCCCGGCGGCACTCAAGCAGGTGATTGATGTCACAGGCGAAGCATGGCAGGCCAAACCGGCGGCGTTTATCAGTTATGGTGGTGTGTCAGGTGGGTTGCGGGCGGTGGAGCAGTTGCGTCTGGTATTGGCAGAGTTGCATACAGTGACTCTGCGCAAGGTAGTGAGCTTCATGAACGCCTGGGAGCTGTTTGACGAGCAGGAAGGCTTGCTGGAGCCCTTGCGGGCGGAACGAAGTCTGAAGCAGCAGCTGGATCAATTGTCATGGTGGGCCAGGGTGCTCAGGCTGGGACGTGCGCAGTGGCCTTACCTGTCGGTCTCTTGAGGTTGCTGTCAGGCATAATGACAAACAAAGCGGATGAAGTGGCAGGTTGAGGAGAGTGAAGTGAGTGCGGTGATATCGGTACAGGGTTTGAACAAAGTCTATGACTCCGGGTTTCAAGCCCTCAAGGGCGTGGATCTGGAGATTCAGTCAGGGGAAATCTTTGCCCTGCTTGGTCCAAATGGCGCTGGCAAGACGACGCTGATCAGCATTATCTGCGGCATCGTCAATCCAACTTCCGGTACGGTGTTGGCGGATGGTCATGACATTATCAAGGCTTACCGTGAAGCGCGCAGTGCTATTGGGCTGGTGCCTCAGGAACTGGCGACTGACTCCTTCGAGACGGTCTGGGCCACGGTGAGTTTCAGTCGCGGTCTGTTTGGCAAGCCCCGCAATGATGCCCATATTGAAAAAGTGCTGAAGTCTTTGTCTCTATGGGACAAGAAGGACAACAAGATCATGATGTTGTCAGGAGGAATGAAACGACGTGTCATGATCGCCAAGGCATTGTCCCATGAGCCCAAGATTCTGTTTCTGGATGAACCTACCGCTGGCGTGGATGTGGAGCTGCGTCGGGAAATGTGGGAAATGGTTCGTCAATTGCGGGAGCAAGGCGTCACCATCATTCTGACCACCCACTATATTGAAGAAGCCGAGGAGATGGCGGACCGGGTTGGTATTATCCGTAAGGGCGAGATCATCCTGGTGGACAGGAAGGAGCGACTGATGCAGCAGCTGGGGCGTAAACAACTGACGGTTCATCTTGCCGAACCCATGCAGATCCTGCCAGCTGAGCTGCAAGGCCTGTCACTGGAACTGGCAGATGAGGGCTATTCTCTGGTTTATACCTATGATGCCAATCAGGAAAGCACTGGTATCGCGGAGCTATTGCGACAACTTAATGACGTGGGTATTGAGTTCAAGGATCTGCACTCACGGCAAAGCTCTCTGGAAGACATTTTTGTGGATCTGGTGCATAACGGCCAGCCGTCCCAGCTTGAGGAGGTGGCGGGATGAAACTGAATATTTACTCTATCCGCGCCATCTACAAGTTTGAGATGGCCCGCACCTGGCGCACGCTGATGCAAAGTGTGGCCTCTCCGGTGATCTCCACTTCGCTGTACTTTGTCGTGTTTGGTTCGGCGATAGGTTCGCGCATGGTGGAGATTGATGGCATCAGCTATGGCGCTTTCATCATTCCGGGGTTGATCATGCTGTCGTTAATGACGCAGAGCATTTCCAATGCGTCATTCGGCATTTATATGCCAACGTTCTCCGGGACCATTTATGAGGTGCTATCCGCACCGGTTTCCTATGTCGAGATCGTGATCGGTTATGTGGGAGCAGCTGCTACCAAATCCACTATTCTGGGCATACTGATACTGGTGACGGCCCGATTGTTTGTGGATTATCAGATTGAGCATCCGCTATTGATGATCAGTTTTCTGCTGCTGACGGCGATTACATTCAGCCTGTTTGGTTTTCTGATCGGGATTTGGGCGGATACGTTCGAGAAGTTGCAGATTATCCCGTTAATGATCATTACACCGTTGGCGTTCCTGGGAGGGAGCTTTTACTCCATCGACATGCTTCCTGCCTTCTGGCAAACGGTTACCTTGTTTAATCCGGTGGTTTATCTGATCAGCGGGTTCCGCTACAGCTTCTTTGGCTCAGCGGATGTTCATATCGGCATCAGCCTGGGCATGACATTGCTTTTCCTGGCGGTGTGCATGGGGTTGGTTTGGTGGATATTTCGGACGGGATATCGGCTTAAGAGTTAATAATGAATAGTTAATAACTCCGCGAGATCACTTTTCCTGTCTTCAAACGCAAGAGGCCGCGCCCAACCTGTGGGCGCGGCCTCTTGCGTTTAAAGCGAGATGGAGTAAAACCGCGAGCTATTAACTATTCATTATTAATTATTAACTACCAGCTGCTCTCCCCGCAGTTTGATGACATCCGCTTTGGGCGGTGCGCCAAACATGCGACTGTATTCACGACTGAAGTGGGATGGGCTTTCATAACCAACCCGGTAGCTGGCGGTAGCAGCTTCCAAGCCTTCATTCAGCATTAAACGGCGGGCTTCATGCAGGCGTAACTTCTTCTGGAACTGCAGTGGGGACATGCGCGTCACTTGTTTGAAGCTGTGGAACAGGCTCGACTCACTCATATTGGCTTCGTCGGCCAGCTCCTTGACCCGTAACGGTTCTGCATAGCGGTCTTTCAGGGTAGAGATGACCTGAGAGATGCGGTTTGCCTGCGAGTCTGCCGCAACGAATTTGCGCATTCGTGGGCCCATTTCACCGATCAGGGCGCGGTAGATAATTTCCCTGCGTGCCAGCGGCGCAAGGATAGGGATGTCATCCGGTGAATCCAGCAAGCTTAGCAAGCGGAACAGGGCGTTCTGCATGCGATCATCCATCTGTGACATACACAGGCCGCAGCCGACTTCCGGGCAGGGTGTATGGGGGTCATAGCTGCCGACCTTGTCACCCAGCTCGAGTACCAGATCGGTCACTTCCTGGGTATCGACGACGACTTTGGCCGCAAGATAGGGTTGATCCTGGCAAGCGTCCACAATCTGCCCAAGCACGGGGAGGTGAACTGAGTTGGCCAGATAGCTTAGTGGACCGTAGACGATTTCCCTGTCGCCTAGCTGGACAGTTTTGGTGCCTTGAATAATAAAGATCAGTGAAGGCTCATAAACGGTGGATGCGCAGCTGGTCAAGGCATCCGAACGGAACAGATCGACCCCTTCAATGGCGCTATGATGCATGCCATTACCACTTGTCCAGCGATGAACAATTTGGGCAAGTTGTCGTTGCGGACTGGCGCTAAGGTTTTTGGGAAGCTCTGGAATCGTGGATGTCATGACATGCCCTCCTGTTGGGCGCAGTATAGGCCTGCACCCCACCTGGTGTGGGGTTATTCATACATTTTCTGCAGAATTAGGCAATCACTGCGCAGGAACCGACAACCCGGCGTGCCGGATGCGGGGGATTCGGCAACCCTGTAAGGCTGGCGGGATTCTGCGTCGCGCTGATTTCCGCACTATTTGTCAATCCGCTCTATCCGACTGTATTTGCTTGAATTAAAGGGTGAATCAGGGGCGGAGAGCATCAGGTATTTCTATTGCCAACGAGCGCTCCCGCTTGTCACTTGCCTGAAACCACACTGCCATCGTACGGGAACAAAGCCGCTGACAGGGTGGCTTCCTGCCCTTGTGACGTTAGCTATACAGAATCAGGCAAGCTTTGCGCAGTAACCCGCTATCACCTCACGACCTCGATTCCCTACTGTATCCATCTGCCTGTTAATCGCCGGATGCACTGATTTGTGCTGACCCCTCTTTGAGAAAACGGCATTCGATATGGCTATGACGGTGATAGGGAAAATCGCGCAATGATAGCAGTTGACCTCAAGTTAGGTTGAGGAAATAGAGTCTGCATGCTCTAGCGGACGGCGCTTTCTATTACCGGCTTTTACTGGACGGTGTCGATTCGCCTCCGTCGGGTTCGACTGATTCTGAGAAGCATGTTCTGGGTACAGCGGGAGTATAGGCATGGAAAGTTTAAATGGTGAGACCGCCAGTGGTGCGGGAATGATGTGGGGGCTGGTAGTGATGCTGGCCGCAGTGGTGTTTCTGGCCGGTTGCGATGCGCGCAGTGAGGCTGAGGGTCATATGCCTGCTCCTGAAGTGGATGTGGCGGAAGTGCTCGAAGAGCCCGTGACGTTATGGGAGTCATTTACGGGCAGGGTCGTCGCTCCGGAAACCGTCGAGCTGAGGCCTCGTGTCAGTGGTTATATTGACAAGGTTGCCTTTGACGAAGGTGAGCTGGTGGAGGCAGGGGATCTGCTTTTTCAGATAGATCCGCGCCCGTATGAGGCAAGATTACAGGCGGCCAAGGCTCAGCTGGCACAGGCCAGAAGCCAGCTGGCGCTGGCACAAAGTCGAGCTGAACGGGCGACGTCGCTGCTGGAAAGCCGGGCAATTTCCCGTGAGGAATACGATCAGCGCAATGCCGAACTTCTCAGCGCTAAAGCTCTGGTGAATGCGGCGGATGCAGAACGGTACACCGCCCAGCTTGATCTGCAGTACACCCGCGTCACGGCACCGGTCAGCGGCCGTACCGGGCGGGCTATGGTGACGCGTGGCAACCTTGCCAGTGCCAACCAGACGTTGCTGACCACCGTGGTGTCTGTGGACCCGATGCACGTGTATTTCGATGCGGATGAACAGGCCGCCATGGATAGCCAACAGGTGCTTGCCGAGGGGAAGTCGCCGCTGGTGCGGATCGGGCTGGCCGGGGAGACCGGGTTTCCGCACCAGGGGAAGCTGGATTTTATCGACAATCGCCTCAACGCGAGTACCGGGACGCTGCAGTACCGGGCCGAGCTGGCCAACCCGGATGGCATTTTTAAACCCGGCCAGTTTGCCCGTGTGCAGTTGCCGGTTGCCGATCTCGAAACCGCTGTGCTGGTAAGTCGAAAGGCCGTGCTGACGGATCAGGATCGCCGTTTTGTCTATGTGGTGAACCAGGACAATGTGGCGGCCCGTCGCCAGGTAACGCCCGGCCGTTCGGTGGATGATTTGTTGGTAATCCGTGACGGTCTCAACAGCGGTGACCGTGTGATTATCAATGGTGTGCAGAAGGTGTTTTTTGATGGCATGCCAGTGCAACCGCAGCAAGTCGCAATGAAAGATCAGGACGCAGCTCCGGTCATGCAGACCCCGAGTGAGGTGGCCGCGGTACAACCGTGATCCGATAGCAGCAATTCACGCACGCCGGACTGTACCCCGGCATCCATTGGGAACGACACAGGGCAGCAGCGCCGAATGACAAGGTGCTGCTGGCAGGAGCTTTTTGCCATGAATTTTTCCCGCTTCTTCGTCGACAGGCCGATTTTTGCGGCGGTGTTGTCGATCATTATCTTCGCGGTGGGGTTGATCTCGATACCCAGCCTGCCGGTGAGTGAATACCCGGAAGTGGTGCCGCCGTCTGTGGTGGTGCGTACGGTGTACCCCGGTGCCAACCCGAAAGTCATTGCCGAAACCGTGGCCACCCCACTGGAAGAAGCCATCAACGGGGTCGAGGGCATGATGTACCTTAAATCCGTGGCAGGTTCCGACGGCGTACTGCAAATGACGGTGACGTTCCGTCCGGAAATTGACGCCGACGATGCCACGGTCAGGGTGCAGAACCGGGTTAGCCAGGCGTTGGCACGTTTGCCTGAAGACGTGCGTCGGCAGGGTGTCACCACCCAGAAGCAATCCCCTACGTTCTTGATGGTGGTCCACCTGACGTCACCCGATGGCCGCTACGATACGCTGTACCTGCGCAACTATGCACGCCTGCATGTGCGTGATGTGCTGGCGCGTATCAATGGCGTTGGGGAGGCTCAGGTCTTTGGCGGTGGTGATTATGCCATGCGTGCCTGGCTGGATCCGGACAAGGTAGCATCACGGGGACTGACCGCCAGCGACGTTGTGGCCGCCATGCGCGAACAGAATATCCAGGTGTCTGCTGGTCAGTTGGGGGCAGAGCCCATGCCGGGCAGCGATTTCCTGACCTTGATTAATGCGCAGGGTCGACTACGCACCGTGGAGGAATTCAACGACATCGTTCTCAAGAGCGGTGCTGATGGAGAAATTGTCCGTCTCTCTGATGTGGCGCGCCTGGAACTGGGGGCCGGTGACTATACCTTGCGCTCCCAGCTGGACAGCAAGGATGCGGTGGGCATCGGTATCTTCCAGGCGCCGAATGCCAATGCGCTGGAAATTCGTGACACCGTGATCGCGGCCATGGATGAGCTGGCCACCCGTTTCCCGGAAGGGGTGCAATACGAAACCGTTTATGACACGACAATCTTTGTCAGTGATTCCATTCGTTCAGTAGTCAAGACGCTGCTGGAAGCGATCTTGCTGGTGGTGCTGGTTGTCACCCTGTTCCTGCAGACCTGGCGTGCTTCGATTATTCCGTTGCTGGCGGTGCCCATCTCCGTTGTCGGTACCTTTGCTGCGCTGTATATGCTGGGCTATTCCATTAACACCCTGACCCTGTTCGGTCTGGTGCTCGCCATCGGGATTGTGGTGGACGATGCCATCGTGGTGGTGGAAAACGTGGAGCGAAATATCGAGGAAGGGCTGACGCCGCTGGCGGCGGCACATCAGGCCATGAAAGAGGTTTCCGGCCCGATTATCGCCATCGGTCTGGTGCTGTGTGCGGTCTTTATTCCCATGGCATTTCTGTCAGGGGTGACCGGGCAATTCTACCGCCAGTTTGCCGTTACCATCGCAATCTCCACGGTGATTTCCACGGTCAACTCGCTCACCTTGTCACCCGCTTTGGCGGCCATGTTGCTCAAGCCACACGATGCGCCGAAGGATCGCCTTAGTCGTATTATTGATGCCTTGTTTGGCTGGTTGTTCCGTCCGTTCAATCGTTTCTTCAATGCCAGTTCCGGGCGTTACGAGAATGGCGTCGGCCGTTCCCTGCGGCACCGTGGCGCGGTCTTTGTCATCTACGCCTTGTTGCTGGCTGGCACCGGTCTGATCTTCAAGATTGTGCCGCCAGGGTTTATTCCGGTACAGGACAAGATGTATCTGATCGCCGGGGTGAAATTGCCGGAAGGTGCCTCTCTGGAGCGTACTGATCAACTGCTGCAAAAAGTCACCGACATCGCCATGAGCACGGAAGGCGTGGCGCACTCAGTGGCATTTCCGGGCCTGAACGCGTTGCAGTTTACCAACACCTCCAATACCGGTGTGGCCTTCTTCCCGTTGGAACCGTTCGACAAGCGTGAGCGGACAGCAGAAGAAATTAATGCCGAGATCAATCAGAAAATCGCTGGTCTGAAAGAAGGGTTCACCTTCTCGTTCATGCCGCCGCCTATCCTCGGGCTGGGGAATGGTTCTGGTTACCAGCTGTTTATTGAGGACCGAGCCAACCTGGGTTACGGCGAGCTGCAAAATGCGGTGAATGCCTTCCAGGGTGCTGTGGCCCAGACGCCGGGCATGGGCTTTCCCATCACTAGCTATCAGGCCAATGTGCCGCAGCTAAATGCACAGGTGGATCGTCTTAAAGCCAAGGCGCAGGGCGTACCGATAACCGAACTGTTCGACACCCTGCAGACTTATCTTGGCTCGGCGTACGTGAACGATTTCAACCAGTTCGGCCGCACTTGGCAGGTGATTGCCCAGGCGGATGCGCCGTTCCGGGATGACATTGCCGATATCAGTCGTCTGCGTACCCGCAATATTCATGGCGAGATGGTGCCGATTGGTTCCATGGTCACTGTCACCCAGGATTTCGGCCCTGACCCGGTGTTGCGCTACAACGGTTACCCCGCAGCGGATCTGGCCGGTGAGGCAGACCCACGGGTGTTGTCTTCTGCCCAGGCCATGGAAGTGTTGAACGGCATTGCCGAACAGGTGCTGCCAAACGGCATGACCTTCGAGTGGACTGACCTGAGTTACCAGCAAGCCACCCAGGGGAATGCAGCGTTGCTGGTCTTTCCTCTGTCGATCCTGTTGGTGTTTCTGGTGCTGGCAGCATTGTACGAAAGCTGGACCCTGCCGCTGGCGGTCATCCTGATCGTGCCCATGTGCATGCTGTCCGCGTTGATGGGTGTGTGGTTCTTCGGTGGCGACAACAACATCTTTGTTCAGGTTGGGCTTGTGGTTCTGATTGCACTGGCCTGCAAGAACGCCATTCTGATCGTGGAGTTTGCCCGCGAGTTGGAAATGCAGGGCAAGGGCGTGGTGGAAGCGGCACTGGAAGCCTGCCGGTTGCGTCTGCGACCGATCATCATGACGTCCATTACCTTCACGGCGGCAGTCGTGCCGCTGGTGCTGGGCAGTGGTGCCGGTGCAGAAGTGCGCCAGGCGCTGGGCGTGGCACTGTTCTTCGGCATGCTGGGGGTTACCCTGTTCGGGTTGTTCCTGACGCCCGTGTTCTATGTTGCCTTGCGCAAGCTGGCCGGCAGTAAACCACCGGTAAGCCACAATGCCAGCACCCTTGAGGGTGGTGCCCATGGCTCGCTGACAGAAGGAGATCAACATGCATAAATCCGTGTGGATGGCTGCTGCGCTGCTAGTGTTATCCGGTTGTGCTGTCGGCCCCGATTATGAAAAACCGCAAACGCCTGAGCCGGAGACGTTCAGCGCGGAGCATCAGGCTGGCGATTTTCCGCTGGCAGAGCAACGTTTCTGGCAAGGGTTTGACGATCCGTTGTTGGCGGAGCTGATTGGTGAAACGCTGGTGGCCAATTTTGACCTGCAGGGTGCAGTCGCTCGTTACGATCGCGCCGCGGCTTTGTTGTACGGTACTCGTCGCGAACAGTGGCCAAGCCTGACTGTCAGCGCCAGCGGTGCCGAGCAACACCTGGCTGATGTGGAGCGCACTCCGGCGGGTGCGGGGCCGGAGCGAGTTGAGGTCTATCAGGCGGGTCTCAATGCCAGCTGGGAGCTGGATCTGTTTGGTCGTTTGCGTCGTGCAACAGAATCACAAAAGGCAGAGTTGGCTGCGTCTGGTGCAGATGTGGGAGCGTTGCAGGTGGCGTTGGCTGGGCAGCTGGCCAATACCTACTTCGAATTGCGCGGTCTGCAACAGCGTCTGCTGGTAGCAGAACAGAATGTGATCCTGCAGGAAGAGACGCTGGCGATTGTTACGGCACGGCTGGATGCCGGGCGTGGTACCGAGTTTGATCAGGTGCGGGCACGGGCGCAGCTGGAGCGAACTCGTGCTGCTCTGCCCAGTTTGCGAGCGGCTATCCAGGTGGCCATGCATCGCATCGCTGTGCTGACAGGCCGGTCCCCTGCGGCGCTGCTGGCAGTGTTGTCGCCGGTGCAGCCGTTACCGGATAGCGTGCCGGTGATCCCTGTGGACAGCCCCGCGGAGGTCTTGCGGCGGCGGCCGGATATCGCGGCGGCGGAACAGCGATTGGCGGCGGCAACAGCACGAGTGGGCGTCGCAACGGCAGACCTTTTCCCTCGGTTTACGTTGAGTGGCTTGCTGGGTTCGGTGGCCACGGATAGCAGTGATCTGTTCAGTGGTTCGGCAGAATCCCGTCGTGTGGCATTGGGCGTCGATTGGACCTTTCTGGACTATGGCAAGGTGCGGGCACGTATCGAGGCATCCGATGCGGATAGCCGGGCGGCCTTGGCGGCCTACCAGCAAGCGGTGCTGTTGGCGCTGGAAGAGGCGGAGAGTCGGTTGGTGAGTTACCGTGAAGCGCGTGCCCGGGCAGAGCGCTTGATGCTGGCATCGGAGGATGCTGGGCGTGCCGCCGAACTGGCTCGCACCCGCTATGAACGGGGTTTTATCGGTTATTTTGAAGTGCTGGCGGCGGAGCAAGAGCTGACCGTTATCCGCGATGCTGAGGTGCGCGGTCGAACCAATGAAGTCCAGGCGATGGTGGCCGTTTACCGTGCGCTTGCCGGTGCGCCACAGCCACAACAGCATGAGGGACTGGCAGTCGCGCAGACTCCATAAGATAAGGGAGGCTCCCCAGAGCAGACGGTCAGGCAATCCCGTATCATGCAGATTGTATAACGAGCCTCTAAATAACGCCTCGCGTACTCAGCGTGCAAGGAATTATTCAGAGGCTCCTTAACCGGCCCTAATTGATCAAGGAAGCAGCCTGATGATTGTTCGTGACCGCCCCAACGCGATTGCGTTGCTGTTTACGCTGCGCGGTTCCATTGTCCCGGAAATTCTGCCCCATATCCTGAGTGTTGCCCTGTTTGCGATCGGGTTGACGATCATCAGCCGTTTCCAGCTTTGGCCCATCAGTGATCTTACGGTGATGCCATTTACCTTGTTGGGTATTGTCCTCTCGATTTTGCTGGGTTTTCGAAACAACGCTGCTTACGACCGTTGGTGGGAGGCCCGCAAACAGTGGGGCCAGATGGTCTATGAAATTCGCAGTCTGGCTCGTGCCAGTAGCGCGCTATTGGGTAAGCACGATCCGGTACAGCGAGCACTGCTGATGCGAATTCTTGCTTACGCCCATGCATTGAAAGCTCAACTCAGAGAGGAGCCGGAGCGGGAGAACCTGGCGTATTGGGTTGGGGCGCCTGCACTTGCTGAAGCTCGCAAGCGAGCGAATCTTGCCGATGCCTTCATAGCCCAATCCGGCGAGTTGCTGGGGGAGCAGTATCGACAGGGAAGGTTAGACAGCATAGGGCTGAAATTGCTGGAAGAGCGGCTGACGGCACTCAGTGGTATTCAGGCGGCTTGTGAGCGGATTGCATCCACGCCTTTGCCATTCGCGTACACCCTGCTGGTACATCGTACCGCTTATGTTTATTGCTATTTGCTTCCCTTTGCCCTGATCGGTGGAGTGGGTTGGGGTGCCCCCGTTCTGGTAGCTGCCGTTGCCTATACTTTTTTTGGTATCGACAAATTGTCAGAACACCTTGAGACCCCATTCGGCCGCGCCCCGAATGATCTTCCTCTGGACGCCTTGTGCCGTATCCATGAAATTTCTGTGGCTGATGCTTTAGGTGAGCAGGCCCCGCAACCGTTGCCGGTGAAATTATTCCAGTTGCAGTAACCATGATGTGGTGGCGGGCACGTTGCTTTACCCAATATGGGGTAAGCCAGCTGCGGCGTGGCCTGCTATCGTTGATGCAGACTGGATAGTGGTGATCCTGCTGAACGTTTCTGCTGGGGAAACGTTCCCCAGAACGGATGTTGCTGGCTATGTCATGGCCCTGTCATATCGGCTCGAGATCCTTGCTGCGCCAGATTTCTGTCGTGAGGCTTTTCAATAAATCGGCAGAAAGCGGATGAAAGAGCATCGTTGTTGTAGTAGTTTTTGTCAGGATTTTCAGGGAGAAGGGATGAGGTCTTGCGTAAGGAAGCGTCTGTCCTCTTGTCTGAATTCTTTTGAACGTTTAATTGGTTAAAGGGGTTGTATCAATGCAGTGGTATCTTGCTGTTCTCAAAAATTACGCAGGTTTTTCCGGTCGAGCACATCGCACCGAGTATTGGATGTTTGTCCTGTTCAACATCATTATTTCTTTCGTGCTGGGCTTTGTTGAGGGCTTGTTTGGTGGTCCGGGCATCCTGGGTTTGATCTATAGCCTGGCAGTGCTGATTCCTGGTATTGCGGTGGCCATTCGTCGTCTGCATGACACTGGACGTTCCGGCTGGTGGCTGCTGATCAGCCTGGTGCCTGTTGTAGGCTTTATCGTGCTTCTGGTGTTCATGGTTCTGGAAGGCGAAAGTGGTGCCAACGATTACGGCGATGCTCCCGCAAAAGCCTGATCGCAAGCGTAAAAAAACGGCGCCCTGGGCGCCGTTTTTTTTGTCCTGATAATGCTAGATCACCTCGAATGTCATCCCTGCACGTTGCTTGAGACGTTTTAGTAGCGTCTCTCCCATCAGCGATGCGGTGGTCCAGAAGCCGCCGGGTGCTTCAGCGGAAATATCCTTGGCCAGACAGGCGGCAGACTCTCCCAGTAGCTTGGCGGTTGATCCATAGCCCGGATCAGCATCGCCGGTGACTTTCACCTTGATGGTTTCTCCCTTGGTGGTGTGGCCGACCAGACGGATATCATAGAAGCCGGCTTTCTGGGCTTCCGGGCTGGGGCCTTCCCCGGGTTGCGGCACCACGAATTTGTTCAGCGCCCAGCGAGTGGGGGCCAGTGCAGCAGCACCAAAGAACAGGCCGGTGCCCACTCCAATGCCAAGCGCTTTCAGGCGGCCACTGACGCCGTCACCGGTGAGCATGCCTTCGTTGTAGGTCATCTCGGTACTGTAGTCGTTCAGCGCATTGGAGCGGTGAACAACGCGGCTGTTAATGGCGTCCATCACAAAGGGCGCGACCCACGCTTTCTGGTCGTCATCGTATTCCGGCATGGTGATGCTGTGCTGACGGGCGGTCAGTTTGTGATTAGGCGGGCACAGCAGGTAGGGGTTGGCCAGTTTCTTGCGCAGCGCCGGATCTTTGCCGGCTTCCTCCGCGATGTTCATCATGCTGGCAACGGTACCGCCGGATACACCACCCTTGGCCACTTTGACGCGCATGGCAACGCGGATTGCCGGTGCCTTGAATTGCTTTTGTGCCTGCTGTTGCAGGAAGAAGGTGCCCATGTCGGAAGGGATGGAATCAAAGCCGCAGCAATGGACGATGCGTGCGCCGCTCTTCTTGGCAGTGGCTTCGTATTTTTCCAGCATCTCTGCAATCCACTGGGCTTCACCTGTGAGATCACAATAGTCCGTCCCGCTTTCGCTGCAGGCCCGGATCATAGGCTCACCGTAAAGGGCATAAGGGCCTACGGTGGAGATGATGACTTGCGTTTGTGCACACAGCGCATCCAGGCTGGCAGGATCATTGGCGTTGGCTGTGAGCAAAGGCAGAGTGCTGCCAGCGTTGCCGAGGCCCGCTTTGACCTGCTCGAGTTTATCCTTGCTGCGGCCGGCCGCGGCCCATTTCAGGTCTCCATCGACACCGTAGGTGTCAGTGAGGTACTGGCACAGAATCTGGCCAACGAAGCTGGTTGCACCAAAGACCACCACATCAAAGGGGGCGTCGCTCATGAGAACTCCTTGTTCAGTCGGGCTGAGTCGGTTCAGAGGAAAAGAGTATCGAAGAAGCGGAGCAATGTAAGGGGGGAACGGTGAAAAAGACGAGAGGTGAGTGGCCGGTGTCGTTTTTTGCGACACCGGCGACGGCAATCAGGGCTGGATATTGTACTGACGGATCAGCTTGGCCTGTTTGCGAGGGTGGAAATTGATGTTGTCTGCACGGTTGCCAGCATGGGCAAGCAGGCGCTTGTCCATCACCCGAAACCACAGCGGAGGAATGTAGCTGAGCAGGAACATGCCAAAGTAACCATTGGGCAGGGTGGGCAAATTCTCGAAATGCCGCAGGCTCTGATAACGGCGTGCCGGGTGGGCATGATGATCGGAGTGTCGCTGCAGGTGAAACGAGGCCCAGTTGGAGAACATGTGATTGCTGTTCCAGCTGTGGTGCGGCTGGGTGCGTTCATAGCGGCCATCGGGCAGCTTGTGGCGTAGCAGGCCGTAGTGTTCCACATAATTGGCGGAGGTCAGCTGTAGGTAGGACCACAGGGTAACCGCAGCAATGAACGGCACCATCTGCCAACCAAACAGGGCGATCAGGCTGCCCCACAGGACCAAGCTGATCAATGCGGGTTGCAGAATCTCATTGTGCAGCGACCAGACGGCGCGACCCTGTTTTTTCAGTCGGTTGGCTTCCAGTTCCCAGGCGCGGAAAAAGGCACCGGGAATTTCACGCAGGGCAAAGCCCCAGATGGTTTCCCCCATGCGTGAGGAGGCCGGATCTTCCGGGGTGGCCACATCACGATGGTGTCCCTTGTTGTGCTCGATAGGAAAATGACCATAGCCCAGTGGGGCCAGCACAATCTTGGCCAGCCAACGTTCCAGAGTGGTTTTCTTGTGGCCAAGCTCATGGCCAAGATTCAGGCCCGCGGCACCGCAGATAGTGCCTGTCAGTAACACCATCGCCAGCCAGCCATGGAACGGAAGGACATGAGTGCCCACAAACCACATGCCGAACAGGTAAGCGCCAATCAGAATGGGCACCAGTGCATAGGTCATGTAGCGGTAGTAGGCATCGGCTTCCAGCTGAGGGACGACCTCCTCCGGAGGGTTGCTGAGGTCCTCACCGATCAGCATGTCCAGCAGAGGAATGATCAGATAGTAGAACACCAGCGGCAGCCACAGGGTGAGGGCTTCTCCGGTGGCAAAGTAAAGGATGGGGCCAAGAAAGACGCTGCCGGGTACCAGTAGTGAAACCATCCACAGTGGCCGTTTGCGATCGCGGTATTCCACGCCAGAGGGGCCAATAAATACACCTGCCTTGCTCATGGTTATTGCCTCATTTTTGTTGTGCATTGCAGGCATGATGCGCTGGGCGTGAGCGAAAGAGCACCGCCAGAAATGGCATTAAATCGTCATATAGTGACAAGATAAACAGAATGTTTTAGCGTGTAGCCTCTACTTGCCTGCAGGTGTCACGCATGGACCCCGTCGCCACGGAACGCCTCAAACCCGGTATTCACCCTACCTACAGCCGCCTGCTGTGTGCCTGGCTGCAAGGGCAGGGGTATGCGCAGACGGATATTTTCAGCGGGACGCGGCTGCAATGGGCTGAGCTGGTGAATGAGCACCGCTACCTCAGTCTGGACGAGCTGTCACGCCTGATACGTCGTGCCCGTGAGCTCACCGGGCTGCAGGGCGTAGGGCTGGAGTTGGGCTGTGCCACCTCGGTCTCTGCCCATGGCCCTCTCGGCTATGCGGTGGTGTCCTCTGCGACATTGGCTGACATGTTGTCTGTGCTGGAACGGTTTGTGTCCATCCGCATCCGGTGGGTCGCGCTCACGTTGACCCAGGAGCCTGATGCGGTGCGCCTCGATGTGGTTGAGACGGTGGCGCTGGAGGATTGTCAGGAGTTTCTTCACGGTGCGCTGCTGGGGACCTTTGTGCAGATGGTCAGGGCAGTGATGCCCAACCAGACTGCTCGCCTTGCTGTGGCGCTGCCTTTTTCCGAGCCAGGCTTGCTGGCACGTTACTCTGGTTTGCTGGATTGCCCGATGACGTTCGGTGCGCCCGGTTTTTCCATTTCGCTCCCCAGGGATCTGTTGGCCATGCCGTGCCTTACTGCGGATGCGGCGACCCATCGCAATGCGATTCGTGACTGCGAACATCAGCTGGCCACGTTGCAGCGGGGCGGTCCCTTGAGTCAGCAGATCAGTATTGCCTTGCTGGATCAGGTGGGTGAATTCCCGACCATGGAAGTGATGGCAGAGCGTTTTGCCATGTCGCCACGGTCGCTGATTCGCAAACTCAAGGCGGAAGGGACGAGTTACCAGCAGCAGCTGGATGCAGTGCGCAAGGATCTTGCCTTGTGGATGTTGCAGGAGACGGCGATGCCAATAGAACAGATAGCCGAACGCCTCGGCTATCAGGATACCTCTAACTTCAGTCGTACCTTTCGGCGCTGGTTTGGCCAGACACCCCTGGCCATGCGCAGGGATGTCGGAGCCTGATAAACGTCAGGGCTGTTTGAGAGTGAAGTCCACCTTGTCGCGCACGGCGCAATCCGGGCAGGACCAGGTGTCGGGGATCTCAATCCAGTGTGTGCCCGGCGCGAACCCCTCGCTTTCATCCCCCTGACTTTCATCGTAAACGTAACCACAGTTGGGGCACTCAAACTGGTGAAGCCGATCTTGCTCCTGTTCAGCCTTGCGGGCGGCGGCAAGAGCAACCTCGTCGACGGAAGGGTCAGAGTCGGCACTGTGATAGGTCACGGGTTCTGCGCGCCATTTGGCCAGCAGGGCGTCACGTTTTTCCGGCTGCAGGTTAGCCTTGGTGAGATCGCCCTTGAAGTGCTTATAGACCAGCGGATCCATTTTCTTGAACCAGACAAAGGGCAAGTAGGCCGGGATCAGCATGGAAGCATAGCCGGAAGGTAATTGCGGGCTGTCATCAAAATGGCGCAGCGCCTGAAATCGTCGGGTGGGGTTGGCGTGGTGATCGGAGTGGCGCTGCAACTGATACAGAAACAGGTTGGTCACAATGTGGTTGCTGTTCCAGGAGTGACGCGGCTGACAGCGCTCATAACGGCCGCGTTCATCTTTTTGTCGTAGCAGGCCGTAATGTTCCATGTAGTTGATCACTTCCAACAGTGAGGCTCCGTAAAAGGCCTGAAGCAGCAGGAAAGGCAGAACGATCCAGCCAAACCAGGCGGTCAGCAGTACAAAAAGCACCACCGTCATCAGCCAGGCCTGTAGATTTTCGTTTTTGAGCGACCACAGCGGTTGCTCGCAACGCTCCAGCCGTTGTGCCTCGATATGCCAGGCCGATTTCAGGCTGCCGATCATGGTGCGTGGCAGGAACTGCCAGAAGGATTCACCCATACGCGAACTGGCAGGATCTTCGGGGGTTGCCACATTTTTGTGGTGCCCCTTGTTGTGTTCCACAAAGAAGTGGCCATAGGCCACCGGTGCCAGGGTAACTTTAGCCAGCCAGCGTTCCAGCTTGCCTTTCTTGTGGCCCAGCTCATGGGCGGTGTTGATGGCGATACCGTTTACTGCCCCCACACTGAGGATCAGGCCGGCGATTCCCCACCAGGGGGCATTCCCCTGAGCGACAATCCAGGCCCCGAGAATAGTGGCCAGGTATTGGGTGGGAATGTAAGCGTAAACAATCAATCGATAGTAACGGTCGTCTTCCAGTTCCTGTACGGCGGATTCCGGAGGATTGTTGGTGTCGGTGCCGATGACCCAGTCAGCAAAGGGAATGAGTCCATAGACCAGAATCGGCCCACCCCATAACAACACTGGCCATGACCAGACAAACTGGTAGATCAACAGCAGAGTCAGGGCGAGTACCGGAATCCCGGGGCTGAGCAGCCACAGGTAACGCTTGCCATCCTGCCAGGACGTGGATTGAGTGTGTGCGAAAGCCATGGTTCACCTCGACAGTTGAACGCCGTCTTTCTCTTTCACCGTAAACCTGTTTTTGTGGTTGGCCAAGTTGCGGTTTGTATCGAGTTGGCAATCGTTGATGGATGGCTATTTTTTGCGTATCAGCGTGAACCTCAGACTGTGTATCAGGGTGCCTGTTAGCGCACCCACACCCGCCAGGGCCATGTCTTTCTGGGCATCCCAGATGTCTCCCTGAGTGCCGAGGTAGGCTTGGCCCAGGTCCCCGCCGAACAGAGCGGCGGCGATCCACTCGATAATTTCATAGAGTCCGGAAATGGCCATGATCAGACTGATTGCAAATGTGTATTGCCATCGTCGTGTCATTCCCCCCGCCTGTGCCAGCCATTCACATAACACGGGTATGAAAAGGAAGCCGAAAAGATAATGGACCAGGCGATCAAAGTGATTGCGTTGCCAACCAAACAGGCTGTTCATCGTGTGGCCGAACAACTGCTCCGACCAGCGATCGTAGGGAACTTGTGCATAGGTGTAATGGGAGCCCAGCACATGCAACAGCATGAACAGCCAGAGCGCGGTAATCGCGGTGCGGGAGAATTGATAGCGCCGCCAGCCCATAATCATAATCGGTAGCGCCAGTACCACGAGCACGTTTTCCAGCAGCCAGTCGTTGCGATGCAACGGGGCGATGGCCAGAGCCACCCAGTAGACGCCAAACAGGGAGAGCAGTGTCAGGGCATAGCGGGTGTAAGCGGCACGGATCATGGTCACCTCATCCGCAACACTTCTTGAACTTGTTACCACTGCCGCAGGGGCAGGGATCATTGCGGCCCGGCTTCAAGGGAAAAACCTGGGGGATGCCATCCACATAAAACCAGTGGCCGTTCTCCTGCACAAAGCGGGAGGTTTCTTCGAGCACTGAAAAGCCTTCGCTGTCGCGGCTGATCGCCTTGAAATGGACGCTGCCCTGATCGCCATTTTGCGTGGCGTCGATGACGCTGAGTCCCACCCAGCGCTCTCCCTCATCGAGAGACAGGGTTGCCGGGCGCGTACTGCGGTGCCAGCTGTTTTTCACATAGTCGGCATTGCCCAGGGCAAAAGCACTAAAACGGGAACGCATCAAGGCTTCCGGGCTGTTGGCGGGGGCGCCGGCATGCAAGGGCTGGCAGCATTCGCTGTAGGCGTTGCCAGACTGGCAAGGGCAGAGTGCGGGTGTCATGGTGCAATGTCCTGAAGGTGGTGCTCAATGGTAAAGACGTGTTCGTCATGGGCATCCATGGCGCGTAACGCCTGCGCCAGCTGCACCAGGTAGTCCCTGTTGCTGCCACTGGGGCCATGACTGCCGGCAATATGTCTGGCTATCTCTCTTTCTTCGGCTGGGCCAAGAAAAGCGGCATTGTCTTCGCTGGCAATATAGATCAAACCGTCGGCGCTATTGCCATCGGCGAAGGTCAATGTCTGTCGAAAACGTAAATAGCCATTTTTTTCCCGGTGATCCAGATGTTCAAATACATCCGGTGTAATGTGGTAAGCCATGCCGTCGCAGCGATGCCCGGGGCTTTCAATCAGGGTCACCACCCGGCCGGGTTGTTCCGGGGTGCCACGATGATCATGGGAACCCTGCCAGAACCGTCGGGCCCAACCGGTGATAAAGGCCGGTTGTCGTTCCAGGAAGGGGAAGTCGGCCTTGTAGATCAGTGAGCCGTAGCCGAACAACCAGACCGGTTGGTGCGGGTCAAGAAGGTGGCGGCGGCGATTTTCTTCGGACGTATCCAGCATGCAATCTTGATCCCGGTTCGTTTCCTTCACAGTGACGGCGTTATACTGGCCTGACGTTTTACAGGTTGTTGGGAAAATCATGAAAGATGTGCGCGAAGAATACCATGCGGAAGGGCTGACCGAGGCGTCTCTCCATAACGATCCATTGGAGCAGGCGCGTCGTTGGGTGGATGAAGCCATTGAGGCAGGGTTGCCGTTACCCAACGCCATGACGCTGGCCACGGTCAGTGCCCAAGGGCAGCCTTCTTCACGGGTGGTGTTGCTGAAAGGGATTGAAGGCGGCGGTTTCACATTCTTTACCCATTACGATAGCCGCAAGGGCGAGGAAATCGCTGCCAATCCCAAGGTGTCCTTCACCATGTTCTGGCAACCGTTTGATCGTCAGATGATTGTCATCGGCGAGGCGCATAAGGTCGACCCGGAAGAGTCAGAAAGTTACTTCGCGTCACGTCCCTACGCCAGTCAGGTCAGTGCGGCTATCTCTCCGCAGAGCCAGCCGACCAGCCGTGAGTGGCTGGAGGAAGAGGTTGCGCGTCTGGAAAAGGAATTTCCCTCCGCGCCGGTACCCCGCCCGGAGCAGTGGGGTGGCTATCGCATTACCCCGTCGGAGATCCAGTTCTGGCATGGCCGGCCGAGTCGCTTGCATGATCGCTTCCGTTATCGGCGTCAGGCAGACGGGCAGTGGAAGAGGGAGCGTCTGGCACCATGATGAACCCTGTTTATATGGTGCAGGCGGTCTTGGTCTTATAAGCTGTATGCCGGGATCGGGGCAGGGCGATTACGTTGAAAATTCTGATTGTTGACGATCATCAGCTTTTTGCTGATGCGCTGACCATTACACTGAAAAGTTTTTATCCTGATGCAGCGGTGACTACCTGTGAGTTTCCGCATTGGCTGCTGGATAACCGGCAGCTTTTGCCTGGTTTTGATCTGCTCATTCTCGACCAGGCCATGCCGGAGCTGGACGGTCTCACCTTGTGGAGTATGGTCGGGCGATTGATGGGCGAAGCCCGGGTATTGGTCTGTTCCGGCTCCGTCGATGAAACCACCGTTCGCAAGGCGATACAGCTAAAAGTGAATGGCTTTGTCGACAAGAGTGAGCCTGTCGAAAAGATCCTGCATGCCATCCGTGAGGTAATGGCGGGACGTTCTTTCTTCTCGGAGTCCTTCCGCATGCTGGCGGGATCGGAAGCCAAGCAGCCGCTGACGCTGACCCGGCAGCAGCTCGCCATCCTGGCCATGCTGCAGGAAGGTCATGGCAACAAGGAAATTGCCCGCCAGCTTTTTGTCAGTATCAATACCGTAAAGACTCACCTGCGTCTGTTGTACGAAAAGCTCGAGGTAGCTAATCGTACCGCCTGTATCGAGAAGGCGCGCAAGCTGAAACTTATCTAAGCAGGGTTGCCATTTTTGCGGTCAGCGCTTCTGCTCCCACCGGCTTGAACAGCACCTCAATATCGTCAGGCAACTGAGCCAGAAACTCGGGTGAAGTGTTGCCAGTGATCACCAACGCAGGAATGGGCTGGTCATACATTTCGCCGACCGCATTGATCACGGTGGCGGCATTGATGCCGGGGCCAATCTGTTCATCGGTGATGATCAGGGAGGGCGCTTCGCGGGTTTGCCGCAGGGCCGCCAATGCCGGGCTGAGGTTCTGGTGAGCGGAGACCGTAGCCCCCAGACTCTCCAGCAAGCCAGCCAGGGCGTCGGTGACACGTTTGTCATCATCAATCAGTAACACGGTCAGATCGCCGAATGGCTGATCCATGTCTTCAACGTCCGGATCGGGCTGGACAGGCGCACCTCCCGCCGCGGACAGGGTCAAGGTAAATCGGGTCCCTTCCCCTGGTGTGGATGTCATGGCCACAGGGATATCACAAAGGGCACTGAGTCTGCTGACGATGGCCAGCCCCAGCCCCAGTCCGTTCTGGATGGCGCGATGGTCATTGTCGATCTGCATGAACTCTTCAAACACTTCTGACTGATAGCTCTCATCAATGCCGATGCCGGTATCCGTGATATGAAGCTGGAGGCTATCCCCCGTTGCTTCAGTGCTCAGGCAAATTTCACCCTGCCGGGTGTACTTGACGGCATTGCTGATCAGGTTGCGCACGATGCGGGCCAGCAAGATGGCATCGGCAAAGATGTAATGCTGCTCAATATCTTCCATTACCAGCTTGAGACCCTTGTTGCGGATTGCAGGCAGGTTTTCATCAAGCACTGGTTGCAGGGTATCCGCCAGGCTGATGATGCGTTTCTGGGGTGTCAGGCGTTGCGACTGCAATCGCGACAACAGCAACAGATGGTTGAGAAGATCGTTGCAAGAGGCAATGGCAGCATCCAGTTTATCCACCACTTCTGGCTGCGGCGTATCACTGTTCTTCAGCATGGCGGCATACAGGGTGGCTGCCTGCAGGGGCTGACGCAGATCGTGACTGGCCGCGGCAAGAAAACGTGTCTTGCTCTGACTGGCCTTGTTGGCCAGCCGGCTTGCCTGTTCTGCCTCGATGCGCAGGGCGATGGTGCTGATCTGTGATTTGTGGATGAACATGCTGAAGATGGTCAGTGACAGCAGGTTGATCAGCGGAATAGCCTTGATGATGCCCGGCGCCTCGGGAACGTGCAGAAGAATGAAGGCAAAGTAGGCGAGAAATACCGGCGTAATGAAACTGATGAAAATATCCGGATAGACCCCCATGGACACCGAGGGAATTGACGACGCGACGGTGAGAATCACCAGGCAGGTAAGGATGGTGATGGCATCGGTGTCGGGCAAAAAAAGGAACGGGAAAGACGACCAGAGCAGCGCCCAGATGAGCGCCATATAAACATTGATGCGATGCCACTTTCGGGTGCGGTGTGACTCGCGGTTCCTGTTCTTGTTGTAAAAGTAGACGATGAAAAATGACTGGCCAGCGATGAGCGTCAGCATGGCAAACCAGACAGCAAAAGCCATTTCCCCATAGGTGTCCGGGAAGAAAAACGGCAAGCCCGCAGCAATCAGTAATGACAGCACCATGCGCGATCCCACTTCCTGCATGAACAGGTTGTGGCGTTCCTGGAGAATGCGTTCGCGGTTTTCAGTAACGGCGCGGCGAAGGGTTTCCGGCATGATCAGGTTATCAGTCGCAATAATGAAGCTTGAGTCTAGCCCGTTTATTACAGCTTGTAAGTGCTGAGCCTGAGAATTCACCCAACGGGGTGAAGGAGGTGTCAGGTCCCCTGGTGCTCTAATAAGCGCT
Organism: Alcanivorax nanhaiticus; assembly: GCF_000756665.1. Classification (GTDB taxonomy): domain Bacteria; phylum Pseudomonadota; class Gammaproteobacteria; order Pseudomonadales; family Alcanivoracaceae; genus Alcanivorax; species Alcanivorax nanhaiticus. The sequence continues at coordinate 215,968 of NZ_ARXV01000005.1, read as the reverse complement.
TGTCTGGGATAAGTATGAATCGGGGTAACTCTGATGATGAAGCAAGTGAGCAAGCTGGCCGGTGCCATCGGCATCGCAACCATGATGACCGCCTGTGGTGGTGGATCCTCCAGTTCTGGTGGCGGTGGAACCACTGTGGCGCCGGGCGGCAATGGATTTGTGGTTTTTCCCGCTGCTGAAAGCGCTGGTGCCATCGCTCTGCGGGCTGCCGCGCCGCGCGCGGCACTGCCTGTTGAGTACCTGTACAGAACCAATGGTACCCCTGCCGGGACTACCAAAATCGTTGATGACCGTAACAACGGTTTTGAAGTTGGCCGTTTTGGCAGCGGATACATGGCGGAACTGGACGGCAAAATTTACTTCGCGGGCAAGGACAGCAGTGGTGATGTTGAACTGTGGGCCACGGACGGCGCCGGTGCGGGCACTGAGCGTGTTGCGGATATCTATGCCAATGGCAGTGGTCAGCCACACAATATGGTGCCGGCGACAGGTAAACTATTCATGAATGCAGTGGTGGATGACGCCACTGGTGTGGGCCGCGAGCTGGTGGTCTTTGACCCCGCTTCCAATGCGTTGCAGGCCCTGACGTCGACTATCGATGGAAACCCGGGCAGCAATAATGCGCCTGAGTCGCTGACCCCTGTGGATGGCGGTCTGTTCTTCTTTGATCAGGATGCCGGCGATGTCTACTTCACCGATGGAACAGCAGCCGGTACCGTGAAGATCGCAACCAATAACGACACCATCACCGACCCTGCAAGCCCTCTGGCAAAATATCCTCAGCTGATCAGTGACGATGATTGGCTGGGGTATAACGGCAAGCTGTTGTTTACCGGGCGCTTCAACGCAGCCGATGCTGAAATTCGCCTTTACGAACTGGATAAGAATGGCAATATCGAGGAAATTTCCCTCGATGATGGCGGCAATACCGTACGGCTGAATATCACCGAGAATGTGGTCGCCAGCAACGGCAAGGTGTATTTTGTGGCGAACTCGAGTGTCGGTCTGCATATTTTCGAGTATGACGGAACTACCGTGACTAACCTGACTACCAGCGAGGCCAGCCGCCCTTATCAGGAGCGACTGGTAGGCACGTCACTGGGTGTGTTCATGTACGTGGAGATTACCGGTCTACCCCCGTATCTTCTGCGTGTAGATAACACTAACGGTCCTGCAGGTGTTACGGCCGCGCTGCGCGGTAGCGGAGATTATTCCTTCGCTGATGTGGAATACATGGTTGAGGCAAACGGAACGGTATTCTTCAGCGCTTACACCGAAGATGCCGGTGGCAGTGACTTCGGTATTGAACTGTGGAAAACCGATGGCACCCAGCAGGGAACGGAACTGGTCAAGGATATTAATGACATCATGGCAGGCGCAGACTCGCAGCCTTACCCGCTGACATTCATGTATCAGGTGCCGCCGACCGTGAATCAAGGCCTGGGCAGCAAATACCTGTTCATTGCGAATAACGGCAGTGAAGGTTTTGAGCCCTGGGTGTCCGATGGCTCTGAGGCAGGCACTGTGCTGCTCAAGGATATCCGTGCGGGCAGTGGGAGTAGTGTCATCGACTAATTCAGTTAACAGTGAATAGTTAACAGCGGCGCGATAGCGCGTCGTTGTTACTTCCAGGAAGGAGGCCGCGACCATGTTTTGGCGCGGCCTTTTTGCGTTTAAAAGACAAGGAAAAAGCAAAACAAATACTTGACAGGTTATGCCGGTCGGGCGGCCTTCACTGTTCACTGTTCACTGTTCACTGTTCACTGTTCACTGTTCACTGTTCACTGTTCACTTGCTTGCGCCATAACGATGCCAGCAAGGATCCGGAAAGATTGTGCCAGACACTGAAGAGGGCACCGGGTAGTGCGGCGAGTGGCGTAAAATGTTTGATGGCCAGAGCGACGCCCAGTCCGGAATTTTGCATGCCCACTTCTATCGCCAGCGTACGGGCTGTGATCTTGTCCAGGCGTAGCAGCCGGGCAATCCCGTAGCCGCTCAACAGTCCAAGGCCGTTGTGCAGAATGACGGCGGCCACTACCAGCAAGCCCGCCTCACTGATGCGTGTAGCATTCAGTGCCACGATAATGCCAATCACCAGCACGATGGCGGCGACAGAGATGAGCGGGAACAGCTCTCTGGCAGGGGCCAGCTGACGCTGCAGGAAAGTATTCAGCAAGCAGCCTGCCACCACAGGAATGACCACAATCTGAACCAGCGAAATCAACATGCCGGAGACCGGAACCGGGATCCGCTCGCCCAGATACAGCCAGGTCAGTAACGGGGTCGCAATCACCGCTACCAGAGTCGAAGCAAAGGTGATCGCCACGGAAAGCGCCACATTGGCGCGGGCCAGGTAAGCGATCACATTAGAGGCAGTGCCGCCTGGACAGGCGCCTACCAGTACCAGTCCGGCGAGAATTTCAGCAGGAAGCTGTAGCAGGTGGCCGATGATGAAGGCGATCAGTGGCATCAGCGAATACTGCATGACCACGCCCAGCCCGATGACGCCGGGCTGTTTCAATGCCCGGCGGAAATCGTCCCAGCTTAGCGACAACCCCATGCCGAACATGATCAGCATCAGCAGTGGCACAATGGCAGGTTTGCCAGCTACCAGCCATTGCGGTTGCCACCAGGCGAACAAGGAAAACAGGATCGCCCAGAGCGGGAAAAGTTGGGTTAAACGCTGGATCATGATGGTGCCTTTATTGTTGTGAATCCTGGTAGCAATGGCGCGAGTAACGCGTTTCGAAATTCAGGATCTGCAATCCCAATGCCGATTTTCGTAACTCGAAACTTGTCACTCGCTACTGCTTTCCCTTACAACGCCAAGGTTAACAAGAACGGCAGTAGCAAAAACGCCATCAAGGTGGAAAACACCACCATGGCTGCCACCTCTTCCGAGCCCTGATTGTAAGCCCGAGCCAGCAGGTAGTTGAACACAGCCACGGGCATGGCGGACTCAATCAACGCAACCCCGCGCAGTACACCTTCAAGATCCAGTGCTTCCACCACGATGAATCCGACCAGAAAACCGATGGTTAACCGCAATGCTGCAAAGGCGGCGCCCTTGCCAACGTGATGCACTTTTAACTGTGACAGGGACACTCCCAGGGTGATCAGCATGAGAGGAATCGTTACGTCACCGATCAGGCTCACCGTATTGAAGAGCCATTCCGGCAATGAGAGCTGAAAGCTCACCATGGCCACGGCCAGGAACACCGATAACAGGATGGGGTGACGGAACAGGGACCAGGAAAACCCCTGGCCGCTAACGATAGCCATACCCATGGAAAAGTGGGCGACTGAGTAGACCATCATCCAGGCCAAGGAGAGGGCAAGCCCTGCGTCACCAAACGCCAGCATGCAAAGGGGAATACCCATGTTGCCGGTGTTGGGGAAGGTGAGAGAGGGCAGGAATACCCGGAAAGGTTGTTCGCTGACACGAATGGCCGCCGCTGCCAGCAGCAGGGTGGCGAGCATCACGGCCACGGCGGCCCCCGCGACCTGGGTTAACGCGGCCATGTCCAGATCCGTTTTTCCCAGCGTGGCAACGATCAGGCAAGGCGTGGTGACGGTGGTCACCAGTGAGGTGACCATCTGGGTATCAAAGGGTTTGCCTGCTCGAGCCCAGAAATAGCCAAGGCCAGCGCAGAACAGCACTGGGGCGATAATATTCCACAGGGTTAACAGCATGGTCTTGATTCACAGGCAGGCAGTTCGTTGGAGGCAGTGTGTAAGGTCATGTTCGGGCTGTCCAGGGATCCTCTGAAAAACTCTGTGCATGCCCACTCTTTCTACACTCTTCCAGACCAAGCAGAGTCAGCACGGGGTTATTCAGAGACTCCCTGGTTAGCGGCTGTGTTTGCGGTACTGTCCGGGGGTGAAGCCGGACCATTGCCTGAAGGCATGGCTGAAGTTGGTCTGGTCGCTGTAACCGAGCTGTTCGGCTATCTCATCCAGAGGGAGTGTGGTGCCCAATAACAGACGCACTGCTTTTTCTTTGCGAATATCGGTGAGCACGGTCTGGAAGCTGGTGTTCTCAGCGGCCAGCTGCCGTTTCAAGGTGCTGCGCGACATGTTCAGCGCCCTGGCTGCACTTTCCTGATCCAGGGTGGGCTCGGAAGCGCTGATCAGTTGACGAAGGCGCGTTACCAGCGGTTGCATGTTGTGCCTGCGTTGCATCCTGTCTTCACAGTCTTTGACAAGCCGCCGGTGGGTAATGGCATCGGCGAAGTGTGAAGGCAATTCCAGTACAGACAGGGGAAAAGCGATACTCGAAACCAGCGCGTTCGCCTGCCAGTGTTGACAGGATGCGGTATCGATCATGGTCAGCGAGCCACGGTATACCGCTGCAAGGTTCACCTGTACCGATAATGTGTGCCCCGTCAGTAGTCGTGACAGCTTGCAAAGGGCGGCACAGCCATACAGCACCAGAAGTTCATCAAGCAGTGCTGAACCACTGTGGGGGATAATCTGAACATGACCATGATCTGCCGTTTCATAGAACTGGAGCGTAACCGCATCCGATAACAGGGGCAGAAAAGTGTGAAGCGTCAGCGCATCACGCAGCTGTGGTGCGGTCATGATCAGCAGGCTCAGATTCCCCTGACTCGTCAGGGTTACCTGATCACCAAACGCCACCGCCAGCGATTGCGGCTGTATTTCTGGCCAGGCCAGCAGCAGTGCTTCCAGTGACTGGGGGGAGAGTCGGGCACTGTCCAGCTGCAGGGGATCCAGCCCGGTTTTCTTTAAATGCTCTTCCAGATAGTGCGTGATCGATTCCGGCAACAGGCCCGAGCCCATGAGCTGTAAAAGATAGTGGCCAGGAATGTAGGGACTGGAAGCCGACATAGGCACCTTTGGGGGCTGGGCTAAATTCACAATAAATAAGGCCGCAGGCACATGGGGCGCTGGGGCATCTCTGTCCATGATTATATTGACATCGTCCAATGGCAAGGTGGGGAAATAAAAGCCTCTCGTTTGTTTATTGGTCAACACAATAATATGTCGGGAGAGATGCGATGAATGCCGTTAACCGGATTGGTACAAAGGTTCGTCGTCTTGCAGGGGCGACGGTCGGGATTCCGCCGCGACAGGTCGACTTTCAGTTTGATGAAGATAGTCCGCGTTATATGTATGCGGACAATGCCACTGCCTCATTGTTTTTTGCGGTACTATCCGGCTTTTTCCCGCCGGGAGAAATGTTCTTTGTGGAGTCAGTACGTCATTACCGTGACCGAATTGCTGACGAAAAGTTGAAAGCCCAGGTGTCCGGGTTCATCGGTCAGGAGGCGATCCACAGTCGGGAACATGAACGGTTGAATGCCTTCCTGACCGCAAGAGGATTGGATACCGCGCCGGCGGAACGGGCGGTGAAAGCAGGGTTGTGGCTGCTATCGAGACTGTCACACCGGCAACAACTTGCCTGTACCACCTTCATGGAACATTTTACCGCGGCATTGGCTGAGCAACTTCTCACCGACGAAGCCTTTCGCAGCCAGGCAGATCCCGAGCTGCTGAAACTGTGGGAATGGCACGCGCTTGAAGAGCTGGAGCACAAGGCAGTGACGTACGACGTTTACAACCTGGTCGGAAACGCCTGGCATCAGCGAGTGCTGTCGCTACCCCTGGTAGTGGCAAGCCTGACGCCTCCACTGCTGGCCAGCTGGATATGGATGATGATACGTGAGGGGAGTATCAAGGACTGGCGTGACCTGTCCCGGGGGGTATCCCTGCTGCTGGGAAGAAAAGGCTTTGTGACGCGAATCCTTCCTCATATGCCTGCATTTTTTACACGCCGGTTTCACCCTGATCAACACGACACGTCATCGCTGGAGCAAGAGTGGAGAGAGAAGTTGTTTGGAAAAGAAGGGGAAATGCTGTCGTTATGGCGCAACCCGATCTGAAACCGTTTATATCGGCAGAGGGTGCCGAGTCAGGAAAGCATGCCTGGAAGGCTGAAACGGTTCCGGTAGGGTGATGCTTGCAGCAGAATGAAAACCACAGCGCAGGATTCCGCCTGCATGAATCCGCGCTGTGGTCACCGCCACCTCAAACAGTCAAAAACTCCTTGATCAGTGTATCGTCCAGTTCTCCCATTGCCCCTTCCGCTACTTTGCTGCCGCGGTCGAGAATAGCAAAGCGGTCTGCGCAGGCGCGGGCAAAGTGCAGTTTCTGCTCGACCAGCAGTACAGTAAGACCTTCTTCCTTGTTGAGCGTCTTGATGACCCGGCCGATCATGTCGACGATGTTGGGCTGAATTCCCTCGGTGGGTTCATCCAGAATCAACAGTTTCGGATCCAGGGCCAGCGCCCTTCCGATGGCTAGCTGTTGTTGCTGGCCGCCAGACAGATCGCCACCGCGGCGGTTGCGCATTTCATGCAGCACGGGGAACAGTTCATAAATCCGGTCAGGAATTTTCTTGCTGCGATCCGGGCGTGCCTGCAGTCCGGTTTCCAGGTTCTCTTCCACCGTCAGCAATGGGAAAATCTCCCGCCCTTGCGGTACATAACCGATCCCGGCTCTGGCGCGTTCTTCGGCTGCCTGACGGGCGAAGTCTTCACCATCAAATTCGATGCTGCCACTTTTCACCGGCAACAAACCCATGATGGTTTTCAGTAGCGTGGTCTTGCCGACCCCATTACGCCCCATGACGCACAGGCACTCGCCCTGGGTCAGGCCCAGATCCACATCCCAGAGGGTGTGGGATTCGCCGTAGTATTGGTTGACGTTGTTTAGTTTCAACACGATGTTGACTCCGTTATTCAGTTGCAAGTTTCAAGTGACAAGTTGCAACGCGGAATAGATTTATCTCTTCGGAGACATCTGTCTCCGCGAGCGGATGAATGGTGCGCGGGCAAGAAATAAAAGGGTGGCAACCCATCCCGCCCGCGCTTTGCAACTTGAAACTTGCTTCTTGCAACTCATTCACCCAGATAGACTTCAATGACTTTGGGATCATTCTGTACCTGATCCATGGTGCCCTCTGCCAGCACGCTACCCTGATGCAGCACTGTCACGGTGGAAGCGATGGAACGGATAAATTCCATGTCGTGTTCGACCACCACCACGGAATGTTTGCCTGCCAGGCTTTGCAGCAGTTGCCCGGTGCGCTCCACTTCCTGGCGGGTCATGCCGGCAATGGGCTCATCGACCAGTAGCAATTGGGGTTTCTGCATCAGCACCATGCCGATTTCCAGCCACTGTTTCTGGCCATGGGACAGCAGGCCGGCCACCTTGTGGCGGTCGTCCAGCAGACCGACTTGAGCCAGGGTTTCTTCGATCCAGCTTTTCTGTTCGCCGGTCATGCGAGTGAACAGCGAATGCCAGGCGCCCTTGGCATCGTGCATGGCAAGCTCCAGATTTTCGAACGCCGTGTGTTCCGGGAACACGGTGGGTTTCTGAAACTTGCGGCCGATGCCGGCGGTGGCAATGTCAGTTTCACTGAGCCGGGTCAGATCCAGAGTCTGGCCGAAGAAGCAGGTGCCACTGTCAGGGCGGGTCTTGCCGGTGATCACATCCATCATGGTGGATTTGCCAGCACCATTCGGCCCGATGATGCAGCGAAGTTCACCGGTCTTGATGTACAGCGTCAGGTCATTAAGCGCCTTGAAACCATCAAAGCTGACGGTGATATCTTCCAGATAAAGAATATTCTTGCCGTCACCCGCATCCAGTTGCCCGGGGGCTACCACACGGGTCCCCTGGCGCATGAAGTCGAAGACCTGATCGCGGCGAAAGGTTTCACGCAGGCTGTCCAGAGCACTCATGACTGTTCTCCTTCTGCCATGGGGGTGTCGTTATCGCCGGGGGTTTTCAGGAAACGCTGTTTGAGGCTCGGCCAGTGCTTTTCCACCAGTCCAACGATCCCTTGGGGCATAAACACGGTGACAGCCACAAATAGCCCCCCCAGTGCGAACAACCAGGCTTCCGGCATGATGCCGGTGAATACGGTCTTGCCATAGTTCACCAGAATGGCACCGATTACCGCGCCGTAGAGCGTGGCGCGTCCACCCACGGCAACCCAGACCACCAGCTCAATGGAGTTGAGAGGCGAGAACTCTCCGGGATTGATGATGCCCACCTGGGGTACGTACAGAGCCCCGGCAAGACCTGCCAGAATGGCGCTGACGGTGAATACCCAGAGTTTGTAATGTTCGGTGCGATAGCCGATGAAGCGGGCGCGGGATTCCGCATCGCGCACCGCCAGTACCACCCGGCCAAGCTTGCTGCCGGTGATCCAGCGACACAGGACAAAGGCACCAGCCAGTGAGATGGCAGTCGCCATCAGCAAGGCCACCCGGGTGCTGTCTTCCTGCAGCGAGAAACCGAGCAGATCCTTGAAGTCGGTGAGGCCATTGTTGCCACCGAAGCCCAGTTCGTTGCGGAAGAAAGCCAGCATCAGCGCGTAGGTCAGCGCCTGGGTGATGATGGACAGGTACACACCGGTTACCCGGGAGCGGAACGCCAGCCAGCCGAATACAAATGCCAGCAAGCCTGGAACCAGGAAAATCATCAAGGCGGCAAACCAGAACTGGTCAAAGCCTTGCCAGTACCACGGCAGCTCACTCCAGTTGAGGAACACCATGAAGTCCGGCAGCTCCGCATTGCCATAGACGCCGCGATCACCGATCTGACGCATCAGGTACATGCCCATGGCGTAACCGCCGAGGGCAAAGAAAGCGCCATGCCCCAGGCTGAGAATGCCGCAGTAACCCCAGACCAGATCCAGTGCCAGTGCCAGCAGGGCATAGCAAAGATACTTGCCCAGCAGAGTGACGGTGTAGGCGCTCACATGCAGCGCAGAGTCAGGAGGAAAAACCTGGTTGAGCAGGGTCACCAGCAGGGTGGCACCGAACAACACGCCCATGAAAGTTTTGGCGGTGCGATCACTGAGCGCACCCTTGAATGTGGAATCTCGCATATCAGTCCTCCGCTGCCCGGCCACGTTGCGGGAACAGTCCGCGGGGTTTGCGCTGAATAAACAGGATGATGAATATCAGCACCAGAATCTTGGCCAGAACTGCGCCGGCCATGGGTTCGAGCAGCTTGTTGGCGATGCCGAGACCAAAGGCAGCGGTGAGTGTGCCCCAAAGGTTTCCAACGCCACCAAACACCACCACCATGAACGAATCGATGATGTAGCTCTGCCCCAGGTTGGGACCCACGTTGGTGAGCTGTGCCAGCGCCACCCCGGCGATGCCGGCAATACCGGAACCGAGGCCGAAGGTGAGGGCGTTGACCCGTTCACTACGAATACCCAATGCTCGTGCAGTGGTACGATTCTGGCTGACCGCTCTCACCTGCAGACCCAGGCGGGTTTTCTTCAGCAGGGTCAGCAAGCCAAGGAACACCGCCAGGGCAAAGAAAATGATGTACAGGCGGTTGTAGGTGAGCGAGAACACCGGGTTGATCTGCAGTGCGCCACTCATCCAGTCCGGCGTGATCACGGTGCGGTTCAGTGGCGAGAAGATCACGCGCACCGCTTGCTGCAGGATCAGGCTGACACCGAAGGTGGCCAGCAGGGTTTCCAGTGGTCGGCCATACAGGAAGCGAATCACGAACCGTTCAATCAGAATGCCGACAAATGCCGAGACCAGAAAGGCTGCGGGAACGGCAACCAGCAAGGACCATTCATGGCTGTTGGGCAGGAGTTGTTGCACCACGTAGGTAGTGTAGGCCCCCAGCATGATTAATTCGCCGTGAGCCATATTGATCACGCCCATGACGCCGAAAGTGATCGCCAGGCCAATGGCGGCTAGTAGCAGCACTGAGCCCAGGCTCAGACCGAAGAAAATCGTATCGGCGGTCTGGAAGTTTTCGATACGACTATCGATACGCCTCAGCGCTTTTGTCAGGGCGGTTTTCTCTGCGTCACTTTCAGTTAAGCGGAGGCGTTCATTCAACCGGTTTTTGACTTCCGGATGCAGGTTGCTGGACAGGGTATCGATGGCATTGAGCCGGGCGGTAAGCTCATCACTACCCAGCGCTGCGATATTGAGCGCCGTGTCGATCTGTTCAATGACTCGACTGTTATCTTCGCTTTCGCGGCGAAGGCGCAGGGCCGACAGCATGTCGGGATCATCATTACCGATCAGTTGGGCTGCAGCCTGTACACGTTGTTCACTGTCATCGCTGTTCAGTGCAAACAGGGCCAACTGATTATTGATGACCGTGCGCAGTCGGTTGTTGATAACCACCGGTCGAGCAGCACGGCTGTCTACCGTGCCAATCTCGGTTTCGCTGACCGGATCCAGTAGTAGCCACTGGCCGTCCTGCTTACTGCCGAGGCTGATGGTGTCGTCTTCACGGTTATGAACCAGATCCCGGTTCATCAACGCGTTGAGCAGGGGCACCACGCGGGGACTATCCTGCTCGGCCAGTTGGCGAATGGCTGCTTCCTTGTCGTCAAAGCTGCGGCTGGCCAACTGGTTGAGAATATCCTGAATGGAAGGCGGTGCACCGGCGATGTCTTCTTCGACATCGGCGTCGGCCATGGCCTCAATAGTCTGGGGGGATGCTGTCGTGTCTTGCAGCACCTCATCTGCCCAGCTCAGACTGGCCATGATTGCCAACACGATGGCGGCCAGCATTCGGCTGAAACTGTAACCCATGACGGGCTCCTTACGGGGCGTCAGAATTTGCGTTAAAAAAGCGGCAAACCGCCGCAGTCAGACACACCGGGCAAGCCCGGTGTGCTGACGGTGGGTGTTACTTGGCTGCCGCGCCGCCGCAGCTTTTGGTTTTGGTGTTGTAGTTGCCGCACTTGATCGGGGCAGTCCAGTCGGAGATCAGGTCTTTGGAACCTGGCAGGAAGTCAGACCAGGCATCACCCTTCACCAGACCATCGGTTTCCCATACCACCGCGAACTGACCGTCGTCCTGGATCTCACCGATCAGTACCGGCTTGGACAGGTGATGGTTCTCGTTCATGACCGCCATGCCGCCAGTCAGGTTCGGGGTCTGGATGCCGATCATGGCGTCAGCCACTTTGTCGGTGTCGGTAGACTTGGCTTTCTCTACCGCTTTCACCCACATGTTGAAACCAATGTAAGTGGCTTCCATTGGGTCATTGGTAACGCGCTTGTCGTCGCCAGTGAAGCTGTGCCACTGATCGATAAAGGCTTCGTTGGTGTCGTTGTATACGCTCTGGAAGTAGTTCCAGGCAGCCAGATGACCAACCAGCGGAGCGGTATCGATACCGGACAGTTCTTCTTCACCTACAGAGAAAGCGACAACCGGAATGTCTTCAGCGCTTACGCCCTGGTTACCCAGTTCCTTGTAGAAAGGCACGTTGGCATCACCGTTGATGGTGGAGACCACCGCGGTTTTCTTGCCCTGGCTACCGAACGCCTTGATGTCGCTGACGATGCTCTGCCAGTCAGAGTGACCGAACGGGGTATAGTTGATCATGATGTCCTTTTCGGCCACGCCCTTGGACTTCAGGTAGGCTTCGAGGATCTTGTTGGTGGTACGCGGGTAAACGTAGTCGGTACCGGCCAGAACAAAGCGCTTCACGCCCAGATCATTGATCAGGTAATCAACGGCAGGAATGGCTTGCTGGTTTGGCGCGGCGCCGGTGTAGAACACGTTCTTGGACGATTCTTCACCTTCATACTGCACCGGGTAGAACAGCAGGCCGTTCAGTTCTTCTACAACAGGCAGCACGGATTTGCGGGATACTGAGGTCCAGCAGCCGAAGATCACGTCCACGTCTTCCTTGGTAATCAGCTCACGGGTTTTCTCCGCGAACAGGGGCCAGTTGGAAGCGGGATCCACGACCACCGGCTCCAGCTTCTTGCCCATTACCCCACCTTTCTTGTTCTGCTCTTCGATCATCATCAGAACAGTGTCTTTCAGGGTGGATTCACTGATCGCCATGGTGCCTGACAGAGAGTGAAGTACCCCTACCTTGATGGTGTCGGCGGCCATAACGGCACCGCTGTAGGCGATGGCACTGGACGCGACAACGCCGGCGGCCAGTTTTTTCATGGATTTTGAAAAACTCATGATGTTTCCCCTTGCGTTTGAAGTTGGTTTATCCATTTCCTGAAACCCTGTCCCCGGATCTCGTGATCCAAGCAAATCGACCGGTACTGCTGGCCGTTATCCCTGCGAAGTTGTGGGAGCCTCTAAATAACTCCTTGCGTGCTCAGCGTGGCCTGGAGCGTTCAGCTGTTGTGTCTTGTCTCGATGGTCAGGGTGGTTCCCTTTCCGAGAGACAAGGCGCAGCAGATGGGCGCTCCAGACCGCGCCCTCCGGGTCTTCCAGGCTGGCCCGCACTCGTTGTTGCGCTTTTTCGACAGGCAACCAGCATGCCTTCAAAAGCGCGCCTAGATTGCAGGCCAGCCTGAAAGACTGAGCATGCAAGGAGTTATTCAGAGGCTCCCTTAGTTGTTGTCCACCGCCTGCAACTGACTCCTGGCGTTGGCCTCGTGCAACATGTGCACTGTGATTTTTCGCACTTCGTTTCGGGATTCTTCAATGTGGGCACGCAGCAACATTTGTGCCTGCTCCACGCGGCGATGCAGGATGGCCTCCAGCACCGCTTGATGTTCGTTGTAAGTGGCTTCCACCCGGGGTGGTTTGGTGAAATCCAGCCGGCGAATAATCCGCAGTCGTTCGGTGAGGTCGTGATGGATTCGCGCCATCTCCTGATTGCCGGCCGCTTCTACCAGCTGTTCGTGGAAGCGTTCGTCCATGCCGCTGACGGTGGGGCCATGCTCCAGACGCTGCTCCTTGGCAACGCACCACAGGCCTACCAGTTCATCCAGGTTGCTATGGTCACTGTCCTGTTCGCAGAGTTTGCGTACGGCGGCACATTCAAGGATGGTGCGAACGTCGTACAGTTCTTCGAAATATTTGAAGTCGAAGGGTTTGACCTGCCAGCCACTGCGGTAGAGTACATCCACATAGAATTCACGTTGTAAGCGAAACAGCGCTTCGCGTACCGGTGTCCGTGAAGCCCCCATGCGCTCGGCGACTTCGTTTTCACTGAAACGATCACCGGGCATTAGTCGGAAATCGAAAATATCCTGCTTCAGTTGCAGGTAGATCCGTTCTGCCAGGTTTTCCGTTTTCTTTGCTGCGCGACTCATCATTTCCACCGGGCTCCTTCAGGCCACATCAGCGCTGTCGATCACGATGACGGGATCACCGGCGTTGATGATGGCACCTGGTCGGCAGTGCAAGCCGGTGACCTTGCCAGACGTGTTGGCCACAATTTCAAACTCCATCTTCATGGCTTCCACAATGACAACGGTTTGCCCGGCCTCAACCTGAGAGCCTTCCTCCACCAACAGCTTCCACACATTGCCGCTGATTTCGGCGCTGATCAGATGGCCGTCGATCTCACCAATTTCGCTCTTGCTGCCGAGCATGGCGGACTCGATGGCGGCGTCTTCGTTTTGCCAGCGCGCCACTTCTTCGTGATAGGCGGCATCCCGTTTCTCATTGAATTCGGCAATGCTGTCGGCGTTGTCCTCAAGGAACTGGCGGTGCTCGGCCAGGCTGAAGGGCTCTTCCGTGATTTCGATATTCAGGTGTCCATGCCGGAACGCTTCGCGCATGGTTGTCAGTTCGGCTTCGCTGACCGGGTAGTAGCGGACCTGATCGAAGAACTTGAGCAGCCAGGGTTCACCGTTTTCGAATTGGCTGTTCTTGAGGTGCTTGTTCCAGATTGGCAGGGTGCGGCCCACCAGCTGATAACCGCCGGGAGAGTCCATGCCGTAGATGCACATGTAGACGCCTCCAATGCCGACGGTGCCCTCTGCAGTGTAGGTACGGGCAGGGTTGTACTTGGAGGTCATCAGGCGGTGACGAGGGTCAATGGGGACCGCGCACGGTGCGCCCAGATAAACATCACCGAGTCCCATCACCAGATAGCTGGCGCTGAACACGGTGTCGCGTACTTGCTCGACGGAGTCGAGGCCATTGATACGACGAATGAACTCGGCATTGCTGGGTAGCCATGGGGCATCGCTACGGATGGTTTCCTGATAGCGCTTAACCGCCTCTAGCGTGGCGCTGTCTTCAAACGCCATGGGCAGATGCAGCACTCGTGAGGTGACGACCATGTCGTCCACGCTGCCTATCGTTCTTTCTCGCTCCAGCAGAGTGCTGACCAGCGTGCTCTGGTCGATGAGACGCGAATCGTAATGCACTTGCAGGCTGCGTACGCCGGGGGACAATTCGAGGATGCCGCTAACCGGGCGGGCTTTGAGGTTTTCCATCAAGGCATGCACTCGCATGCGCAACGCCAGATCGAGCACGTTGTCGCCGTACTCAATCAGGATGTACTTGTCGCCAGCCTGCCGATAAACAATGCGCGGCACATCGCCGTTGGCCTCTTGCTCGGCGAGCATGGTGTTGGAGGTAAAGGTATCGCTGAAATCCTCAACCTGCGGATTGATCACCGGAATCAACCCCAGGTTCTCGATGGAGGCATCCTGGGCTTCCTCCAGGGCCTTGGCTTCGGCAAAGCTGATGGGGGAAAAGCGAATGCTGTCACCGGGTTTGAGCTGGCCGACTTTCCAGAGTTCGGCCTTGGCAATGGTGACCGGGCAAACGAAGCCGCCGAGGCTGGGGCCATCCTTGGTCAGGATGACCGGGAAATCGCCGGTGAAATTGATCGAGCCGATGGCATATTCATTATCGTGCACGTTGGATGGGTGCAGGCCGGCTTCGCCGCCGTCGGTGCGTGTCCAGGTCGGTTTGGGGCCGACCAGACGAATGCCCAGCCGATTGGAATTGTAGTGCACCTGCCAGTCCGCCTGGAAAAATTCTTCAACCGCGGCTTCGGTAAAGAAATCCGGCGCGCCGTGCGGCCCGTACAGCACCTTGATGTCCCACTGTTGTGGGTATGCCGGGATCATGTTGCGTTCCAGTGCATGGGGAGCGGCAACAGGAGCTGGCGTTGGGCAGCCAGCCAGCTGAGGCTGACAGATGGCGATCACATCTCCTTTGCGCAGGGTGCGGCCGCCGTGGCCACCAAAGTTACCCAGCACGAAGGTGGATTTGCTGCCCAGATAATCGGGTACATCAATGCCGTTACGCACGGCAATGTAGGTGCGACAGCCTGAGGTTACCTTGCCGGTGATCAGGGTCTGGCCGGCTTTGACCGCGATGGGTTGCCAGAAGCTCACCGGCGTACCATCCAGAGTGGCTTCGCACTCGGCCCCGGTCAGGGCGATGATCGTGTCACAATGGAATTTCAGCGTTGGGCCAACCAGTGTGGCCTCCAGCCCGGCTGCACTGTGGTGGTTGCCTGCAATGCGATTGGCAATGCGGAAGGCCTGGTCATCCATGGGGCCAGAGGGCGGAACACCAATATCCCAATAGCCGCTGCGACCGGGATAGTCCTGTACGGTGGTATAGGTGCCGGGCTCAATGATTTCAAAGGCCGTGGGGGTGTAGGAAAAGGTTTCCAGATAGCGAGTCGAGACTTTGCCGGCGATGACGTTGCTGTCGCGGAGAATCTGACGCAGATAATCCAGATTGGTGGCAATGCCGGACAGGCAAGTCTCGGCCAGAGCGTTCTGCATTTTGCTTAAGGCGTCGCTACGGTCATCACCGTGAACGATGACCTTGGCGAGCATGGGATCGTAATGCGGACTCACCACCGTGCCGGTATCAATCCAGCCATCCAGACGGATGCCATCAGGGAAGTGGACTTCGGTGAGTTCGCCGGGACTGGGCTGGAAATCCTTGAGGGCATCTTCAGCGTAGATGCGAACTTCCATCGCCGCGCCGTGACAGGTGTAGGTCTGTTCCAGTGCGGGTCTTTGGCCGCCAGCCAGTTCCAGCATCCATTGCACCAGATCCACAGCAAAGACCGCTTCGGTCACGCCGTGCTCTACCTGCAGGCGGGTGTTCACCTCCAGGAAATAAAATTCATCTCGCTCGTCGTCGTAGATGTATTCCACGGTGCCTGCGGAACGATATTTCACCGACTGTCCCAGCCGGGCGGCACTGGCGTGGAGTTTTTCCCGTGTTGCCTGTGGCAGGTTGGGGGCCGGTGTCTCTTCTACCACTTTCTGGTTGCGGCGTTGCAGGGAACATTCGCGCTCCCCCAATGCCAGCACAGTGCCTTCACCGTCACCAAAGATCTGTACTTCAATATGTCGGGCACGGGCCACGAAGCGCTCAATGAATACACCGCTGTCGGAGAAAAAACTTTCCCCCAGACGTTTCACTGATTCGTAGGCGGCGACCAGTTCGGCTTCATTGTTGCAGCGGGACAGACCGATACCGCCTCCACCGGCGGTGCTTTTCAGCATTACCGGATAGCCGATATCGGTGGCGGCCTGCACGGCTTCTTCCAGGTTCAAAAGCAGATCTGTACCCGGCGCGAGTGGCACGCCGGCCTGTTCCGCGATGGCGCGAGCTTCATGTTTGAGGCCGAATTCGCGCAGCTGTTTGGGGGTTGGGCCGACAAAGGCGATGCCGGCGGCTTCACAGGCTTCGGCGAACTCGGCATTCTCGGAAAGAAAGCCGTAGCCGGGAATAATCGCATCCGCGCCGGTGTCTTTGGCCGCCTTGAGGATCAGGTCGCTCTTCAGATAACTGTCAGCCGCTGTTTGACCGCCCAGTGCCACAGCTTCATCTGCTGCACTGACATGCAGGCTGTTGCGATCCGCGTCGGAATAAACGGCGACGGAGGCAATGCCCATCTGTTTCAGGGTGCGGCAAATACGCACCGCAATTTCTCCCCGATTGGCGATCAGCACTTTCTTTAACATTTACACGGGCTCCTTGGTTTGCAATGAGGCGATGTAATTTCTCCAGCCCCCCAGGGCGGTAATGTCCGTGGCGTCGTTGATGGCCCAAGGCTCACAGATGAAGCCCTTCACCCAGCGTCCATCCACGGTTTCCAGGCTGCCAATGCCGAGTGGAGCGGGGATTAAGCCGACAAAACTGCCAAAGTGTTCGATGGGCATCTGCCACAGCTCAATCGGAATGCTGTCGCCGCCGTCGGCGGGATTACGGATCAAGCCGGGTTTGGGCGGAACCGTATTGGCCAGGGCGTAGAGTCGGTAACACGGCGCTGTGTGAGTGGCTTCAATCAGGACGGCATCCCGTTCCACTAACTGACCGTTGAGAGGCATGCCGGTGAGGTGAGCCCCCACCACGGCAACGGTAATGGTGTGAGCGGGATCATCATTGGCGGCCGCCGGGGTCGGCTGTGCCAGCATCTGGCCGGTGGCGCCCGCCTGCCAGGGCAGGTGGTGCTGCCAGCGGCGTCCGAATTCGCTGAGTGCGTGGTCTTGCCAGGCACTACCGATCAGGGTGATGCCGCCGGGCAGGCCGTCTTCACGGAATCCGCCGGGCAACGCCAGGGCGCACATATCCAGAAGGTTGACGAAGTTGGTCCAGGTGCCGAGTTGGCTGTTCAGCGTGATGGGATCGGCACTTACGGCAGCCCGGGTGTAGATGCCCGGAGTGGTGGGCAGCAGCAGTGCATCCACGCTGGCCATCAGTTGCTCGGATTGGCGTTTGAGCTCGGCCAGTTGGTACTGGGCCCGGAAACTGTCTGCAGCAGAAAGCGTGGCAGCAGGTTCCAGAATGTCGCGGATCACAGGCAGAATGGCGTCGGGTTGAGTCTGCAGCAGAGGCTCTGCCACGGTGAGTCGTTCAGCGACCCAGGGGCCCTGATAAAGCAGGGCGGCGGCATCTTCCAGCACCATGGTATCAACGCTGACCAGTTCAGCGATTTCGCTCATGGCTGCCAGATTACGTTCCCATAAAGCGCGCGCCTGCTCATCACCGAACCAGGGAAGGTCTTTCGGAATGCCCAGTTTGGGACGTGCGGGTAGTCCCTTGTTCTGCAGGGACGGTGTCGCCCGACTGTAATCATCCTGTGGGTCGAACTGGCCAAGGATGCGATAAACCGTGGCGGCATCGCTGACGTCCAGCGCGAAGATACTGACACAATCCAGTGTGCGGCAGGCCGGGACTACACCTTTGGTACTGATAGCGCCGCGAGTCGGCTTCAGGCCAACCGTATTGGTGAAAGCAGCAGGCACTCTGCCTGAGCCTGCGGTGTCGGTGCCAAGGGCGAAGGGCACCAGGCCCATGCTCACGGCGACAGAAGAGCCAGAGCTGGAGCCGCCGCTAAGATAATCCGGGTTAAACGGGTTGGGGACTTCCCCATAGGGAGAGCGGGTGCCGACCAGGCCGGTGGCGAACTGATCCAGGTTGGTCTTGCCGACGACGATGGCTCCCGCTTCACGCAGCAGGCGAACGGCGGTGGCATCTTCCTTGGGGGTATAGGCAAACGCGGGACAGGCGGCAGTGGTTGGCATGCCCGCCACATCAATGTTGTCCTTCACAGCGAAGGGGATGCCATACAGGGGCAGGTCTGGATCGGTCAGGGTTTCTGCCTGAGCAATCAGGGAGGACTCGTCCAGCAGGTGGATCCACAAGGCACGTTCGCTGTCGTGCAATGCAGTCGCCAGTTGTTTTATGGCCTGTGCAGGGGAGAGCTCCCCGCTGCGGTAGGCCGCCTGCCATTGGTCTAGGGTCCAGCCGATCATTCGTTAGCACACCTGTTTGTATACAAGTTGGTATGCGTTCAGGTGCAAATGCGGTGCCAGACTAACGAAAAACTTTTAATGCTTTGTTTTTACAATAATTAATCAGATCTTACTTGAAGTGTGCGGGAGCGATTGGCGATGCTGAATGCGCCAATCTGATGCGCTTGCGCTGCAACGGTGCAGGAAGGAGAAACTGTTCAGGATAGCGATGGTGCATGTCGGGTGATGCAGGTATGGCATTGTCGATTTCGATGATACAAACAGCGCCATTCTATTTCTGTATCTGCTTTCGTTTTGGCAATGTGATTCAAGATCAGGTGCCATCGGGAATCGGGAGGAAGAATCGTGACGCAGCGTGCGCTGGTAGTAGAAGGCGGTGCCATGCGCGGTATTTTTGCCGCCGGTGTGCTGGATGCTTTTCTGGAATCGGACTATCTCGACTTTGACTTTGCGGTGGGCGTGTCTGCGGGCTCCACTAATCTGATCGGCTATCTTGCGGGTGACCATGGGCGCAGTAAGCGCATCATCATGGATCATGCCTGCCGTCCGGATTTCATCAGCTGGCAACGCTTCATGTCCGGAGGGCACCTTTGCGATGTGCATTGGTTGTGGCATCAGTCACTGGTTGAAGTCCCTCTTGCTCTCGACCGACACTGGCAGCGCAATGTGCCGCTGTGGGTGGTGACCACTTCGGTGGAAGAAGGGAGTCCTCGCTATTTTCAGGCACAGCCGCACAATCTGAACGAGATCATGACCGCCTCCTGCTCGATTCCCTTCGCTTACCGGGACTTCCCAACCGTCGAGGGGCGCGCCATGACCGATGGTGGGCTGGCAGATTCGATTCCGGTGCGTTGGGCATACGAGCAAGGCGCTTGCGAGATAACGGTGGTGTTGTCGCGGCATCAAGGCTACCGCAAGAAACCCAGCGCACTGACTCCCTTGATTAAACCCTGGGTGAAAGATATGCCAGCACTGTATGAGGCCATGCTGAAACGCACGGCAATTTATAATGACTCGCTGGATTTCATCGACAACCCACCGGCGGATTGCCGTTTAACGGTGATCGCCCCGGAGGCAGATTTTCCCGTCAGCCGTTTAACGACCAATGCGCGTAAGCTGGAGCTGGGGTATCAGCAAGGGCACTGGGCCGGGTTGCAGGCATTGGGAGTAGAGTTGAAACAACTATCCAGTGGGTGATCCGGGACGAGTAGCGAGAAGCGAGTAACGAGTTGCGAAGATCAAAAGTAATCGCTTTCCGGTTTTGGTTTTCGGCACTCGCAACTCGTTACTCGCTACTGTCTTTCTTCTCGCACTTCCACGCCCACGCATCCAGCTCAATACGCTCCAGGCCACGAAACTGACTTTCCATCATGAACTCGCGCCGATCTTTGATCGTGCCGACATTGCCGTCAGCCTTTTTGATAGCTTTCTTGATCTTCTTGGTGGCGTTGTTGTTGATCCAGGCATCACTGAACAGCATGCCCTGTACCGGGCCGCCGGTGGTGATGCTGACTTCGCCTTTCTCCTCGCAGTCTTTCGGGGCATCCCGGAGTATCAGAACCTTGTCGGCTTGAGCGAAGGAGGCGCTAAGGATCAATGCGGTAGCAATAAGGAGGCGCATGGAGTTTCCTGTGTTGTTATTCGCCGCAGGCGATGCGGGCTTTGGCCACATTTTCCTGCAAGTGTTTTGGATTGATGGTGCCAGCAATAATACTGCCAACGCCGGCGGTGCCAAGGATCTGGTTCAGACTTTCCTGTACCGGGTCGGCAATGTCACCGGCCAGGTGGCCGCTGGCGAAAGCTTTCTTGATCAGGATGCCCTTCGAGTGTGATGCCGCATGTTCGATCACCGGTACTTCTTCATGATGCTGGAGGTTGTAAGTCACCATCGCCATGTCCGCCTGCTGGAGGGTGGCGATGCCGCCTTCCACGGTCTTGGTCGACATGCCGGTGGCGCGAATCAGCCCCGCTTTTTTTAGCTCATTAAGGGCTTCCAGCGTGCCCTGCGAGATGATGTCCAGATCGTTGCCGTCGGAATGCACCAATACACAGTCAAGGTAGTCGGTATTCAATCTTTGCAGGCTGCGTTCCACTGAGGTGCGCACATGTTCGGGAGTGAAGTCGAACCGGCTTTCGCCACTGTCATTATCAAACTCTTCGCCAACCTTGGTGACGATGATCCAGTCCTGGCGTGCGGACATCAATTTGCCCAGGCGGACTTCGCTGTGACCATAGGCGGGGGCGGTATCGATCAAATTGATGCCCAGGTCAAGCGCCTGTGCGAGCAGTTCGGTAACCGCGCGGTCATCGGGAATGGTGAAGCCGTTGGGGTACTTTACGCCCTTGTCGCGGCCAATCTTTACCGTGCCAAGGCCGAGGGCGCTGACGGTCAAACCGGTGTTGCCCAGTGGGCGCATGAAAGACATGGAAACTCCTCGTGATGATTGCTGGGCAGCAAGTTGCAAGTAACAAGTTTCAAGGCGCGGGCAAGGTCTTTTGATTCGGTAAGGCCTGTGCCCGCGAACCACCGTTAACGGCCAGCGCGGAGCAAAAGCCTTTCAGTTCACACAATGAACCGCCTCGTGTTGGAGCTTGAAACTTGAAGCTTGCCTCTTATGCGTTAATCAAAACACCGATGCCAGTACGGCACGCCCATGGGCGCCTGTTTCAGTTCTTCAGGTAGTGTCATCGCTTCGCCCGGCTGCAATCCGCTTTCTTCGATCAGTGCCATCACCCTGTCTCCGAGATCCGGGGCCAGCGTCAGTTTGGTTGGCCAGGTGATGATCAGGTTTTTGTCCCGGCGTGCGTAGGCGTTATCCGGTTTTACCAGGCTTTGCTGTTTGGGTTCGGCCCGTACCACATCGAGGGTTGCCAGTTGTGCCTTGCTGAAATCCAGCCAGGGGAACAATTTGTCCAGTTCTGCCCGTCCCGCGGCCAGCTGCTCCTCGTCGCTGCGCTCCACACCCTGTTCGGCCAGATCGCCGCCGAGATACCAGACCACTTTGCCGTCGGGGCAATCATGGGTGGTAACGGTGAGCACAGGTTTGTTGCTGGTGCCAACGCAGTGCGCGTAGAGGCGATGCCCCAGGTCATGTTTGACCAGCAGCATTTTCAACGGTCGTAGCTGGCTGTGTTCGTCTTCCAGCAGATGGGCACGATGTGCGGCTTCCAGCAGTGCGGGGTTGCCGTTGCCTGCGGCCAGTACCGTCAGGCCGGGCTCAATGTGAATGCCGTTAACGGTGGCGCTGGCGAGGCCGTCATCGTTCCATTCCAGCGTGTCGCGTTCTGGATCAAACGCCAGCAGGCGCTCACGGACTGGTGCGCTCAAGGTCTCAATCAGCGATTCGGTATTAATGACCAGATCGTCCAGTTTGTAGACGTTACCCTTGAAGGCTTTGTCGGCCAGTGCAGCGGGGAAGGCGTCGCGCTTCAGTTTTTCGATGCGGCCGCGCAGCATCTTGCTGGCAAAGAAGTTGGTCATTCGTGAGGCCACGGAGCCACTGGACCACATGTGCTGGGTGTCGCTAAGGACTTTCAGGTTGCGCAGATCCACCGGGTCGTCGCCTGCCATGGCGGCGCGCCAGCGGTCCGGCATGGCGGCAATGGATTCCGACTCGCTGGACAGGCTGCCGCTCAAGGCGTACTTGAGGCCGCCATGAATAATGCCTTGGCTGGCCAGAGTCTGATCGCCGCCAAGGGAGGCCGTTTCCAGCAACAGGCACTGGTAGCCCGCTGCATTCAGGCGGTTGATCAGCCACAGGCCGGCGATACCGCCACCAAAAATCAGTACATCGGGTTTTAGCGTTGGGTTGCTCATGGAACACCATCGTTGATCTGTGCGGCTATGCTAGCATAGACGGGTCGGGCGGCAGACGTCCGGCGTCCAATGTCAGACACAAGAAGCCCTATGCGTACCTTTTACTCTGCCCTCTGGTATCTGCTCCTGCCGTTTTTGTTCCTGCGCTTGTGGCTGCGTGGCCGCAAGGCTCCAGCCTATCGTCAACGCTGGGCTCAGCGCATGGCGTGGGGGTATCGCCCCGGCACGTTGAAGAACAGCCTCTGGGTACATGCGGTATCCGTAGGCGAAACCCTTGCCGCGGCGCCCCTGATAGAACGGTTGCTGGCGGATCATCCGGATACGCCCTTGCTGGTGACCACCACGACGCCCACAGGCTCTGAACGGGTAAAGGCCCTGTTTGGTGATCGGGTGAGCCATGTGTATTGCCCTTGGGAGGTTCCGGGTGCGCTGAATCGTTTCATGAAAGCATTTGATCCGCAGCTGGTGGTGGTATTGGAAACCGAGCTGTGGCCGAACCTGTGTGCGGCAGTGAAGCGCCATGGCGCGAAACTGATGCTGATGAATGGGCGCTTGTCCGAAAAAAGTTATCGGGGCTACGGCAAGTTGCCGCGTCTGGTTCGGCCAATGATGGCGCAGTTCGATGCGTTGGCGGTGCAGACGGCGGTGGAAGCAGAGCGCTATGTGGCGTTGGGGGCATGGCCGGAACGAGTGCATGCCATCGGCAGTGTGAAGTTTGATATGACGCTGGATGCTGCATTGCGTGACAGCTCGGCCGCGCTGCGGGCACAGATGGGCGAGCGTCGGGTCTGGATCGCGGCAAGTACCCATCCCGGTGAAGACGAGCCGGTGCTGGCGGCTCATCAACAGGTGCTGGGTAGCCATCCGGATACCTTGCTGGTGCTGGTGCCTCGTCACCCGGAACGGTTCAATGATGTGGCCGCACAGATTCGCGGCAAGGGCTTGAGCCTGGCCCGACGCAGTGCAGATGAATCCCCGGCGGAGGTGCAGGTTTATCTGGCCGACACCATGGGAGAATTGCTGATGCTGTTCGGCACGGCGGATGTGGCCTTTGTGGGCGGTTCCCTGGTGCCGGTGGGTGGGCATAATCTGCTCGAACCTGCCGCCTGGGAAAAGCCGGTTCTCACCGGGCCACATCTGCACAACTTCACCGCCATTTCGCAGCTGCTGGATGATGCCGGCGGGCTGTCGGTGGTCAACAATGAACGGGAGCTGGCTACTACTCTGCTGGCGCTGTTCGATGATGCTGAGCGTTGCCGTCGACAGGGGCAGGCGGCGGCGGCGGTGGTTGAGGCGAACCGGGGGGCGCTTGAGAAAGGGCTTGGTTTGATTAGTGAACAGTTAACAGTGAATAGTTAACAGTGCGCGGGTTGGGGTGGTCGGGCTCTGCGAGGTGCTGGGCCGCGCTTATAGGGTTGGTGGGTATTTCCATGGGCAGATAGCTGCGACAGGAAGGGGTTTGTCCTTCGAAACTCGTCACTCGAAACTCGCTTTTCCCCCAAAGCAAGAGGCCGCACCCGGTGTCCGGGCGCGGCCTCTTTGCGTTCAGTCAACTCTGGCGCTTTACGCGCACTATTCATTATTAATTGTTAACTGAATTTTCTTCCATCATCTCTTCACTCTTGCCTTCCAGGTCTGGCGCATAGAGGTTCAGGGTTTCGGTGGGGGAAAGCCACTGGTTGACGGCGGCCAGGTCGCCCTGCTGCAGGTCACCGGTAGCGGACTTCAGGGTCAGGGAGTCGACAATGTAATCGTAGCGGGCGTTGGCGTAATCCCGCTCCGCGGCGAACAGGGCGCGCTGGGCGTTGAGTACGTCTACCACGTTACGGGTACCCACTTCGTAACCGGACTGGGTGGCGTCCAGAGCGGAGCGGGTGGAGCGGATGGCTTGCTCACGAGCCTTGATGCGCAGGGCATCGGCTTCCACCGTACGGTAGGCGTTACGGGTCTGTTGCACCGCATTGCGCAGGGTCTGATCGTATTGGTAGGTTGCCGCATCGGCGCGCAGGTAGGCTTCCTTGCGGCGGCTGTTCAGGCCACCACCCTGGAACAGGGGCATGCTGACTTCGATGCCGATCTGTCTGTTCTGGGTGTCATACAGGGAGCTTCCCGGGGCCCCTGTCAGCGCCGGATCTTCATCCGGGGACAGGTGGGTGTGCTGGTACTGAGCGACCAGTTGTACCTGCGGCATCATGGTGCCGAGCTGGCGCTTGGCAGTGTTCTCGGTCAGCTCAGTATTGTAACGAGCTGCGCGAACCTGGGGATTTTCTGATTTGGCTTTCTCGATCCAGTCATCCATGGCGGCAGGTTGCGGGCCTTCCATGGGGAGCTCGTCCTGCAGTTCCGACAGGGTTTCCCACTGTTGGCCTGTCAGGGTTTCCAGCTGGTCGCGGGCAATCTCGTATTGCTGGCGAGCCACAATCAGATTCACCTGGGTCAAATCGTAGGTGGCCTGTGCTTCTTCTACGTCGGTGGCGGGGACCAGGCCCACATCGAAACGTTCCTGGGTTTGCTCCAGCTGGCGGCCAATGGCTTTCTCTTCGGCCTTGGCGGATACCCAGGTATCCCAGGCTCGCAGCACACCAAAGTAGCCCTGGGCCACACGCAACACAAAATCCTGTCGCGCCTGCTCGAAATTGGCCTGCGCAATATCAGTGCTGGATTTCGCTTCCTTGTAGCCGTACCAGGCATCTACGCGAAACAGGGGTTGGGTCAGGGTAAAGGTGCTGACTTCACTGCCGTAGTTCTGGTCGAAGTTAATGTCTTCGATTTCCTGCTCGTTGTCGTAACGACCATAGCTGGCCGTGACGTTCGGGAAGAGCGCTGCGCGGCCTTGCACAAGCAGCTGCTGGTCTGCGTTCCAGTTCATGCGCGCGGCGCGCCAGGTGCCGTCATAGCTCCAGGCGGCGTTGGCCACATCGACCAGGTCGGCGGCGTTGGCGGAGCTGGCCAGGGCGGTCAGCATGAATACTAGGGTCTTGCTGGGGCTGCGCTTCATTCTGGTGCACTCTTTCCTGTCGTAGTCAGCCAATTATAGTACTGGCTGGTTTAGAAATTAATAGTGGCTTTTTCGGGCCGGGAATGCGGTTGTTTGGCCAATAGACGCTGGCGTATAGTGTCCGCCATTCCTCTTTCTATACCTAAAGTACCCAAATTCTGGAGGCCGACGTGCCAGACGATCAGCGCCCCATCGCGGCGAATGCCATCGATGAATCCTGCCAGCCCATTGCCGGTTCCCGCAAAATCTATGTCACAGGTTCCCGTGACGATATCCGGGTGCCCATGCGCGAAATACGCCAGGATCCGACCCCGCTGGCTGATGGAAAGTTCGAGGATAACCCGCCGGTGACGGTTTACGATACCTCAGGGCCTTATACTGACCCAGATGTGCAGATTGATGTCCGCAAGGGGCTATCGCCAATCCGTCTGAACTGGATTCAGGGCAGGGATGATACCGAGGAACTACCCGGTCTGACCAGCGAATACGGCCGCAAGCGGGCAGTAGATGTGAAAGTGGCTGGCCTGCGCTTTGAGCATGTGCGGGTGCCGCGTCGCGCCAAAGCGGGTAAAAACGTTTCCCAGATGCATTATGCCCGTCAGGGCATCATCACTCCTGAAATGGAGTTCGTGGCGATCCGCGAGAACCAGCGTCTGCAGGAGCAGCGTGCCGCCGGCCTGCCGGCCAGTCAGCATCCCGGGCAGAGTTTTGGTGCCGCTATTCCGCCGGAAATCACCCCCGAGTTCGTTCGTGATGAAGTGGCCCGTGGCCGCGCGGTGATTCCGGTGAATATCAACCACCCGGAAATCGAGCCGATGATCATCGGCCGTAACTTCCTCACCAAGATCAACGCCAACATTGGCAACTCGGCGGTGACCTCTTCCATTGAGGAAGAAGTCTCCAAGATGACCTGGGCCACCCGCTGGGGCGGCGACACCGTGATGGATCTGTCCACCGGTGACAACATTCACGAAACCCGCGAGTGGATCCTGCGTAATTCGCCAGTGCCGATCGGCACCGTGCCAATCTATCAGGCACTGGAGAAGGTCAACGGCATCGCCGAAGACCTGACCTGGGAAATTTTCCGTGACACCTTGATTGAGCAGGCCGAGCAAGGGGTGAGCTACTTCACTATCCACGCCGGTGTGCTGCTGCGTTATGTGCCGATGACGGCTAACCGGGTGACAGGAATCGTGTCCCGTGGTGGCTCCATCATGGCCAAATGGTGTCTGGCGCACCATAAAGAGAATTTCCTTTACACCCACTTTGAAGATATCTGCGAGATCATGAAGGCCTACGATGTGACCTTCAGTCTCGGCGATGGTTTGCGTCCTGGCTCCATTGCGGATGCCAACGACGAAGCCCAGTTCAGTGAATTGCGCACGCTGGGTGAGCTGACCAAGATTGCCTGGAAACACGATGTGCAGGTGATGATCGAAGGCCCCGGTCATGTGCCCATGCACATGATCAAGGCGAACATGGATGAGCAGCTGGAGCATTGCGGCGAAGCGCCGTTCTATACCCTTGGCCCGCTAACCATTGATGTGTCTCCGGGTTATGACCATATCTCCAGCGCCATCGGTGCGGCCATGATTGGCTGGTATGGCACGGCCATGCTCTGCTATGTGACGCCCAAGGAGCATTTGGGTTTGCCCAACCGTGAAGACGTGAAGGAAGGCATCATCGCTTACAAGATTGCCGCCCATGCGGCGGATCTTGCCAAAGGCCATCCGGGCGCGCAGATTCGCGATAATGCCCTGTCCAAGGCACGTTTTGAATTCCGCTGGGAGGACCAGTTCAATCTGGGGCTGGATCCTGACCGGGCCCGTCAGTTCCATGACGAGACCCTGCCCAAGCAGGCGCACAAGGTGGCACATTTCTGCTCCATGTGTGGGCCAAAGTTCTGCTCCATGAAGATCAGCCAGGAAGTGCGTGAGACCTATGGTGATGGTAATGCCCAGGTTCAACAGGCTGACGCTGAGGCGGGCATGGAAGAAAAGTCCCGAGAATTCCGCGAACAGGGCAGTGCCCTCTATCACAAAGCCAATGACTGATCTCGATCCGCGCTTTACCCAGGACGATGTGGAAATTCTGGAACGGGAAACCCCGTTCCAGGGTTTCTTTCGTGTGGATGCGCTGACCCTGCGCCACCGCCAGTATGAGGGCGGTTGGGGCAAGCCGATTCGCCGTGAATTGTTTGTGCGTCCGCGTGCAGCCGCGGTGCTGCCTTATGATCCGGTGCGCGGCGAGATTCTGCTGGTGGAGCAGTTTCGGGTCGGCGCGCTGGAGTGGCGGACATCGCCGTGGTGCCTGGAGCTGATTGCCGGGCTTGCCGACAAGGACGGGGAAAGCGCCGAAGACCTGATTCGCCGTGAGGCGGTTGAGGAGGCGGGGCTGACCCTGGGCGTTATGGAGACCGTGGCGCAGTATATGCCGAGCCCCGGTGGTACGGATGAGCGGCTGCATGTGTTTGTCGGTCAGGCGGATCTGGAAGGCGCTGGGGGAATCTTCGGTTGCCCGGATGAGGGGGAAGATATTCGTGCCCTGACGGTGCCGGTGGCGCAGATCCCCGAGTTGTTGGTGTCCGGCCGGGTGGACAATGCTGCCAGTCTGATAGCCCTGCAGTGGCTGTTGCTGCACCGCAATGAGCTGGACGTTCGTTGGGGAGCTGCGTGACGCGCCGCGGGCGTTATCGTCTGGATTTTCGCGCGCTGATGACGCAGTGCGAGGAAAACTATGCGCGCATGATGCCTTTGATGAAGGCGCTGGGTGATAGCGATAGTCTGGCGGTTGAGCTGGGTCATGAGCATCACCCCCATACCTTGTATCTGCGCGTATTGGAGCGTTCACCGTATACCACCACCGTGCGGCTGGAAGATCAGGAGTTGCTGGCGGTGCTACCAGCATCGCGTCTGACGGTGCGTCTTTATCACGATGCTCGCTTGGCCGAAGTCACCGAGGCGCGGCCGTTCCGGAAAGTGAATGCCCGTTATGGCTACCCGAACAGGCACATGCATCAGCGTGACGAAAAGGCGCAATGGAACCGGTTTCTGGCTGAATGGCTTCGTCATGTTCACGATCATGGCCGGGATGCGGGTATGAGTTGGCGCCGGCAGGTTTCTGGTGACTGACATGGATTGTGCTATTGGGCAAGCGCCGAGAGTATCAATTGTGGAGAATTGGTAACCATTTCAGGGTCTGGACGCTGTCACCTAGAAATGTGACATCATCTTGGTTATAAGATGAAGGTAAGGGTCGGGAAAAGGCCTGAAGGCGTGACGGGGACGCCGGGGAGCCTCTGAGCAGTGATTTGCTTGCTCAGTCTTTCAGGCTGGCCCGCAATCTAGGCGCGCTTTTGAAGGCATGCTGGTTGCCTGTCGAGAAAGTGCAACAACGAGTGCGGGTCAGCCTGGAAGACCCGGAGGGCGCGGCCTGAAGCGCACATCTGCTGTGCCTTGCCTCTCCGAAAGGGAACCACCCTGACCATCGAGACAAGGCACAGCAGATGCACGCTTCAGGCCACGCTGAGTAAGCAAATCACTGCTCAGAGGCTCCCTTGGGAGGGTTGGCCTCCCCAGTCAAAGGGAACGTAAAAGAGAATGGTCACGGGAGTGGGGATTTGACGCAGCAGTTGCAGCCCCTTCGAATTGTGCAGTTATCGGACTGCCACTTGTTTGCCGATGAAAGCGGCAAGCTGTTGGGCCTCAATACCCAGTTCAGCCTGGATAAGGTTCTGGAGTTGATCCGCAAGGAGCAGCCTAATCCGGATCTCATCCTGGCGACCGGGGATTTGTCCCAGGATGCTTCCTTTGAGTCCTATCAGCGGCTGGATAAGGCGCTGAGCGATTTCAGTGCGCCGGTCTACTGGTTGGAAGGCAATCACGACAAGCCAGCGCCGATGCTGGAAGCGCTTCATGCCCAGCGTGAACGCATGAGCCCCTGTGTGCTTGAAGTGGGCAACTGGACGGTTGTCATGCTGGATTCCACTATCCCCGGTGAAGTGCCCGGCGAGCTTTTCGATGAAGATCTGAAATTCCTCGACAATGCCTTGCGTAACGCCAACGGTGAACACCTGATGGTGTGCCTGCACCACCATCCGGTTCCAATGGGGTGTGCCTGGCTGGATACTCAGGTGGTGGGTAGCGCCGACAAGTTTTTTGACGTGATCGATCAGCACCCTCGTGTACGCGCCATCATCTGGGGCCATGTGCATCAGGAATATGATGAGGTCCGCAAAGGGGTGCGCATGCTGGCGGTGCCCAGTACCTGCGTGCAGTTCAAACCCCACAGCGAAGACTTTGCCGTCGACGATACCAACCCTGGCTATCGCTGGCTTGATCTTCATGCAGATGGTCGTATCGACACCGGCGTCAGCCGCGTGGAAGGGATCACCTTTGAGGTGGATTTCAGCGTCAAAGGCTACTGAAGAGCAGTTAATAGTTAACAGTGAACAGTTAATAGCGGCGCGTTCGCGCGTTATGTGATCTGACAGGATAGAGGCCGCGCCCAGAGGTTGGACGCGGCCTCGTGCCTTTAAAAACAAAGGAAAAACCCTATAAAACTTGACAGGGTATGCTGGTCGGGCAGCCTGTGCCTTTAAAAACAAAGGAAAAACCCTATAAAACTTGACAGGGTATGCTGGTCGGGCAGCCTTGTTCACTGTTCACTGTTCACTGTTGCGGATTAGACCTCATGGCCCCCGAAACGTCTCTTCTCTATATTCACGGTTTCAACAGTTCTCCAGCCTCGCACAAGGCAGGCCTGCTTCGTGAGATGTTTGAGCGGGCAGGGTGTGCAGAGCGTTTGATTACGCCAGCACTGCCGCCCTCGCCTCGTCAGGCCATGGCGGAGCTGGATGCGGCGATTGCATCTGCAGGCCCGGTAGCGTTGCTGGGATCGTCACTGGGAGGTTTCTATGCCACCTGGCTGGCGGAACATCACGATCTCAAGGCTGTGCTGATCAATCCTGCGGTTCGTCCCTGGCTACTACTGGACAAATACACAGGTATCCAGCATAACTATCACACCGGTGAGGCCTGGGAGTTTGACCCAGCCTGGCTGAATGAGCTGAAACGCTATGAAGTGGAGGCGATTTCCCAGCCGGAAAACCTGCTGCTGCTGACCCAGACCGGGGATGAAACACTGAACTGGGAAGACGGCTGGGACTATCATGGCGACTGCCACCGTTATTGCGGCTTGGGTGGAAGCCATGGCTTTGATAACTTTGACGCCTTCATACCGCTGATACTGCGGTTTTGTGGTGTAAAGATCTAAAGGCTGTTTTACCACAGAGGCCACCGAGTTCACTGAGAAAGAAATGACCAGTGTGCCGGGTTGGCTTTGTGTGGGGTTTTACAGTGCTGGAAAGGACTCCATGCTGGGAAATGATGAACTGACGGGTGCAATCATTGGTTGTGCCATCGAAGTGCACCGGCATATGGGGCCGGGGCTGATGGAATCAGTTTATGAGCGATGTCTGCGGCATGAGCTGGAGCAGGCAGGGCTGGAAAGTGCCGCGCAATCCGCTATTCCTGTTTATTACAAGGGAAAAAGACTGGATTGCGATTACCGGGCTGATCTGATCGTCGAGAATCAGGTGCTGGTTGAATTGAAGTGTGTGAAAGCACTGTCGCCGCTTCACGGCGCTCAGGTTTTGACGTATATGCGATTGGCTGGGCTTCAAAAGGGGCTGCTGATCAATTTCAACGTTCAGAGGCTTGCGCAAGGCATCAAGCGCTTTGTGATTTGATTGTTTTCCTCAGTGGGCTCAGTGGCCTCTGTGGTAAAAAAGGGTTTCAACAAATTTATGACCAATAATTATACGTCCGAAAATATTGAAGTTTTGTCGGGCCTGGAGCCGGTGCGTAAGCGCCCCGGCATGTACACCGATACCACCCGCCCCAACCACCTTGCCCAGGAAGTGATCGACAACTCCGTCGATGAAGCCCTGGCGGGGCACGCCAAGACCATCAAGGTCACCCTGTTCAAGGATGGAGGTGTGGAGGTTGAGGATGATGGGCGCGGGATGCCGGTGGATATGCACCCGGTGCAGAAGAAACCCGGTGTGGAAGTGATCCTTTCCACCCTCCATGCCGGTGGCAAGTTCTCCAACAACAATTACCAGTTCAGTGGTGGTTTGCACGGTGTCGGTGTGTCTGTAGTGAACGCCCTCTCCACCAAGCTTGAGGTGCTGGTAAAGCGCGATGGCCAATTGCACCGCATCGAGTTCGGAGACGGTGAAAAACGTAGTGAACTGGAAGTGATCGATACGGTGGGCAAGCGTAACACCGGTACCATCCTGCGCTTCTGGCCCGACGCCTCTTACTTCGACTCGCCGAAGATTTCTGTATCCCGCCTGAAGCACTTGTTGCGCGCCAAGGCGGTACTGTGCCCCGGTCTGAAAGTGATTCTCGATAATGAGGCAACGGGCGAGTCCGAGACCTGGCAGTTTGAAGATGGCTTGATCGAGTACCTGCTGGAGTCCTCCACCGGTTGGGAGAGAGTGCCGGAAGAACCCTTCAACGGTGCCATGAGTGCCGAAACGGAAGCGGTGGACTGGGCAGTGATGTGGCTGCCGGAAGGGGGCGAGCTGGTTCAGGAATCCTATGTGAACCTGATCCCCACCGCTCAGGGCGGTACCCATGTGAACGGTCTGCGTTCCGGTTTGCTGGATGCCATGCGTGAATTCTGTGAATTCCGTAACCTGCTGCCCCGTGGCGTGAAGCTGACCCCGGAAGATATCTGGGACCGTGCGGCTTACGTGCTCAGTGTGAAAATGCAGGATCCGCAATTCGCTGGTCAGACCAAGGAGCGTCTCAGCTCTCGCCAGACCGCAGCCTTTGTATCCGGTGTGGTCAAGGATGCGTTCTCCCTGTGGTTGAACCAGCACACCGATGAAGCCGAGAAGCTGGCGGATCTGTGTATCAACAATGCGCAGAAGCGTTTGCGCGCCGCCAAAAAAGTGACCCGTAAAAAAGTCACCAGTGGACCCGCCTTGCCAGGCAAGCTGGCCGACTGTACCAGTGATGATCCGGCCCAGAGTGAAATTTTTCTGGTGGAAGGGGACTCGGCGGGCGGTTCTGCCAAGCAGGCTCGTGATCGGGTCTTTCAGGCCATCATGCCGCTGCGCGGCAAGATCATGAACACTTGGGAAGTCGATTCCAATGAGGTGCTGGGCAGCCAGGAAATTCACGATATTGCTGTTGCGCTTGGCATTGAGCCTGGCAGTGACGATATCGGTGGGCTGCGTTATGGCAAAGTCTGCATTCTGGCCGATGCGGATTCCGATGGTCTGCATATTGCCACGCTGATCTGCGCCCTGTTCCTGAGACACTTCCCTGCCCTGGTCAAACAGGGGCATGTCTTTGTGGCCATGCCGCCGCTGTATCGTATCGATGTGGGCAAGGAAGTGTATTACGCCCTGGACAAGGACGAGCGCGAAGGTGTGCTGGATCGTATTAAGGCGGAGAAAAAGCGTGGCAAGGTCAATGTGACCCGCTTCAAGGGGCTGGGCGAAATGAACCCGTTGCAACTGCGTGAAACCACCATGGCCCCGGATACCCGTCGGTTGGTGCAGCTTTCCATCAGCAGCGATGACGAAACCCATCAGTTGATGGATATGCTGCTCAGCAAGAAGCGCGCCTCGGACCGCAAGAGCTGGCTGGAAACCAAGGGCAATCTGGCCGAAATATGATTTTTCACCACAGAGGTCACAGAGCGCACAGAGAGAAACCCTTTACTTCTTTGTGGCTCTGCAGGTTTCTGATGGCGAGCGGTTTGTAATCTGAATTTTTTCCCTCAGTGACCTCTGTGTTCTCTGTGGTAAATAAAAAAGAGCTGAGAAATGGCTGAAGAATTTGAAAGTTTTCCCCTGAGGGAATACACCGAAAAAGCGTACCTGGATTATTCCATGTACGTCATTCTCGACCGGGCGTTGCCGAACATTGGCGACGGTCTCAAGCCGGTGCAGCGGCGGATTGTTTACGCCATGAGCGAGTTGGGCCTCAAGTCCACCGCCAAGCACAAAAAATCTGCCCGTACCGTGGGTGATGTGCTGGGTAAATACCATCCTCATGGTGACTCGGCCTGTTATGAGGCCATGGTGCTGATGGCGCAGCCATTCAGTTATCGCTATCCGCTGGTGGATGGTCAGGGTAACTGGGGTAGTGCTGACGATCCCAAATCCTTCGCGGCCATGCGTTATACGGAATCCAAGCTGGCGCCCTATGCTGAAGTGCTGCTCTCGGAGCTGGGGCAGGGCACGGTGGAGTGGTTGCCGAATTTCGATGGCACGCTGGAAGAACCCAAAATGCTGCCGGCGCGGTTACCCAATGTGTTGCTAAACGGCACCACGGGTATCGCGGTGGGTATGAGCACAGATATCCCGCCACACAACCTGCGCGAAGTGGCCAACGCCTGCATTCACCTGCTGAAAGACCCCGGTGCGTCGCTGGATGATCTGATGGAGTTTATCCAGGGCCCGGACTTCCCGACCGAAGCGGAAGTGATTACCCCGCAGAACGACATCATTCGCATGTATGCCGAGGGCAAGGGGTCACTCAAACAGCGTGCGGTGTATGAGCGTGAAGAGGGCGACATTGTCGTCACCGCGCTGCCGTATCAGGTGTCGGGTGCCAAGGTACTGGAACAAATTGCTGACCAGATGAACAAGAAGAAGCTGCCCATGGTCAGCGATCTTCGTGATGAGTCTGATCATGAAAATCCTACTCGCCTGGTAATCACCCCGCGTTCCAATCGAGTGGATGTGGAGCAGTTGATGAGTCACCTGTTCGCCACTACGGATCTGGAGAAAAACTACAGGGTGAACCTGAACATGATCGGCATTGATGGCCGGCCACAGGTGAAGAGCCTGGATGCCATTCTCAACGAATGGCTGCAGTTCCGTATGGTGACGGTGCGTCGTCGCCTTCAGCATCGTCTCGACAAGGTGCTGGATCGCCTGCATATCCTTGAAGGCTTGCTGGCAGCGTTTCTGAATATTGATGAAGTGATTCATATCATCCGTACTGAAGACGCACCCAAACCGGTACTGATGGAACGCTTCGGGATTTCGGATCGTCAGGCGGAAGCGATTCTCGAACTGAAATTGCGCCATCTGGCCAAGCTCGAAGAAATGAAGATTCGGGGCGAGCAGGATGAGCTCAACGAAGAGCGCGAGAAGCTTGAGGCTACGCTGGGTTCCACTGCCAAAATGAAAAAGCTGGTGGCCAAGGAGCTGAAGGAAGATGCCGACAAATACGGAGATGATCGCCGCTCTCCGCTGGTGGAACGTGATGCTGCGGCAGCGCTGGATGAAACCGATCTGGTCAGCGCCGATCCGGTAACCGTGGTGCTGTCCGAAAAAGGCTGGGTGCGTGCTGCCAAGGGCCATGACGTGGATGTGGAAGGCCTGAGCTACAAGGCCGGCGACAAGTACAAGGCGTCTGCCAAGGGCAAGTCCAATCAGCCTGTCTGTTTCCTCGACAGTACCGGCCGCAGTTACTCGCTGCTTGCCCACACCCTGCCCAGCGCTCGAGGCCAGGGCGAACCGTTGTCTGGTCGGGTGAGCCCTCCCTCCGGGGCGAGTTTCGTAGCCGCCGTGATGGGCAAGGACAAGGATGCCTATCTGATGAGCACCGATGCCGGCTACGGTTTTGTAGTGCGGTATGCGGATCTGCAAGCCAACAAGAAAGCGGGCAAGACAGTGTTGAGTGTGCCCAAGGGTGGCCGTGTCCTGGTGCCCCAATCCATTTCCAGCACCAGTGATGATCTGATCGCGCTGGTTTCCAACGAGGGGCGCCTGTTGGTGTTCCCGGTCAAGGAATTGCCGGAAATGGCGCGGGGCAAGGGCAACAAGATGATGTCTGTGCCGTCTGCCCGTGTGCAGAGTCGGGAAGAGTTTGTTCAGGATGTGCGGGTGGTTGGGCCGCAAGACTCGCTCACCATTTACGCCGGCAAGCGTCACCTGACACTCAAGCCTGGGGATCTGGAACACTATTACGGCGAGCGAGGCCGTCGTGGTGCCAAGCTGCCCCGTGGTTTCCAGAATGTGGACAGCATGGCAGTAGAGCGCAAGGAAAGTGACTGAGCACTGCCTGGCAGTACTTCAGTTAATGGCTTGGAAGGGATGAGGAAAAGGCATGATTCGGGGCGTCACAACAGTCTTGCTGTTGCTGGTTAATACGTTGGTATTGATCGGCCCAATGATGATCGTGGCGCTACTGAAGCTGATGCCCGGAAAGGGATGGCGACAACTCTGTTCCAGAGTGGTCATGTGGATTGCCGAGACCTGGGCAGAAATCTGCAAGGCTATCTTTGCCCTGATGACACCGACCGGCTGGGATATTCGTGGGGTGGAAAACTTGCGTCAGGACACCTCCTATCTGGTGGTCAGCAACCACCAGTCCTGGGTGGATATTCCCGCGCTGGTGGAAACCTTCAATCGCAAGACGCCCTACTTCAAGTTCTTCCTCAAAAAGGAGCTGATCTGGGTGCCGTTTCTTGGGCTGGCGTTCTGGGCGCTGGATTACCCGTTTATGAAACGCTACAGCAAGGCGGTGCTGAACAAGCACCCAGAGCTGA
This sequence comes from Alcanivorax nanhaiticus, assembly GCF_000756665.1. Lineage (GTDB taxonomy): Bacteria > Pseudomonadota > Gammaproteobacteria > Pseudomonadales > Alcanivoracaceae > Alcanivorax > Alcanivorax nanhaiticus. The sequence continues at coordinate 180,039 of NZ_ARXV01000005.1, read as the reverse complement.
AGGGAAAAGATCTGGAGATTACCCGTCGTGCCTGCGAGAAATTCCAGGGCATCCCGGTGACGGTGGTGAACTTTCTCGAAGGCACCCGGTTTACCCCGGCAAAGCATCAGGCCCAGCAATCGCCTTATGGTCATCTGCTGAATCCCAAAGCCGGAGGAGTGGCTTTCGTGATGGCGGCACTGGGGGAGAATCTGGATGCGTTGCTGGATGTGACGATTGTCTATCCGGGAAGCTCGCCTCCAGGGTTCTGGGACCTGTTGAGTGGCAAGGTGGAACGGGTCATTGTTGATGTGAAAACCCGACCTCTGGAGCCTGCCCTGTGGCGCAGTGACTATCAAGACGATCCCGTTTTCCGGGGCGAAGTCCAGCAGTGGGTCAGTGATCTCTGGACCGAGAAAGACCAGAGAATCACCGACCTCAAACATGAGTTGAAGGGATCAGAAGCCCAGTGATAACGCCAGATAAGGGCCGCCCATATCCAGGTCAGTGGTCAGCAGGCTGACATCGTCCAGATTCAGGTTGATCTGGCTGTAACCCACTTCTACGCCGAGCAGGAAATCCGAACGCCAGCCCACGCGAACATTGTAGTCACTCATGGACGAGCCATTGTATTTGATGGCGTTCAATTCCCCGCCCACATAGGCCCCGGTGCCGGGAATTTCCATGCGCGCAGCGCCATGCGCCAGCGGTAACACTTCATCAATATTCAAGCGTGAATCGGCAATCACACTGCTGAGACGTACAAAGCCATCGACATGACGGATGGTCACGCCCACATCCAGTTTCAGGTTGGTGTCGATAGGCGTGTAATAGAGGGTTCCCTCCAGCATTTCCAGTTCCAGTTCGCTATCGACCCGGTTGCTGGCAACGAACACCTGATCGTCGAACACGAAGCTGCGTTGCAGACGGTTGCTGGCAGACTCATACAGGTCAAAATAGCGAACACGGACATTGGGAATCAGAGGAACCGGGTGCTCCAGACCAAGCCAGATCACGCTCTGATCCGCCTTGCCCATGCCCAGGTCCTCCTCTACATCAATGCTGGCACCACCGGATGAGAGGGTGCCATTGAAGTCAGAATTCCAGTTGTAGCCCCCGCCATAGATGGATAAACCGGGAGCAGCGTGCAAGGCGGTGCTGGCGAACAGGGCGAAGGTGGCAGCAAGGCTTCGTTTCATGATCAATCCTGGGGCAGAGGCTGTGTCCAGCAGTGTAGCCCAGCTGTGTGCAGGGACGCCAAGTTGAGGTTTTTTTCTGCTAAACTGGACACACTCAATCCCCCTTGGGTACCAGCCCCACGGAGTCAGACTGACCCATGTTTCTCGAAGAAATGCCTGCCAAGTTCCGCTATCCGGCCCCGGAGGATGCGGAGGATGAAGCTCTGCTTGGTGATATCCAGCGCAAGGGCTGGCATCACTTTGCCGTTGCTGGCGGTGACGGCCAGCCCGGTTATACCTTCAGTGTTGGACATTTTCTCAACCTGAATCACCCGGAATTAATCGTAGTGGGGCTCAAAGATGCACTGGCCAGCCGCCTGCTTGATAGTGCTGCGGTACGTATTCGTGGTTTGAACAAGCCCTATCAGCCCTACCGGTTGTACAGCGATATCGCGGACGGTCTGGAAGTCATGTTTCTCCCGGTCGCTTTCCCGCACTACAAGGAATATCTGGGCTTCGCCAACTGGTTTTACCAGAGCTTGCCTGCACCTTATCCTGCCTTGCAGATGGTGTGGCCTGATCCCAAAGGGGTGTTCCCGTGGCAGCCGGGTTACGACGTTCGCTTCCGTCGGGCGCAGCCATTGCTGGGAGCGCCGCCGGCAACGCCCCTGACAAGACCGTAGGGCTGGCTAGACGAAAGACTGTCTCTGCCAGCGGTCGATGTGCTCGGCGGAGATCTCGTCTGGATAAATTGTGTTAACGCTTCGATAGAGGGATGCCATGAGCTCCTTGCAGGAACAACTGATGAAAGCCGGTCTGGCGGACCAGAAAAAGGCGCGCCGGGCCAAGCAGCAGAAACGCGAAGACGCCAACAAGGCCAAGCGTGGCGAAATCGAGCTGGAGGAGCCCGCTGAACGGGCCCGTCGATTGCGTGAAGAAAAGGCGGAAGCGGATCGACAGCTGGAAGCCCAGCGCAAGGCAGAGCGTGAGAGGAAGGAAATCGCTGCCCAGATCAAGCAAATGATTGAGCAGAGCCGGATTGATAGCGGTCAGGGTGATGTGGCGTATCAGTTCGTGCAGGACAAGAAGATCAAGAAAGCCTGGGTTACGCCGAAACAGCAGCAACAGTTGGAGCGCGGACAGATCGCCATCGTGGCTCTGGGCGATAGCTTTGAGCTGGTGCCCACGGTGGTGGCGGAGAAAATTCGCCAGCGTGATGAAAAGGCGGTGCTGTTGCTGAACGAGCGGGGCAGTCAGGATGTGGATGAAGATGATCCCTACAAGGATTTCCCGATCCCCGATGATCTGATGTGGTAATGAGCCGCAGCATGCAACACGCAGCCCGTAACTACCTGGTTGAGGCCAGGGAATCCTCAAGCCTTGTTCCCGCGACTCTGGCCGGAGCAGGCCGGTCTTCATCCAGCAAACAGGTGTCGATATGACGGCTTCTTCCTCTTTGACGCTGGGGCGTCGTTATTCGCTGGAAGTGATTCGGGCGGTACGCAATGGGTTGCTGCTGGATGGCGGTAGCCTGGGCGATGTGTTGTTACCGAGTCGCGAGGCCGGAGACCTCCAGCCTGGTGATAGCGTGTTGGTTACGCTCTATAACGATGGTCAGGGCAGCACCATGGCCTCCGTGAAGGCTCCCAAAGTTCAGCGTGGTGAAGTGGCCAGTCTTGGCGTGGTCTCCACCAGCAAGCTGGGCGCTTTTCTGGACTGGGGCATGCCCAAGGATTTGTTGCTGCCTTTCGCGGAACAGACCGGTCCGCTGCGACCGGGTGGCCGAGCCTTGGTGATTGTGACCACGGATCGGGAAGGGCGGTTGCTGGCCAGTGCAAAACTGGATCGCTTCATGAAGGACACCTGCAATGAATTCCAGCAAGGCGATGAAGTGTCCTTGATTGCGGCAAGGGAAACCGATCTGGGCTGGAAGATGGTGGTCAACAATCGCTACTGGGGCATGATTGCTCGCAAGGAACTTCGTGCCCCTCTCAAGCACGGGCAGCGTGTTACTGGTTACGTGCAACGCCTGCGCGAGGACGGCAAGCTGAGCCTGTCACTGAATGCCCCGGGGGCGGCCAAGAGCGATGCGCTCAGTGAGCAGATCCTGGCCGCCCTTGAACAGGCTGGCGGAGAGCTGCCGCTGGGAGACAAGAGTGCGCCGGATGCCATTTTTGATGCCTTTCGCTGCAGCAAGAACGCCTTCAAGCAGGCTATAGGTGGTCTCTACAAGGCTCGCAAGATCGTGATCGAGAAAGACCGTATCCGCCTGGCCTGACCACGATACCGTGCTTCAATCCTGGCTCGGCACATCGCGGCGGAACCGCCGCTCCTACAGCACCGGCCAAGCGCCCCCTTATTCTTTGGCTACCATTCGATATGAGGACCAGGTGTAGGTGCCTCGGTAGGTTTAACAAGCCCAAGTGAACAGCACCCCGGCATGACCGGGGCGAGTGTTGCAAAGAAAGCCGAGATGCTGAGGATCAGCGGAATCGGTAATCCAGTGATAGGCTGAATTTGCGGGCATCGCCGTAGTACCCGCCGTTATAGAACCCCAGGTTGTTGTAGTACTTTTCGTCGGTCAGGTTGCTCGCATTGGCTGCCACGGCGAGGGCCTCAGTGACCTGATAACGGGCCATCAGATCCACCAGGGTGTAGGCCTCCTGAACAAACTTGAAATCGCCGCTGGCACCGGGACGAGTGACGAAGGCGTAGGTTTTGTTCTGCCAGGATAATCCCGCACCGACGGTCAGGCCCTGCAGACCACCCTGGAAGCGGTACTGCGTGCCAATACGAACCATGTCTTCCGGTGAAGTGGTATTCACTTCATCGCCATCCGGGTCTTCTGTAATGCGGTAGGTATACCCGGCCTGAACCTGCCAGTGCGGCAAGATCTCGCCGGCGGCTTCCAGTTCGAAACCGTTGGTTTCTGCGCCATCTACTGCACGGTAGGCAACGGAGTTTGCCGGGCCGCCAGTGATGGGTTGCCCGGTGGATTCTGCCAGATTGTCCTGATTGGTTCTGAAGATGGCCACGGTGGTATTCAAACGGCCTTCGTTAAACTCGCTCTTAAGGCCCGCTTCGATACTGTTGCCTTCTTCCGGATCAAGAATCTGGTTGTTGGCATCGCGGACAGTTTGCGGCTGGAAGATACTGGTGTAACTGGCATAAATCGAGTGGTGATCGTTGAGGTCATAGATGACGCCCAGGTAGGGAACCACCTCGCCATTCTCTTCAAAATGTTCATCAAGCGGGCCTTGCCAGTTCATTCCTTGCGTTTCGGTTTCCCAATCCACCACCTGGCCGCCGGCGATGATGGCAAGTGCGTCGGAGGGCTTGAAGCGTGCGGTAGCATAAACACTGGTTTGCGTTGTGGTTTGTTCTTCCACGGTATTGGGGGCTGCCCATTTCGGTTTGGGGATATTGCCGTCCCAGTTAAACAGGTTGGGTACGACATTGTTGATGCTGACAGGGGATTGCCCGGTGTAATCCCTGTCGGCTTTAGAGTGGCTGGCGCCCAGAACCAGTTCATGCTGGCGGCCGAACAACGCAAAGGGGCCGTTGGCATAGAGGTCAAAGGTGTCTTGTGTCTTGTCCTCCACGAAACGGCCGGACCACAAGGTCTTGCCACTACCATCCCGATTCAGCTGTCCGCCACCAGCGGAGGCGAGTTCAGCGTCATAATTGTTTTCCTGAAGCGTATAGGAGAACTTGCTGTACCAGCCATTCTCAAATTGGTGTTCCAGATTCACGAAAACCGTCTGGCTATCCTGGGCCCAGCTGCTCCAGTCGGTAGCCGGGTTGATATCCCGGTCCAGATCGGCAATGCCGCCGTCGCTGTAAAACAGAGGGAGACTGCCCCAGGTTGAGCCCATGGGATCATAGTCCATGTAGTCCATGCCCACAGTCAGCAAGGTGCTATCGAACAGGTCGGCTTCCACCACTCCGTAGAGCACCTGTTTTTCATTTTCGTAGTGATCGAGAAACGATTCGCCTTGTTCGTAGGCGCTGACGAAGCGGCCGCGTATCCGGCCACTGCCAATTAGCGAGCCCCCTGCGTCCAGCTCCCCCCGATAGCCATCCCAGCTGTTCACCTCTGCGCCGACCTGGCCTGAGAAATCCCGGGTAGGCTTCTTGCGCACCAGATTGACGGTAGCGGACGGGTTACCGATACCGTTTAGCAAGCCGGTTGCGCCACGTAGCACTTCAATGCGGTCGTAGATAATCGTATCCGACAGGGCAGCCTGTTTGCCCAGGCTGCTGATACGGGTAGACGGCATGCCGTCGTAAAGAAAATTGGTAATCTCGAAACCGCGTGCAAACAGCTGCAAACGCTCGGTGTCCTGGGCCTTCACTGAAACACCGGGGGTGCGTTGCATGACCTCGGCGACGCTGTCCAGATTGAAATCGTCCATCTGCTGGCGGCTGATCACGGAGACAGACTGCGGGGTCTCCCGTGGAGATAACACCATCCGCGTTGCGGTGTTGGTGGCGCGGCTGCCGTATCGTTCACTGCCTTCGCTGGTCATGCTGGCATCGTGATCAGCGACGGTGCTGCTCTTTACCTGGATCTGCTCCAGTGAGTGCGCGGTATCGCTTGAAGTGAGATCTTCGGCCTGAAGCTGGCCGGCAGCAAGAAGAATGCCGGTGGTCAGCAGGGATAAACGAAAGTGGTACATGGTTCCCCCGGAGTTTGATTGCATAATGGTGGCTGCCCGTGAGGGCTCCAGTGCATGACGTTGGCTGGGGGGGCCTGGCGAATACGTCGGTCGAGAATGATAATGATTCCCATTAATAATTCAAGGCAGGAGAGACTGAATGCTGTTGGCCCTCTATCTGATCGGTATCACGGCAGAAGCCATGACCGGTGCACTGGCGGCGGGGCGTCTCAAGATGGATCTGTTCGGAGTGGTGATGATCGCTACGGTTACCGCCTTTGGCGGTGGCTCGGTACGCGATATTCTGCTTGGCCATTATCCGCTCACCTGGATAGCCCATCCGGAATATTTGTTACTCACCACTCTGGCGGCATTGCTTACTACCTGGATTGCGCCGCTGATGTCTCGCCTGCGCGGCCTGTTTCTGGCTCTGGATGCCCTGGGGCTGATCGCCTTTACTGTGATTGGAGCCAAGGTGGCATTGGGTATGGGACTTGAGGCCCCCGTGGCGGCGTTGGCAGGGTTGATCACTGGTATGTTTGGGGGGGTGATTCGGGATCTGCTTTGCAACCGTGTGCCGCTGGTTTTCCAGAAAGAGTTGTATGCGGTGGTATCGCTGGGAGCTGCGGTGCTGTATCTGTTGTTGCTGTATTGGCTGGTGCCGGACTGGCTGGCGGTGCTGGTTACCCTTGTTGCCGGGTTTACAGTGCGGATGTTAGCGATTCGCTTTCAGTGGCATCTGCCGCGCTTTGAATACAATGTACCGGATGCTTGAATGGGTGCTGGAAGGCTGAGGCTGGTCGAAGCGAGTAAGCCTGGCTGTATTCCTGCTAATCTTGGTGTGTCATTTATATTTACAGGGAGAGAGTATGAACAAGCTACAGGTATTGGTGTCGGGTGCTGTGCTGGTTCTCGGAATCGGTGGTCAGGCTCAGGCTTTTGATTTCAAGAAAATGACGGACTCCGCCAACTCGGCCATGGACGATGCCTCGCAGAAAGCGGGTGAGACCATGGACAAGGCGAGCACTACCATGGATAGCGGTATTGCGGTGAGTGGCGAAGCCCAGACACTGGTTGATAGTCTGTCGACAGATCTGGGAGTAACAAAGCAGCAGGCCGCCGGTGGTGCGGGAGCCTTGTTGGCCATGGCCAAGAACAATCTGTCTGCCGATCAGTTCAGCGGTATTCTTGCCAAGGTGCCGGGACTGGATTCGCTGCTGGGCGGCGATGGCGGTATGGCGGGCTCCATGCTCGGCAACATTTCCAGCCTTGAAGGGGTGGGCAAAGTGTTCAGTTCACTGGGGTTAAGCCCGGACATGATCAGCCAGTTTGCGCCCAAGATTCTGGGCTTTCTGGGTGGTGAGGGTGTGGCCTCTTCTGCCTTGAGTAGTCTGGGTGGTCTCTGGGGGACAAAGAGCTGAAATCTGAACGGGTGGTTCGGTTTTCCGGGCCACCCTTTCCCTCCTGGCCTTATTCTTACCCGGATCCCCCATTTTTCAAGCCTTTCAGGGGCTGCTTTGATGTCGGCAATGGGGCATAAAGCCGAATTGAATCCGAACAAGCGTTTGATTTATTGTTGTCACCATTCAATGTAACAGTGATCGGAAGGCTTGAGCCTCCCTGACTGTGGGCTTTTAGAGGATAGGTGAGCCGCAATGACTACTGCAACGATTCATCAATATGTGCCGAAAAGTACCCAGAAGAACTACGAGATGCCGATTCGGCATATGGATTTCCAGTTCGATGCCCGGGAGCTGGACGATACGTTTTTCCGTAACACCGAGCTGGCGTCAGCGTACTTTGAGGCTCTGTCCATCTTTCTGACGTTTGGCGAGGATCTGGTGATCGATACTGCCCGTTACCACCGGCAGTTTGTGAAAGATCCGGAGCTCAAGCGGCTGGTCACGGCCCTGATTGGCCAGGAAGCTATCCACTCCAAGATGCACAATGAATTCAACGATGTATTGGCGAAGCATCGTTTTCCCGTGGGCCTGTACCGCTTCCTTGCGGACAAAGTGTTCGAGCATGGCTTCAAGAAACTCTCCAACCGCATGCAGTTGTCATTGATGGCGGGTATTGAGCATTTCACTGCGGTGCTGGCGGAATACATGATGAAGCATGAAGACATCTTCTATGAGTCCATGGATGAGAAGCAGCGAGCCCTGTGGATGTGGCACATGCTGGAAGAGTCCGAGCATAAGGACGTGGCCTACGACGTATTCCAGGAGTTGTCCGGGGATTACGCGCTGCGTATGCGTGGATTTGTGCTGGCAGCTTTCACTATCGTTTTCCTGATACCGGTTGCCGCCTCTGCTATTCCGGTAATACGTAAACCACGGAATTTGATCAGTCTGCGCTACTGGAAGGATGTACGGCGAAGCCTCGCGCTGTTGGCTGGCCCGAAAGAGGGTGTCTACGGCAGCACTATCAAGCACATTCTGGATTACGCCCGCCGGGACTTTCATCCCAGCGATCACGATACCAGCGCCTACCTTGAGTATTACAAGGAAAAGCTGCTGCACCCGGAAACCGGTCTGCTGACCCCGTATATGACTAAAGAATTCGTTCCGGGCAAGCGCGCCTGAACCTGAGTGGGTAAAAAGTGATGCTGAATATTCTCAAATTCCGTTCCAGCAAGCCCAGCTATAACGGCTACGCGGTCGTGACCGGTGCCGGTAGTGGTATTGGTCGCAGTTTTGCCCTGGAGCTGGCCAAGCGTAACACTGCGGTTGTGTGTGCGGATCTTAATCTGGAAAGCGCCGAAGAAACGGTGGCGTTGATCGAAGAAGCGGGTGGCACTGCCTTCGCCGTTGCCTGCGATGTGGGCAAGGCCGAGCAGGTAGAAGCGCTGGCGGTCAAGGCAGAGAAACTACTGGGCAACCCAGTCTCTCTGGTGATCAACAACGCGGGTGTAGGCATTGGCGGCAAGTTCGACGAACTGAGCCTGCAGGATTGGAAGTGGGCCATGGACGTGAACCTGTGGGGTGTCGTTCATGGCTGCCATTACTTCGTGCCTGGCTTCAAGAAACAGGGCCGTGGCGCGATCATCAATGTGGCTTCTGCTGCGTCCTATACCGCAGCCCCGGAAATGAGTGCCTACAACGTGACCAAAGCCGGTGTGCGTGCGTTGTCCGAGACCCTGTACTCGGAACTGAAGCGCGACAACATCAAGGTCAACGTACTGTGCCCGACCCTGGTGCCCACCAATATCATCAAGGATGGCCGAATCCCGGATCGTTACTCCAAGCTGGCCGACCATGCGCTGATGAACTACGCCATGACCACCAGTGATTCTGTGGCCAAACTGACCCTGAACCGCCTCGACAAGGGTGAGCTGTACACCACTCCCCAGGTCGACGCCAAACTGTTCTGGGTAATGAAGCGCGTATCCCCAAACCTGTACGCCGACTTGCTCGGCTTTTCGTACCGGTTTGTGAAGAACTGATAGAGGTTTTTTCTCATGGCAACAGCAAAAAAGAAAACGGCCACTGAGGCCCGCATTTACGACTCCTTCATTGTCGGTGCCGGCATTTCCGGTATCTGTGCCGCCTACAAGATGAAGAAACAGGGCTATCACGATTTCAAGATTATCGAGAAAGCCAATCGCGTGGGCGGTACCTGGCGCGAGAACACCTATCCGGGTTGCGGATGTGACGTACCGTCCTCCCTGTATTCTTTTTCTTTCGCACCGAGCAGCAAGTGGAGCCACCTGTTCGCTCGTCAGCCGGAAATCCTTGAGTACCTGGAAGGGGTCAGCAAAGAGTTTGGCATCGAAGAGCTGATCGAATTCGGCACCGAGCTGGATAATGCCCAGTGGGATGAGGCCCGCCACCTGTGGGTTCTGGATACCACCACCAATGGCAAGCCATCCCAGACACTGGCACGCACCGTGGTCTTTGCCACCGGCCCGATCACCGAAGCCCAGATCCCCAACCTGCCAGGCCTGGATACCTTTAAAGGTGAGATGTTCCACTCCGCCAAGTGGAATCACGATTATGATCTGACCGGCAAGCGTGTAGCGGTGATTGGCACCGGTGCATCCGCGATCCAGTTCGTTCCGCAGATTCAGCCGAAAGTCAAAGAGCTGCACGTGTTCCAGCGCACCGCACCCTGGGTGTTGCCGAAGCCGGATATGAATCTGGGCGACACCAGCAAGCAGTTGATTGAAAAGCTGCCGGTGATCCAGAAAACCTGGCGCAAGGCGGTGGCGCAATCCCTGAATGTAATCAACTTCGGGCTGCGTAACCCAATGGCGCTGAAGCCGGTGAGCACGGCGGCAAAACAGCTGCTGCGTGTTCAGGTGAAAGACAAAACCCTGCGCAAGGCGGTAACGCCGGACTTTACCTTGGGCTGCAAGCGCATCCTGTTCGCCAACAACTACTATCCCGCCTTGCAGGCAGATAACGCCAACCTGATCCCGCATGGACTGGTGGAAGTGGATGGCAACACAGTGATTGCGGCGAACGGCGAGCGTCACGAAGTGGACGTGATCATCTGGGGGACCGGTTTCGAGGTGTCTCATCCGCCCATCGGGCGCAAGGTGATCAACGCCAATGGCGAGCGCCTGTCTGACCTGTGGAAAGATACCTCCCCGGAAGCCTATCTGGGTGCCACCATGAAAGATGTGCCCAATGCCTTCCTGGTGCTGGGTCCCAACGTGCTGGTGTATGACTCCTTTATCGGTCTTGCCGAAGCGCAGCTGGATTACATCATCGGTGGCCTGAAGAAGATCAGGGACAAGGGCATCAGCCGCCTTGCCATCAACCCGGGTGTGTTGCAGCGCCACAACGACAAGGTGCAGAAGCATCTCAAAGGCACGGTCTTCAATAGTGGCGGCTGCAAGAGCTACTACCTGGATCAGAATGGCCGCAACTTTGCCGCCTGGCCCTGGTCGCTTGCAGAGCTGAAGAAACGCCTGAGCGTGTTCTCCCTGTCTGACTATGATGTGCAGTACGGCGTCAAGGAAGAACAGAACGCGGCTTGAGAATTAGAAGCGAGTTGCAAGTTGCAAGTTACAAAGCGCGGTCAGGATGGCAGCTTTCTTCGAGTCAGTGCCCGCGCCACACGCTGCGGCGCGGCTGATGAGCGAGGATATCCACCATGTACGGGATCGCGTTGTAACTTGAAACTTGTAACTTGCCGTTGTTCCTTCGCGTCTGGCACCGTTAGTGCCCTGACAACGCCTGCAGTATTTTGTGGCAGGCTGCAGGCGTCAGGCCACTCCAGCGTTTAAAGGCACGACGAAAGTTGGTGCTGTCAGAAAAATTCAATCGGCGGCAGACCTGATCCGGGGTCATGCCGTCGAATTGAATCCACAGAATTGCCTGGTGCAATCGCACTTCATCCAGTAATCGTTGATAGTGACACCCTTGCTGCTTGAGCCGCCGTTTAATCGTGGCAGGGCTGCTTCCATAGTGATTCGCCACATCCTGTAGCGTGGGTGGGGACGTAATGGCTTGTTGCAGGAAGCGATAAAGTTGCTGTCTGGCACTATGAGCAAAGCCCAGTTGTTGAATCTGCTGATCGCATTGCTGGCGTGCGGCCTGCCAGCCGGTGCTGGCTCCACGGGGCCAGGGCATATCCAGATAGTGTCGTGGTAGCAACATGGCATCCATGCAACGTTCAAAATGCAGCCGTTCGCCAAGGTGGACCTGATATTGTTCTGGCCATGGCGGGCAACGGTAGCTGAACTGGAATTGCCAGGGTAGCGGGCGATGACTTAGCCATTGGCTGACCGATGCGAGTCCCGCCATGGCACTTTCCACCAGAAATGGCCAGTGTGAGCCGGCGCCGCAGCTGTCCAGCCACTGCACGCACAAGTATTCATCATCCAACGTGATGCGGACGCCGACCAGCGGGCTGATCAGGGCAGGGTAGTCGTTAAAGGCCACCAGGCAGTCACGCAGACAGCCAGCCTGACCGAGCAGCGCGCTGATGGGACCGTAATGCCCGGGCAGCAATCGCTGGCCATAGCGAAAGGGTAATTCCGGATCGGGAAAGAGTTGTCGGCTGTTATGAATCAGTTGCAGGAACTCGCGGGGGGTTGCCACGGCGTCGCCCTGAATGACACGTTCAGGAAACAGGCTGGTGTGGCGGAACAGACGGTGCGTATCAATCCCTTGATCCTGCACCAGATCAATCAGTGCTCCCGGAAGATGGTGGGCAGGGATAAACGCGGTGTCTGGCAGATAGCCCTGCATGCTCAGGCAGCCTGCCATGAAGCGGTGGCGCCCGGAAGACGTTGATTGGCCCGTTCGATTAACGAACAGGCATCGTCGTCATGGGCGACGGCGATACCCATCTGTGCGGTCATGAAATGACTCTCGCCACGGCGTGTCTTGAAGGCGAAATGCCGGACCGCCTGCTGCAACTCGCAGGCAATACGGTCGGCTTCCGCCTGCTGCGTCATCGGCAGTACGATGGCAAATCGGTCCCCGGCATATCGGCATAGCAGATCCTGTTGGCGCAGGTTCAATAACAGCAATTCGCCAAGCTCCTTGAGCAGCCGGTCGCTGTCTGACGGGCCGAGTAACCGGCGGCTGTGATCAAAGCAGTGCAGGTCCAGCATGATCAGCGCCAGGGGTTGATCGGGGCGGCTTAATTCCCGTTTTAATTGTTCTCGCAGGTAGTGCGCGCCGGACAGCGGGGTCAGATTATCCAAGCTGCGGTGTTCACGAAAAATTCGTTCACGGCGAATGAGCTGGGCGGAGATGGCTTGCTGTTCCTTATGCCAGTGATAGATGCCCAGTGTCAGCAGAATCATGCCCACCGGCATGGCACCGGATTCCAGCCAATGGTCCCACACAATGGCATCGGGCAGACGGATGAATTCATCCATCACGTCTTGCCAGTAAGACAGAAAAATACCACTGAGCCCGGCGACCAGCATGCGTGTCACCCTTCCGCCCGGGCGGCTATTGAGGATCAACACGATCCACAACAGGGCCAGCAGGGCGGCTCCTCCTTCACCGGCAATATCCAGCCAAACCAGTTCCTGCCAGCTCTTGGTGTCCCCGCTGGCCAGATTGGCGAGCAGGATCACATTGGCGATCACGATGGGAATGATCAGAGTGCCTCGATGGCGGGCTATCAGGTTATTCACGTTCATTATCTCCTCCCGGTTGGCTGCAGCTTTACATCAAGAGGGTGTCAGTTTGATGACGTTGGCTGGGATTGGTATGCCTGGTCACTTTTTCAGAAGGGGGGTGCGATTGGCTCAGGAGAGATAAGAAAAAATCTTGAGTCGGACGTCTGACGTCGGACGTTTGAAGACCGTAAAACCTGTGAGGTTTGGGCTTTGGGCATCAGACCTCCGATGTCAGACGTCCGACTGGATTTCTCTCCTGGGGTTCTCTCGGCTCATAACCCGGAAAAGTACCGCTGAAAAGACACTTTCACCCAAGCCCTGTAACAGAACTGACATGGCCCATGCCTAGGGTGCCGGCATTGCCAATACATCAGGGCATTGCCCGGGGGATACCATGTCCATGACCAAACGATTGATTCCGCCTTTTTCGCGCACGTTGCTGGCGACTGCCGTGGCGCTGGCCTGTAGTCAGGTGCAAGCCGAAGACTCTCCGGCTGAAACAAGCAATGAGCTGGAAACGGTTCGCGTGATCGGCCAGGCGGCCAGTACCAACCGTGCGCTAACCGAACAAAGGGAAGCGGACAATATCGAAACCACCACCCGCGCTGATGATATTGGCGATTTTCCTGACAATAACGTCTCTGAATCCCTGCAGCGTATGCCGGGCGTCTCCATCGAGCGCGATCAGGGCGAGGGACGCTTTGTTCGTGTTCGCGGTGTCGCCCCTGACTTGAATGCGGTGACGGTCAACGGTATTCAGGTGCCCGCTCCGGAGGCTGGGCGCCGTGCCGTGGCGCTGGATGTGATTCCGGCGGATCTGCTGGAATCTCTCACCGTGGTGAAGACACTGACGCCGGACATGGACGGAAATTCCCTGGGCGGGACGGTGGAAGTGAAGACGCTGTCCGCCTTTGATCGTGATGGCTTGTTCTATTCCGTCAGTGGTGCGGCAAGTTATGACGAACACACGGACCAGACCAGTCCTGAACTGGCGGTGGCCGCCAGTAACCAGTTTTCCCTTGGGGAAGGGGCCAACAACTTTGGGGTGGCCGGTGCCATCAGCTGGGGGGAGAGGGATTTCGGTTCCGACAATGTCGAAACCGGAGGTGCCTGGGATTTTGATGATAACAATGCACTGGAAGAGTTCGAGCAACGGGATTACATGATTACCCGTGAACGGCTTGGCGTTGCACTGAACTTTGACTATCTGCTCAGTGATGACACCAGCCTTTACCTGCGAACTCTACACAGCGAGTTCCGTGATGAGGAAATTCGTCAGGCTAATATCTTCTCGTTCGATGCGGCACAACAGCCTGGGCAGACCGGTATCGCGGAGGTCGAGAAAGAGCTGAAAGACAGGGAAGAAACCCAGGATATTTCTTCCTTCGTGCTCGGTGGTCAGCATTTATCCGGTGACTGGACCACAGATTTCCGTGTTGGTTACAGCACAGTGCAGGAAGAAGAGCCACGCCATGCGGATAGCACCGTTTTTGTCGGTGATTTCACTGACGCAGGCTATACGGGAACCCGCAAGCCTTCGGCGCTGTATCCCTCCGGTTTCTACGACGACAGCAATTACGAGCTGGACGGGATTGAAGTGACCGAAGGCAAGACCACTGACGAGCAAGTGGATATAGCGCTGGACTTCACCCGCGATATGTACTGGAACGGAAACCCTGCCTCTATCAAGTTTGGCGGCAAGGCCAGCCAGCGTGACAAGGACAGTGACGTGAATGTGTGGACCTACGAGCCTGACGGGGTACTCACTGATTTTGCCACCGATGTGGATTACCAGCTGGGTAACTTTGGCTCGGGGATTGATGCCGACAGGATCAATCCGCTGGTGGCCGGAGCTGGCACACTGGAAGATGTGGATTCTGCCATCGAGGACTTCGAGATGTCTGAAGATCGTCAGGCCGCTTACCTGATGGGGACGGTGGACATTCAGCAGCTGCGTATTCTTGCCGGTGTGCGTTATGAAAAGCTGGATTTCGAAGCGGATGGATTTGGCGACGACAACGGCACCATCACGGCCAGCCATTTCGAAGAAGACGAGGATCACTGGCTACCGGCGTTGCACCTCCGTTATCAGCTCACCAATGACACCCTGGTGCGTGCTGCTGTCACCCGCAGTGTGGTGCGTCCCACCTTTGAACAGCTGTCTCCGGGTTTTGAGATTGATGGCGATGAAGCCAGCTTTGGTAACCCGGAACTGAAATCACTGGAATCAAATAATCTGGATTTGGGCATTGAGCATTACATGGGCCATGCCGGTGTGGTGTCGGCATTTGCGTTCTACAAAGACATCAAGAACTTTGCCTACCTTACCGACAAGGGGGGTAGCCCCGGCTTTGAGCTCTTCAGTGATGCGGAAACCTTCGAAAACGGCAACGATGCCAGCCTGTATGGCCTTGAACTGGCTTACTCCAAGCAGTTCAGCAGCCTGCCGGCGCCGTTCAATGGCCTGCTGATGGGTGCCAATGCCACCTTTGTGGATGCCACTGCAGAGATTGATGCCTTTGATGAGGATACCGGCGTTACCGTGACTCGGGACATCGCCTTGCCTAGCCAGTCCGATGTAACCGGTAACCTGATGTTTGGCTACGAAGACAAGCGACTCAGCCTGCGTCTGGCGGCCAACTACACGGGCAAATTCCTGCAGGAAGTGAGCGATCCGCTGGACAAGCGCTATGACATTTACACCGACGATCATGTGCAGCTGGATTTCAACGGCCATTATTTCCTGACCGAAGATCTGCAGCTCACCTTTGAGGCGATCAACATCAATGATGAACCGTTCTATGCCTACACCGGAAAGGAAAAGTTCAACGCCCAGTACGAGGAGTACGGTCCCACCTTCAAGTTGGGTCTGTCCCTGAAAAATCTTTAATCAGGCTGGCCGGTGGGCATGCCCCCGGCTCTTTTTTGTCTGAAGGAATGATCAAATGCGTAACAAGAGAATGATTTATACACTGTCTGGCCTGACCGCGCTGCTGCTGGCGCTGAGTGGCTGTCAGGGAGAAAAGGCGGAAAACAGCGAGGCGGTCATGCCGGCCTCTAACTTGCCATGGAGCAAGGAAACCCGCATCGGTAACCCGTTGGGTATGTGGGTTCATCACCAGCAGATCTTTACCGTCAATGCGAACGGTGATCTGACTCTCGGTGACCAGGTGCTACAGTCCGGTAATTTTGAAGGACTGGAAGGTCGTGTTGATAGTGCTGGCCAGATCCATCTGGTGAGCGTGGATCGTGACAGTAACCAGGCCGTGTTGTTTGCGCTGGACGGAAACCGTGTCCAGGAAATTCAGCGCATGTCAGCACCGGATTATGAAATCAGCGGTTTCTGTCTTTACCGTGATCATCAGTCATTGCTCTCCGTCTTCGTGCTGGATGAGCGGGGAGGGGCTGACCAATGGTTGTTGGGCGCGGCGGACAAGGCCCTGCCTGTTCGTCATCTGGTTCTGCCACCGGGAGCGGAAAGTTGCGCTGCGGATGACAGCAACGGAACGCTGTATGTGGCTGAAGAGTCTATCGGTTTGTGGCGCTATAACGCCAATCCCGAAAAGGATGCTGAGCGGAAATTGCTGGATCGACTTGCGCCCCACGGCCACATCGCCGAAAACGCCAGCGCTGTCATCACCTTGCCCGGCGGTGTTGCGTTGGTGGATAAGGAGGCGGCAGCAGTCAATCTGTACCTGGCGGATGGCACCTTGCAGCGGCGGATGACTGTGCCGGATCTGGAAGAGCCGGAAACCTTGGCAGCCAGTGTCTCTGATGCGGGACTGGTGTTGTTTGCGGTGGATGATGGCAATGCTGGCGTAGTCAGCACAACGGTTTCCTGGGGGGCAGAAGCGCAGGCGTCCGTTGTGATCCCGGTGGTATTGCCGTCAGCACAAACAGACAGCGTGGAGCGCTTTGGTGATGCGGCCGATGACCCCGCCATCTGGGTAAACCGTAACGCACCGGCACACAGCCGCGTGCTCGGTACGGACAAAAAAGCGGGGTTGTACGTCTATGATCTGGATGGCAGGACCCGTCAGTTTCTGGAAGTGGGACGCCTCAACAATGTGGATCTTCGATATGGTCTCACGGTGGCTGGCCAACGTTGGGATGTGGCCGTTGCCTCTAACCGTGACAACAACAGCCTGCATGTTTTTCTGATCGATCCGCAGAGTGGTCAGGTTCAGGAGGCCGGCCAGATCTTCACAGAAATGAAGGAAATCTACGGCATCTGTCTGTATCAGGATGACAAGGGGCTGTATGCCTTTGCCAACGACAAGAGTGGCCTCATCGAGCAGTGGTTGCTGACGGGGGGCGACAGCGTCACCGGTGAGCGGGTGCGCACGCTCCAGGTCACGAGCCAACCGGAAGGGTGTGTGGCCGACGAGCAAGATCAGCGGCTGTTTGTTGGCGAAGAGGATCGGGCGGTGTGGCTGTTTGCTGCCGGTGCTGATCAACCTGCAAGCGCCACCGAAGTGATGGCCGCCGGTGAGGTGCTGGTGGATGACATCGAAGGGATGGCGCTCTACCAGCGTGATGGCAAAAACTGGCTGGTGGTATCCAGTCAGGGCGACGACAGCTATGTCGTTCTCGAGGCCGATGATCCCCATGACGTGGTAGGCAAATTCCGCATCGGCATGAATGCCGCCGCTGGCATCGATGGCGCCTCGGAGACCGATGGATTGGACGTCACCTCAGTGGATCTGGGTGGAGACTACAGCCGAGGTCTGTTGGTGGTCCAGGACGGCCGCAACCGCCTCCCGGACGCGCCACAGAACTACAAGATTGTGGCGTGGAAAGATGTAGAGGCTGTCCTCGAAAATCCCTGAGTAACGAGTAACGAGTAACGAGATTCGGAATTGTCGGTGTTTCTGACTTTCGAAACTCGTTACTCGAATCTCGTCACTGCTTTTATTCCCAACCCGCTAGCACCAGCTTGCCAATGGTGCTGCCTTCCTCCAACCGCTTATGCGCGGCCTTGAGATTGTCGGCGTTGATCGCGCCCATGCCTTCGCTGAGTGTGGTCTGGATGGTGCCGGTATCTACCAGCTTGCTCAGTTGTGCGAGGATGTCGCCCTGGCGCTGCATGTCCTGCGCGAACATGGCGCGGGTGAACATGAACTCCCAGCTAAAGCGGGCACTTTTCGGTTTCAGCGGATTCAGATCCAGCGGGCCACGGGCATCGACGATGGCGCAGATGCCACCCAGAGGGGCAATCACCTGGCAGGCGGTTTGCCAGTAGTCATCCAGATTCTGGGTAATAAAGATGCCGTCTATCTGGGGGACACCCAGTGTTTCCAATTGTGGAGCAATGGGTTCGCGGTAATCCACCAGTGCATGGGCGCCCATGGCTTCACACCAGTTGGCTGAAGTGTCGCGGCCAGCGGTGGCGATTACGCGAAGACCAAAGTGTTTGGCGGCCAGCTGAATGGCGATGGAGCCCACCCCGCCGGCGCCGCCTATTACCAGCAGGGTTTTGCCTTCGCATTCTCCGGGATGGAAACCCAGTTGATCCTCCAGTGCCTCCCAGGCCGTGAGGGCGGTCAGTGGCAAGGCGGCGGCTTCCTGCATACCAAGGCTATTGGGCTTGTGAGCTACCAGGCGTTCATCCACGCATTGATGTTCTGCATTGCTGCCCTGGCGTTGTACTGCGCCGGCATACCAGACCCGGTCACCCTTTTGAAATCCGCTGACTTCACTGCCTACCGCTTCCACCACCCCGGCGGCATCAAAGCCCAGTACCCGGTAACCGGGTTGATCCAGCGGGCGCTGGCGAAGTTTGGTATCAATGGGATTGACGGAAACGGCCTGAACGGCAACCAACAGGTCCCGTGGGCCGGGGGAAGGCAGGTCGAGCTGGATGTCCTCAAGGGCATGTACGTCGTCGATGGCGCGGGGCTGATTGAATCCGATAGCTCTCATTTCCTGCCTCATTTTTTGACTGTGGTAACCGAAACACACAAGTATTGGCGCATGTTGCATCGCAGACTATGCCACAGTATTGGTGCTGCTGCCGTGCGACCTTTGGCAGCGTTGGGAGAGCAGGAGAATTCATGAACTTCGAAGAATACAGAAAGTATGATGCCATCGGTCTGGCGGAGCTGATTCGCAAGGGCGAGGTGCAGGCCTCTGAGTTGCTGGAGATTGCGATCCATCGTGCCGAGGCGGTTAATCCTGAGCTGAACGGGATGATCATCCCGCTCTACGAAAAGGCCCGTCAGCGAGCCGGGTCTTCGCTGGAAGGTCCGCTGGCAGGGGTGCCCATGCTGGTGAAGGATCTGTTCCAGGAAATCGCTGGTGAGCCGGATTACCGAGGCAACAAGGCACGCAAGAAGCACGATATCCGTGCCGAGCAGGATTCCACTCTGGTGGCGCGCTGGAAGCAGGCAGGCCTTGTGCCGTTCGGCAGAACCAATACGCCAGAGTTTGGCGCCAAGGGAATCACCGAGCCGGATTCTTACGGCCCATCGCGCAATCCCTGGAATA
The DNA here is from genome assembly GCF_000756665.1 of Alcanivorax nanhaiticus. Taxonomy (GTDB): domain Bacteria; phylum Pseudomonadota; class Gammaproteobacteria; order Pseudomonadales; family Alcanivoracaceae; genus Alcanivorax; species Alcanivorax nanhaiticus. Next base: position 160,651 of record NZ_ARXV01000005.1, on the reverse strand, counting down.
CAGCCCATACCACCGGGGGCTCCTCCGGGGGCTCGGCGGCCATGGTGGCGGCGGGTGTGGTGCCGGTAGCTGGAGCCAATGATGGTGGCGGCAGCATTCGGATTCCGGCCGCCTGTTGTGGGCTGTTCGGGCTGAAGCCGGGGCGTGGTCGTACTCCCTGGGGGCCGACTTTCACCGAGGCCATGCACGGCATTGCCGTGAATCATGTTTTAACCCGTTCCGTCCGTGACAGTGCCTTGCTGCTGGATATCGCCCAAGGGGATGAGCGCGGCAGTCTGTTCCATATTGCTCCGCCGCCACAACCTTATGCGCAAGCAGCGGCCAACCCTCCGGGACGTTTGCGTATTGGTTTTTCTACGCGCTCTCCTCTGGGTACGGAGGTGGACGCTGAAGCAGTGAAAGCGGTGGAAAAAACGGTGGCATTGCTGCGCGATCTTGGCCATGAGGTAGAAGAGGCCGAGCCGCAGATGGACGCCAAGCAGATGTGTATGGACTGGCTCACCGTGTGGTTCGGGCAATGCGCAGCGGAAGTGGACGAAGTGAAAGCGTTGACCGGTTGCGGCGATGAGGGCTTTGAACTGGATACGCTGGGGATCGCCGCGTTCGGTCGTGCCACGCCAGCCAGCGAGTACGTGAAGTGTCAGAGTCGCTGGCAGCTCTATATGATCGCGCTGGACCAGTTTTTGGAGCGCTATGACTTCTGGTTGACGCCGACGTTGGCGCTGCCACCGGCCAAAGTGGGGGCGATGGCAACGCCGTCACTTCAGCAAGCGGCGCTGAGAGTGGTGCTTAAGGTTGGCGCAGAGAAACTGCTGATGAAGACGGGTCTGATTGAAGACATGGCTATGGAGAACTTCAAGTACATGCCCTTCACCCAGTTCGCCAATGTCACCGGTGTGCCAGCCATGTCGGTGCCGCTGCACTGGACAGAGGCGGGACTGCCGCTGGGTTCCCAGTTTGTGGGTGGTCATGGTGATGAAGGCAAGCTGTTGGCTCTGGCTGCACAGCTGGAGCAGGCTCAACCCTGGTTTGATCGGGTGCCGATGTGAAGGGGCGGCCGCGCTGACACGCAACACGTAAAAACAAAAGACGGTTTACCACAGAGGGCACAGAGATCACTGAGGAAGGCTTTTTCTCAGTGGCCTCTGTGCCCTCTGTGGTTACGTCGCTTTTTACAGCATTACACCATTGCTGCTGCCCTGGCTGCCGGAGAGCGTGCCAGATAATCCAGCGCCTGTTGCGTATCCCCTTCATGGATGGGGTGGAACCGAGGGCTGACCCAGCGTGCGGTGGCCTTCACCAGGAAGCTGAAGGTGGGCACGTTTTCGGTTTTCTCACCGACCCGTTGTAGTTCCCACAGCAGACGCGGGATCATCGTTCTGCGAATCTTGCGAATTTCCGGATCCGGATCCTGGCCCGCCAGGGAGCGAGCCCCCTCAGTAATGAAATAGATGAACAGCGGGAACACGATGGCCATCAGTGCCTGGCGGCTCACATAGAACCCCAGCTGGGTCTTGCACAGGTGTTCGAACAGGTCGTAGGCCACGGTGCGATGTTCCACTTCCTCGGCCAGGTGCCATTTGAACAGATCCACCATGGCGGGATCACCATTGGCTTCCCAGCTTTCGTTGTCCATGGCCCATTGGCCGAGCACGCCGGTGAAATGTTCGATGGCGGCAATCACACCAACACGGAGCACCAGCCAGAATTTCTCCGGCACTACAGGCTTCAGCCATTTGCTGCCGAACGGGGTGTCATCCCCAAGGAAATCCTTGAACAGCCAGTTCACCTTATTGAGGAACTCGTCGTAGTCGAGACCATGACGGGTCAGGTAGAGCTGCGCCTTGCTGTGTTGACGGGAATGCACCGCCTCCTGGCGGATAAAGCCTTCCACGTCGGCGCGTAGCTGATCGTCGGTGACATAAGGCAGCGCCTGGTTGTATACCCGACAGAACCACAGTTCACCTTCTGGCAACAGCAGGTGAATGCCATTGATGACATGGGTAGAAAACGGGTCGTCCTTGAGCCAGTGCAGTGGCGTCTCGTCGAATTCAAACTGGACACGACGGGCTTTCAATTGATGGCGCACGGGTGCGTTCATGGTGTTGTTCTCCATCAAGAGTGCTTAAGGGGTAATGTCGATACGAGCCACACGACGCGACAGCGCCGGGGCGAAACGGCTGAGTAGACGAGTGGTCCAGGCCTCGGCACCTACCAGCGACAGCGCCGGGTTGGTGAGCACAGCCTTGAGAATGGCTTCGGCCACTTCGTCTGGTGAGAAGTTGCGGCGCTGGTACAAGGCATCGGCCTTGGCACGTTTGGCTGCCTGTTCTTCATCACTCATGCCGGTGTAAACCGTGTTGCTGGCAATGCCGGTGGCCACGAAACCGGGGCAGATGGCGGTGACACCGATATCCTGATCCGCCAGTTCACCGCGCAAACATTCGCTGAGCATGTACACCGCGGCCTTGCTGGTGGAGTAGGCGGCCAGCTTGCGGTTGGGGGCGAAGGCGGCGGCGCTGGCTACATTGATGATGTGGCCGGAACGGTGAGCGTCCACCATCTGTTGGGCAAACAGTCGCGAGCCGTGGATCACACCCCACAGGTTGACCTTGAGGATGCGGTCCCAGTCCTGGGTAGAGGTGTCGAGCACGCCACCGGCCATGCCGATGCCTGCGTTGTTGATGACGATATCGGCACCGCCGAGCTCTTTCTCCACCCATTTGGCCAGACGCTGCATGGCCTGGGCGGAGCCCACGTCCACCTTGCGTGACCAGGCGCTGGCACCGAGCAGGCGGCTCAGTTCGGCAGTGCGTTCAGCGGCTTCGTCGTTGATGTCCACGCACACCAGGTCGGCACCGGCTTCCGCCAGCTTGAAGGCAGTCGCGCGGCCAATACCGGAACCTGCGCCGGTGATGACAGCCGTCTTGCCGTAAAGGGGCAGCTTGCGACGTTCCGGGCGTACCCGTGCGTGTTGCAGGGCGCCGCTCATCTTGCCCTTGTCCACGCCGCTGACAAATTCCTCGATCCAGGCCGCGATCTTTTCCGGGTGACTCAGCGGCACCCAGTGGTTGGCATTGATGTCGCGGCGATACAGTTCATCCACCCAGTAGTGCAGATCTTCAAACAGCTGGGTGCCCACGTAGTTGTCACGGGTGGGTACGATCAACTGTACCGGGCAGGCGGCGTGACGCTCCTCCGGGTTGATCAGCTTGTTGCGGAAGTTGGCACGGTAGAGTTGTACGCCGTGTTTGCCATCTTTGCCCTGAGTGGGATTCGCTTCTGGCTCTTCGACTTGCTCGCGATGCTTGAGGTACTTGGGCCACAGTTTGTCCAGGCCGCCTTGCCAGGCGCTGGGAGCCAGTACCGGCAGATGGAAAAAGCCGATGTACCAGGAGCTGAGCGCCTGCTTGAACACCTTGGCTTTGGCCGAAGCGGACAGGTTCAGGGTGCGCTTGCGCAGCCAGTAACCCATATGGTCCAGGCAGGGGCCAGAAATAGTCGTGTAGGAAAGAATGCGTTGCTTGAGCGGGCCGTCAGCGGTAACCGATTCCCAGCTCTGGATGGAGCCCCAATCGTGGCCCACCAGGTGGAAAGCGCGTTCACCGATGCAGGATTCCACCACGGCTTTCAAGTCTGCAGAGAGCAGTGCCATGCGGAAATCCGCCTGTTTCCTGGGTACATCGGAGCCGCCGGCACCGCGTACGTCATAGGTGATGACGAAGTATTTGTCAGCCAGCAGCTTGGCGACTGGCTCCCACACGCTGTGATTGTCCGGGTAGCCGTGCACCAGCACGATGGGTTGCTTCTTCTCATCACCGTAGGTGAAGACCTGCAGGTCGACCCCGGCACTGTTTACGGTAGACATGTTCATGCGGGCTCTCCCAGCAGCGGTACATCCTTGACGGGCCACAGGCCGCGCGCTTTCCAGCGCTTCACATGGGGGACGTCGTCGTCCAGCCAGTAGGCATCGTCTTCAGTAATCACCAGCAATTCTTCGAATTTGGCGCCCACGCCACGGAAACCCAGGTGCGGCTCCACCGCCCACAGACCCGGTACCGGCGCATGGTTGGAGCCTTCGCCGGAATTCCACAGCGGCGACCAGCCTTGTTTTCTGGCGACGAGCGCCACCTGGCCGAGGGTGGAGAGGAAATCCAGACCAAACTTGAAGGGCATGGTGCGGCGTGGTTTGTCGCGCGGAGCCTGGCGGGTGACCTGGTGGGCCAGTACTTCGAAGGGGTAGGCCTTGTGGCGGGGCTCGAAGCCCTGCATCAGGATCAGCTTGTCCACTGCCTTGGACACATCATTCATGGCGCGGCCCTGGCGGATCAGCTCAAGAATCATGGCGCGCTGTGGCGCCAGGTCATCGAGGATGCGGTCGAGGATCGGGTTTTCACCGAGCACACCGGCGTAACCAATATCGGCAGTGAAGCCATTCAGCACCGGGGCGTTATCGAGAATAAAAGGCATATTCTCTTCCAGCCGGCGATTGGTAGGCAGGAACTGCACCGCTACCTTAAAGCCCTGAAAGGCGGTGCGATCACCGAACCAGGCAAAGGGGGCATGCAGCCAGTCATTCACGCCGTGATCGCGCAGCCAGGTTTCCTGCAGGGCTGCGGCCTGCTTCTCGGTCATGCCTGGCTTTAGCTCGGCAGCCACTGCTTCAGCGGCAGCATAGGCCAGTTTCTGGGCGGCACGGAATCCTTCCAGCTCTTCGCTGGTGGGGATGTAACCACGCTGTTCGGGCATGGCGGCGGGATTGAGAATGGGCATGTCTGACCTATCTGGACATCGTCAAGTTCAGCGAATGTAACAGTGGCTAATGTAAATATCAACGAGTCGAATAGCCGTGATGACTGAACGGTCGGGAATTAGGGCCAATAGGGATAAAGAAGGAAGAAAGAGAAGCCCGGTTGAGGTGACTGGCGCATGCAGCGGTCGATCACAGAGAGAATGGCGACTTCCGGGTTGATCACGGGTATCCCTGGATACTGCGCTGCTTACAAAATTTACGTGTTTGATATTGGTTATTGTTTGATATTGATTCTCAATAACGGCAAGATTCCGCCCCTTCGTCGTCTGTCTTGTAGGACACAGTGGGGGATTCCAATGAGTTTTATCCGGGTACCAGCTTCTCGTTCTTGTTTATTTACCGCGTTGACACTATCCGCAACTAGCGTGGCTCTGGCTGATGAAGCCCATGAGCTGGATGCCGTGAAAGTGGTATCCGCGGCGGGTTATGAGCAGAAAATTACGGATGCTCCGGCCAGTATCTCGGTGATCAGTCAGGAAGAGCTGCATAGCCGACCATTCACCTCCGTGGTGGATGCGGTCCGTGACCTGGAAGGGGTGGATGTGGGGGAGACCCGTGACAAGACCGGCCAATCAGGTATCTCCATGCGTGGCATGGGCGCAGACTACACCCTGATCCTGATTGATGGCCGCCGCCAGAATAACCATGGTGATATCTACCCGAACAACTTCGGCGGTAATCAGTTCAATCATATTCCGCCACTGGAAGCTATCGAGCGTATTGAGGTGATTCGCGGTCCGGCATCCACCCTCTATGGTGCCGATGCCATGGGCGGGGTGATCAACATCATCACCAAGAAGCAGTACGACCAGTGGGGCGGTAGCATCAATGTGAGCCGTACTATCCAGGAATACGACCAGTACGGTGATTCTTCTACCACTGATTTCTCCGTATCCGGCCCGTTGGGCAAGCAGTTTGGTCTTGCCCTGCGGGGCAGCCTTTATAGTCAGGATGCCTCCAACCCTGAGTACGACCCGGTCACCGATCCCAATGGCGTTGTTCAGGAGCGAGAGCTTGGCTTTGGTGGCGGTGGCAGAACCGTGGATAACGAGGACGCGGCACTGGGCTTTACGCTGCGCTGGAATCCCACCGACAACCAGCGTATCTCGCTGGATTACGATGACTCCGTGCAGACTTACGACAACTCCGAAAGTCAGCTGGGTACCCACGACAGCCCGGAGCGTCTGCCTCGAGCTGGTTATGCGGAAGATCAGGAATTCACTCGTGAGCAGATTGCTCTGACCCATGAGGGAGAGTGGGGCTTCGGTTTCAGTAATGTGTCCCTGACCTATCTGGCCACCAACAATGATGGTCGCACCATGCCACTGACTGCTGCAGAGCGCCAGCAGTACGATGACATTATCGCCAACAACGCTGACTGTGTAGCCGATGCTGGCAGTGATGCCTGTCTGGATGTACTGAGTGCAACTTTCCTGCCCCGTGCCCAGCGCAAGCTGGAAAGCAATGAACTGCGCCTGGATGGAAAACTGGACCTGCCCATCAATGACCAGCACTTTGTGGTGGTGGGTACCCAGGTGCTGCGTGGTGAATTGGAAGATGGCATCTTCGGTCTTGAAGACGGTAACCCGGGAGAAGTATCCGAGAACAACTTCTGGGCTTTGTATGCGGAAGACAACTGGACCATTGTGGATCCGTTCACCCTCACTACCGGTGTGCGTTACGACAACCACGAAACCTTTGGTGATCAGGTTAGCCCGCGTTTGTACGGTGTCTATACCCTGAATCCTGCATGGACCGTGAAAGGGGGCGTTAGTACTGGCTACAAGACCCCAAAGACCACGGATCTCTATAACGGCATTACCGGCTTCGGCGGTCAGGGCACCCGCCCCTGGGTGGGTAACCCGGATCTGGAGCCGGAAACCAGTGTGAACTCAGAGCTTGCTCTGTACTGGGAAAGCCCGAATCGCCATAGCGCCAACGTCACCGTGTTCCAGAATGACTTTAAGGACAAGATTGTCCGTCAGGACAGTGAGCTGTGTTCTGCCACCGGTGGCCAGACTCCCTGTGTGGACCTTGGGCAATATGACTCCCTTGGTGGGCTGGTGACTCAGCCGGTGAACGTGGACAAGGCCGTTATCAGCGGGGCTGAGTTTGCGGGTCGTTACCAGATCTCCCAGCGTTGGTCCCTGCGAGCCAACTACACTTACATCGATAGTGAGGTGAAGAGTGGCGAAGGCAAAGGCTACCCGCTTACCGGCAGCGCCCGCCATATGTTCAACGGTACTCTGGATTGGCAAGCTACTCAGAAGTTCGGCATGTTCCTGACCGTGGAAGGCCGTCATGACCGTTTCCGAGGCTTCGGACGCAGCGGGCTGAACACCGATGCAACTGGTGGTGAGTACTGGAAAGACTATGAGATTTACCACCTGGGGGCTCGTGTTCAGCTGAACGAATCTGTCAGCCTGAACGCGCGCATCAACAACCTGCTGGATGAAGACTTCACCACCTACGATGTGGCCTTCGAAGACAACGGTTCCGGTGGCTTTGATGCGGTGTACTACGACGACTACAACAATAAGGACGCTCGCCGTAATTTCTGGGTTGGCTTGCAGGCAAACTTCTAAAACCCTGGTGTGGTTTCATAAAGGCCGTCAACGCTGTCGACGGCCTTTATTATTAGAATTGCTTGAGTGTGGGCGTTCTATCTGGTCGGCGCCGTTCCGCAGGTTGGTAGCGTCCTTCGCCTGCTAACTTCGAGGGAATGAATAAATTTAATTATGGGGAAGTTGGTGAGCCACCAATGAATGTCTTTGTGAATATTATGCAATGAAAAGCAGCTTGTCAGTGTTCGTGTGATGGGTTCCTGTGATGAAAGAACAGCGCGATAAAAGAAAAGAAATTTTGGCGCAGTTTCTGATGGTTGGAGGAGCGTACATTGCCTCTCTGATTGTTTTGAACTTCTATGTCTACGGAAATATTGCCGGGGTTATATGCTTTTCTCTGTATGCCTTTATCGTGCCTCATCGCTATGGTTTTTCAGAAGTTTTAGATGGCACCTGTATGATATGGAAATATTTTTTTCTGTACATGATTCCAGCTCTTCTTGTTGTTTTTGTAGACTTGCTGCTGATTTATGATTTTGTCTCCAATTCGTTAGAATGAGGATTAGAGGTACAAATCTTTAATTCGGCAGTGGTCGCCCTTGGGACGGGATGGTATGAGCCGGATTGGCGGGGCATGGCAGGGAAAGCTGCCATGCCTTTTTGGTGGATATCAGTTACTGATGATGGAGGTGCTGGAGGTGCCCACCGCGCCTTTAATGGAGCGGATTTTGTCCACCTCGACAACGCTGCGACCATCATCATGTTCCACTTCTCCAGTGAAACTCACCTGAGTACCAGACTTGAGCGGACGGTCGGCAGTGAGTTTGTCGTCCAGCTCGATTTCTATCTGCCCTTTGCGGTCGCGCAACAGATAGCGTTCATCACCTAACGACTGAACAATCTCGCCTTCCATACGCACCTGGGTGCCTTCCCGGATGCCCTGATTAATGGCGGCGCTGTCACTGTCAATAACGTCACCGGCGCTGACGGTTGCGGCGGCACTGATCAGAATAGATGCGAAGATAATTTTCTTCATGAGTCATCCTCCTTGGTTGATGTCTCATGGAGTTAGTGGCGTGTGGCGGCGGGATGTTCCTGCGGGTTGTAAAAGGCGGGTTAAAGTCCCGGTGGTGACCACCGGGTTTGTGTCGAGAACCGGATGTGGTTATGTATTTCGTGAGGGGAGCCTCCTCAGGCTCCGCGTCCCTGGGGTAACGGTGGCCACCACTGGCTGATTGTCTGATGCTCCCACACCGCGATATCACCCAATTGCAGCATCACAAACTCGCTTTGGGTGGGACGGAAAAAGAGTTGGTCGTCCGGGGTCAGGGCTGTATCGGGGCTGCCATTGAACATCATCTGATTGCTGCTGGCACCATACACGGAATTGGCACGGATGCCGGCGGGTGAAACAGGATCGGCTTTCCAGTAGCCACCATAGATGAAGTAGGTGCGTTGGCGATTCGGGTCCCAGCGTTGCCAGGCATCACCGAGTGGAATCGGGCCAGGCAGGTTCAGGCCGTCCATGGTCTTGATGACGGGGGCCGCAATGAAGACGGCGGGCTGAAAGTCTGCCAGCAGTGGCAGGTCGAAATCAGTGGCTTTTACCAGGCAGGACCCCGCGCTTAATTCGTTGACCACAGAGGTGTCGTCATACAGAGCAATAGTGGGGCTGCCTGCGCCGTTAAAGCAGAGAGGCTGCTTCCGGTACCGGGGCGCTTGCTGATACAGATGATCAATAAAAGACTGGTAAACCGCTTCGGTTTCCCGATGGCCTGCGTCGGCACTTTGGATAAAGCCGGGCAGCTTGCCAACATGGGCATCGTAGCCCATGAAACCGCTGAAGCTGAGGTGGTTCGGATTGGCGTGGATCAGCTCCAGCATGGCATCCAGTTGTGTGGGAGAGGTGAGTCCGCCACGGTGCAGGCCAACATCAATTTCCACATTGATTCGCATGGGACGATTCAGCTCGCGGGCCAGTGCCAAATATTGGCGAAGGCGGGGCAGGCTGTCGATTAGCCACTGTAATTGCTGGTCGGGATCAAAGGCGTTGTCGCTATCCAGTTCCCGGTAAAATTGTCGAGCAGCCTGAATCGGCATGGGCTTGCCAAGCAGCATGTCGCAGCCAGGTTCGGCGTCGGCAAGGGCGGTCATGAACGGCTGGTGGAACACCATGACGCGCTGACTGTCGGTGTGGGCCATGACGTCTTGAATCAGGGGGATACTGGGCAGGGATTTGGCCACGATGCGAAAGTCGCAGTGTTCCGGGATCATGCCCATCAGGGTCTGACAGTTGGCTTTCAGGCGCTGCCTGTCGACCAGCATCAGAGGGCGGCCCGGGCCTTCTTTTTTCAGGTTGTCGTTGATGGTCTGGAAGTAGGCTGCGTGGGGAGCGCCCTGATTATCCGGGCGCAATAGCCAGCCGCCCGCTGCAATGGCACCCAATCCAATCAGAAATCCACGGCGATTCATTGCTTACCCCTGTCTTGTTTGAGGTGATGGACCGATCACCATTTTACCTTGTGGTTAGCGGAGCTATTCGTAGGGTGGAAATGACTCGCTGCGCTCACCCCCTCCGGGCCAGCCTACGGCTGTTCTGCGCTACGCTTCAATGTCCGCCATGGCGTTGACCATCGTCACGCAAACAAACGCATCAAATGCGGATTGAGCATCCTGCCCTGTGGATCCAGTTCCCGGCGCACGCTCTGGAAGCGGTCAAAGGCTGGATAGAGTTCGGCCAGTTGCTGTCGGCCAAGACTATGCAGCTTGCCCCAGTGCGGACGGCCGGAATAACGATTCAGGATCGGTTCCACCGGTGCGAACACCTTTTGATAATCCTGGGCGAAATACTGGTGGATGGACAGGCTGGCGCCGTCACGTTCGTGGAACATGGAGAGCAGCCGGTCATCGCGGCCCACATAGCGAAACTCGATGGGGAAGAACACATTGATGTCTTGTTTGCGTAAGGTGTCGCAGACTTCTTCCAGACAGGCCATGCCATCTTCGGCTGCTACGGTGTACTCCATTTCATTGAAGCGCACCGTGCGGCGGTTGCCATACACGGTGGGAGAGTCGCCCACAAAAGTGCTGTCTTCCACAAACAGGGTGACCAGTTTCTGCAGGGAGGGAGTCAACCAGCCTGCATGCATGGCTACCTTGCAGATGGTTTCCAGTAACTCGTTGTCATCCTCGCGGGGAGGGCTGTCCTGGGGATCGTCAGTGATTTCCATGGTTTTGACGATGGCCTGATTGCCCAGTGGGAAGGCGAAAAACTCGATATGCCGGAAGTTGTCTTTTTCCTTTTCGACAAAATCCATTGCTTCGCGCAAAGGTAGCGTCCAGGTATGTTCCTTGAGGCGATAGGCCGGCTCATGGCGAAAGGTAATATCGGTGACGATACCGAGTGCGCCGACGCTGCAGCAGGCAGCCAGAAAACGGTCGCCATCCTGTTCGGTGAGTTGCAGGGTGTCGCCGCTGGGTAGCATCAGCGTCAGGGCTTCGACCTGCCCTGACAGACTGGTCAGGTTGCTGCCCGTGCCGTGGGTGCTGGTGGCAATCGCGCCAGCCAGTGACTGGAGATTGATGTCCGGCTCATTGGTGAAACTGTGGCCGAGAGAGTAAGCCTGTGCGCTGGCCATGCCCAACCGGGTGCCCCCGCCCCAGGTGAACTGGTTATCGTGCTGGCCGCGCAGGCCGGCCATGGCTTCGAGGGAAATCAGGGTGTCATTGGTGGGAACAATGCCGCTGAAGGAATGGCTGCCGCCAAAGGCGCGCAGTGTGCCGGTGCTGGCGGTGACGGCGTCACGCAGGGTTTTCTCATCCCGTGGGAACAGTAACTGATTGGGGTTGGCCTGCTGATTGCCCGACCAGTTTTGCCATAGCGGCGCTGACTCGGCTGTGTCGGCCAGCAGCGTCTGCGGGGCGACCGCACCGATGGCGCCTGTGCTGGCCAGGGTTTTCAGGAAACTGCGTCGATCAATGGAGCTGAGGAGTGCCATGATTCACCTTTTTCTTATTTGGCACCATGGTACAAAAAATGCAGTTAATAGTGAATAGTTAACAGTTAATAGTTGCGCGATTGCGCGACATGGTGATTCCGATAAAGGTGCTTGCGACCGGGTTTGGGTGCGCCTGCCTCCGTTAAAAAAACAAAGAAAAACTGAGAGAACTTGACAGTGAAGGCTGCCCAGGCAGCCTTCACTGTTCACTGTTCACTGTTCACTGTTCACTGTTCACTGTTCACTGTTCACTGTCGATTCCGAGACTGGACCACATTTCATCCACCTTATCCTTCACCGCTTTGTCCATGCTGATGGCTCGGCCCCATTCGCGGCTGGTTTCGCCGGGCATCTTGCTGGTGGCGTCCAGGCCCATCTTCGAGCCCAGGCCCGCCACCGGAGAGGCGAAGTCGAGGTAGTCAATGGGGGTGTTCTCCACCATTACCGTATCCCTTGCCGGGTCCATGCGGGTGGTGATGGCCCACATCACGTCTTTCCAGTCACGGGCATTCACATCGTCGTCGCAGACAATCACGAACTTGGTGTACATGAACTGACGGAGGAACGACCACACGCCCATCATCACGCGCTTGGCATGGCCGGGGTACTGCTTCTTCATGGTGACCACCGCCATGCGGTAGGAACAGCCTTCCGGCGGCAAGTAGAAATCGACGATTTCCGGGAACTGCTTGCGCAGGATCGGTACGAAGATTTCATTCATGGCCACGCCCAGCACGGCGGGTTCATCCGGTGGCCGGCCGGTATAGGTGCTGTGGTAGATGGGGTCGCGGCGGTGAGTGATGCGCTCCACGGTAAATACCGGGAAGCGTTCCACTTCGTTGTAGTAGCCGGTGTGATCGCCAAACGGGCCCTCGTCGGCCATCTCGTCCGGGTAGATGTGGCCTTCCAGCACGAACTCGGCACTGGCGGGGACTTGCAGGTCGTTGCCAATGCATTTCACCAGCTCGGTTTTCGAGCCACGCAGCAGGCCTGCGAAGGCGTATTCGCTGAGGGTATCCGGTACCGGGGTGACGGCACCCAGAATGGTGGCCGGGTCGGCACCCAGTGCCACGGCGACGGGGAAGGGTTCACCGGGATGCTGTTGTTGCCACTCCTGGAAATCCAGTGCGCCGCCGCGATGGCTCAGCCAGCGCATGATCAGTTTGTTGCGGCCGATCAGTTGCTGGCGGTAGATGCCCAGATTTTGGCGCTCCTTGTGCGGACCACGGGTGATCACCAGTGGCCAGGTGACCAGCGGACCGGCATCGCCAGGCCAGCATGTCTGGATGGGCAGTTTGTAAAGATCCACCTCGTCGCCTTCCAGCACCTTTTCCTGACAGGGGCCGCTGCCGGAGACCTTCGGCGACATGCTCAGCACCTTGCGGAACACCGGCAGTTTTTCCCAGGCATCGCGAAAGCCTTTTGGCGGCTCCGGTTCTTTCAGGAACGCCAGTAGCTCACCCAGCTCGCGCAGCTCTTCAAGCGACTCACGTCCCATGCCCAGCGCTACCCGACGCTCGGTGCCGAACAGGTTGCCCAGAACCGGTGTGCCGAAGCCAACCGGGTTTTCAAACAACAACGCCGGCCCGCCCGCTCGCAGAGTGCGATCACAGATCTCGGTCATCTCCAGATTCGGATCCACCGGCACAGTGATGCGCTTTAGCTCGCCCCGTTGCTCAAGCTGGGTGATGAAGTCTCGCAGGTCGCGGTATTTCATGGCGTTCCTTGTTGTTCAGCTAACCGGAAGGTTGTGCGGCGAGTATAGCAGGAAGGGGGTGAGCGGCGAGTAGAGGGTGCTGCGGAGCACCTGTGGGAACGTAGCGCAGCGGAGTAACGCACGCAGTGCGGCCCCGAAGGAGGAGCGAAGCGAATAACTTGCCTGAAAGCGATTGAGGCCCGGATGAAGAAGCGAGTTGCGAGAAGCGAGTTTCGAAAGGCAAAAGACTCGCCGCTTTTCGCGATTCTCAGGTTTTCGAAACTCGAACCTGTTTGTTTCCTCGCTTGGGCCTGGATCGCTTGCAAGCAAGGCGCCACAGCGGCTTCGCAATGGAGGCTTGTGCCCCTAACACACAAAACCCCGCCGGAGCGGGGTTTTGTGTGTTGCGTGAAGTATGCCGCGTGTCGCGTCTATTACTTCCGCTTCATGGAATCGAAGAATTCCAGGTTTGTCTTGGTCTGCTTCATGCGGTCGATGAGGAATTCCATGGCGGCGATTTCGTCCATGGGGTGCAGTACCTTGCGCAGGATCCACATCTTCTGCAGTTCGTCCTCGCTCACCAGGCGCTCTTCACGACGGGTGCCGGACTTCTTGATGTTCATGGCCGGGAACACGCGTTTCTCTGCTACCTTGCGGTCCAGATGCAGTTCCATGTTGCCGGTGCCCTTGAACTCTTCGTAGATCACTTCGTCCATTTTGGAGCCGGTGTCTACCAGAGCGGTGGCGAGGATGGTCAGGCTGCCGCCTTCCTCGATGTTCCGCGCGGCACCGAAGAAGCGCTTGGGTTTTTCCAGGGCGTGGGCGTCAACACCACCGGTGAGGACCTTGCCTGAGCTGGGCTGTACGGTGTTGTAGGCGCGAGCCAGACGGGTGATGGAATCGAGCAGAATCACCACGTCCTGCTTGTGCTCAACCAGTCGCTTGGCTTTTTCGATCACCATTTCCGCCACCTGTACGTGACGGGCCGGCGGCTCGTCAAAGGTGGAGGCCACCACTTCACCGCGCACGGTCCGTGACATCTCGGTCACTTCCTCCGGACGCTCATCGATGAGCAGTACGATCATGTGGGTTTCGGGATTGTTGCGGGCGATGGATTGGGCGATGTTCTGCAGGAGCATGGTCTTACCGGCTTTGGGCGGGGCCACGATCAGGCCGCGCTGCCCTTTGCCGATCGGGGCCACCAGATCAATCACCCGGGTGGTGATGTCTTCGGTGGAGCCGTTACCGATCTCCATGACCAGACGCTCGGTGGGGAACAGGGGCGTCAGGTTTTCAAACAAGATCTTGTTCTTGGCGTTTTCCGGCTTGTCGAAGTTGATCTCGTTGACCTTGAGCATGGCGAAGTAGCGTTCGCCATCCTTCGGGGGCCGGATCTTGCCGGAAATGGTGTCGCCGGTGCGCAAGTTAAAGCGGCGAATCTGGCTCGGGGAGACGTAGATGTCGTCCGGGCCTGCCAGGTAGGAACCTTCGGCGGAACGAAGGAAGCCGAAGCCGTCCTGCAGGATCTCCAGTACGCCGTCGCCGTAAATGTCGGAGCCATTTTTGGCGGCACGTTTGAGAATGGAAAAGATGACGTCCTGCTTGCGGGTTCTTGCCAGGTTCTCGAGGCCGAGTTCCTTGGCAATGTTCAGAAGTTCTCCAATCGGCTTCTGCTTCAGTTCAGAAAGATTCATTGGCGTCTGTTTTGGTTTGAATGAATTGAGGGGATGCACCGCCTGCGGTGCCACAGTTGTTTTGGTAATCCGGTTTTTCGGAATCTGGCCCGGCAAGCCTAAAAGGGGGCCACAGGAATATAGGGTAACCAGAGGTTCCGAAGGACTAACTAAAAGGGGGTGCTTGTAAGGAGGTTCCTTAAAGCTGTTCTGGAATCTACCACTCTGCGGAAGGGCTGTCTATAGCCGGGAGGCCTGTAATGCCCCGACCGGTCGACCGGGGCGTTACAGGGTGTTTCAAGACTTACAGCGTGCTGTCCAGGAAGGCGCTCAGCTGGCTCTTGGAGAGGGCACCTACCTTGGTGGCTTCCACGTTGCCATTTTTGAACACGCTCAGGGTCGGGATGCCGCGAACACCGTATTTTTTCGGGGTTTCCGGGTTATCGTCGATGTTGATCTTGGCGATAGTCAGGCGGCCTTCGTATTCACCCGCCAGCTGCTCCAGGATCGGCGCGACCATTTTGCAGGGGCCACACCAGGGTGCCCAGTAATCCACCAGCACCGGGCCGTCTGCATTAATGACCTGGGCTTCAAAGTCCGCGTCGGTCACATTGATAATCTCGCCGCTCATCGATTTCTCCTGATATAAAGGGATTGGCTGCTCCGTCTGGGAGGCAGCGCACTGGGCAATAATATCAGGTTGCAGGCACTCATTTTCAAGCGAGGGAATGAATTATCGTCACTGGATTTGCCTATCGCCGGCTAATAGCGGCACAGTAAAACAATGTTTATGCGTCGGCGCTGACATCCTAACGCCATGATTTCAGGGTACTATCGGCCAATTCGCAGAAGGAGTATGCATGCAGCAGGGCGAACATCTGGCCGCCATAGATTTGGGGTCGAACAGCTTTCACATGGTGGTGGCACGTCAAGTACACGGGGAAATCCAGCTGCTGGATGGTCTGTCGGAAAAGGTGCAACTGGGTGCCGGGCTCGATAAGGACAACCGACTGGATGAAGATACTCTGGCCCGGGCGCTGGAATGCCTGGGTCGCTTTGCCCAGCGGATCGCGGGCATTCCCCGCGGCAGCGTACGAGTGGTGGGCACCAACACCTTGCGTCAGGCACGTAATGCCCGGGAATTTATCGACCGTGCAGAAGCGGTGCTGGGTCATGATATCGAGATTGTGGCGGGTCGTGAGGAGGCGCGCCTGATCTATCTGGGCGTGGCGCACACCCTGGCCGACGATGCCGGGCAGCGGCTGGTGGTGGATATCGGTGGCGGCTCGACAGAATTGATTATTGGCGAGCGATTTGAACCATCAGAAACCGAGTCCCTGCACATGGGCTGCGTCAGTTTCGCGCGCCGCTTCTTTGCCGATGGCACAGTGACAGAAAAGGCCTTTGACCGGGCGGTAACGGCGGCGCGGCAGGAGGTGCTGTCCATTCATGCCAACTATCGGCGTATCGGTTGGCAGCAGAGTGTGGGGGCTTCCGGCACCATCAAGGCGATCAGTCAGGTCTGTGTGGATCATGGTTGGTGTGATAGCGGTATTACCCTGGAAGGGCTGAAGAAGGCGCGCAAGCGAGTGATCAAGGCGGGCAGCTTCGACAAGCTGGATCTGAAGGGGCTGCGAGATGATCGCAAACCGATTTTCCCTTCCGGCCTGGCAATCTTGTACGGCATTTTCGAGCAGCTGGGCATTGAGCAAATGGAAGTTTCTTCGGGGGCGCTGCGCGAAGGGCTGCTCTACGACCTGCTGGGCCGCTTCAGCCACGAAGATGTCCGTGAGCGTAGTATCCAGTCCTTGATGCAGCGTCACCATGTGGAGCCCAGCCAGGCGCAACGAGTTGCCGAAACAGCGTCGTCACTGTTCAGTCAGGTGGCCGGTGACTGGCAGCTCGATAATGAGGAAATGGCCGATACCCTGCGCTGGGGAGCGCTGTTGCATGAGCTCGGGCTGGCAGTGTCCCACAGCCAGTTTCACAAGCATGGTGCCTACCTGATTACCAACTCTGACTTGCCGGGTTTCTCGCGGCAGGAGCAGGAAGCTGTGGCGGTGTTAGTGCGTGGACATCGGCGCAAGATTCCGGTGAGTGCGCTGGAGGAGTTGCCAGCGGATGAACGTGAGCCATTACTGCGCTTGTGTCTGGTGCTACGCATTGCCGCACGTCTGCATCATGCCCGCTGTGACGAAGCGACTCCGGCCATGAAGTTGAAGGCAGAGGGGAATACTCTGGCGCTGGCTTTCCCGGAAGGATGGTTGGACGAACACCCGCTGACCCTGGCCGATCTGGAGCAGGAGCAGGAGTATTTTCAGGCGGCGGGGTGTGAGCTGAAATTGAGTTGAGCTACGAGCTACGCTCGGTGAGGCGCGAATTCTTTGGTGATGGTGGTCCCCCGCCTGCATGACTTGGCATTGGCTGATATGCCATCGCACCATGATAGGTGCGTGTCCTCGCCGGACGGGCCCAAAGGGGTGTAACGCGACACCCCTCTGGACTCCCCCGCGCCCCGACTCCGTTCGGCCTGCTCCGCAGGCACACTCCGGTACTCGCCCTGTGACGGACGCAAAAAAGACTCGCTCCGCTCAGACAGGTTTTTTGCTCTACGCCGTCACAGGGCTCCGTTCCTCGACTCACTCTAGCGGGGGAAGATGCCGTGCTGATGGCATTGGCGTTTTAGTATCGCGCAAACGCAGAAGGTTGCTGTAAGAGCGAGCTTGCTCGCGATCCGAGTCTGAGCGAGGTAAGGATTCCGGAGGCGAGTTTCGAGTCACGAGTTTCGAAGATCAAAACCCAAACCAGGTTTCTCGCAGCAGGTTTTGCCTTTCGAAACTCGCTTCTCGAAACTCGGGACTCATTCCTGGCCCAGGCTCGAATCGCTTGCAGGCAAGCTCCCACAAAGAGACGCCTGGGGCGTCGTCGCAACTACCCCAACGTATCCAGTAGACACTGCTGGGCAATAAAGACGTCTTCTCCCTCTGCTGGCTGAGCGCGCAGGTAAGTGCCATCCGCCTGTAACAGCCAGGCGCGTGTATTGTCGCGCAGGTAATAGTGCAGGCCTTCTTCCAGCATCTGTGCTTTCAGTGCCGGGTCGTTGATGGGGAAGCAGGTTTCTACCCGGTTGAACAGATTGCGATCCATCCAGTCGGCGCTGGAGCAGTACAGCAAATCTTCTCCGCCATGATGGAAGTGATAGATGCGAGTGTGTTCCAGAAAACGCCCGACAATAGAGCGTACACGGATGGTGTCGGAGATACCGGGAATGCCGGGTTTGAGACAGCAGATGCCGCGCACAATCAAATCAACGTCCACCCCGGCCTGACTGGCCCGGTAAAGTGCCTGGATGATTTTTTCTTCGGTAAGTGAATTGAACTTGGCGATGATGCGCGCGGGGCGGCCCGCTTGCGCTTCCGCTGTTTCAAATTCAATCCATTCGATCAGTGAGGGGTGCAGGGTAAACGGCGAATGTTTGAGCTGCTTGAGTCGGGCTGCCTTGCCCATGCCTGTCAGTTCCTGAAAGATCTTGTGCACGTCCTGGCCGACGGCTTTATCTGCCGTCATCAGACCGTAGTCGGTGTAAAGCTTGGTGGTCTTGGTGTGGTAGTTGCCGGTGCCAAGATGCACGTAGCGTTTGATGCCCTCTCCATCACGCCGAACCACCAGCAGCATCTTTGCATGGGTCTTGTAACCTACCACACCGTACACCACGATAGCGCCGGCCTCCTGTAGTCGGCGAGCCCCTTCAATATTGGATTCTTCGTCGAAGCGGGCACGCAGTTCCACAATGGCGGTCACTTCCTTGCCGTTTCGCGCAGCCGTTTCCAGATGATCCAGAATTTCCGATTTTGTACCCGTGCGATAGAGCGTCTGTTTGATGGCCAGCACTTTGGGATCACGGGCGGCTTCGGCCAACAGGCTGATTACCGGCTGGAAGGACTGGAACGGGTGATGTAGCAGCAGGTCTTCCTGATCAATGGCATCAAAGATGGATTCAGATTTTTTTACCGTGGGATGCACTTTTGGGGTGAACGGCGGGTAATGCAGGCGAGGCCGGTTCACACTGGTGAACATGCGCGCCAGATTGACTGGCCCATTCACTTCGTACAGATCGTCTTCGCTCAGTTCGAACTGTTCCAGAAGATAATGCATCAGGTGGCGCGGGCAGTTGTCGGCAACTTCAAGGCGTACCTCGTCACCATAACGACGGGACAGCAGCTGGCCTTTCAGGGCCAAAGCCAGATCTTCCGCTTCTTCGTCCACTTCCAGGTCTGCGTTGCGCGTCACCCGGAACTGGTAACAGCCGGTGGCTTTCATACCCGGAAATAGATCCGACACGTGGGCATGGATCATGGATGACAGGAACACGAAGTTGTCATCGCCATCGCCACTGATTTCATCCGGGATGCGGATCAAGCGAGGCAGGGAGCGAGGGGCCGGCACAATGGCCAGTCCGGTGGAACGCCCAAAGGCGTCCTTGCCATCCAGTGGCACGATAAAGTTGAGGCTCTTGTTGACCAGTCTCGGGAACGGGTGTGAAGGGTCCAGCGCAATCGGTGTCAGAACCGGATAGATCTGTTCACGAAAGTATTTTTTGACCCATTCGGCCTGAGCTTCAGTCCAGTCTTCCCGGCGCAGAAAATCGACACCCTCTTCGCGCAAGGCGGGGAGAAGAATGTTGTTGAGAATGTGGTACTGGCGGTCCACCGCTTCGTGGGTAATGGCGCTGATCTGTTTGAGAAGCTCGGCCGGGAGCATGCCATCGGGGCCGGGCTGGCCGGTGCCGGTTTCCAGTTTGTTTTTCAGGCCGGCCACGCGGATCTCGAAAAACTCATCCATGTTGCTGGAAAAAATCAGTAGAAAATTCAGGCGCTCCATCAATGGATGGTTTTCGTCCATGGCCTGTTCCAGGACCCGCAGGTTGAACTGCAGCAGGCTCAACTCCCGGTTGAAGTAATAGTCCGGGTTATTGAGGTCGATGGCGATGTGCTCATTGGCGATGTCGTTCATGTTGGCCGTCCTGGACGAGGCGATATCAGGCTCCCTATTCAATGACATTTATATGACACGGGAATGACAGAGGGCACGCTGATTTTTCTGCTTTCTTCAGGCTAGTCCTCCTTGATAGCGGAGGAAAGTGCGGGCTTGGATAGATGGAGAATGATATATATAATGCGAATCATTATCATTATTTGTGTTTTGGAGCTTGCCAATGACTAGCCGATTTCGCGCGATTTGGGGCGCGCCACTGGCGGGGGTAGCCCTGCTTTCGTTCTCTCCTCTGGCGGTTCAGGCGGAAGATGCCGCGCCTACTCACGAAATTCCCGCCGTTGAGGTGGGGGCAGAGGTTCAGGATGGAGAGGGTTACATCACCGAAGGGAAAACCGCCAAAACGGGCAAATTGAAGGTCCCGGTCGAGAAAACGCCCTATGCCATCACGGTGGTGAACGAAGAATTCATCAAGGACACCGGAGCCAAGAATGTGCAGGACGCCTTGCTGTATTCCTCCGGGGTCTATGCCGGCGCGTTTGGCTTTGACACTCGAGGGGATTGGGTGAAGGTACGAGGCCTGGATGCGTCTTTCTACAAGGACGGCCTGCGTTCCCTGTACGGCAGCTATAACAGTGTGCGTCCGAATGTTTATGCGCTGGAAAGTATTGAAGTCCTGAAAGGGCCTTCTTCAGTGTTGTATGGCCAAGCCGAGCTGGGAGGGATCGTCAATACGGTGTCCAAGCTGCCGAAAGCCGAGCAGCAGGGGGAAATCTGGGCTCAGGTCGGGTCCTACGACCGCAAACAGTTGGCGGCCGATGTGACCGGCCCCATGTCTGAAGATGGCAAGTTGCTATACCGCATGGTTGCCCTCAAGCGTGAAAGCGGTACCCAGGTGGACTATGTGGATGACAACGGCTTTCTGTTTGCGCCGTCCTTCACTTGGCTGCCGACGGATACCACCACAATTTCCCTGCTGTTCAACTTCCAGGAAAACAATGGTGGCATTTCGGCCCAGTTCCTGCCGGCAGAGGGAACCTTGTTGCCCGGTGTCCGGGGAGATGTTCCGGTCAACACCTTCGTTGGTGAGCCGAGCTGGGATCGTTATGACCGAACTCAAGATGAAGTCACCCTGTTTGTAGACCAGCGCTTGAATGACCATTGGGGGGTTGCGGCGACAGCGCGCTACACCCAGTCAGAGACAGAAACTCGCGAGCATTGGGCTGCTATTGGCTTCCCTATCAGTGCGACTGGGGATATTTCCCGCACCATGCACATGGCTGACCGCTCCACTGAAGTGAGCAATTTTGATGTGCGACTTGAGGGTGATTTCGGGCTGCTGGGTACCAATCATACTCTCGCCTTCGGGGTCGACTATCAGGATGCCATGTGGGAAGAGGGTAACTATTACTCCGCTGCTACGGGTTCACAGCTGAACTTGTATAACCCGGTGTATGGTTTCGTGAACTATGCTTCATTGGCGCCGGAAGATCGTGACGATAATGTGATTCGACAGACAGGTGTTTACCTGATCGATCACATTGAAATTGGCAATGTGGTGGTGTCCGGCGCATTGCGCCATGATGAATCCAGCAACACTGTCTATGCCGTTAATGATGCCAATGAGCGGAGTGATGACAGTGAAACCACAGGTCGCCTCGGCTTGATGTACCAGTTCGATTTCGGCCTGTCTCCGTACATCAGCTACTCGGAAGCGTTCGTGCCGAATCTGGGCACCAATAATGGCGCGGCGCTAGCTGCTACCACTGGTGAACAGCAGGAAGCCGGGTTCAAATATCTGAATGATGCCGGGGATCTGTCTGTTACTGCTGCCTACTTCTACATTGAAGAGACCAACCGTGTGGTGCAGGGTGCCAGCCAAGATTCCGTTGACCAGATCGGTGCCAAATCCGAGGGCTGGGAGATGGAGGTGAAGAAGCAGCTGGGTAATCTGGAACTGCTGGCCAGCTATACGGATATACGTGCGGTGGATGACCAGAGCGGTGAGCGCCTGCCATATCTGGCCGACCAGACAGCGTCAACCTGGGCCAAGTACGAACTGGAAAATGGTCTGCGCTTTGGTGCCGGTGCCCGTTACGTTGGCGACAATGTGGGGTATGACTACGGTACCGGTGCCGGGCCGAAAATTCCTTCCGTTACCTTGTATGACGCCATGCTCGGCTACGCGGTGAATCAGTGGGACTTCAGCCTTAACGTCCAGAACCTGACCGACAAGGAATATGTGTCCTGGTGCCGTGGCCAGAATGGTGCCGCCGTTTATGACTGTGGCTACGGTGAAACCCGCACCGTGATGGGCAATGCCCGTTATCGTTTTTGATCGGGATTTTAGTGAGCTAGCCGGCGCTCGCGCCGGCTTTTTTATGGTTTATCCATCATGCTTTGGTGGGAATGCTGGGTGGCCGGACGTCAACTCCAAAACCCGCGCTGCCGCCGATGACGCAGTCGTTCAATTGTGAGACGGCGTTTTAATCGTGCCCAGGCACATCGCGGCGGAACCGCCGCTCTCACAAAAAAGCGCGCACGCCGGAGAATCCCCTCCTGTGGGAGCGACGGTTCCGTCGCGATACCCCTTTTTATGGCTTGCATTGCCGTTGTGCTTCATGGACTTGACCATTTTAGTGTAAATACACTTTAATGGGGTTGGTGCGGCAGATTTGATGGTGCTGCAGTTAATTAAGTGTATACACACTAAAGGGGTTTCCCATGAAAATATTCCTGATGGTGATGGCCTTGTTTAGCCGGCTTTTCCCCGGTCGGGCCAGTGATCTGGCGTTGCAGCTGATGACGACGCCCAGGCCGCAGCAAAGTCTGTCTTCTGATGCGGAAGGGCAGCCCGACCGGCAATTGGCGGTGGGGGAAAGGGCTCGACTGCATGTCTGGTCGGGTGGCGCGCGGCGAGTATTGTTGGTGCATGGCTGGTCTGGTCACTGGACGCAGTTTCGTCCTGTGATGGCGGCACTGGGCAAGGAGCGCTATTCGTTCTATGCATTGGAAATGCCCGGCCATGCTGACAAGGCAGCGGGTAGCAGCCATGTCGGTGAGTTCATCACCACGCTACGTCAGGCGCTGGATGTGATTGGCGAACCGGTGGAGTTGCTTATTGGTCACTCCATGGGGGCGGCTGCCGCTGCTTTTGTGCTAGCGGAGCGAGGTGACATTGCGCGTACCGTACTTATGGCGCCCCCCACGGATTTTCATGCGGTGGTGAGCAGAATGGCGCGCATGCTGAAGTTTGGGCAGAACGCCAAGGCTCAGCTGTTGGCGAAAATGGCCGAGCGGGTCGGCATGAGCTACGACTCGCTGAACATTGTGTCCCGAGGGGCGCTGATTAGCGGGAGGGTGTTGCTGATACATGACGGCAAGGACCGGGAGGTGCCCATTGCCGATTCCCTGCGCCTCTATCAGGTGATGCCGTCTGCCACGTTGCACCAGACGACAGGCAAGGGACATCGCCGCATATTGTCTGACCCGGACGTACTGGACGAGATAGCCGATTTTGCTGAACAAGGCGTGCTATCTGTAAAGATGCCGGTGGCCCAGCCGGCTAAAGCTCCTGCTTGACCTGATGGCTGAAGCGGCGCAGTTCAGAGGAGATCTGTTGCCAGCTGTCCTTGCCCACCAGCGATTCGAACTGTTGCTGCGCCGCTTGCCAGCCTGCCAGAGCCTGCTGATAGCAGGCTTCGCCCTCTGCGGAGAGAGAGAGACCCAGGGCGCGTTTGTTCCCTGTGGGTTCGGATTCCACCAGACCTTTTTCGATCAGCTTGTCCACGGTCCTCTGCAGGGAAGTGCGTTCCATACCGAGCAGTTCGGCCAGCTGGAAGATGGATTCAGGCGGCCGGGCCTTGATGGCGTTGAGCACGGAAAATTGGGTGATACGTAGTCCGCTGTCACTGAGCTGCTGGTTGTACAGACGGGTGACCAGCCGGGACAGCACCCGAGAATGCAGCGCAGCACATTGTAGGCCGACGGCTTCCGGGGAGGGGGTGGTTGGATTCTGGCGGCGGGACATAGGCGGCTCCATATATAGTGTGTATGCATTATATATGGAGCCGGGGGTTGTCCGGCAAGCGGTCAGCCTTTCAGCTTCTGGGCTGCGGCTTTGGCAAAGTAGGTGAGGATGCCATCGGCGCCGGCACGCTTGAAAGCCAGCAGGGATTCCATCATCACCTTGTCCTGATCCAGCCAGCCGTTCTGGAAGGCTGCCATGTGCATGGCGTACTCGCCACTCACCTGGTAGGCATAGACCGGTACCTTGAATTCGTCCTTCACCCTACGCACCACATCCAGGTAGGGCATGCCCGGTTTGACCATGACCATGTCGGCTCCTTCTGCCAGATCCAGGGCGATTTCGTGCAGGGCCTCGTCAGAGTTGGCCGGGTCCATCTGGTAGGTGGTCTTGTCTGCCTTGCCCAGGTTGCCGGCCGAGCCTACGGCATCACGGAAGGGGCCGTAGTAGGCGCTGGCGTACTTGGCGGAGTAAGCCATGATGCGGGTATGGATGTGGCCATGCTGCTCCAGTGCTTCGCGAATGGCCCCGATGCGACCGTCCATCATGTCTGACGGGGCGATCACGTCGGCGCCGGCTTCCGCCTGGGACAGGGCTTGTTTCACCAAAGCGTCTACGGTGACATCATTGAGCACATAACCGCTGTCATCGATGATGCCGTCCTGTCCGTGGGTGGTGAACGGGTCCAGCGCGCCATCGGTGATCACGCCCATCTCTGGCACGGCAGCCTTGATGGCCCGCACCGCACGTTGGGCAAGCCCTTCCGGGTTCCAGGCTTCACTGCCGTCCAGGGTTTTTACGTCTGCCGGGGTGACCGGGAAGAGTGCCATGGCGGGCACCCCCAATTTGGCCAGTTCCTCTGCCTCCTTGACCAGCAGGTCGATACTCATGCGCTCCACGCCGGGCATGGACGGTACCGCTTCTGTCTGGTTGCTTCCTTCCAGTACAAATACCGGATAGATCAGATCATCGACGGTGAGGGTGTTCTCGCGCATCAGGCGACGGGAAAAGTCGTCACGGCGCATGCGGCGCATTCGGGTGGCAGGCCAGGGGGCAGGAGAGACAGACATTAGGTGGAGTCCTCTAGTAACATGGGTGCGCCTGATGCCGGAACAGTCACGGGAGTGTTGTTTGCGGCGTGGTGAGGCGAGTTGAAAGTTCAAAGTTTAAAGTTGAAAAGCGCGAGACAGGCAGTGCTGTTTGATCGGCCTTGCCCGCGCCCGAACGTCAAGCGCGGGCACCACGCTGGAGCCCTATCAACTTCATCCGCGTTTAAACTTTGAACTTTCAACTACTTGTTCTCCGCCTGCCACTCTTCGAGGGTGGTCTTGGCATCAAGCTGGTTCGCGTGAGTTTAGCAAGAGCAGTGGATAATGGAAAAACAGCCGGCCTTTCATCTGGCCTTTCTGGTAAATGATCTTGAAGAAGCGGCAGATTTTTACTGTCGGGTGATCGGTGGCCGGCGCGGGCGGGATGCGCCCAACTGGATCGACATTGATCTGCATGGTCATCAGTTGTCCCTGCACAAGGGCGAGGGTCTGACTCCGATACAGGGCTACAGTGATGTGGATGGCCACCCGGTGCCCATGCCGCATTTTGGTGTGGTGCTGGATTTTGCCACCTGGGAAACCCTGGTGGAACGTATCTATGAGCACGACTGGCCGTTTCTGCTCAAGCCCCGGGAGCGCTTTGTCGGCCAGCCCGCCGAGCAGGGTACGTTCTTTGTCCAGGATCCCACCGGCAATGTGCTGGAGTTCAAGGGCCTGCGCGAGCTCGATCGTATCTTCGAGGTATAGCATTCGAGGTATCACAATGGGCCGTTGGCGACCTAAAGGAAAACCGGCATCCAAGTACATCACGGCCGAGGGGTACAAGGTGCTCAACGATGAGTTGCAGTACCTGTGGAAAGTGAAACGACCAGAGGTCACTCAGGCGGTGCAGGAAGCCGCGGCACAGGGTGACCGCTCGGAGAATGCAGAATACATCTACGGCAAAAAGCAGCTGCGTGAGATCGATCGTCGGGTGCGTTTTCTCAGCAAGCGGCTGGACGACATGACGGTGGTGGATCGCTTGCCCGAGGACCAGAGCAAAGTGTTTTTCGGTGCCTGGGTGGAGCTGGAAAATGAAGACGGAGAACAGGAAATCTATCGTCTGGTAGGGCCGGATGAAACCGATGCCCAGCGTGGTTACATCAGTATTGATGCCCCTCTGGCACGGGCGTTGCTGAAAAAACAGGTGGATGACGAGGTAGAGGTGCGAACCCCGGTGGGAGAGCGCTGTCTGTTTATCAATCGAATCTGGTACCAGGAGTCTTGAGTGAGCGCCAATCGTCGCGTCTGGTTTTTTATCCGTAAATCCCTGCTGGGTGGTTTGACCATCCTGCTGCCCATTTCCATCATCGTGTTTTTCTTTCGCTGGATTTACCAGACGGTGACGGAAATTATTTCTCCATTCACCTCGGTGTTTATCAGCGCCTTCGGCCTGCCCAAGTTTGTGGCGGACTGGCTGGCCTTCCTGGCGGTGCTGGTGCTGTGTTTTCTGGTCGGCACGCTGGTGGCGACTCGGCTGGGCAGCTGGCTGTGGGAGCAGTGGGACGAAAATGTGATGAGTCGCTTGCCGGGGTATACCACGGTGCGTGAAGTCATCGCCCAGTTGATGGGTAACAGCAGTGACAGTCCTTTTAACCGTGGCGAAGTGGCACGGGTATGGCTGTATGGCCGTGCAGTGGATGTGTCCGTGACGGCGCTGGTCACCTCGCGGCATGGGGATGGTCGGGTCACGGTGTTTGTGCCAACGGGTCCCAACCCGACCAGCGGGTTTATCTATCATGTCGATGAAACGCTGGTGGAATTGCATCCCGAAATTGGTGTGGAAAGCATGATGAAAACGGTGGTGTCTTGTGGGGCGGGCACGGCGACCTTGTTTAATACCGACAAGCCTGCGGGTTGATCAACCTGGCTACGAAGTCGCTGTAGGAATCGGAGTGCAACGGAGATAACAGCCGAAGGTTGGTCCGAAGGGGGAGCGGAGCGAATAAATTCCCTTCCAGGGGACGAACCGTGCGAAGCACGGAATCGACCGAAGGGCGATCAGGCATTTCCGGGCTCGACAAGTCTCAAAAGACAAATCGCCCTTCGGTCGCCTCGCTTCGCGAGGTTCGCCCCCTGGAAGGGAGCTCCTGCAAGGCTAGGGTTTTGATCTTCGCAACTCGTTCCCGATTCCCTACGCGCTCAATTCGATCGACTTCTCCGCCAGCGCATCGCGCATGAAATCCCGCATGGTGCGTAAATAACAGCCTTGATCCAGGTGCAACAGATGGTTGCCCGGAAACCAGTGTACATGGCAATCATTCCAGTGCTGGCGCAGCAAATCAGTGTGCTTGGGCGGTGCAAAGCGGTCGCCGGCACCACCGATGATCATGCGTCCGGATGCTGGCATCTGGCAGGGCCAGGTGAGGGGCGAGTGCAGGGCGGTGATTTTGCGTAATCCTGCCAGGTCTGTGTCATAAACCTTGTGAAAGAGCGGGAACTGCAGGTTCACCGGGAACCAGCTTTTCATCAGGTCCATGATGCTCACTAGGGGCACATTGGGGATGGCAAACGCCAGATCCTTTTCCAGTGCGGCAAGCAAGCCGGTGGTGTAACCGCCAAGAGAAATGCCGGTGGCGCCCATGGCCGGGGTGCCGCCCTCTCTCAAGTGGTTCATGAAAATGCGTAAATCATGAATTGCATGGGCAAAGGTTTCGTTGAGCATGGCCATGCCCTGACTGAAGAACTGGGCACCACTGAACGGCGCCAGCGCCCCTTTGCGGCGGCCATGAAAAGGCAGGGTGTAAAGCAACACATCAAAGCCCTGCTTGTAGAACCAGGGCAATGCCAGCCAGCGGGTATTCAGCCAGTATGGATCGGCCACGAAGCCGTGGATCATAATCAGCGTTGGCCGCGGCTCGCCGTGATGCTTCCAGTATTGTGCCCAGGCTGTACCGTTGCGTTTGTGCTGTCGGTAGCGTTCACGCAGGGCTGTGTTCTTTGCTTCAAACGGAGAGCGGAAACTGAGGGTGTGTGCCTGGCCGTCGTCTGGCTGAAAATGGTAGCTGGACACCGGGTGATACTGAATCTCGGGTTGCTGCTCCGGGGCGCTGAAAAACAGCTGTGGGTCGCCGCTTTCAAGAAACGGCTGGTAGAACCGTACCAGTTCGCGTTCTTCTTTTTGTTGACGAAAATTGAGGCTGGCGGGCAGTGCTGCCGCCCCGGCCATGCAGGCCAAACCCGTGCGGGCCACCGTGTCCAGGCTGGCGGTGTAGTCAATCCGCCAACGAGTGTCATTGTCCGCCAGGAAATGATCCGGCAGGGCGTGAAAATGGGATGGCAGGTTTTGCCACCAAGGCTGGCTGAGTCTGGGCAGATCTTCGTTGCAGTAATCAGTGGGCTGGATGCGTGGGCATTCGGTCATCACTGACCTCCAGTAATGGGTTCGGGCCTTCGCTTGTGGCTCAGTAAACGATGGGCGGCCGATGCTCGCAATGACCGAATCCGCCGCATCTGTTTACCTTGGGAGCCGCAGCATAACCTTTTGCATGCTTAGCCTTGTCGCTGGATAAAGCCGACGACTTTTTTCAGGTCCTGGCGCGCTTCCGGCAGGAACGGCACCATGATGGGCCAGACATGGAACAACCCGCCGCGTTCGATCCATTCTACCGAGACGCCACTTTTTTCCGCCGCTTGGCGTACGCGTTTGGCATCGGTGTAGAGGACTTCATCGGTGCTCACGGTAATCATCAGCGGACAGATGCCGGTGTAGTCACCGAGGCATGGAGATGCGTAGGGATGTGAACGCTGCTCCGTATCTGGCACATAAATATCGATGACCGTGCGGATAATGTCGGCGGACAGCATGGCGTCACTGGGATCAAGCGCATTCAGTATCTGGTCATCCGGAAAACAGTTGCTGCCGGGCGAAAAGGTCACTGCGCAGCGAGGCTGAGGCAGTCCCTTGTCGCGGATGTGTAGCAGTGTGGCCAGTGTCAGACCGCCTCCGGCGGAATCGCCGGCAATGACGATGTCCTCCGGTCGTTTGCCCAGATCAAGCAGGTATTCGTACGCTTCCATCACCCGATTGACTGCAGCGGGGTAAGGGTGTTCCGGCGCGAATGGGTAGGTGGCCAGATACACTTCCCCTTTGAGTTGCTTGGCGAGCCGGCCGGCCATGTTGTAGTAGGTCTTGGTGACACCACCGATATAGGCACCGCCATGCAGATAGAGCACGGTCACGCCAGGGCTGCTGACACTGATGCGATCACCCACAAAGCCGGGTTGATCGACTCGACTGAGTTTGACGCCCAAGGGAAGCAATGTCAGAGACGGGGAGTTATTGAACACCTTGCGCAGGTGGCGAACCAGCTGTTCTTCGTTCAAACCGCTGCGTTTAATTGTGCGGCGTGTCACTGCCTTGATCAGGATGGCCTGAATGCTCATGAGAAACCCGTGTTGTTGTTCTTGTTGAGTTAGTGAGACTAACCCTAACCGGCCGAAGGCTTGAATGGCAGGGACGATCGGGCCAGACAGGTTCATGTCAGGCCCGATCGTCCGGGTTGGCAGGGGTTATTCGCCTGCCGCCTTGGCCAGCGCGAAGACCGGGGGCTGCTCAGCGCCGCCATCACCGGTGGCGCTCATGGCGGGGATGCCGCCGGCGCCGTAGTACTCATCCTTGGTGAAGACATCGACTTCAATGGCTTGCAGACAAGCGGCGGTGGCTTCGTTGAGCAGTGCCAGCTCGGCCTCGCTGATTACGCCTTGTTTGGCCGCTTCGGAGGCGATCTCTTCCACTTTGCCGCGACCCAGTTTGCGGGCTTTCTGTGCAGCGCGGATCTTGTTGCGTACCGGCTCGGCTTCGGTGGTAAGGCGGAACGCCTTGAGCAGACGACCCAGCCCTTGATCGCTCTCGGCGGGCATGTAGTTGCCGCCCACCAGACGCTTGTACTGATCACCGTAGCTTTGCAGTGCTTGTGCAGCCTGGTGGCTGAGTCTGTCGTTGGGCAGTTTAGCCAACGGGTTCAGGCCCAGACCGATACGGCCAACGGTTTTCAGGATGAAGCCAACCGGGCCGTCAAAGTTTTCGTAGATCCCTTCAAAGGCGTGTTGGATCTGGGTAAGACCGTATTCACCGGCGTATTGCACCAGCGCCAGATCTTCCGCCTTGCGACCTTCGGCTTCATAGCGACGCAGTGCAGAGGTGGTGATGTACAACCAGGCTACCGCATCGGCGTAGCGACCGGTGAGATTGCCGCGCGCCTTGAGCTTGCTGCCCAGGAAGAACATGGCCAGGTTGGTGAGCAGGCCAAAGCGGGTGGCAGCCCAGCCAAGGCGGCGATAGATGCTTTTGGTTTGCGGTGCCACGTTCGGCACTTTGACGGTAAAGAAGCCGCGGGTAACACCGCGCACAATGGACATCACAACGCCGAGCAGGAACTGAATCATCCAGCCATTGAGGTTCTTGCGGAAGCTGGCGGCATCATCGTTTTCCACCGCCTGCACGACCTTGTAGGCGTAGGGATGACAGCGTGTGGCGCCCTGGCCGAAGATCATCAGGGTGCGGGTCATGATGTTGGCACCTTCCACCGTGACGCTGACCGGAGCGGAATTGTACAGGCGCCCCATGGTGTTGTTGGGGCCCTGCATGACGCCATAACCGGCGGTCACATCCATGGCATCGGTACCGGTGTCGCGGCCCATTTCGGTGGAATAGGCCTTCATGATGGCCGAGGTAACCGGCGGCTGGATGCCATGGTCAACGGCAGAGCAACCGAACACGCGGGCCGCATCGAAGGCATAGGTCATGCCAGCGGCCTTGCCGATCTTGTGTTCCACGCCTTCCATGCGACCCACAGGAATGCCGAACTGCTGGCGCACCATGGAGTAGGCACCGGCAATCATGGCGCCGTGACGAATACCACAGATACCGGTGGCCGGCAGTGACACCATGCGTCCGCCTGCCAGCGCTTCCATCAGCATCTTCCAGCCCATGCCGGTGTACTCAATGCCGCCCAGTACCTTGTCGGCCGGCACAATCACGTCGCGGCCCACGATAGGGCCATTGGGGAAGTGTTCGCCGATGGGCTGATGATGATCACCGATGTGCAGGCCTTCGGTGCCGGGAGCGCCCTTCTCGATCAGTACCACGGTGATGCCTGGCTCCTCGCCCTTGCCGAGCAGGTTTTCAGGATCGTGCAGGCGCACCGCCAGGGAAATCAGGTTGGCGACCGGGGCCAGGGTGATATAGCGCTTGCGGAAGTTGAGCTTGAATTTGATCTCGCCGTCGCTGTCCTTGAACACCACGCCTTCTGCCTTGATGGAAGCGGCATCGGAGCCTGCGGTGGGTTCAGTGAGGCCGAAGCAGGGCATGAACTCGCCCTTGGCCAGTTTCGGCAGGTAATAATTTTTCTGCTCATCCGTGCCGTAGTGACCGAGCAGCTCGGCGGCACCCAGAGAGTTGGGAATCACCACCATGGCACTGAGCAGGCCGGAGTGGGAGCTGATCTTGGCCATGATGCAGGATTTGGCCTGGGTGGACATGGGGTTGCCGCCATACTCCTTGGCTACCTGCATGCCAAAGAAACCGTTGCTGGCCATGAACTGGAACAGTTCGTCCGGCAATTTGCGGGTGCGAGACAGCTCATAGCTGTCGGCCATGGCCAGCAGTTCTTCCACCGGGCCATCCAGGTAGGCCTGTTCGTGGGCCGGTAGCTGGTCATAGTGTTCGGCTAGGATGTTTTCAAAATCCACCTTGCCACCAAAAAATTGTCCGTCGATCCAGACATCACCGGCTTCCAGTGCCTGGCGCTCGGTGTCGGAAATTTGCGGCAGGATCTTGTTGTCCCGCATCCAGTTCATCAGTTGCTTGTACATCAGAGAGTTCCTCTATTAATGCCTTCAAGGCTGTCAGCGGTTTATTCGGTTTCTAGCACCATGGCGGCACCAATGCCGCCTGCGGCGCAGGCGGTAGTCAGGGCGAGCCCGCCACCGCGACGTTGCAGTTCATAAAGCGCCTGGCTGATGACCCGTGCACCTGTGGCGCCAAAGGGGTGGCCATAAGCGATGGAGCCGCCGTTGACGTTCAGTTTGCTGCGATCCACTTCGCCCAGGGCGGCGAGGCCGGTCTGGCTGCGCACGTAGTCATCGTCAGCAAGACCGCGCAGATTACAGGCCACCTGGCCGGCGAAGGCTTCGTGCATGTCGATCAGTGTCAGGTCATCCAGAGACAACCCGGCGCGGGCCATGGCCATGGGCGCGGCCAGTACCGGCCCCATCAGCAGGTCATCCTGTGGTGTGCGGGCGGCAAAGGCGTAAGAACGGATGTAGCCCAGCGGGGTGTAGCCTAGTGCGGCAGCTTTCTTTTCGCTCATCATCAGTAGCGCACCTGCGCCATCGGTTAGCGGGCTGCTGTTGCCGGCGGTGACGCTGCCGGTTTCACGGTCAAACACGGGGTTGAGTTTGCTGTAGCCGGCACGTTCCGATTGCTTGCGAACCAGGTTGTCGTCTTTCAGGGTCTGGCCATTGGGGAGTTGGACGGTCATCACCTGCTGATCCAGTCGGCCTTCTGCCCAGGCACGGGCAGCATTGCTGTGGGAGGCATGGGCCAGATCATCCTGCTCGTCACGGCCGACGTGCCACTTCTTCACCATCTTTTCGGTGCTTTCACCCATGGTTTCGCCCACCGAGTACTCAGTAATAGACGGTGCCTGTGGCATCAGGTCTCGGGCTTTCAGCTGGCTCAGGAGTTTGATGCGATCTTTTAAGGTTTTGGCAAAGCTCACATCGCGCAGCACGGCACTCAGTTCTGCGGATAGCGGCACGCGGGCACAGGAGGTGGAGTCCGTGCCGCCAGCGATGGCGATATCGGTATAGCCCGCCACGATATTGTCTGCGGCACTGGCGGCAGTCTGGAAACTGGTGGCACAGGCCCGGGTGATGGAATAGGCGTCGACGGTGTCCATCCCCAGTGCCAGGGCAACTTCCCGGGCGATAAAGGGGGCTTCCGGGATCATCACGGTCATGCCGAAGATCAGCTGCTCAATGTCCTGTTGGCTCAGGTTGTTGCGGGCCATCAGTTCCTTGACTGCCATGGCTCCCAGATCGATGGCATTGAGATCCCGGTAGTGGGTGGCAATGCGGGCAAACGGGGTGCGCAGGCCGTCGACAATCGCAACGCGGCCGCCGCGACCGGAGAGCTTCATTTTGCGAACAGGCATTGTGAACTCCTGAAGTGTAATCATGGTTACACTAAATGTGACATTAAGCGATGTTATGGTTTGCCGAGACTAGGGCGATGGCGAGATTGTGTCAATAACAGCACTTGCATGGCGTGAAGGTGGTGTAATAATGGTTACACTTATGGAGTGGTTGTTATGCCGAGTAGTGTTCCTTCTTTTCCAGAATCGCGCCAGAACCCAGCGGTGCGAGATCGTATCGAGCGAGCGGCGGTGCAAGTGTTTGCTGACTCGGAATTTCATCAGGTGACCCTGCAGCAGGTCGCCAAGGCTGCCCGGTGCAGCTTACAGACGCTGTATCGTTACTACGGAGATGAGCGCCAGGGCAGCAAGGAGGCGCTGCTATCTGCCTGTCTGCATCATGGTCTGGAGCAGTTGGCGGAAAGGATGCTGGATCACCTCGCGGGTATTGCCACCTTCCGTGACCGGCTCAGCAAGGTGTTCTGGGTGGTGCTGGATTTCTTCGATCGCAATCCGCAGATGGGGCGGATGATGATCAATTCGGTGTATCCCGGTTTATGGGGCAGCGATGCCACTCCGGCCCAGCAGCAGTTGTCTGGATTGTTCATCAGCGTGCTGCGGGAAGGCCAGGAGCAGGGCATCCTCAATGACAAGGTTGCCACCCCGATTCTGCTGGATTTCTTCTACGGGGTGCTTTTGCGGATCTCCCAGATGCATTTATTACGAGGCCGTGAGGGGCAGCTGGCAGACCAGCACGGCGTGCTGTTCGATATGCTCTGGCGTGCCATTACCGTTGCTCCGGCAGAATAGGACAATCGGTCAGAGCGGGTTGTGCTTTGCTGGTGCCTTTTCTATGTTGCTGGGTCAGCCTTTATGACAGACAACAATCAGGGTTCAGCGTATGCAGTCAGGAACAGTCTCCAGCAATGGTATTGAGCTTTTTTACGAGAGCCGTGGGCCGGAGAGCGGTGAGCCCATCGTATTTGTCATGGGGCTGTCTGCCCAGATGGTGTTTTGGCCGGACCCGTTACTGGATATTCTGGCGGAGCGAGGCTACCGGGTGATCCGCTTTGATAACCGGGATGTGGGCAAGTCCTCCCGTATTCGTCGTCGCCTCAAGCACGGCCCGCTCACCGCCATCATGCGAGGGTATCTGGGGCTGTCGGTGGATGCTCCCTACACGCTTCACGACATGGTGGCGGATACTCTTGGATTGCTGGATGCCCTGAATATTGAGCGCGCGCACCTGGTAGGCGCTTCCATGGGGGGCATGATCAGCCAGCTAATGGCCGGCAAGCACCCGGAGCGAGTGCTCTCTCTGACCTCGATCATGTCCAGCACCAACGGTCGTCTGGTGCCGCCACCCAAACCGGCTGCCCTGAAGGCGTTGGTGGCCCCGCGTGCCAAGGTAGAAACGGAAGACGAGTTTGTGGCCTTTGGTCTTTCCATGATGGCCAAGCTGGCGGGCACCTTGCCGCAAGGGACCAAGGAATTGGAAGCCATGTATCGGCTCTGCTGGGAGCGGGGTATCAACCCGCTGGGTATTCGCAATCAGTTTCTGGGTATTGTCGCCACGGGCGCGCTGACGCCCTGGCTGAAAAAGATCAGCTGTCCGACCACGGTAATTCATGGTGGGGCAGACCCCCTGATTCGCCCTGCCGGAGGCAAAGCGTCTGCGCGTGCCATTCCGGGTGCCAAACTGGAAATTATTCCAGGTATGGGTCATGACTTCCCGCCATCAGTGATTGATCGCATGGGGAGTTTGATCGCGGATACGGCTGCAAAAGCGGGCTCGACGGCTCAGCCCGTGATGGCATAACAGCACAGAGACAAGTCGCCGCCAAACCGCCGCTCCCTCAAAAACACGGCACCCACGCAGGAGGCCCCTGTGGGAGCGGGCGTTCGACCGCGATACCGCACTTCAATCATGTTCAGGCACATCGCGGCGGAACCGCCGCTCCCACAAAAAAACAGCGCCCATGGCAGGACGCCCCCCTCGATTTTTTTCAGAACCAACAGAGTTCTCATTATCCGCAATGTCGAGACTTTGCTCTGATTTTATCTGGTACCCTCGTGCCTTTCCTGGGGCGCGCTGTTATTACTGCTTCTCAAGCTTGGGCTGTGTGTCGCCCTATTGAGGCTGTCGGTTCGTTGCGTGTATTTCGGGGCAAGAGGGCTTTTAGTTATTAACAGAATGTGCGGTGATGACATCGCCGTCGCTGTGCGTAAGCGTGGGTGCAGATAGCAGGGATGTGATTAGCGATGCCACCTGTGGAAAAGGTGTGACGAGGGCGTTGAGTGATGGAATGGATGAAGGGCGCAAAGGCGCAGAAAGGGCTGATGGTGAGATGTCTGCGGATCATTACTCTGCTTGCAGGAGTCGTTGGGTTTGTGGCGCCAGGTTTCGCGCAGGCAAAAGAGGTGACCGGGCTGCGCTTTGAGCATGAAGATTGGATGCTGGTGTGTGACAACACCCGTATTTGTCGAGCGGTGGGTTATCAACGTCTTTTTGAAGATAGCGAGTCAGTGGCCGTGTTGCTGACCCGTAAGGCGGGCCCGGATCAGCCGATAATCGGCGAAGTAAAAATCGGGGAGCTTGATCTTGATGAAGAGGCCTATGTGGCGCTGACGTCAGATGCCGACCTGTCACTGGTGATAGATGGAAAAGCGGTTGGCAAGGTCAAGGTGGATCCTGGTTTTCTGGGGGCAGAGCTGCCGAACGAATTGTTGCTGCCGCTGCTGCGCGCCCTGCGTCGGGATAGCGTTATCGAATGGGTTCATGAGCAATACCGGTGGCGGCTTTCTGATCTTGGTGCCAGTGCAGTGTTCCTGAAAATGGATGATGTGCAGGGGCGGATCGGTACCCCGGGCGCGCTGGTTCGCAAGGGCAACAGGCCGGAAGCCGAGGTGTTGCCAGCACTGGCCCCACCGCTGGTAATTGCCGCGCCGGTAGATGCCGCACCGGTGACCTTGCCTGCGGAAGATGAGCCAGCCTTGCGCGCGGCACTGCGAACCCTGGTGGACGAGGAAACCGAATGCAGCGGACTGGCCATGCCGGAAGAGGGTGGCGAAGCGCTGGATGTGGTTCGGCTCTCGGACACTCGCCTCATGGTTGCGGTGAGCTGCTGGATGGCGGCCTACAACGGCGGGGCGGGCATCTGGGTAATCAACGACAGCAAGCCTTACCAACCTGTTCTGGTGACGGGCTCGGCGACAGAATTTGATGGCGCGACCGTGTCGGCGATGCACAAGGGGCGGGGAATCGGCGATTGCTATTCCCGCGAAGAGTGGACATGGGACGGTGAGCAGTTTGTGCACACGCTCTCTTCCTCGACCGGGCAATGTCGTGGGCTCGCGGCGGGTGGTGTCTGGGATTTGCCTGAGCGTGTCACTGAGGTGCGTCAGGCTGAGGGAGCCTCTTCGCCTTAGGGGGCAAGCGGCAGGAACAGACACGTCACGGTGTGGACGTGTTGCCGATCAATGAAAGGAATGATGATGATCAATATGTGGAAAAAAACCGGGCTGAGTGTTGTGGCAGCATCATTGTCGTTTGCGTTGTGTGCACCGGTGTATGCGAACGATACCTCAGTAGATGTTCACTGTTTTGCCTCACCGGATGACTCTACTGCGCTTGAATTGCGGCTGTATCTGGAAAGTGAGGTCTGGGTAGGTGGCCTGGTGCTCTATCGCGGGGCTGAAGATTTTATTCCGCTGGTTTTTGAGCGCGAGGAAAAGATTGAGGACGTGCCCGGGGGGCCGGGAAAATACCGGGCGACCTGGCTGGAAGTGGTGAACGGAGAGGTGAGCGGCAAGTTTGAGCTCTACACGCAAAGAGCAGAGGTATACGACGCTGTCTATCTGAGCCGAACGAGTGGTGAAAGGGTGGACTTGTCAGTACCAACGCCGCCGCGAGAAACCTGGCTGGATCTCAATGGTGTGTGTGACTGGTGGGCAGAGGAGGGGGCGCCTTGATAGGGAGTTATCCTCTTTGGTTATTAGGCGAGAAAATTAGTCGACGTTTATGGTGAGCCTAGCCTAAGCCGCCAAGGGGGGCGGGGCATTGTATGATGCATGGGCTCTAATACCTTACTGTCACCCATAAAAATCATCGGTATCCGGGTCGAAGCTTCGTATTTCGTAGCCGAAATCAACGCTGATTTCGCCATCAGGACGAATTTTGAAACTCATTGATGTCCATAAGTCGCCAGTACATTCATGCATGAATGCGCGCAATGATTTTCCTGAGTCATAAATCTTCGAGCTGGTCTTAATTGAACAGGGTTTATCCCCGACTTTGGCTGTTAGTTCCATGCTGACCTGTGCGCTGCCAATAACATTTTCCTCGTAGACTACGAAATCCAGGCACGCTTGATCCCAAGATTTGCAGCCTAATGCAATGCAAATCTCTTCTGCGATCTCTTGATAGTATTTCTCGGCACCTTTAAGCCGGCTCAATTTATTCATAGCTCAATCCCAACTCATACATATAAAAGCGTGTTAATCAGAACGTTCCGTATAACTCGACTCTATAGCGCTGTAGCCGCAGCATATCCACCGGAAGCAAAACCCTGCCATGCTAAAAGGTTGCGATCTATAGCCAATGCCTTACACACGGTGATGCGGAAGGTGCAGGATAATTCTGAATATTGGGAAGAGAGGTGCAGACGAGTGGCAGGGTAACTTGAAACTCGTTTTTTGCTGGATCAGGCGCGATCCCAAGGGAAGGTGAGCACCTGGCCGATACGGTCGCTGCCTTGGCC
This sequence comes from Alcanivorax nanhaiticus, assembly GCF_000756665.1. Classification (GTDB taxonomy): domain Bacteria; phylum Pseudomonadota; class Gammaproteobacteria; order Pseudomonadales; family Alcanivoracaceae; genus Alcanivorax; species Alcanivorax nanhaiticus. Next base: position 122,902 of record NZ_ARXV01000005.1, on the reverse strand, counting down.
TGCCATCAGTAAACGTTCGACTCCCACGGCAACACCGCTGCAGGGGGGCAGCCCCTGATCCATGGCATTGAGCAGGTAGTCGTCAGCTTTCATGATGTTCAGTCCATGTTGCTGGCGCAGAATGTTGTCCTGCTCGAAGCGTCGGCGTTGTTCCTGTGGGTCGGTGAGTTCCTGATAACCGTTGGCCAGTTCCAGGCCCCGGTAATAAATCTCGAAACGTCTGGCGACCACGGCGCCGTCTCTGTCCTGATGGGTTTGTGCCAGTGCGGCAGCCCAGCCGGGGAAGTCGTTCACCACGGTGAGCTGCTCTGCCGGCAGGGCGGTTTCCACCTGGGTGGCCATCAGGTAGTCCACTGCGGCGGCCTTGTCCAGATCGCTGGGGGCGCCATGCTGTTCGGCGCAGGCAATCAGCGCGGAATCTTCTGCTTTTAACGGATCCAGTCCGGTAACGTGATGGAACAGCGCGCGGAAGTGATAGTGCTGGCTGGTCGCGCCGGGGAAGAGTTCGGCAAATAGCGCCAGACACTCGTCGATCAGGTCCTTGAGCGCAAAGCCGGGGCGGTACCACTCCAGCATGGTGAATTCCGGGTTGTGTCTCCCTCCGGCTTCGCCATCTCTGAATGCCTTGCAGGTCTGATAGATCGGCCCGCTGCCAGCGGCCAGCAGACGCTTCATGTGGTACTCGGGGGAGCTCTGCAAATAGCCGTAGCCGGGTACCGGTATGCATTGGATGTGCGGGTCGCTGACGCCGTAATGCGCCAGTTGCGGGGTGTCCACTTCCAGCACGTTTCGGGCCGCAAAAAAAGCGCGCACTGTGCTCATCAGCTCAGCGCGCGCTTTCATGGCCTCCAGGGAGGCGGTGGGCAGCCAGTCGCTCAAGGCTTAGCCTTTGATCCGGCCCACATAGTCACCGGTACGGGTGTCGACCTTGACGATTTCGCCAGTCTGTACGAACAGCGGTACACGCACCACAGCGCCGGTGGACAGGGTGGCAGGCTTGCCGCCGGTGCCCGCGGTGTCGCCCTTCAGGCCGGGATCGGTTTCCACGATTTCCAGTTCCACGAAGTTCGGCGGGGTCACAGACAGGGGCTCACCGTTATAAAGGGTGATTTCACACACGTCTTCTTCTTTCAGCCACAGCTTGGCATCGCCCACGGCGGCGTCATCAGCGGCCTTCTGCTCGAAGGTGGTCTGATCCATGAAGTGCCAGAACTCGCCGTCGGAGTACAGGTACTGCATGGCAACGTCCATCACATCAGCGCCTTCCAGGGAGTCGCCGGACTTGAAGGTGCGTTCCCAGACCTTGCCGGATTTCAGGTTGCGCAGCTTCACGCGGTTGAAGGCCTGGCCCTTGCCCGGCTTCACAAATTCGTTCTCGATGATGGAGCAGGGATCGCCATCGAGCATGACTTTCAAGCCAGACTTGAATTCACTGGTAGAATAGTTGGCCATAAAATTCTCGTTCCAAAGGTTGATGTATGGCGTCACGAAGGCTGGCAATGATACCGCAGGAAAGCGCCGGTTGGGAGTTACCTGACTGGCAGCGTCAGCAGGCGGATCTGATTACCGACCCAGCGGAGCTGTTGGCGCTGCTGGAGCTGGATGCGGCTGAGCTGCCCGGATCGCTGGCGGCAGCGCAGGATTTTCCTCTGCGAGTGCCGCGCCGTTATGTTGACCTGATCGAGAAGGGCAACCCGCGGGATCCGCTGCTGAGGCAGGTCTTGAGTGTCTCGGCAGAGCTGGAAGTGGCCCCCGGCTATGGCCCCGATCCGCTGGAAGAGGGCGACCATACGCCGGTGCCAGGGCTGTTACACAAGTATCAGGGGCGAGCCCTGCTGGTGGTGACCGGTGCCTGCGCGGTGCATTGTCGCTACTGTTTTCGCCGCCATTTCCCCTATCAGAGTCATCTGAGCGGCAAGCGCTGGGAGCAGGCGCTGGCCTGGCTGGCCGCCCGTCCGGACATCAACGAGGTCATCCTGAGTGGGGGAGACCCGCTGACCCTGACTAATCGTCGTATCCAGCAGCTGCTGGATGCGCTTGCCGAGATACCGCACCTGCGCCGCTTGCGCATCCACAGCCGCACGCCGGTGGTGATTCCCGAGCGTCTGGATGAGGAATTGCTGGCGCTGTTAAGTGCCCCGCGCTGGCGTACGGTATTGGTGTTGCATGCCAATCACCCACGGGAGGTCAGTGATTCCCTGGTGGATAGGGGGCGGCAGTGGCAGCGGGCCGGGATCACTTTACTCAACCAGAGTGTGCTTCTGGCGGGGGTAAATGATCAGCTTGAGACCCTGGTGGCGCTCTCTGACCGGCTGCATGAGGCGGGGGTGCTGCCTTATTACCTGCACCAGCTGGACAGGGTGGCGGGGGCGGCCCATTTTGCCGTCCAGGATGAGGATGCGCTGGCTTTGCACAAGGCGCTTCGTGCCTCTTTGCCCGGTTTTCTGGTGCCCCGGCTGTCCCGGGAAGTGCCTGGGGAGCCCGCCAAAACGGTTCTGGCTGGCTAAATCCCTGATCTGCCAGTCATTTGCAGACGTTTACAGTCTCGTAACGGTATCGTAAAGTCGTGTGACATAGAGCACATAAAATTAGAACTAACGATAACCAGGTAGCCTGGATGCCGCCGAGATAAGGATTATCTTCATGGAGCAACCAGCCCAAACGGTGCGGCTGAAATTGCCAGAGCAGGATTTGCCGCACCTGACTGTTGGCGCGGACCAGCCCAAGAAATTGCAGCAATGGGTCGAGGCTCTCCCCATAATGAACATGGGGGAGACGGCTCGTCAGCTGTATGAATTCATTCAGGAGCTGAACCGCCTGCAGCTGGATTCCCGACAGCGCTTTCAGCTGCTGGAGATTATCCGCCCGTCTATCTTGCTGGTCTGCGACTCCCTGCAGAAGCATTACCTGAATCAGGCGCTGGTGTTGCCGGAAAAGGCGCGGCGTGTGGCCAGCCTGGCGCAGGCGCTGCAGGGGCATCTTGCCAACGGCTACAAGCTGGTGGCTGTGCGCGGCATGCGCAAAGTGAAAGACAAGGTAGTCCGCCGCGTGGTGGCGACGGCGATCCATCGTGCGATTACCGCCCTTGGCGACACCCTGTTGCGCTGCTATCAACTCTATTTCTCTTGTCCCCGGCACCTGTGGCTGGAGCTGCATCAGCTGTATTTGCTGGCGGAAGTTAACGGCATTGATACTCTGGCTCTCCAGGAAGAAGGCGAGCGGGAGACCAATGTGCAGACGGCGTATGCAAGGTGTCTGCTCCTCTCTACTGCCAAACCCAATCAGCTCCGTCAGCAGGAACTGGCGCTGGTCTACCGTGCCACTGAAGAGTGGGCGGGGCTGGTGGCCATTCGTGAAGCCAGCAGCAGTGATGATCTGTTCGTATTCGATCTTCAGGCAGATCGTCCGCCGATTTACCGGACCCATGCTTCCCAGGTCACAGAGGGCTGGCGTTATATTGATTCCCTGCGGCTGGTAGAGGCGATTGCGGCGTGTCGTCGAGATCCGGAAGACGCGACCCTCGGACTGCCCTCTGCCATGGACGAAGGGCTGCTGGACCATTTACAGCAAGTCTGGGGTGCCCTGACCGAGCGGGCCTTCAAGCGTATGCCGGAAAGTGGAGAAATCGAACTTTGCTTTGGTCTGGTGGGCGTGCATTACTTCCTGTCTGGCCGGACACCGTTTGAGGCCATGGTTGAGCGTGGCAGCCTCTCGATTGGTGGAGAGGGCGATAACCTCTTCCTCAACAACATCCAGATTACCGCCAAAGGAAAGCAGGATGAGTCGGATCCGTGGGCGAAAGCCTATCAGTCTGACTATGCGGCGGGCGAGTCCATTGACATGGACTCATTGGCCGGCTCCAGTCGCACCGAGATCAAACTGCCTGAGAGCTATCACTGCCAGAAGGTCAATGCGAGTCCTGGCGGTTACTGCCTGTCCTGGCAAGGCAATACCCCGAGTCTGTTGCGCACCGGTGAGTTGTTGGCGTTGCGGGATCAGACCCATTCACAGTGGATGCTGGCGGTGATCCGTTGGGTGACTCAGTTACCGAATCATGGAGCCCAGTTCGGGGTAGAATTGCTGGCCCCCGGTGGCCGTCCGGTGGCGGCCCGAGCCCTGCGAAAACAAGGGCAGGACAGCGACTACATGCGGGCGATTCTGCTTCCGGAGCTCAGTGCAGTTGGTCAGCCGGCTACCTTGCTGCTTCCTACTGTCGGTTTTAATGAGGGTGTGAAGGTAGAGCTGGTTGAGGGTGGGGAAGCCTCTCGCGTACAGTTGTTACGTCGTGTGCAGGGCATGTCTGGCTTCAGTCAGTATCCGTTCCGGGATCTGGCGACGCCAGAGCCCACGAAAGTGGCGACTTCTGATAGTGCTGATGGGGATGATGATGAGCTGGATTCCATCTGGTCCAGTCTGTAATTTGAGAATGGCGTGATATTGATTTGCCATCTTTGCCGCCTTGGCGGTCTACAAGTGATAACACGGTTTGCCACTGGATCCGGCAACTCTCAAGACAGGATGGACTCTACCCATGGCGCTCGATGGCGTGAACCTGGGTTGCATCCTGTTTTTTTGTCATGACAGGGTCGTCAGGCACAATGGTAACCATGACTGAATTGTGAGTAGTGAATCAATGAGCTATGCCTTGGACAATTTGCGCCTGCTGATCGCCCATGACTCCCAGGATGAGGCCGAACAGCTGATGAATGTGCTGCGCAATGCCGGCCGGGCGACGCGGGCTCATCTTGCATTGGGTGAAGATGAGTTGCTCCGAGCACTCAAGGGCGGGTCCTGGGAGCTGATGCTGTGCAGACCGAAGTTTGGTGACGGTACCTTCGAAAAGGCTGTGGCGCATCTGAACCGGCTCGGCAAGGCCATTCCCGTTATTTTACTGGCGGATGAGTTTTCTACTGCTTCGGTCAAGGCAGGCATGAGTCAGGGTGCCCGTGCCGTGGCTCCGACCGATGACCGCGAACTTATTTCCTTGATGGTAGACCGGATTACCGAGTATCTGCGTTTGCGCAAGGAGCTCCAGCACTCCGAAATTGTTCGTCATGACGCGGAAAAGCGGCTTTCCCTGCTCATGGATCAAAGTCGTGATGCCATCGCCTATGTGCTGGATGGCATGCATATCCATGCCAACGACAACTATGTGGACATGTTTGGCTATGAAAGTGCCGATGACCTGGCTGGCGTGCCGATCATGGACATGGTGTCGGCCGCAGACCACGACAAGCTGAAACAATTGCTGCGCAGTCGTGCCCAGGATGAAAACCAGACCCAGGAGCTGGACTGCAAGGGTGTGAATACTGAAGGCAAGGAGTTTGATGCTACCTTTACCTTCTCACCCAGTACCTATGATGGTGAGGCCTGCACCCAGATCGTGATCCGGGCCTCCGGGGTGGATCAAAGCGAAATCGAAGCGCGCCTGCGTGAAATGAGTGAGAAAGACCAGGTGACCGGGCTGTTCAGTCGCAACTGGTTTATGGATCAGCTGGATGATGCAGTGGCGGCAGCTGCTCGCGAAAGCCGCCTATCTGCCGTTCTGTATCTGCGCCTCGATGACTTTGAGCACCACCAGTCATCGCTGGGCATTGATGGTGCGGATGGACTGCTCCGGGCCGTTTCTCACTGGCTGACAAGCCAGGCTGGAGAGGCGGCCCTGGCGCGTGTGGATGGTGAAGATTTCGCCCTGTTGATGCCGGTAGAAGATATCGATGCGGCAGCAGCACAGGCGGACAAGCTGCGTCAGGGGATCGAAGGTTTGATGCCAGAGGTCTCTGCGCGCACGGTTCAGGTGACCGCCAGCGTAGGTGTGTCGTTCATTCGCGAGGATGCGCGTAACAGCCAGGATTCGCTGACCACCGCACTCAAATGCTGTAATCAGGCGCAGCGAGCCAACGATGGCAAAGGGAACAGCATCAAGATCCATGACCCCATGGATGATGTGGCGGCAGGGTCTTCGGAAGCCATTGCCATGCAGCTGCGTCAGGCCTTGGAGCAAGGTGGCTTCAAGCTGCACTATCAACCGCTGATGAATCTGGAAGACGACAGCGATCACCTCTTCGAGGTGTTTGTCAGCCTGCCCCAGAAAGAGGGCGACGTGCTGGAAGCCAAGGATTTTATCCCGGTAGCGGCACAGGAAGGCATGGGCGGCAAGATTGATCGCTGGGTGGTGCTCAATGGCATGCGTGCTGCCGCAGCATTGGGGCAGCCGGTGAAGATGCTGTTCAACATCAATGGTAGCTCATTGGCCGATGCCGGGCTGGCAGACTGGATGCTCAAGGCGATGAAGGCGGCCAAGATGGAAGGGCGTAACGTCTACTTCCAGTTTTCCGAAGGGGATGCCACCACCTATCTCAAACAGGCGGCGCTGTTTGCCCAGAAGGTGCAGGCAGCGGGTTGTAAGGTGTCCATTAGCCGTTTTGGTGGCGGGCTGGATCCGTTCAAGTTGTTCGAACATATTCCCGCCAGCATGGTGAAGTTCGAGGGCTCATTTACCGAGGAGCTGTCCAAGCCGGAAGGGCGTGCCCGTCTGGCGGAGATCGTCAAGCAAGTCAGTGAAGGTGGCCGCACCACCGTGATCGGTTTCGTTGAATCCGCCGCCCAGATGCAGGCCCTGTGGACCCTTGGTGGCGTGAACTACCTGCAAGGCTACTACCTGCAAGCGCCGATGGACGTTTTGCAGATCCCGGAAACAGCGTAAAGGGCAGTGAACAGTTAACAGTGAATAGTGAACAGTTCGCGAATAGCGACTGTTGGTATTCAACAATGCAAGAGGCCGCGCCCCAAGATTGGAGCGCGGCCTCTTGCGTTTGGAACAAGACAGATCAAAACCGCGTCGCTGTTAACTATTCACTGTTAACTGCTTTTGAGCAGCTCCGCCTGGTCCTTGTCGCGCACGCCGATCAGATAAAGGATGCCATCCAGGCCCAGGGTAGAAATGGCTTGTTCGGCGTTTTGCTTGACCAAGGGTTTGGCGCGGAAGGCGATGCCTAGGCCGGCTTCGCCGAGCATGGGCAGGTCGTTGGCGCCGTCGCCTACCGCAATGGTCTGCTCCAGGCTGATGCCCTCCTGGGCGGCGATTTCCTTCAGCAGATCGGCTTTGCGCTGGCCGTTAACGATCTGGCCTACCACGCGGCCAGTGACCTTGCCGTCTTCGATTTCCAGTTCGTTGGCGTGCACGTAATCAATGCCCAGAAGATCCTGCAGCCAGCGGCCAAACCAGGTGAAACCACCGGACAGGATGGCGGTGCGATAGCCCAGTGCGCGCAGGGTGCTGACCAGACGCTGAGCACCTTCGGTGAGCTGGATGCGCTCACGCACCCGTTCCAGTGCGCCCTCATCCAGTCCCTTGAGCAGGGCGACGCGGGCGGAAAAGCTCTCGTTGAAATCCAGCTCACCGCGCATGGCGCGCTCGGTGATCTCGGCAACCTGCTCGCCCACACCGGCTTCCACTGCCAACTCATCAATTACCTCAGAGCGGATCAGGGTGGAATCCATATCAAACACCACCAGACGGCGATTGCGACGGAAGGCGCTGTCCCGCTGGAAGGCGATGTCCATGTTCTGATCGTTGGCGATATTCAGGAATGCCGCCCGCATGGCTTCTGCATTGCGGGGCTCGCCACGCACGGAAATCTCGATACAGGCGCGGCTGTCGTTGTCGTTGGCCTCACCCTCAAGATGCACCCGACCGGACAGGCGGGTGATGCTGTCGATATTGAGGTCGTTCTCTGCCACGGTGGCGGTCACATCTGCCAGTTGGTGGGCAGTAATCTTGCGTGCCAGCAGGGTAATGATGTGCCGGTCTTTGCCTTGGCCGGCCACCCACTCTTCGTAGCGATCTTCGTCGATGGGGCGGAAGCGCACATTGATATTGAGCTTGTGGGCTTCGAACAACACGTCCTTGAGGACGGCAGAAGAGTCCGCATCCTGTGGGGTTTCCACCAGAATGCCCAGTGACAGGGTGTCGTGAATCACCGCCTGGCCGATATCAAGGATGTTCAGCCGGTAACGGGCCAGAATCCGGGTAAAAGCGGCTGTCAGGCCGGGACGGTCATTGCCGGAAACCTGAATCAGGATGATCTCACGCACGCAGGGGCTCCAGGAGCAGAATTCAAACGGACGGAAGCGACAGCTCCCCGTAAAAACCGCGTAAGAGTAGCAGATATTGGGGAAGTGAAGAACGCTGGAGGCATGATGCGGCATTCCAGGAGCACAGAAGCCGAGTGCTTTCCCCGTAGGAGCGGTCGAACGACCGCTCCTACAGCGGGGTATAGCGAGTGTTGTGCTGATGATGCAAAAAGGCATCAGGCATCAGGCGTGTCTTTATAGTCAAGGCATCCCGGCCAACTCACGGTATACTCCCGGCCAGATAACAGAACCGGATGGATAACCCCCTATGTCCCTGTGGGAACAATGGCGTCCATGGATTGGCCGCCAGCAGACCCTGTTGCGTGAATTGATTCTGATGCTGCTGGCCATGCTGGTGGTGGGGATCTATTTCCTCGAACACTACTCCGCCAGTCTGGAGCAGGAGCGGGAGGTGCAGCTCAAGGCGCTGGCCGAGCAGACTGCCCGTCGTGCGGCTGAAGCGCTTGCCAGTGAAGACTCCATCAGTATCAACCTTATCGGCAGAGAGACTGTGGCATTGGCCCCGGTGGCCGGGGTGCGGTTTCTGAACCCGGAGCAGGTGCAGGTCGGGCTTTCCGGTGTGAGTGATGCTGATCTGCTGGTATCCGTGCCGGTGGCGCTTCCCGATGGTGAGCTGGCGGGCACCTTGACCCTGCTGGGGGATAATAGCCAGGCACCGCGACAGAACATTGAGGCTGGTTTCGTGCTGGCGGTGTTGTGTGTATTGCTGCTGCGTTTGGCTGTGACCCTGGTGCGCGAACGGCTGGTGCCTCCACAGGAGCCCGTTGCGCCCAGCGCCACGGTGGTGAATGCGCCGGCTGAAGAGCCTGAACCGGTAAAAGCAGCAGAGGTTGCTGTTCCCTCGGTGGTACCGGACACCCCGATTGATCTGGAAAACGTTCTGGCCCAATTACGCCTGAGCATCGTGAATTTCGATGCCATTCGTCAGCGTTATACCGAGCAGGCGGTGGATGAGGTGCTGGCAGACTATCAACGAATGCTGCGCCGTGCGGCGGCCGTTTACGGTGGTCAAGTGAGCCAGCCTGTTGGCCGCCAGGCTACGGTGGTATTCAGCCAGCAGCCGGTGTCTCAGGCCGCGTTTTCTGCCCTGTGTGCGGGGTTGTTGTTCCTGCGTGTGGTCAGGCTGCTGACCCCAATCCGCAAGCAACAGGGCAAGGTGCCGCTGGAGTTCAAGGCGTTGATGACCACGGACAAGGATGCGGATGAATCCTGGTCGCTGTGTCTGGCTGGTGTGCCGGGCAGGTTACAGGTCCCCGAGGTGCAGCTGGCCAGTACCGAGCTGGACGTGAAGGCGCTCTATCAGCCCGATCGCGCACAGGTTGCCGTAGCGGGAGATCACAAGGTGCGCCTGCAACCGGTGGAGCAGCTGGCGCACCGCTATCAAGTACTGTTGCGTACTCAGGCGGAAACGCTGGTATCCGAGGAAGAGGGCGGTTCCGGCCCAAACAGGTAGCGGTTCATGGCCGCCGCAATCGCTTTTGGCAGATCGGGAATGCCGGTGTTGCCGAACAACCGGTTAAATTCCAGGATGTAGGGGTGGCCATCCACCATGGCCACATCGAACCCCGCGTGATTGATATCCAGATAACGAGCCAATCCTGAAACCAGCGATAGCGCAGTGTCAGGCACAGGCAGGTCGGTGCGTACCCGGCCTCCCTGGCTCACGTTATTGAGGAAGCCTGACCCCTCCCGCCAGTAGCTGGCCACGATTTCGTCCCCCACTACGACAATGCGCAGATCCCGGACAATGGGCAGCAACTTCTGCACATAGAGCACAGCTTCCCGTTCAGCATAGTCGATCAGCTGTTGCCGGTTCTCGATCAGGTAGACCCCCATTCCCTGGCTGGATTTCACCGATTTGGCCACGAAGGGGAAGCTCCACTGGTCCAGAATCTGGCTGATGCCGTAGTGGTCTGATGAGGTGATCAGGGTCTCTGGTACATGTTCCGGGCAGGCCGTTTGCAGGGCGCGGGTCATTTCCACCTTGTCATGGCCAAGGTGGTAGCTGCTCAAACTGGGGAAAATGCGTTTCTTGAGCACATAGTGAAGGCTGTTGATCTGCCAGTAAGCGGGAAACAGCAGCCAGTCCGCGTCGTTCAGCTCATCGCGATGCTGATGCATGTGTTCGGGCTTGATATAGCGAACACCGGGGGTTCCCAGGGTGCGAAAAGGATCGAAGGTGATCAGCTTCACGGATGCAATCTCAGAATAGGTGCGCTGTTTTAATCCGCTTTGACTGGGCGGTCAAGAGCCCTTTGTCGTGTTTGGCTATTGGCAGGGCGGCAGCAGACCGCTAGCCTTGCCCGATTACAAAATTACGGGAGAGCTGTCGTGACGATGCCGACATTGGAAAGCGGACTGGTTCTGGTCAAGAACACTGAATCAGTCATGGAAATTACCCTTAACCGTCCGGACAAGCTGAATGCCCTGACCAGCGCCATGTATATGGATCTGGTCAATCTGCTCAAAGCAGCAGAGGAAAGCGATGACATCCATGTGGTGTTGTTCAGTGCGGAAGGTAAATCCTTTAGCGCAGGCAATGATCTGCTCGACTTCCTCAATGCTGGTGCGGGTGAAGCGTTGGGGGCGGCCACCTTTATCCAGGCGATCCATGATTTTCCCAAAGTGGTTGTTGCGGCCGTGCAGGGAAATGCAGTGGGGGTAGGTACCACCATGTTGCTGCATATGGATATGGTGGTGGCCTCTGAGGAAGCCAAGTTTATTACTCCGTTCGTGGATCTCGGTGCGGTGCCAGAAGCCGGTTCGGCCAAGCTGATGCCAGCCTGGATGGGCTACCAGCGCGCTGCACGCATGTTGCTACTGGGAGAACCCATGCTGGCCCCGGAAGCCCTTGAGGTTGGCCTGGTGGCAAAAGTGGTCAAGCGTGAAGAGCTGGAGGCCACTGCGCGGGGTTGGGCTGTGGCGTTGGCAAAGAAACCACCGCGCGCCCTGCGCGAAAGCAAGCGCCTGATGCGCAAGGCCATTAACACGCCGCTGCACGAAGTGGTCAAGGAAGATCTGGCGTTGTTCGGTGAGTTACTGCAGGGCGACGAAGCCAAGGCGGTGATTGCGGCCATGGTGAGCAAGAGTAAAGGCTAAGAGCAGTAACGAGTTTCGAGTGACGAGTTGCGAAGATAAAACATACAACCGGGTTGCCCGGCTTGGGTTTTGCCTTTCGCAACTCGCTTCTCGTACGGCACCAATGACCGGTTTTGTAGGGCGGAAATGGGCGTGAGCCCATCTCCGCCGCTGATCCCAGGATGGCGGAGATTGGCATTCGCCAATTTCCGCCCTACACAAACGCCCGCGCCTTGCCGTTCGAAGTTGGTAGCTTGCAGCTGATGTGCGAGTGACGAGGTTCGAAGTGCAAATCTGGCCGAGTTTCCGGGGATGTCAGGTTTTCGCAACTCGCAACTCGTTACTCGCTTCTAAATAACCCCCGCATCCAGCCCCGCCGCCAGATACATTCCCAGCTCCTCAACTTGACCCTCGAACGCTTCCTGCCAGTCCCCGCGCAGTACCAGTGGGTCCTGCACCCAGGTCCAGCGTAACCCGGTGACGATAGTTTCCACGGCGCGGCGGGTGCCGGTGCCGTCATGGCCGGCGCGAATGTAGAGGGCGCAAGGCAGGCCCTGTTTTTCTTCCAGTACCGGGTAATAGGTGCGGTCGAAGAAGTCTTTCAGCGCGCCGCTCATGTAGCCCAGATTCTCGGTGGTGCCGAGCAGGATGGCATCGCAGGCCATCACATCTTCAGGGCCGGCTTCCAGCGGTGCCTTCACCGTCACGGCCACGTTCTCGATATCCTCATGACCAGCACCACGGGCGGCGGCTTCGCGCAGCCGCAAGGTGTTGGGGGAAGGGGCATGGGCAACGATCAGCAGATGTTTCATGGTCTGAATCTTCAACGCGGTCGATGGGGGCAGCATATCAGCTCACCCCGGGGTATCTGTAGGTGCGTCGCTGGCGGCGCGATCCAGGGGGGCGAGTTTCGAGAAGCGAGTTTCGAAGATCAAAACCGGAAGGCGGTATTGTTAGACGGTTTTCGAAACTCGTCACTCGCGTCTAGGGTTCAACATAGTTCAACGGCAGTGCCGCCGTATCCACCACTCGCCGCATCACAAAGCTCGAATGCACCCCACTGACCCCGTCGATGCGGGTGATCTGGTTGAGCAGGAAATGCTGGTAGGCGTCGATGTCTGGCACCACCACCTTCAACAGATAATCGGCATCCTGCCCTGTCACCAGGTAACACTGCTGTACTTCCGGGAAGCTGGCCACCTTCTCCTCGAAGTTGGCGAAACGCTCCGGAGTATGGCGATCCATGCTGATCTGGATCATCACGGTCAGGTCCAGGCCCAGCTTGCGGGCATCCAGCACGGTTTCGCGTTTGATGATGATGCCGGCGGCTTCCAGCTTCTGGACTCGCCGCGAGCAGGGAGAGGGAGACAGGCCGACAGCTTCTGCCAGCTGCTGATTGCTGAGGCCGCCATTGCCTTGCAGTGCCTGCAGAATTCGCAGGTCGGTACGATCCAGTTTTGCCAGTTTAGCGCTGCTCATGGGGGATTTCTCTGTAAAGCGGGGTCTTTGCGCAATTATATTGCTCATAAGGCCGAAAATGGGTGAAGAAAGCAAGCACATTGCGCGTCCTGCGCCGTAAAGTATCTCTCGTAGGGCGAAGACGCCGACGGCCACAAGCCAGACGCCCCTCTCCGTCGCTATCGGTGCCTACCGGCGCCCTGATCGACACCCAAGATCACGACAGCATTGTTAGCCGCATCAAGCAGTATCCCTGGGAGAGCCGGTTAGTAATTCTGGGGGGCAGAGTCTGCCCCTTTTTACTTTGAGGATTCGACATGAGCTTTGATCACACCAAGTACCAGCCATTTCCTGTTATCGACAAGCCCGACCGTCGTTGGCCCGGCCAGCGTATCGAGAAAGCCCCGCTGTGGGCGGCGGTAGACCTTCGCGATGGCAATCAGGCACTGATCAAGCCCATGTCCGTGGCCCAGAAACGCACCTTCTTCCAGATGTTGGTGGAGCTGGGTTTCAAGGAAATCGAGGTGGGCTTTCCCTCTGCCAGCCAGATTGATTTCGACTTTTGCCGTGTCTTGATCGAAGAGGATCTGGTCCCCGATGACGTACATATCCAGGTGCTGACCCAGGCACGGGAAGATTTGATTGCACGGACTTTTGAATCCCTGAAAGGGGCAAAGAACGCCGTCGTCCATATCTACAATGCCACCTCGCCAACGTTCCGTGAGCAGGTGTTCAATGTGGACAAGGATGGCTGCAAGGCCATCGCCGTGCGCGCCGCCGAATGGGTACGTGACTACGCGGCGCAGCAGCCGGAAACCCACTGGAGCTTCCAGTATTCCCCGGAAACGTTCAGCGCCACCGAAACCGATTTCGCTATTGAAGTCATCGATGCGGTGAACAACGTGTGGCGTCCGGATCAGGGCCAGCGGGTGATCATCAACTTGCCGGCCACGGTGGAAGTCAGTACGCCGAATGTGTTTGCCGACCAGGTGGAACTGGTCCACGAGAATATTCAATACCGTGATGATGTGATTATCAGCGTACACACCCATGACGACCGTGGCTGTGGCGTGGCCGCTGCGGAAATGGCAGTGATGGCCGGAGCTGATCGTGTCGAAGGGACCTTGCTGGGCAATGGCGAGCGTACCGGCAACATGGATCTGGTCACCGCAGGCATGAACCTGTACAGCCAGGGGATTGATCCACAAATCGATTTCTCACGGATGAAAGAGATTGTGGCATTGGTGGAGGAAATTACCGACATCCAGACTCACCCGCGCCATCCCTACGCCGGTGACCTGGTGTTCAGCGCTTTCTCCGGCAGCCATCAGGATGCCATTCGCAAATGCCTGTCGCGCTACAAGGAAGGCGACACCTGGAACGTGGCCTACTTGCCGATTGACCCGGCCGATGTGGGACGTCGTTACGAAGAAGTGGTGCGCATCAATTCCCAGTCAGGCAAGGGCGGTGTGGCCCACGTGCTGGAACGGGATTTCGGTATCGATCTGCCGCGCTGGTTGCAGCAGGAACTGGCCAAGGTAGTACAGAAAGATGCGGAAGAGGATGGTGGTGAGATCACCAGCGAGAGCGTGCACCGTCGCTTTAACAGTGATTACCTGAGTGTGCCCATGGGCTGGACCTTGCGCTCCTACGATCTGAATCGCAGCAATGATCATGTGCAGGCCCAGATCAGCATTGGTGATAACGATCAGACAGTCACCTTGTTGTCAGGCCGTGGTGACGGTGCCATGTCGGCTTTGGTCGAAGCGTTGAATCGTCAGATTGGCAGTGAAGTGAAAGTGGTGTCCTTCGATGAGTACTCATTGGGCGACAGCACCGAAGCCAATGCCATGGCCTGTGTTCGCGTGCAGGTGGGCGAGACCATACAGAGTGCGGTCGCTACAGCGGCGGATACTACCGCTGCGGCATTGCAGGCGATTCTGTCAGCGGTAGGCCGAGTTGAGAGAGGCAGTGAACAGTTAACAGTGAACAGTTAACAGCGAACCCCCCTCGCGGCTTCCTGGTTGTCTTTCTGTGGGAGCTTGCCTGCAAGCGATTTCGGCTAGCCCCTTCGCTTGCAAGCAAGTTATTCGCTTCGCTCACCCCTTGGGGCCGCACTGCGTGCGTTACTCCGCTGCGCTACGTTCCCACAGCATTTTGATTTTCGAAACTCGAAACGGCGTTATCCCAAAAACTGCCCCAACACCCTTCCCAGCAGATTGCGGGCATCCTCGAACCGTTGCGTGTCACCCAGCAGTGATTCCCTGTCTTCCACCCAGGTTCCGGCTGCCAGATCCTCGGGGCAAGCAGCGCAAAGTGCTTTGGCATTCTCATGTGCCAGCTCCAGATGAAACTGCAGTGCCAGCACATTATCGCCATAGCGAAACGCCTGATTCGGACAGCCTTCGCTTTCCAGCAAATGCACTGCCCCTTGGGGAATCGCAAAGGTATCGCCATGCCAGTGCAACACCGCCGGTTGGTTGGCAAATAACCGGCCAATGCTGTCGGTGCTGCCTTGCCTGGTCGGGCGCACCGGGAACCAACCCACTTCTTTTTCAGGGTTCGCGGTTACCTCTGCACCCAGTACCCGCGCGATCAGTTGTGCGCCAAGACAAATGCCCAACACTTTCTTGCCGCTGGCGATAGAGGATTTGATCAGCGATTTTTCCGCCGCCATCCAGGGAAACTGATCATCATCATCGGCGCCCATGGGGCCGCCCATGACCACCAGGGCGTCGATCTCTTCCACGTCAGGAAGGGCATCACCCTGAAACAGGAGTGACTGGCTGATCGTCATGCCCCGTTCACGAAACCAGGTTTCCATGGCGCCGAGTTGTTCGAACGGGACATTAGAGAGGTAATGAATGCGCATGGAAATCCTTTCCTCAAAATGCAGCTGCAAGTTTCAAGCTACAAGTTACAACGCGGATTAGTGGTGGAGTCGGTGTATCGCCGTGCCCGCGCACAGATATCGTTTGTTCGCGGACTCGGCATATCAAACCCTGAAGGCGTATTCCGCGTTGTGACTTGAAGCTTGTAACTTGCTTCCCGGTTACAAATACACCGCCTGAAAGCTGGCGACGGGCTGGTCTTTATCATCAAACAACGTCAGCAGCTCGCCATCAATACGATAATGATCGGTTTGATTCAGCGCCTGATGGAATAACTGTTCGAGCTCCAGGGCAGGGCAGGCCATCTCGGTGCTGGTCAGGGATGCAAAGCGGACAGAGGCATCGTCCTGCTGATAATCCGCCTGGAAACTGTTGCAGCCGCCGTTACCTCGGGCTTGCCCATTATTGAGCGTGATAAAGGGGACGTTGCCATTCTCCGGAACGTCCACTGCCTGTTCGCCAAGGTGGCTCAGCATCCAGCGCGTGTTGGTCAGCTCTGCACTGGGAAGCTGGCAATTCTGCATGTCGCCACGCCCTTCAAGGGTAAAGCTTTCGACCGAAATGGCAGCCTGGGTAGTGCCTTCCTGTTGCCCGGGAATTTTTTTGCGCAGGCCGCTGATGACCGCAATACGAGGTTGTTCCGGGTAGGCCATGTCCTTGCGGATATCGGCAATCAGGCTCTCGCCCTGGGGGCCACTGACCTGCAGGCGCTGGTCACTATTACACAAGGTAAAAACCGCTTCGCCGGCCCGCCAGACCAGTGCGCCGCGAAGGGTTTCGCTGTCATTCATGAGCGGGTCCATGGGCAGGGTGATGCTGTCAAAGCCTTTCCCGTGGCGACTCAGTTCGGTGCTGGCCGATTGGAAGTAGAGCCCGCCGCCGGCCAGGATCTGGCTGCTGATCTGGTACTGCGCGTCGTCCTTCACCGCATCGGCAGGGTAGTAGAGGCGGAAAGGAAAATGGCTGCTATCTTCGTTGAGGCGGATCACCCTGCGCAGCACGATCTGGTCGTCCGAGAGTAGCGTCACCGTCAGGACTGCCTGTTCAGGCAGCTGCGCGTTCTCCGGTAGCTGAACCTGGCCGCTCAGAAAACCGACTGCGGCGGGGTGCTTTTGGAACTGGCCTGAGAGCTGAAACGCAGCGGCATCGTTATTCTCGCTGGTTTCACTTTCGTCATCGCCGGTCTCGTCATCACTGGCCGCCGGCTCACTGGAAAGGGGAGTCAGTGTCAGCGTATCGCCGTCAAGCTGACCACTAACCTGACGTTGTTCAACGCGCAGGGCATTACTGTCCAGATAGCGGAAAGTGAATTGGTCGTCCTGTTGTTCCCAGCTCAGGCCTTGGCGCAGGTCGTCGCTGGGCAGATAGAAGTCGCCGTTACTTTCCATTACCAGCATGAGCTCGTCACTGGCCCAGACGCCGCTGAAAGGATGTTCACTGCTGGTTGCTGTGGCAGGTGGGGCAGAATCGGGTTCCGGGTCGCTGCAGGCGGAGAGCGCCAGAACCGCGGAAAGGAGGAGAAAGGCATACTGCTTCATTGCGAATTTCCTTGTTCGGGCATGGCGTCAGTGTCTGCTGGGCTGGCCATGCCGCTGTTATTGTCTGCTACGGGTGCCGGTTCTGATGCCGTCGGGCTATCCGGGGCCTCTGGCGAAAGGGCCTCGCTGACGCTGTCTGTTTCGGCGGGGGCGTTGGCATCAGGAATGACCAAAGGCGGTAAAGGTACATCAGTGGGGTCGGGGATGGCCACCAGTCGCATCTGACCCAGAATCCAGTCCGCCCGCTCGGTCACATAGTCAGAGGGGCCACGAAAATCGTATTGATTGGGCCGTGGCAGCATGGCGGCCAGTTGCGCCGCTTGTAGTGGTGTCAGGTCCGCTGCGCTGACATGAAAATAGTGGCGGGCAGCGGCTTCAGCCCCATAGATCTGGTGTCCCCATTGGGCCACGTTCAGATAGAGCTCCAGAATACGGCGCTTGCTCAGGCCCGTTTCCAGCATGAGCGCAATGATCGCCTCCTTGCCTTTGCGCAGGTAGGAGCGGTCGCCGGAAAGGTAAAGATTCTTGGCCAGCTGTTGGGTGATGGTGGAGCCCCCGGCCACCGGTTTGCCGGCTTCCAGATTGCGTTTCAGGGCATAACGGATGCCGGGCCAGTCAAAGCCGCCATGGCGGGTAAACTGGGCATCCTCGGAGATCAGCACCGCTCGTTTAAGGTAATCGCTGATCTGGTCGTAATCTCGCCAGTAATACTGCACCTGGCCCTGCTCTTTGGCACGGTCCATATAGGCGCTTTGCTGCGGGTTATGGTGTTGCAGCCACAGTACCTGCCCCAGGTACCAGAGCGGGTAAAGCGCAGCCACCATGACCATCAGTGCGAGCAGTTTTGACAGTCGTTGTCGGCGTGTCATCGTTAGTTCGGCATGAGACCGAATCTCTCCATAGCGTGGTGGAATAACAGGCCCCAATTGTCGGCGAAAGTTCCATTCTTGTCAGGTGGGGCTGGTATTGTCGTGAAGACTGTTCAAAAAATGCACGGGCGAACAATAATAATCACCGGATACTGATCATGGGGATTGTGGGGATCCTGGCGATAGCGGCGGCGGTGCTACTGCTGCTCTGGTTCTGTCGCGCCTGGTGGCGCCGACGGGACTCGGCTGACGACGCCGGCTATCGACTGGCGGTACATCACACCGGCGTGGGTATGGCCATGCTGTCTGCCAAGGGGGACTGGCAACACTGCAATCCTGCCATGAGCCGGCTATGCGATCAGCCACGGGCACAGTTGTTCCAGCGCCCGTTCACCGACCTGTTTTACCCTGAAGATATCGCGGGGCTGGTGTTGCCGGAACCGGGGTGCTCGGTGAGCCTGAATCTCCGGTTGCGGGCAGGGGAACAACCTCGTTGGGTGCGCCTGACGCTGACCGGGATTGCAGAGGGCAAGGGCCGCTTGCTGATGGAACTGGAATCGACCCAGGCAGCTCATGATGCCCGTACCGAACTGATCAATCAGCAGCAACGTCTGGCGCGGGAAAGCGAGCATTTGCGGGTCACGCTGGATGCCATTGCCGATGCCGTGATCACCACCGATGCCTGCGGTGCTATTACTTTCATGAACCCGATGGCCGAAGCCCTTACTGGCTGGACTGATCAGAATGCGGTCGGTCGTCCGGTGGATGAGGTGCTGGTGCTGGTGGAGGATGCCACAGGCGCCCGCCTGCCCAGTCCGGTCAATGAAGCGCTGCAGGGCATTCACGTGTGTTTTCTGCGTGAGGGCAGCCGTTTGCGCAGCCGTGATGGCTCCTCCTACGAAATTCAGGATACCGCGTCGCCGTTAACGGCAGATGATGGTCGTCTGGTGGGCGCAGTGGTGGTTTTCAGAGATGTCAGCAGTCACAAGGCCATGGAAAAGGCGCTGGATTATCAGGCCACCCATGATGCGCTCACCGGATTGACCAATCGGGCCGGTTTCGAACTGGCCCTGAAGCGCGCCTTGAGTGATGAACGGCAAGAGTCGGCCATCCTTTGTTTCATCAATCTGGATCGCTTCAAGGTGGTCAACGACACTGCGGGCCATATTGCCGGCGATGCCCTGCTGCGCGAGTGCGCCGGCGTCATCGGGCGGCAAATTCGTGATAACGATGTGCTGGCCCGGCTGGGTGGTGATGAATTTGGTTTGTTATTGCGTCAGTGCCCGCTGGGGCGGGCTCGTAACATTGCAGAGCGTTTGATCGATGCTTTGAATGCCATCCGCTTTGACTGGGAATCGGCGGTATACGATATCGGTGCCAGTGTGGGATTGGTTGAGCTGGATGCCCAGGTGACCACCGTGGAAGAGGCCATGAGCCGGGCAGATGTGGCCTGCTACGCCGCCAAGCATCGTGGACGCGGGCAAGTTATGGAGTACACAGCGGAAGACAGTGATGCCTCCCGGCGTCATCTGGAGCTGCAAATGGTGGCCAGTCTGCGGGAGTCTCTGGAGGCCAACCGGTTTGTCCTCTATGCGCAGGAGATTCGTGCCATGGCGACAGAAGATGAGCCGGGACATTACGAAGTGCTGCTGCGCCTGCGGGGCCGGGATGGTGAAATCATCAGCCCCGGTGCTTTTATTCCGGCTGCCGAGCGTTACCAGATGATGCCGCACATCGATCGCTGGGTATTGCGCCAACTGTTGCTGGAGCGAGGAGAGGAACTGGCCGGGATCACAGGGCTGAATCTGGCCATCAACCTGTCGGCCACCACCCTGGATGATCCGGGCTTCCTCTCCTATCTGGAGAGGTTGCTGGCGGAAACTCCCCTTGAAGCGCAGCGGCTGACCTTTGAGATCACCGAAACCACGGTGGTGAACCAGATGGGGTCAGTGAGCGAGGTTCTGATCTGGTTACGGGATCAGGGCTGCAAAGTGGCGCTGGATGATTTTGGTAGCGGCTTCAGTTCCTTCAACTACCTCAAGCACTTCAAGGTGGATTACCTAAAGATCGATGGCAGCTTCGTGCGTAACCTGGTGCGCTCCAGCGTGGATCACACCATCGTGGAATCCATCAATGAAGTGGCCCACCGGCTGGGCATCCAGACGGTGGCCGAATATGTAGAAGACGAAGCCCTGATTCCTCTGCTGCGGGAAACCGGTGTGGACTTTGTGCAAGGCTATGCCATTGGCCTTCCCGAGCCGCTGGATGCCCTGTTCAAGCGGCACCGCCAACCCCGAGTCAGCAACGCCCATCCTCCGCTGCATTGAGCTACAAGCTGGCGCTTCGATTGGGAAAACCCGAAAAGTGCTCGACTTCCCAAGCCACAAGGAACGGGCGCTTCCTTTGCCCTCCGCCAAGGCATCGCGGCGGAACCGCCGCTCCCACAAAAGCAGCACCCCCGCCAAGGAACTCCCCCTGTGGGAGCGGGCGTTCGACCGCGATACCGCGTTTCAATCGCGCCCAGGCACATCGCGGCGGAGCCGCCGCCCCACAAAAACAGCATCCCCGCCAGGGCGCTCTCCCTGTGGGAGCGGGCGTTCGACCGCGATACCGCGTTTCAATCGCGCCCGGGCACATCGCGGCGGAACCGCCGCTCCTACAAAAGCAGCATTCACGCCAGGGAGCTCTCCCCGTGGGAGCGGGCGTTTGCTATGCCCTCCGGGTGCGACCGCGAATCGACCGAAGGGCGATCTGGCGTCTGCAGATCGTGAGTCCGGAGACAGAGCAGGCGCGGCTTTAGGAGCGGTGGTTCTACCGAGAACGCCTTGTGCTGTCGCTTGTAGCTTGTCACGGAGTTGTTAGGTATTCCCTATCACCACCATAAAGACTTTCGAATTTACCAATCGGTGGCTTTTTCGCATTCTAGGCGTCGCACAAGCAAACAAGCCAACCTAGGAGTCTTAACGACATGGCACAGATCAATACCGAGATCAAACCGTTCAACGCTACCGCATTCAAGCAGGGCGAGTTCGTCGAGATCTCTGACGCAGACGTAAAAGGCAAGTGGGCTATCTTTTTCTTCTATCCGGCCGACTTCACCTTCGTTTGCCCCACCGAGCTGGGCGACGTGGCTGACAAGTACGAAGAGCTGCAGCAAATGGGCGTTGAAGTGTTCTCCGTGTCCACCGACACCCACTTCACCCACAAAGCATGGCACGACACCTCCGACACCATCGGCAAGATCAACTACTACATGGTGGGCGACCAGACCGGCACCATCACCAACAACTTTGGTGTGATGCGTGAAGGCCAGGGTCTGGCAGACCGCGCCACCTTCCTGGTGGATCCGGATGGCATCATCCAGGCCATGGAAATCACTGCCGAAGGTATCGGCCGTGACGCTGACGACCTGATGCGCAAAGTAAAAGCCGCTCAGTACGTTCGCAACCATCCCGGCGAAGTGTGCCCGGCCAAGTGGAAAGAAGGCGAAGCCACCCTGGCACCTTCCCTGGACCTGGTCGGCAAGATCTAAGCCCGACTTCGGTCTGCTGTCCCGGCGGGATCGCCGGGGCAGCCCCTCTCCAAATGTTTTGTCACTGATTACTTAATTCACGTTAAGGGAAGACTCATGCTCACGAATGAAATTTTGCAGGCTCTCAAGGGCTACGCCGCCAACATGCAGAAGAAAGTCACTTTCGTGCTGCAAAGCGGCTCCCATAGCAAGCGCGACGAACTGGTGAAATTCCTCTCCGACATCGCCGGTGTCAGTGACAATCTGGCGTTCGAAGAACGTGATCTGGGCGGCACACTGCGCAGCCCGATTTCTTTCCTGCTGGAGGCTGACGGTGAAGACACCGGCATCCGCTTCTCGGGTATTCCTGCAGGCCACGAATTCAATTCCCTGGTTCTGGCGTTCCTGCATGCATCAGGTACCGACATCAAGCTGGACGACAGCCTCCAGCGCATGGTGGCCAATGTTCAGGGCGAGATGCACTTTGAAGTGTTCATCAGCCTGAGCTGCCACAACTGCCCGGACGTGGTCCAGGCGCTCAATCAGTTCGCGCTGCTGAGCCCGAACATTACCTCTGAAATGATCGACGGTGGTCTGTACCAGGATCTGGTCAACCAGCGTGACATTCAGGGTGTGCCCAGCGTGTACCTTAACGGCGAGCTGTTTGCCAACGGCAAGGTGACCGCGGCTGAGCTGATCGACAAACTGATGGCCTATGAGCCGACCATCGCCCAGGCTGGCGCTGGTGAAAAACTGCCGCTGCAGGACGTGACCGTGATTGGCGGTGGTCCTGCCGGTGTGGCTGCGGCCATCTACAGTGCCCGTAAGGGCCTGAAAGTGACCCTGATCGCCGACCGTATCGGTGGCCAGGTGAAAGACACCATGGATATCGAAAACCTGATCTCCGTGAAGAAGACCACCGGCCCGGAACTGTCCGGTGCGCTGCAGGCGCACATGAATGAATACGACGTCACCGTGAAGGAACACCTCAAGGTGGCCCGCGTCGAGAAGGGCGAAATCAAGAAGGTGGTGCTGTCTTCCGGTGAAGAGATCGACACCAAGACGGTCATCGTCGCCACCGGCGCCAAGTGGCGAGAGCTGGGCGTGCCCGGCGAGAAAGAAAACGTGGGCAACGGTGTGGCCTACTGTCCGCACTGTGATGGCCCCTTCTTCAAAGGCAAGGACGTGGCGGTGATCGGTGGCGGTAACTCCGGTATCGAAGCGGCACTGGATCTGGCCGGTATCGTGAAGTCGGTAACCGTGTTCGAATTCATGCCCGAGCTGAAAGCCGACAAGGTGCTGGTGGACAAGGCGGAAGAAAAAGCCAACGTCACCATTCACAAGAATGTGGCCACCCGCGAGATCAAGGCCAGCAATGGCAAGGTCAGCGCCATCGAGTTTGTCGATCGCGCCACCGAGGAAGTGAAGGAGCTGCCGCTGGAAGGCGTGTTCGTACAGATTGGCCTGGTGCCCAATAGCGAGTTCCTGGGCGATGTGGTGTCCCGGACCCGCTTTGGCGAGATCGAGATCAACGAGAAGTGTCAGACGTCTGAAGAAGGTATCTACGCCTGTGGTGATGTGACAACCGTGCCCTACAAGCAGATCGTCATCAGCATGGGCGAAGGCGCCAAGGCATCACTGGCTGCGTTCGAATACCTGATGACCCAGGGCGACCGTTTGGAAGCCCTCTACAACGACGAGCAGCAGGAAGCCGCCGTCGCCTGACCCGCTGGCGCTCACCAGCTGTAAAAAAAAGCCACCGCATTTGCGGTGGCTTTTTGGTTTCAGGAAAACAACACACTTCATGCAACACGCAACCTGCAATCAACCTAAGGCGTGCCGCGCCTCTCTATGGGAACGGTCGTTTGCTATGCCCTGTTGGGGCGACCGCGATGCTTGCTTCGATGAGCTCCATCGCGGTGGAACCACCGCTCCCACGGTTGGTGAAATCAGATCAGTTGGCAGCGGCCCCGGCGTTGGTGATCATCCACATGTAGAGCATGTTGTCGATCATGTTTTTCTGGTCTTCAAAGGGGATATCCATACCAAAAAGTGTGTCAGGGTCATAGGGGTCGATAGAATAGGCCATGAGTTCATCGTAGCGTTTTTCCTTGTCGCCCTGGGCAACGACATCAATGCCTTCCATGATGCCCGAAGTGGCGGCAAGCGCCACAATGAGAATAGGGCCCGCTACCGAGCCGGCAGCGGCACTGGCACCGGAACCGCCGGTGATTGCGCCGACTGAGCAAGCGACTGAGCACAGCGCAGCAGCGCTGCTCTGTGCAGCACTCAAGGTGGCTGCAGCTGAGGCCGCGGCGGTTGCGGTTGTCGCCGCGGCAAGCCCGGCTTCAGCCGCGACGATGGCCGCTCCCGCACTGGCAATGTTAGCGGCGAGGGCTCCGGAAAGCGTAAAGCCTGCCGCAATCGTTCCTGCTGTGGTAACCGCCGCTACGCTGCCAGCCACACCGGCCTGCCAGGTGCGGACACTGGGAGGTTGTTTGTCCAGATACAGATCGCCCACCCGGGCTGCGCCTTCATCCACAAAGTCTGGCGTGCTGGGGGCACCTAACAGTCCCTCCAGCGATGAGCCAGAGTAATTCTGGTAGAACAGTTCTTTTTCCGCGGTAGCAGCTCCTTGCCAGTGCGTAACAAAATCGCGGGAAAAATGCAGGAAGCGCCGCTCGAAGATAGCCCAGGCATCCTGCTGAGCTTGTGTCATCGAAACAGGATTACTCTTGTACTGCCAGAACAGATCCATGGCTTCCTGAATCAGGGAGACATAAAGCACATCCGATTTGTTGGCGTAATAGGCAAGACGTTCGCGGCGGATACCATACTCTGCGCTGGCCAGTGAAAGGAAAAGGGTATGGCCTTCCTCCACCTGTTGCCGTTCGCTTTCGTAAGTGGCGGTGAGCTCTGCCAGTTCGTCCTCCAGCCGTTGTCTCTCGCTCTCGTCAGGGGCTGCGTCCATCAGGAGATTGTAATGGTTGAGCTGGATATCCTGCAGGTTGTCCAGTTCTGCCAGCATGGCCTGGAAACTGACAAGGATCTGTCCCTGAAGACCTGGGTCTTCCAGTTTTTCCAGAAAGGCATCCAGCACCATGTCGTAAATGGGATCATCAGGCTCAATCCCCATCTTGTAGAGGCTTAGCTCGCGTGGGCCCTTGATGGTGATTTCTGTTGGCTGCTCAGCCAGAACGTCCAGATCCAGGCTGTCAATAAAACGGACTGCTGCAATGTCAGTGTAGTCGGCTCCGCAGAAGAGGGAATCCAACAGCGTACACCAGCTTAGTATGGAATCTGATTCTGTTCCGGGAGGGGGAGGGAGTTCAGAGGTTTCTAGCTCGCCATCCCCGCTGAGTGCGGTTTGATAGTTGGTGTTATTCAGTACTTCAGAAATCAAGGCCAGATAACTGTCGCCGTCTTTGGGAAAATCCAGATAGGCAAGGTTATCCAGATTCCGCTGTTCAGGGGTGGGACCGATGACCGTGTAATCCCTGTTCAGATCAGAAAGGCGTCTGGCCAGGTTGGACAGGTTTGCCTCAATCTGTCCCTGTTCGTAGATAAATGCCAGGCCTTCCAGGTTCATGCTGGCGCTTTTACTGACAAGCGCCCAGTAACGATCCCCATAATTCAGGCCAATTTCCTGCTTGCTGTTCCGGCCTGGGTCGCCTTTGACGCCGGCAGGGCCGGTTTGCCCTGTCGGGCCGACAGGTCCGGCTAGCCCCTGGGGACCGGTGGGCCCCTGTGTGGTATTGAGATAATCGATACGATCCGCAATCAGTGCGCTTTGCTCGTCAATTTTTTCCTGGATGCACAAAAACTTGTCGTCGGCGGTTTCGCAAGGGTCAGACAGCGTGGCCGCATAGGCGGACAGGCAGGCGGCCATCAGGGGTATAGCGAGTATGAAGTTTTTCATTGGTCTGCCCACGGTTCGCCATAAGTCTTGATGGAAACCGCCAACGCAATCAGGGCGGTGAGTTTTTCTTCCAGCTCGGCAATCTTCGCTTCATCCTCACTGAGGGTGCCTGTGTCGCGATCCCCCCAGCCATTGTTGAGTTGAGACACCATGGTTTCTACTTCATCGCGGGTGTAATGCTCGCCTTCCTCACCGGTGGCGCCTTTGGGGCCCTGGCTGCCAAGGTTGCCCTTGGGGCCTTGTGGTCCAGCTGGCCCCATAGTGCCCGGAATTAATGTGATATCGGCCGCTTGCCCGGACAAAGAGGCGAGTAACGCTTTGGCGTCGGTTACCTGTTGCTCCAGTGCCTGGAGGGTGCCGGATAGGGAATTCAGCAGCTGGGCGATCTGGTCGAGCCCCGGCTGAAGCGCAGGCAGTTCACGGCAGGCGGCCACCTGCTCGGCGCTTAGCGTTTCCAATTCTTCCAGTGCGCTGTAATTCAGCTCGGGGGTGTCGGCGATCTGCTGCTCGATGCGCACGCGAAGGGCGTCACACTCTTTCAGCAGGTTGGCATGGGTAGCCAGCTGAGCCTGGTAATCACCGGATACCTGATCCACCACGATGGAGGAAGGGCCTGCTTGTGCGCTGGCTTCCAGCTCTAGGCTTTGCAGGCTGCTGTTGATGGCGTCACTCAGCGCATCGGACTGACGCTCGATCTGATCAACTTGTTGGCCCAGTTGGCTGGTGGTGTTGTCGCTGCTACTGCCGCCACAGGCGCACAGCAGGCCAGTCAGGAAAGATAGGGCAATCGCTCTCATAGTCCGGCCCCCCCTTCGACGCTGGTGACCTCGGCTTGCAGTGTGTCGGAAAGGGAGAGGGCTTTCTGATAACGTGCATCCGTGTTGTTAAAGCGCTCCTGTACACCGCTCAGCCACTGCTCGGTCAGCGGCAGTTGGGTATAGAGCCAGTCCAGGCTGTTGTTCACATAGTCCCGATCCGTCTCGGAAAGGCTGGTGCCGCCCACTGGGCCCTGGTCTCCCTTGACACCGACCGGCCCGGGGTCTCCCGGTTCTCCCTGCGGCCCCTGCGGGCCTTGAGCCCCCTGAATCAATGCGGTCTGATCCGGCGATTCACGCAGGGCGACCAGTTCGTGATAGGTGTTGAGCAGTTCCTGATAGTGATCTTCCCCGGCGAGCACTGGCGTAGATGCCAGTGTGCCGAGCAACAATCCCCACAAGACGCGATGCAGGCGCATGGTGCCCCCCCTTTCCCCAATGTGTGTTTTTGTAATCGGGATTTTAGGGGCCGGAGGGTGGGGTTATAACCCCTACTTTTTAGTGGTATCAGACAGTGGGAGCGAGCCAAAGCGACATCAGTTCCGGCCGGCTGCCAACCTGAAAATTCCGGTACAGGGCCATGATGTAACTGTGCACAGTGCTCTCGGCCAAGCCCATTTTCTGGGCGATATCGGCTTTGCCTAGTGGTTGCAGAAGCAGGTGAACCAGCTCGCGCTGCCGGGGGGAGAGAGGGCGTTCACACTGCGTGGCCAGCCCGCGCTCCAGCATCAGCCAGTGATGCAGACGGGGGAAGGTGCGAATGAGCTCCAGGAGTTCGCGGCTGTCACTGTCCGAGAATGTGGTCCCCGTCCGGTCGGCCAGCAGGTAACTCTCCGCTTTGGTATTCAGGCTACGGATGCCAAGCAGGCGGTCACGGGCGGAGTTGTCCTGCTGGAAATCTTTCAGTTCGCTGAGTCGATGGCAGCGGTGCGTGCCGATGTGCTGGATGGATTCACGGGTCAGGGGAGAGATCGTACCGGTCTCCTTGAAGCGGGTCTGACAGTCGTCAACGTATTGCCAGTATGCCTGTGCGTCAATCTGCCAGTGAGCCACATCCATCACCTTCCAACCCTCCATCCAATCGATCACCGGTGTGTCGCGGCCATAGTGGCCGCTAAAGGTCATCAGCCAGCTGGTGCTGTCGGCATTCAGTGCTCGCCGGGCCAGCTCCAGAAGGGCTTGCAGTCCTTGGCCGGTCTGCCAGGGAGAGATGCTGTTGATGATGCTGTGTAGCTCGCGATGGCTCAGGTTTTGCCAGGCTGGTGTCACGGTGATTTCCCCAAGACGATGCGCCACCCCCATGGCGCGAACGGCCTTTATCTTGCCAGAAAACCATGGCGAATGCCTTGCGGAGGGGCTCCTTCACCTCCTCTGTACGGCTCGCACCTCATGCTAAGGATCCCTTATGGAAGGACATGTGCGTGAAAATCGGGATCATCCTTGGTGACCAACTCAGCCTGCATTTGCCGACGCTGGGAGAATTAGACCCAGACCAGGACAGACTGGTGATGGCCGAACTGCGTGATGAGGCCACCTACGTCAAACATCACCAGCAGAAGATTGCCCTGATCTTCAGCGCCATGCGGCACTTTGCCCA
Source organism: Alcanivorax nanhaiticus (assembly GCF_000756665.1). Classification (GTDB taxonomy): domain Bacteria; phylum Pseudomonadota; class Gammaproteobacteria; order Pseudomonadales; family Alcanivoracaceae; genus Alcanivorax; species Alcanivorax nanhaiticus. The sequence continues at coordinate 95,069 of NZ_ARXV01000005.1, read as the reverse complement.
CGATCTGGAGCAGGCGGGCTGGCGCGTGGATTACTACCGTTATGACGAGCATGACTTTAGTGATTTTTCGGCACTGATTGCCGGGCGCTATCGCGATGCGGAGGAAGTCGTGGTCACGCAATGTGGCGAATATCGACTTCAGCATGCCATCAACCAGGACTGGCAGGCGCGTAGTGGTGTATCGATCCGCTGTCTCGATGACAGTCGTTTTTTGTGCTCCCCGGACTTCTTTCAGAAATGGGCGTCAGGCAAGAAACAGTTGCGCATGGAATTTTTCTACCGGGAAATGCGTCGTCATACCGGACTGTTGATGGAAGGCGATGAACCGGTAGGTGGCCAATGGAATTTCGACAGTAACAACCGGCAACCCTACAAAGGCAAGACACCCCTGCCGCCCGAGCTGACCTTCGAGCGCGATGATATTGATGAGCAGGTGCTGTCTCTGGTCGCGGATCAATTTGCTGATCACATCGGCACTCTGGATCAGTTCCAGTGGGGCACCACCACCGCCCAGGCGCAACAGGCGCTGGCGCATTTCATTGAGCATCGCCTGCCACACTTTGGTGATTATCAGGATGCCATGGTGACGGGTGAAGACACCCTGTTTCACAGCCTGCTGTCGCCCTACATCAACCTCGGTCTGCTTGATCCCATGGCGGTGTGTCAGGCCGCCGAGCAGGCGTACTTTTCCGGTGAAGCACCGCTCAATGCCGTGGAAGGTTTTATCCGTCAGATCATCGGCTGGCGGGAATACGTGCGCGGCATTTACTGGTTGCTGATGCCGGACTACGCCGCGGAAAACCGGCTTGGTAACGACCGGCCATTGCCGGCGTACTACTGGACCGGCGAGACCAAAATGCACTGCATGGCCGAGTGTTTCCGCAATACCATCGACCATGCCTACGCCCATCATATCCAGCGTTTGATGGTGACTGGCAACTTTGCCTTGTTGCTGGGCGTGTTGCCGGAAGCGATCTGTCAGTGGTACCTGGAAGTCTATGCGGATGCCTTTGACTGGGTGGAACTACCCAACACCCTGGGCATGGTCATGCATGCGGATGGGGGGTATCTGGGCAGCAAACCCTACGCCGCCTCCGGCAGTTACATCAATCGCATGTCGGACTATTGCAAACACTGCCAGTACAACGTGAAAACGGCCAGCGAGCCGGACAGCTGCCCGTTCAACAGCCTCTACTGGCATTTCATTCACCGCCATCGCCAGCAGTTCTCCGGAAATCACCGCATGCGCATGATTTACCGCAATCTGGAGCGAATGGATCCGGCAAAAGTGGATGCCATGTTGACGCGCGCAGACACCTTGCTGGCAGACCCGGATGCGCTATGACGCCGACATGGAAAGGCAACAAGGCGTCGCTACCGGAAAAAGTGTGTCCGGTGTGTGGGCGTGCGTTTAGCTGGCGAAAAAAGTGGGCCCGCAATTGGCATGCAGTGATCTACTGCAGTGAGCGGTGTCGACGGGAGAAACGGTCCCCATGATCACGGTAGTGTGGTTTCGACATGACCTGCGCGTTCAGGATCAGCCCCTGCTGCACAAGGCGGCGGCACTGGGAGCCCCGGTGTTGCCGTTATATGTGTTGCCCGAACGCTGGACCCGCCCCGGGCAGGAAGGATTTGATCGGCTGGGGCCTGCCAAGTCCGTGTTTCTTCAGGAATGCCTGGCAGACCTTTCTGCCTCACTGGATGTCCTCGGGCTGACACTGAACATGGCACTGGCCTCTCCTGCTGCATTGCTCGGGCACTGGCATCAGAGTACTCCCTTGCAGGTTGTCACCGCTCATGCCGATGCGCCGGAAGAGCAGCAGGACATTGACGCCCTTCGGGCGGCTGGCATCACTGTGTACGAAGTGGACTCACGGACCCTGTTGCCGTCTTCAGCGCAGTCCTGGGAAAGCAGCTTCCCGACCACGTTCAGTCGTTTTCGTAAAAAGGTGGAGCGCCGTGGTGGCCCGCAGGTGCCGGCCGCAGAGGGTGACCCACCTTTACTTCAGGCGGCGACGCCTCTGCCACTGCCGGAGCGGGTTGCTTCAGTCGTGGCGGCGCTGGGCGCACGGCGAGGTGACTGGCAACGGGACTCACAACATTATTTTTCGTTGTCCGGTGGGGGGCAGGCCGCTCGCCAGTGGCTGTATCAGTATCTGTTTGAAGAGCGCCATATTCGTCATTACAAGGCGACACGCAATCAGCTCATTGGCACAGGCTACTCCAGCCGCCTGAGTGCGGCCCTGGCCTGGGGTTGCCTGTCGGTGCGTCATGTCTGGCATGCCATTCTTGACTACGAACAGCAATTCGGTGGTGACCAGCACAGTTACTGGTTGCGCTTCGAATTACTGTGGCGAGAATTTTTTCACTGGTCCCAGCGTGAATATGGCGCGGCCATTTTTCGTTCTTCCGGCCTGCAGCTTTTCGATCACGAGGGGGCGGTTTGCCGCGAGCGAAACGAAAAGGCATCGGACTTCTGGCAGGCCTGGTGCGCAGCGGAAACCGGGCTTCCCTTTATTGATGCCAACCTCAAAGAGCTGATGGCCACCGGCTATCTTTCTAACCGGGGGCGCCAGAATCTTGCCAGCTTTCTGGTGCATGATCTTAAGCTGGACTGGCGTAGCGGTGCGCGCTGGTTCGAGCATCATCTGGTGGATCATGATGTGGCCTCCAATTGGGGCAATTGGGCTTACATCGCGGGCGTGGGACACGATGCGCAGGGCGGCCGGCGTTTTAGCCCAACCCGGCAGTGGTGGCGCCATGATCACCATGCGGACTTCGTGCGTTACTGGTTGCCGGTGATGAACGGCCTGTCCCGGCAGCAGATTCTGCAGCGGCATTTTGCTTCTGATGCAGAGTCCGCCTGGCAGGGTTATCCCGTGCCGATTGTCTCCCTGCCCGACAGTGATCGGGAGGTCTCGTGACGACGCAGGTGGTCTGGTTCAAGCGTGACTTGCGCATCCGGGATCACTGGCCGCTGGCGGAGGCTTGCCGGGCTGGCCCGGTGTTGCCGCTTTACATCATCGAGCCGGAATATTGGCAGCAGCCTGATAGCAGCGCCCGACAGTGGGCTTTCATTGCGGAATCCCTGCGTGATTTGCGTCGCCAGCTGGCGCGTCTCGGATTGTCGCTGTGGGTGGTGGAAGGGAATGCGCTGGAAGTATTGACGCAGCTGCGGCAACGGTTGGGTGCATTTACCCTGCGCAGCCATGAAGAGTATGGCGGTAACTGGACCTACCGGCGTGATCTTGCGATCAAACGCTGGTGTGATGCCTCCGAGGTTGTCTGGCAGGAAACGGCCCCCTTTGGCGTGATGCGCCCCTGTGTGGATCGCGATGACTGGGCGGAGCACTGGCACGACTTCATGATCTCGCCGCAGGCAACATTGCCCGCCACCTGCGAGGCGGCGGCGCCGTCACCGGTCTGGCCAGACTTGAATGTGCCGAGAGGCGAGGGCAGGGAGCCTTGCCCGGGGCGTCTGCGCGGGGGCTCGGAAACCGGGGAAGCGGTGTGGCAGAGTTTTCTCGAACAACGGGCGCGGGGCTATCGCGGTGGGATTAGTGCTCCGCAAAAAGCCGAGCACAGTGGCTCGCGCATCAGCCCTTACCTGGCGTGGGGGTGTCTGTCATTGCGGCAGGTGGTGCAGCAGCTCTGGGAGGCCCAGCAGCAGGCGCCGGCAGGGCCTTTGGCCAATGGGCTGTCAGCCTTCGAGTCACGCTTGTGGTGGCACTGCCATTTCATTCAGAAACTGGAAGACCAGGTGGAGATGGAGCACCAGAGTCTTCATCCCGCGCTGCGCCATTTGCGCAGTGAGCCGGGGAATCCACAATGGTTGCAGGCTTGGCAGCGTGGTCACACCGGTTGGCCACTGGTGGATGCGGCCATGCGCTATCTGCATCACCATGGCTGGATCAACTTCCGCATGCGCGCCATGTTGGTGTCCATGGCGTGCTATCCGTTGTGGTTGCACTGGCAGCAGCCGGCATTGCACCTGGCGCGGTTATTCGTGGATTACGAGCCGGGGATTCATTATCCGCAGATACAGATGCAGGCCGGCGTCACCGGCATCAATGCCCTGCGTATGTATAACCCTACCCTGCAGGCGCAAAAGCTGGATCCCCAAGGCGATTTCATTCGTCGCTGGGTGCCGGAATTGCGAGGCGTATCGTCTACCTGGATTCATCAGCCCTGGCACATGGGCGGGCGGCAGCAGAAAGAGAGTGGTGTGCGTATCGGTGAAGACTATCCTGCTCCCCTGGTGGATTTTGATGTGGCAGTGCGGGCGGCCAGAACCCGCCTGGCCGAGGCCCGGCATCAGGCTGGCTTCCGCGAACAGAGCCGCGCGGTTAACCAGAAGCACGGCAGCCGCCGGCGCAAATCCCGCACCCGCAAAACCCGCAATGATGATCAGCTGAGTTTGTTCTGACGGGAGACGCGGCACGCATCACGCTTCACGCAACAGGCGCGGCTCCGTAGGAGCGGTGGTTCCACCGCGATCTTTCATCTTCACAAGACATCGTGGTCGCACCCGAAGGGCATAGCAAACGACCACTACTACAATGGGGGCGGCACCCGCTGGCTCGTAGGGCGGTAATGGGCGAATGCCCATCACCGCCGTTGCATCATCGCTTGCAGGCATACCCTAAAGCGCACAGAGAGCTCCCACACTAAACCCCGTGCCCAAGCCGGCTGTCCGCGCGTGTTGCGTGAAGCGTGATGCATGATGCGGCCGCAGAGCGGCAAAAAAAACCGGCGCACCAGGAGGTCACGCCGGTCACAGGCAGATACCGAACAATCAGGGGTTGGTCAGCAAGGTATAGGCGCCGCTGCCGGTCTGCGCTTGCAGGGTCCAGCGGTAGGTGCCGCTGGAAGGCGAAGCGTGCAGTTCCGCCAGGCCATACTGACTGGTCGTGGTAGCCACCGTAGACCAGCTGCAGGCAAACAGGAAGCAGCTGCGGCGTTGCAACGACAGCACAAAGCTGGCATCGGCCGGGCTTTCCAGCCAGGCATTGATGCTGCCACCACTAAAGCTGAAGCCGCTGGCGGGCAAGGTCGCACTGGCACCATTATTCAGTTCACCGTCGTAGCGGGTGCAATCCGGGCATGGGGAGCCGGTTTCACCGGCACTGATAATTTCGGTAGTGCTGCTGGTCTGGTTGGCGGTGTCGGTCACGGTCAGGCGCACGGTGTAGTCACCCGGCGACATGAAGTCATGGCTGATCTGTTCGCCGCTGGCGCTGTTGCCATCGCCCAGATCCCAGTCCCAGGCGGCCACGCCACGGTCATCACTGGAACCGCTGGCATCCAGCTGACACTGGGTGCCCTGACAATCCGCATTAAAGGCCGCCGTCGGCAGACGATCAATGTCGGACGCGTCATCCTGGGTAATCTGCAAAAGCCGATTGGGAGACTGGCTGCCGGCATTGGCAATCACACCGCTCACGCTGTCATTAATCAGCGCCTGGTTCACCGCGTCGGGCCTGGCGCTGGGATGGGCGCCAAGATACAGGGCTGCTGCACCTGCTGCATGAGGGGCCGCCATGGAGGTGCCATTCAGGCGAGCGGTCTGGGTGTCGGTTTCATACCAGGCAGAGGTGATGTCGCTGCCCGGGGCAAACAGGTCGACACAGGCGCCATAGTTGGAAAACGAAGAGCGTCGGTCGGCATTGGTGGTTGCGCCTACCGTCAGCGCCTCGGCCACCCGGTTGGGCGATCCGTTACAGGCATTGGCGTTATCGTTGCCTGCGGCTACCACCATGGTGACGCCGGCGTTCACCGCGCTGCGCACGGCATTATCCAGTGCATCGGAATTGCCGCCGCCCAGCGACATATTGGCCACCGCCGGTTTGCGGTGGCTGCCTGCCACCCAGTCGATACCGGCAATCACTGCCGAGTTGGAACCGCTACCGTTACAGTCCAGTACCCGCACCGGCGCAATGCTGGCTTCCTTGGCCACACCGTAGGTGCTGCCCACGGCCGTGCCTGCCACATGGGTGCCGTGGCCATTACAGTCATTGGTATCGGCTGGGTCCACACTGCCGCCGCCAAACAGGAAGCCGCCCGTGCTGACAAAGTTACGACCCGGCACCACTCGCCCGGCAAACTCCAGGTGGCTGCTACGCAGCCCGGTATCAATGACGTATACGGTCACATCACCGCCGGCGTTGTCCGGGTAACGGTAGTCCCCGTCCAGTGGCAGCGCAGGCTGATCCACCCGATCCAGGCCCCAGGTGGCATCGTCCTGTACGGCAATGGCAGTCACCTTGCGGTCCGGCTCAATGGCCAGCACCCCAGGCAGGGCTTGCAGCAGTGATGCCTGAAGCGGATCCAGTTGCACCGCCATGCCAGTGAAGGCGTTTTCATAGGTATAAAGCACATCGCCACCGCCGACACCGGCCAGCAGAGTGGCAATGGCGGTAGGCAGGTCGACCACACCGAGTCGACCGACAATATCGGGGGCCAGCGTCACAATGTACTGATCATCAATCACTTGCCCGGCTTCAGAGCCGCTCTGCGCGGTCTCTGCACCTGCCCAGGCCAGCGGCAGGCCCGCTCCGGCAATCGCCGCCGCGAACAGGGCGTTTCTTGTTGTTATCAGTGACATAGCCGATCCCCTTCAGATTTTACTTAAAGGAAATCTAAAGGGGGGCCGGGTATCTCTCTATGGGTGGGATGTAGGGTTTTTGTAGCTTTGAAAGCGGTTCAGACACCTTCAGGCCTGTGCTGGCGAGGAAACCGGGGAAATGCGAACCCGGTCACTATGGAAAGACGTGGGGCAGCCTCAGAGCAGGCTGCGCAGCTGGGAGACCGTTTTCCATGCCAGCATTTGCATCCGCTGGGAATTGATAGAGGGCTTCGCCAGGCAGGCAAACACCATATCCTTCACCGGCCAGATACAGATGCATGCTTCCCGGGAACGGATAAACAGCTCCTCGCTCAGGCCCTGTTTCAAATCGATCAGCACCCGGTCGCAGGCCTTCTTCATCTCGAAGAACCAGGCATTCTGCTCGTCATAATCCAGCCCCTCACCAAAGTGCACCACCGGCATCCCGTCATTACTGATCAGGGCGACCAGCAGGATGTCATCCGAGGAGGCTTTCAGGTCTTCCAGTGGTGGGGTGAGAGTGGAGAGCTTCATTGTTGTTATCCGTCCGTGGAGGTGTTGGTTTCAGCTTAGGGCTGGGGTGGGTGCGAGGTAAAGATCTTGTTGTATTTCAGACGGTTGGGCAGACAGGCGGAGCGGTGACGGTAGTGAGCGTCATACAATTATTGGACGCTGGCGCAGGGGAGGTTGCTTTGCGGGGGAATAGGGGCTGACAATTTGACACTGTTCATGTGATCAGTGTGTGTTAATATCTGGGCCTATGCTGTAGCGTTTGCAACATAATTGACCCAGAGGATGCCATGGATATCACCCTGTACGATAATCTTGATGATCGCCAACTGATTGAAAAAACAGTAGAAATTTGGGGTCAGCAGGTAGTGGCTGATGTTCTGGAAGTTGACCGTGTAACGGTTAACCGCTGGCTGAAGAAAGGAATGGAGCACAACCTCAGGGGGCTTGAGCGAAATGCCCTTATTTCCAGGCTTCTTCCGACCGGACGCCTCGAAACCCAGTTCGCGGGCAATGAGCAGTTTCGTTTCATCGACTTGTTTGCCGGGATTGGTGGCATCCGGCAGGCCTTTGAAGATGTAGGAGGGCGGTGTGTCTTCACCAGCGAGTGGAACGACATGGCAAGACGCACTTACCAGGCAAATCACTTTGACGACCATGACCATGTTCTGAACACGGATATCCGGCTGATCACAGAGGCGGAAGGTGTCAGCGAAAAAGACCTTATACCGCATATTGACCAGTCTATTCCTGATCATGAAGTGCTACTGGCGGGCTTTCCTTGCCAGCCTTTCTCCATTGCGGGGGTATCAAAGAAAAACGCGTTGGGTCGGTCTCATGGCTTTGACTGCAAAATTCAGGGCACCCTTTTCTTTGATATCTGCAAGATCCTGCAGGCGAAAAGGCCTGCTGCGTTTCTTCTTGAGAATGTCAAAAACCTGAAGAGCCATAACAAAGGCGATACCTACAAGACGATCCTGAAAGCTCTGGATGACGCGGGCTATGATGTGCCTGACCCCAGGGTTATTGATGCTGCTGACTTTCTTCCTCAGCATCGTGAGAGGATCGTGATTGTAGGGTTCAGAAAGGATCTCAATATATCTGAAGGCTTTAGCCTGGCTGATCTGGATGTTCCCGAGGAGGCACCGCTACTGGCAGATATCGTGGACAAGAAAGTCCCGGATAAATATATCCTGACAGACAAGCTTTGGGCGTACTTGCAAAATTACGCGAAGAAGCATCAGGCTGCAGGCAACGGATTTGGTTTCGGGCTGGTAGAAAGCAAGCAAAAGCGGCCGACCAGAACACTTTCAGCCAGATATTACAAAGACGGTTCAGAGATCCTGCTTTCAAGAGGGAAGAACAAGAATCCCCGCAGACTTACTCCCAGGGAATGTGCGCGACTGATGGGCTTTGACAAGCCAGGAGAGTCAGACTTTCGCATTCCGGTTTCGGATACCCAGGCTTACAAACAGTTTGGTAACTCTGTAGCTGTACCTGTTTTTGAGGCAGTGGCCAGAGAGATGCACTCCAGAATCCTAGATGCAAATGGCAAGGGTAAAAAGAAAAAGTACAAAATTAAGCAGCCTGACAAAGGGCAAATGAGATTGCTCGAAGAAAAGGGGAAAATGGCGGGATGGAAAAGCTAGGCCAATATTTTGAGGGGGTTGCCTGGAAATACCTCACTGCAGTGGATGCGGACCCGGGTAAATCCAATCAGCATGAGTTTGGTGGGCTGGTAAAGGCGGGATTCAGGCACTTCCTGGGAGACCCGGGTGAGGAGACGTACAAATTCCCCTGCAGGTTCATGCTTCTTTCTGAAGACAAGGACAAGAGCGCCAGTGTTGATGGTGTCGTCAGCTGGTATGACTCCCGCAGGGGGAAGAGTGGGCGCGGTCCCGAACTAAGGCTTTATTACGTTTCCAATGAAGTGACAGATCTGATTTCGGAAGGGATGTTCTTTCTGATTGCAAAGACCACTTCTGGAGAGCTTATTCTTGTCTTCTGTGACAAGGGAAGTAGTGAAGAAGCCCAGTTACGCTGGCTTTTTGGCCTTGATAGTACAACACATGCCTTTTCCGGCAAGGCCATTGATGAAAACCAGATCAAGGCGAGCTGGTCTGCCAGGTGGGTTCTGGATGAGCTTGGCATTGAGCTGTTCGAGGATGATTCCCGCTATCTGGACCTGATGCTTACCCGCTTTGGTGGTGCCTTCCCAAAGACCAGAGAATTCTCGGCACTTGCGCTTGAGCTGAGCCCTGAAATACAGCCAGTCAACCTTCCTGACACTGCTCTTGTTTCTCTGATGGATAGGGAGGAGTCCCTGTTCCGGCAACTGGAACGGCATTTCGTTGAAGAAAAGCTGAAAAGCGGCTTTTCGGATGTGGAACAGTTTATTTCCTATTCCCTGAGCATCCAGAACAGGCGAAAAAGCCGTGTGGGTTATGCCCTCGAAAATCACCTTGAGTTCCTCTTCAAGGAAAATGGTGTGGAGCATATCCGTGGGGCTGAAACAGAGAACAGATCAAAGCCTGATTTTCTCTTCCCGGGGTTGCCGCAGTATGAAAATCATGACTTTCCTGATAATGGGCTGACTATCCTGGGGGCGAAATCTACCTGCAAGGATCGTTGGCGGCAGGTGCTTTCAGAAGCTGGCCGCATAAAAAGGAAGCACCTCGTTACCCTAGAGCCGGGTATATCCGGCAATCAGCTTGATGAAATGGAAGCCAATGACCTTCAGCTTGTTGTTCCCTCATCAATACATGAAACGTATAAGTCGGAAAAGCGGGAGTGGCTGTGGAACCTCTCTGATTTCATCGAACATGTACGGGACAAGCAGGGAAAATATCTGGGTGAGTAGCTATGGCTGATGTGGTCGATAAGGCAACGCGCTCAAGGATGATGGCGGGTATCAAAGGGAAAGATACCAAGCCGGAAATGCTGATTCGGTCGGAGCTTCATCGAAGAGGATTCAGATTCAGGAAGAATGTCAAAGACCTGCCGGGAAAGCCTGATATCGTTCTGCCAAAATATAAAGCTGTAATTATGGTCAATGGCTGCTTTTGGCATGGGCATGAATGCCATTTGTTTAAGTGGCCGGCTACGAGGCCTGAGTTTTGGCGAGAAAAGATAGGTGGCAACAAGGCAAGAGATCTGAGGAATATTAAAGAACTTGAGTTTTTGGGGTGGCGGGTGCGGGTAGTATGGGAGTGCGAGATAAAAGGTAAAAGCAGCGAAGAGCTTGGCCATTTATTGAGTTCTATCGCTGACTGGATTAACGGATAGAAAGCGTGCCAGTAGCGTGATGGGTGGCGATCCTCCTTCTGTGAGGTTTTGGGTGGTGGTGTTAATTGAGTTCAGCTATTTATGTTTGCTGAATAATGATTTTATGAAACTGACCAGATTAATCCAATAAACTATAAGAGGACTGCGTGTTTCTGGCTGGCGTTCTTCGGTGGTGCTGCTTTCGTCTTCGGCGTAATCTTTTAGATCGGGGGGGGCTGAATTTTTATTTTCAGTTTCTTCTTCATTCTTGAAAAGTTCATAGGCGTCTGTGTCAAAAAGGTTGGCGGACTGGATTTCGTTAAGGGGCAGAACGATCTCGAAATCTTCTGGCGAAAGATGGGCTGCATTTCCGTTGCTGATATGTTCATACATTAGGTCATAGAATGTAGTGAATTCAGCTTTTCCGCTGTCTTTATCACGGAAGCCACTCATGAGAGGGAGGATTCTGACAGCTGTTCCCTGCGCTGCCGGGTCTACGGAAGTCACAATAAATCCGACATATATTTTTCCGTTTCCCATTGTGAACGAGATTGCCATGAGTTTTTGTACTGCTCGCAGCATTAAAAGTTCAAGGTCGTGGTTTCTTATGGCCTGAAGGAGAAGAAATTTTTTAAATCCAGGGATCAAGTTAAGTGTGTGGCCGAGGGTTGAGCCAATAACGAGCGATGTCGCCGAGAGGAATAAGTACTGCAGCTCCGTTTTATGATCTTCGTAAGTCAGGCCGGGTATAGCAGAGCATATTGATTTGATGATCGTTGTGCTTGGTTCTATGTTGTAAGCAATAAGGAGAAGGTGAATTAGGAATGAAGATGTGAGAAGGAAGCATCCATAAAATGCAGCTCTAAAGTAGAGTCTATACCCGTCTTCTCGAGCGCAATTATATCTTGAGCCCGCCCAAGAAACTGAAAAAGCGTAACCGGCAAGGAGGGGAAGTAAAAGTAGTGTTGCTACCGTCACGTTAAATTAGCGGATGCTTTCTTTTCCGTTGTTCTAATTCTTTTGATCGCAGATGCAGTTTTCAAGACGCGTCTAGATTTCAGAAGATCCGAAGATCTAACATGCATGACTCCATTGCCAGACACACTGTACTGGGGATCGTCGCGCCTTTTAGCTATCAGCTTGAGTATGTTTGCCATGGAGGTATCCATCTAGTCTGAAATGCAACTTTATGAGTCTAACGATAAACTAAATTTAGTTTCAGGGCCAGCGGAGAGGATAGGTTTAAAGTTCTGTGCCGTGAGTGAAAAGGTGGACAAAGGTAAATAAAGAAGAGAACTTGGGCAGGGACTGTCTCCTGCGTCCAATATTGGGTCAAAGCTATTCACTGGTCAATCAATGGTGCCATAGCTTGCAAGCAAGCTCCCAGAGAGGCTTGTTCATTGGCGTCACGCGTCCGCAAAACGCCACAAAGTCCGCAAAACGCCACAAAAAAGGGCCACCCCATCGGGGTGGCCCTTTTTGTTGTTGCTGTTTGGTGGAGCCGGCGGGAATCGAACCCGCGTCCGTCAGCAATCCATCTGCAGGTCTACATGCTTAGCCAGATCTATTGATTTAAGCCCACACAACCCGATTGGCAGGACGTGAGAGCCGAGCCCCTAAGAGTTTTAACAGCGCGATCCGGGGCGGACGTTGCTGCGAGCCTGTGTTGCGATGCTCGCCGCTCTTCCCCACAGGCAGGGTCGATTGGCGATTAGCAGGGATTAAGCTGCTAGTGCGTAAGAATCGTCGTTTGCGATTACTTTAATGTGCCACAAATGATTTACGAGACTCGTGACCTTCTCGACATGCACCACAGAGTTCAATACCGGCGTCGAATCCAGGTCGGCCCCTGTGAACCTGTATTGTAGGAGATGGGGTGGGTTAAGTCACTTAACAACTGTGTCGGACGATGAAATTTGATTTTGATCAATAATTGAGCGGAAAACGTTACCGGGATGTAAAAAGTGTTACCTGAATACACATCGGTTGTCTGACAATCGAACTGAAACAGCTTCATTTGTCATATTGAAGGCGCATTATGACCCTGTCACTGAGCGATGTAGAGGTCCTTGGTGATGGTGCTGATCCAGCATCGGGTGGTCAAAAGCTGCCGGGTATGTGGGGTTGGCAAATTGTGTATCTCGCAATGACTGTAGTGCGTTTCCGTGGGATGGCCCCGGAGCGCGACGCAAGGCATTGTCGTTCATTCAAAGGAGAAGGACGATGAACGCGATCATTCGATCTGTAGCACAGGTAACTGACAAGGCGCTGATGCCGCTGAAGGCCCAGCCTGCACTGTACCGCGCTTTGCAGTTGGTATTTGTACTGGCCGCTTATGCCGCAGGTGTGTACCTGGTGGATCTGGCGACACCGGAGGCACGGATTCCCGTGATTCTGTTCGCGGTGTATTTCATGCCGGCGGTACTGCGTGCCTGGTTGCAGCTGTACTGGCAGTTGCGTGGTGACGTTCGGGCCAGCAAGCCCAAGCGCCACCTGGCATAAGACCAATGAGATATCGTGCGTTGCGAGCAGGGTCGACCGGAAAAAGGTCTCAACCCTGCCGCATCAGACGCTGTTTCTGACGGTTCCAGTCGCGCTCTTTCTCGGTAGCGCGCTTGTCATATTTCTGTTTCCCCTTGGCCAGTGCGATGTCGCACTTGGCGAACCCTTTCTTCCAATAGAGGCTGACCGGTACGCAGGTATAGCCGTCTTTCTGTACCCCTGAATAGATCAGGCTCAATTCCCGACGATTCAGCAGCAGCTTGCGCGTGCGGATCGGGTCCGGGGTAATGTGGGTGCTGGCGGTGTTCAGGGGTTCCATGCGGGCACCAAACAGGAAGGCCTCGCCGTCCTTGAGCAGGACGTAGGCTTCGCTGAGGTTGGCTTTGCCGGCACGCATGGACTTCACTTCCCAGCCTTCCAGAACCAGGCCGGCTTCAAAGTGTTCTTCCAGATGGTATTCGTGACGCGCCTTGCGATTTTGCGCAATGGTGGCGGACGGTGCTTTGGCTTTTTTGTTGGCTTTTCCCATAGGGCGGCGATTATAGAGCAAGGGTTGGTGAGCGGATAGCGCTTTGCGTTTGATGAAAGCGGGTTAGTGAGTGTTCGCTTCCTTGAGCCGAGGCGGTAAATAATAAGACAATACCGCCACGCAAAATAAGGTATGGGTGTTATGAAGCAAGAAAACAAGCCGGTCCATGGCATGTGGGGCAGTCGCTGGGTGTTCATTCTGGCGGCAACAGGGTCGGCCGTGGGGCTGGGTAACATCTGGCGCTTCCCCTACATTACCGGTGAGAACGGGGGCGGGGCCTTCGTGCTGCTGTACCTGGCGTGTATTGCGATTGTCGGGATTCCGATCATGGCGGCAGAAGTCATGATGGGCCGCAAAGGGGGCATGAGCCCGATCAATTCCATGCGCAAGCTGGCGGCGGACAGCAAGGTGTCCCAGCGCTGGGCCGGGATTGGTCACATGGGGGTATTGTCTGCCTTTCTGATTCTCTCCTTTTATTCGGTGGTTGCCAGCTGGGCGCTGTATTACGCCTGGGAAGCCGTGGTGGGCGGTTTTCAGGGCATTACCGCTGCACAATCCGGTGCGCGTTTTGATGCCTTGCTGGCAGACCCATGGCTGATGATGGGGTGTCACACCCTGTTTATGGTACTGACCATGGTGGTGGTCGGCCGTGGGGTGAAAGGCGGGCTGGAAAAAGCCGTCGAGATCCTGATGCCGTTGCTGTTTGTACTGTTGCTGGTGCTGGTGGGCTATGCAGCTACCACGCCGGGATTCAAGCAGGGTCTGTTGTTCCTGTTCGAGCCGGATTTCTCCAAGCTGAATGGCAAGGTGGTGATCACTGCAGTGGGGCAGGCCTTCTTTACCCTGAGCCTGGGGATGGGGGCCATCATGGCTTACGGGGCTTATATGCCGCGTGAGACCTCGGCCAAGAAAGGCGGCAAGCCGCAGCCTGTCTCTATTATGTCCACGGTGATCATTATCGCCCTGCTGGACACGCTGGTGGCACTGGGTTCCGGTGTGGCCATGTTCCCGCTGATCTTCTCCAGCGGTCTGGAAGTCAGCCAGGGACCGGGAATGATGTTCGTTACCTTGCCCCTGGCGTTTGGCCAGATGCCGGGTGGCGTACTGTTTGCGTCCCTGTTCTTTATTCTTGTGGTGTCTGCGGCCTGGAGTTCGTCCATCAGTTTGGGTGAGCCGGTTGTGGCCTGGCTGGTGGAGCGTGGCCTGGGGCGTGGCAAGGCGGCTGCGCTGGTTGGACTGGGCGCCTGGCTGCTGGGTATCGGCTCGGTGTTGTCCTTTAACCTTTGGAAAGACAGCACCTTCCTTGTGGGAACCTTCTTCGATAATGTGGAATTCCTCTCCACCACGGTGATGCTGCCGCTGGGCGGGGTGCTGATTGCCATCTTTGCTGGCTGGATCATGAAAGAGACTCATGCCCGCAAGGAATTGGCCATGAAGAGCTTCCCGCTGTATCTGGTATGGCGGGCGCTGGTGCGGATCTTCTCTCCGGCGGCGGTGATTGCGCTGTTCGGCTACACCATCTGGAAGATGGTGGTGCCGGATGAAGTGGCAGCGGCCCCTGAGCCGGTGGCCCAGGAGCTGGTTCAGGCAGAGGCGGGGATGTCGGATGAAGCTGCGGACCCGGAGGAGGTCGCCCCGGTGGCCGAGCCGGCGGGTGATGATGTTCCTGCTATGCCGGCTGAGGAATCTGAGGTGCCTGTCGTCCCGGAGGGGCAGTAATGGCTGAGCCGATGATTCATGTGGAGGTAGCGTACGCCCTGCCGGAAAAGCAGCGCCTGATCGGCCTGGATGTGCCGGAAGGGACGACCATGCTGGAAGCAGCCCGCTTGTCGGGTATCAGTGAGCAGTTTGAGGGGCTGGAGCTGGACAAGGCCCCGATGGGGCTGTTTGGCAAAGTGGTTGCCAATCCGTCGGCCCAGGTGCTGAAGGCGGGGGAGCGGGTGGAGATTTACCGCCCCCTCAAGGCTGATCCCAAACTCAATCGCAAGAAGCGGGCCCAGGAAAGCGCGGCCAAGGGTTAGTGGTACTGCCCTTGGGCCTTGCGCGACTTAATCGGATTCTTTCTGGCGCTGCTCTGCTTTCTGCTGCAATTCACGGTCGTTGCGGCCGGAGGTCTTGGCTTTGAAGTCATCAATGACCTGGCCTTCGTAACGGCTGTAGACGCCACCTTCGAAGTAGACGGCGATCTTCTGGGAGACGTTGTCGCCCTTACCCGGACGATAGGTCATGGGGTAGAACCACACGTTGGCTGTGAAGGGATCAATCAGGGTAGGGGCGCCCAACGCAAAGCGGACTTGATCCGGCGTCATGCCTGGTTGAAGCTGGGCCAGCATGTCTTCAGTGACAAAATTGCCCTGGGGAATGTCGATCCGATAGACCCCGGGAAAACGCAGGCTGCTACAGCCGCTGAGTACCATCAGGGTGGAAAGCAGCAGCAGGGTGGTAATTCTTGGCATGATTTTCGACTTCGCTGAGTGTTCGGGCGATAATACAGGCTTGGGAACTGATGACAAATTCCCAGCCGGTGGTTTTACCCTTTAATGGACACTGTATCGGCCGGGGAGTTCGTCTTGTCTTGCCGGCAGGCTGGAGTTCCACGGACATTTATTCGCCATTGATCAGGCATACGGAGCATACGCATTGGATAATCAGGATCTCAGAAAGGCGGGCCTGAAAGTGACCCTGCCGCGGGTGAAAATCCTGCAACAGCTGGAAAAGTCGGAAGAGCGCCATCTGAGTGCCGAAGACATCTACAAATCATTGATGGATGCGGGCGAGGACGTGGGCCTGGCTACCGTCTACCGTGTACTGACCCAGTTTGAGCAGGCCGGCATGGTGCTGCGCCACAACTTCGAGGGCGGCTCTGCGGTATTCGAGCTGGCGGATGAAGACCATCACGACCACATGGTGTGCATGGAAACCGGCCAGGTGGTCGAGTTCATGGACGATGTGATCGAAAAGCGCCAGCACGCCATCGCCGAAGAGCACGGCTACGAAATCGTGGACCACTCCCTTGTCCTGTACGTGAAGCCGAAGAAGTAATCAGGGGCTTTACGCAATACGCCCCATGCTGCACGCGGGTAACCCCGCGGCGCGGTGTGGGGCGTTTTGTTATGTGAGGCAGATATTTCCCGGTCTGGCTTGGTCGGGCGGCCCCTATCGCGGCGGAACCGCCGCTCCCACAGGTGGTGCGATTCGGAGGTTGAGGCTCTCGCCCCGGTGTTTCAGCCCCTGTGGGAGTGGGCGTTCGGCCACGATACCCGGTGCGGCCGGGTGCTGCCTTTCGCGGCGGAACCGCCGCTCCCACGGGTGGGGCGATTCGGCGGTTGAGGTTCTCGCCCCGGTGTTTCAGCCCCTGTGGGAGTGGGCGTTCGGCCACGATACCCGGTGCGGCCGGGTGCTGCCTTTCGCGGCGGAACCGCCGCTCCCACAGGTGGGGCGATTCGGAGGTTGAGGTTCTCGCCCTGGTGTTTCAGCCCCTGTGGGAGTGGGCGTTCGACCACGATACCCGGCGCGGCGGTGTACTGCCTTCGACCACGATACCCGGCGCGGCCGGGTACTAGCGGTGGAACCACCGCTCCCACGGGAGGGTAGGGGTGCTTCGAGCGGTCCGGACGCGGGCACGGCATGTCGGCTCGCACCCACCCCTCCCGCGCAGCTATTCACTGTTAACTATTAACTGCTTTTCAGGCTGCTTGCGCCTTGCTCAGCATTTCCCGCGCATGGTTGCGGGTGGATTCGGTGATCTCCACACCGCCCAGCATTCTTGCCAATTCTTCGATGCGTGCCGCTTCGTCCAGCCCGTGGATACGGGTGTGGGTGGTGTCGTCGCCCTGGATCTTGTGCACCTGCCAGTGTTGGTGGCCCTGGCTGGCAACCTGGGGTTGGTGGGTGATGCATAGCACTTGGGCGTGGCTGCCCAGTTCGCGCAGCAGGCGGCCGACAATTTCGGCGACGCCGCCGCCCACACCCACGTCCACTTCATCGAACACCAGGCTGGGCACGGTGAGGTTGCGGGCGCAGATAACCTGAATGGCCAGGCTGACCCGGGACAGTTCGCCCCCGGAAGCCACCTTGCCCAGTGGTTTGAGCGGTTGGCCGGGGTTGGCGGTGAACAGAAATTCCACTTCTTCCAGTCCATCTGCACCCGGGCTGCATTCGCTCAGCTGGGCTTCCATCACTGCGGCTTTCATGCCGAGGGCGGTCAGCTGCTTCTGAACCTGCTGGGTGAGTGTCTTGCCTGCACTGCGGCGGGCTTTGCCCAGTTTGAGCGCGCTGTCCATGTACTGCTTTTCTGCGCTGCTTTCGGCTTCGGCCAGGGCGTGCAGGTGGGCGTCCACATTGCCGAGGGCTTCGGATTCATTGAGCAGGCCCTGGTGATGCTCCACCAGTTCCTCAGGGCGAATGCGGTATTTGCGTGCCAGGGTGTAGCACTGGCTAAGGCGTTCCTCCACCAGGTTAAGACGCTCCGGGTCCAGATCGAGGCGCTCCAGATAGTGGCGCAGGTCTTCGGCGGCGGCTTCCACTTGCAAGCGGGCAGATTCCACCGCATCGGCCACGCTGCCCAGTCCATCGTCCTGACGGCGGGCATCGTCCAGCCAGTGGCTTACCTGGCTGAGGTGGTCGTTACAGGTGCCGTCGTCGCCTTCGTAAAGGGCGTTGAGGGATTGCTGGCAGATGCGGATCAGGCTGTCGGCGTTAGCCAGACGTTGTTGTTCCTGTTCCAGCTCGGCGAGCTCTCCTTCCTGAAGTGCCAGTGCATCCAGTTCTTCGAGCTGAAAGCGCAGTAGCTCTTCACG
Source organism: Alcanivorax nanhaiticus (assembly GCF_000756665.1). Lineage (GTDB taxonomy): Bacteria > Pseudomonadota > Gammaproteobacteria > Pseudomonadales > Alcanivoracaceae > Alcanivorax > Alcanivorax nanhaiticus. Next base: position 76,861 of record NZ_ARXV01000005.1, on the reverse strand, counting down.
TTCATTCTGTTCGCGGGCCTGGTTCAGGGCGTCGTCATGGGCGCGGCGGGCTTTTTGCCAGGCGCGCCAGTGCTCGCGAACGGTAGCAGCCAGCTCGCGGGCATCGGCATAGTTGTCCAGCAATTGGCGGTGCGCTTCTTTTTTCAGTAGCGCCTGGTGTTCGTGCTGGCTGTGGATGCTGATCAGCCGTTCACCCAGTTCGCGCACCTCTGCCAGCGGGGTAGGGGTGCCGTTGATGTAAGCTCGCGAGCGGCCATCGGCACGCACAGTGCGGCGCAGCAGGCACTGGTTGTCGTCGTCCAGTTCGCGCTCGGCCAGCCATTGTTGGGCGCCGGGGTTGTCGCTGACATCAAAGGTGGCGAGCACCTCGGCGCGATCATGACCGTGACGGACCACACTGGAGTCGGCGCGATCGCCCAGGGTCAGGCCCAGGGCGTCGATGATCACGGATTTACCCGCCCCGGTTTCCCCGCTGATGCAGGTGAGTCCGTTCTCCGGTTCCAGCTCAAGCTGGTCCACGGTGGCAAAGTGGCGAACGCTCAGATGTGTCAGCATGGTACGTCTCCGAAACGGGTGTTGCGTGTTCAGGCTGTCTTGAGATCAACAACCTGGGTGCCTGCCAGCAGATCATGCAGGCAGCGCTTGTCTTTACGGAATATCAGCAGAGGATCTGCCATCAGAAGAAGGTTGGCGCCCGGAATTTGCGCCAGCACATGCATCAGGAAATAGCGGATGCCAAACAGCTTGCCGGCGGGAACCTTGCTATCCACCATGCCAGTGATCTTCATATTCAGAAGCCACTTGCCGACGGTTTGCTGGCGATTGAATAGCAGGTAACCCTGTGCCGCCAGAAATGCCACTTCACCGACGATGAACCAGGTCAGGGTTTCCTCCAGGCTCAAGGTGCCACCCTGTTGAATCATTTCGTTCCAGGCGCCACTGAAATAGAGGAAGGGGCCTACGATAGCGACTTGCACCAGTGTGTCGATAAGCGCACCAAACAGTCGTTTCCATCGACTCGCCAGTGTGGCGTTGCTGTCATTTGGCTCGGCAGTGGGTTCTGATGAGGGTGTCTGGTAGGGATTGTTGTTGTCTTGCACGATAACGTCCTTGTTACTGTTCGTATGGTCAGTTGTGCCAATCTTAGGCGATTCGGGGCATCAGTGTAAGCCCCCCGGAATTTTATATAATGCGGGGGCCGTTTTCTGGTACATATATAGAACTATGACCAAGCTGGATCTCAATGAACGTAAACAACGCCTGCTGATGACGCTGGTAGAGCGGCATATTCGCGACGGCCAGCCCGTGGGCTCCAAGACCCTGGCCACCGGCAGTGGCTTGCAGGTAAGCCCGGCCACCATCCGCAATATCATGGCGGAGCTGGAGGATCTTGGGATTCTGGCCAGCCCGCATACCTCTGCCGGGCGCATTCCCACGGAGCTGGGTTACCGCATGTATGTGGATTCCCTGCTGGCGTCCAGTGTGATGGAGCGGCCGGATCACAGAGATCTGAAGCGTGAATTGCAGCAGATGCTGGCGCCAGAGCAATCTCCCCAGGAATTGATCTCCCAGGCTTCAAGAACGCTTGCTGAATTGACTCGCATGGCCGGATTAGTGGCGGTGCCGCGTCGTGAAGTGACCACGTTGCGGCAGGTGGAATTCCTGCCCCTGTCGGGCAAGCGGGTGCTGGTGGTGCTGGTGGTGAACCGCTCAGAGGTGCAGAACCGCATCATTCATACCGACCGGGATTACGACGAAGCGGAATTGCGGCAGGCGGCCAACTACATCAACCACACCTATGCCGGCTGTGATCTGAACAGCATCTGTGATGGTCTGCTTAACACCATGAATGCGGACCGGCAGCACATGGATGCCTTGATGCAAACGGCCGTGGCCGTGGCGGACAAGGCGCTGCGCACGGAGGAATCCGACTCCGACTACGTGGTGTCCGGCGAGTCCAACCTGATCCAGACCGCTGAGGCCGATAACCTGAATCAGTTGCGCGATTTGTTCGAGGCCTTCAACCACAAGCGCGATATCCTTCACCTGCTGGAGCGTTCCATAAAGGCGGATGGCGTACAGATCTTCATTGGTCGTGAATCCGGCTTCCGCCCCTTTGAGGACTACTCCCTGATCTCGGCCCCCTACCGCGCAGATAATGGTCCCGTGGGCGTCCTCGCCGTGGTCGGCCCCACGCGAATGGACTACGAGAAGGTGATCCCCACCGTGGATATCACCGCCAAGATCCTCTCGGCGGCCCTGACCCAGCTGTAATTCAGTTGACAGTTGATAGTGGACAGTTGACAGCGGCGCGGCCGAGGCTGGGCAGGGCTGTGATGGCGCTGGCCGCGTTCAGATGGCTGTCACCGTATCCTGTGGGAGCTTGCCTGCAAGCGATTGCCCTCAAGGGCGCCGCCTCCGTCAGAGCGAGCTGTAGGAGCGGTGGTTCCACCGCGATTTTCAGCGTTCGGAGCAGATCGCGGTCGGACGACCGCTCCCACAGCGATTCTCTGCCGCAGGAGCCAGCCTGATGGCCATAATCGCTTGCAGGCAAGCTCCCACAGAGCCCTCGGCTACAGGTCGTTAGCTGTCAACTGTCCACTATCCACTGTCAACTCCCGCCTCCCCCCTTGAATCCCCACCATCAGTTCCCATATCTTTGCCCGCTTTCCTGATAAAAGCCCGGATTGGGATGTGGAGTGGAAGAATGAGTGAGCAGGAAAAAGACCAGAACAACGCCGAGCCACAGGTAGAAACCGTGGAAGAGCAGCAGGCAGCGGCAGAGGCCGAGCAGGCGGAGCCGACGGCGGAAGAGAAGCTGGCGGAGCTGGAAGCTGAACTGGCGACCGTGAAGAAGGCGCTGGGCGAAGCGGATATCCGTGCCCAGGCCGAGATCCAGAATGTGCGCCGCCGTGCCGAACGCGATGTGCAGCACGCCCACAAGTTTGCCCTGGAGAAGTTCGCCGGCGATCTGCTGAGCGTGGCGGACAATCTTGAGCGGGGTCTGGGTGCGCTGGATGCCGACGACGAGGCTCTGAAAGGGGCCCGCGAAGGTATCGAGTTGACGCTGAAATCCCTGATGGATGTGTTCGGCAAGTACAACCTGGAGCAGATCAGCCCCAGAGATGAGCCCTTCAATCCCGAGCTGCACGAAGCCATGACCATGGTGCCGGTACCCAATGTGGACCCCAACACCGTGATCGATGTGCTCGAGAAGGGTTACCAGCTCAATGGCCGCCTGATCCGCCCGGCACGGGTGGTGGTCAGCAAGGCGCCGTAAAGGCATTCAGGGAAATCGCGAAAAAAGCGTGAAGGCCCCTTGAATCGGTTCAAAACACCGCCATATAGGTGCCAGTAGCGTTAACAAGTTCAACTGACCGAATCGCCGACAGGGGTTCGGGTGGTGTGAAGGAGAAAGAGAGATATGGGTAAGATCATCGGTATCGACCTGGGTACAACCAACAGCTGTGTGGCTGTACTCGAAGGTGACAAGGCTAAAGTCATTGAAAACAGCGAAGGCGCCCGTACTACGCCTTCCATCATCGCGTACACCGACGACAAGGAAACCCTGGTCGGTCAGGCTGCCAAGCGTCAGGCGGTGACCAACCCGGAAAACACCCTGTACGCGGTGAAGCGTCTGATCGGTCGTCGTTTTGAAGATGACGTGGTTCAGAAAGACATCAAGATGGTGCCCTATAAAATTGCCAAGGCCGACAACGGTGACGCCTGGGTAGAAGTGAAGGGCGAAAAAATGGCGCCGCCGCAGATCTCTGCGCAGGTGCTGAAGAAGATGAAGAAGACCGCGGAAGATTACCTGGGTGAGACTGTCACCGAGGCCGTTATCACCGTGCCGGCTTACTTCAACGATTCCCAGCGTCAGGCCACCAAGGATGCCGGTCGCATCGCCGGTCTGGACGTGAAACGTATCATCAACGAGCCCACTGCTGCGGCCCTGGCCTATGGCATGGACAAGAAAGGCGGCGACCGCACCATCGCGGTCTACGATCTGGGTGGTGGTACCTTCGATATCTCCATCATCGAGATTGCCGAAGTGGACGGCGAGCACCAATTTGAAGTGCTGGCCACCAACGGTGACACCTTCCTGGGTGGTGAGGATTTCGACCTGGCCCTGATCAACTTCCTGGCGGATCAGTTCAAGGCGGATTCCGGTATCGACCTGGGCGGCGACCCGCTGGCCATGCAGCGTCTGAAAGAAGCGGCTGAAAAAGCCAAGATCGAGCTGTCTTCAGCCGAGCAGACCGAAGTGAACCTGCCGTACATCACCGCAGACGCCACCGGTCCCAAGCACCTGGTCGTGAAAGTGACCCGTGCCAAGCTCGAGTCTCTGGTGGGTGATCTGGTGACCCGTTCCCTGGAGCCTTGCAAGACTGCACTGAAAGATGCGGGCGTGAACGCTGCTGACATCACTGATGTGATTCTGGTGGGTGGTCAGACCCGTATGCCGATGGTGCAGAAGAAAGTCTCCGAGTTCTTCGGCAAAGAGCCGCGCAAGGACGTTAACCCGGACGAAGCGGTGGCCATGGGGGCAGCCATTCAGGGTGCGGTACTGAGCGGTGACGTGAAAGACGTACTGCTGCTGGACGTGACCCCGCTGACCCTGGGTATCGAAACCATGGGTGGCGTGATGACTCCGCTGATCGAGAAGAACACCACCATCCCGACCAATGCGTCGCAGGTGTTCTCCACCGCGGACGACAACCAGACCGCGGTAACCGTGCACGTACTGCAGGGTGAGCGTAAGCAGGCTGGCCAGAACAAGTCTCTGGGTCAATTCAACCTGGAAGACATTCCGCCGGCACCGCGTGGCATGCCGCAGATCGAAGTGACCTTCGACATCGACGCCAACGGTATCCTGCACGTGAGCGCGAAAGACAAGGCCACTGGCAAAGAGCAGTCCATCCAGATCAAGGCCTCTTCCGGTCTGTCCGATGAAGAGATCGATCAAATGGTGGCGGATGCCGAAGCGCACGCGGACGAAGACAAGAAGTTCGAAGAGCTGGTGCAGACCCGCAACCAGGCCGATCACTTGGTGCACGCGACTCGCAAGACCCTCGACGAAGCTGGCGACAAGGCCACCGACGAAGAGAAAGAGTCCATCACCAAGGCCGTGAACGAGCTGGAAGAAGCGGCCAAGGGTAGCGACAAGGACGACATTGAAGCCAAGATCAAGGCCCTGTCTGAAGTGTCTGCGCCGCTGGCCCAGAAGCTCTACGCCGAACAGGCTCAGCAGGCTGAAGGTGCCGCCGGTGCCGAAGGCGAGCAGGCCGCAGGTGACGACGTTGTTGACGCCGAGTTCGAAGAAGTCGACGACGACAAGAAGAAGTAATTAAGCCTGACGCCTGACGCCGGATGCTGGACGTAATCGCTTTCAAGCTTTTGCGTCTGGCCTCCGGCGTTTGGCGTCTGGCTAAGCCAAAGGCTTGATTATGTCCAAACGCGATTATTATGAAGTGCTGGGGGCGGCGAAAGACGCCAGTCAGCAAGATCTGAAAAAGGCCTATCGCCGTCTGGCGATGAAATACCATCCGGACCGTAATCCGGATGACGAAGAGGCCTTGGCCAAATTCAAGGAAGCCAAGGAAGCCTACGAAGTCCTGTCCGATGAGCAGAAGCGCGCGGCCTACGACCAGTTCGGCCATGCCGGCGTGAATGGTCAGGGGCAAGGCGGTTTCGGCGGCGGTGCTGGTGCTGGCGGTTTTGGTGACATCTTCGGCGATATTTTCGGTGACATCTTCGGTGGTGGTGGCGGTGGCCGTCGTGGCCCGGCCCGTGGCGCGGATTTGCGTTACACCCTTGAGCTGACACTGGAACAGGCGGTGCGTGGTTGCGAAGAAAAGATTCGCGTGCCCACCTGGGAAAGTTGCGGCACCTGTCATGGTAGTGGTGCCAAAGAAGGTTCCAAGCCGGTGACCTGTACCACCTGTGGTGGCGCTGGCCAGGTACGCATGCAGCAAGGTTTCTTCACCGTGCAGCAGGCCTGTCCTACCTGTAAGGGTGAAGGCCAGATCATCGAAGATCCCTGCGGCAGCTGTGGCGGCCAGGGTCGGGTGCAGAACACCAAGACCCTGTCGGTGAAGATTCCGGCGGGCGTGGATACCGGTGACCGCATTCGTCTGGCGGGTGAAGGTGAAGCCGGCATGCACGGCGCGCCATCCGGTGATCTGTATGTGCAGGTGGCGGTGCGTGAGCACGACATCTTCCAGCGCGACGGTACCAACCTGTACTGCGAAGTACCGATCAGCTTTGTAGATGCCACTCTTGGCGGCGAGCTGGATGTGCCCACCCTTGGTGGCAAGGTGAAACTGAAAGTGCCGGCAGAAACCCAGACGGGCAAGATGTTCCGTCTGCGCGGCAAGGGTGTGAAATCCGTGCGTGGTGGTGCCACTGGTGATTTGCTTTGCAAGGTCGTAGTGGAGACGCCGGTGAAACTGTCCGGCGAGCAAAAAGACCTGCTGCGTCAGTTCCAGGATTCCCTGGAGAGCGGTGGTGATCGCCACAACCCGAAGAAAACCAGCTGGTTTGAAGGCGTTAAACGTTTCTTTGATGCAAAGTAAGCGGTATCGCTGACCGGCAATAAAAAACGGAGCAAGGGAAACCGGCTCCGTTTTTTTATGCCGTGCAGTGGCTGGGATATTTGCCAGGCCGGTTGGTGGGAGAGGACGTTCGACCACGATTACCCGGTTAGTCGGGCAGGCTTTTCGCGGCGGAACCGCCGCTCCCACAGGGGCGGTGTTCTCATTCGGTGGCGGAATCGCTCAACGCCTGTTGTAGGAGGTGTGAGGTATTCCCTTTTCACAAAAACTACAATGTAAGCCTTCTCGCACAGCCATTTCCGCTTCCCCTCACAGACAGCTTTCTCCCCAAGCGCCACTATCCCGCCTTTTGAATGCCACAGGGACAGGAAGCTGAGCGAATGGAAAAGCTTGCAGCCATACCTCCGTCGGTCGCGACTCAAGCGTCCAGAATCATGCGGGTAATAACGGTCTCTCCACAGCTGTGCCTGTGCTGCGAAGATAGCGGCGAACAGCTGACAGCGGTGGACGCCGCCGTGCTGCCCGCTCCCTTGCAGCCCGGTGATCGAGTGCTGGCCCAATCTACATTGCAGGGCTGGGTGATTACCGCGCTACTGGCAGGGGAGCGTATGCCCCTGGTAGCGATGGATGATGATGGCCGGCTTTCATTGCAATGCGACAAGGGCATTCGTCTTCAGGTCGCCGATGCGCGTATCGATATAGCCCCTGATGGTTGTATCACTGTCGATGGCAAGGAGGTGCACACCCTGGCCAGTGGCCTGCAGCGCATCCTCGGCGCCACGGTGCAAATCAACTGATGGCGTTTTCCCCGTTGGCTGCAACCCATTACCGGGAAGCACAAAACCTCTATCGCCGACGACAGCAGCTGCTGGATTCCCGAGCCTCGCCGCGAGAAGCACTGCGCCAACTGGATTGGCGATTGCTGGCCAATCTGCAGGGAGCACAAGATCAATGTGCGGGGGGGCTGAATGACAACCTGAAGCCGGCTGAGCTCTTTGTGGAAAGCTGGTGGCTGCTTCATGGGGAGCAAGCTGAAGAGGGTTTGATGCAACTGGACGCGCTTTTTCCAGCCCTCGATGCTGAACAGCAACAGGCGCTGATTGCCTCGATCCAGCTTGCGATGGGTCTGGGGTATGTGGAAATCAATCAGCCAGCGCTGCAAGCGACATTGTGTTCGCGGCATCCTCAGGGTGTGGCATCGCTGGATCTGTTTTGCTGCGCGGATGAAGTGGCTGCGGTGGCGTTGCAACTGCAGGATGCCGATGGTGCCGGCTCCGATGTCTTTCGCCCTTTCTATCAAGAGCAGGAGCGCTCACGGACAAGAAGGCAGGCGCTGATCAGCGGTCTGATTCGCCGTGATGCCGCCGCTTTTCCTGTGGCCAGAGATTACCCCGATGATCCTGTGCTGACGTTGTTGCTGGTTCGCAATGGTGAGGCCGGGGGTGGGCCAATGGCGCAGGCATTGATGGGCACGGAGCAGGCAGCCAATGCACTGCTGGCGATGATGGAACAGGTGGAAATGGCGCAGCAAGCGGCGACTGCCTGGGTCTGGTTGTGTGGCACCGGCGCGCCGCGCAAGCCGCGTCTGCAAGCGGTGGGAGACAGCGCGACTTCCAGCCAGACCCTGCCAGATGCGGCAGCGGCACGGCAGCAGTGGCAAGTGTTGCTGGAACATCGAGAGCCGACGGGGCTCCCGGTTTTCTTTGGTCAGACACGAACGGAATCTTCCATTGCCGACATGACAGATCAGTGGTGCGGTCAGGTGTCGGCATTAATCGCTGCGCACCGGGCTTTTGATCTCGGCAAGAGTGCAGTACCCGCAGATGGATGGCAGCACCATGCCCTTCATGGAGACAGCAATCATGTTTGAGCTGGTCAATGGCACGGATGCGAAAGTGGTCCTGGTGCAGGGCTGGAACCTGGATGGCCGTGTTCAGAGCGTGGCGATTGCCAAACTGACGTTGCAGTTCGATCTGCAAGGCAATCTCTCCATGGCGGAGCAGGAAGAGGTGGTGTTGGCTGATGAGCACTACGGTGATCCCAAAGACTCCAGCCTGCGTCTGGCCAGTGAGGCGGTCCCTTTCAAGCAGGGGGCTGAATATTATTTGCACGGCCACGCCTGTGCCCCTGATGGTGAGCAGGTCAGTCATCAGGTGTCGATCAGCCTGGAGCAGAATGGGCTTGCCCGTACCAAACAGCTGGCGGTGTTGGGTGAGCATCACTGGCAAAAAGGATTGCTGGGGCATCGCCGAACGGAGCCATTACCGTTTTCCCGATTGCCGTTGCGTTATGAGTTGGCCTTTGGCGGCGCTCACCCCGAGAAGGGGCAGCGGGAGAAGCGTAACCCGGTAGGACGAGGTTTTAATCCATCCGGCTGGAGTCTGAAGGATACCCGTGCTCCACAGATTGAGTATCTCGGCCAGGCACAGCTGTCGCCATCACGGGACGCCCCGGTGGCCGGTTTTGCGCCGCTGCCTTCGTTCTGGGCTCCGCGTCAGGGCCGTTATGGTGAACTGTCCCGGCAGCCGCTGGACAATCAGGGTTGCCCCTGGAGTCAGGATGCGCATCCGGCACTGCATCACTGTGCCCCGGAAGATCAGTGGCTGGCAGCGCCGCTGACCGGGGGAGAGAAGCTGGTATTGCAGGGATTCTTTTCCGGCTCGGAGAAGCCTGTTGAGTTGGTATTACCAACATGGTGCCCTCAGGTGTTGCTGGTACGACGAGGTCATCGTGCCGAACGTATTGAGCTGTGCTGCGATACATTAAAGATCGATACGGACAGGCAAACCCTCTCGCTGATTGCACGAGCGTCCGTCTGCCCAACGCAGGCCAAGGGCTTGCCGGCCTGGCTGGTGTTGCAGGCGAGTACGTCATGGCGGGGGGCGGCATGAGCCGTCCGGTTTTTGTCTCCGAATACGGCGTGCTGTCGCCCGGCGGTGATTCGTCTTTGGCCTTGTTGAGTGCCACCCTTTCTGGTGTTTCTGCCGTCAATGTGATCAAGGACCTCGCAGTGGCAGTAGGAAGTGATTACCGTGCCCACTTCCCGCGGTTGGCGTGTTTGCCCGGTGCTCTTGAGTGGGAAGACAGGGTCGAGTTGGCGCTGCGACATTTACTGGATCAGTCTCACCCGGTGTTGTTGATCACGCCCGACCAGGGTGCGCCGCAATTCAGCTGGATGCGGGATGTGTTGAGCTTGGCAGACCCTGAGGGTCGGCTTGAGTGGGTCACCGTGGATGCTCTGGCAAGCGTGTTATCGCGGCAGGTAATTCGACTTCGGGCCGGAGAAATCAGTGCGCTGTCGGTGTTTGGTCTCGACAGCCTGGTACATCCCGTCAATGTGATGCAGCTGGCGGCAGCAGCCCAACTACAAACCGACAAGCTACCGGATGGCCGTGCAGTGGGCGAGGGCTTCGCCTGGTTCACCTTGAGTTGCCAGCCTGCTCCGGTGGAATGGCAGGCGGATGCTGCTGGTGTTGAGCCCAATGCAGGCGAGATGATGCCGGCTTCTCTATTGGGGCTGGCCGATACCATCTCAGCATTGAAGGAAGGCGGCGAGCTGTCCCGGCCGCGCTTGATCATTCATGCCCGCGCGCAAGCGCCACGGGATGATCTTGAATGGCATCATGCCAGCCAGCGGTTGTGGCCGGCGCGGCTCGCGCCGCGCGAGAACCTGGCCATGCGCAAAGGCGAGCAGCAGGCTCCCCAGCCAGCGCCTCCTCCCTGGCAGCAGCATCTCAAGCCCGCGAAGGTGACAGGAGAGCTGGGTGCCGCGGCCTTTCCCATGGCGATTGCCCTGGCCTGCGAAAGGTTGTGTTGGTCGCTGGCACCGGCGCCTCAGGCTCTGGTTGTGGATGCCGGGGCACAGCAGGCGCGTTGCGCCGTATGGCTGAAAAATACTGAATCACAAGGATGCGATTCCAATGAGTAACGTGGTAATCAACGGCCGCACGGCCGTCCATGCCGGTTCCGGCGGCGTCTTCATGGCCCCGGATGTCTGTCAGGTGCCGCCCCTGTGTATCCCGGCGTCTTTTACCAATACGGCGCTTTCCAAGGATGCCACTGGCACCGCCAGCTCGGTCATCATCAACGGCCAACCCGCCTGCCACTTGTCTTCTACTTTTATGGTCAGCAACGGCGACGAAGGCGGCTCCTGCGGCGGCATCATCTCCGGCACCATCAAGGGGCAAGCCCAGTTCATCACCTCTTCCCCCAATGTCTTCATCGAAGGCCAGCCCGCCGTCCGCCAGGCCGACCAGATGGTCTCCAACAACGCCAACACGCCACCCGCACCACTGCAGCAACCAGGGGCTGGGTTGCCGTCGGATCTTTCTGTGGGGGAGACGGAGGAAGAGGAAATAGCACCCGGAGACTACGCTGTAGGGATCAGGGTGAAAGGGGATCCCGCCTACTTCCCCGGAGCGGTCACCATTACGCCTGAGCACGGGGAGTAAGGCATGACTTCTCCAAATTCCACTGCGGGTTATCTGATTCAGCAACTGGCCTTTGATGAGCGGCAAGGGCAGGACAGTAACGGACGGTCAAATGGACTCGTTTGTTTTCGTGAGCTGGAAGAAACTGATTATCGTGTGGGGCTGGATAATGTTGATCCTCATGCTGACTATCGACAGCGTGTGCCTGAGCTGCAGAGAAGCCTCTATGATGCATTGACTCCCAGGGGGTATGTGGCAAGGCAAGGCCGCTACTGGATTCCTGTCACGACCAGCCGTGCGAACCTGGACTCTCCTTCTCCCGAACAGTGCGCAGAGCTCACCGCTATTGCCCCTCTGCGTCGCAACGCAAATGGTGCTTTAGCTCCACTTCGAAACGGCTGGCTATATGTTTTTGTGAACGGGCGTTTGTGGAGAGAGATTTACTGCAGGGGGAAGAATCGACGATTTAATGAGCGTGATTATTATCAGTTTGAGCGCTTTGAGGAGGTCAATCTCGCGACCAAGCAAGGAGCGGATGTGCGTGCCCCTTCTGCATTGCTGGATAAAGCGGCACTCGTTGTTCCTACCTCTCTACCCGATGATTCCGCACCACAGGTTCACTTGGCATTTTCAGAGGTGCAATGGACTTGGGAGTATCTGTGTCGACTGGGTGGAATGAGCGCTGACGATCCCAGAGTGATCCCCGAGGTGTATCAGCGCTACGAGGGCATTGAGGTTGACGCAGTTATGCAGCAAGAGCGTCTTCAGCTTTTGGAACTTGCTGATTTCCCGGCTGCAGTGGCAAATCCAGCTGAAGATCTCGTTGTTCCCATTGATAAGGCGTTCGAGAGTGATGAAGGCGTTGGCTTGCTGCATCACCTGGGGCAAAGAAACTATGTCAGCCAGAATCAGAAGAACCTTCTGGATAGTGGTATACCCGCCGTTGTCATTCATGACCCGCTTGGAGAAGCAAAGGATTGGGCTGTACAGCTGCACGACACCGTGGAGAAGTTCGCTGGCTGGGCGAGCCAAAATGCACACCCTCATACCGTCGCGCAATATGCCACCCAGTTGATTGATGAAAACCCCGATTACGCTGAACAGGTCAGATATGGTGCCATTGAAGAGTTTATGGAGCGCTATGAGCGAGAAAAGAGCGAATTCCAGGAGCAGCAAGCGAGATATACGGATGCATTGCTTGAATGCCTGCAAAGAGTCGAAGCACCAAATAGTGTCTTAAACGTATTTTCCGATTATCAACTGAATGATGCACATGAAAGTCCCCGTTATCGACATGTTGGGGAAAAAGGCGCTGAATGTTGGGCTTTCCTCACAGAAATGCTTTCCGATAGCCACAATGGGTTCCAGTTCCTGCGGCAGCAACTGGAGGATGAGGAGAGCATTACAAACCAGTGCCTGCGTGTATTTGATAATCCGCAGCTGGAAAATATTTCAAGACCAGATCAGCAGGCTAATGAGGAGTACCACTATCAAGCGGTACAAAGAAGATCGGACTGGCGGAATCAGGTTAAGAACACTGTAAAACTGACGGATTTGGGCTATAAAGCCCTTGAGCGCCTTCTGGGAACCTTGGCAAGGCCTGTCAGTGAAGCAAAAGAGCATTGGGAGCGCCTTAGTCCCAGGCTGGAGAAGCTTTATGGGGTTCGAATTACGACCAAAGAGCTTAGTTATAGTGAATGGCGTGATTTGAATCGATCCTCTGCGAAATCAAATTCCACCGTCATCAGCGTTGCTGCCCCGGATGCCAAAACGGCAAGCCATAGAGTCAAAATTCTCAAGTTTGATGATCAGCCTGTTGCTGCCCACCGAGCCTTGGAGTCGCTTAAAGGATTGCCCGCCCAGATTCTGAATATTGCGCAGGTCGTAAACTTGGCAATAAATTGGGAGGAGCTGGCGAAGAACGGCCTCGACACACAAGTCAACAAGCTTGCTCTTCTGGAGAATAGTCTGAGCACTATTTCGCTTGTTTATGATCTGTCCAGCCAATCGAAGAGTAAGCTTTCTCAGGCTATGGGAGCAAGCAGAGCGCTGCGTATTGGAATGGGAACTATCGGTGTTGTGGGGAACTTGGTCGGAGCGGTTAAGGATTTAGAAGAGGCAAGGCTTGCTAAGGAAAATAGAGAGTTCGGACTTGCGGATGCTTATCATATAAGTGCTGCGGGTTCATCATTAATTGCTTCATCAGGGTTGTTCTTGTTTCTTTGTGCAACCCCCATTGCGGTTGTTACCTTTTCGATCGGGGCAATTCTTGTTGTGACCGGTATTGTGAAGATTGATCAAGAGAGGTTGGGGCCTTTTGAGGCTTGGCTGCGTTTCGGTTTCTTTGGTATAGAGTCGTATGCTGGAGAAGTGGAGGCTAACTCTGCAAGTCATGCGTATCTTTCTGAATCCAGGGAGTGGGAGAATAATCCGGAAATTGAGCTGGCGAAACTGTATGAAATTCTTTTTGGTTTTGAGGTTAAGGTAAGTCTCGAGTCGAGATATTCAAGGGATGGCGTGGGTAGAAGTGCGCCTAGAATTTTTCAGGGGAAAACAATTAAGGTTGATTTCTCATTGTACAACTTTGATTCTGATACTTCAGAGATTGACTTGTCGATTGGCGCAGGAAAATCTGGGGTAGGGAGTGGGGAAGAAGGGGGAGGAGGTCTAAAGTTCTACGATAGGGATGTGATTGTGAAAATGTCGTCCTCAAGAGAGGGAGGTGTGACGAGAATGATTTTTCAGGTCCCGCGCGGAGTTATTGATGATGATAGTGATTATGCTGTTGTTCGAGTTTTGAGGAGGCAGTTAGGCGCGTCCGTGATTGATATTCCGCAAGATGGCGCGATTAGTGTTTCTGTTTTTGCCAATCATAGTGGTGGAGTAACCAAAGGGATTAACAACTTCGGGGATGAGGTCTGAATGTTTTGTTCGCTAATAAATTCATGTCGATTTATGGGTCGAGAATTGATCCCGGCTCTGGTTGGTGTTCTTTGTTTTTCTTTGGTTGCCTGTGATGGAGTTTCTTCGGATGAGGTGAAGTCTACAGCGTTTGAAAATGAGGGGGTTGGTATTGAGGGGGTGGTGGGTTACTGGAGGACAAAAGATGCAAGGTATTTTGAGGTTGTAATATTGGATCTTTTTTCTGGGGATAAGACGGTAGTTGAATTTCCATCGATTCCATCTGATGTTCAAGTGATGGAGGATGGGCGATTGTTGACTGCAATTAAAAAAAGAAATGAAAAAGGGTGGCTTTCTGAATTGTGCATTTTTGATATTGATATTGGGCGGTGTGAGAGCGGTTTTTCGAATGGCGGATATTCTTTGTTCGGTCCGGATTTACATGAAGACAGTGTAGTCTACTATTCGAAGGAGAATGGCGGGCTTTCAATTAAAAAAGCAAGACTCGGCACTGGTGAGGTCGATTATCTAGACTGCCCTGATCATAATTGTTCCCACCCTTCCTGGAGTGATGATGGAGATAAGATTGCTTACATAGTCGGCGACACCAGGGTCTCTGTTTACGATGTTTTAACCGGGAAAAATGATGTTATTAATGTTGTTGACGGTGAAGGGGTTTTGACTGGGGTCGATTTTTCTGAAGGAAAGAATGGCGAGGTTTTGGTTTTCTCCTTTATTGAGGGTGATTTCTCTGATTCTATGCGGAGCAAGATTATTTCTCTCGATTTGCGCGGGGTAGGCGATAAGGTCGTTTTGGAACTGAATGGCAGGGTGTTGGGGATTAGCGGCACTAATGTTGAGGGCGGGGTGATTGCTTTAATTGGCGATAGAATGAATAGCCAGAATTTGTTCTTCTACAATTTAGATGACGGGAAGCGTGTGATTGTCTCAGACCCGGATTGGATTGCTGGTCCTGCATCGTGGAGTGAGTAACTTGCCATAAAGGTCTCGGAGAGGGCTGGTTTTCAGCGGTTGAGTTAATAATGATTCTGTATGCCACTAATACAATAAGCTTAAATTTGCATTCCGTCGTTTTCGAGCTTCGGTCCCCCTGCTAGTATTGCCTAAAAAAACAACAACAAGAGTTCGACATGACGATTCGCAATCTGGCATGGATGCTGGTGTTGGCTGCGCAGCCTGTGGTTTTGCTGTCGCCTGTGCAGGCGGCACCTGTCGATCAGGCTTATGACCGCGCAAAGGCTACCTTTGCACAGCGTTCCCCTCTGCCGCTGGATGATGCGGTGCTGGATGCGCCTTGGGTGCAGGCTCCCTTCGATCAGGCTCCTTTTACTTATACCTATGCCGAGATAGAGGCTAACTGGCCGCGTTTTATGCGTGGGCTGCAGTTGCCGTTCCCTTCCCCTGAGTACCTGAAATCCCGCTATCAGCGTTTCCCGGCGTTGTTCCGGGACCTGCGTTATCAGGACGACGACTGGGAGCAGCACAGCCGCAATGTGCTGGAGGTGTGGCAGGCGTTCTTCCGGGGCGATCTGCGTCATGCTCGTGATCTGGGTAATCGCTACGGTGGCTATGCCCGGGTGCCGGCCATGGTGTCTCAGATTATTTATGCCACTTATCTCGCTCCTACCCAGACACAGAAGCAGCAGTTGCTTCAGCAGAGCATCAACGAGATGGCCTGGTTTGGTGAGAATGCCCCGGTGTTACCCGGTGAGGAGTTGTTGGAAGACGATTACTGCATGGTGCGCTTGGGCTTTGGTTATGCGGTGGCGCGGCTGGCGGAGGATGAGTCGGTGCCAGCCATGTTGCAGCGCAATTACGGTCCGATGGTGATTAATGCGGCCACCGAGATGTTGGGGGTGGAGCCACAGCATCCGCTGGCCATGTCCCTGTATGCCGCCTTCGAGGCCAATGTGTTGCGTCGGGTCGGCAAGGCGGCGGGACGTCTTACCTTCGAGGCAGACAGCCGCGATGCCACCGAGCTGTTTGAAACCTCGGTGAAGCAGGTGCCGGATCTGGCGATTGTCCGCTACGAATATGCCAACAGCTTGCTTTATACCTTTCGTGAAGATCAGGCCCAGCAGGCCATCGCCCAGCTGATGTTGGCGGCGCAGTTGCCAGCGGAGTATTCCATGGAATGGCTGGACCGGGCCTATGCCCGCAAGCGCCTGAAGGAAGTGCAGGCCTGGGTGGACAGTGGCATGAGTTTCGCGCGTTTTGATCGCAAGCGTCGTAAATTTATGAACAAGGCCGATCGTAACCTCTACGCAGTGAATCAGCCGCCCTTTCTGGTAGACTAATCCGCCTTTACAGACTTGGTGGGACTGGGCCGCCTTATCTGCCGGGCCAGGTTTGGTGTTTTCGCGGTCGAACGACCGCTCCCACGGTGCGATCTTCAAGGAATTCATCATGAAAGTAGGCATTATCGGTGCTGCCGGCCGTATGGGCCGTATTCTTATCGAGGCGACCATCGCCAACCCGGATACCACTCTGGCTGCAGCGGTGGATGTGCCCGGTTCCAGCCTGATCGGTGCCGATGCCGGTGAGCTGGTGGGGCAGGGCCATGCCGGTGTGGCGTTGGCGGATGATCTGGCTGCGGTGGTGAAGGATGCCGATGTGTTTATCGATTTCACTGTCCCGGAAGCCACAGTGAAGAACATCGAGGTCTGTCGTGCGGCGGGCACCAGGCTGGTGATCGGTACCACCGGCCTGAATGATGAGCAGATCGCCGGTCTGCGTGCTGCCAGCGAAGAGATCGCCATCTGCTACGCCCCCAATTACTCCATTGGTGTGAACCTGTGCTTCAAACTGCTCGAGACCGCGGCGGCTGTGCTGCAGGACGAGGTGGATATCGAGGTGATCGAGGCCCATCACCGTCACAAGATTGATGCGCCTTCCGGTACCGCCCTGCGCATGGGTGAAGTGGTGGCCCAGACCCTGGGGCGTGACCTCAAGGAAGTGGCGGTATACGGCCGTGAAGGTCGCACCGGTGAGCGTGACCGCAAGACCATTGGTTTCGAGACCATCCGTGCCGGCGATATCGTGGGCGATCACACCGTGCTGTTCGCCGCCGATGGCGAACGGGTGGAAATTACCCACAAGGCGTCCAGCCGTATGGCTTTCGGCCGTGGCGCGGTGCGTGCGGCCGCCTGGCTGGGTAGCCAGGACAAGGGCCTGTTCGACATGCAGGACGTGCTCGGTCTGGCCGGCGACTCTGCGGGCTGGGGCAAGGGCTGAGGATAAATCAGCCGTAGATACCTGCCTGCAGGCGATAATCGCTTGCAGGCAAGCTCCTACGGCGGGTTTGCAAGGCGTGTTGCGTGC
This sequence comes from Alcanivorax nanhaiticus, assembly GCF_000756665.1. GTDB lineage: Bacteria > Pseudomonadota > Gammaproteobacteria > Pseudomonadales > Alcanivoracaceae > Alcanivorax > Alcanivorax nanhaiticus. The sequence goes on along the minus strand of NZ_ARXV01000005.1, from coordinate 59,634 downwards.
AGCTCATCGTGTGCTGGCCGCTTTAAGGGTGACATTTGTTTCCTGAAGTCCTAGAATAGCGCGCAGCCCGTGATGGGCGTGTGGGGCGCACGAATGAAGAATTCTACGAAAAAGCGAGGTGGAGCAATCCATCTCGCTTTTTTGCGAACAGCCGGCGGGTTTTTCCCGGCCGGCCAGTGCCCCACCGCATATCTCCCTAATTTCTTGCCAGCCTGGAGGTTGCGTTGACGGTTCCCGCCATTCTCGCTCTCGAAGACGGAAGCATCTTTCGAGGTGTTGCTATCGGTGCCACGGGTCAGACCGTGGGTGAAGTCGTTTTCAATACGGCTATGACCGGCTACCAGGAGATCCTCACGGATCCCTCCTACGCCAAACAGATTGTGACCCTGACCTATCCGCATATCGGTAACACCGGTATCACTGCGGAGGACGAGGAGTCCACCCAGATCTGGGCCTCTGGCCTGGTGATCCGCGATCTGGCCATGACGGTCAGCAACTGGCGCAGCGAAAAGTCCCTGCCGGACTACCTGCGCGAGAACAACATCGTGGCCATCGCCGAGATCGATACCCGTCGCCTGACCCGCATCCTGCGCGACAAGGGTGCCCAGAACGGTTGCATCATTGCCGGTGAGAACCTGGACGAAGCGGCGGCGCTGGAAGCGGCCAAGGGCTTCCCGGGCCTGAAGGGCATGGATCTGGCGAAAGAAGTGACCGTCAGTGAAGCCTATACCTGGACCGAGTCCACCTGGGATCTGGAAGAAGGCCACACCGAGCAGAAAGAAGCCCGCTTCAATGTGGTGGCCTACGACTACGGTGTGAAGCGCAACATCTTGCGTATGCTGGCCGAGCGCGGCTGCAAGCTCACCGTGGTTCCGGCGCAGACACCGGCTTCCGAAGTGCTGGCCATGAATCCTGACGGCATCTTCCTGTCCAATGGCCCCGGTGACCCGGAGCCCTGTGACTATGCCATCGAGGCAATCAAGGAAATCGTCGCCACAGGCAAGCCGGTCTTCGGCATCTGCCTGGGGCACCAGCTGCTGGCCCTGGCCAGTGGCGCCCAGACCATGAAAATGGGCACTGGCCACCACGGTGCCAACCACCCGGTAAAGACCCTGGAAGACGGCACGGTGATGATCACCAGCCAGAACCACGGTTTCGCGGTGGACATGGACAAACTGCCGGACAACCTGAAGGTGACCCACGTGTCCCTGTTCGACGGCACCCTGCAGGGCATCCATCGTACCGATGTGCCGGCGTTCAGCTTCCAGGGTCACCCGGAAGCCAGCCCCGGTCCGCACGATTGTGCGCCACTGTTCGATCATTTCATTGAACTGATGGAAGCCCGGTAACGCTGAAAAGCAGCAGTGCCAGAACCCGACCCGGCCCATGCCGGGTCCCAAGCAGCCATTAACGCCCGACGGTTAGTGAACTATGCCGAAAAGAACTGACATTAAAAGCATTCTCATCATTGGTGCTGGCCCGATCGTGATCGGCCAGGCCTGTGAGTTTGACTACTCCGGTGCCCAGGCCTGTAAAGCCCTGCGGGAAGAGGGTTACCGGGTGATCCTGGTGAACTCCAACCCGGCTACCATCATGACCGACCCGGCCATGGCGGATGCCACCTATATCGAGCCGATCACCTGGCAGACCGTCGCCAAGATCATCGAGAAGGAGCGCCCGGACGCACTGCTGCCCACCATGGGTGGCCAGACCGCGCTGAACTGTGCGCTGGATCTGGATCACAACGGTGTGCTGAAAGAATTCGGTGTGGAAATGATTGGTGCCACCGAAGATGCCATCGACAAGGCGGAAGACCGCTCCCGTTTCGACAAGGCCATGAAGGCCATCGGTCTGGAATGTCCCCGTTCTGCCATTGCCCACAACATGGAAGAAGCCAACGCGGCACTGGAAGAGCTGGGTTTCCCCTGCATCATCCGTCCCAGCTTCACCATGGGTGGCTCCGGTGGTGGTGTAGCGTATAACCGTGAAGAGTTTGAAGAAATCTGTCAGCGCGGCCTGGACCTGTCGCCGACCAACGAACTGCTGATCGACGAATCCTTGCTCGGCTGGAAAGAGTACGAGATGGAGGTGGTTCGTGACAAAAACGACAACTGCATCATCGTCTGTTCCATCGAGAACTTCGATCCCATGGGCGTGCACACCGGTGACTCCATCACCGTGGCGCCGGCCCAGACCCTCACCGATAAAGAATTCCAGATCATGCGTGACGCCTCCCTGGCGGTACTGCGTGAGATCGGTGTAGAGACCGGCGGTTCCAACGTGCAGTTCGGGGTGAACCCGGACAACGGCCGTATGGTGGTGATCGAAATGAACCCGCGGGTGAGCCGTTCCTCCGCGCTGGCGTCCAAGGCAACCGGTTTCCCGATTGCCAAGGTGGCGGCCAAGCTGGCGGTGGGTTACACCCTGGATGAGCTGCAGAACGAGATCACCGGTGGCAAGACCCCGGCCTCCTTCGAGCCGTCCATCGATTACGTGGTTACCAAGATCCCGCGCTTCAACTTCGAGAAATTCGCCGAAGCAGACGCGGTGCTGACCACCCAGATGAAGTCCGTGGGTGAAGTGATGGCCATCGGCCGTAACTTCCAGGAGTCCGTACAGAAAGCCCTGCGCGGCCTGGAAACCGATTCCATCGGCTTCGACCCGAAAGTGGATCCGGCTGCCCCGGATGCCCGCGAACAGGTGGCCCAGCTGCTGGCGACCCCTGGCCCGGAGCGTATCTGGGTGGTGGGCGATGCCTTCCGCGTCGGCATGACCGTGGATGATGTGTTCAACATCACCAAGATCGATCGCTGGTACCTGGTACAGATCGAAGACCTGATCCGCGCCGAGCAGAACGTGGTCGAAACCACTTTCAGCGGCCTGGATCGTGACAGCCTCTACGCCCTCAAGCGCAAGGGTTTCTCCGACGCCCGTCTGGCGCAGCTGCTGGGTGTGAAGGAAGCGGATGTGCGTGGCAAGCGTGAAGAGCTGAACGTCCTGCCGATCTACAAGCGTGTGGATACCTGTGCGGCGGAATTCTCCACCGACACTGCCTACATGTACTCCAGCTACGATGAAGAGTGTGAAGCCAACCCGTCTGACCGTGAAAAGATCATGGTCATCGGTGGCGGCCCGAACCGTATCGGTCAGGGTATCGAATTCGATTACTGCTGTGTGCACGCGGCGTTCGCCATGCGCGAAGACGGTTACGAGACCATCATGGTCAACTGTAACCCGGAGACCGTATCCACCGATTACGACACCTCCGATCGCCTGTTCTTCGAGCCGATTACCCTCGAAGACGTGCTCGCCATCGTGGCGAAAGAAAAGCCCAAGGGCGTGATTGTGCAGTACGGCGGTCAGACCCCGCTGAAGCTGGCTCGTGCCCTGCAGGCCGCTGGCGTGCCGATCATTGGTACCCCGCCGGATGCCATCGACGAAGCGGAAGACCGCGAGCGTTTCCAGCAGATGGTCAACAAGCTTGGCCTGAAGCAGCCGCCGAACCGTACCGCCCGCTCCCTGGAAGATGGTGTGCGTCTGGCAGAAGAAATCGGTTACCCGCTGGTGGTGCGTCCTTCCTATGTACTGGGTGGTCGCGCCATGGAAATCGTGTACAACGAAGCCGAGCTGCGTAACTACATGATGAACGCGGTATCCGTGTCCAATGATTCCCCGGTACTGCTGGACCGCTTCCTGGATGACGCCATCGAAGTGGACGTGGATGCCATCTGTGACGGCACCGACGTGGTGATCGGCGGTATCATGCAGCACATCGAGCAGGCCGGTGTTCACTCCGGTGACTCTGCCTGTTCCCTGCCGCCGTACTCCCTGGACGAAGACGTGCAGAACGTGATGCGTCAGCAGTCCCGTGACATGGCGCTGGAGCTGGGCGTGATCGGTCTGATGAACGTGCAGTTCGCAGTAAAAGGTGGCGACGTGTACGTGCTGGAAGTGAACCCGCGTGCCTCCCGGACCGTGCCTTACGTGTCCAAGTGCATCGGTACTTCCCTGGCCAAGGTGGCGGCACGCTGCATGGCGGGCACCAGCCTCAAGGAACAGGGCTTCACTGAAGAGGTCACACCGAAGCACTTCTTTGTGAAGGAAGCGGTATTCCCGTTCGCCAAGTTCCCGAAAGTGGATCCGATCCTCGGCCCGGAAATGAAATCCACCGGTGAGGTGATGGGGGTGGGTGCCACCTTCGCGGAAGCGTTCGGCAAGGCGTCCCTGGGCGCTGGCGAGAAGTTGCCGGCCAAGGGCACGGCATTCATTTCCGTACGCGAAGTGGACAAGCCGGCCGCAGTGAGCGTGGCGCGCATGCTGATCGAGCGCGGTTTCGACCTTGTGGCCACCCGTGGTACCGCCAAGGTGATCGCGGAAGCCGGTCTGGCCGTCAAAGAAGTGAACAAGGTACTGGAAGGGCGTCCGCATATTGTGGATATGATCAAGAACGACCAGATCGCCCTGATTGTGAACACCACCGAGGGCAAGCAGGCGATTCGCGATTCCTTTGCCATTCGTCGTTCTGCCCTGCAGCACAAGGTGTTCTATACCACCACCATTACTGCAGCCCACGCCGTGTGTCAGGCGCTGGGTATCAGCGGCGAGATTGAAGTGCGCCGCCTGCAGGATCTGCACGCAGAAATGCAGTAAATCGTCGTCAGGAGTGCTCGGAGCCGAGTGCTCCGGGCGATTTCCTTTTAGACGCGAGGATAACTATGCAACGTGTACCGATGACCGCAAAGGGCGCCAAGGCCCTGCGCGAGGAACTGGAAAAACTGAAAAAAGAAGACCGTCCGCGCATTTCCGCTGCCATCGCTGAAGCCCGTGAGCATGGCGATCTGAAGGAAAATGCGGAATACCATGCTGCCCGTGAGCAGCAGGGCTTCTGCGAAGGTCGTATCAACGATATCGAGAGCAAGCTGTCCAATGCGCAGATTATCGATATCACCGAAATCGAGAACACCGGCAAGGTGATCTTCGGCACCACTGTGACCATCATCGATGTGGATACTGACGAAGAAAAGCAGTACCAGATCGTCGGTGACGATGAAGCCAACATCAAGCTGGGCAAGCTCAGCGTCAACTCGCCGATTGCCCGTGGCCTGATCGGCCGTGAAGAGGGTGATGTGGTGCAGATCGATACTCCCGGGGGTACCCGTGAGTATGAGGTCGACAAGGTAGAGCACATCTGAGTTGCAAGTTGAGAGTTTCAAGTTGCAACGGAAAAGAAAAGGCGACGTTTAACGTCGCCTTTTTTATGCTTTTAACGTACTGCGATGTTCACGCTTCCTGCCTCATGCCTCTTGATAACGCAGCAGGTTGGAAAGCTTTGGGTTCGGTTTTTGTGCGGCGCGGTAGAGCAGGGCGATGTTGCCAATGCGCTGGATCAGTTCGGCACCACTGTTTTCGCACAGGGCTTTGACGATCTCGGCGCGGTCGTCGCGGCTTTCGGCATTAACCTTCACTTTGATCAGCTCGTGATCTTCCAGGCGGGCGTTGAGTTCCTCGATAAAGGTCTCAGTCAGGCCCTTGTCGCCCAAAATGAGAATGGCCTTCAGGTGATGGCCGATGCGGCGTAGACGTTTGATGTCCTGGGAAGATAACGGCACGGTAACAGGCTCCGAATGGGTGTGGTGCGCTATTCTACAGCAACCGGGCTGAGGGTATAGGGGCGTTGCGAGGTACGAGTAACGAGTTTCGAGTTGCGAAAGGCAAAATCGAAACCCTGGACTTGAGGGTTGCCGGGGTTGGTTTTCGTCACTCGAACTCGTACCCCGCAACCCCTTGTTCGTAGGGCGGAAATCGGCGAGGGCCGATCTCCGCCATGATGATGGCGTTGGAAATACCGGCGGAGATTGGCATGCGCCCATTTCCGCCCTGATATAGGCGAGAGAATAGTCATGGCGAAATCCAGCCGCTCCAAGACCAGCAAGGCCTGGCTCAAGGAGCATTTCAGTGACCAGTGGGTGGCCAAGGCCCAGGAGCAGGGTTATCGCTCGCGGGCCAGTTTCAAGCTGCTGGAAATGCACGAGAAGGACAAGCTGTTTCGCCCAGGCATGACCGTGCTGGATCTGGGCGCGGCACCGGGAGGCTGGAGTCAGGTGGCTGGCCAGCTGATCGGCGGAAAAGGTGTGGTGATCGCCAGCGACATCCTGGCCATGGATGCGTTGCCGGATGTGACCTTCATTCAGGGTGATTTCCGGGAAGATGACGTCTATGAGCAAATTCTTGCGTCGGTAGGGGATCGCAAGCTGGACCTTGTAATGTCGGATATGGCCCCCAATATGAGTGGTAACAGCGGTGTAGATCAGCCGCGAGCCATGTATCTGGCGGAATTGGCGCTGGAGATGGCAGAGCGGGTACTGGAACCGGATGGCCAGTTTCTGGTCAAGGTATTTCAGGGAGAGGGATTCGAGGAGTATCGCCGGGCGCTGCAGTCGCGTTTCCGTAAGGTGGTGACTCGCAAACCGGCGGCCAGCCGGGCTCGCTCCACTGAAGTCTACCAACTGGCCAGCGGTCTGAAATAGCCGTTAAAAAGCCGTAAAACAGGCGTTTTGCTGTCCGAACCGGCATTACGCTGGCGCCGATAAATGGTGTAAGGTGTAGGTTCGCGAATGTGGCGCGGTATGGCGTCCGGAACTGATCGAGGTCTCCCTTGAACGACATGACCAAGAATATTGTGCTGTGGCTGGTGATTGCCGGTGTCCTTTATGTTGTGGCATCCAGCATCAGCAGTCAGCCCTCCAGCGATAACATCTCCTATTCGGCCTTTATTTCGAAGGTGGAAAACAGTGGAGTGGAAGCGGTGGAAATCGGTGAGACAGCGATTACCGGCACCTATCGTGGCGGCGGCAACTTCACCACGGTCAAGCCGCCGGGTACGTTGGACACTAACCTGATGCCCACCCTGATCCAGAACAAGGTCGAGGTGAAGGGGATTGAGCCGCAGCGGGAAGGCTTCCTGATGCGTTTGTTCCTGTCCATCCTGCCTATCCTGTTGATCCTGGCCATCTTTATCTTCTTCATGCGCCAGATGCAGGGCGGTGGCAAGGGCGGCGGTGGTCCGATGACCTTTGGCAAGTCCAAGGCCAAACTGCTGGGCGAAGACCAGATCAAGACTACCTTTGCCGATGTGGCCGGGGTGGAAGAGGCCAAGGAAGAAGTGCAAGAGCTTGTCGAGTTCCTGCGTGATCCTGCCAAGTTCCAGCGCCTGGGTGGCAAGATTCCCCGCGGCGTGCTGATGGTCGGCTCGCCGGGTACCGGTAAGACGCTGCTGGCCAAGGCCATTGCCGGCGAAGCCAAGGTGCCGTTCTTCAGCATTTCCGGTTCCGACTTTGTGGAAATGTTTGTGGGCGTGGGTGCCAGCCGGGTGCGCGACATGTTCGAGCAGGCCAAGAAGCACTCTCCCTGCATTATCTTTATCGATGAAATCGATGCCGTGGGCCGTTCCCGTGGTGCTGGTCTGGGTGGTGGTCACGATGAGCGTGAGCAAACCCTCAACCAGCTGCTGGTGGAAATGGACGGCTTCGACGGCAATGAAGGCATTATCGTGATCGCTGCCACCAACCGTCCTGACGTGTTGGATCCGGCGCTGCTGCGTCCCGGTCGTTTCGACCGTCAGGTGACCGTGCCGTTGCCGGACATCCGTGGCCGTGAGCAGGTGCTGAAAGTGCACATGCGTCAGGTCCCGATTGCCGATGATGTGGAGCCTGCGGTAATTGCCCGTGGCACCCCCGGTTTCTCCGGTGCCGATCTGGCCAACCTGGTCAACGAAGCTGCCCTGTTCGCCGCCCGTGCCAACAAGCGCATGGTGTCCATGGAAGAGTTCGAGAAGGCCAAGGACAAGATCCTGATGGGCGCTGAGCGCCGTTCCATGGTGATGAACGAGAAAGAGAAACTGAACACCGCGTACCACGAGGCGGGTCACGCCATCGTTGGTCGTCTGGTGCCGGAACACGATCCGGTCTACAAGGTGAGCATTATTCCCCGCGGCCGCGCCTTGGGTGTGACCATGTATCTGCCGGAAGAAGACAAGTACTCCCAGTCCAAGCGTGGTCTGGAGTCTTCCATCTGCTCTCTGTACGGCGGGCGTCTGGCTGAAGAAATGACCCTTGGCTTTGATGGTGTGACCACGGGGGCGTCCAATGATATCGAGCGCGCCACCAAACTGGCCCGTGCCATGGTGACCAAGTGGGGGCTGAGTGAGAAGCTGGGGCCGCTGGCTTATGAGGAAGACGAAGGTGAAGTGTTCCTTGGCAAACAGATGTCCCAGCGCAAGCACGTGTCCGAGCAGACCGCCGAAGAGATTGATCGTGAAGTGCGTGCCATCATTGATGACTGCTACAACCGCGCCAAGGCGATTCTGGAAGAGAATCGTGACAAGCTGGATCTGATGGCCGATGCCCTGATGCAGTATGAAACCATTGATGCGGATCAGATCGACGACATCATGGAAGGCCACAAGCCTCGTCCGCCCAAGGACTGGCGAGATCAAGGCCCGGGTAATGGTGCCGCTGCTTCCGGTGATAAAAAGCCGGGTGATGATGCCATCGGTGGACCTGCCAAGACTCACTGATCAAGACTGACAGACGCGCCTGATCCGGGATCTCCCGGGTCAGGCGTTTTTGCACTCATGATTCCGGTTGCTCCTGTGTCTGGGCGTTGGCGGCAGGATGGCCGGAGAGAACAATGACATCGGATTCTGGATATTCCCCAATGACCCACTTGCGCTGCGGCTCGCGTTCGCTGGATCTTTCCGCACCTGTCGTCATGGGTATTCTCAATGTTACTCCTGACTCTTTTTCAGATGGTGGTCGCTTTAATGAGCGAGATGCTGCGTTGCGTCAGGCTGAGCAGATGCTGGCGGATGGTGCGGCGATTATTGATGTGGGAGGAGAGTCGACTCGTCCTGGTGCGGCACCGGTAAGTGAGCAGGAAGAACTGGACCGGGTAGTACCTGTTGTTGAAGTGCTGCATCAGGAGCTGGGTGCATTGGTCTCCGTGGATACCAGTACTGCTGCTGTGATCCGAGACAGCGCTGCGGCAGGTGCAGGCCTGATCAATGACGTGCGAGCTCTGCGTCGCCATGGCGCCCTGGAGGCGGCTGTTGCCAGTGGCCTGCCGGTGTGCCTGATGCATATGCAGGGAGAGCCGGGCAATATGCAGGACGATCCGCAATATGACGATGTCACCGCTGAGGTGGTGACGTTTTTGCGGGAACGCATCTCTGTCTGCGAAGCGGCAGGCATGTCTCGTGAGCAATTGCTTGTGGATCCGGGGTTCGGTTTTGCCAAGTCCATGAATCATAACCTGACCCTGATGCGGGAAATGGCAGCGCTCCAGGCGTTGCACTTGCCCATATTGATTGGTGTCTCGCGCAAGTCCTTGTTTGGCAAGGTGCTGGGGCGAGAAGTGAATGAGCGGTTGCCGGGCAGTCTGGCAGCGGCAGTAATGTGTGTGGAGCGCGGTGCGGCCATCGTGCGCGCCCACGATGTACGGGAAACCGTGGACGCGGTGCGTTTTGCTCATGCCGTCCGCGAAGCGCACAAGGAGTCATGATGGCGCGTAAATATTTTGGTACCGATGGGGTCCGCGGTACGGTGGGACAGTTTCCGATTACCCCGGATTTTGTGCTCAAGTTGGGTTGGGCGGCAGGCAAGGTGCTGGCGGCCCATGGTGGTAGCAAGATCCTGATCGGCAAGGACACGCGGATTTCCGGATACATGTTCGAATCAGCACTGGAGGCGGGTATTTCCGCTGCTGGCGTGGATGTGCGTCTATTGGGCCCGCTGCCAACCCCGGGGATTGCCTATTTGACCCGCACCCTGTCGGCCCAGGCCGGGATTGTGATTTCCGCGTCCCATAACGCCTACACGGATAACGGCATCAAGTTCTTTGGCGCCGATGGCCGCAAACTCAACGATGAAATCGAGCTGGAAATCGAGAGGCTGCTGGACGAAGAGATGTCCGTGGTGGCCACTGATCAGATCGGCAAGGTGCGTCGCATTGATGATGCCCGTGGCCGCTATATTGAATTTTGCAAAAGCACGGCGCCGGGACTGGATCTGAGCGGCATGAAGATTGTGGTGGATACCGCCAATGGAGCGGCCTATCACATTGCTCCGGATGTACTGGAAGAGCTGGGTGCAGATGTGATTGCCATGGCCAACCAGCCGGATGGTTTCAATATCAATCGCGATTGCGGCTCAACGCATCCAGAGAAATTGCAGCAGCGCGTCATCGATGAAAAGGCCGATCTGGGCATCGCCCTGGACGGGGATGCAGATCGCCTGATCATGGTGGATCACACCGGCAAGCTGATCGATGGCGATCAGCTGCTGTATGTGGTGGCGCGGGATCGAAAGGAGGCCGGTGCCGAAGTGGCGGGTGTTGTCGGCACCTTGATGTCCAACTTCGGTCTTGAGTTGGCTCTGCAGGAGTTGGGTGTGGAGTTCGTCCGTGCCAAGGTTGGCGACCGCTATGTCATGGAGCAGCTGGATCAGCGTGGCTGGTTGATCGGTGGCGAATCTTCCGGACATCTGGTGTGCCTGGATCGCACCTCCACGGGTGATGGCACCGTCTCAGCCTTGCAGGTGTTGGCGGCGCTGGCGCGTCGCAAGCAGTCCCTGGCGGATGCGGTCGCCGATGTGGCGCTGTTGCCGCAGACCATGATCAATGTGCGTGGCGCCAACCGTGATGGTTTCGAGGCACTGCCGGAAGTACAGGCTGCCATGGCGGAAGTGGAGGCCAAACTGGCGGGTAGCGGTCGTATCCTGTTGCGTCCTTCCGGCACCGAGCCGCTGGTGCGGGTGATGGTCGAAGGCAAGGATCCGCAACAGGTGGAATCGCTGTGTCGCGAGCTGGCTGATGTGGTGGAAAAGGCAATAGCATGACCCGCCTGATGCTCGAAGCCCAAAATAGGCATAGGGTGAGCGTCGGGCGCGTCAAGTAGGTCGGAAATGCCTCAGGGCATCTCCGATATGGCATGTCAGGCCTGTACAATGCTGGCCAGATGAGGGGGCTGAAACGAGGCCGCCGAGAGAGAAATCCAAGGAATACAGATGACAACAAGACAGCCGCTTGTGGCCGGTAACTGGAAAATGAATGGCAGCCAAGTGCTGCTTGGGGAAATCGCCGGTGCCTTGGTGGGCTATCAAGGGAAGGCGGAGGCGGTAGTGTGCCCGCCGTTCCCTTATCTGGCTGCAGCCCGGGCTGCACTGCCTGCCAGTGTGCAGGTTGGTGCCCAGAACCTCAGTGATCAGGCTGAAGGGGCGTTCACTGGCGAGGTCGCCGGGAGCATGTTGTCTGAGGCGGGTTGCCGCTATGTGATTATCGGTCATTCCGAGCGCCGCGCACTCTATGGTGAGGATGATGCCCTGGTGGCGGCCAAGTTTGCCCAAGCCCAGGCTGCCGGGCTGGTGCCGATTCTGTGTGTGGGGGAAACCCTGGAAGAACGTGAAGCGGGCAACACCGAATCCGTGGTTTGCGGGCAGCTGCTGGCAGTCGTTGAGGCGGTGGGGATTGAAGCATTTGCTTCGGCAGTGGTGGCCTATGAGCCGGTCTGGGCTATCGGCACCGGCAAGACGGCCTCGCCGGAACAGGCGCAGGAGGTGCATGCGACCCTGCGTCAGACGTTGTCCGAGAAAAGCCCGGAAATTGCCGCTTCGACACGCTTGCTTTACGGCGGCAGTGTAAAGGCGGATAATGCCGCCCTTCTGTTTTCACAGTCAGACATCGATGGGGGTCTGATTGGTGGGGCGTCACTGACCGCCGACAGTTTTATTGCTATCTGCCAGGCAGCGCAGTAGCCCATGTTAATGAACAAATAGAGTAACTATGGATATCGTCGTTCACGTAGTGCACATCCTGACCGCGCTTGGCCTGATTGGCCTGGTGCTGATTCAGCACGGCAAGGGTGCCGATGCTGGCGCCTCTTTTGGTGGTGGCGCTTCCCAGAGCGTATTTGGCAGCGCAGGTTCCGCCAACTTTCTGACTCGTGCTACGGCAATACTGGCAGCGCTGTTCTTTGTGACCAGTCTGGTGCTGGCGTGGATGGCGCGTCAGGAAGCCAGTGGTGCACGTACTTACCTGCCCGAGCTGGAAACCATTGAAGAGCAGGCGGATGTGCCTGTAGCGGCGGATCAGGGTGAAGTGCCGGTGGTGCTTTCCGAAGTGCCTGAAGCAGCTGATGAAACAAATTCTGAAAAAGAAGTTTCAGAAGTGCCGCAAGCTGATGTAGAATCCGCGTCCCCGGCTGAGGTGCCTCAGCCGGCGCAGTAAGTTAAGCGTTCTTTGCCGAAGTGGTGGAATTGGTAGACACGCTATCTTGAGGGGGTAGTGAGCTTCGCTCGTGCCGGTTCAAGTCCGGCCTTCGGCACCAATTTGGGAAGGTGGTCTGGCGAGATTTTCGTGCCAGGACGCCTGCTGAAAAAAGCATCAGGTTAAGCGGCTTTTCCTGATGCTAAGACTTCGAAAAATATAACCTTTTTTTGAAGTTGTCTTGACAGCGTAACGTCTCGTAAGTAGTATTTGCGCTCTCGGATTTGAGGTGATTGCAGGGGCAAGATGCTGCAATCATTGATTCAGGTTTCCTGAATCAGCAGCCCGGTGCAGAGGGCTTTAAAGGGCACAAGGTTTATTGCGGGGTGGAGCAGTCTGGTAGCTCGTCGGGCTCATAACCCGAAGGTCGTAGGTTCAAATCCTGCCCCCGCTACCACTTAGAAGAGTCAGCTACGGTTGGCTTAAAGCGGACAAAAAGCCCCTCTAGCAGGGGCTTTTTGTTATCCGCGACAGTGGAATGGGCGGTGGATGTGCGGTCGATTGCATGTTTTCGTTGCGGTCGCCTGTGATGTCTCCAGGCCCATTTTTTGTTTGTGCCTGAAACGATGAAGTCATGGTTTCAGGCGTAATGTCGGAATGGTATGTCGAAACGCGTAGAGCAATTAACGGAGCTGTTGGCTCCGGTAGTGGAAGATCTGGGCTTCGTGCTTTGGGGGTTGGAATACCTTCAGGGGCGCGGGGCCGTTTTGCGTGTGTTTATCGACCATGCTGACGGTATTACGGTAGATAATTGCGCGGCGGTGAGTCACGAGATCAGCGGCGTGCTGGATGTGGAAGATCCGATTCCGGGTGAGTACAACCTGGAAGTCTCCTCTCCGGGGATGGATCGTCCCATGTTTGAAATTACGCAATATGTCGATTACATCGGTGAAGATGTACAGCTGAAGTTGCTGGCACCGGTGTCCGGCAAGCGTAAAATGACGGCGGCCATTGTGGCCGTAGACGGCGAAACGCTAGTGGTAGAGCTGGATGGCGAAACCCTGCGTATTCCTTACAGTCAGGTAGATCGTGCCCGGTTGCAGCCTCGCTTCGACTGAGCACGCCCTGGAAAACTTTGTCTTTGTAAAGGCCTGGCCATGAACAAAGAGATCCTGCTGGTAGCGGAAACGGTATCAAACGAAAAAGGCGTCAGCCGCGATGTAATCTTCGAGGCCATCGAGCTGGCCTTGGCTGCTGCTACGAAAAAGCGTTTTAAGGAAGAAGACGTGGAGATCCGCGTGGACATCGATCGTGTGTCCGGCGATTCCCGTACTTTCCGTGTCTGGCATGTGGTGCCTGATGAAGACCTCTATGAGTTCGGCAAGCAGCTGACTCTGGACGAGGCTCATGAGCAGGACACCTCGCTGCAGATTGGTGACACCTGGGAAGAGGAAATCGAATCCGAAGCCTTTGGTCGTATCGCTGCGCAAACTGCCAAGCAGGTTATCGTGCAGAAGGTGCGCGAAGCCGAACGCCGTCAAATCATTGAAGAATATCGTGATCGCATCGGCGATCTGGTCAGCGGTACGGTCAAGAAGGCCAACCGTGACTCCATCGTGCTGGATCTGGGCGGCAATGCCGAGGCCCTGATCACTCGCGAGCATATGATTCCGCGTGAAGCGGTGCGCCAGAACGATCGCATTCGCGCCTACCTGTTGGGCGTGAACGAAGAGAACCGTGGTCCGCAGCTGTTTGCCAGCCGCGCCTGCCCGGAAATGCTGATCGAGCTGTTCAAGATTGAAGTGCCGGAAATCGGTGAAGAACTGATCGAGATCAAGGGCGCTGCCCGCGATCCGGGTTCCCGCGCCAAGATCGCAGTGAAGACCAATGATCAGCGTATCGATCCGGTGGGTGCTTGTGTGGGTATGCGCGGTGCGCGTGTCCAGGCGGTGTCCAACGAGTTGGCCGGCGAGCGTATCGACATCGTGCTGTGGGATGACAATCCTGCCCAGCTGGTGATCAACGCCATGCAGCCGGCGGAAGTGGCGTCCATTGTGATGGATGAAGAAAGCCACGCCATGGATATCGCTGTTGAAGATGAGTCTGCCCTGGCGCAGGCCATTGGCCGCAGCGGTCAGAACATTCGCCTTGCTTCCGAGCTGACCGGCTGGGAACTGAATGTAATGACCCTGGACGACGCCGAGAACAAGCAACAGGAAGAAGCTGCCCAGGCTCTGGAAACGTTCATGAACGAACTGGACGTGGACGAGGATGTGGCAGGTGTTCTGGTCGAGGAAGGCTTCTCCACGCTGGAAGAAGTGGCCTACGTACCGGAAGAGGAAATGCTGGCGATCGACGGTTTTGATGAAGACATCGTTGAAGCCCTGCGTCAGCGCGCCAAGGACGTATTGTTGACCAAGGCGCTGGTTTCCGAAGAGAAGTTTGAAAACGCAGAGCCTGCGGAAGACCTTCTGACTATGGAAGGCATGGATCGTGATCTGGCTGTGGAGCTGGCTTCCCGTGGTATTGCCACCATGGAAGACCTGGCCGAACAGGCGGTGGATGACCTGCTGGAAATTGAAGGTATGAACGAAGAGCGTGCAGCCCAGTTGATTATGACTGCCCGTGCGCCCTGGTTCGAAAACGAAGACGGAGAATAACCGCCGTTTATTTGGGCGGGTTCGTCTTCGCAGGTACCCACTGAAGTACTGCAGATTTCCTGCAGTGTATGGGAAGGGCAGCATCTGCCCTTTTCCGGCATTTTGGCTTTGGCTGAAATGATGACAGACAGCGTGGCCGGCTCGTCGCTGGCTAAAGTGGCCAACCGCAATGGCGGGAGGCCCAGGCTATGACCATAGCCTGCAAGAGACGCGGACAGGAGAGTGTTGCTGACATGGCAGAAACGACCGTAAAGAAACTGGCCGAAACAGTAGGTATGCCCGTTGAGAAGCTGCTTTCTCAGATGAAAGAAGCGGGTTTGCCTCATGGCGACGCCAGCGAAGAGGTCTCCGGTGAGCAGAAACAGCAACTGCTGGCTCACCTGCGCAAGTCTCATGGTGCCAAAGCTGACGATGCCAAAAAGATTACCCTCAAGCGCAAGTCCACCAGCACCATCAAGACTACTGGTGCAGCCGGCAAGGCCAAGACCGTTAACGTAGAGGTGCGCAAGAAGCGTACGTACGTGAAGCGTGAAGTGCTGGAAGCCGAGGAGCGTGAAGAGGCAGAGCGCAAGGCGGCCGAAGAGGCAGCGCTGAAAGCCGAGCAGGAAAAACGCGAAGCGGAAGAAGCCGTTAAGCGTCAGGCGGAAGAAGAAGCGGCTCGCAAGAAAGAGGAAGAGGCCAAGGCTGCTGCCGAGGCAGACCGCAAGGTTGCTGAAGAAAAGGCGGCAGAAGAGAAAGCCAAGCGTGTAGCGGTGCCCAAGACCGCCACCGCCAAGAAGCCGGCCAAAGAAGAAACGCCGGAAGAAAAGGCCAAGCGCGAAGAGGAAGAGAAAAAGCAGCGTGAGGCAGAAGAAGCCAAGCGCAAGCAGGAAGCCGAAGCGCGCAAGAAGGCAGAAGAAGAAGCGGCCCGTCGTACTGCTGAAGAAGCAGCGCGTATCGCTGCTGAGCTGGAAAAGCGTGGCGACCAGCCAGAGAAGAAAGAAGAGGAAGTGGATGATGGCTCTTCCATCGTGGTGGCGGCTCAGGAAGCCAGCTATCAGCGTGAGGAGCGTCAATCCCGTCGTCGTCGTCGCAAGCCGAAAGCGGCCGGTGTGGCTCATGGACAGATGAAGAGCTCCATGAACAAGGCTCACGGCTTTAAAGCCCCGACCGAGAAGAAAATTATGGAAGTTGAGGTGCCGGAAAGCATCACCGTGGGTGATCTGGCTCAGCGCCTGAACATCAAGTCCAAAGAGCTGATCAAGTCACTCATGAAGATGGGTGAAATGGCGACCGTGAATCAGCTGATCGACCAGGAAACCGCCATCCTGCTGGTAGAAGAAATGGGCCACAAGGCCGTTGCCGGCAAGGGCGAGGAAGAGGTGCTGGAAGATCACCTGGCGACCATGGTTAACCGTGATGGCGCAGAGCTGTCTGATCGTGCTCCGGTGGTGACCATCATGGGTCACGTTGACCACGGTAAAACCTCCCTGCTGGATTATATCCGTAAAGCCAAGGTGGCTGCGGGTGAAGCGGGTGGTATTACCCAGCACATCGGTGCGTACCATGTAGAGCACGAGAAAGGCATGATCACCTTCCTCGATACTCCTGGCCACGCCGCCTTTACCGCCATGCGGGCTCGTGGTGCCAAGGCGACCGATATCGTGGTGATCGTAGTCGCTGCCGATGACGGCATGATGCCGCAGACCGAAGAGGCGATTAACCACGCCAAGGCGTCCGGTGTGCCGATCATTATCGCGGTGAACAAGATTGATAAAGAGGCTGCGGACCCGGATCGGGTGCGTACCGAGCTGGCAGCCAAGGAAGTGATTCCGGAAGAGTGGGGCGGTGACTATCAGTTCATCAATGTCTCTGCGCATTCCGGCCAGGGTGTCGACGAACTGCTCGACTCCATCCTGGTGCAGGCTGAACTGCTGGAGCTGACCGCGCCGGCCACTGGCCCGGCTACCGGTGTGGTGATCGAATCCCGTATCGAGAAAGGCCGCGGTACCGTGGCGTCCATCCTGATTCAGGGTGGTGAGCTGAATGTCGGTGACATGCTGCTGGCTGGTGCCCACTTTGGTCGCGTGCGGGCCATGATTGACGAGAACGGCAAGCCGATCAACACGGCCGGCCCGTCCATTCCGGTGGAAGTGCTGGGTCTGGATGGTGCACCGGAAGCCGGTGAGCAGGTTCAGGTGGTGTCCGATGAGCGCAAGGCCCGCGAAGTGGCCGAGTTCCGTCAGGATCGCGATCGCGATGTGAAGCTCAAGCGTCAGCAGGCTTCCAAGCTGGAAAACCTGTTTGCCAACATGGGCAGCGCCGAAGCCAGCACCGTGAACATCGTGCTGAAGACCGACGTGCGCGGTTCCCTGGAAGCGCTCACTGGTGCCCTGAACGATCTGGGTACTGAAGAAGTGAAGGTGAATCTGGTATCCGTGGGTGTGGGCGCCATCAACGAGTCCGACGTCAACCTGGCCATGACCAGTGAAGCGGTGCTGCTGGGCTTCAACGTCCGTGCCGATTCCAAGGCCAAGAAGCTGTGCGAACAGGAAGGTATTGACCTGCGCTACTACAGCGTGATCTACGAGCTGATCGACGATGTGAAGCAGGCCATGAGCGGTCTGCTGGCACCGGAGAAGCGCGAAGAGATCCTCGGTACCGCCCAAGTGCGCGACGTGTTCCGTTCTTCCAAGTTCGGTGCCGTGGCCGGCTGTATGGTTATCGAAGGTACCCTGTACCGCAATCGCCCGATCCGCGTTCTGCGCGACGATGTGGTGGTCTTCGAAGGCGAACTGGAATCCCTGCGTCGTTTCAAGGACGACGTGGCGGAAGTTCGCAACGGCATGGAATGTGGTATCGCCGTGAAGAGCTACAACGACGTGAAAGAAGGCGACAAGATCGAAGTCTTCGAAGTGAAGGAGGTGGCGCGCTCCCTGTAAGGGGCGTGCCCAGCCGGATTACCCATGAGTCGTCATCGTCGCCCGCAGGGCTTTAACCGCACAGACCGGATTGCTGACCAGATCCAGCGTGAGCTGTCCCGTCTGCTGCAGTTTGAGATGAAAGACCCGCGGGTCAATCTGGCCACCATCCAGGACGTGACCGTATCTCGTGATCTGTCCTACGCGGAAGTGTATTTCACCTTGCTTGGCAAGGGCGAGGAAGAAGGTGCCGAGGCGGAAGTCGTGCTGGAGAAAGCCGCTGGCTTTCTGCGTAGCAGCCTGGCCCAGAGCCTGAACACCCGCACCACCCCCAAATTGCGTTTCCACTATGACACCACCCCGGAGCATGCTGCGGAAATCTCTCGTCTGATTGACGATGCCCGCGCAGAAGATCGGGAGCTGGGTCTGGATAGCGACGAGCCCGAGCAGGACTAACCGGGCAGTATCTACACAGAATTTACGGCAGAATCGGAGAGTACCCAGGTGGCAAAACGTCGTCCTCGCGGCCGTGATCTCAACGGCATTCTGTTGCTGGATAAGGTTGGTGGCGTGAGCAGTAATGGCGCCCTGCAGATGGCCAAGAAAATGTTTGCCGCGGCCAAGGCCGGTCACACTGGCAGCCTGGACCCCTTGGCCACCGGTATGCTGCCGATTTGTTTTGGTGAGGCCACAAAGTTCAGCCAGTTCTTGCTGGAATCGGACAAGAGCTACCGGGTGACCGCCAAGCTGGGCGTGACCACCGAAACCGGAGATGCTGACGGTGAGGTGGTCAATACCACCGAAGTGACAGCCTCGGCCGCCGAGATTGAAGATGCGCTAATGTCCTTTGTTGGCGATATCGAGCAGATCCCGAGCATGTATTCGGCCATCAAGCATGAAGGTGTGCCGCTCTACAAGCTGGCCCGTGAGGGCAAGACGGTGGAGCGCAAGCCGCGCGCGGTGACCATTTATGACATCCGTATCCTGCGCATCGAAGGCGATGAGCTGGAATTCGAGGTGGACTGCTCCAAGGGCACCTATGTGCGTTCGCTGGTGGAAGACACCGGTGAAAAGCTGGGTTGCGGCGGCCATGTGACCGTGCTGCGCCGTCTGTCGGCTGGCCCTTACCCGGCCGAGAAGATGCTGACCCTGGAAGAACTGGGCAATATCAAGGCCGAGGGCGGGTTCGAGGCAATCGACGAACTGCTCTTGCCTTTATCTACCAGCGTGGCAGACTGGCCGCGCGTTGAACTGGGTGACAATGCTGCCTATTACATTCAGCAGGGTCAGCCGGTGATGGCTTCAGACCGTCCTGCGGACGGCTGGGTCAGTGTTTATGAGGCCTCCAGCGGCAAGTTCCTTGGCGTTGGTGAGGTGTTGGAAGACGGGCGAATCGCGCCGCGTCGACTGGTTTCAAACTGAGTTGCCCCTGGGCAGCCGGATTGGAAGTAACGACGGCAGCTATAAATATGCATGGCTGGCCGTGACATTCATTGTGCATATTGGAGAAATATCATGGCGTTGAGCGCTGAAGTTAAAGCTGAGATCCTGAAAGAGCACGGCCAGAAAGAAGGCGATACCGGTTCCCCGGAAGTGCAGGTTGCCCTGCTGACCGCCAACATTAATGGTCTGCAAGGTCACTTCAAGGACCACAAGAAGGATCACCACAGCCGTCGCGGCCTGATCCGCATGGTAAACCAGCGTCGTAAGCTGCTGGACTACCTGGCCAAGAAAGACCGCACCCGTTACCTGCAGCTGATCGAGAAGCTGGGTCTGCGTCGTTAAGATGCGGGTCTGAGGTAACAGCAACAGAAGCTCGGTTAACCCCGGGCTTTTGTTGTTTCTGGCGGCCGGATTTTTTGGCCGCTGCGGGTACCTGCCGGTGAGCGATTGCGGTTTTGGTCGACGAATCGGATGCAGGTTGCCTCGCGCAGGCTCATCGGCCAATTACCGGTTGGGCTGATGGCGTTGCCGGGCTATTATGCCCGGGCAAAGAAGAGATGTTGTCAGAGGCACGGGCCTCGAAGATTGTCGTGAAGAAGAGAGAAGAGACGAGATATGTTCAATAAAATCACCAAAGAAATTCAGTTCGGCCGTGACACGGTTATCCTGGAAACCGGGCAGATCGCCCGCCAGGCGACTGCTGCTGTCATGGTTCGCATCGGTGCCACCGAAGTGCTGGTAACCGTGGTAGGCAAGAAAGAAGCTGATCCGAGCAAGAACTTTTTCCCCCTGACTGTGAACTATCAGGAAAAGACCTACGCTGCCGGCCGTATCCCGGGTGGCTTCCTGAAGCGTGAAGGTCGTCCGTCCGAGAAAGAGACCCTGACCTGCCGCCTGATTGACCGCCCGATTCGTCCGCTGTTCCCCAACGGTTTCATGAATGAAGTCCAGGTTGTGGCCACCGTGATGTCCGTGGACAAGGAAAACGATCCGGATATCGCCGCCATGATCGGTACCTCCGCCGCTCTGTCCATTTCCGGTATCCCGTTCAGCGGCCCGATCGGTGCCGCCCGTGTCGGCTTCAAGGACGGCATGTACATCCTCAACCCGAGCTACGCCGAGCTGGCCGAGTCTGCGCTGGACCTGGTGGTTGCCGGTACCGAGCCTGCGGTATTGATGGTGGAATCCGAAGCGAAAGAGCTGTCTGAAGACCAGATGCTGGGCGCGGTACTGTTCGGCCACATGGAAATGCAGCCGGTGATTCAGGGCATTCGCGAGTTTGCTGCCGAAGTGGGCACTCCGACCTGGGAGTGGACTGCACCGGCCGTGAACACCGAACTGAAAGACGCCATCAAGGCCAAGTTCGAAGCGGGGCTGGCCGAGGCCTACACCATCACTGAGAAGATGGCTCGTTACGCCAAAGTGGGCGAGCTGCGTGATGCCTGTGTGGCTGAATTTGCCACTGGCGAAGAAGGTGCACCGGAAGCCGGTGAAGTGAAAGACCTGTTCGGCAAGATCGAGAAGAACGTGGTGCGCGAAGCCGTGGTATCTGGCAAGCCGCGTATCGACGGTCGTGCCCTGGACGCAGTCCGTGCCATCGACTGTCAGGTTGGTGCACTGGCCAAGACCCACGGTTCTGCCCTGTTTACCCGTGGTGAGACCCAGGCCATTGTGGCCGCTACCCTGGGTGGCATGCGCGATGCCCAGTTCATCGACGCGCTGGAAGGATCCCGTCAGGATCACTTCATGCTGCACTACAACTTCCCTCCTTACTGCGTAGGCGAGACCGGCATGATCGGCTCTCCGAAGCGTCGTGAGATTGGTCACGGCCGTCTGGCCCGTCGTGGTGTGCAGGCGGTACTGCCTACCGTGCAGGACTTCCCCTACACCATCCGTGTGGTATCCGAGATCACTGAGTCCAACGGTTCTTCTTCCATGGCGTCCGTATGTGGTACTTCCATGGCGCTGATGGATGCCGGTGTTCCCCTGACTGCACCGGTGGCGGGTATCGCCATGGGTCTGGTGAAGGAAGAAGACGGTCGCTTCGCGGTACTGTCTGACATCCTTGGTGATGAAGATCATCTGGGCGACATGGACTTTAAGGTAGCCGGTACCGCTCGTGGTGTGACTGCTCTGCAGATGGACATCAAGATCGAAGGTATCACCGAAGAGATCATGGAGAAGGCGCTGGAACAGGCTAACGCCGGTCGTCTCCACATCCTTGGTGAAATGTCCAAGGCGATCAGTGCTTCCCGTACCCAGGTCTCCGAGAACGCTCCGACCCTGCTGACCCTGAAGATCAACCCGGACAAGATCCGTGACGTGATCGGTAAGGGCGGCGCGACTATCCGTGCTCTGACCGAAGAGACCGGTTGCACCATCGACATCGAAGACGATGGCAGCGTGAAGATCTACGGTGACACCCGAGAAGCGGCTGATGAAGCTGTGCGTCGCGTTGAAGAGATCACCGCAGAAGCTGAAGTAGGCGTGATCTACGAAGGCAAGGTAACCCGCGTTGTCGATTTCGGCGCTTTTGTTGCCATCATGCCGGGCACTGAGGGTCTGCTGCACATCTCCCAGATCGCTGAAGAGCGTGTGGAGAAAGTGACCGACTACGTTAACGAGGGTGACCTGATCAAGGTTAAGGTTCTCGACGTAGACCAGCGTGGCCGCATCAAGCTGTCCATGAAGGAAGCCAAGGAAGACTGATCCTGATCAGTAATCCGAAGCACAAAAAAGGCCGGCATTTGCCGGCCTTTTTTGTTGTGCGGGTTTTATGCGGAGAGTTACTCGCCGCACACCACCGTGGTGGTTTTGCCGAAGATGCCCAGCAGGCTTTGGAAGTTCATGTCCACGTTGGTCACCTTGGTGACGCCGGCCTGCTCTTTGGCTGCGGCGACACCAGCATCACCAAAGGACAGGATGTTGAGCACATTGACCATGCTGGCTTCGCCACGTTTGCTGCAGTCCCCGGCGTTGTCGCGTACATCGATAGGAGCGCGAAAGTTGTTGTAGACCACACCGCCAGAGTAAGGCGCCTGGCAACCTGTCAGGGAGGTGGCAGCAACGATAGAGGCAAGCAAAATCATTTTTTTCATTGGAATTCCTCACGCAATTTAAATGGAGCGTGGAGGATGGGGCTTCCGTGAAATAAATCTGTAATATTTTAGCTCGAAGGCGCGCAAGAGATTGCTGATTCTGTATTTGGTGAGGTTGTTGGAGTGTCGTCACGATGATGTGATGACAGGCTCTGATGATGGCAAGCCAAATAAAAACGGCGGCCAGTGGCCGCCGTTTTTGTCTGGCTGAAGAACGTTACTTGTTCAAGCGCGTCTCGATTAGCTGATCTACCACGCCGGGATCCGCCAGCGTGGAGGTGTCGCCCAGGCTGTCCAGCTCGTTGGCGGCGATCTTGCGCAGGATGCGGCGCATGATCTTGCCGGAACGGGTTTTGGGCAGGCCGGGGGCGAAGTGGATCAGGTCGGGCTTGGCGATGGGGCCGATCTCCTGGTTCACCATGTCGCGCAGTTCCTGTACCAATTCGTCGCTGCCTTCCTTGCCCGCCATCAGAGACACATAGGCATAGATGCCCTGACCCTTCACGTCGTGCTGGTAGCCGACTACAGCCGCTTCGGAAATGCTGGGATGCAGTACCAGCGCGGACTCGATTTCCGCCGTACCGAGGCGGTGACCGGAAACGTTCAGCACGTCATCTACCCGGCCGGTGATCCAGTAGTAACCGTCTTCATCGCGACGGGCGCCGTCGCCGGTGAAGTAATAGCCTTTGTAGGCACTGAAGTAGGTGTCGATCATGCGCTGGTGGTCACCGTATACCGTACGGATCTGGCTTGGCCAGCTGGATTTGATGGCCAGGTTGCCGGAGGTGGCGCCTTCCAGTTCGTTACCGTCAGGATCCATGAGTACGGGTTCGATACCGAACATGGGCAGGGTGGCGGAGCCGGGTTTCAGATCCACGGCACCGGGAAGCGGGGCGATCATGATGGCGCCAGTTTCCGTTTGCCACCAGGTGTCTACGATGGGGCAGCGGGACTCGCCCACCACCTTGTAGTACCACTCCCAGGCTTCCGGATTGATGGGTTCACCTACGGTGCCAAGCAGCTTCAGGCTGGCCCGTGAGGTGCCGGTGACAGGGCTGTCGCCAAGGCCCATCAGGGCGCGAATAGCCGTCGGTGCGGTGTAGAAAATATTGACCTTGTGCTTGTCCACTACCTGCCAGCAACGGGAGGCATCCGGGTAGGTGGGTACCCCTTCATACATCAGGGTGGTGGCGCCATTGGCCAGTGGTCCGTAGACGATGTAGCTGTGCCCGGTGATCCACCCCACATCAGCGGTGCACCAGTAGATGTCGCCTTCGTGGTAATCGAACACATATTTATGGGTGAGGGCGGCGCTTAGCAGGTAGCCCGCGGTGGTGTGAACCACGCCTTTGGGCTTGCCGGTGGAGCCGGAAGTGTAAAGGGTGAACAAAGGGTCTTCGGCTTCTACCCACTCAGGCTCGCAGTCGGTAGACGCTGCGGACACGGCCTCGTGATACCAGACATCGCGCGCATCCTGCCAGGCAACATCGGCGCCTGTGCGTTTGACGGTAAAGCAGGTATGAACGCTGTCGATGCCATCCATTGCTTTATCGGCATTCACTTTAAGGGGCACGGTTTTGCCGCCACGCACGCCCTCATCAGCGGTGATCACTGCGCAGGCGCCGGCGTCGTTGATGCGATCCTTGAGGGCTTCAGGCGAGAAGCCGCCGAACACCACAGAGTGGATGGCGCCGATGCGGGCGCAGGCCAGCATGGCATAGGCTGCCTCAGGGATCATGGGCATATAGATCACCACACGATCGCCTTTTTTGACGCCACGGGCCTTGAGGGCGTTACCAAACTTGCTGACTTCCTCGAATAGCTCCTGGTAGCTGATGTGCTTGTCCTGATCCGGTTCGTCGCCTTCCCAGATAATCGCGGTCTGGTTGGCACGTGCGGGCAGGTGACGGTCCACGCAGTTGTAGCAAACGTTCAGTGTGGCGCCCTTGAACCAGGCGGCTCGGCCTTCGTGAAAATCCCAGTCGCTGACGGTGTCCCATGGTGTTTTCCAGTCCAGAAATTCATTGGCACGATCCGCCCAGAAGGTATTCGGGTCGTTGATAGACTGTGTATACAGGCGATCATAAGTGTCGCGGTCCATCAGGGTGTTCGCCTTGAAGGCTTCTGGAACAGGGTGAACGATAGGGTTGGACATCAAGGGCCTCCTTGGAATACTGCCTCTGGGTGCCGATGGGCACTCGTTTTCCTTCATTATTGTGAGTATCTCGTTCCTCGCCTATTCCACCATGGTCGTAGGGTGGGGAGGAAAGAAATGGTTTGGATCAAGAGTAAACAAAGCGTTGAGTAATGGCCAAGGTCCATTGCGGAAAGCGGCACAAAATCGGGCTTTTTTTTGCGGTTTCGTAGAGGAAAAAGAGGGGGAGGGGGCGAGCGTGTTTATGACCCATAAAAAAACGCCGGCATAAGCCGGCGTTTCAAGTGTTCTTCAGAACGGGATCGGGATCAGGCGACCTGAACCGGGATCGCGTTGCTGGTGCCTTTTACGGCATTGCCTTCATCCATGTAGATCAGGCTGGGCTTGAAGTTGATCAGCTCTGCGCTGGAGTAGCTGGCGTAGGCGCAGATGATCACACGGTGACCCGGTTGTGCCTTGTGTGCAGCCGCACCATTAACAGAAATGATCTTGGAGCCAGCTTCGCCACGGATAGCGTAGGTCTCGAAACGCTCGCCGTTGTCGATGTTGTAAATCTGGATCTGCTCGTACTCCAGGATACCCGCCATGTCCATCAGATCACCATCGATGGCGCAGGAGCCTTCGTACTCGAGTTCCGCGTGGGTGACACGAGCCTGATGGAGTTTTGCTTTCAGCATGGTGCACTGCATGTTGGTTACCTCTCACACTACCCGAAGCCTGCAATTACAGGACGTTAGAACCAAGCAGGCGCTTCAAGGGGCCCGAAGTATGCACGAATCAATGGTTGTCTACAACGGCCAGTGAGACATTGTCTATCAATCGTGTTTTGCCCAGTTTTGCGGCTACGGCAATCACCAGATCTGTGTCGCTTTTGGCCGCGGGAGCCAGTGATCGGGCATTGGCGATGGTCAGGTAATCTACCTCAAAACCTGCAGCATTCAGCTCGTTGGTATAGCGCTGTTGTAATGCCTCGTAGTCCCTCTCCCCCTGCTCAATATCGGTGCGAAGGGCCTGGAGTTTGGCATGGATGGAGGGCGCGAGTTTGCGCTCACTATCATCAAGGAAGCCATTTCTTGAGCTTCTGGCCAGGCCGTCTTCTTCCCGGCTGGTGGGGGCGCCGACGATCTTGACCGGGAACAGCAGTTCCTCGCACATGCGTCGCAGGATCGCCAGTTGCTGGAAGTCTTTCTCGCCGAATACGGCCACATCCGGCTGGACGATGTTGAACAGTTTCGAGACCACCGTAGTGACACCGCGGAAGTGTCCTTCGCGGCTGGCTCCGCAGAGGTAGTCACCAAGACGGTCAACGTCTACCCAGGTCTGGTTCTGGCCAAGGGGATACATCTCCTCGACAGAAGGCGCAAACAGTAGATCGGCACCGGCATCCACCAGTTGGGCTGCATCGGCGTCCAGGGTGCGCGGGTAACGGTCGAAATCTTCGTTGGGGCCAAACTGGGTAGGGTTAACGAAGATGGACACCACGACTTTATCGCACCGTGCCATGGCTTCGCGCACCAGGCTGATATGACCGCTGTGCAGGTTGCCCATGGTAGGCACAAAGCCCACGTTCAGGCCTTCGCGATGCCAGCCGCGGACTACTTCGCGGACCTGGGAGACGGTATGGGCAGTTTGCATGTGAAATCCTTGGGTTGGAGGCGCAAGTTTCAAGTTGCAAGTTACAAGGCGCGATCAATATGAGTGCTGATTGACTAACTCGGTGCCCGCGATTTCAGGTCTGAACGCGGGCAGTAAGCTCTGGAAGCACTTCGGCCTCTGATCGCGTTGCAACTTGCAACTTGCAACGGCCTTTAAAAACAGTGCTCTTCCGCCGGGAAACTGACGTTCAGTACGGCTTCATGATACGCCTTGAAGGCGGATGGGATATCGCTGGCGTCGGTCATGAAGTTTTTCACAAAGCGTGCCGGCTTGCCGGGGCTGATGCCGAGCATGTCATGCATTACCAGTACCTGACCATCGCACTCCGGTGCGGCACCGATACCGATGACGGGGATATTCACCGCCTG
This sequence comes from Alcanivorax nanhaiticus, assembly GCF_000756665.1. Classification (GTDB taxonomy): domain Bacteria; phylum Pseudomonadota; class Gammaproteobacteria; order Pseudomonadales; family Alcanivoracaceae; genus Alcanivorax; species Alcanivorax nanhaiticus. Next base: position 33,096 of record NZ_ARXV01000005.1, on the reverse strand, counting down.
GGTGATGCGGGTGCTCAGTTCGCGGGGTACACATTCCAGCAGCAGCATGGCAGCACCAGCTTGCTCCAGAATGCGGGCGGCTTCCAGCATTTCAGTGGCGCTATCGTCGTCCTTGCCCTGCACCCGGTAGCCGCCAAGGGCGTTGACCGCCTGGGGGGTCAGGCCCATGTGGGCGCATACCGGAATACCGTTGCGGTTGAGTAGTTCAATGCTTTCGGCCAGCCAGGCACTGCCTTCCAGTTTGACCATGTTGGCACCGGCCTGCATCAGGGCGGTGGAGCTTTCCAGTGCTCGCTCGACGGTGGCGGCGCCCATAAAGGGGACGTCAGCAATGATCAGGCTGCCACTGTTGCCGCGGGCCACGCATTCGGTGTGATAGGCCATCTGCTCAAGGGTGACCGGGACAGTGCTGGACTGGCCCTGGATGACATTGCCCAGGGAGTCGCCAACCAGAATGGCATCGATCCCCGCTTCAGAAATCAGCTTGGAAAAACAGGCGTCATAGGCGGTGAGAACGGAGAATTTTTCACCGTCCTGTTTGCGTTTTTGCAGGGTGCGAATGGTCACGGACATGGGAAACCTCCCGAAAACGATGGGCTGGCCGGAGATAAGCGTTGCAAGTCACAAGTTTCAAGTTGCAAGGCGCGGGCGAGGCCTTGCTAACTGGCTGCTCTTTTGCCGCGCTTCAGCACATGCCGGCGTGTTGTGTGCGGATCTGGGCGTCATCGTTACCGCTCTCCCGGACCGCGTTGCAACTTGAAACTTGTCACTTGCCGCTCCACACCATCAATAATGGCGGTCCCGGCTGAATTCAGAATCAGCTGGCCAAGGTGGGAATCAGTCCACTAGCGGCCGGGGGTTAAAATAGTGTCGCCCGGAGCGGATGTCCAGCAGCTCGCCGATCAGTTGGTGGTAATCCCGGTCGTGATTCACCAAATCAATCTCGGCAGCATTGACGATCAGTAGCGGCGCGCGGTCGTAAAAATGGAAGAACTCCGTATAGGCATTGCTCAGGCGGTCCAGGTAGTCACCTTCAATGCCCTGTTCGAAGTCGTTGCCACGCCGGGAAATACGCTGGCGCAGTACTGGTGAAGGGGCTTGAAGGTAGATCACCAGGTCCGGTTGTGGGGCATCCAGGGTCAGGTGGTCATCCACATTGCGATACAGTTCAAATTCATCGTCATCCAGGGTGACCTGGGCAAACAGGCGGTTCTTGTCGATCAGGAAGTCGGCAATGCGGGGGCCAGCAAACAGATCCTGCTGCTGGATTTGGCGTAATTGGTCTGCCCGCTGGAACAGGAAGAACAGCTCGGTTTGCAGTGCGTAACGAGCGGGGTCCTGATAGAAGCGAGTGAGGAAGGGGTTCTCCTCCGCCTGTTCCAGCAGCAAGTCATAGCCAAACGTCATGGCCAAGCGGCGAGCCAGGCTGGTCTTGCCTGCGCCGATGGGGCCTTCCACCGCAATAAAGCGCGGCAGGGTGCCGGCCTGGCGGCGTTGTTCAATGCGTTCGGTGAGTGTTTTATCAGTCAATGAGTGCATCGAGATCCAGTTCGTCCAGTGGCGATAGCTGTTGATCCTCTACCTGATCCAGAAAACTACTCAGAGGAGTGCCGTCCGGCAAGAGGCAGTGCGGGTCTATGTCCATCAGCGGTACCAGCACAAAGGCGCGCTGGGTCATTTGCGGGTGGGGTACCAGCAAGTCCGGGCTGTCGATACGCTGATCATCAATGAGCAGGATATCCAGATCCAGGGTGCGTTCGCCCCAGTGACGCAGCCGTTGCCGGCCTCCTGCCAATTCCAGTGCCTGCAAGGTATACAGAAGATCGTGGGGGGAGCCCGCAAAGCGAATTGCGGCCACCGCATTGACATAGTCCGGCTGATCCTGGGGGCCAATGGGGGCGCTGCTGAACAGGCGGGAATGATGTAACAGTGTTATGCCGGGCAAGCGCTGCAGCGCTGCCAGGGCGCTGATTAACCGTTGGACGGGGTTATCCAGATTGCTGCCAAGTCCGATGAAAGCCTGCATGACACGTTTCCAGAAGTGCTGGGTGTTAGATGCTAGTGCTAAGTGCTTGGCACGAGGGGGTTACCCCTCGGCCTTGGGTTTACGCGGACGGCGACGGCGGCGGCGCTTGGTGCTGTTGCTCTGGTTGCCCAGGTTGCTGACCATCTGCCGGCGTCCTTGTTCGTCTTCTTCCTGATAGCGGGTCCACCAGTCTCCCAGCCCGGGTTTGATCTCGCCCGCCTGTTCGCGCAACAGCAGGAAATCATAGGCGGCCCGGAAACGGGGATGCTCCATCAGTGCATCGGCACGACGACCGGCACGTTTGTCCAGTCGCAGTTGCAGCTCCCACATTTCCCGCATCACGGTAGAGAAGCGACGAGGTATGGCAGTGTGCTGGATCTGATCATTGAGTGCCCTTGTGGCCGCCTTGTGCAGGGCCTGGGCGGGCGGCAGACCGCTGGAAAGGTAGCCGCCGATACGCTGCTGGATTTCCGGCCACAGCAACACCGCGTAGATGAAGGCAGGCGTGACGGGCTTGTCTACGGCGAGTCGCTTGTCGGTGTTGTCCATGGCGGCCAGCAGCATATCTTCCCAGACCGGGCCTTGTTCGCCCTCCAGCGCTTTCTGGGTGCCGGGGAACAGGAAGCGGAACAAGTGCAGCTGCTGAAGCTGTTCGTAGGACGCCCGGGCGTGGCCGCTGAGGAACAGTTTCAGGACTTCATCAAACAGGCGTGCAGAGGGAACCTGCAGCAGCAGTTCGGCCAGTTCCGGGATCGGCTCGGCGGTGGCCTTGTCGATATGGAACCCCAGTTTGGCGGCGAAACGGGCCGCGCGCAGCATGCGTACCGGATCTTCGCGATAACGGGTGTGCGGGTCGCCGATCAGGTGGATTCGCTCGTTTTCGATGTCCTGCAAGCTGCCGGTGAAGTCATGCAGGGTGAAATCGGCGATGTTGTAGTACAGCGCGTTGCAGGTGAAATCGCGGCGCAGGGCATCTTCTTCGATGCTGCCCCAGGTGTTGTCGCGCAGTACCAAGCCGGTTTCTTCGTGGGCGTGATGCTGTTGCTTGTCCGGGTTTTCGTCCCGGTTCATGGCCCGGAAGGTGGAGACTTCAATGACTTCACGGCCAAAGCGGACATGCACAATCTGAAAGCGGCGCCCGATGATACGGCTGCGCTTGAATAGCCGATTCACCTGCTCGGGGGTGGCATTGGTGGAAACGTCAAAGTCCTTGGGTTCCCGGCCACAAAGGATGTCGCGCAAGCAGCCGCCCACCAGAAATGCCTCGAATCCGGCCTTGTGCAGACCATAGAGCACATTCAGGGCGGCACGGGAAATTTGCTGGCGGGAAATCGGGTGTTGATCGCGAGGGATAATTCGGGGTGAATTCATTGAAGGATTGTGGGAACCCTTTTTAAACCACCCTGTCACATGTTCCAGAAGCTGGTTGAGCCAGTTGATTGTGCTTGTTAGAAGCTTGCAGGGCATGCGTGAATATCCGGACTCAGAGAAAGAAGCAGTAAAGCGGGGATGGTAGCACTTTTTCCTCGCCGGGTGAGGGATTCCTCACGTATACTCGGCAATTGGGTTTGTGAAAGCCCTAAAGTAAAAAGGAGCCACAACCGAAGTTGTGACTCCCATATTTTGCGCTGATTCTGTTGTTATTATTGTTTGTGTTGTTATCTGCCTTGTGCTGCAAGCAGCACTGCATTGGCTCGTGAAATTCTTCTTATTCTTTCTTGTTGTTATTGTTGAGCCGTTACGCCGTTGTTTTTGTTGTTTGCTGGCGTGGGATTCATAGTGCCTGTGACCCCCTGCCTTTGCAACACGGCGTGAATTCCTTTAAAAACAATAGCTTGCAACTCTGTTGTAAAAAAGCCTTTCAGATGCGGGTGACGCGGGTAACACCAGTGTTACTTTCTTGGGTAGTGAGGTAACACTTGCCAGGTGTTTGCCGCGGTTTTGGCAAAAGCCGGAAAAAAAATGCCCATGCAAAGGTGCAATTTTTTGATTGGCTTGAATGATGAGTGGGCTGGATTAGGCGGCCAGCGGCAGGAAATATGAACGCTTTTGAGTCGCCTCAGCCGCATATCAATGCGTATTTAACGCCTTGCGGCGCCTTTTTTGCGCGGGATTCCCAGTCTCTGGCGCCGTTCCCACAGGCTTTTTCGGCTGATACCCAGCTTCTGGGCTAGCTCCGTCTCCGTCATGCTGTCCTGATTTTCCATCACGAAGCGGGTGAAATAGTCCTCCAGAGAGAGGTCTTCACTGGGGTCCAGGCTGGCCCGGCTCACCCGTTGCGGGGTGCGGTTGGGGTTCAGGCCCAGCTGTGCGGGGCCGATGCCGTCTTCCTCACTGAGGATAATGGCCCGCTCAATCACGTTTTCCAGCTCCCGAACATTTCCTGGCCAGCTGTAGTTGTGCATGGCCTGGCGTGCAGATTCGGTGAAAGACAGTCCCGGGCGATTGAGTTTCTCCACCCCCCGGCTGAGCAGGGCATCTGCCAGGGAATCCAGATCATTACCGCGTTCGCGCAAAGGCGGCAGGGTAAGCTCCATGACATTGAGCCGGTAATAGAGGTCCTGTCTGAAGGCCCCCTCGGCGACCCGGGTTGGCAGATCCAGCTGACTACTTGCCAGTATCCTGACATCGACCTTGCGGGGGGACAGAGAGCCCTGGCGATGAATTTCATGGTGTGTCAGTAGTGTCAGCAAGCGACTCTGGACTTCGCTGGCGAGCTCACCAATTTCGTCCAGGAACAAGGTGCCACCATCGGCCTCTTCGATCCTGCCTGGATTGTCATCATCCCCGAACAGCTCGGTAATCTGGAGATTGCGCGGTATGGCTGCACACTGAACGGAAACCATGGGGCCAGACGTGCGCTCGCTGTTTTCGTGCAGGGCTCTGGCGGTGAGCTCCTTGCCGGTGCCGGCTTCGCCCATGATGAGGACGGGGGTGTTGGTAGGGCCAACCCGACTGATGCGGTGACGAAGTTCCTGCATGACTTCGCTTTCGCCGACCATGTTATGTACCGGGAAGCTGCGTTCGATATCTCTGCGCAGGGCGCGGTTGCCGCGATTCAGGCGACCTTCTTTCAATACCCGATCTACAGCCAGTAGCATTTCGTCATGATCAAAAGGCTTGGGAATGTAGTCCACTGCGCCCTGGCGCATGGCGTCCACGGCGGAACGCAGGCTGGCATAGCTGGTCATGATCAATACGGGGGTGGTGCCGGCCGCATCGATCATCTTGGTGCCGGGTTCGCCGGGGAGCCGGAGATCGCTGATGATGAGATCAAACTGATTGAGGTTGTTCTCTCTGGCCTGCTCTACAGAGTCTGCTTCTGCTACGGAGTGATCATGGCGCTCGAGCAATTTGCGCAGTGCGCCGCGAATGACAGGCTCGTCTTCAACAATCAGGATGTGGCTCATGAATCATGGGTTCCTGTACTGACTGACAAATACTATCAGGAAGATTGTCCCGACGGGGGAGCTCCCTTCGGAAAAATACTCACTCAGCTTGTAATGGTGTGGATCGGCAGTCGAATAATAAAGCGTGTGCCGCCATGTTCGTTTAGTGGGCTTTCTACGCTGATGCTACCGAAATGTTCCTCGATAATACTGTAAACCAGCGCGAGGCCAAGACCTGTACCACGGCCAGGGCTTTTACTGGTCACAAAGGGTTCGAATAGCGCATCCCGCACATCAGCCGGGATACCGTGGCCGAGGTCTTCTACCTGAATCTCCAGCCAGGAGTCGTGCTCCTGGCAATGAATGCTAATAGGTTGTTCCGGTTTGCAGGCATCGGCGGCGTTACCCAGCAGATTGATAAATACCTGCAGCAAGCGCTGGGGATCGCCTTGCACCCATTTGTTGGCCGGGCACTGGTTATCGAAGTGTTGTTGACGATGATCCGGGTCCAGCAGCAAGAGAGAGATGGCTTCTGCTACTGTGTCACGAATGCTGACCGGCACATGTTCGCTCTGGCGAACGCTGCCGGAGTGGCTGAACGTGACCAGCGACTCCACGATGCGGGTGATTCGGCGAGTCTGCTCAAGGATCTGCTGGCTGGATTCCATCTGTTCGCGAGCGTCGCTTTCGCTATCCAGGTTTTGTGCCAGGCAGGCGATGGCGGTGACCGGATTGCCAATTTCATGGGCCACGCCAGCAGCCAGTCGCCCGATAGAGGCCAGACGTTCGTTGTGGGCCAGATGGGCTTCCATGTGACGCAGCTCGGTGATGTCTTCGATCACCAGTACCTGACCGCCCGCCTGCTCTGCGGTGCCCACCCCCATTACGGATGATTTATGCAGGCTCAGCCAGCGGGTCTGGCCACTCACTTCAAGAGACTGTTGAGGCTGATGGGCGCTGGGGTCACGGCTGAAACGGGTGAGGAACTCCCCCCAGGGATCGTCCAGATCGGCCAGGCGTGAACCAATGGTGTCGGCAGAGGTGATACCGGTGAGAGCCTCCATGGCCTGGTTCCAGCCGATGATCTCATCGTCGGCGCCCAACGACACCACCCCCATGGGCAGTTCCAGCAAGGTTTGACGGTGGAAACGGCGCAGCCCGTCCAATTCTGCTGCCAGGCCCGAGAGGCGGTCCCGATATTGTTCCAGTCTGGATTCGATGAACTGGATATCTTCGCTGGTGCTTTGCTCTTCCTTGGGCAGATAGGGCAGGTGGTCATCCATCAGCTGGTGAGAGACAGAAGGGCCAAGCAGGCCGGACAGGTTGGTTTCCAGCTGGTCACGCAGCCGACGCAGGGCATAGGGCCGGGTTTCTGTGCGCGGAAGTCTCAGATCACGCAGTGCCATTTCCACTTCGCGAGTGGCAGTGATGGGGCCAAGCGGTTGGCTCAGCGCGTCGATGAATTCATCAACACTCTTGGCTTCCAGCTCCCAGCGGTAAGGGCGCCGCAGACTATCCACCGCACAGGCCTCGGCGGCATTCTTTTCCGCCTGGGACATGGGGGTGACGATGGATACGATGGCGTAGACCAGCCCGTTGGCCGATACCGAGGCAATAGCGACATGGTGCCACTGGTTGGCGCCGCTTTGGTAACGCATCCCCAGTAGCTCCATCAGTTCGGGAATCTGCAGGCTGGGGTAGGTGATGGGCAACAGTAGCAACAGCAGCCAGAACAGGAAGCCAATGATCAGGCCGGCAAACAAGCCATTGCGATTGCCTGTGGGCCAGAATAATGCGCCGATCAAGCCCGGCACAAACTGCAGTGTGGCGACAAAGGACAGCACACCCAGCTCAACCAGAGTGTGGTTGGCGCCAGTAAAACGGTAGAACAGATATGCCAGCGCCAGGATGGCACCGATCAGGGTGCGGCGCGTCCAGAGCAGGTTTCGATACAGGTTCTGCCCTTGATGAAGAGGGCTGGCTGGCAGGATAAGGTGGTTGAGGCACATGCCGGAGAGTGCGAGGGTGGCGACAATCAGCATGCCGCTAGCCCCTGCCAGCCCGGCCAGATACCCCAGCACGGCCCCCTGCCCACCGGTGACCATGCCAATACCAATCGCGTAGTAGTCCGGAGGTGTCGGGGCGTTACTGGCGGCCGCGGCCCAGAGGATAACTGGCACGCACAGCGCCATTACCAGGAACATCAGGGGCAGGGCCCAGCTGGCGGTGATCAGCGCGCGCGGATTGAGGTTTTCCGTGAAAGCCATGTAGAACATGTGCGGCAACACCACCGCAGACACAAAGAATGCCATGATCATGGAATGCCAGGTGCCATCCTGAAGCGGGTAATAAAGACGCGCCAGCATCTCCGGGTGTTCATCCAGCCAGGCACCAAGATCACCGGGGCCGTCGAATACCCCGTACAAGCCCAGCAGCGCAACCGCGCCGAAGGCCAGTAGCTTGATCAGCGATTCGGTGGCGATGGCCACCACCAGACCTTCGTGTTTTTCCCGTGCCGTGGCATGGCGCGCACCAAACAGAATGGCGAAGATCACCATCATGATGCAGAAGCCGCCGGCCAGTGAGCGAGGGTCGTCGGTGCCGGTAAGAATCTGGATGGATTCACCTACCGCCTTCAGTTGTAGTGCCAGCAGGGGCAATACCCCAATCAGCATGATAATGGTGGTCAGAGCGCCAGCCATTCTGCTGCGATAACGGAAGGCAAACAGATCGGCCAATGAGCTGAGCTGGTAGGTGGCGGTCAGGCGCAGGATCGGAGCGAGCAGTATGGGCGCGAGCAGGAATACACCGGATATGCCCAGAAAATAAGAGAGGAAGTTATAGCCATACTGGTAGGCATAGCCCACCGAACCATACACCGCCCAGGCACTGGCATAGACGCCCAGTGAAAAGACGTAAACCGCAGGATGCCGAACCAGGCGAGCAGGCAGCCAGCCCCGCTCAGTAATCCAGGCGACCAGAAAAAGAAAAAGTAGATAACCGCCGGCGATGGCGATCAGTTCACTGACACTATAGACCATCGACGTCTTTGCTCTTGGCGATCCAGTAACTGAGGGCAATCAATCCCAGCCAGATCAAATAGGGCCGGTACCAGGCGCGGCCCCCTTCGCTCCACCAGTCGATAATCGCCGGGGATAGCAAGTAGGTTCCCAGAATGAAAATGATAAGCAGGCGATCGGTATACATGGTGGTTTTGCCCCTTCAAGGCGAAAAGCATACGTCAGGTGGGGGAGGTGTGTAAAAGCGGGGACGGCAGTTTAAAGTTCAAAGTTGAAAGTTGAAAAGCGCGAGATGGGGTTGGGGTTGCTTCTCCTCTGTGCCCACGCCGATACGCTGAATCGCGGGCTCCGCCTTCGCACTCGCAGTAACCTGCGCCGCGTTTGAACTTTCAACTTTCAACTTTCAACTCGGCGGGCAGGGGTTGCTTCCGGCCTGGGGGCCAGTGGTGTTCGGGGTAATGGACTTTGCCCCATTCGAGCAGGGTGGCAGGTGGTGCGCCCTGAAGATCTTTCGGCGGTTGCAGTCCCATGCAATACAGGGCCGCGCTGAGAAGTTTGCTGGCGCGACCAGGATCGAGCGCTTCGCTGCCGCCGGACTTGGACAGCTTGGTGTCGCGGCCATCAGTGATCACAGGCAGATGGGCGTAGTGCGGGGCGGGGCGGCCGAGGCATTCCAGCAGCCAGCGCTGGCGAAGGGTGGAATCGAGCAAGTCGGCGCCGCGCAACACATGGGTAATGCCGTCGTCGGCATCATCCAGTGCGCAGGCCAGTTGGTAGCCGAACAGGCCGTCACGTCGGCGGATGACAAAGGCTCCGCCGTCGTTGTGGAGGTTGTTGCAGACTTCCCCCTGAATGTCATCGCCATAGCAGAGTTCACGGTCTGGCACTGCAAGCCGAATTGATGCATCTGCGTTGGCATCAACGGCGGCACGGATACCGGGATGGTTGTGATCCAGGGCTGCCAGTTGCTTGCGGGTGAGCGTGCAGTAAAAAGCGTGTCCCTGCTCCAGCAGCTGATCCACGGCCGCTTGATAGGCGCTGTGGCGTTGGCTTTGATAGATCACGCTGTGATCCCACTCCAACCCGAACTGTTCCAGCTGCCACAGGATGGTATCGGCGGCACCGGGTACTTCCCGCGGTGGATCCAGATCATCCACCCGTACCAGCCACTCCCCACCCGCAGCACGCGCCTCCAGCCAACTGGCCAGTGCTGCCACCAGCGAACCAAAATGCAACGGGCCGGAGGGGGTTGGGGCGAAACGTCCGCGATAGGTCATAGGGCAAAACAGTGAACAGTTAACAGTTAACAGTTAACAATTAACAATTAACAGCGGCGCGCCAAGCGTGTGAGGAGTTTAAACGCAAGAAGCCGCGCACAAGGGGTGGGCGCGGCTTCAGGCATTTCAGGAACAACAGCCCGCTAACGCGAGCTATTCACTGTTCACTGTTAACTCTTCACTGCTTTTATCCTGCCAGCTGCTTTTCCTTGATCTCCGCCAGTTCCTTGCAATCGATGCACATCTCGGCGGTGGGGCGGGCTTCCAGGCGACGGATGCCGATTTCGATACCGCAGGCTTCGCAGTAGCCGTAATCGTCCTTATCGACCAGATCCAGGGTTTTCTCGATCTTCTTGAGAAGCTTGCGCTCACGATCCCGGGTACGCAGTTCCAGGGCGAATTCTTCTTCCTGGGTGGCGCGATCGGCGGGATCGGGCAGGTTGACCTGCTCGTCCTGAAGATGGTGCATGGTGCGATCAGCTTCTTCCATCAACTCTTGGCGCCAGGCCAAAAGGATCTTGCGGAAGTGTTCGCGCTGGCTTTCATTCATGTATTCCTCGTTCGGCTTGGGCTGGTACGGCTCGAAACCGTGCAGCTGCGCCATGGAGGAAGCGGAGTTGGATGACTTTTTCACGTTCTTTTTTACCTGAGCGGAAGAGGTGGATCGGCTCGGCGACATTCCATTGCCGGCAGACGCTGTCCTGGCGGTACCGGGGTACGTTGTGCGGGTGGCCGCAGCGGTTGCTGCTGCGGACCGTGCCTTCCCGGAGGTAGGCAGCTTTGTTCTTGGTGCAGCCGGTGCTGCTTTCTTGACTGCGGCTTTTTTGGCCGCAGGCTTGGCGGCAGCAGCGGGTTTGGCTGCTGTCGCTTTGGTAGTCTTGGCCTTGCTGGCCGGTTTCGGAGCTGCAGCCTTGTTTGCTACGGGTTTGCTTGCCGGTTTCTTCGCGACCGCCTTTTTGGCCGGTGCTTTTTTCGCTACGGCTTTTTTCGTGGCGGGCTTGCTGGCTGCCGCTTTCTTTGCGGCCGGCTTGGCGGCGGGCTTCTTTGCCGCAGGTTTTTTCACGGCGGCTTTCTTGGCCACGGCCTTCTTCGCTACGGCTTTCTTGGCGGGAGCCTTTGCAGGCGCTTTTTTGGCGGTGGTCGCTTTGCTGGCCGGTTTCTTGGCCACGGCTTTCTTGACCGCCGCCTTCTTTGCTACCGCCTTCTTGGCGGGCGCTTTCTTCACTGCGGCTTTCTTCGCGGCGGGCTTTTTCACCGCGGCTTTTTTGGCAGGAGCTTTCTTTGCTGAGGAAGCCGTGGCTTTCTTGCTGGCTGCAGTTCCGGATGCTTGTTTTTTAGCCGCCGCTTTCTTCGGCGCTTTCTTTTTGCCGGTGGCCATTTTTAATAACTCCCTTAGCATGGTCTTGACTCTCTGTCTGTGCCCGAACTTCCCTCAAGGGCATAATGTAATCTTCGACCTTACCCCTTATGGGCAAGTCTTGTCACCAATTACAGAGCCTGCCGCAAAGAGGTAGCCTGATTGATGAAAATCTGGCCGATTATAGCCATGCAGGCATTGCATGGAAGAGGAAACTTGCGATGAGCCAATTGTCACGCTATGCCAGCGAGGTACCGCCCTTTCACGTGATGGCCCTGTTAGAGCGCGCCCAGCAGCTGACTGCCCAGGGGCGGGATGTGATTCACCTGCAGGTCGGGGAGCCGGATTTCAGTACGCCAGATCCCGTCATGGATGCCATTCGGGATGCCATGGCCCATGGCCAGACCGGTTATACGCCGGCTGCAGGCCTGCCTGCCCTGCGTGAAGCTATTGCCGCCGATTACCGGGAGCGCTTTGGTGCGGCGGTGTCTCCGGGGCAGGTGGTGGTAACGCCAGGGGCGTCCGGGGCGTTGCAGCTGGCGCTGGCTGCGCTGATCAACCCCGGTGATGGGGTGTTGTTGCCGGACCCTGGCTACCCCTGCAATCGGCAATTCGTCCGCCTGGTCGGTGGCGAAGTGCAGCCGCTGGTACTGTCGGCGGAAAACCAGTTTGCGTTGACGACCCGGGATTTGACGGAGGCCTGGCAGGACAGCACCAGGGTGGCCATGGTCGCCAGCCCGGATAATCCTACTGGCAATATGTTGAGCCCGACGCTGCTGGCCGAGATGGCAAAAGCGGTGAAGCAACGGGGCGGCACCCTGCTGGTGGACGAGATCTACCAGGGCTTGTGCTATGGCCAGCCCGCGGGGTCGGTGCTGGCGGAAACGGATGATGTGGTCGTCATCAACAGCTTCAGCAAGTATTTCTGCATGACGGGCTGGCGGCTTGGTTGGTTGGTGGCACCGCCTGCACTGGTGCCCGCCATCGAGCGGCTGGCCCAGAACCTGTTTTTGGCTCCCTCTACTCCGGCGCAGTACGGTGCCATTGCCGCACTGGAAGAAGCCTCCCTGACCATTCTTGAGCAGCGCCACCAATTGCTGGCTCGTCGTCGGCAGTGTCTGCTTAATGGTTTGGCCCATCTCAAGGTGCCTGTGGTGTCCCGTGCCGACGGTGCCTTTTACCTTTACGCGGATGTCAGTGCCTTCACCGATGACAGCTTTGCTTTCTGTGTGGACCTGTTGGAGAAAGCCGGTGTCGCCATGACACCGGGGCTGGATTTTGGCGAAGGCCATGATCACGGTCGCTATGTGCGGTTGGCTTATACTTGCACGGAGTCACGTCTTACCGAGGCGCTGCATCGTATCGAGCATTATCTGGAGAACCTGTGAAGTTTGACCCGCCGCTGGAAACCGTCACCCTGTTGCGTCGCTATAAACGTTTTATGGCGGATGTAGTTCGCGCCGATGGTAGTGAGATCACCGTGCACTGCCCGAATACCGGTTCCATGAAAAACTGTGTGCTGGGAACGCCCCAGCAGGCGCTGATTTCCGATAGCGGGAATCCCAAACGCAAGTATCGCCATACCCTGGAGGCGTTGCAGGTAGCGCATGGTCATTGGGCCGGGGTGAATACCGGCCGCCCCAATGCACTGGTGGAGGAGGCGGTTCGAGCCGGGCAGATTCCTGAGCTGTCGCCACAGAGCGGGGTCGAGCGGGAGGTGAAATATGGTGATAGCCGTTTTGATCTGGCACTGGGTGAACGCAGCGATCCGCATACCTTTATCGAAGTGAAAAACGTGACGTTGGGGCCGGGGCCTGAGGACAGGGATGATGGGGTGATTGCGTTTCCTGATTCCGTGACTGAGCGAGGTCAAAAGCACTTGCAGACGCTGATGTCGGTGGTGGCATCAGGGAAAAGCGCGGTGCTGTTTTTCTGTGTTCAACACACAGGGGCTCAAATGGCCCGGCCTGCAGATGAGATTGACCAACGCTACGGCCAGCTGTTGCGCGAGGCCATGGCTGCGGGAGTGCAGGTGCTGGCCTGGAAGGCTGAGGTGTCACCCCAGGCGCTTCAATTGGTAACGCCTCTCCCTTTACAGGTGTAGAGTCGGTAGTCGGGGTTGGCCGGCCAGGTAGCCGCTCAATAACTCCTTGCATACTCAGCGTGGAGTTATTGAGAGGTTCCTTATTTGCGGAACAGCAGGAAGCGGTTGTTTTGTCTGTCTCCGACGATCAGCGTCTGGCTGTCGATCAAGGCGACACCGGTGGGCTCGTTCAGAGTGCGATTACTGGGTTGCGTATCTGGTAGCCCGTCCTGATCATCATCATTGGGTAGATTGTTGAAGAAATCGGTTTGCCCGATCACTTCGTCAGCGGGATCGAAGCTGACCTGCGGAAACTGGTTCCAGATCAGTACACGGTGGTTGTCTGAGTCGGTAATCACCAGCCGCGTACCATCGGAGTCCACACCGTCGTAGGGAAAGTTAAGGGTTCGCGCTGTTGCCTTGGCCTCCGGAACTCCATCCTGATTGTCATCATTGGCGGTGTTGTTCTGGAATGTCTCCTGCCCCAGTACTATGTCCGCAGGCGTAAAGTGGGTGGTTGGAAAGCTGTTCCAGATCAGGGCGCGATTGTTATCCGAATCCAGAACCACCAGTTTGTTGCCGTCTGTCCAGACGCCAGTAGGAAAGGCCAGGGTGCGATTACTGGGTTGGGCGTCCGGGCTGCCGTTCTGATCGTCATCATTATCGGTGCAGTTGGTGAAGCTGTTCTGACCCAGTACCACATCGGCCGGGCTGCCATTGGAGAGGCTGCTATTGTTATTCCAGATCAGTACCCGGCTGTTGTCGGTATCCGCAACGACCAGCTTGCCAGCGGCGGCGGACAGACTTTCCGGCGCGATCATGCCGGTTTGTGAACATGCCTCTGCGTTGCTGGTGAGGTCGGCCTGGCCCAGTGCCAGGCTGGCAGAAACCGGGCCTGTGGTCGGCACTGGGTTATACACCAGAGCGCGGTTATTGAAGTAATCGGTAATAAAGAGTTGTCCATCGCTGATTGAGGGAGACTGGGGCGAGTCGACGGCTGAAGCACTGGTTCCGGAAGTATTCTGGGTGTCGCCGGTCTGGCCGATAACAAAGTCGGCGGTGGCATTGTTGATGGTTGGCAAGGCGTTAAATCCCAGAATCCGGTTATTGCCACCATCGGGAAGGTAGAGCACCCCGTTGTCGTATGCGGGGCTGCCATAGGGATTGTTGATGGTATTGGCTGCAGTGGTGCCCCCCTGGTTGGGGCTGCTGCTGGTGAAATCGGCTTGCCCAATCACCACGGATGCGGTCTTGAAGTTGAACGTGGGGGGAGGGGGATTGCCTGAAGCATTGTTACCGCCCCCGCCGCTACTGCCTCCGCCTCCCCCGCACCCGGAGAGTAGAGTGGCTCCTATCGCAATCCATAATAGCGTCCGTGCGGCCATGGCAGTGTCCCCCGTGATCCAGTCGTTGGTATCAGGCGGTCCAGGGGGTTCCATCCCCTTGGGCTCACTATTCAGTATAGAACTGCGTTGGCGGTTAAAAAGTAACCACTTGGTAACGATTTGAGAGCGTGAGGCTGTAATCTGTTATAGCCGCTAGGGGGGCTGTCATCACGGAATCAGAGCAGGTTTTGAGATTGCTGCTGAAGCAGGTTGATCTGTTGCCCCCAATAGTTCATGGACTCGAACCAGGGGAAGGCTGGCGGGAAAGCGGGATCGTCCCAGCGCCGGGCCAGCCAGGCGTCGTAGCAGACCATGCGGCGAATGCGCAGCGGCTCGATCAGGGCTTTCTGTTCCCAGGGGAAGGGCAGGAAGGTGTCATAGCCCTGGGCCAGTACTCGCAGCTGGTGTTGCTGCTCGTCGTCTTCGCCGGACAGCAGCATCCACAAGTCTTGCATGGCTGGGGCCCGCAGGCTGTCGTCCAGGTCCACGAAGTGTGGACTATCATCTCGCCACAGGATGTTGCCGGTGTGGCAGTCGCCGTGGACGTTGAGTAGCGGAAAGCTCTGGCCATCAAGGCGGTTGGCAATCGTTTCCAGCAACTGGCCAATCAGGTCGCGGTACTGGCCGCGATAGTTCAGGTCTACCACGTCGTTGATCAGGTAGGTGCTGGCGGTGCGAATATCCTCGACCACATCCAGAGTGGGACGCTGCTGGTAAGGGCGGTCGCTGCCGCAAGCGTGCCAGCGGGCCAGGGTACGGCCAAGTTGTTCCAGATGACTATCGTTGGCCAGTTCCGGGGCGTGCCCGCCCGCGCGGCGGAATACCGCGAAGGAAAATCCATCGCAATGGAACAGGCTGTTGCCCTCGCGTACTTCCGGGGCGATGACGGGAAGATCTCGCTCTACCAGAAACAGGCTGAAAGCGTGCTCTTCGAGAATCTGTTCGTCGCTCCAGCGGTTGGGGCGGTAGAATTTGACGATGACCGGCGGCCCCTCTTCCTGGCCCACCTGATAAACCCGGTTTTCAAAGCTGTTCAGCTGCAGCAGGCGGCCATCGCTGAGAAAGCCGGCCGCATCCACCGCATCCAGCATAAAGTCCGGGGTGAGCAGATCGAAGGGATGGCCGGTCTCCGTGTTCATGCGGGCTCCGGTACCTCGCCCAGCCAGATCTCATCACCGCGCACTTCCACCTGCACCGGCACCAGCTTTTCTCCCATGCACGGACCGGACAGGCAGTTGCCTGATTGCACTTCGAATAACGCACCGTGGTTGGCGCACATGATGAATTGCTTGTCGCTGTCCATGAATTCGTCGGGCATGAAATTCAGCTCGATGCCCAGATGGGGGCACCAGTTGATGTAGGCATGTACCTGGCCATCAAATTTTGCCACTACGACAGGTTGGCCATCTTTTTGAAATTCCCGGGCGCTCTCGTGCTCAATGTCGTCCAGGTTGCAAACGTGTTCCATGGTGCTTCCAGTGTGTCTTCGCGGGCGGAAATGGCCGTCAGTCCATCTCCACCATTATGTCATCAGGCGCAGAGACAGGTTTGCGCCCATTTCAGCCCCTGGCTTATTCGCCCAGTACCGCCTTGCGGATTTCCAGGTGATCTTCGGCGGCCAGGCGTGGACCAAATTCTGTCACCAGTCTGGCAGACGCGACGGAGGCCAGCTTGCCGGCGGTAGCAAAGTCATGACCATGAGTGATGGCGTACAGGAAAGCACCAGCAAACAGATCTCCCGCTCCATTCGTATCGACGGCTTTCACTTCCACAGGGTCAATGCGGTGCGTATCGATGCCGTCCCAAACCAGGGCACCTTTCGCGCCAAGGGTAATGACGGCAGAACGGCATACCGCTTTCAGGGCTTCGAGTGCTGCTTCTACGCTATCGGTGTCGGTAAAGCCGGTAGCTTCCGCTTCATTGCAGAACAGCAGGTCCACGCCGTCACCGAGCATTTCGGTAAGGCCATCCTTGAAGAATTGCACCATGGCCGGATCGGAGAAGGTCAGCGAGGTTTTGACACCATGCTTTTCCGCCAGCTGGCGCAGTTTGACGGTGGCTGCACGGGAGCCTTCACCACTGACCAGGTAGCCTTCCAGATACACATAGCGGCTGGCAGCGATGGCCGCTTCGTCCAGATCCTTTTCTGAAACCTCGCTGGAAATACCCAGATAAGTATTCATGGTGCGTTCGGCATCGGGGGTGAGCATGACCAGACATTTGCCGGAAATGCCGCTGTCGCGGTTACCGTTCATGTTAGTGTCGACCCCGGCCGCAGTAAGATCGTTGACGAAAATATCGCCGGTCGCATCACTGGCGACTTTGCACGCATAGTAGCCGCTGCCACCAAAGTAGCGTGCGGCGACCACCGTGTTACAGGCCGAGCCGCCGCTGACCTGTTTATGGGGCTCGGCTTCATCGGCCAGCGCGGTCAGCAATTCGGTCTGGCGAGCTTCATCCACCAGGGTCATCAAGCCCTTGCCGATTTCCATGCGTTCCAGAAAGGCGTCACTGACCTCGATTTCGGTATCCACCAGGGCATTGCCGAGGGCATAAACGTCATATTTCTTGGTCATGGAGGCTCCGTGTCGCGTTATGGGCTTGTAAGGGCGGCTATTATGGGCTGCTGAGAGCCAGTTGCAAAACCTGACCTGCCGATGCGCGGAACATAATGCGTATCCTGCACTCATAAAATACCCACACTATTCTCTATACTGCGTCCCCATGGCTAAAAACACGAAAAAGACCCCGGCGCGATCGCGGGGGCAATCACCACGCAAGAAAACGCCGGCCCGAAAGAAAAAGACGGCCAGCCGTCGCTGGTTCAGTTGGGCGTTTGTGGCCAAGGTGTCACTGGTCTTGCTGGTCATCGGGGCGGCAGGGATGGCGTATCTGGATGCCATGGTTCGACAGCGTTTTGATGCCCATGTCTGGCAGCTGCCCGCGCGGGTGTATGCGCGCCCGGTAGAGCTGTATGAGGGGCGGGTATTGTCCAGAGAAGACATGCTCAAGCTGCTCGACCTGATGCGTTATCGCAAGGATTCCAGGGCTTCTACCCCAGGCAGTTTTTCGGCCCAGGGTAACAGCTTGTTGATTCACACCCGGGGTTTTCACGACAGTGACGGCGGGGAAAAGCCGCGCCGTATTCGCCTGTCTCTCTCTGGCGGGCAGATTCAGTTTCTACAGGCTGGGGGCGATGGACTTGCCCGTCTGGAGCCGCTGCAAATCGGCAGTATTCATCCTCAGCATGCGGAAGACCGGGTGCTGGTTCCCTTGGAGGAGGTGCCACCGCTGTTGGTGGAGATGCTGATCGCCACCGAAGACCAGGGCTTTTACGACCACCATGGGGTCTCTTTGCGCGGTCTGGCCCGCGCCATGCTGGCTAACCTGAAAGCCGGAAGGTTAGTGCAGGGTGGTAGTACCCTGACGCAGCAGCTGGTGAAAAATTTCTGGCTTACCTCCGACCGCACCTTGTCACGCAAGCTGTTGGAAATGCCTATGGCATTGCTGCTGGAGCTGCATTACAGCAAGCAGCAAATCCTTGAGGCTTACCTGAATGAGGTCTATCTGGGTCAGGACGGCGCTCGCGCCATCCATGGCATGGGGTTGGGAGCCCAGTTCCTGTTCGGGCGTCCTTTACAGGAGCTTGAACCTCATCAGCTGGCCACGCTGGTGGCGCTGCTGAAGGGGCCCAGCTGGTACGATCCCCGCCGTCGTCCTGAGCGGGCGCTGGAACGCCGTAATACGGTGCTCGGGGTGGCGGTGGAACAGGGCGCGCTGTCCCAGGCCGATTTTGATAAATACAGTGCCCGGCCGCTGGAAGTGGTACCGCGGGGGGCTTCCGCACTGTATGCCTTCCCTGCCTTTATTGATTTGGTGCGGCGACAGCTGGCGCGGGATTACCCGCCGGAAGTCCTCAGCGATGAGGGGCTGAATATTCACTCGACTCTGGACGTGTTGGCCCAGCTGGCCGCTGAGGGTGCACTGAAAGAACATCTCGATAACCGTGACCCGAAACAGGACAAGAAACTGAACGGTGCCGTGGTGGTGGTGGCTCCCGCTCAGGGTGATGTGCTGGCTCTGGTGAGTAACCGTAACTCGCGAGAGGCGGGCTTTAACCGTGCGCTGGATGCCCAACGTCCCATGGGGTCGCTGGCCAAGCCGGCGGTTATTCTCTCTGCTGTTCAGCAGCCCCAGAAATGGTCGTTGGCAACTCTGGTGGAAGACGGTCCGATTCAAGTGGCGATGCCAAATGGTGACCTGTGGGAGCCCCAAAACTTTGACAAGCAGGCGCGTGGGGCCATGCCGGTGGTGGATGTGCTGGCTCAGTCCAGGAACCAGGCCACTGCACGGCTTGGACTGGATGTGGGGCTGGATAAGGTGGCCGGCACCATGGAAACCCTGGGAGTGACCCGAAACGTACCTCGCTACCCAAGCATTCTGCTTGGCAGTCTGGCGCTCACCCCTTTTGAAGTGGCGATGATGTATCAGCCGCTGGCCACCGGCGGCTTCAGTACCCGGCTACGCTCCATTACCGATGTGCTGGATAAGGAAGGGCAGCCGTTGGCTCGTTACCCGGTCAGCGCGGACGAGGTGATTGAAGCGGGGCCGGCCTTCCTCACCCAATGGGCCATGCAGCAGGTGGTGGACAATGGCACCGCCCGTTCGGCTCGTGCTTATTTGCCCGAAGGGCTGAACGTGGCGGGCAAGACAGGCACCAGTGATGATTATCGTGATGCCTGGTTTGCCGGTTTCTCCGCCAACCATCTGGCGGTGGTCTGGGTCGGTCGGGATGACAATGGCAATGCTGGTATCACCGGTTCCAGTGGTGCACTGCCGGTATGGGCACGATTGATGGGCAAGCTGCCCCAGCGCAGCCTTTCCCAGAACCCGCCTGCCGGTGTGGAGTGGGTGTGGATGAACCCCAATGGCCAACAGGTCAGCGCAGAAGGGTGTGGCGATGCGCGCCGCTACCCGATGCTGGAAGCCTCAATTCCCCAGGATGCAGATGGCTGCGGGGCAGTGAAGCAAACCGGTAAGGGGATCAAGGGCTGGTTCAAGGGGTTGTTTGATTAGCGGGCCTTTTTGTGGGAATTTGCTGGCGAGCTGATTCGGTGTTTTCCGCTGCTTACTGGCAGCAAAGAGCTATCAGGATGAAAGCGATGCAGATGTTGTTTCGAGTACTGGTTGTGAGTTTTTGGCTGACCGGTTGTGCGGTGAGCGTTCCTGATGCTCCGACAGAACCCATGAGCGCTAGCGTTGAGCTGGAAGGGTCGCCAGCGTTGTCCCTGCTGCAGCGTGCCGAAACGGCTCGTCAGCAGGGAGAGACTGCGGCCGCGGAGCGTTATCTGGAGCGGGCATTGAATATCGCTCCGGACTCTTCCTGGCTGTACAAATCGCTGGCAGATCTGCGCTTGTTCGAAGGTGATGCCCGCAGTGCCGAAGGTTTTGCCCTGAAAGCGTTGCGGTTGGCGCCGGATCACCCGCAGTATCGTGCGGATCTGTGGGAGTTGGTTGCCACTGCGCGGGAGCGGCAGGGAGACAAGACTGGGGCAGACGAAGCCCGCCAGCATGCGGCTGATGCGTTGATGCCCGGTAAGCCGGTATGACCCCGGCGGTAGCGGCGACCAAAAAGGCAAAGGTGCCACATCAGCTGCTCAGCTATGAGCATGATCCCAAGGCGGAAAGTTACGGTCTGGAAGCAGCCGAAGTCTTGGGTTTGCCGCCTGAGCAAGTGTTCAAGACCCTGGTGGCACTGGTAGATGATGAGCCGGTGGTGGCCATGGTGCCGGTGATTTATCAGCTGGATCTCAAATTTCTCGCCAAGGCTCACGGCGGCAAGAAGGCGCAGATGTGTCCGGCGGACAAGGCGCAGCGCCTGACGGGTTATGTGCTCGGTGGGATCAGCCCGTTGGGCCAGAAAAAGCGGTTGCCTCTGTATCTTGAGCAAAGTGCCGGGACGCAGGAAACCCTCTATATGAGCGCCGGCCGGCGCGGCCTGGAAATCGCCATGGCGCCGCAGGACTTGCTAAAGCTCACCGGGGGAAAACTGGCCGAGCTGGTCCGCAATAAAAGCAGTAAGGAGTAACGAGAAGCGAGTTACGAGTTGCGAAAACCTTTAAACAATGCGGTTCTCCGCTTTTGCTTTTCGAAACTCGCTTCTCGCAACTCGAACCTGTTTCTTCAGACCTTCCCGAATGCCTTTCTTGCCGCCGCAATGGTGGCATCGATGTCCTCTTCGCTGTGTGCAGCAGACACAAAACCGGCTTCGAACGCGCTGGGTGCCAGATAGATGCCTTGATCCAGCATGGCGTGGAAGAAGCGGTTGAAGCGGTCGCTGTCGCAGGCCATTACTTCGGCAAAGCTGCTGACCCGGCTCTGGTCGGTGAAGAACAGACCGAACATGGCTCCAGCTTGAGCAGTGGTGAAAGCGACGCCTTCAGCATGGGCGGCTTCGGTGAGGCCATTGAGTAAACGGGTGGTCTTCTCTGTCAGGGCTTCGTGGAACCCAGGCTGGCTGATCAGCTTCAGGGTAGCGAGGCCGGCGGCCATGGCAACGGGGTTGCCGGACAGAGTGCCCGCCTGGTAGACCGGCCCCAGCGGGGCCAGATGCTCCATGATTTCCTTTTTGCCGCCGAAGGCCCCCACCGGCATGCCGCCACCAATAATCTTGCCCAGGGTGGTCATATCAGGAGTGATGTCATACATGGCCTGGGCACCGCCCAGAGCGACCCGGAAACCGGTCATCACTTCATCAAAAATCAGCACGCTGCCGTTGTCGTCGCAATACTTGCGCAGCGATTGCAGAAACGCCGGGGTGGGCGGCACGCAATTCATGTTGCCGGCCACGGGCTCAACGATCACGGCGGCAATGTCCGCGCCATATTCATTAAAGGCGGTTTCCACGGCAGCGGCATCGTTGTAGTTGAGCACCAGGGTGTCGGCAGTCACCGCTTCTGGCACACCCGGGGAACTGGGATTACCAAGTGTCAGGGCGCCGGAGCCGGCTTTTACCAGCAGGCTGTCCACGTGGCCGTGGTAGCAGCCTTCAAACTTGATGATCTTGTCGCGGCCGGTGTAGCCCCGAGCCAGACGGATGGCGCTCATGGTGGCTTCGGTGCCGGAGTTGACCATGCGTACCATGTCCATGGAGGGCACCAGTTCGCAGACCTTGTCGGCCATGGCGATCTCGGCAGCAGTCGGCGCGCCGAAGCTGAGGCCATTGTTTACGGCGGACTGCACCGCGCTGATGACCTCAGGGTGATTGTGGCCGAGGATCATTGGGCCCCAGGAGCCCACATAGTCGATGTAACGGTTGTCGTCTTCATCAAACAGGTAGGGACCCTCGGCCTGGTGGAAGAACACCGGGGTGCCACCGACGCCCTTGAATGCGCGTACCGGAGAGTTGACGCCTCCGGGGATGTGCTTCTGGGCCTGACGAAACAGTTTCTCGGATTGCTTGCGGGGCATGGTGTGTCTCCTGAATCTGGAACCCGAAAGGGTCAAAAAAGCGTGCTGATACGACGTGCAGCGGCTTCGATATCCGCCGGGTCGGAATGGCCGAACAGGGCCTCGATAACGGCCACGCTGGCGGCGCCAGCCTGGATCAGCAGGGGCGCATTATCCGCATTCACCCCGCCGATGGCTACCACGGGCAGATGAAACTCGCCGCAGGCCTGTTTCAGAGTGGCAATCTCGGCAGGGGGGGCTTGAGGCTTGGTGCGGGAGGGAAAGAAACGCCCCATGGCCAGGTAATCTGCGCCCGCAGCTGCTGCTTCCCGCGCCAGTGTCAGGTCACCGTGGCAGGTCACGCCGATAATGCGATTGTCGCCCAGCAGGGCGCGGGCGGTGGCGATGCCGCCATCGCTCTGACCGATATGGACACCATCTGCGTTCACTTCTGCGGCCAGTGCGGGGTCGTCATTGACGATGAACAATGCCTCGTATTCGTGGCAGAGCGCGCGCAGCTGGCTGGCCCGGCGACGGCGCAGGTCGGGGGGGGCGGTCTTGTCACGGTATTGCAGCAGCCTGGCACCGCCAAACAATGCCGCCTCGGCAGCCGGAAGCAGGTGCTCGTCCGGGGTCAGCGTCGGGTCAGTGATGGCATACAGCCCCTGGATGTTTTGCTTCATCAGCGGCGGTCCGGAACGTACTGGCCATGGCCGGGGCGGAAGGCGTTGCGTAGAAATCGATCCACGTGCGCTTGTCCATCGGCCACCGCATTGGCCAGCGATTCGCCGTGGCCGCGCAGGCAGGCGATGGAGGACGCCAGGGTGCAGCCGGAGCCGTGGTAACTATGCGGCAGGCGTTCCCATTGCCACTGCTGGGTGCCGCTGGCGGTGAACAGGTGATTGGTCACGTGAGCGGTGTCGTCATGGGTGCCGGTAATGAGTACCGACTGGCCGCTTGCTTGCACCAGTGCTTCGCCGCAGGACTGCACCCCTTGCAGGCCACTGAGTTGTTCCGCCTCTGGCAGGTTGGGGGTCATGACTTCGCACCGTGGAGCCAGCTGTTCCAGCATGACGTCGGCAAGGGATTCGCGGGTCAGGCTGCCACCCGCTTCGGCAGCCAGCACCGGGTCAAGCACCACCGGGACGCCGGGCAGGCGATCCAGCAGGCGAGCGATAAACTCGATAATCGCCACCGACCCGGTCATGCCGATCTTGACGGCCTGATACTCGATGTCATCCAGCAGGGCCTCTGCCTGTTGCTCCAGCAGGGCAATATCTGTGAGCTGGAAACCGCGTACATTCTGACTGTTTTGCACGGTCAGCCCGGTGATCAGGGTGGAAGCAAAGCCTCCCAGGGCTCGGATAGCCTCGATATCTGCATGGATGCCAGCTCCCCCGGAGGGGTCATGGCCGGCAATAACAAGAATATTCGGTTTCATTGGCGTGCCTGAGGCAAGGTGCCGGATGCCTGACAGCGGGTGCTGGATTGTCGTCCGGCGCTTGGTGGTCAGGCATCAGGCGTGATCAAAATGGACGAACTATGACGAGAATAACAATGGCGACCAACAGGAATACAGGAATCTCGTTGAAGATCCGGTAAAACTTGTCGCTCTTGGTGTTAGCGTCGTTAGCGAATTTTTTCATGTAGGTGAGACAAACATGGTGATAGCCGATCAACAGGAATACCAGTGTCAGTTTGGCATGCATCCAGCCGCTGCCCTTGTAGGCTTCCATGTTGGCCATGAACATCCACAGGCCCAGTACTACGGTGATGATCATGCTGGGGTTCATGATGCCCCGGTACAGCTTGCGCTCCATGATCTTGAAGCGATCCTTGCTGATCTGATCCTCGGCCATGGCGTGGTATACGAACAGGCGTGGCAGATAGAAGATGCCGGCAAACCAGCAGATAACGGCGATCAGGTGGATGGCCTTGATCCAGAGAAAGTGGTCGAGTGCGAACTGCATCGTTTGATCCTGTGGTTATGGCGTGTGGAATAGAAGTGGCGCTTTAGTCGGCGTACACTATACAGCCTTCCCATTCTCTATTTCGAATCCGTAAGGAGTCCTGTGAACAAGCGGCCTCGCCATCGTCGATTGTTGCGTTACTACCTGTTTCGCACGCGACGCGTCAGCCGCAGACAACTGGGCTCCTGGCAGGACTGGAAATTGCGCATGGTGTTCTGGACCGGCGCGATTCTGGTGGGGCTGCTGGTGGTGGCGTTTGCCTGGGTGGCCGAGCTGGCCTCTCACACCTTTACGCAGATTCATGATCGTTCCCCGTATCTCCCGGTGCTGGTGACCCCACTTGGCATGCTGCTGATTGTCTGGCTGATGCGTCAATTGGGCACGGAATCCCAGGGCAGTGGTATTCCCCAGGTGTTGGTGGTGCTCAAGCAGCGCTACCACTGGCTGCGGCCCACCTTTCTTTCCTTGCGCGTCATTTTTGGCAAATTCGTACTTACCTGCCTGGGGTTGCTGTGCGGGGCCAGTATCGGCCGCGAAGGGCCCAGTGTGCACATGGGTGCGGCGATGATGTACTCGGTGGGCCAGATTGGCAGGCTCAACCAGAAGTATGTGGATAATTCCCTGATTGTGGCGGGTGGTGCAGCGGGGGTGTCGGCGGCTTTTAACGCGCCCCTGGCGGGGATTGTGTTTGCCATTGAAGAGTTGGCAGGCTCCTTCGAGCAGCGCACCAGTGGTACCCTGATCCTGGCGATCATCCTGTCCGGGGTGGTGGTTTTGATGATCATGGGGCACTACAGCTTTTTCGGGCATCCGGGCGGAACGCTGGATATCACCAGGGACTGGCTGGCGATTGGGGTGACGGCGCTGGTGTGTGGTCTGTTTGGTGGTTTGTTCAGTCGCCTGCTTATTCGCGGCAGCCAGTTTCTCTCCCCTTATGCCAAGGCACACCCCTATCGCGTTGTGCTGATGTGTTCGCTGGTGCTGGTATTCCTCGGGCTCGCCACCGGGGGTGCGACTTACGGCAGTGGTTATGAGCAGGCGAGTACGCTGCTGGATGGCGAGCACCCGGGTAACTGGAGTTTTGCGCTGGCTAAAATGTCGGCCACGCTGGTGTCCTACTTCACCGGTATTCCGGGAGGGCTGTTCTCGCCGAGTCTCGCTGCCGGGGCAGGTTTTGGTAATGTAGTGGGCAGCTTTTTTCCGGACGTTTCGATAGTCGGACTTACGTTGGTGGCGATGGCGGCGTTTCTGGCAGCGGTCATTCAGCGTCCAATCACTTCCTTTGTGATCGTGATGGAGCTCACAGGCAACCGCCACGATATTCTGTTGCCATTAATGGCCGGGGCTTTCCTCTCCGCTGCGGTGGCCAAACTGGTCTGGGCGCGGCCGCTTTACGATTCTCTGGCCGAACGCATGGCCGATGGGCAGGGGATGGCATTGGAGAAACCTCGCGTCGAGGAAGCACAGGCAGAGGTTGGCAATGAAGAGAGCGAGCGCAAGCTGCCGGGCTAAAGTTGCTGAGGGCAGGCTGCGACGCCTATTATGCGTGGCCGCGCTTTGCGGTGAAGATGTTAACTGGTTGGAGTAAGCGATATGGCAACGGGGTCTGTCCTCAAGGTAGGGGTAGTTGGCGGTACCGGGTATACCGGGGTTGAGCTGCTGCGCCTGCTGGTCAATCACCCTCAGGCAGAGCTGGAGGTGATTACCTCCCGTGGCGATGCCGGCACGGCGGTGGCTGACATGTTCCCCTCGTTGCGTGGTCGCACGGATTTGGTGTTCTCCGAGCCGGATGTGACACGCCTTGCTCAATGCGATGTGGTGTTCTTTGCGACCCCCCACAACGTGGCCATGCGCATGATGCCCGAGCTGATGGACGCCGGCGTGCGGGTGGTGGATCTGTCTGCTGATTTTCGTCTGCGTGATCATGAGCTGTGGAGCGAGTGGTACGGTGAGCCCCATGCGTGCCCGGAATTGCTAGCCGAAGCTGTTTATGGCCTGCCTGAGGTCAACCGGGAAAAGATGCGTGATGCCCGGCTGGTGGCCTGTGCGGGCTGTTATCCCACGTCTATCCAGTTGGGATACCTGCCGTTGCTGGAAAATGGCTGGATCAAACCGGATCAGTTGATTGCCAACGCCGCCAGCGGGGCCAGTGGTGCAGGGAAAGGGGCTAAAGTGGCAATGTTGCTGGCGGAAGCTGGCGAAAGCTACAAAGCCTATGGGGCCAGCGGTCACCGTCACTTGCCCGAGATCGAACAGGGGCTCGCCGACATCGCAGGAGGTCCGGTCAAGGCGACTTTTGTGCCGCACCTGATTCCCATGATCCGTGGCATTCACGCCACGTTGTATGGTCAGTTGGTGGAGGGCGCGCCATCACTGGAAGAGATGCAGGCGGCCTATGAAGCTCGCTATGCCAACGAGCCATTCGTGGACGTGATGCCGTTAGGCAGTCATCCGGAAACCCGCTTTGTGAAAGGGGCCAATACCTGTCGTATCGCGTTGCATCAGCCGCGGGGTGAGAATGTGATTGTGGTGCTGTCCGTGATCGATAATCTGGTCAAGGGTGCGTCCGGTCAGGCTGTGCAGGCAATGAATATCATGTTTGGTCTGGATGAGGCGGCGGGGCTTTCTGTGGTTCCGCTGGCACCCTGATTATGGCGAAGAAACCGAAAAGCCGGGCGGGTATCGACGATGTTGTGTTGATTCCGGTAAGCCCTTCCCAGCGAAAAAAGCGCCGCCGCTTGCTCATTAGCGGTGCCATCGTGGCGGCGTTGGTGCTGTTCTTTGGCGGGTTGTGGAGTGGTAACAGCGGTGCTCTCGATACGTCGGAAACCAATCGTCGGTTACGGGCAGAGCTGAAGAGCCAGTCCCGGGAGTTGGAGGCCGCGCGCAATGAGCTTGCCCTGTACCGTACGGACACGGAAGTGACCCAGCAGGCCCGTGAAAATCTGCGTCAGGAGATCAAAGGCTTACGCGATCAGGCGGCTGAGCTGGAAGAGGCGGTGGCGTTCTACAAGAATGTGATGGCTCCAGGGGGCAGCGAGCGGGGTATGCAGATCGAGAAGTTGACCCTGCAGCCCACCGAGAAAGAGGGTGAGTACAGTTACAAAGTGGTGCTGGTCCAGTCCGGCGATAACCGTAATTATCTGTCCGGTGACATTTCCCTGACCCTGCGCGGCAGCCGCGACGGTCAGGCCATCAAGCTGTCTGGTAGCGATTGGTTGAACGACGGAAGTGAGACGCGCTTCCGGTTTCGCTATTTTCAGGAGCTGAATGGGCGCTTTATTCTGCCAGAAGGGGTGGAGATTATTGCGCTGGACGTGGATGCTGAGAGCGGCGGCAGAAACCGTTACGAAACACAGAAAACCATAAAGTGGCAGTAGGAGAGACGTGTGCTAGGGCGAGACAAGAAAAATGCAGCTTCCAGTGGTGGAGCTGCGTCCCAGGATTACCGGAACCATACCCTCATTGCCCCCAGCGCCAAGGTTAGCGGGGATGTTGAGTTCACCGGTGGCTTGCATGTTCAAGGCACGGTGGAAGGCAATATCAGTGTCGGCAAGGAAGGTGGCCGTCTGATTATTGGTGAAACCGGGGTGGTCAAAGGCGAAATTCAGGTGCCTCAGGTGGTCATCAATGGTCGCGTCGAAGGAGATGTCCACGCCACTGAAAATCTGGAGCTGGCGGAAAAGGCATCCGTTGAAGGCAATGTCTATTACCTGATGATCGAGATGGTCATGGGGGCTCGGGTCAACGGCAAGCTGGTTCGCCTTGATGATGAGCGCCGCAATCTGCCTGCGCCCGATAAAAAAGGCGAAAAGGTCGAAGCAGGCAAGCAGGCGGCCGCGGATAATTCTTGACTGTTTTAGTCGGGTACTGGAACATAGTGAACCCGCTGTCTGAACAAGACAGCGGGTTTTCTGTCTTTATAGCATTAGCGAGAGTATGACCGAGCAAGCCCCGATCTCATTCACTGACGCCGCCGCTGCCAAGGTAAAAGAGCTGCGCGACGACGAAGGTAATCCTGAACTCAAGCTGCGGGTGTATATCACCGGGGGCGGCTGTGCCGGATTTTCCTATGGCTTCACCTTTGATGAAGCGGTGAACGACGATGACACCATCGTCGAGAAAGACGGTGTCACCTTGCTGGTAGACGCCATGAGCATTCAGTATCTGGATGGTTCCCAGGTGGACTATGAGAAAGGTCTGATGGGTTCCCGCTTCGTGGTCAGCAACCCCAACGCCGCCACCACCTGTGGCTGCGGCTCCTCCTTTTCGGTCTGATTCTGGCGTTCCGTGGGAGCGGTGGTTCCACCGCGATACTCACGTTTCCGAGTGACATACCCTGCCAGCCTCTTTCGCGGTCGAACGACCGCTCCCACAGGGCTTCTGCCTGTTGCGCCTCTTGCTGTCATAAAACCTTAACCAGTTGATCAACATTTCGTCGTTTTTGGGGTGGAAACTAAACCCATGATGACGACAAAACCGACATTTCAGAAAATGACCGCCGCCGATACCCGGGCCATGTGCTGGCTGTTGCAGCAGCCTCAGGCCGAGCGTCGCGCGCGGATGGCTCGCCAGATCTCCCGGTTGGGTGACGGCCCTTTCTATGTGGCGCTGACCTTGTTGATCTGGTGGTTCGATAAGGAAGGCGGAAGCTTGTTTGCGCTCACGGCCATGGCTGCCTATGCCCTTGAAGTGCCGCTGTTTGTGGGGCTCAAACACCTGATTCAGCGACCACGCCCGGCAGATGCATTGGAAAGTCTGTCGGCGTTCATTCAGCCGGCGGACCGTTTCAGCTTCCCCTCCGGACATACCGCTGCCGCCTTCGTGATGGCAACCTTGCTGTGTGTGTTCTATCCGCCGGTAATGGCGTTGGCGCTGGGGCTGGCGGTGATGGTGGGGCTGTCCCGGGTGCTGCTGGGCGTTCACTATCCCTCGGACATCCTCGCTGGTGCTACCCTGGGCTTCAGTTGCGCCATGATCGGCCTCTGGTTGGTTTGAGGGGCTAGCTACGAGCTACGAGCTACTAGCTGCGAGGTGTAGGAAAAGCCGGAGCAAGATTCGCTGCGGTGCGCTGCGTCTGGGCGAGGGTAAAAGCAACGCCGAAGCGCGGCCCAGGAGTTTGTCGGTTGGCGCAATCCTTGGTTCGCGTCTGGTAGCTCATAGCTCATAGCTCGTAGCTAGTAGCTGCTCTTACGGCAGTGTGACCTGTCCCAGAATGGCTTCCCTTGATGCCCCGGTGACCACGGGCGCGTTACCCGGTTTCTCCTCAAGTCGAGCCCATGCCAGCCAGGCAAAGGCTGCCGCTTCTACCCAGTCCGGGTCCAGGCCAGCGTTAGCGGTGCTTTCAACCGGGACGCCACTATTTTGCTTGAGACGCTCCAGCAGGTCCTGATTATGGGCGCCGCCGCCGCAGATCAGCATTCGCTGCGGGGCAAATTCGGCCAGACTGTCATGGATGCTGCGTGCTGTCAGTTCAGCCAGTGTTGCCTGCAGGTTCTCGGCAGGCAGATCGTTTTCCAGGTGCTGGGTGAGCCACTGACGATTGAAGCGCTCCCGGCCCGTGCTTTTCGGCGGCGGCTGACGGAAATACGGATCACGAAGCAGTCGCTTGAGTAGCGGCTTGTTGACCTTGCCGCTGGCCGCCCAGCAGCCTCCTGCATCATAGGGGGTGCCATTGTGTAGCTGGTTCCACAGGTCCAGCAGCACGTTGCCGGGGCCGGTATCGAATCCGCCCACCAGCGTTTCTCCGTCCAGCAGAGAGGCATTGGCCATGCCGCCGATATTCACCACGGCGCGTCGCTCGCCATCCACGCCAAACAGGCGGCTGTGGAATGGGGGAACAAGGGGGGCGCCCTGACCGCCAAGCGCCATATCCTTATTGCGGAAGTTGCTGACCACCGGAATGCCGGTGGCGCAGGCCAGGGTGTCCGGGCAGCCAAGCTGAATGCTGAAACCGTCTGGTCCTGGCCTGTGGCGCACGGTCTGCCCGTGGCAGCCAATGGCGTTGATCTGGCAGGCGGCTACGCCCGCACTCTCAAGTAGTGCATGGCAGGCCTCGGCATAGACTCGGCCGAGCTGGCGGCTGACTTTGCCTGCGCTATCCAGCTCGCTGTCGCCGGGTTGGCACAGGGCCAGAATGTCTGCTGCTAGAGAGGCGGGGAGGTCGTGGCTATGGCTGGAAACCAGAGTGAAATCCTGGTCGCTGACTTCAGCCAGCACCGCGTCGACCCCGTCGACGCTGGTGCCGGTCATCAAGCCGATATAAAGCTTAGAAGACATCGCTGCTGGCCAGGGTTGCGGCTTCGGCAAACAGGGTCATCTGTGCCTTGAGCCGGTTGGCGGCGATCAGGAATTCCGAGCGCTCGTTGTCATTGATGCCCCGAGCCTTGGGAAGAGGCACGGTTTGCGGGTTGCGATGCACCCCGTTGATACGGAATTCATAATGCAAGTGAGGACCGGTGGCCAGGCCGGAAGAGCCGACATAGCCGATGGTTTGCCCCTGTTTCACCCGTTTGCCGACCCGAATGCCCTTGGCAAAGCTGCGCATGTGGGCATACAGGGTGGTGTAGATCTGGCCATGTTTGAGAATGATGACGTTGCCGTAACCCCCCTTGACCCCGGCAAAGATGACTTTGCCGTCTCCGGCGGCGCGGATCGGAGTGCCAGATGGCGCTGCATAGTCGGTGCCCTTGTGGGCGCGAATTCGGTTGAGTACCGGATGCTTGCGGCTCAGATTGAAGCGTGAGCTGATGCGGGCAAAGGCGACTGGTGTGCGGATGAACTCCTTGCGCATCGAATCGCCCTTGATATCCAGGTATTCCACATCGCCGGACAGGGTTTCATAGCGAAATGCGGACAGGTGACGGCCCTGATTCCAGAACTCCGCCATCAGAATATCGCCTTCTCCCACTTTTTCGCCGTCCAGATACAGTTCTTCATAGAGCACCCGGAACTGGTCGCCTTTGCGGATATCCAGGACGAAGTCCACGTCCCAGGCGAAGAGCTCCGCCAGTTGCATGGTCAGTCGATCACTGATGCCTGCAGCGGCGCCAGCCAGGAACAGTGAATTGGTGATTTCGGCCTGAGCAAAGCGAGTTTGTTTCTGATATTCCCGCTGGCTGAGGCGTGCCGTCCAGCCGCCGCCAGTGAGTTTGGCGGTCAGCGTTTCTACCCGCGAGGGGTTGTAGCGAACGCCTCGCAGTGCGCCATCTTCGCTGACGATAACCTCCAGCTGCTCTCCGGGGCGCAGTTTGGTCAGGCGTGCCAGCTTTTCATCGCTGTTGATCAGAGCGTACACCTGACCAGCACCAACCCCCAGAGGGTGAAGCAGGGAGGAGAGGCTGTCGCCGGGTTTAACCGTCAGCGTCTGCCATTGAGGGCCTTTGGGAGGGGAGGGTTGTTCGGGTGCTGGCGCAGTGGTGATGGATCGGGCAGGCAATTCCAGGGTTTTGGTGGCTTGCTGAGGTGCCGGCGCATCGGGTTGAAGGGCGACGATAATGACGCCACCGAGGACCACCATGGCCAGCAGTAAATGGGTGCGGGGAAACTGGCGCACCAGTCTGCCGACAGCAGAGAAAAATTGTTTCATGAAAATCGCGGGATCTGGTTGGGTGAAAGCGTGCCGAGAGTAACAGAGACACAACGAAAAACAGACCTGCAAAGATACCTGCCTTCTCTGGCCGCATTCAAGTGCTACAATGGCGCGCTTTCACGGGGGCGCAGCCCCCAACCCAGATAGCCGCAGATCAGCAGAGGTAGGCATGGCCACGGTGGACGAACAACTGGCGCTCATTTCCCGAGGGGCGGATGAAATCATCCAGGAAGACGAATTGCGGGAAAAGCTGGCTTCTGGCCGCCCCCTGCGCGTCAAGGCGGGGTTCGATCCGACAGCACCGGATTTGCACCTTGGCCATACGGTGCTGATCAACAAATTGCGCCAGTTCCAGGAGCTGGGACATGAGGTGATCTTTCTGATTGGTGATTTCACCGGCATGATCGGTGATCCTACAGGCAAGAGCGCGACTCGCCCGCCGCTGAGCCGCGAAGATGTGCTGCGCAATGCGGAGACCTATAAAGAGCAGGTATTCAAGATTCTGGATCCCGCCAAGACCCGGGTGGAATTCAATTCCAGCTGGATGAATGAGATCGGCGCGGCGGGAATGATCAAGCTGGCCGGTCAGTACACTGTGGCGCGGATGCTGGAACGTGATGATTTCGACAAGCGCTACAAGGGAAATCAGCCCATTGCCATTCATGAGTTCCTGTACCCGCTGGTGCAAGGCTATGACTCTGTGGCGCTGGAGGCGGATGTGGAGCTGGGCGGCACGGATCAAAAGTTCAACCTGTTGATGGGGCGTACACTGCAGAAGTCTCATGGCCAGGCACCGCAGATTTGCCTGACCATGCCCATTCTGGAGGGCCTGGACGGGGTGCAAAAGATGTCCAAGTCGCTGGGTAACTATGTTGGGGTAAATGATGCCCCCGGTGATATGTACAGAAAGTTGCTGTCGCTTCCGGATGATTTGACCTGGCGCTACTATGAGCTGCTGAGTGCCTGCTCTAATGAGGAGCTGGAGGCCATTAAGGTTGAGGCGGACAAGCTCGGTACGCCCCAGGAGGCAAAGAAGCGCTTTGCGCTGGAAATGGTGACACGCTTCCATGGGGCAGAGGCGGCGGAAGCTGCACCCAAGTCTGCAGGTAACCAGATTGCGCTTGGTGAGATCCCGGACAATGTGCCCGAAGTGGTGGTGGAGCTGGGTGATCAGGCCGATATCCATATCGTGCCGCTGCTCCGTGAGGCTGGACTGGCCCAGAACGGTAAGGCGGCCAAGGATGTATTTGCCCGTGGTGCGGTGTATCTGGATGGGGAGAAGCTCTCCGAGGAGCGAACTTTCCGTGCCGGCGATAGCCATGTCATTCAGGCGGGCAAGAAAAAGATCGCCAAAGTGATCATTAAGTAACCAAAAATGGCCCTTTTAGGGCCTTTTTGGGTAGAAAATGAACGTTCGGCAAGTTTTTTAAAAAAAGTGCGAAAAAGGGTTTGACTCCCACGGGGAAATCCCTAGAATGCGCACTCCTCGACGGGGCAACAACGAAACACGGCGCCACGAACGAGACGCTCTTTAACAATCAGGCAAGCA
>NZ_ARXV01000004.1 GCF_000756665.1 Alcanivorax nanhaiticus | reverse complement strand
CTCCCCAGAGCTAGCGCTGCCATAGCCGGGTCATGTTGCTGTATTTACTGCCATGCGCCGTTGTTGTTGTCATTCTTGTGTACCGCTATCACAAGGTGATGTACCACTTCCGTCCAGTGAAGACCGGTAAGTTGTACCGAAGTGGTACTCTGGGGCCGATCGGCTTGTGGGTGGTCAACCGGATATTGAAGGTGAACACCATCATCAATCTGAGGCTGGAGTCCGAGTACGGCAAGAAAGGCTGGTACGATCGGCAAATCCGGTTTTGTCAGCGCAAAGGTATTCGCCTGGTGAATATTCCCATGGCTCAGGATACCCCACCGACAGAAGCCCAGATCGAGCTGTTTGTGGCCGAGCTGGACCGCCAGGACAGTGTCTGCCTGGTTCATTGTGAAATGGGCGTGATACGCACTGGCATGATGGTCGTGGCTGTCGCGACGCGCCGCTTTGGAGTGAAAGACCAGGCAGTGTGGAAACATTTTCCTCTGTATGGTCACAAGCTTGACGCCCGCCGCGAGCGTGTTCGCGAGTTCATTCTCCGCTGTGCGGCGCAGCCAGGGATGTCAGCCCAGTAACGGGCAAGGTTGAGGCAGGTAAAGCTTCAAGCGTTCACGTATCACCTGAATGTCGAAGCGGGTGTCCTTGATGGGTTCTCCGTCAAGGTTGAAGTGCATGGGAGAAGGGGTTTCTACCGTTAGCTGCCGTGCCTTGCCGCGGATAAAGAGTCCCTGGTGATCCGGGTCTTGCCGGGCTTCACTGTCAAACAGTTCTCTCACGCCCGCCAGCAGATCCAATTCTGCCGGCAGAATAGCGATATCAAGCAATCCATCATTGATCAGGGCATCAGGACAGAGTTGCTGCCCACCTCCTGCTTGACGGCCGTTGCCCAACCCGCAGGCGAGAAACTCGCCTTCCCATTCAAAGTCATCGCCATAAAAGCGACCGGATGCCGCTTCAATCTCGGTGAATTTGCTGATGCCCGTCAGAAAATAGGCGGCTCCCCCGAGGAGTTTTTTTAACTCTTCGGAAGTCTGGGTGGTGACCTCTGTGCCGAACCCTCCGGTTGCCATGTTCAGGAAGTACTGATTATTGATCTTCACGACATCACAGCAGACCGGCGACTGATCTAGTAGTGAGAGGGCGTCATCCATGCCGTCAGTCATTCCGGCAGCCGTCGCGAAATCGTTGGCAGTGCCAAGGGGCACAATCGCCAGGGCCAGGTCTCCCTCACCGTGGTGCATCATGGCATTGACGATGTCCCGGACAGATCCATCGCCGCCTGCAGCAATAAAGCTACGAGCCCCTGCATCAAGACCTTCCTTGACCAGGCGCTCGGCGTCACCCGCTTCCCAGGTAACGCGGACCTCGATCGCGATGCCTTCATCGCGACGGGCCAGTACGGCCCGTCGCAATGCGTCATTGCTGGCTTCCTTGCCATGCAGAATCAACCAGTGCGAATTACTCACTGACGGACTCTGCTTCTGGCAAAGGTTCAGGCAGATCGGCAGGTGTGGTGGTGTTGGCTTCCACTGAGATATTGCGTTGTGCCGGGAACACCAGGGTTTGATCTGTTTCCGGATCGTCATCCAGCGCCTGGCATGTGAATGCCACTGTGTATGCGCCTGCAGGTACGAACCCGATTTCGAACTGGTAGCTGTCTGTCTCGCCGTCGTACCGTACGTTGGCCGTCGTGACCGGGTTGCTGGCATCGGCAGGTTCGCCCTGACTGTCGAGATAGATGTCACCGGTATCAGCATCTTCATTCAGGTAGAGGTAGACCGCATTACCTTCAAGCGTTTCGCCTTCCAGCTGTGATGTACAGCTTTCATCGGTGATCAGGCTGTCAGCAATGGTGCCACTGACTGTGCCTATTACGCTGTTATCAACCATGCGGATGGCTGGGCGGAGCAGGTAGTGATCCTGATTTGCGGGTTTGGTGATTGCCCGGCGCAAGTCCACATCCAGGGTAAAGTTCACTTCTCCATTAACTGGGACGACAAAGCCACTGACAAGCTGAACATGGCGGACCTTCTCGGAACCATTTTGTTGGCCTGGGACGTAAAGGTCGTACTGCCCGCCAGTGTCATCGACAACAAAACTGTTGCCGGCGCCGCCAAGTACGTGCAGCCGTACCCAGTTATAGCGGCCGGCGGGGACTTCTGTGGTCGGCAAAATGACAGTGGATTCACTGCCCTGCAGATCCAGCAGGTTTTCGATAACAAGGGGCTCATCCAGTTCATGGTATTCGGCAGGCCCTTCGGCTGGCTTGAAGGAGACGGCATGCACCGTCAGCTGTACCTGCTCGATATCATCCGCCGGTGCATCCGTCATGGAAAAACTGACGTCGCCGGTTTGCTGTTGTGCCGGATCGTTGCTGTCCGAATCGCCTCCGCAGGCAGTAAATAGCGCCGTGGCGGCGGCAAGCGCGATGTACTGTTTCATCAGATTCTCCTTGTTCAATGAGGGGCAATTTCAAGCCTATACAGGTTGGTCTGCGGTTTCGGAGATTTGATCCGTGACTTTACAACTATTAACAACTGGGGGGAGTTTGCACCTCGAGAGCTGGCGCAATCAGATATTTCGATGTGACAGATAGGACGATTGGATTTAGTGATTTATGGGAATTAAATGATAATCGTTATCAGAAGGAGGTTGTTATGATCAAAACAATGAGTTTTGCGGCAGTGCACTTCTCCGTGGCCTTTGCTGTGGTCTGGATGATGACCGGCGACTGGAGGATTGGCGGGCTGACAGCGCTGGTCGAGCCTTGTATTAATACAGTGGCGTATCACTTCCATGAGAAGGTGTGGAAGCGTCGCCAGAATGGACAATCCTTGAACGAAATGGTCATGCCAGGGGATAAACTCAGTGTTTACTCTGCATAAACCGTTGGTTAAGCTTGCAGCAAGTATACATTTTCAGGGGTGGGTGTCAGGTGCAAAGTCGTAGCAGTGACATAGATGCGATTCGTCAGGTAGTGAATCAGGTGCTTGAAGTGCACGCTCGCGAGGAGGGGGCGCAGCGTTCCCAGGCGAGAGCGGAGATTCTTATTCACTCAATGCAGGTTTTTGCCCAGCGAGGCTTGCAGCGAACCACGGTTCAGCATTTGCTGGATGCATCGGATGTGTCCCGGCGCACTTTCTATAAATACTTCCGCAACAAGATGGATGTGCTGGAAAGTATTTACCGTATCTTTGTGGACAATATGCTGCTGCACTTTCACAAGGAAGTGAAGCTGGCCGGTTCTGCTAACGATATTATTCGTAATACCACCAAGGTGTATTTTGAGTACCACGTCAGCATGGGGCCGATCATAAAGCTAATGATGGAAGAGGCGCGCTCCTCCTCGTCGGCGCTGGCTCCCCACCGCATGCGCGCCCAGGGGATTGCTTCGGAAGTGCTGACGGCACAGATCAGCCGCTTTACCGGTCGCGACTATGATCCGCTGGTGTTTCGCACCATGTTGTGGATGCTGGAAAACTATTCATTGTATATCTTTGATGATGGCGGGTTCTCTCAGGAGCGCCTTGAGCAGTGTCAGCGTGTGGCAATCGGTATTGCCGAATCATTGGTGCTGGGAGAGGTGACGCCCGGTATGCTTGAGCGCCACGTCGCATCCTGATCGTTCCGGGTTATTCCGGCTTTACGAATTTCAGTGTCATGCGGTCGCTTTCGCCGATCGCTTGATAGACGTCGCGGTCTTGATCTCCCAGCCGCAGGGTTGGCGGCAAGCTCCATACGCCTGCAGGGTGATTGGTCTGGTCTTTCGGGTTGGCATTGATCTCTGAACGATCAATCAGCTTGAATCCTGCTTTTTCCGCCTGTTCGATCACATACCCTTCGCTCATATAGCCAGTTTCAATCTGCCGGGACAATGGACGAACTTCCGGGGCACGGTGCTCAACCACGCCAAGAATTCCTCCTGGTTTAAGGGCAGCAAAGAAGCTGGCGAATACGGCCTCTGTTTTGCCTGATTTGGCCCAGTTATGCACATTGCGGAAGGTGAGCACACGATCTACTGTGCCCGCCGGTGCAATCGTGCTGTAGTTGGGTGGGTACAGGGCGGTAATGCGGACATGGTTGTAAATGTCGGGGTGGCCTGCGAGTTTTTCCTTGAAGCGGGTGACAGAGCGGCGATAAAACGCGATGTCACTGTCTTCAGGGAACTGGGCCGCATAGAAAGTCCCTTTTTCATGTAGGTAGGGCGCGAGAATGCTGGTGTACCAGCCCCCGGCACCGGGCCAGATTTCCACCACGGTCATGTCGGGTTGCACATCGAAGAACTGTAGCGTCTCGGCGGGATGGCGGTAGGTGTCTCGGCTTTTTTCTGCCGCGCTACGGTGCGGCGCATCCAGAATTTCCTCAAAGGAATCGGCGATGAGAGGTTGCGCGCTCAGCAAGAGCGCAGCAAAAACAACGGCAATACGCATGATCTCGTCCTATCTGAGGCCGCGGATCAGTACCTTCATGTAATCTGCGGCTTGTTCTTCCAGACTGCCTGAGCCGGTGAGTGCCCAGGTGTAAGTGCTGCCAATCACCAGATTGACCATCATCAGGATGGTATCGCGGGTGGGCAGGGCGACGAAATAGCCGTCTTTGCGAAGTTCATTGAAGAACGCATCGGCTACCGGCAGGTTCTGTTCGATCAGGGCCAGATACTGGCGCTGGATATCGCCCATGAAATCCCCGGCTTCCTGAATCAATACCCGACTGAATGCCTGGTTCTGTTCCAGATAGCGGGCCACCCGGCGGCACAGGTCTTCCAGACGCTGCAGGGGTGATTCCACACTTATTAAAGAGGACAGGATGATGTCGCGAATATCGTTGAGGTTCTCTTCAACAATGGTGAGCAGCAGCGCTTCCTTGGAGGCGAAGAACTTGTAGATAGTGGCCTTGCCCACTGCTGCCTGTTCCGCAATGGTTTTCACCTCTGCGGTACGGAAGCCTTCGCGGGCGAAGACCTCCTGGGCGGCAATGAGTATGCGGGCGCGGCGCGGGTCATCCATGACTCAGTGGTCCCTGTAGTGATTACAGATACTTGATCTTTTCCAGCTGCTCTTCCAGCTTGGCCAGCTGGGAGCGGTAATCATCAAGCTTGGCCTTTTCCTTGTCGACCACCGCCTGCGGTGCCTTGTCGGCAAAGTTCGGGTTCTTCAGCTTGCCTTCGGCACGGCCCACTTCCTTGCGCAGTTTGTCGATTTCCTTGCTGAGACGTTCAATCTCGGCTTCCTTGTCGATCAGGCCAGCCATGGGCACCAGAATTTCCATGTCACCGACCAGAGCGGTGGCAGAGGCCGGGGCGGAATCTTCCGGGGTCAGCCAGGTGATGGATTCCAGCTTGGCCAGTTTGCTGAGGAAGGTGCGGTTGGCGTCGAGCAGAGCCTTGTCACTGTCCTTGCCGTTGTGTAGGTAAAGCGGCAGGGCCTTGCCCAGCGGGATGCCCATCTCGCCGCGGATGTTGCGCACCGCGGTGATCACGCTCTTGATCCAGGCGATGCCGGTTTCGGCATCGTTGTCGATCAGCTCATGCTGCGGGGCCGGGAAGGGTTGCAGCATGATGGTGTCGCCATCCTTGCCAGCCAGTGGTGCGATCTTCTGCCAGATCTCTTCACTGATGAAAGGCATGAAAGGATGGGCCAGACGCAGAATAGCTTCCAGCACCCGCACCAGGGTTCGGCGGGTGCCGCGTTTCTGGGCTTCTGAGTAGTCGTCGCTGTACAGCACCGGCTTGGACAGCTCCAGATACCAGTCGCAGTACTCGTTCCAGATGAACTCGTAGGCCGCGTGGCTGGCCACATCAAAGCGGAAACTGTCGAGGGCTTCGCTGACTTCCTGTTCTGCACGTTGCAGGGCAGAGCTGATCCAGCGATCCGCGATGGACAGTTCCACCTCACCTTCAAGCCCACAGTCCTGGCCTTCGGTGTTCATCATCACGTAACGGGCGGCGTTCCAGATCTTGTTGCAGAAGTTCCGGTAGCCCTCGATGCGGCCCATGTCCCACTTGATGTCGCGGCCGGTGGAGGCCAGCGACAGGAAGGTGAAACGCAGGGCATCGGTGCCGTAGGCATTGATGCCGTCGGGGAAATCCTTGTGGGTGCGCTTGGTGATCTGCTTTTCCTTCTGCGGCTGCATCAGCCCCTTGGTGCGCTTTTCTACCAGTTCTTCCAGCTTGATGCCGTCGATCATGTCCAGCGGGTCGAGCACGTTGCCCTTGGACTTGGACATTTTCTGCCCGTCGTTGTCACGCACCAGGCCGTGTACATAGACCTTCTTGAAGGGCACCTCGCCGGTGAACTTCAGGGTCATCATGATCATCCGGGCCACCCAGAAGAAAATGATGTCGAAGCCGGTGACCAGCACATCGGTGGGGTGGAAGGTGCGCAGCATCTCCTCGTCATCGGGCCAGCCCAGGGTGGAGAAGGTCCACAGGGCGGAGCTGAACCAGGTATCGAGTACGTCGTCGTCCTGGCTCAGGGGGATGTCGCCCAGGTTATTGTCGGCGCGCACTTCTTCTTCCGTGCGACCTACATAGACATTGCCGTCAGCGTCGTACCAGGCCGGGATACGGTGGCCCCACCACAGCTGGCGGGAAATACACCAGTCCTGCAGGTCACGCATCCAGGAGTAGTACATGTTTTCGTAATTCTTGGGTACGAACTGGATGTCGCCGTTTTCCACCGCAGCGATGGCGGGCTTGGCCAGTTCTTCCACGGCCACGAACCACTGATCGGTGAGGTACGGTTCGATAATCACACCGGAACGGTCACCGCGTGGTACTTGCAGGGTGTGATCGGCCACTTTTTCCAGCAGGCCAAGGGCGTCCAGATCGTCGACCACCTTCTTGCGGGCGTCCACCCGGTCCAGGCCACGATAGGCTTCTGGCACTTCGTCATTCAGTGCCGCATCGATGGTCAGGATATTGATCATCGGCAGGTCGTGGCGCTTGCCGACTTCGTAGTCGTTGAAGTCGTGGGCAGGGGTAATTTTAACGCAGCCGGAGCCGAAGTCCGGGTCCACGTAATCGTCGGCGATGATGGGAATGTCGCGGTCGGCCAGCGGCAGGCGAATGGTCTTGCCGATCATGTCCTTGTAGCGCGGATCTTCCGGGTGCACGGCCACGGCGGTATCACCGAGCATGGTTTCCGGGCGGGTGGTGGCGACCACCAGGTGGCCGGAGCCATCGGACAGGGGGTAGCGGAAGTGCCACATGTGGCCCTGTTCTTCCACGTTTTCCACTTCCAGATCGGAAATGGCGGTGTGCAGTTTCGGGTCCCAGTTGACCAGTCGCTTGCCTCGATAAATGAGCCCTTCCTTATGCAGACGAACAAAGACCTCGCGCACCGCGTTGGACAAGCCTTCATCCATGGTGAAGCGTTCACGGGTCCAGTCCACGCTGGCGCCCATGCGGCGTAGCTGACGGGTAATGGTGCCGCCGGATTCGCCTTTCCACTCCCAGACTTTCTCAAGGAATTTTTCACGGCCCAGCTCATGGCGGTTGGTACCTTCACCGGCCAGCTTGCGCTCTACCACCATCTGGGTGGCGATGCCGGCGTGATCGGTGCCCACCTGCCACAGGGTGTTGCGGCCTTGCATGCGGCGGTAGCGCACCAAGGTAT
This sequence comes from Alcanivorax nanhaiticus, assembly GCF_000756665.1. Taxonomy (GTDB): domain Bacteria; phylum Pseudomonadota; class Gammaproteobacteria; order Pseudomonadales; family Alcanivoracaceae; genus Alcanivorax; species Alcanivorax nanhaiticus. The sequence goes on along the minus strand of NZ_ARXV01000004.1, from coordinate 346,040 downwards.
CCATGATGGTGTCCTGGAAGGCGTGGCCCATGTGCAGGCTGCCAGTCACATTGGGCGGTGGGATCATGATGCAGAAAGAATCGCCCTGACCGGAGGGCTTGAAGTGTCCCGCCTTTTCCCAGCTTTCGTACCAGGATTGCTCAATGCGATCGGGTTGGTAAGTCTTGTCCATGATCAGCGCCTGTGCCTGAAGAGGTTGCCTGCAAAAATGAGGGCGAATTATAACGAAGCCGGGCGGCGACGTCGCGCCCTGAAGGCGAAGAGGCTGGCAGGAGGAGCGTTAGTTCTTGCGTCGTAACGCATCTCGCAGACGCATGCGCAGAGCCTGTTCCAGTTTGGGTAAGGCTTCGGTTACCAGTGAGTCCACAATCTGTTCAATTTCGCTTGGGCTCAGCTTCTGCTGGGGCCGCTGGGGGGCTGGTTGGGCCGGAGCAGGGTTGGCAGTACTCAGGAACGGATTGGTTCGCTCGCTGGCCAGCTTGCGGATCTGCTCGCTGTCCAGGGCGCTATTTCGATTGGTGGACGGTGACGATTCCATATCATCAAGCAGGGACTGGATATCTCCCAGCTCCTTGAGTAGCGCCTGCTTGCGTGATTCTCGGTCGTCTTTCATGCCTGTGATCCTAAACGGGGCGGCAAAGGCTCAGCCCAGTTCGTGAGTGGTGACCGGAAAGCCCCGCTCACGGTAGAAACGGAAGCGCTGGCGGCCAGCCTGTCTCTCATTCTCCTCCCCACTGATCATTTCTGCCACCCTCTGGAAGCGGGAGGCAAAATCCGGCACCTGATCGGTCAGGTTGATTAGCACGTCGTGGTGGTCGCCCGGGTCAGAACCATGGCCCAGAATCACTGGTGCCGGGCTATCCTGATGGACTGCGTGGGGCAGAAATCCAGTCTTGGGAGTGTGCCAGAATGCGTCGTCGAGCTCTCGTGCATGAGCCTCATTCTGGCAATGGATATAGACCAGGCGGCCCTGTTTCAGCGCTTTGTCGGCAATACGCCACGCCAACGCCTGACGGACGCCGTCGCCGGCCTTGTTGCTTAAATAGAAAGTCACTTCAGTCATATCGGAATCTGGATGCTTGATGCCAGCGCCTGACGCGACGTCAGGCGCATGGCAACCGGCCTCAGGCGTTATCCATCAGGTAGCGGGTGAGCATCGGGACTGGGCGGCCGGTGGCCCCTTTGCTCATGCCGCCGCTGATCCAGGCGGTGCCGGCGATGTCCAGATGGGCCCATTTCACTTCCTTGGCAAACCGGGACAGGAAGCAGGCGGCTGTGATGGAGCCCCCCTTGGGGCCGCCAATGTTCTGCATGTCGGCGAAGGGGCTGTCCAGCTGACTCTGGTATTCATCCCACAGGGGCATGGGCCAGCCACGGTCTCCGGTCGCTTGTCCGGCATCGATCAATGCCTGGCTGAGCGCATCATCGTTAGCATAGACGGCCTGGGCATGGGAGCCGAGAGCGACCACACACGCGCCGGTCAAGGTGGCGATGTCGATCACCGTGTGCGGTTTGTGCTTCTTCTGCACATAGGTCAAGGCGTCGCACAGTACCAGGCGCCCTTCGGCGTCAGTGTTGAGAATTTCTACGGTCTGGCCGGACATGGTCTTGACGATGTCGCCGGGGCGGGAAGCACGGCCATCGGGCATGTTCTCCGCTGCTGCCACTACGGCCACCAGATGGATCGGCAGGTTCAGTTCGCACACGGTTTTCACGGTGCCAAACACGCTGGCGGCCCCGCCCATGTCGTACTTCATTTCGTCCATGTTGGCACCGGGCTTCAGGGAAATGCCGCCGGTGTCGAAGGTAATGCCTTTGCCGACCAGTGCCACCGGGCCCTGCTTGGTGGGTTTGGCGCCCTTGTATTCCATCACGATGATCTGGCCCTGGCGTTCAGAACCTTTGGCGACAGCAACAAAGGCCCCCATGCCCATCTTTTCGGCCTGGGCCTGGCTGACTACTTTGACCGTCAGTTTTTCATACTGCTTGGCCAGATCACGGGCGACGCCGCTGAGGTATTCCGGATAGCAGTCGTTGGGCGGCAGGTTGCCCAGATCGCGGGCCAGATTGACCCCGTCGGCGACGCCCTTGCCGGTCTTGTGGGCCTTGGTCAGCGCAGCGTCTTTCTGCGCGTGCCAGAACGTCCACTTGGCGAGTTTGCTGGCCGGGGCGGGGGCGCTGCGATACTGGTCGAAACGGTAACCACCTTCTTCTACCAGGCGGGAGCCTTCGCGGACTTGCCATTCCAGTGTTTGGGGCAGGGTGTCGTCGAGCAACAGAACCGCGTGTTTCACGGGGGCACTAATGACTGCTTTAACGATATTACGCAACAGGGATTGCCATTGCTGATCGCTGGGCTGGCTGTCGCCGGTGCCGACCAGCAGGATACGGTCGGCACTGATGCCGGCGGGGTTGTGCAACCAGGCAGTTTGCCCCTTGCTACCGCTAAAGTCGCCAGCCTTGATCAGGGCGGCCAGCTGTTTGCCTGTTTTTTCCGGGAGCGCGGTGGGCAGGTCGCTTTTCTTGCCCATCGTTACAATCAGTGCATCCGCCTTGATCTTGTCCAGGGGGCGGTTTGTTGCCGTGAAATCCATGTTGTCTCCAATTTCGGTGAGCTACTGCTGCATCGGGAAATAGTGGGGCCTCGGCGCAGGAAACGCAATCGGGGGCGCGAACCATTATCACCTTTCATGGTCGGTCAGTTACACTAGGCCAAATTCTCCGCAGTCACTGGTCTGTATTGTTCCCGGTGGCGTTTATTTCGAGCGGAGCGTGTCGGTGTCGCAGGGTTGCCTGCCATTATGGACATCAACATCTCTCTTGCAGACAAGGACGAGTGGGCTACCCCTTGATTCTTCATCGCTATATCAATCGGCAAGTCTTCATGACCACAGTCATGGTCACCTTCATTTTGGTGATGGTGCTGGTCAGTGGTCGTTTCATTAAATATCTGGCGGAAGCGGCGGCGGGTGAAATCGCTGCCGATGCCCTGTTTCTGGTAATGGCATTCCGGATGCCGGAATTCCTGCAGATGATTGTCCCTCTGAGCCTGTATATCGCCCTGTTATTGGTGCTGGGCCGTATGCACATGGATAACGAAATGGTTGTGTTGCAGGCCGGTGGGCAGGGCCATGGCCGGGTCGTGCGCTCATTAGTGGTGCCGGTGTTGATGGCGACCACGGTGGTGGGGATGTTCTCCCTCTATGTGACCCCACGAGGGGATGCGGAGGTCACTCGAATCTTTGAGGAGCAGAAGGATCGCTCCGTGCTGGAATTGCTCACCCCCGGCCGTTTTCATGTGAAAGGGTCCCGTAACGCTCAGCGCGCCACCTATGCCGAGCACCTGAATCGTGAGAAGGGAGTGCTGGAAAATGTGTTCGTGGCTGACGCGCGTTTTGAGGGGCAGGGGGAGGCCAATCGTCTGCTTACCGTGTGGGCCAAGAGCGGCAAGCTGGTTCTGGAAGATGGGGTAAGTTACCTGCTGCTCACCGATGGTTTTCAATATCAGGGTAAGCCGGGCCAGCGAGACTACCGTGAAATTGGCTTTAATGAGGCGAAGGTACGGATCGGTGGCGAGAAATCCGACAGCCGCCCCCCCAAAGTGCGTGGTCGGCCAACCCACGAGCTTGTTGCTGAGCGAGCAGATAACCGCGATGCCATGGCTGAACTGCAGTGGCGCCTGTCGTTGATTCTGACGGTGCCGATTATGGCGCTGGCGGCTATTCCGCTGGCCAGAGTGAATCCCAGGCAGGGGCGCTTTTATCGACTGATTCCCGCCGTGCTGGGCTACATGTTGTATGTGGGCATGTTGCTGGTGTGTCGCAGTGCCATTGAAGATCACCGAGGAGGGCCTGTGCCTTGGTATCTGCACATGGCCTGGATTCATCTGGTGGCCGCAATAACCGTATTCTTTCTGTATTTTGGCGGGCGCATTTTCCGCAGGAGGGCGACAGCATGAGGTTGCTGAATCGCTATTTCTGGCGAGCGGTACTGGTGCCCACCTTGGCGATTCTGGCCATTATCGTAGGCCTGGATTGCCTGTTCGGCTTTATTTATGAACTGGAAGCTTTACGCGGCAACTACCAGGTTTGGCAGGCGTTGCAGTTCATTCTCACCACCACGCCCAGACGAATCTATGAATATCTGCCCATGGCAATTTTGCTGGGTACCCTGATCGGTTTGGGATTGTTGGCCAATAGCGGCGAGCTGTCGGTCATTCGGGCTGCTGGTGTGTCCACGTTGCGGGTGAGCTGGCTGGTGCTGCGCCCGGTGCTGCTAATGATAATTCTGTCCATTCCCTTGGGCGAATATCTGACGCCCTATACCGAGCAGGTGGCGCAGAGTAATCGCTCCATGGCCGAGGGCGGCGGTGAAGCGCTGCGTTCCAAGTACGGTTATTGGCACCGGGAAGGGAAAGAATTTATTCATATCAATGCGGTACAGCCTAACGGCGTACTCTACGGCCTGACCCGTTACCGGTTCGATGAAAGGCACAAGTTGCAGGAAACCCAGTTCGTGGAGCGGGCAATTTATCAGGGGGAGGAGTGGGCTCTGGAAGGCATCACCGGAACCCGGCTAACAGAGGAACGTACCGAAACCTACAGCCGTGACAACGGCCAGTGGGAAACCAAATTGACACCGCAGTTGCTCAGTATTGTGGTACTAAAGCCCGATAATCTGGCGTTAGCCAAGCTGCTGGAATACACCGCTTACCTGAAGCGGCAAGGGTTGGAAACGGCGGATTATATGCTCAGTTTCTGGCAGAAGCTGTTCATGCCGGTGGCGACCATTGGCATGGTGTTGATCGCTATTTCGTTTGTGTTCGGCCCGCTGCGGGAAGTGACCATGGGCCTGCGTCTGACCGCGGGTATCGTGGCTGGGCTGATATTCCATTACGGGCAGCAATTTTTTGGCCAGTTGTCACTGGTATTTAATACCGAGCCATTGGTGGCAGCAGCGTTGCCGCCGGTGCTGTGCTTGATTCTTGGTGTGTGGTTGCTGCAGCGGGTGCGATGAGATGATCTGGAGGGGGCAGGGACGCACTCACAAGGGGAGAAGGGCAGAAAACGAGGATGCACTGGTCTGTCGCGACGGTGATGGCCTGTGGGCGGTTATCGATGGAATGGGGGGTCATGAAGCCGGCGACTTGGCGGCCACCATGGTGCGGGAAAGCCTGGAGTCTTTGTTTCTTGGTGGGGGGATTGCTCACCGGTTAGTTGCAGTGGAGACGGCTCTGCAAACCGTCAACCATGCCATTCGGCACCATGCCGCCATTAATATGCGCAGCAAACCCATGGGGGCCACAGTCGTGGTATTGCTGGTATACCGCGGTGAGGCGGCGGTGATGTGGGCTGGCGATTCCCGGCTTTACCGGTATAACGACGATGCGATGGCCATGTTGACTCGCGATCATACTCCGGTGCAGGCACTGGTGGATGCCGGGCAGTTGACGGAGCAACAGGCCATGGCGCACCCCAGGGCCAATGTGATTTACCAGGCTGTTGGGATTGGAGAGAAGCTGTCGCTGGAGCAGGCCCGCTTTGAGGTGACCGGCGATGAGCGTTTTTTGCTTACCAGTGATGGCGTCCATTCGGTGCTGACCGTTGAGAACCTCGCTTCATTGATGCAACACCGGGTTTCAGCGTCTGGCGTACTGAAAGCCGCGCTGGATCGCCAGAGCCGGGATAATGTGACTGCGGTTATTGTTTCCGCAGACGAGGAAGAATAACTGGAAAAGCCAGCGCGGGCTGGTATACTCGCGCCCCACTGCCAGAGTGGTGGAATTGGTAGACACGACGGATTCAAAATCCGTTGCCTTCACGGGCGTGCCGGTTCAAGTCCGGCCTCTGGTACCAAACAATAAAAAAGCCCGCTTTATGCGGGCTTTTTTATGTCGGATGTCCGACGGAGTGATGCATGACTGATTATGCTCCCCCAGCCGGTTTGCTCAAACGCCTGATGGCGTTGGTCTATGACGGCTTTTTGGTGATGGCGTTGTGGTTCGTCACTGCCGGTATCTTTGTACTGGTATACCCGACCCTTGGCCTGCCCGTGGAATCCATAAATGGCGTGGACAGAGCCGCACCTGCTTATCTGCAGGGGCTGCTTTTCCCCATCCTGATGCTGGAGACATGGCTGTTCTACGCCTGGTTCTGGATGCGTGGCGGCCAGACTCTGGGCATGCGGGCCTGGCGTCTGCAGGTGCGTGATTACAGGGGTGGTCCCGTGAAGTTGTGGCAAACCCTGGCGCGTTTTCTGGCTGCCTGCCTGTCATGGGGGCTGTTTGGCGCCGGCTATCTGGTGGTGCTGATTGCGCCTCACCAGACCCTGCATGACCGTCTTTCTGCCACGGCTACGGTGCAGTTGCCGAAACAGGCAAAGAAGCGCTGATTCCATCCCTCCCTTCTCGCAAAGCCGCTGTAGGCGTTCCTCTTGAGGGACGAATCACGTGTTAGTGAGAAGAACCGCCGGGTTTCTCCAGAGCGAGCTGGAGCCTGGTGCCATTGCATTTCCTCGCCAAGGCTCGGATTCGCCCCTCGAGAGGAGCTCCTACGGGGGACTCCGTAGAAGTCGTGAAGGGTGTTTTTTCCCTTTCCAATAGCGGGTATCCTTGGCACCCCTTGAACTTCCGTGCCGGTACAGTACGTGAACGTCGACGATTTTGATTTTGAACTCCCTGACGGGCTGATTGCCCGCCATCCTCCCGCCCAGCGCCGCGATGCGCGCCTGCTGGCGCTTACCCGTGACAACCTGCAGCACCAGCAATTCCCGGATCTGCTGAGCCATGTGCGTCCTGGGGATCTGTTGATCTTTAATGACACCCGGGTGATCCCTGCCCGACTGTTCGGCCAGAAGGACAGCGGCGGCAAGGTCGAGGTGCTGATTGAGCGGGTGGTGGATGATCACGAGGCGCTGGCCCATGTGCGCGCCTCCAAATCCCCCAAGCCGGGAAGCTGGCTGCAGTTTGACCAGGGCGTACGTGCCCAGGTCACCGGCCGCCGGGATGCCTTGTTTATCCTGCAGTTTCAGGGTTGTGGTTCTTCACAAGAAAGCGGCTGTGGCACCTTGCTGGATGTACTGGAGCAGATCGGCCATGTGCCGCTGCCGCCCTACATCGACCGTCCGGATGAAGTCGGTGACATGGAGCGCTACCAGACGGTCTATGCCCGTGAGCCCGGGGCCGTAGCGGCACCCACTGCCGGCCTGCATTTTGACGACGAGATGCTGGCGGCGCTGGAGCAGCACGGGGTTGATATTGGCTATGTCACCCTCCATGTAGGGGCAGGGACGTTTCAGCCTGTGCGAGTGGACCGGGTGGAAGATCATCACATGCACAGCGAGCGCTACCAGATTCCGGACACGCTGGTTGAACAAGTGGCGCAGGCCCATGCTCGCGGTGGCCGAATTGTGGCGGTTGGGACGACGGCATTGCGTGCGCTGGAAGCAGCCAGCCAGTCCGGCGGCTTGCAGGCAGGGCAGGGGGAAACCGATATCTTCATCTTTCCCGGTTATCAGTTCCGGCTGGTGGAGTGTCTGTTGACCAATTTCCACTTGCCCAAGTCCACGCTGCTGATGCTGATCAGCGCCTTCGCCGGGCAGCAAAGAGTCATGGCCGCCTACCAGGCTGCCATCGAGGCAGAGTACCGTTTCTTCAGTTACGGCGATGCCATGTTTATTGAAAGGCAGTCGGGCGTCGGACGTCCGGCGTCAGACCAGAAGGTCCATCCATGTCCCGAATGACATTCCAGCTCAACACCACCGATGGCGCGGCGCGTCGGGGGGAGATTACCTTTCCGCGGGGTACTATCCAGACTCCGGCGTTCATGCCGGTGGGTACCTATGGCACCGTGAAGGGCATGCTGCCGAAGGATCTGGCCGATACCGGTGCCGAGATCTGTCTGGGTAATACCTTCCATCTGATGCTGCGCCCAGGCACCGAAGTGATTGAGGCCCACGGCTCCCTGCATGGATTCATGCAGTGGGACAAGCCGATTCTGACCGATTCCGGTGGTTTTCAGGTGTTCAGTCTGGGCGAGATGCGCAAGATTTCCGAGCAGGGCGTGGTATTCAAGAACCCGATTAACGGTGACAGGGTGGAGCTGACCCCGGAGCGTGCCATGCAGGTGCAGCGTTCTCTGGGCAGTGATATCTGCATGATCTTTGATGAATGCACCCCGTTTCCTGCCACCGAGCAGCAGGCCCGCGATTCCATGGAGCTGTCGTTGCGCTGGGCGCAACGCTCCAAGGACGCCCATGAGGGCAATGATGCGGCCTGTTTCGGTATTGTTCAGGGCGGCATGTACGACAACCTGCGTCGCGAGTCGCTGGCCGGGCTGGTGGATATTGGCTTTGACGGCTATGCGGTGGGCGGCCTCAGTGTCGGCGAGCCCCAGGAAGAGATGCTCCGAACCCTGGGCAACCTGACCCCGCACATGCCGGAAGATCGCCCCCGTTACCTGATGGGCGTGGGCAAACCGGAAGACATCGTCGAAGCGGTGCGTCGCGGTGTCGATATGTTCGATTGCGTGATGCCCACGCGCAATGCGCGTAACGGTCATCTGTTTACCTCGCAAGGGGTGATCAAGATCCGTAATGCCAAACATCGTCATGACCTGGCTCCCCTGGAGGAAGGTTGTGATTGCTATACCTGCCAGCATTTCTCGCGCAGCTATCTGCATCATCTGGATCGCTGTAATGAAATGCTTGGCTCCCAGCTCAATACCATCCATAACCTGCGCTATTACCAGCGCCTGATGGCTGGATTGCGGGGGGCCATTGAAGGGGGTACATTGTCCGCCTTTGTGGACGACTTCTATGCTGCTCGGGGTGAGCAAACCCCGGCGTTATGACTGTTTACTGGAGTAATCAATGAAAATCGCAATGCGTTCCCTGCTGGCCTTGATGGCGTCCGCCTTGGTTTCCCCGGCGTTTGCTGCGCCTGCTGCACCGGCCGGTCCGGGTGGCGTCGAGCTGATCATGCTGGTCGTGATGATGGTGGTGTTCTACTTCTTCCTGATTCGCCCGCAGCAGAAGCGTGCCAAGGAGCACAAGAGCCTGGTGGAAAATCTGAACAAGGGTGATGAGGTGGTCACCAGTGGTGGCATCCTCGGCAAGATTGCCAAGGTGACCGATGATTTTGTGGTGGTAGAAATCAGCAATAACCTGGAAATCAAACTGCAAAAGCAGAGCATCCAGGCCACTCTGCCTAAAGGCACCATCAAGTCCATCTAGCACCAGGCTCAGCCCCGCCATGACGGGGCTTTTTCATGACACCGGACACAAACCGGAATAAAACACCGGAAAGAGCTATGACACGCTATCCACGCTGGAAATTTTTCCTGCTTTTGGCCGCCCTTGTTGTTTGCGGCCTTTATGCCCTGCCCAACCTTTACCCGGATGCCCCGGCCATCCAGATCAGTCACGCCGATGCGGGTGGTGAAGTCTCTGAAATGAGCCGCCAACGTGTACTGAGCGCTCTGGATTCCGCCGGCCTTCAGCATGGTCCGGGAGAAACCGTAGGGACCTCATTGCTGGTGCGTTTGTCCGACACGGAAGCGCAGCTGCGTGCCCGCGAGCTGGCAGTCGACACCCTCGGCGACAACTATGTGGTCGCCCTCAACCTGGCAGAAACCACCCCGCAATGGCTGCGTGCCATTGGTGCCAGCCCCATGAATCTGGGCCTGGACCTGCGCGGCGGTGTGCACTTTTTGCTGCAGGTAGATATGGATGCGGTGATCACCAGCCGTATGGAAGCCTCGGCGGGGAGTGCCAAGCTGACCCTGCGGGATGCGGGTGTGCGCTATCGCAGCGTGGACGTGGATGGCACCACCCTGACGGTCACCTTTGCTGACCAGGTGGCGGCCGATGCCTCGCGTGCACCACTGCGTCAGGCGCTGAATCAATTCACCATGAAGCCGGCCGGCGATTCACCGGCAACCGTGCTGGTGCTGAATGACAGCGCCTTGAAAGAAATGCAGGACTACGCGGTAGATCAGAACCGTACTGCGTTGAACAAGCGGGTGAACGAACTGGGTGTGGCGGAAGCGGTAGTGCAGCGCCAGGGTTCGGATCGTATTGTGGTGCAGTTGCCAGGTATTCAGGATGCTTCACAGGCACGCCGTATTCTGGGGCGTACCGCGACGCTGGAATTCCGCCTTGTAGACAACAGCGTTTCCTCTGCACGTCTGCGTACCGGCATTGCGCCTCCGGGGCTGGAATTCTTCCCGTTCAAAGGCCAGGAAGGTCGGATCGTTGCCTTGAACAAATCCAAGATTGCCACCGGTGATCAGGTGATTGATGCCCGCATGGGTTTCGATCAGCAGTCCGGCTCGCCGGAAGTGAACGTGACCCTGGATGCCGACGGTGCCAAGCGGATGCAGCGCATCACCGGCAAGAACGTGGGTAACCCCATGGGCGTGCTGTTCATCGAAACCAAGACCGATGTGGAGAAAGTCGAAGGTGACGATGGCAAGTTGGTCGACAAGATCATCAGCTCTACAGACAAATACGTGATTAACGTGGCGACGATCCAGGACACCCTGGGCAGTCGTTTCCGGATTACCGGCCTGGACAATCCCGCTGAAGCCTCTGAACTCGCACTGTTACTGCGTGCCGGTTCTCTGGCGGCTCCGGTGAGCATCGTGGAAGAGCGTACTGTGGGCCCCAGCCTGGGTGCGGAAAACATCGAAGCTGGTCTCAAATCCATGGCGCTTGGGCTGGCGCTGGTGCTGGTGTTTATGGTGGTGTGGTACAAGCTGTTTGGCTTGATTGCCAACGTGGCACTGCTGGGCAACCTGATCATTATTGTCGGCATCATGTCTTTGATTCCGGGGGCCACCATGACGCTGCCGGGTATCGCCGGTATCGTACTGACCGTGGGTATGGCGGTGGATGCGAATGTACTGATCTTCGAGCGAATCAAGGAAGACTTGCGCCGTGGCCTCAATCCCCGTCAAGCCATTGAAGAAGGTTATGCCCGCGCTTTTACCACCATTCTGGATGCCAACATCACCACCCTGATTGTGGCAGTGATCCTGTTCGCCGCCGGTACCGGCTCGGTACAGGGCTTCGCGGTGACCCTGTTTATCGGCATCCTGACGTCAATGTTCACGGCCATTATCGGTACCCGTTCCATGGCTGAACTGGTTTACGGGCGTGGTGCCCGTGCACCGGCGAAACTGAGTATTTAAGGCGGTGATGCGATGAGTAAAGCAACCATGAACATCAATTTTATGGGTGCCCGCAAACCGCTGGGTATCCTCTCTGTGCTGCTGGTAATCGCCTCTGTTGCGTTACTGGTCACTCGTGGGCTGAATCTGGGGCTGGATTTTACTGGCGGTACCACCGTGGTGGTGAAGAGCCCGGTGGATGTGGAGCTCTCCCAGGCGCGGGCGGATCTGGCGGAATCCGGGTTTAGTGATGCGGTTGTACAGCATTACGGCTCCCCCAAGGAAGTGAATATCCGTGTTGCCCCCAAGGAGGGCGATGATGCCGATACCATCGGCCACGATGTGTACGCTGCCCTGAAACTGCACAATGAAGATCTTGAGTTGCTCAAGGTGGAATTTGTGGGGCCTCAGGTTGGAGATGAATTGCGTGATGAATCCGGTACCGCCATGTTGCTGGCGCTGGGTTTGATGATGCTGTACGTGTGGTTCCGGTTCTCCAACAAATTCGGTGTTGCTACCGTCGTGGCACTTTTCCATGACGTTATCATCGTGCTGGGTTTGTTCTCGCTGGTGCAGTGGCCGTTTGATTTGACGGTGCTGGCAGCGGTACTGGCCCTGATCGGTTACTCACTCAATGACTCCATCGTGGTGGCTGACCGGATTCGTGAAGATTTCCGCAATTCCCGGCAAAACGATCCGACCCAGATCATCAACAACGCGGTGAATGCCACTTTCAGCAGAACGATCAACACTTCCTTGACCACCTTGCTGGTATTGGTGGCGTTGTATTTCTTCGGCGGTGAAGTGATGCGAGCCTTCTCTGAGGCGCTGCTGGTGGGTATTGCTGTCGGTACCTATTCTTCCATTTATGTGGTCAGCAACATCTTGTTCATGATGAATGTGAGCAAGGAGGATTTCCTGATTCCTGAGCCGGAAGAAATTGATGAAATGCCGTGAAAAAGCAGTTAACAGTTAATAATTAATAGTTAACAGCTAAAACAAAAAAAGCCGCGATTCGTTCGCGGCTTTTTTGTTCTGGTGTTGCCGCAGGAGCCTGCCAGCAGGCGGTTGTAGTTGCGGGGTGTCAGTTACGAGGTACGAGTAACGATTTTCGAAGAGCAACAGCGGGTTTTGATTTTCGCAACTCGAAACTCGTTCCTCGCTTCTGCCTTACGAAAAGTTCTGTTTCTTCATCCACGGAATGATCCGTTCGAAGGCTTCTTCAATCTGATCCAGGGAAGTGGAATAGCTGATGCGTAACGCGCTCTTGCCGGCTTCGCCGAAGGTGTCGCCTGAGATGGTGCAGACCCCGGTTTCCCGCAGCATTTTCAGGGCCACGTTAGCGCCGTCTACGCCTTCCGGGAGAGAGGGGAAAAGATAGAACGCGCCTTCCGGTCGGTAGCCGGTGAGGTGAGGAGTTTGTTCCACCAATTCCACCAGGCGGTCGCGACGTTGCTGGTATTCTTCCACCATGGCATCAATAAAGTTGTTGCTGCCACGCAGGGCGGCAACGCCGGCCCACTGGCAAGGCGTGTTGGCCACGGTGGTGGTGAACATGTGGTAGCGACGCAGTTTCTTGATGGCGCCCTGGCTACCAATTAGCCAGCCCACTCGCATACCCGCCATGGAAAAGGTTTTCGAGAAGCTGCTAATCACCATGACATGATCCAGGTCAGAGCAGCAGGAGAGCACACTGGGATACTCGCGGCCGTCATAGATCAGATGGTCGTACACTTCGTCGCTGATCACATGGATGCCCCGGTAGGCGGCTTCCTCGACGATGGCTTCAATGGTTTCCCGTGGGTAGATGGTACCGGTGGGGTTGCTGGGGGAATTCAGTACCACCGCAAAGGTATTGGGCCCCATGGCATCGATGACTTCCTGCGGGTCCAGCTGGTGATCATTCTCGGCCCGGGTGGCGATACTTTTGACGGTGCCACCATTCATGCGAATCAGCGGACCGTACAGCATGAAGGATGGGTCTGGCACGATGAATTCGCGCCCCGGAGCAGAGGTTGCGGTGAGGGCCAGGTAAATCGCCTCGGTGGCACCGGTCGTAATCATAAGGTTTTCCGGTGACAACGGCCGGCCATAGCGGGTGCTGTAATAATCTGCCAGTGCTTCCAGTAACTCAGGCAGGCCCGCGTCCATGGTGTAACCGGTCTGGCCGGCGTTGAGGGCATCCACGCCCGCCTGGATCACATGGCCGGGGGGCTTGAAATCCGGTTGGCCGATGGACAGGTGAATCACATCGTCCAGGTCGGCCGCCAGATTCACCATGCGGCGAATGCCCGGTACTGGAATGGTGAGCAACGCCGGGTTCCAGATCGGGTCTTCGCTTTCGTAGAAATCCGTGTCCAGATTGATATTGCCCATCATGTTCTCCTTTCCTGAAAAACCTTATCCGCATGAGCGTCGCTGGCGGTGCGAATAGAACAGTTTCGAGTCACGAGAAACGAGTTTCGAAAGTCAAAAAAATGTCGCTCCTATCTTGAGGTTTTCGTGACTCGTAACTCGTTACTCGCTTCTTTTCAAGGTTATAGCGGTACTGACGAGGCCCCGCGATAATGGTTTATTCCTGCAGCATCGGCGGCAGGTGCACGAACGGTTGTGTTTGTTCGAAGGCATGGCCGGCGGCAAGGACTCTGGCGTCGTCAAAGCGTGCGCCGACAATTTGCAGGCCCATGGGCAAGCCATTGCTGTTCAGGCCCATTGGCACAGACAGGGCGGGTTGCCCGGTCATGTTGAAGGGGTAGGTAAAGGGCGTCCATGTGGGCCAGCGGGTGCTGGGCCAGTCCACGGGCACCTCGCGATCAGTATCGAAGGCGGCGATGGGTAATGTGGGGGTGATCAGCAAATCGTACTTGGTGTGGAATACCGCCATGCGTTCGCTTACCGCCATGCGCTCGTTCATGGCACCCAGATAGTCGAGCATGCTGAGTTTTTCTGCCTTGCTGGCCACCTCCACCAGTGCCGGGTCCATTTGTTCTCGTTGTCGATCACCCAGGTCGCGCATGGCGTTGGCGGCACCGCTGTAGAACAGGTGACTGAATGCGGCCAGCGGATTACTGAACCCCGGGTCGGCTTCCGTGACGATGGCTCCCAACGCTTCGAAAACTTTAGCGGCTTCCTTGAAGGCGTTGACGATTTCGGCATCCACATCCACATAACCCAGATTGGGGCTCATGGCGATCCGCAGGCCTTTCATTGGCTGATGCAGCTCACGGACATAGTCGATGTTGCGGCGCGGAGCCGCCAGGCTGTCGCGAGGGTCCGCTTCGGTCATCACGTTCATCATCAGGGCGGCGTCGGCAACGGTACGCGTCATCGGGCCGGCGTGAGCCAGAGTGCCAAATGGACTGGCGGGCCAGTGTGGAACTTCGCTGAAAGTGGGTTTGTGGCCGACGATGCCGCAGAAACCGGCAGGAATACGGATGGAGCCGCCTGCGTCGGTACCCAGTGCCAGGGGAGCCATGCCGGCCGCCACTGCAGCGGAGCTGCCGCCACTACTGCCTCCGGCGGTTTTACTCGGGTCCCAGGGGTTGTTGGTCGGGCCGCAAAGGGGGCTGTCGGTGATCCCCTTCCAGCCAAACTCGGGGGTTGTGGTTTTACCAAGCGGGACATAGCCATGGCGCTCCAGAGCGGCTACCGCAGGAGAGCGCTTGTTGAGTGTGGACTCAGGATCGATAGTTTTCGACCCCTTCACTGTTGGCCACATGGGGGTGAGGAAGACATCCTTGACCGCAACCGGAACACCGTCAAGCAGCCCCTGTGGTTTGCCATCCTGATAGCGTTGCTCTGATTCCCGCGCCCATTGCAGCGTTGTCTCGCGGTCAATCAGGCACCAGGCATTCAGGGCATCATCGTGTTGCTCGATGTGATCCAGCAGGCTGGTGCAGACCTCCACCGGTGATAATGCACCGGCCTGGTAGGCAGTCTTGAGCGCTTGGGCGCTCATGGTCAGTAATTCCTTGCTCATCGGCATCCCTCCTGGTTTGACGCTACACCTGATTCAGCCGGGGCAGTGAAAAAACCACTGTCCTTCTGGTTCAGGCATTACTTACATAGCCATGTTCCTTGCTGACAGGATTATTCAGGGGCTCGCCTTGCTGCCAGCGTTGAAAGTTATCGACAAACTGTTGGCCCAATGCAGCGCGCCAGCCGATGAAGTCCCCGGCCATGTGGGCAGAGATCATTACGTTGGGCTGATCCCAAAGGGGGTGATCGGCGGGCAGGGGCTCTTCCTCGAACACATCCAGAGCCGCGCCGCCAAGCCGTCCGCTCTGAAGCGCAGCCAGTAATGCCTCAGTCTGAACAATCGGCCCACGGCCCACATTCACCAGTATGGCTCCGGGCTTCATGCGTAAAAACTGGTCGGGATCAAACAGTCCCTCAGTGTCGGGTGTCAGCGGGGCGGTGATAATGACCGCGTCTGCTTCCGGAAGCAGATCCGGCAGTGCCTGTTGGGCGAACACTTTCTCAAAGGCTGCATCTTCCCGTGCATTGCGTGCGGTACCTAGCACATGAACGCCGAGCGCGCGGAGCAGGGTGGCAACTTCACGCCCGATAGAGCCTGCCCCGACCACAACGGCACGGCTATCGCGCAGCAAGCGGGTTTCACGATGCTGCCAGCGGTGTGTCTTCATCAGCGCAAGATTGGTCAGAGAGTCCTTGGCAAACATCAGCAAGGCTCCCAGCACGTATTCAGCAATGCCACGATCAAAAATGCCGCGGGCGTTGGTGACGACAATGTCGCTGTTGCGAATCGGGTCGATCATCAAGGCATCCACCCCGGCGCTGGTGGCATGCACCCAGCGCACAGGACAATTATTCGGCCACACTTCGGCCAGCATCTCGGTACGAAAATCGGTAACCACCAGTACGTCGCTGACGGGGAGCGCTGCTTCCAGTTCGGCACGCGTCCGCGCCTCACGCACCTCGGCCTGACCGGAAAGGGAATCCAGGCCGGGCAGGCTGGGTTCGTCTTCAGCGAGCAGGACGGTGATGGTGGGTTGTGTCATTGGTACTCCTTGGTTTCTGTTGCAAGTTTCCTGTCGAAAGTTACAACGCGGATTAACGACAGGGGGCTTCCGGCTCAGAGTCCGCGACCAAATTATGGTCGCGGCGAGGACGCTTGAATCCCTGTGATGCTCAAGCGCGTTGCAACTTGAAACTTGTCACTTGCAACTCAGGTTTCTTTCAAAGCGGCTTCGAACAGACCCACGGCCTTTTCTATCTCCGCTTCGGTCACGGTGAGCGGTGGCAACCATCGCACGACCTGCCCCTGGCTACCACAACGCAGCATCAGCATCCCGTTCTGTTCGCAATGCTTGAGGATGCGCGCTGCACGATCGCCGTCGGGTTTATGAGGGGCGCTGACCATTTCTACGCCCAGCATCAGGCCGGCACCACGAATCTCGTCGATGCCGTCATGATTTGCCCGCAGTCCTTCCAGATGATTGCGAAGTTGGTTGCCGAGTTTTTCTGCCCGGGCAACCAGCTGTTCTTCTTCAATTACATCCAGTGTGGCCAGTGCAGCTGCACAGGCGACCGCATTGGCGCCATAGGTGCCGCCCTGGGAACCGGGGTAGCCGTGATTCATCAGTTCCTTGCTGGCGGCAATGGCAGAGAGTGGATAGCCACTGGCCAACCCTTTGGCGGTGATAATCATGTCCGGTTTCACGCCGTAATGTTCATGGCTCCAGAACTTGCCGGTACGTCCGTAGCCGGCCTGGATTTCATCAGCGATCAGCAGGATGCCATGCTTGTCACAGCGTTCGCGCAGGCCTTTCATGAAGGTCTCTGTGGCCGGGTAGTAGCCGTACTCACCCTGCACGGGTTCGATGATCATGGCCGCAGTGTCCGCCGGATTACACTCGGTGGCAAAGATATGATCCAGCTCATGCAGGCAGGCCGCCACGCACTCGTCCATGTCCTGGTTGTAGCGGTAGGCATGAGGGAAGGGCGCGATGCTGACCCCTGCCATGAGGGGCTGCCATCCGGTGCGGACCTTGCTGGTGGAGGTGGTCAGCGACGCTGCCGCCAGGGTGCGACCATGGAAGCCGCCCCTGAACGCGATTAGATTGGTGCGTCCGGTCGCTTGCCGCGCGAGTCTCACTGCCGCTTCCACGGATTCACTGCCAGAGTTGGAAAAAGCCACCGCATCCAGGCCTTGTGGAAGGTGGTGATAGAGGCGATCTGTCAATGCCAGCATATTGGGATGGGTGACGGTGGCGTACTGGGCATGCACCAGTTTGGCGACTTGTTGCTGGGTTGCTGCCACGACTTTGGGGTGGCAATGACCGGTGGCCGTTACGCCGATGCCTGATGTGAAATCCAGCCAGCGATTGCCGTCCTTGTCATAGAGCCAGCTTCCTTCGCCGCGCTCCGCACAAATGCCGCTGGACTGTACCAGCAGGGGGGACAGATGACTCATGGCGCCTCCTTTCTGTCGCGTATTGGCGGCGGGGTTATCCCGCAGCCAGTCGTTGACTCAGTCGTTGCCCGGTTTCTCTTGTTCCCGAGAAAGCGTATTTCAGATCCTCTGCAATCAGATCATGCAGATGTTGTGCCGCATTGCCGATGGCGGGATGTTTGTGGGCCAGATAATCCAGCAACATGGCCAGGCTCATCAAGGTAGCTCTGGGGTCGGCCATGTTGCGACCTGCAATATCCGGGGCACTGCCGTGTACAGGCTCAAACAGGGCAGGAATGCGTGCATCCGCCGGATTGAGGTTGGCGGAGGGTGCCAGGCCCGGGCCGCCACACAGTACCGCGGCCAGATCGGTGAGGATGTCGCCGTGCAGGTTGCTGGCCACCACCACATCGAAACGCCAGGGGCATTGCACGAACTTCATGCAGGCGGCATCCACCAGCTCGTGGTGGGTATCCACATCGGGGTATTCCCGGGCAATGCGGGCAAAGGTTTCGGTGTAGAGATCGCCCCAGAAGGGTTGGGCATTTCGCTTGGTGATCAGGCAGACCTGGGCTTCTTTGCCGGTGGCAAAGTGGCGAGGCGTATGGCGAAGCGCGGCCCGCTGGCGGGCGCGATCAAAGGCGTGGCGGATTAATCGTTCGGTGGCACCTGCCGTAAAGACCTCCACTTGGGTGGCTACTTCGTTGGGGGTGCCGGCACGCAGCCGTCCGCCCTGATTACTGTACTCGCCCTCGCTGTTTTCCCGGATCACCAGCATGTCCACGTTATTGGCGCGGGAATCGGCAAGATACTGGGGGGCACCGGGTAGCCAGCGAGCGGGCCGTTCACAGGCCCACAGATTTAATTCCTTGCGAAGGGCCAGCAGGGGGGCGAGAGAGATGCTGTCGGAAAGCACATAGCGCTGCGGATCATCAATGGGGCCGGGATCACCCAGGGCGCCCAGCAGGATGGCATCGAACGCACGCAGCTGATCAACCCCGTCTTCCGGCATCATCTGCCCGTGCTGCTGGTGCCAGCTATGGGATGGCCAGGCAAAGGATTGTACCTCCACCGGCAGCTGAAAGCGCGATACCAGCCCGGCCAAAATCTCCGCGGTAACGGTCATGACCTCCGGGCCGATACCATCACCGGGAAGCAGTGCAATCTTCAGCGTTTGGGTCATCCATAACTCCTGTCAGCTGCGAGCTTCTAGCCATGAGCTTTAAACCGATCTTTGTCATCGGAGTCTGTGCGCGGGCACAGGACTTGAATCATGTATTTCCTGGATCGCGTAGCAGCTCATAGCTAGTAACTGCTTTTAACTCCCCATACACAGGTATTTCTCTTCCAGGTACTCGTCCATGCCCTGGTGGGAGCCTTCCCGGCCGAGGCCGGATTCCTTGACGCCACCGAATGGCGCGGCGGCATTGGAAATAATCCCTTCGTTAACACCGACCATGCCGCTTTCCAGCGCTTCCGCCACACGCCAACAGCGGTGGATGTTGTTGCTGTAAAAGTAGGCCGCCAGTCCATAGGGGGTATCGTTGGCGATGCGAATGGCTTCGTCTTCATCCTTGAAGGTGATCACGGCGGCTAGCGGACCGAAGGTCTCTTCGAGGCAAAGTTGGGCATTCTGGGTGACACCAGTGATCAGGGTGGGCTGTACAAAGCTGCCGCCCTTTTCGTGGCGTTGCCCTCCGGTTACCACCTTGGCGCCTTTGCCGAGCGCATCTTCAATGTGCTCGATAACCTTGTCAGCCGCTCCACGATTGATGAGGGCGGCCTGGGTGACGCCGTCTTCCAGGCCATCACCGATCTTCATGGCTTCGATAGCGGTCTTGAGTTTTTCCACGAAGGCGTCGTGGATGCTGTCCTGTACCAGAAAGCGGTTTACACACACGCAGGTCTGGCCGGTGTTGCGGAACTTGCTGGCCATGGCCCCTTCCACGGCCTTGTCCAGATCTGCATCGTCGAACACGATGAAGGGCGCATTGCCGCCGAGTTCCAGCGATACCTTTTGAATATGCTTGGCGCACTGGGCCATCAGCTTGCTGCCCACCTCGGTGGAACCGGTGAAGCTGAGTTTGCGCACGATGGTGGAGTCAGTCAGTGCGGTAGAGATGGCACCGGCGCTGCCGGTAATGACATTGAATACTCCGGCCGGAATGCCTGCGCGTGCTGCCAGCTCAGCCAGCGCGAGCGCAGAATAGGGTGTGGCGCTGGCCGGCTTGACCACCATGGTGCAGCCTGCTGCGAGTGCGGCACCGGCCTTGCGGGTGATCATGGAAGACGGGAAGTTCCAGGGGGTGATTGCGGCGGTGACGCCGATGGGTTGCTTGATGACCACGATACGCTGGCCCGGCTTGGCACCAGGGATGGTGTCGCCATAGGCGCGACGAGCCTCTTCGGAAAACCATTTCAGGAAGGACGCCGCATAGGCGATTTCCCCCTTGGCTTCAGCCAGCGGTTTGCCCTGCTCCAGTGTCATCAGGCGACCAAGATCGTCCTGATGCTGCATCATCAGGTCATGCCAGGCTTCCAGCAGATTGGCACGCTCGGCGGCGGTCTTGTCCCGCCAGGCAGGGAACGCCGCATTGGCAGCATCAATGGCCTTGCGAGTTTCTGCTTCGCCCATTCGTGGTGCGCTGCCCAGCGTTTCTTCTGTCGCCGGGTTGTCCACCTGAATGGTGC
Source organism: Alcanivorax nanhaiticus (assembly GCF_000756665.1). GTDB lineage: Bacteria > Pseudomonadota > Gammaproteobacteria > Pseudomonadales > Alcanivoracaceae > Alcanivorax > Alcanivorax nanhaiticus. The sequence continues at coordinate 325,766 of NZ_ARXV01000004.1, read as the reverse complement.
TGCCATCGTCTGCGTCACACCATTGTCCATTGATGTAACACTGCTCACGAAAGAGTGACTGATCCGACAGTTTTACTACGGTCATTCCGGGTCTCCTTGTTAGCTGCTGTCTTTCACGCTAGCAAAGGAGGCGCAGAAGTCCATGCCGAATTGCAAAAATCGGTTTGGGGTCTAAGGAAATCAGCTAAGAGCGATTAGCTGTGGGCTGTGAGAAAAAGCGGAAAAGCAGAAGCAGAAACACTGAAAAGGAAGGACGCTGCCAAAGAGGGCGATGGGGCGCGGCTCAAGAAGTGCAGGTTGGCACTTGGCTTGAGCCGCGTCGCAGCTAGACGCTCGTAGCTGCCTTTATCTCCGCAGGCCGTCGGTGAGGTGCGGTTTGATTTTTTGCAGCAGGCCCTTGAAGACTTTCGGGCTGCCGGCGACGACGCCGCCGCTTTCCAGGAATTTATGGCCACCGCTCAGGTCACCCACCAGGCCGCCGGCTTCGGTAATCAACAGGGCGCCAGCTGCCATGTCCCACTCGGCCAGGCCGAATTCGAAGAAGCCGTCCAGACGGCCGGCGGCCAGCCAGGCCAGATCCAGGGCGGCAGAGCCGGGGCGGCGCAGGCCGGCGGTGCTGGCGGCGATATCGGCGAACATGCCCAGGTAGGCATCCATAAAGGGGGCCTGGTCCTTACGGAACGGGAAACCGGTGCCGATCAGACAGCCTTCCAGGCCGGGGCGATTGGTGCAACGGATGCGGCGGCCGTTAAGGGCGGCACCACGGCCACGGCTGGCGGTGAATTCCTCGTCGCGGTTGGGATCATAGATCACCGCGTGTTCGACCTTGCCCTTGTACTTGAGGGCAATGGACACACAGAACTGGGGAAAGCCATGGATGAAGTTGGTGGTGCCATCGAGGGGATCGATGACCCACTGGTAATCGGCCCCTTCACCCTTGCCCTCGATAATGCCGGATTCCTCGGCGAGGATGCCGTGGTCCGGGTAGGCTTTCAGGAGGGTTTCGATAATGCGTTTTTCAGCCGCACGATCCACTTCGGTGACGAAGTCGTTCATGCCCTTCTTGGTGACAGATACCGGGTCACTGCTTTCCGCAGCACGTCGAATCAGGTTACCCGCGGTACGGGCGGCTCGCAGGGCGATATTCACTTGCGGCGCATGCATGCATCTGTCCTCAAAAAGAAATAGGGCTGTCAAAGAACGCCGGTGCGCAGGGTCAGGCCCTGGCCGGGGCGCGGATTGTAGCAGAGCCTGGGCCTGTTCACACTAATTCGGTGGCCCCTGTTGTGGCCCAAAATGCGCCAATCTAGGCGCGAGGCGAGATGTTTGGTGTCTCCAAATGAACGACGAGCAACAACGAGTGGCGCATTTTGGGCCACAACCCGAAGGGCTGGGCCCTTTTTCCGTCCAGCAGCCCCAACCGTTACTTATGTAGAGCCACTACACTGCGTACCGGTTGGAACTACTGGACAAAAAAATGACTCCAGCAGGGGCCATCGAATTAGTGTGAACAGGCCCTAAGCAGTCATTAATACAGTCCCATGATAACATTGCCATCTTTTACGACCAGACCTCTGTACAGGAACGCTGATGCTGGAAAATGTGCGTATCGTGATGGTGGAAACTACCCATCCCGGCAATATTGGGGCCGCTGCCCGGGCCATGAAGACCATGGGGTTGTCGGATCTGCGTCTGGTGCAGCCGCAGTCCTATCCCAGCGTAGAGGCGACGGCCCGGGCGTCCGGTGCCGGGGATGTGCTAGAAGCTGCCCAGGTATGCCAGAGCGTCGATGAGGCTCTGGAAGGGGCGACCCTGGTGATTGGTACCAGTGCCCGCCAGCGCCGTATTCCCTGGCCGTGTCTGACCCCGCGTCAGCTGGCCGCGCAGCTGTCCCACGAGCCGGAGGAAACCCGCATTGCGGTACTGTTCGGCCGCGAGGATCGGGGTCTCACCAACGACGAGCTGCGTCGCTGTAACTTGCACGTCAGTGTGCCCACCAACCCGGAATACGGGGTGTTGAATGTGGCCTCTGCGGTGCAGCTGATCAGCTATGAATTGCGTCTGGCCCTGCTCGGTGAGGACTTTGATCTGCAGGAATCCCGTTCCCGCAGGGAGGCAATGCCGTTGCCGGAAATGTTCTGGGATGAACCGCTGGCCACCAATGAGGCCGTTTCCGGTTTTCTGGATCATCTGGAAAACGTCATGGAGCAGAGTGGCTTTCTGAATCCCGAGCAGCCGGGGCAGGTCATGACCCGCATGCGACGTTTGTTTATGCGCGCCCGACCGGACAAAATGGAAATGAGCATTTTGCGCGGTGTGTTGGTGGCGCTGGAAAAAAAGATGAAGGAGGGCGGCAACCCGTAACGCATTCGGGGTTGTCGCATCCATAAGGGCTAAGGCCCGAGATGAGGTAGCTATGTTTGATCGAGTTCGCGAGGACATTGCGTCAGTGTTCCACCGGGACCCGGCGGCCCGTAACACCCTGGAGGTGTTGCTTAATTACCCCGGATTGCACGCGGTACTGTTCCACCGCCTGGCTCATGCCTTGTGGCGCCGCAATTTCAAACAGCTGGCACGGTTTGTGTCCACTTTTTCGCGCTGGCTCACCGGGATTGAGATTCACCCCGGTGCCCAGATTGGTCGGCGTTTCTTTATCGACCATGGCATGGGTGTAGTGATTGGGGAAACGGCCGAGATTGGCGATGACGTGACCCTGTATCACGGAGTGACACTGGGAGGTACCAGTTGGAGCAAGGGCAAGCGTCATCCCACTCTGGAAGATGGTGTGGTGGTGGGTGCCGGTGCCAAGGTGCTGGGCCCGTTTATCGTGCGCAAGAATGCCAAGATTGGTTCCAATTCTGTGGTCACCAAGGAAGTCCCTGAGGGCGCCACGGTGGTGGGGATTCCCGGTCGTGTTATCAACAAGCCGATGACCGAGAAAGAAAAGACTCGTCAGGAGATGGCAGAGAAAATCGGGTTCCAGGCCTATGGTGTCAGCAATGACATGCCTGACCCGGTGGCCGAAGCGATCCACCTGTTGCTGGATCACATGCATGCGGTGGACAACAAGCTGGATCGGGTATGCACCAACCTGAAGAAGCAGGGCATTCAGGGCTGTGATGAGAAATTGCCGGAGTTGAAGGATGAAGACTTTGAGCCGGTGAATGCTGGCGGCACTGATTAAATCAGTTAACAGTTAATAGTGAACAGTTAACAGCGAATAAAAAGGCCGCCCTCGGGGGCGGCCTTTTTGTTTGCGTGTTGCCTGAGGCGTGTTGCGTGCCGTGGCGCTTACACATTAAAGCGGAAGTGCACCACGTCGCCGTCCTTGACGATGTATTCCTTGCCTTCCAGACGCCATTTGCCGGCATCCTTGGCGCCGGACTCGCCGTTATACTCGACGTAATCGTCGTAGGCGGTGACTTCGGCGCGGATAAAGCCTTTCTCGAAATCGGTGTGGATCACCCCCGCGGCCTGGGGAGCGGTGGCGCCCACTTTCACGGTCCAGGCCCGGACCTCCTTCTTGCCGGCGGTGAAGTAGGTCTGCAGGCCGAGCAGGCTGAAGCCGGCACGGATTACCCGGTTGAGGCCGGGTTCTTCCATGCCCAGGTCAGCGAGGAAGTCGGCTTTTTCTTCGTCGTCCAGCTCGGCGATTTCGGATTCGATCTTGGCGCAGATCGGCACCACGGAAGAGTTCTCTTTCTCGGCCAGCTCGCGTACGGCATCCAGCAGAGCGTTGTCTTCGAAGCCGCCTTCGTCCACGTTGGCAATGTACATGGTCGGCTTAAGGGTCAGCAGGTTGAGGCTCTTGAGCGCTTTGCGCTCGTCGTCATTCAGTTCCACGGAGCGGGCAGGCTCGCCCTCGTTCAATGCGGGTAATACCTTGTCGAGAACAGGAAGGAGGCCTTTGGCATCCTTGTCCTGGCCCTTGGCGGCTTTGGTGGCACGCAGGTGGGCCTTTTCCACGGTATCCAGATCCGCCAGTGCCAGCTCGGTGTTGATCACGGCGATATCATCCAGTGGAGAGACCTTGCCGGCCACGTGGATGACGTTCTCGTCATCAAAGCAGCGCACCACATGGGCAATAGCATCGGTTTCACGGATATTGGCCAGGAACTTGTTACCCAGACCTTCGCCCTTGGACGCGCCTGCGACCAGGCCGGCGATATCCACGAACTCCATGGTGGCAGGCATGACCCGCTCGGGGCTGACAATGGCTTCCAGCTTGTTCAGCCGGGGGTCCGGTACCGGTACTACGCCGGTGTTGGGCTCAATGGTGCAGAACGGGAAGTTCTCGGCATCAATCCCCGCCTTGGTGAGCGCATTGAACAGGGTGGATTTACCCACGTTGGGCAGACCGACGATACCGCATTTGAAACCCATGACAGACCTCCATAATTCGAGGGCGCAATGCTACTCAACGCGGGCTGAAAAAGCGACCACCACAGGGCGGAAAGACTGGTTGCCGGCGGGACGAACGGGGTAGGCGCTGATGCCGATGTGTGCCCCGCAGGCTGGGCTAGACTGGCCTCTATCATGGCCGATTGATGACATTATGACGGACCGCATTCTCTACCAATTCCCGATCTCTCACTATTGTGAGAAGACCCGTTGGCAACTGGATTACAAGGGGCTCGATTTTCGGGTGAAAAACCTGCTGCCAGGGCCGCACCGGCTGCGCACCCGGTTGATGGCCAGGATCGACACTCTGCCGATCCTCCGGGATGGACGGCGTACGGTGGGGGATTCCACCAAGATTGCCTATTACCTTGAAAAGCACTATCCACAGCGATCCTTGCTGCCCGCCACCCCTGATCAGCGCGCCCGTGTGATTGAGCTGGAGCAGAAGTTTGATCGTCTTGGTGTGGATGTGCGCCGCTGGCTCTACGGACAGATTATTGATCGCCCTGAAGTGATGCAGGCCATGCTCGATCCGTACGGACTGCCTGGTGTTGTGCAATCGGTACTGTCGCCGGTGACTCGTGAAGGGGTGCGGCGTCTGTATCGTATTGAGCCGAAGGCTGTGATGCGCTCTGAGCAGCGGCTGGAAGAGGGGCTGCAGCTGCTGGAGCAAACGCTGAAAAAAGGCTCGGGCAAATACCTGGTAGGAGAGCGTCTCTCATTGGCGGATGTGGCCGCGGCCAGCCTGCTGGCTCCTCTGCTCAGCCCTGAGGGGACTCCCTGGGATATCTTCGATGAAAGCACTCTGAAACCTGCGCTACAGGTGCAACTGCAGAAACTGCGCGACCGCCCGGCGGGGCAGTGGGTGTTGGCCCGGTACGCGGGTGATCGATAATAGTGGGTTGCGAGTTGCGAGTTGCGAGTTGCGAGAAGCGAGAAGCGAGAAGCGAGAAGGTTGGAGGTGTTTGGGGGTGGATTTTCGAAACTCGTGACTCGTCACTCGCTTCTGATTCTAGGCCTTAAACCCGTTCAACTTGTTCATCGCCGTATTGAGATCGCCACGCAGTAAATCCGGGGTGTAATAGACCGCTTCGTCGATGGCGCGGTCGATCAGGTCCCGGTCTGCCTGCGAGGGTTTGTTCAGTACATGCGGGGTGACCAGTGCTGCCGAGCCGGGGTGGCCGATGCCCAACCGCAGTCGATAGAAGTCGCGGCTGTTGCCATGCTTGCTGATGATGTCACGCAGACCGTTATGGCCGCCGTGCCCTCCGCCTACTTTGAAGCGGGCGGTACCGGGAGGCAGGTCCAGCTCGTCGTGGGCGACGAGAATCTGCGAAACGGGAATCTTGAAGAAGTTCGCCAGAGCGGCGGTGGCCTGACCACTGCGGTTCATGAAGGTGGTCGGTACCAGCAGGCGGATGGTCTCACCTTCAAAGGTGAAAGTGCCGGTGAGGCCGAAATATTTCTTGTCTTCGGTAAGGTAGATGCCCTGGCGACGAGCCAGGGCATCTACATACCAGACGCCGGCATTGTGGCGGGTGTCTTCGTATTCGCGGCCTGGATTGCCCAGGCCCACGATCAGTCGAACAGGTTCCGCCACCGTGCGTCTTATTCTTCGCTAGCGGCTTCTTCGCCGGCTTCGTCGTCAGACTCGGAAGCTCGAACTTTCGGCGCGTGAATCGCTGCAACCGGCTGGTCATGATCTGCACCCAGCGCCAGCTGAGTCAGTTCAACACCTTTCGGCAGCTTCAGGTCGGACAGGTGAACGATGGCATTCAGCTCAACGTCGGTCATGTCCACTTCGATGAACTCGGGCAGATCCTGCGGCAGACAGCTCACTTCCACTTCGGAAATGTTGTGTTGGATCTCGCCACCCTGCTTCTTCACGCCTACGGAGGTAGCTTCGTTGATGAAGTGCAGCGGTACGTTCATGGTGATCTTGTGGGTCTTGTCCACACGCAGGAAGTCAGCGTGGGTGGGGAAGCCCTTGGCCGGGTTGCGCTGCAGGTCACGCAGTACAGCCTGTACTTCCTTGCCATCGATCTTGAGGGTCAGGATGTGGCTGTAGAAGGCTTCGTTTTCCAGGGCTTTCTTCAGTTCACGCAGCTCAACGCTGATCATCTGTGGCTCAGCTTCGCCACCGTAAACGATGCCAGGAACACGGTCTTGCAGACGACGCAGGCGGCGGCTCGCACCTTTCCCTGTATCGCTGCGGCTTTCTGCATTCAGCAGGAATTCATTGGACATGGTATGTCTCCAGTATGCTCTCGGGCTTCCCGCGACCAGGTCGGCCAGAGAGGTTAAATAATCCCACGGAGGATTCCGCGGGGGCGCGATTATGCATGAAAAGGACGCCGGATGCCAGACGCCTGATGCCCGATGCGCCCAAAAACAAAAACCCGCTCTAAAAGCGGGTTTCAGCGTCAGGCGTCAAGCATCTGGCCTTCGGCGTTCTATACCAGCTCCAGCCGGTCGAACATGGCGCTCAGGGATTCTTCATTGTTCACCCGGCGGATGGTCTCGGCCAGCATCGGAGCCAGGCTGAGGACGCGGATCTTGTCGCAGGCGCGGCCGGCTTCAGACAGCGGGATGGTGTCAGTGACCACAAGCTGGTCCAGCGAGCTGCCGGCGATGTTGTCGATGGCCGGGCCAGACAGTACCGGGTGAGTAATGTAGGCGTAGACTTTGGCGGCGCCATGCTCTTTCAGGGCGTCGGCGGCCTTGCACAGGGTGCCGGCGGTATCGACCATGTCGTCCACCAGGATACAGGTGCGGCCTTTGACTTCACCGATGATGTGCATGACCTGGGAGACATTGGCTTTGGGGCGGCGCTTGTCGATGATGGCCAGGTCGGCATCGTTAAGTTGCTTGGCCAGGGCGCGGGCACGGACTACGCCGCCCACGTCCGGGGACACTACCATCAGGTCGTCGTGTTTCTGGCGCTCGATGTCAGCCACGATCAGCGGGGTGGCGTAAACGTTGTCTACCGGAATGTCGAAGAAGCCCTGGATCTGGTCGGCGTGCAGGTCAACGGTTACTACGCGGTCGATACCCACGGTGGTGATCATGTCTGCCACCACTTTGGCAGTAATCGGCACTCGTGCGGAGCGCACGCGGCGATCCTGGCGGGCGTAACCAAAGTACGGCATCACGGCGGTAATACGGCCGGCGGAGGAGCGACGCAGGGCGTCGGCCATGACCAGCAGTTCCATGATGTTGTTATTGGTGGGGTTGCAGGTGGACTGGACGATGAATACGTCCTTGCCACGGACATTTTCCTGAATCTCGACGGCCACTTCGCCATCGCTGAAGGTGCCCACATCGGCGTTACCGATCGGCAGATTCAGGTGGTTGACCATCGCGCGGGCCAGTTCGGGGGTAGCATTACCGGTGAAAACGACGAGCTTGGACACTGGCGCCTCTCTTCGTGATGACCTGTCGTGTATTATCCGGCCCCGGGGAAGGGGTGGGGCCGGTGAAGAAATATGGCTGGGGTACCAGGACTCGAACCTGGGAATAACGGGATCAAAACCCGCTGCCTTACCAACTTGGCTATACCCCAACACTCTTTTTCAGGTCTGCACTATTTTTCGATGTGTGCAGATTCGCCTGAATTCTGTGTCTCTCGAAACCTTGCCAGTGCCTCATGAAGAGGGGAGGTGTTTCTGCTTCGAGCGACGAAACCTGTCCAGTGTTGTGGCAACTGTTGCAGCAACTGCTGCCCCTGTTGCGGTCCGGTCAGTCTTGCAAAGCAACAAGCGCCTGTACCGGTCATACGGGAGTTTCCCGCATGTTGCCTGAGCCAGTCCAGCGTCTTTCCTATTTCTGGAAAGTGCCGTTTTGCTACCGCTTCACAGTCATTGTGAAAGTCGCGGGTCAGCACCGCCTCAAGCGAGGCCGGTAATTTACTGATGGGGGTATCCCTTGTCAATTCCCGGTCGCCGAAAATTCGAGCAGTTGATACATGAATTCCGGGGTGAATGACCAAAAAGTGGGCATCAGGCAAAGAAACCGGGGTAATTTGCTCGCCCACGCCTTCCGCCCAGGCGGATTGGCCGAGGACAAACACGGGCACATCGGCGCCCAGCTTCAGGCCTAAATCGGCCAATGTTTCCAGGGACAGGTCTAGTCCCCACAACTGATTCAGGCCGAGCAGGGCGGTGGCGGCATCCGAGGAGCCTCCGCCAACACCGCCCCCCATGGGCAGGCGTTTTTCCAGAGTGATGCTGGCCCCTCCCTGATGGCTGGTATGGTCTTGCAGGAGGCTGGCCGCACGAAGTATCAGGTTGCTCTCGTCGCAAGGTAACTGCGGGTCATTGCAGTGCATCTGCAGTTTGTCGCTGGGCGAGAACGTCAGGCTGTCGCCGTGGTCGAGCAGGGCGAACAGGGTTTGCAGGCAGTGATAGCCATCCGGTCGTTGACCGGTGATATGCAGGAACAGATTGAGTTTGGCTGGGGCCGGGAGCGTGAGGGTCATGGTTTGCCGGGGGCCCATTGCTTGATCAGCAGGGTGAAGCGATTGCCGTTTTGTTGTGCCTTGACGCGATGGGGCAGGCTGACGCCAGCCACTGGCTGGTAGCGATCAAATTCCAGCTGCCAGCCAAGCTGCTCCAGTTCAATTAACTGCTCATTTTCATCATACCGGGCTTCGCCGGGGGCACCCGGCCATGGCAGGCCTCGGGCCCAGTATTGCAAGGCGGAAATGGGCATCCAGAAGCCGGTCAGGTGCCAGGCCAGTTCGCCGGGGCTGCGTGCCTGATACTGCTGTTTGGCGGTAATCAGTTCCGCGCGACCCGGATCCCAGCGTAATTCGGCACTGCCAAAGCCCAGTGGGCCGGAAAAGCGGATGTCACCACGGGTAGGTTGCTGCTGCCATTCGAAGGTGGCGCTGCCGCCGTCGTTGGATGTGCGATAGCCCAGCTTGCCGTCCATCTGCCAGTGTTCAATCTGGCTGGGGTGGGTGAAGGTATCTGTGGTGGTGGGGCGAATCTGACAGCCGGCCAGCACGGTGGCGAGTGCGATCAGGGAAACAAGCGCTTTCACAGACGGGCTCCGAGTCTTTCCATGGTTTCGCGGACATGAGGGGCGTCCGGGTTGCTGTTCAGGGTGTCGCGCCAGATTTCACGTGCCTGGTTCTGGGCTCCGAGCACCCAGAGTACTTCGCCATAATGGGCTGCCACTTCAGGGTCGGGGAATTTTTCATAGGCTCGGCGCAGGTAGTTGCGTGCCTCCTTGAGTTTGCCCTGGCGATAAAGCACCCAGCCCATGGAATCCAGAATCGCTGGGTCGTCGGGGCTCAGGGCCAGTGCCCGGGAGACATAGTCGTGCGCTTCATCGAGACGGGGGGTGCGGTTGGCAAGGGTGTAGCCCAGCGCATTGAGGGCGCTGGCATCGTCCGGGTTAATGCTGAGAATGTGCTTGAGATCCGCTTCAAGCTGGGCCAGGTCACCGTTTTTCTCAGCCATCATGGCGCGGCTGTAGCGCAGCTCGGTATTGTCCGGGGAGCTCTCCAGGGCCTCATTAAGCAGCGTGAGAGCGGCCTCGGAATCACCGTTGCTGTGATACATTTCGGCTTCGCTAAGGGTCAGGCTGGTGGCCATTTCAGGATGTTGCTGTCTCAGGCCTGAGAGCAGGGCATGGGCCTGCTCGGACTGTCCCTGCCGCACCATCAGGCGGGCGGCCTGTACCCGGGCGCGGATGGCTTGCGGGCCTCTAACCTTGAGATAGTGATCAATAGCGGCTTCCAGCTGATTCTGCTGTTCTTCTCCCTGGGCCAGATAAAGATGCACATCGTCAGGACGGTAGTTCAGGGACAGCAGCTCCTGAAGTTGCTCCCGAGCGGTATTGGTGGCACCGGCTTCCAGTGCCAGCAATGCCAGGGAGAATTTCAGGTCCAGATCATCCGGGTTTCGTTCCGCCATGATGCGGAGCTGTTTCTCTGCCTGTTTCACCTCGCCAGATGCCAGCAGCATGCGCACATAGGTGATGCGAGCCCGGCGGGAGTCCGGGTATTTGCGGACCAGCTTCTTGAGATGACGAAGCGCTTGTTTGTGCTCACCAAGTTTGAACAGCAGCTGAGCCTTGAGCAGCAGGGCGTCTTCGTGACGGGGCATGCGTTTGAGTGCCTGCTCATCCGCCTCAAGTGCCGCCTGAAGATTGCCTTCCCGTTCCTGCCATAGCGCGCGGGCATACCACAGTGGGGCCTGTTCCGGGTATTGATCGGTCAGTTGTGCCAGTGCCTGAACCAGTTGCAGGTTCCCTTCCGCATCCAGACCGCGAGCCTGAGCGACCAGGCGGCCCAGCGCCTGTTCGCCGTGGGCGCCCAGCAGGGTGTCCAGATAGCGGGTGGCGGCTTCAGTGTTGCCGAGACGAATTTCCGAGAGAATGGCCAGCTGCAGCGCTTCTTCGTTCTCCGAGTCTTGCTCCAGCCACTGCTGGCTGAGCAGTAGCGCCTGATGATGGTCTTCCAGGTAATGGGCCAGCTGTGAGGCCTGGCTGAGCACTCGGGTGTCGCCAGTGGTTTTGGCAGCTTCAGTGTAGTAACCCAGGGTTACCCCATAAGCCTGCCGTTGGGCGGCCACTTCGGCGACCAGCAGATCCGCCAGCGTGTTGCTGTCGTAGGCGGGCGGCGGTGCTTCGGCGGCTTCCGTCTGTACCGGTGCCGGGGTCGCGGATTCGGGGGCGGCAGGCTGGGTGGTGCATCCCTGCAGCAGTAGAAGGCCACACAGTGGCAAATAGAAAAGACGCGTCATTAAAGGAAATTAGCCTGATTTCAGTTTTGGTTATCATGGCACAGTGGCTGGCAGGCCGAAAACCATATTGCGATGAGAGCCCCGCTCTATGGCCCATATCATTGTTTTAACGGGCGCTTTCGCGCAAAATGCCTGTCCCTTGCAGCCCCGATTTTGCGGGCGAGGCAGGTAGAATGGTACGGACGGGCAAGGGTGCCGCCCGTCGATACTGACGGGCACGAGACACTATGAATCTGGTCGCTGTTGGCGTTAATCACACCACTGCAGATGTGGAATTACGCGAACGCCTGGCGTTTTCTACGCAGCAGGCGCAAGCAGCGCTGGCCAGCCTTCGAGATATGCCAGGTGTCCGGGAAGCGGCGTTGCTTTCCACGTGTAATCGTACCGAACTGTACTGTCTGACTGACGACAGCTGCCCGGATCTGGTGGATTGGCTGGCCCAGCGTCGCAATCTTTCCCGTGACAAGCTGGTTTCCATTCTCTATCGCCACCAGGGTGAGCAGGCGCTGGAGCACATGATGCGTGTGGCTGGCGGTCTGGATTCTCTGGTGTTGGGTGAGCCGCAGATTCTGGGGCAGATGCGTGAAGCCTACGCCCGCGCCCATGAAGCGGGTCTGCTCAATGGTGAGTTGTCGCGGGTTTTCCAGGAAGTCTTTTCCGTTGCCAAACGCATTCGCACGGAAACCGGTATTGGTGCCAACCCGGTATCGGTGGCCTATGCTGCAGTGTCTTTTGCCCGCCATATCTTTGCTGATCTGAAGAAAAGCCGGGCGCTGTTGATTGGCGCGGGTGAGATGATTGAGTTGGTGGCCCGTCATCTTAGTGAACAGCAAGTCAGTGAAATTACCATTGCCAATCGTACTGCCGAGCGTGCCAGTGAACTGGCTGCCAGTGTGGGTGGGCGAGGCATCAGCCTGGAAGAATTGCCCGTGGCGCTGGAGCGTGCCGATATCCTGATTTCCTGTACCGCAGCGCCGTTGCCGATTCTCGGCAAGGGTATGGTGGAGCGTGCGCTCAAACAGCGCCGCCACCGGCCCATGTTCATGGTGGATATTGCTGTGCCCCGCGATATCGAGCCGGAAGTGGGCAATCTGGATGATGTTTACCTGTACACGGTAGATCATCTTCAGGAAGCGATTCAGGAAAATGTGCGCGCCCGACAGGAGGCCGCCCAGGAGGCCGCAGAACTGATTCGCGATGCCATCGTGCGTCATCGTCGCCAGCGCCGTGAGCAAGATGCGGTTTCTGTGCTGCGCGAGTACCGTGAGCAGCGTACCCAACTGGCCGCTGGCGAGCTGGACAAAGCCCTTCAACAATTGAACAACGGTAGCGATCCCGAAGAGGTGTTGCGCCGTTTTCAGCATTCTCTGGTCAACAAGTGGCTGCATGGTCCCAGCGTTACCTTGCGCAGAATGGCGGCGGAAGGGCGCGCGGAAGCGCTGCTCACTGCTCGCGAGTTGCTGCTCGAAGATGACGACAAGACAGATCTGTCTGACCCGGAATAAAGACTGCCCGTAACGGGTTGAGGAAAGTATGAAAGCGTCCCTGCAAACCAAGCTGGACAAGCTGGCCGATCGATTCGAGGAACTGGCTGGTCTGTTGTCTGATCCGGAAGTGATCGGCAACCAGAACCGATTCCGTGATCTGTCCCGGGAATACTCTGAAATTGATCCGGTGGTGAAGTGTTACCGTGAATATCTGCAAAGCGTGGATAACCTGGAAGCAGCCCGAGCCATGCAGGAGGATAGCGACCCGGAAATGCGTGAGATGGGCGCGGAAGAAGCTCGTGAGGCCCAGAGCAGTATGGATGAGCTGGCCGGCGAGCTGCAGATGCTGATGCTGCCCAAGGATCCTCGCGACGGTGCCAATGTTTTCCTGGAAGTGCGTGCTGGCACGGGCGGTGATGAGGCTGCGATTTTCGCGGGTGATCTTTTTCGCATGTATTCCAAGTACGCTGACCAGCGGGGCTGGAAGGTCGAACTGGTGAGTGCCAGCGAAGGGGAGCATGGTGGTTACAAGGAAGTCATTGCCCGAGTCATTGGTGATGGGGTGTATTCCCGGCTGAAATTCGAATCCGGTGCGCACCGGGTGCAACGCGTGCCGGCCACAGAGTCTCAGGGCCGTATTCACACCTCTGCCTGTACTGTGGCGATCATGGCCGAGGCGGAAGACCTGGGGGATATCCAGATCCGTAACGAAGATCTGCGGATTGATACCTATCGCTCTTCCGGGGCGGGTGGTCAGCACGTTAATACCACCGATTCTGCGGTACGGATTACCCACTTGCCCACTGGCGTGGTGGTGGAATGTCAGGATGAGCGTAGCCAGCACAAGAACAAAGCCAAGGCCATGAGTCTGCTGAGCGCCAAATTGTATGATGCCCAGCAGAATGCGGCCCATGCCGAGCAGGCCGCAGAGCGAAAATCCCTGGTGGGTTCCGGGGATCGCTCCGAGCGAATTCGCACCTATAACTATCCCCAGGGACGGGTCACCGATCACCGTATCAACCTGACGCTTTATCGCCTTTCGGAAGTGATGGAAGGGGACCTGGACGAAGTGCTGGGTGCCCTGCTGGCCGAGCACCAGGCAGACCAGTTGGCCGCCCTGGGCGAGCAGTAACATGCGTATTGATGCCGCCCTGCGTGATGCCCGCAGTCGGCTGGCATCGTCGCCTTCCGCCGCGCTGGATGCAGAGTTGTTGCTGTGTCATGTGTTGGATAAGACCCGCACCTGGCTGTTCACCTGGGCTGATCGTGAACTGGATGGCGCCCAGCTGGCGGCCTTCGAAATATTGCTGGCGCGCCGTGAACGCGGCGAGCCGGTGGCGCATCTGGTCGGCGAGCGTGAATTCTTTGGCCGCCCTTTTCAGGTCTCCAGTGACACCCTCATTCCCCGCCCTGATACCGAAACCCTGATCGAGGCCGCCCTGACCTTGCCGTTGCCGAAACAGGCGCGGGTGGTCGATTTGGGGACGGGCACTGGAGCCATTGGTATTACGCTGGCACTGGAGCAGCCGGACTGGGATGTGTCGCTGGTGGATCTCAGTGAGGCCGCGCTCAAGGTGGCTGAGCGGAATGCAGAAGTGTTGCTCGCGCAGGTGCAATGTCTGCATGGCAGTTGGCTTTTGCCTTGTGACGGCCTGTTCGACCTTATCGTCAGCAATCCTCCTTACATTGATGGTGCGGACCACCATCTGCAGGAGGGGGATGTACGCTTTGAGCCTCGCTCTGCGCTGGTGGCAGCGGACAAGGGGCTGGCGGATCTGGCAGAGATTACACGTCAGGCTACGGGCAAGCTGGTTGCCGGTGGCTGGCTGATACTGGAGCATGGATTTGAACAAGGGGCTGTGGTGCATGCGCTGTTGAGCGATGCCGGTTTTGAGCAGGTGCGTACGGTTCAGGATCTGGGCGGCAACGACCGCATTACTCTGGGAAGGCGATAAACCTCGAACCGGAGCTATCAGTCGTCGAAAAGGAAAGTTGCCCCGATTTGGATTGCGAGTGAAGCACATGGGGTGTGGCGGTACATGACTATGTTTAATGACGAACAGCTCGAACGCTACAGCCGCCAGCTGATGGTGAGTGAGGTGGACCTTGCCGGGCAGGAGGCGTTGGCGGGGGCGCAGGTGTTGATTGTTGGTTGCGGTGGGCTGGCCAATCCGGCGGCGTTGTATCTGGCTGGCGCGGGTGTTGGCCGGTTGGTGCTGGCGGATGACGATCATGTGGAGCTGAGTAACCTGCATAGACAGATCGCATTTCGGAGCAGCCAGATCAATCAACCCAAGGCTCAGGCCCTTCGTGATCAGCTGCTGCAATTAAATCCGGATGTGGATATTCAGGCTTGTGTGTCGCGAGTTGACGAGTCCTGGCTGAGTCAGGCGGTGTCTACTGCGTCACTGGTGCTGGATTGCACGGATAACTTCGCCACTCGTCAGGCGGTGAACAGAGCCTGTGTCGCACACAAGGTCCCATTGGTCAGCGGCGCGGCTATTCGCATGGATGGCCAGCTAGCTGTGTTTGATCCGCGTGATGACAGCAGCCCCTGTTACGCCTGTGTTTATGGTGATGGCACGGACGGTGATGTTGCTTGCAGCCAGGCCGGAATCGTTGGTCCGGTTGTGGGGGCGGTGGGAACCATGCAGGCTCTGGCTGCGCTGCAGTTGCTGACGGGGGCCAAACTGTATGGGGTGTTGCACCTGTTTGATGGCCGCTCGTTAACCTGGCGCCAGGTGTCCCTGCGTCGTGACAAGGGGTGCCATGTCTGCGGTGACTCTCAGGAGGGATTGTCCTCCTGCTGAGAAGCCGGGACGCCTTCCATGTCAGGAGAAGGTGGATCCTCTGCCGTCAGCCCGATGATAATCAGAATAATCACCGCAAGAGCAAACGCCGCACCAAGTAAGTGTTTCATGACTACACCTCCGGTTTGGTGATGCACCGTCAATCAGGCCGACAGTTCCACCACCTGTCCATTAAGCGTTTTTATCTGCCGGGCCATATCCGTGAGCAGGCTGTGGATCATGCCCGGGTTGGAGCGAATCAAATCCTTGAACTCGTGCTTGGGCACCTTGACGACGGAACAGCGGCTTTTGGCCCGCACCGTGGCGCTGCGTGGAGAGTGAGTCAGCAAGGCAATGGCACCGAGCACCTCGCCTTCTTGTACTGAACCGACAACAACGTCATCAACCAGCACATCGGCATCGCCTTCAAACAAGCTCAGCACGTAGTTGGCGGGTTCTCCCTGGCGAAGAATGACATCACCGGGTTCAAAATAGGCGAAGCCGGTGGTGGTGTAGGATTCTTCGGGGATATGGGCGGCCAGTAATCTCACCAGCATTGCCTGCTGGGTGGTCAGAATACGGGTCCACAAGCGTGCCAGTTGAGCATCTTCCAGAATGGCTTCCACCAGTTTGACGGTGGGATAGGCGGCCAGTAATACCGCGCTTTCTGCATAGTAGGTAATTTCGTTGTTGCCGGCGTCGGGAAGAATCAGGTCGCCTTCATCCCAGATGAAGAGCTTGCGATCTTCGCAGCGCATACCCAGCATGCCACCCTTGATCACATAGGTGGTGTCTTCACACATTCCATGGCGAAAGGCGTCATCCGTGGGGATCAGGGGAAGGGTTTGTGCCTGCAGGGGCAGCTGCCCGATGAGTTCGTTCACCTGGCGTTTGTACATCCGGGACAAGGCGGCAAAACCGCCACTGGCTTCGGCCACAGATATCATGCAGAGCCTCTCCAAGTGTGTGCTTTTCTTCGAGTATGCAGTAAGAAAGTATTAGAAAACAGTACAGGGTTGGCAGATGTGCATGCCGGCCGTCTGGTGTCTGACGTGAAATGACAGCGTTGCAGCGTTCCGGTTTCTGCTGGCGGGGAAGTTTTACAAAAAAAGCCCGCCGGGTTGTCCTGGCGGGCTTTTAGCGTGTTGCATGACGCAGGATGTGTGCAGGGGCTTCTCTCAATAATCCCGTTCGCGCGGGCCAAACTCTGGTGTCTGCTTTTTCTTGCCGGCGGCCAGCGCTCGGCGGTAGTTCTTGCCGCGCATCAGCTTGAACTGCAGCTTGCTTTCAATATCAAAGGCCTGGGCTTCGGATGCGTTCCAGGTTTGCTGGAACAGGCTCTTGCCGGCACTGATGCCATCCGGAGAACGGGTTTTAATGGCAGCGGCCAGTTTTTCAGCTTCTTCCAGCGGATTCTCCGCGACTCGGGTCACCAGATTCAGGCTTTTTGCTTCCTCGCCGTTGAACAGGCGTCCAGTCATGGTCAGTTCCTTGGCCACGTCCATGGGTACCAGTTCGCGCAGGGTGACTGTGCCAGTCATGTCGGGAATCAGTCCCCACTTGATTTCCATGATGGACATTTCGCAATCCGGGGTTGCAAAACGGAAGTCTGCGGCCAGCGCAATCTGCATGCCGCCGCCGTAGCAGTAGCCGTGCAGTACCGCGATGACCGGTACCGGTAGTTCTCGCCAGCACCAGCAGACTTCCTGGAACAGGTTGGTTTTCTTGATGCCGTATTTGGTGAAACTTTTCAGCACTTTTAACGGTTGTTTCATTACAGTGCCAAAGTCCAGACCGGCGCAGAATGCCTTGCCTTCACCTTGCAGAATCACGGCACGAATGTCGCGGTCCTTTCGCACCGCCCGGGAGGCTTCAATCAAGCCTTCCATCATGTCGAAATCCAGGCCGTTATATTTGTCGGCGCGGGACAGGGTGACGTAAGCGATGGCGCTTTTCTTTTCCAGGGTGACGCGATTCTTGAACGTGGTGCTCATGCTCGAATCCTGTAGCAAACCCGAAGCAGGCGCAGTGCGCCCGCAGCGGTTATTGGTCCAGTTTCTGTTTCAACAGCTGATTCAGCTGTTGCGGGTTGGCTTTGCCTTGAGTGGCTTTCATGGCCTGGCCGACGAAGAAGCCGATTTTTTTCTTGCGCTTGTCATCGTCTGAATTGCGGTAATCCTCTACCTGTGGCGCGTTGTTGGCGATAATGTCGTCAACAATTTTTTCCAGTTCGCCACTATCGCTCATTTGTTTGAGGCCTTTGGCTTCAATAACAACGTCTGGATCACCTTCGCCGGCCCAGCAAGCCTCGAATACCTGCTTGGCAATCTTGGAGCTGATGGTGCCGTCTTTCAGTCGGGCAATCAGCTGACCCAGTTGTTCAGCAGAAACGGGGCTTTCGCCAATGGCTTTCTCTTCCGCATTGAGCTTGGCAGCCAGTTCACCCATGACCCAGTTCGCAGCCAGTTTGGCGTCGCCACCGGCTTTTGTTGCGCCTTCAAAGAAGGCCGCGGTGGCCAGGTCGCCAGAGAGCAGATCGGCGTCATATTCTGATAGCTGATAGTCAGCGATAAAACGTGCCTTGCGGGCATCAGGCAGTTCTGGCATGGCTGCTTTCAGTGCGTCCAGATCAGCGTCGGTAATTTCTACCGGCAGCAGATCGGGGCAGGGGAAGTAGCGGTAATCGTTGGCGTCTTCCTTGCTGCGCATGGAGCGGGCGGTGTGGGTGTCGCCGTTGTACAACCGTGTTTCCTGTACGATCTCGCCGCCGTCTTCCAGTACATCAATCTGACGCTCTACTTCCAGCTTGATCGCACGTTCCATGAAGCGGAAGGAGTTCAGGTTTTTGGTTTCGGTACGGGTGCCGAGAGGCTCGCCAGGCTTGCGGATGGAAACGTTCACATCGAAGCGCATATTGCCCTGGGACATGTCGCCATCACAGATGCCAATGGACGTGACAATGGCGTGCAGTTTTTTTGCAAACGCCACCGCTTCTTCCGCATTGCTCATGTCCGGTTCGGTGACCACTTCGATCAACGGGGTGCCAGCACGGTTCAGGTCGATGCCGGTCATGCCATGGAAGTCTTCGTGCAGGGATTTTCCCGCATCTTCTTCCAGGTGGGCGTGATGAATGCGAACGACTTTTTTCTCACCGCTTTCCAGCTGCACTTCAACGACACCTGCGCCCACGATGGGCTTGTCCAGCTGGGTGGTCTGGTAGCCTTTTGGCAGATCCGGATAAAAATAATTTTTCCGTTCAAACACGCTGTGGCGACAGATATCCGCATTGATGGCCAGACCAAACAGGGCGGCCTTGCGCACCGCTTCCTTGTTCACCACGGGCAGGGTGCCGGGCATGCCCAGATCGACCAGTGATGCCTGGGTGTTTGGCTCGGCGCCGGTGGACAGTTTGCTGCCGGAAAACAGTTTGCTGGTGGTATTGAGCTGGACGTGAATTTCCAGACCAATCACGACTTCCCAACTCATTGTTCACCTCCAAAAGTCGGCAGCTGGCGGTGCCAGTCGGTTACCTGCTGATACTTGTGCGCCACGTTAAGAATCTGGCCTTCACGGAAATAGTTGCCGATGACCTGGGTGCCAGTAGGCAAGCCGTTGATGAAACCGGTGGGCATGGACAGGGCTGGCAGGCCTGCCAGGTTGACGCCGATGGTAAAGACGTCGGCCATGTACATGCTGACTGGGTCATCTTTCTTTGCGCCAAGCTTGAAGGCGGTCTCGGGAGCCGTGGGACCCATCAGTACATCCACCTTTTCAAAGGCGCGGGCAAAGTCATCACGGATCAGACGGCGAACCTGTTGGGCACGACGGTAGTAGGCGTCATAGTAGCCGGCAGACAGCGCATAGGTGCCCACCAGAATGCGGCGCTTCACTTCGTCACCGAAACCTTCGGAACGGGAGCGCTTGTACAGGTCTTCCAGATCCTTCGGGTCGTCGCAGCGGTGACCGAAGCGCACCCCGTCGAAACGGCTCAGGTTGGAGCTGGCTTCCGCCGGAGCAATGACATAGTAGGCTGGCACTGACAGCTTGATGCTGGGCAGCGACACGGACACTACCTTGGCGCCGAGTTTTTCCAGTTCACGGATGGCGGCGCGACTGTTGTCGGCGATGGCGCCGTCCAGAGTGTCCGGGAAGAATTCTTCCGGGATACCGATGGTCAGGCCGCTGATGTCTTCTTTAAGCGCGCCGAGGTAGTCGTCCACTTTCTGATTCAGGCTGGTGGAGTCACGGTGATCATGACCGGCCATGGCCTGCAGCATCAGTGCACAGTCTTCGGCGCTCTGACCCATGGGGCCAGCTTGATCCAGACTGGAGGCGAAGGCAATCATGCCCCAGCGGGAAACCCGCCCGTAGGTAGGTTTGAGACCTGTGATGTTATTGAGCGCGGCTGGTTGGCGAATCGAGCCGCCGGTATCGGTGCCGGTGGCGGCAGGGGCCAGGCGTGCGCCGAGGCAGGCAGCAGCACCGCCGGAGGAGCCGCCGGGAACCCGTTCCAGATCCCAGGGGTTCTTCACTGGCCCGTAGTAGCTGGTTTCATTGGAGGAGCCCATGGCGAACTCGTCCATGTTGGTCTTGCCCAGCATCACCGCGCCCTCGCTGGCCATCTTGTTGACCACGGTGGCGGTGTAGGGAGCAATAAAGGAATCCAGCATTTTGGAGCCGCAGCTGGTGCGCACCCCCTCGGTGCAGAAGATGTCCTTGTGAGCAATGGGCAGGCCGGTAAGCAGTCCCGTCTGCCCTGCGGCGATGGCCTGGTCGGCGGCGTCAGCCTGGGCCAGGGCCTGTTGCTCGGTAACGGTGACGAAGCTGTTCAGCTCGCCGTCGAACTGCTTGATGCGGGCCAGGAAGTGTTCGGTGAGTTCCCTGGAAGAGAAGTCGCCGTTGGCCAGGCCGGCCTTGAGTTCGGTCAGTGTCTTGGTGTGCATGGCGTCACTCATCTGTTATTCGATCACCCGGGGGACCAGGAAGCAGCCGTCTTCGGCGGCGGGGGCGATTTCCAGTGCCTTGTCACGAATGTTCGGCTCGCTGACTTCGTCGTCGCGCAGGGGCTGGGTCACATCCAGAGGGTGGGCCATGGGGGCCACATCAGCGACGTCAGCCTGCTGCAGCTGGTCGACCATCGCGAGGATGTCGTTGAGGCGGCTGGACAGGGCGTCGCTGTCTGCCTGGTCCACTTTCAGGCGGGCCAGGTGGGCAACCTGGGCTACCACCTTGGAATCAATGGCCATGGTTTTCTCCATATTGGCGCGGTATCGGAGCACTGCCGGCGGGGAGTGCAAAGGGGTGCACTCCGTTATACTGGGCCGGAAAGCCGCAAAAAGTACCATAGACCGCCTATCCGCGACCACTGTCCGGCGGTGAGAAAGGGCGAGCAAGCGTGACGCCATTGCTTGCCCAATGATCGCGCCGTTGCTAGAGTTGCGCCATCTTAGCGATGCCCTGCTTTTTGCCGCCGGGCATCGGATTTTCGCGAAAAATTCAGGAAACTGGCCAGGATGTCCATGATCAAGCGTATTCGGGGGATGTTCTCCACCGATCTCTCCATCGATTTGGGGACCGCTAATACTCTTATTTACGTACGCGGCCGCGGCATCGTGCTGGATGAGCCCTCAGTGGTTGCTATCCGTCATCACGGGGCGCAGAAGAGCGTGGCTGCCGTAGGTGCCGACGCCAAGCGTATGCTGGGTCGTACCCCCGGCAATATTACTGCCATCCGGCCGATGAAAGACGGTGTGATTGCCGATTTCGACGTGACCGAGAAGATGCTCCAGTACTTCATCAAGAAGGTTCATGACACTGGCTTCTTCCCGCCGGCGCCCCGTGTGCTGGTGTGTGTGCCCTGTAAATCTACTCAGGTGGAGCGTCGGGCCATTCAGGACTCCGCCTATGGCGCGGGTGCTCGTGATGTCTACCTGATCGAAGAACCCATGGCTGCGGCTATCGGTGCTGGTTTGCCGGTGGAAGAAGCACGCGGTTCCATGGTGGTGGATATCGGTGGTGGTACTACCGAGATCGCCCTGATTTCCCTGAATGGCGTGGTGTACTCCGAATCTGTGCGCATTGGTGGTGACCGCTTCGATGAAGCCATCGTGGCCTTTGTGCGCAAGGAATACGGCTCGCTGATCGGTGAATCCACCGCCGAGCGCATCAAGCACGAGATTGGCACCGCTTACCCGGGTGGCGAGATCCGTGAGATTGACGTGCGTGGCCGTAATCTGGCCGAAGGGGTGCCGCGCAGCTTCACCCTGAATTCCGAAGAAATTCTGGAAGCACTCAAAGAGCCGCTGGCAGCGATTGTCAACGCGGTTAAGAATGCGCTGGAAGCCTCTCCCCCGGAACTGGCATCCGATATCGCAGAGCGTGGCCTGGTGATTACCGGTGGTGGCGCGCTGCTGCGTGATATCGACCGTCTGCTGTCCGAAGAAACCGGCCTGCCGGTGATCATCGCCGATGATCCGCTGACCTGTGTGGCACGCGGTGGTGGCAAGGCGCTGGAGCTGATGGACAGCCAGGGCTTTGACATGCTGGCCATGGGCTGATGACGGCTCCGGCCAATCCTCTTTACCGTCTGCTGATTGCGCTGGTACTCGCCATTATCGCGATGGTGCTGGACCAGCGTACTCCGTGGGCGGGTCCGGTACGGTATTTCCTGGGCGGCCTGACCGCGCCAATTCACTATATTGCCCATCTGCCGGTGGATTCTGGTGAGTGGCTGTCTGAACAGGCGCAGAGCCGCTCTTCGTTGCTGGATGAAAATCGTCGCCTGCAGCGTAAATCCCTGATTCTCGAACAGAAGGTTCAGCGCCTGGCGGTGCTGGAGGCAGAGAACGTGCGCCTGAGGGAATTGCTTAATTCTTCTGCGGATCTGGATGCCAATGTACTGGTGGCGGAAATTATTGGTCTGGATGCGGACCCCAATCGCCAGGAATTGATCATCAACAAGGGGTCTGGCTCCCAGGTGATCACAGGACAGGCGGTGCTGGATGCCCAGGGGCTGATTGGTCAGGTGGTAGAAGCCGGGCCTTTGAGTTCCCGAGTTTTGTTGTTGACCGACGCCAGTCATGCCATGAGTGTGCAGGTGAACCGTAATGGCGTGCGCGCCGTGCTTGCGGGTACCGGTCAGACTGGTGGTCTGCGACTGTTATATGTGCCTGATACTGCAGATATTCAGGAAGGTGATCTCTTGGTAAGCACTGGTCTTGGTCAGCGTTATCCTCGAGGTTACCCGGTGGCGACGATTACCAGTGTGCGCCATCAATCCGGCGCGGCATTTGCCGAGATCACAGCACGACCTACGGCTCGAATTGATCGTGCTAGCCATGTGTTGCTGGTACAGCCGACACCGCAGCCCGAGCGGTCATCTGCGGAGGTGAGTGATGAGGGATGATCGTCCCGCCGGGACAGGCGTTCTGGTGGTTACCTTGTTGCTGGCGGCCCTGCTGGAAGTCATCCCTTTGCCAGAGACTGCCAACTGGGTACGTCCGGAGTGGATGCTGCTGGTGCTGGTCTACTGGGTGTTAACCCTGCCGCGTCGGGTTGGCGTGTTGTGGGGATTCTTTGTCGGGCTTTACATGGATGTGTTGACCGGTGCTACGCTGGGGCAGTGGGGACTGGGCTTTTCCCTCGGTGCCTTCATCATGCTGCTGGCCTACAAGCGCATGCGGGTATTTACGGTGCTACAGCAATGTGCGGTGATCTTCCTGCTGGTGGGGTCCGTCAGTCTGCTGGCTTATCTGGTTCAGGAAGCCGTGGGTCGCACGCTCTATCCTCCCTATACCATCCTGTATTCATCTCTGGCCAGTGCGGTTGTCTGGCGCCCGGTCTGTGCGCTACTGCGCTGGGTTCAGTTACGATTTATTGTACGCTGAGCAATTCAGTTAACAGTGAATAGTTAACAGTGAACAGTTGCGCGGTCGAAGCTTTGACGTGTTCAGAGATCCGGTGCCCGCGGCCGTTCACTGTTGCTCGTTGTTAACTATTCACTGTTAACTGGTTTTTTATGACTCTCTACCTTGCCTCCGGCTCCCCCCGCCGTGCTGAGTTGCTTCAGCAGATCGCGGTTCCGTTTACCGTTTTGAAAGCGCCGGATATTGATGAAACGCCCAGACCAGGCGAAGCGCCCCAGGCCTATGTGGAACGCATGGCGAGGGAAAAATCCTGTGCTGGTGAGAGACTTCGTGCAGCCGAAGGGCTGCCGTTCGGGGTTGTATTGGGGGCAGATACTTCTGTGGTGTTTGAAGACACGATTCTGGGTAAACCCCAGAGCCGTGCTCATGCGCTGGAGATGTTGGCCATGCTGAGTGGCAATCAGCATCAGGTAATTTCTGCATTGGCGCTGACCACGGGACAGGAATGCCGGATTGCATGCAGTATCACTCAGGTTCAATTTCGCGAATTGACCTGTGAGCAGATGGCCCGTTATGTGGATACCGGAGAAGGGAATGATAAAGCCGGAGGATACGGTATTCAGGGGTTGGGTGCGGCGCTGGTGGCATCGTTGACAGGCAGTTACAGTGGGGTGGTTGGTTTGCCTCTGGAGCAAACGGTGTTGTTGCTGGAACAGGCCGGACTCGATTACTGGTGCATTGACTGAATATGGCAAGTATTTCCTTCAAAGCCTGGCGTCGCCTTTACCTCTCTCTGTGGGGGCTGGTCGCGCTGTGCCTGTTGTTGCTTGCGGTCTATGTTGTTCTTGCCCGTCAGGCAATGTTGCTGGTTCCGGATTACCGGGAAAAGCTGGAGCTTTTTTTTGAAGAAAAGCTGCAGACGCCGCTGATCATTGATGAGCTTGATGGAAAGATGGAAGGGTTGGTGCCGCAATTTGTGGCCCGACGCATTCGTCTGCCAGCGCCGGAGGGAGAGTCGCCGCTCGAACTTCAGGAAGTGGTATTGAGCGTGGATGTGTTTCGCTCGCTGCTGGTTCGGGATCTGGTGCTGAAGGAGTTGCGCATTGATGGTGTGGCTCTGCATCTGGTGCGCGGCGAAGATGGAAAGGTTCGGCTGCGTGGGCTGGATATTCAGGGAGGATCATCCAGCAATGATGCCCCTTCTCTGGAGAACATTTTACGCATTTTCTATCGACAGCAACTGTTGACGGTTCACAACGCCAGGTTATCTCTGGAGTGGCCAGGGATGCCTCCTTTGGCTGCCTCAGAACTGGATGCGACACTGATCAATGATGGCGGTAATCACCTGTTGTCGTTAACGGTGGAGGCGAGAGATCGGCCGCTCCGAGTGGAAGCTCGGGCGCACCTTCATGATGATGCCTATGCCTTTGATGAGATAAACGCGGATTTATACCTCAAGGTGCGTGGGCAGCGATTGGAAGAGTGGTTGCCCTCATCTCTGGACTTGCCTCTGACCGTGGAGGCACTGCAGGGCAAGCTGGAAATGTGGGCTGGTCTGGAAGAGGGGCAGCCGCGCAGTGGTCAGGTTGCGCTTTCTGTTCCCGCAGTGACCCTGACCGATCAACAGTCTCGCTGGCCGTTATCCGATGTGACTGCTCGTCTGGCGCTGGATCGTAGCGATGATCAGGCGGTGCTGTCATTGCTGGATCTGTCTGGTCAGACCCCTGCAGGTCAACTCAAGCTGGGGGACATGGCGCTGCAGTGGCAGACACAGGGAGAAGTCCGGCCCTGGCAGTTGCGCACTGGGGATCTGCCGGTGCGGGCGTTGAGCCAGCAATTTCAGCAATGGCCTTTTACGTTACCGACCCAGGCCGACCAGGCGCGGGATTTGCTCAAGGCGTTATCTCCCCAAGGGGTGGTCGATGGCGTCTATCTGAGTGGCGCGGGGCGTTCACTGGACCAGTTTCAAGCCCGCTTCTCGGCACTGGGTAATCAGGCAAAAGACAAGATTCCCGGGGTTACGCGGTTAAGCGGTTGGGTATCGGGCAATGCAGAGCAGGGGCTGGCGCACCTTTACAGCGACAGCCTGTCGCTGGCGTTGCCCCGATTGTTCGAGTTGCCGCTGGCGGGTCAGATGGTGGGTGTCTTCGACTGGCGGCGTGAAGGTGAGCAGCTGCGTGTTCGCTCGGGACGGATCCGAGTGGTGAACGAAGATGCCCATGGCGAAGCTATGCTGTCGGTTGGGGTTCAGCCGGGGCAGGTGCCGGAGTTGCGTCTTGCCGCAGAAATTTATGATGGCAATGGTGCCAATGCCAACCGTTATATTCCGTTGCGACGGCTGCCGGATGGGCTGGCTGGCTGGCTGGGTCAGGCGTTACAGGACGGGCATCTGAATCGAGGCCAGCTACTGTATCAGGGGCCGGTAAAAATTGACCCGGACCGGCAGCAGGACCGCACCTTCCAGATGCGTTATCAAGGGGATGATATCGTCCTGTCTCTGCTTCCTGACTGGCCGCTGGCTCGCGATGTCTCGGCAGATGTTTTCATCAACGGACGTGAAGTGCGTGGCGTCGCCTCGAAGGGGACCATCTACGGGAGCTCGGTGGAACAGGTGTATGTGGATGTGCCGGCATTCACTACGCAAGAAGGTCCGCGGTTGGTGGTCTCCGGTCAGCTAGAAGGGCCCCTGGCGGATCTGGATAGCCTGATGCAGGACACTCCCCTGAAAAAGATGTTGCCGGAGGAGCTGCTGGATTGGCGCATGCAGGCCGGTAGTATGAAAGGCCGATTGTTGCTGGATTTCCCTTTCAAGCGCGAGGCTGGCGGGAGCCCGACGGTGATTGTTGATGCCACGGTTGAGGGGGCGGAGCTGGATAATCCAGAGCGTCGTCTTGCTGTGAGTGATCTAACGGCGCCGGTGTATTTTCATCTGCGCAAGGGGCTCCAGATCCCCGAATTGAAGGCGCGTGTGCTGGGCGGAGAGGTTGGCGGCTACTGGGAAACCACAGGCCAGAATAGTCAGCTGGCCTTGAACGGCGCGGTTCCCGTGAGCCAGTTGCGCGAATGGCTGGGCTTCGCTTGGTTGGCGCCGGCCAGCGGCAAGCTACCGTTCGACATGACATTGGATATTCCCTGGAAAGGGTCGCCCTTCGCGTTGCGGGCGCACTCCAGCCTGCAAGGAGTTGCCATCGATGCTCCGACTCCGCTGGGCAAGCTGGCGGAGCAAAAAAGCAGCCTGGATGTAGAGATTCGTGGTGAAGGGGTTCGGCAAAATCTCTATCTGGATTATGACAATCTGTGGCGTGGGCGCATCGCTCTGGGGCAATCCCCTGTGCGTGGCGATTTGCTGGTTGGGCCGGGCTCACTGGTCCTGCCGGAGTCGGGTATTTCCCTGCGCGGTCAGCTTGCCACTGCCAGCAGCGCTGACTGGATTGATTTTATTTCGGAAAAAATGCTGCCTGCGTTTGAGGGAGGGCAGGGCTCATCGGCGGGGGCAGATGGCCCTTCCATCAGCAAGGTCAATCTGCGCATCGATCAGTTGGACTTGTTTGGCGTGGATGTTTCCCATGCCAGCCTGTCGGTGTTGCCAAATAATCAGGGTTGGGATCTGGCGCTCAGTAGCCAGGCCATTGCCGGCTCGGTGCGGGTGCCTGAAGGATTTTCTGCACGTGGGGAGAAGCCTTTATCGGTATCCGTGAGCAGAATGAACATTGCCATGCCCCAGGCGGCTGAAGGCGGTGCTTCAGCGCCACCACTGTCACCGATGCAGCTACCCACCATGGATGCCCGTCTCGATAACCTGCGTGTTGGCGGCGAGGATTTCGGTCAGTGGAAGGGAAGCATCAGGCCGCTGGCGCAAGGCGTACGAGTGTCTGCGCTGGAAGGACGTTGGCGGTTTACCGAGATTGAGGGCAGTCTGGACTGGACCGAACAGGCAGATGGCGTGGGTCAGTACAGTCGTTTTAGTGGTGTGCTGAGCGCAGATAAACTGGAGCGAGCGCTGAGTGCCTGGGATATGCCAGAGCTGATTGAGTCTGAGGATGCCCAGGCGAAGGTGGTGCTCGGCTGGCATGATTGGCCGTTGAACCCTGATTATCTGGCGCTGGATGGTCAGGCCAGGGTGGATATTGGTGAGTGTCGTATTCCGGAAACAGATACCAAGACATCGTTTTTGCGCGTGCTCGGCATCTTGAATCTGGGCACCATTCAACGCCGTTTACGTTTGAATTTTTCCGATCTCTACAAGAAAGGGTTGAGCTGCGACAGCATCACGGGCGATTTCCGGGTGGAAGGCCCGTTGGTCTCTACCACCAATCTTGCTATTCGTTCACCATCGGCGCTGATTGATGTTCAGGGTCAGATCAATTTGGCCGACGAGACGTTGGACCACAAGATGGAAGTCACCCTCCCGCTATCCAGCAATCTTTACGCGGGGTGTCTGGCTGGTCCGGCCGCCTGTGCCGGGATTTTTGTGGTGGAGCGTATCTGGGGTGACAAGCTTGATCGTACGGCAACCATGGAATATGCGGTGAAGGGCGCCTGGTCCAACCCCAAGGTGTCAGAAACCGAGGGGATTTTCGAATGAGCCAGTCCGTCAATATTGCGGCTATCCAGATGACCAGTGGCGCGGATGTACAGACCAATCTCGATAGCGCTCGTCGTTACCTGCAATTAGCCGCCTCCGAGGGCGCTGCCTTGGCGGTATTGCCGGAAAACTTTGCCCTGTATGGCGGCGATTACCGTGGCCTGTCTGCCCAGTATGCGTGGCTTAAAGAGTGGCTGTGCGAGCAGGCAAAAACATTGGGTATGGCAATCATCGGCGGCAGTATACCGGCAGGTGAGCGGCCCGATGGTAGCCCGGTGCCAGCCCCAAGGGTGCGAACCCGCAGCCTGGCGATTGATGAAAAGGGGCTGGTCCAGGGGGAATACGACAAGCTTCACCTGTTTGATGCCCAGGTTAACGACGCCCAGGGCCGTTATCGTGAATCGGATGTCTTTGAGCCCGGTGATCAGACCCGGGTAGTCAGTTTGGCTGGGCTGAAGGTCGGGTTGGCGATATGCTACGATTTGCGTTTTCCGGCACTGGCTCAGCAGCTTGCCCAGCAAGGGGCAGAATTATTGGTGTACCCGTCGGCGTTTACGGCCGTCACCGGCAAGGCCCACTGGGATCTGCTGTTGCGGGCCACTGCGGTTCAGAGCGGTTGTTATACTCTGGGAGCCAACCAGTGCGGGCAGCATGCTCCGCGCCGGGCCAGCTATGGCCACTCCCTGCTCGCCAATCCATGGGGCGAGGTGGTGGCTTCCCTGGGCGATGATCCCGGTGCCCTTGTTGCCGAGCTGGACCTTGCTACCATGAAGGAAATTCGCCAGCGCATTCCGGTGCAGATGCACCAACGACTCCAGATTAAAGGTCTCTGATGAGCGATACCCTGTCCATTGCAGAATCCATTCTGTTGGCCCCTGCCGGTCTTCATACCGGGCAGCTGGAAACCCTGCTGAACGGTCGGCTGACCGGGCAGGCCGATTATGCCGATATCTATTTCCAGCATAGTCGCCATGAAGCCTGGGTGCTGGAAGACGGTATTGTGCGCGATGCCAGTTTCAGTACTGAGCGGGGGGCCGGTGTGCGTATTGTGCAGGGAGACAAGACCGGTTTTGCCTACAGCGATGATATAACCCTGGCTGCTTTGCAGCAGGCGGGTGGCGCTGCCCGTGCGATTACCCGCCAGGGACAGGATCGTCAGATCCAACTGGCCAGCCGCCATTCCCCGGTTCGCTATCAGGCCCTGGATCCCCTGCAGGGATGGCAGGCTGAACAAAAAGTGGCGTTACTGCAGCGGCTGGATGCCCTGGCGCGTTCACTGGACCCGGCGATTGTAGAAGTCACCGCCAGCCTGAGTGCCGTGCAGGACGTGGTGATGGTGGTTGCCAGTGATGGCACTCTGGCTGCGGATGTGCGGCCACTGATCCGCTGTAATGTCAGTGTGATCGCCGAGCGTAATGGTCGCCGCGAGCGCGGCAGTGCGGGTGGCGGCGGTCGCGTCAGCTATGACTGGTTGCTGGAAGAAAACCGCGTGGAGCATTGGGCTCGGGAAGCGGTGCGTGGTGCGTTGCTGAATCTGGATGCCGAGCCGGCTCCTGCAGGTACCATGCCGGTAGTGCTGGGTCCTGGCTGGCCAGGTGTGCTGCTGCATGAAGCAGTAGGCCATGGTCTGGAAGGGGACTTCAATCGCAAGGGTACCTCCATGTTTGCAAAGAAACTGGGTCAGCAAGTGGCTTCCAGCCTTTGTACAGTGGTGGACGATGGCACGCTGGCAGATCGGCGCGGCTCCCTGAATGTGGACGATGAAGGCACTCCCAGCGCCAGCAACACCCTGATCGAGAAGGGCAAGCTGGTGGGATACATGCAGGACAAGACCAATGCGCGGCTAATGGGTGTTGCGCCCACGGGCAATGGTCGACGGGAATCCTATGCCCACTTGCCCATGCCGCGCATGACGAATACCTACATGCTGCCAGGCGAAAGTGACCCGGAAGAAATTGTGGCCAGCCTGGACCGTGGTATCTACGCGGTGAACTTTGCCGGTGGCCAGGTGGATATCACGTCTGGTCGCTTCGTATTCTCCACCAGCGAGGCCTATCTGGTGGAGAAGGGGAAGATCGTTTGTCCGGTGAAAGGGGCAACACTGATCGGCAGCGGTGCTGAGGTGATGGACCGGATTTCCATGGTCGGTAATGATCTGGCGCTGGACTCCGGTATTGGCGTTTGCGGCAAGGATGGTCAGTCGGTGCCCGTTGGCGTTGGGCAACCCACCCTGCGGGTAGATGCGCTGACGGTGGGGGGAACCGCCTGATGTCCAAGGTGCTGGATACTCTGGCACGCATGCGTCTTTTTGACGGTCTCAGTGAAGACGAGCTGATGCTGCTGGAGAAGCTGGTATTCGTAAATCGGGTGCCCGCCGGGGATACGGTTTGCCGAGAAGGGGACCGCAGTGATTTTGTCTGTTTTGTGGTGCGCGGGTGCCTGGATATCGTCAAGGCGAATGTGGGGGGGGGCGAGGTGGTGATTGCCCATCTTCACCCCGGTGATTCCATGGGGGAAATGGCGCTGGTCGATAAGGAACCTCGCTCTGCTACAGTAAGAGTGGCGGAAGATGCCACGCTGATTGTTCTGACGCACAAAGGTTTGGAGCAGCTGCGCAAACGCAGCCCGAATGCGGTGACCCAGATAATGGAGAATATCGCCCGTCTATTGTGTGTGCATCTGCGTCGTACCTCCTCCCAGCTGGCACAGTTCAAATTGCCGGCGGGTTGATCCCGGCAGCTTGTTGCTACGGAACCATCATCATGAAAAAAGCCACTGTGCTGTTGTTGTCCTTTTTCCTCACTGCCTGTGATCCGGTTCAGCTGTCCGCCGATGTACAGCTGCCTGATGGTGCCGTGTATGACGGTGATATCGAAGACAACCTTTTCCATGGTCAGGGCGAGCTGACCTGGCCTGATGGCCGTCGTTATAGCGGTGAATTCAAGCACGGCCTGATGACGGGGCAAGGGCGTTTGGAAGACCGCGATGGCTGTGTCATGGAAGGGGAATTTGTCAAAGGTGCTTTGAATGGGCAGGGCAGTTACATCTGTGGAGATGATCGTTATCAGGGCACCTTCAAGCAGGGAGAATTGCTCGAGGGTGGCGTTGCCTACGTGGATGGTAATACCTACCAGGGCGAGTTCCGGCATTTTCAGCCCCATGGTCAGGGACGTTGGGAAACCGCATCCGGTGAGGAATACGAAGGCACGTTCGTGGACGGTTATCTGGAAAAAGGGACATACCGGAACCCGGAGGGGCGAGTCTACACAGGAGAGTTCGAGTGGTTCCAGTTTTCCGGCAAAGGTGAACTGACCCGGCCCGATGGTGTGATTATTCGCGCTCACTTTGAAGACGGATTTGCGCAAGGAAAGGGGGTGCGTATTCGTCCGGGGGACGACGGTCCCATTGAGGAAAAGGGTTTCTTTGTGGAGGGCCAGTATTTCCCCAGTGAGCAGGCCTACACGCAGCGGGAGCAGGCTCAGGCGTCAGGTATGGAAGCTCGCCTGTATACCGAGGCTAGTCGCCTGCAATCTGTCCTGTCTTCACTGGCACCGCAGCGTCCCGGCGTACGGGATGTGTACTTTCTTGCCATAGGCGGTGATGGCACGGCCGGGGTATTTAGCCGGGAAGTGGACTGGGTCAGTGAGAGACTGGGTGGGGTGCTTGATCTGAAACGGCGGCAGGTCAGATTGGTGAATGGTGGTGGCGATACTCTGCCTCTCGCGACACGCACCAGTGTGCGTGAAGCGCTAAACGCGCTGGATGCCCTGATGGATCCAGAGGAGGATCTGCTGCTGGTTCACATTGTCAGTCATGGTGCGAGAAACGGTGAGCTGGTGCTGGATGCGCGTAACCTGCAGCTGAATAACCTGACTGTTGCGGATGGCAAACAATGGTTGAATGCTCTCAAGGTGAAGCATCAATGGGTGGTGATTTCGGCTTGTTACTCCGGCCAATGGGTCAATGCGTTGGCCGCGCCACAGCGGGCGGTCTTTTCGTCTGCAGCGCAGGATAGAACGTCATTTGGTTGCGCCGATGATTCCGAGCGAACCTGGTTTAGTCGGGCGTTATATGGCGAGGATATGAGCGCGGGTATTCATGATCCTGATGCCTGGTTTGCCGCCGCGAATGCCCGTGTTACGGCTATGGAGGAAGAGCAGGGAATCGCAGAGAACGAGCATTCCCTGCCGCAGAAATCCGTGGGTAAAGGGTTTGTCAGTTGGTGGCAGAGTGAGACGCTGACGGCGCAGCAGTGATTAAGAGGCGTTGCACGTTGCAACTCCGACCCTGAACGACAGCGAAGGGTGTAACGCGCCCGGCTCAATACAACGGCGCGGTTTTGTCCAGCTGGTTGAGGTAGTTCATTAGCTTGCGGCGTTCACGCTTGAACTTTTCCTTGTCTGCCGCGCTGGCATTTTCTGGATCAGCAACCTTGGCTTTGAGCGCATTGCGAGTCAGGTTGCGCAGCTGTTGGCGATCACCGTGGGGAAAGGTTTCCAGAATCTGCTGCAGGGTCGCATCCGCTTCTTTGGGCTGTTCGCTGGTGGCGATCTGATCCACCCAGTTACTCAGTCGCTGCTGACGGAAAGGATCCTTCAACGCTGCCAGAGCCTGCTCAATCTGTTCCGTGTTGGATTCTCGCACAAGCCGACCGATGTACAGGGAATGGCGACGACGAGCTTCATTGCTGGTGATGCGACGGGCTTCTTCCAAACCCTTTTTTAGTGCGTCACTGAGAGGCAGGCGCTGCTGCTCTCCCTGCTTGAGCTCCATCAGGGATTGACCCAGCTCCTGCAGCGCCAGGTCATCACGTTTCTGTTCTGACTTGCTGGTGTACTGGTCGTCGTTATACTCGGTCATCGTATTCACTATTTATCGTCTAGGTAACGGAAGCGCTATTTTATGTCTGATTCCCCCGTAACGACAGCGGTACTCGATGAAGCTCAACTGCGCCAGGCTGAAGACACGGCCAGTTGGGTGCTGGAGGAGGGTAAACGTCTGGGGCTGGACGGTGTGGAAGTGAATGTCAGCCTCAGCCAGGGTTTTTCTGTGAATGTGCGCCAGGGGGAAGTGGAAACGGTGGAATTTCACCGTGATCGCGGGGTGTCACTCACCGTATTCAAGGGGCAATGCAAAGGCCACGCCAGCAGTTCAGATGACAGCCGGGACAGTTTGCGCGACAGCCTTAAGGCTGCGGCCGCGATTGCCCGCTATACCGAAGCAGACAAATATGCTGGCCTGGCGCCTGCGGCGGATCTGGCGCGTGATATCCCCGATCTGGATCTCTATCACCCTTGGGAAATGGATACACCACGGGCTATCGAAGAAGCGCTCGCCTGCGAAACCGTTGCCCGCAATGACAAACGCATCGTTAATTCCGAAGGGGCCTCGGTAAACAGTGGTGCCAGCCTGCGAGTGTTTGCTACCTCAGAAGGTTTTCTGCATGGCTATCGCGGCACGCACCACAGCCGAGTGTGCAGCGTGGTGGCTGAGGATGCGGAAGGTATGCAGCGCGATTACTGGTATGACGGCGGACGGATTGGCACCGCGCTGCAAAGTGCTCAGGAGGTGGGCGATAAAGCCCGTGAGCGCACCTTGGCCAGGCTGGGGGCGATCATCCCGGAGACCGGTGAATTACCCATTATCTTCGCGCCCCAGGTCGCTTCTGGCCTGCTGGGCCATTTGGTATCGGCAATCAGCGGCGGTTCCATCTACCGTCGCAGCTCTTTCCTGCAGGACAGTCTGGGCAAAGCCGTGTTGCCCAAGGGATTTGTCCTCGGTGAGCAGCCTCACCTCAAGGCCGGGAATTCCTCGGCACCGTTCGATGGCGATGGTCTGCCTACCCGGGAGCAATACTTTGTGGAAGATGGCATTCTCAATCAGTTTGCCCTCGGCTTGTATGCCGGCCGTCGTCTGGGGATGTCGCCGACAGGAAATGGTGGTGGTGTACGCAACCTCCACATCACTGATACGGGAGAATCTCTGGATGCGCTCATGGCCAAGGCTGGCAAGGGCATTCTGGTCACCGAGGTGATGGGGCAAGGGGTGAATGTGGTGACGGGGGATTATTCCCGTGGAGCCAGTGGTTTCCTGTTTGAGAATGGCGTGATTCAGCAGCCATTGCAGGAGTTTACCATTGCTGGACATCTTGGTGAGATGCTGCGGGGGATTCAGGGTAGCGGCACCGATGTGGACCGGCGCGGGAATATTGCCTGCGGCTCGCTGTTGCTGGCCCCAATGAAAATTGCAGGTAAATAGAAAGTTCAACGTAGGGGGAAGAAATAGCAATGGAAGAGAATAATCCGTATCGCCAGCCTGGGACGGCAGACGTCAATGCTGTACCTGAACTGAAACCGTTGATGGTGACCGGCGAAGTAAAGGGCGTCAGTGTTGGGCAGGCGCTGGGATGGCTGTCCCGAGGGATGAGTCTGCTGACCGGGCACTGGGGCGTTATTATTGGTGCGTTGGTGGTCACCGTTCTCTTGCAGGGGGCTGCAGGCTCTATTCCCCTGGTGGGGCTGGTCGCCGGTTATATTCTCATGATGATGCTCTATGGCGGCGTGGTGAAAATTTTCCACCGCATTGATCGCACGGGCGAATCCGATTTTTCTGATCTGTTTGCCGGGTTTTCGGAGCACACCTTGCCGCTATTGCTATTGGGGCTTTTGTATTTTGCGCTGCTATTGGTCAGTGTGGTTGCTGTTGTCGCTGCACTGATGTCCGGTGGTTCATGGCTGGAAGGTGATGCGGCTTCAATGATTGAGGGGACGCAGGTTACCACTATGGTGGTTGCCGGGGGGCTCGGTTTCCTGTTGGTGATGGTGCTGCACTTCCCATTCTACTTTGCTGTTCCCTTGATCTTTCTGGGGCAACGTAAGCTGGGCGAGGCCATGAAGCTGAGTACCAAGGCTTGCTTCAGAAATCTTGTCCCGTTCCTGGTGTACTGGCTGGTCATCACCCTGATATCCCTGATCGCTGCTATCCCTGTTTTTCTCGGCTGGCTAGTGGCGATGCCCATATTGGCGGCGGCCTACTATGTCGGTTTCAAGGATATTTTCGTGGAAGAGTAGGGGCCTTTCTTAAACTTTCCACATGCGGCATATCGAAATGGCCGCCTGTTTACCGAGCAATCGGTGAATAGGCGGCCATTTTCGTCATGACGGTTTGATCTCGTACACGGGTTTAATCTTTTGCCGGTCTCTTCTCAGATATAAGGCGTTTAGGCTGCAGTCCCTTTTTGTTCTGTGAGGTGGTAGCCAATGTCATTGCAGCAATCTTCCGAAGAATTGGGTGGCTTTCAGGTTGGCCCGCTTTGGGCTGAAGCGATGCTCGCTTCTCCTCGTCGTGTGACGATCAGTGAGGCGCTAGGGTGGTTTGATGGTGGTGCCGGTCTCATGAGGGGGAACTGGTGGCTGCTGATAAGCGCTTTGCTGGTGATGCTGTTGTTGAATTTGGTGACGGGATTTTTTCCCTTGGCCGGCGGAATCTTGACGCTGCTTATGACACCGGTGTTCTATGCTGGTTTGGTAAGTGTGCTGCACTTCTCCAAGCGTCATGGCAAGAGGGCGCCATGGTGGCGTGCGCTGGATGGTATCAATCATCGCTTCATGGCATTGGCTGCTTTGCCTGTGATGCAATGTCTCGCGTTCTTCCTGTGTTTTGCGACGGTCATCATTCTGGATTACCTGCTTGGCGTGGATACCATTGAAGCATTCCGAACGCGCAGTGTGGGAATCGCCGAGTATGTGATGATGGCTTTTTTGCTGCTGTCTCTTGTGGTGGCGAATCTGGCGTTCTTCTTCTATGTGCCATTGGTGTTTCTGGGAGATCTTTCGTTGAGAGAAGCAGTCGTTACAAGCTGGAAGGCGTGCCGAGCCAATTTGCTTCCTTTGATCTGTTACCAGCTGATGGTAGCGGTTTTGCTTGCACTGGGGGTCGTTTTCGCTGGCGTTGGCTTGCTTTACGCTGTTCCCTTGATTATCGCTTCTAACTATTTTGGCTTCAGACAGGTGTGTATGGCGGACCGTGGTTGACCTGCGGTCAAGTGAGTAGATTCGCGTAGAGCACCGTAGCCAGCCCCAGGAAAGCCATAAAGCCGACAATGTCGGTGATGGTGGTGAGCACTACGGACCCGGCCAAGGCCGGGTCGATACCCATTTTCTTCATGATCATGGGTAGCAAGGCACCGGCACAGGCGGCCATGATCAGGTTGATGACCATGGCCACGCCAATCACCAGTCCAATGCTTGGATCCTTGAACCAGAGTCCGGCGGTGATGCCGATCACGGTGGCCCACAGCAGGCCATTGATGGCACCTACCGAGAGCTCCTTGAACAACAGGTAGCGGGTGTTGTTGGACTGGATCTGACCCAATGCCATGGCGCGAATCACCAGCGTCAGGGTCTGGCTGCCGGCGATCCCTCCCATACTGGCCACAATGGGCATGAGGATGGCTAAGGCGACTACCTTTTCCAAGGTGGCTTCGAACAGGCCAATCACGGCAGATGCAGCCAGAGCGGTAAGCAGGTTGATGCCCAGCCACAGGGCGCGGCGTCGGGCTGTCTGCCAGACGGAGCCAAAGGTGTCTTCGTCATCATCCAGACCGGCCATGCTCATCAATGAGTGGTCGGCCTCTTCCATGATGACGTCTACCACGTCATCAATGGTGATACGGCCTACCAGCATGCCATCCTCATCGATCACCGGAGCGGTTACCAGGTCGTGTCGCTCAAAGATCTTGGCCACTTCGGAATCAGGCATGGTGGCCGGGATAGACTGGATATCGGTGATCATGGCTTCCCGGACGGTGGTGCCGGGGTCACTGATCAGCACCTTGGTGAGAGGCAGCAGGCCGATGAACTGATTCTTCCGGTTGACCACTGCCAGGTTATCGGTGGTGCGGGGAATCTCGCCACGCAGTCGCAGGTAGCGCTGTACCACCTCAAAGGTGATCTCCGGGCGTACCGTGATCACATCGGTATTCATGATGCCGCCGGCGGTATCCACCGGATAGCTCATGACATGTTCCAATCGCTCGCGATTCTGCTCGTCCAGGCTGGCCATCACCTGGCTGGTGACGTGATCTGGCAGCTCCTGCAGCAAATCCGCCAGGTCATCAGTGTCCAGTTCTTCCACCAGCGAGACCAGCTCGTCGGTGCTCAGGTTACGCAGCAGTTCTACCCGGACTTCTTCGCCCAGATATTGAAGAACTTCGGTTTCCTGTTCCTTGTTGAGCAATTGCCAGAGAATTTCCCGCTCCCGCGGAGGGGAGGATTCCAGCAAGTGAGCGACTTCCGCGCCGGGCAGGTTGTTGATCAGCTGGCGAACCTGGGAATAGGTGCCACTGGCAAGCGCGCGATTGATCGCTTTTAGATGTTGTTGGCTGCGGCTGCTGTCGGCGGGCATGAAGAAATCAGTTAACAGTTAACAGTGAATAGTTAACAGCGAAAACAATGCGTGCTGCTGCTTGGGCTGAGAAAACCACACAGTAACAGCCCTTCCGTATATGTGGTACTTGATTTTTCAACTGTTCACTATTCACTGTTAACTCTTAACTGTCTTTCACTCTCCCTCGTCGAACATACGCGCAAATAAATCTTCCAGCTCTGCCATGGCATCCGCCTCGTCCGGGCCTTCTACCTGAAAGGTAACCTTGCTGCCTTTGGCGGCGCCAAGCATGAGCAGGCCCATGATGCTTTTGGCATCGATGGGATTGCCGTTGTGAATCACGAGGATGCGGCTATCGTAGCGCGAGGCCACGCTGACAACCTTGGCGGCAGCGCGTGCGTGAAGGCCAAGCTTGTTGATTACATCGAGTTGCTTTTCAATCATTTGGTGGGTGTTCCTGACAGGGGGCGGGTCAGTGTTTTTCGCGGTGGCGAACTTGCAGGGGAATGCCCTGTTCGCGCAGACGTTTGGCCAGCTGTTCTACCATGAATACAGAGCGATGTCGGCCGCCGGTGCAGCCGATAGCAACCGTTACGTAGCTGCGGTCACTGTGGGCGAAGGCAGGTAGCCAGCGTTGTACGAAACTGCTGATGTCATCAAGCATGTCGTGGCTGGCTTGGTGCTGTTGCAAAAAATCAATGATTGGCTGATCCATCCCGGTTAGGGGGCGCAGTACAGGATCCCAGTGAGGATTCGGCAACACGCGTACATCAAAGACCAGGTCCGCATCATTGGGCAGCCCGTTCTTGAAGCCAAAGGATTCCAGCTGCAGTGACAGGTTGCTCTGTCGCCGGGCAACCCGTTCACGGATCTGGTTACGCAGGCTGTGAACTTCATAGTTGCTGCTGTCGATCACCAGATCCGCGCGCTGACGGATGTTGGCCAGCAATTCGCGTTCATGCTGGATGGCATCTTCCAGCGTGCGATCGCCGGTGCCCAGGGGGTGGCGTCTGCGGGTGGCGCTGAAACGTTTGAGCAGGGTGTTGTCGTCGGCGTCCAGGTAAACGATTTCGGTATCGATTTCCTGTTGGTGCAGCGCATCGAGGATACTGTCAAAGGCCTGTAATTGTGCCGGCACGTTGCGGGCATCAATGCCAACGGCAACCCGCTCGATGGGGGCTTCACCATCGTTCAGCTGACTGGCCAGGGTGGGCAGCATGCCCACGGGCATGTTGTCCACGCAGTAGTAGCCCTGATCTTCCATGGCTTGCAATGCGGTGGTCTTGCCGGAGCCGGAGCGGCCGCTGATGATGGTCAGTTTCATTATGACATTACCCTGCTTCTGGCCTCGCGTGATGGCGTAAGGCACAAGCTAAAACATCGGGGGGTTGAAGGGCGTGGCTTCATGATGCCAGTCTGAGTTCTGCCTCTGATTCTACTGCGGTTTGAAAAAGCTTGTGGGTGTCCTGACTGTGCCGCAGATCGTTGCGATAGTCGTCATCGTTGAACAAGCTGGCCAGATGGCTGAGCGTCTTGAGGTGCTGTTCCGGGTTTTCCTGGGGTACCAGCAAGACAAAGACCAGATCCACTGGTCTGCCGTCAACGGCATCAAAATCAATCGGGGTGTCCAGTTTGAGCAGTAGTCCCACCGGTTGCTGGCAATGACCCAGCCGGCAGTGAGGGATGGCAATGCCTTCACCGATGCCGGTGGAGCCCAGTTTTTCCCGGGCTACCAGCGCATCGAATACCTCCTGCTCATTAAGGGCTTCACAGCTGGCCGCAGCCAGCTGTGCTACCTGATCCAGCAGCTGTTTCTTGCTGCTGGCCTGCACGCCGCTATGGGTACGTGCTTCGGTGAGTATTTCGCGAACTCGCATAATTATGCTTCAGCTTAGTGGCCGTGCTTGTGGCTGACGGCCTTTTCCTTGTGTTTGAGGATTTGACGATCAAGCTTGTCGGTGAGTTTGTCGATGGCCGCGTACATGTCGTCGGCCTCAGCGGTGGCGAACAGGTCTGCCCCGGAAATATGGATGGTGGATTCTGCCTTGTGCGTCTTCGGTTCCGGAGAAAGAATTACCTGGATGCTGGTGATCTGGTCGAAGTGACGTTCCAGACGGGAGAACTTGTCGCCCACATAGGTGCGCAGAGCGTCGGTAACTTCCAGGTGATGACCGCTGATATTAATTTGCATGGCTGGCTCCTTTACCTGCTTGTTGGGCCGTCACTCGTGCCCTACACCAAACGCTTGCGAGCACTGGATGACGGTATTCTCATTGCCTCACGATACTTGGCAACGGTCCGGCGCGCTACGTTGATTCCCTGCTCGTTGAGCAAGCTGGCCAGTTTGTTGTCACTGAGCGGCTTGCGGGGATTCTCGGCAGCGACCAGCTTCTTAATAATGGCACGAATAGCGGTGGAGGAACACTCGCCACCGCCGTCCGTTCCCACGTGACTGGAAAAGAAATATTTCAGCTCAAAGACGCCGCGGGGTGTCATCATGTACTTCTGGTTTGTCACCCGACTGATGGTCGATTCATGCATCTCGACGGCTTCGGCAATGTCGGCCAAAACCAGCGGCTTCATGGCTTCCTCGCCATAATCGAAAAAGTCTTGCTGCACTTCCACGATGCGGGTGGCCACCTTGAGCAGGGTGTCATGCCGGCTTTGCAGGCTCTTGATGAACCATTTGGCTTCCTGAACGCAGTTTTTCAGGTACTGACCATCTTCGCCGGAGGTCTGTTTGGCCAGGCTAGCGTATTGCTGTTGCAGGTTGACCTTGGGCAGGATGTCGTCATTCAGGCTGACCTGCCAGCGCCCGTTGTGCTGGCGGACGATCACGTCCGGTACGGCATAGTCCACCTGGCTGTCGCCGATCTGTTCACCGGGAGCGGGATCCAGGGTGCGTATCAGCGACAAGGCATCCAGTAATTCCTGCTCACTGGTTTGCAATACCCGGCGCAGGGCTACGTAGTCGTGCTTTTCGAGTAGCTCAAGATGCTCCAGTAGTGCCAGTGCCAGGGTGCGGAAAGGGGTATCAGCGGGTAGCTGGCGCAGCTGGACCCCGAGACAGTCCGCCAGATTGAGGCTGGCGACGCCGAGGGGATCAAACTGCTGAAGGCGATGTTGTACAGCCAGCACCTCATCCGCTTCCAGCACGTCGCCTTCAGTGAGCAGGTCGTCCTGGCGGTTGATCATCTCGACAATGTCGTCGATGGAGGCTGTCATGTAGCCGCGATCATCAAGGGATTCGATGATCGCCATGGCAATAATGCGATCCACGTCGCTCATGGGGGTCAGATTAAGTTGCCAGAGCAGGTGATCCTGAAGGTTGCCGGAAACGGCGTGGCGTTGCTGCCACTCATCTGCATCGTCAGGGAGAGCGGCGGTGCTGCTGCTTTGCCCGGAGTAAACGTCATCCCACTCTGTTTCAATGCCAGGATCACCGTCGACAAATTCTTCCAGAGCGTCATCGCGCTCAGTGTTCAGCTCGTCATCATGACGATCTTCGTCACTGTCTGGCAGGGAGTCGTCACCAAAATCATCGGCCATTTCCAGCAGAGGGTTGCTCTCCACGGCTTGTTGAATCTCCTGACGAAGATCCAGGGTGGACAGCTGGAGGAGGCGGATGGCCTGCTGCAGCTGCGGTGTCATGGTCAGCTGCTGGCCGATTTGTAGTTGTAGTGTGGGCTTCATACTGCTCAGGTTTGGTGAGATCCCCAAAAACCCGAGAATAACAGCTTCAAACTCTTTCTAGCAATAATTGTGCCAGCGGAAAAGGTGTGGTAGAGGCAGTTAACAGTGAATAGTTAACAGTGCGCGGCGTGGCGCGGGTGGGTTTTGGGGGCTTTGCTGCCCGCGCCATGGCCCTGGCGCGGCTTCGGGTGTTTGAAAACCCTCACGCTGGACGCGCGCCGCTGTTCACTATTCACTGTTAGCTGTTCACTAACTCACAGCCTGAAATCTGCACCCAGGTAAACATCCCGCACCTGCTGATTGGAGAGAATGGTGTCTGCGTCGCCTGAGGCGATGATGTGTCCGGCGCTGACGATGTACGCTGTGTCGCAGATATCCAGGGTCTCGCGCACGTTGTGGTCAGTGATTAGTACGCCGATGCCGCGCTCTTTCAAATGGCGAATGATGCCTTTGATGTCATTCACGGAAATCGGATCAACCCCGGCGAAAGGCTCATCCAGCAGGATGAAATCCGGGTCGGTGGCCAGCCCGCGGGCAATTTCGGCGCGGCGACGTTCGCCCCCTGACAGGCTCATGCCCAGGGAGTCGCGAATATGGGTGATATGGAATTCCTTGAGCAGGTTTTCCATGCGCTCGTGGCGTTCCTGTTTACTCAGTTCCTTGCGGGTTTCCAGGATGGCCATAATGTTTTCTTCCACAGTGAGGCGGCGGAAGATGCTGGCTTCCTGGGGCAGGTAACCGATGCCCTGCTTGGCGCGGCCATGCATGGGCAGATGGGTGATGTCGGTCTCGTTGATCTCGATACGACCGGCATCCGCCTCCACCAGGCCAACAATCATGTAGAAGCAGGTGGTCTTGCCGGCCCCATTAGGGCCAAGCAGTCCGACAATTTGCCCGGAGTCGACATCCAGGGAAACGTCTTCGATCACCCGGCGGCCTTTATAGCTTTTTGCCAGATGATGGGCGCGGAGATGCGTCATGGGGGAGTGGGCTCCGAATCTGTATTGTCTTGCTGGTCGTTGCCGGGGATCTGGTTTTCTGCCGGAATCACCAGGCGAACCCGCTGATCGCCTTCACTGCTGGCATCCACGCGTTTGGAATCCAGGCTGTATTCCACCTTGGCTCCTTCGAAGGTGTTGCCCTTGTGGCGGATAAACGCATCGCCGGTCAGTACCAGGGTGCGGGCCTTGATGTCATACACCAGATTGCTTGCGTGGGCTTCCAGGTCTTCACCTTCGGAGAGTTTTACCGGGGTGCCTGCGGCTTCCACGCGGACCAGTTCGCCATTTTTGGTAAACAGGGACATCTTTTCTGCCTGCATGGTGCGGTTGCCCTGAAGCAGCTCTACGTTGCCGCTGTAAACACCGGTCCCGGCAGCCTGTTCAAAGCGGCCGTGGTCGGCAGACACGGAAATCGGGCCTTCTACCGGTGCGGCGCAGGCAAGGCTGGCAAGCAAGGTCAGGCAGGCGCCCAGTGCGCTACGATGCCGGGGCATTGAATTCACTCTCTACTCCTTGGTCGAGGGATAATACCCCCTTGTCGAGATCCGCCTCCAGTGAGCCGGCACGGGTCTCGCCACTTTCAAACCGGAGGATGGCATCTCCAGGGCTGGTGGCGATGTTGGTGTCACTGTCAAAGCGCAGCTCGTCGGTATCCAGTTCGACTTTTTGCTGGGGGTTGCGCGTCTCGACCTGCCCGGTGAAGACAATCAGCTTGCCATTCTGCTGCACTGTGCCGTTCTCGCTGGTGATGGTCCACTGGCCTTGCTCATTGGACATCAAGAGTCGCGGGCGCGTCATTTCTGTCAGCGGATTGTGATCGTATTGCACCAGGTTGTCGGCAACCAGATGGTATTGCAGTTCCCCGGTTTCTTCGCTGTAGGCGCGAGCATTAATCTCATGGGCCAGGATCGCCGGCGCGGTGAGTACGGCCTGGTCCTCACCGGGAAGGCTGCTGTCCCACTCGTGAAGGGTCATCAGTACCACCAGACCAAGCAGCAGGATGCCGGTGGCGCTTAACAGCCCCTGACGTTTCATGCCGCACCTCGTTGGATGAGGATGGCATCGCAGATTTCGCGAACGGCGCCTTCGCCGCCACGGCGCTGAGTGTGGTGGTCTGCCGCCTGCTTGGCGCAGTCATGGGCGTTGGCTGGAGCAAAGCTCAGCTGCGCCCATTCAAGGGCGCTCACGTCTGGCTCGTCGTCACCCGCGTAACCGGTTTCGCTGGCGGCCACACCTAGCTGTTGAGCCAGATCGGCCAGTGCCACACCTTTGTCTTCGCGCCCCTGAATGACATGTTCGATGCCCAGATCGGCGGCGCGCCTGGCCACCATAGGGGTGTTGCGGCCAGTAATGATGGCAAGGGTGACGCCGCTGGCGGCCAGTTTTTTCAGGCCGTGGCCATCCAGGGTGTTGAACACCTTGATGGCTTCGCCGTTTTCAGTGAAATAGATGCGCCCGTCGGTCATTACGCCGTCCACATCGAAGGCCATCAGGCGCAGATTTTGGGCATCAATGGATGAAATCTGCATTACACCACCCCGGCTCGTAGCAGGTCCTGCATGTTAAAAGCGCCGATCGGCTTGCGATCGGCATCCAGTACCACCAGGCCATTAATCGTTCGGCTTTCCATGATTTGTAGGGCCTCGGCTGCCAAGTGGCCGCTGGCGATGGTGATGGGGTTGGTCACCATCACGTCGGCAATGCTGGCCTTGCGAATATCCAGATCCCGGTCCAGCAGGCGACGCAGGTCTCCATCGGTGAAGATCCCGGCGAGGGTGCCGTCATCGGCGATCACGGCAGTCATGCCGAGCCCTTTGGCTGTCATTTCCAGTAGCGCGTCGCTGAAGCTGGTGTTGGTCGATACCGCGGGCAGGGTATCTCCAGCGTGCATGATGTCATCCACCTTGAGTAGCAGGCGGCGGCCCAGGCTGCCTCCGGGGTGACTGAGGGCAAAGTCCTCAGCGGTAAAGCCGCGGGCTTCCAGCAGCGCAATCGCCAGCGCATCCCCCATGGCCAGCGCCGCGGTAGTGGAGGAAGTGGGGGCGAGATTGTGAGGGCAGGCCTCTTCACTCACTGCGACGGTGAGATGAACGTCGGAAAGTTGCGCCAGGGTAGAGGAGGGACGGCCGGTCATGCCGATCAGGACGGTGCCCTTGCGTTTGATCACCGGCAGGATGGCCAGTACCTCGGCGGTCTCCCCTGAGTTGGACAGCGCGAGCACCACGTCATCAGCGGTGATCATGCCCAGATCGCCGTGGGAGGCCTCGCCAGGGTGCACAAAGAAAGAAGGGGTGCCGGTGCTGGCCAGGGTGGCTGCCAGCTTGCTGCCCACATGGCCGCTTTTACCCATGCCGGTAACGATGACGCGCCCCTTGGCTTTCAGCATCTGTTCGCAGGCGGCGGAAAACTGATCGTCGAGGCTGTCTTTCAGTGCGTTGACGGCGCGGGCCTCGATATCCAGTACTCGCTGACCGACACTTATATGGTTGTGACTCATGCAATCTCCCTGTAATTGCGGCGATTATACACGTCAA
Organism: Alcanivorax nanhaiticus; assembly: GCF_000756665.1. Lineage (GTDB taxonomy): Bacteria > Pseudomonadota > Gammaproteobacteria > Pseudomonadales > Alcanivoracaceae > Alcanivorax > Alcanivorax nanhaiticus. Next base: position 281,272 of record NZ_ARXV01000004.1, on the reverse strand, counting down.
ACGGCGTGGGGGTGCCCCAAAATGGCGTTGTGCTTCCCGGCTGTTTCGATGCACCTCCAGGGCCATTGGCGGGCTGGGTCTGCAGCCTTTTGGAACTGTTCGCCCTTGTTGTGACTCCAATACTTCAGACTGGTTCTGGACAGCGGCGGAGTAACCCCGTAAAACCGCCCGATGATGACAGGGAGATAATGGATGCAACAACAACGACGATTTGCTGCAGCGGTGGCGCTGATCCTGATGGCGCTCGCAGCGTTGGCTCAAGCACAGACAGATCCACGGCAGGTGGTAATCGATGCGGTGGAGCGCATGACCTCGCGGATTGATGCTGAGAGAGAGCAGCTTGAGGCAAACCCGGAATTGGCCCGGGAAATGGTGCGCGAAGAGCTGGTGGACCTGGTGGATTTCAAGCGTATCACCCGTATGGTCATGGGGGATTATTTCGGCCCGTCCAGCAAGGAGCAGAAATACCGTTTTCTGGATGTGTTCAAGAACAGCCTGATCAATACCTATGCTTCAGGGATTACGCTGTATGACGGGCAGCAAATCACCACCCTGCCCATACAGGACGGGGATCTGCGTGGTGATTATGCTCGCGTGCGCATGGAAGTGCAGACCAATACCGGCAAGACTATCCCGATTTTCTATACCCTGTTTTCCCGTGATGAGCAGTGGAAGGTCATCAATGTCTATGTGAATGGACTGGACCTGGCGGATACCTTCAAGAGCCAGTTTGCCCAGGGCATGCAGGAGTATGGTGATATCGACAAGGTAATCGATAACTGGAGCGCGGACGCCAAGATTGATGCCGGTATCGAGGACAAGCAGGCCGAGGCTGGCGACGCTTGAGGTCCCCTTGAGGCTGGTGCCGTGGCAAGGCTGCGACGGCTCGCGTATTATTGCGCCCCTGAGAGATGGAGCGGGTTGGTAAGCCAGCCCGCTCCTGTGCTGTTTGGGGCGCACATTCCTGTAATGCCCCGGTTGCCCCATTAGAAGGAGCCAACATGAATCCGGAAGAGGTAAAAGCGCTGGTGGAAGCCGGCTTCGACGATGCCGATGTGGTCGTGGAAGGTGGCGGTGACCGTTTCCAGATTCGCGTGGTATCAGAGGCCTTCGCGGGTCTGATGCCAGTGAAAAAGCAGCAGCTGGTGTATGCCACCATCAACGAGCAGATCCAGAGCAATACCATCCACGCGGTGCAGATCATCACCTTTACCCCCGCCGAGTGGGAAAAAGCCCAGAATATGGGGCTGGCCTGAGTTTCACGCCGGGCCTCTCAAGACAAGCCTAGAGACAGTTCATGGATAAATTGATCATCACCGGTGGCCGCCGTCTGGACGGCGAAATCCGCATTTCCGGCGCCAAGAACGCCGCCCTGCCGATTCTGGCCGCCACCCTGCTGGCCAGTGAGCCGGTGACTGTGGGCAACCTGCCGCATCTTCAGGATGTGACCACGCTGATCGAGCTACTGGGCCGCATGGGCGTGGAAGTGGTGATCGACGACCGCATGCACGTGGAGGTGAATGCCAGCACCATCAAGGAGTTGGTGGCGCCCTATGAACTGGTGAAGACCATGCGCGCCTCTATTCTGGTGCTGGGGCCGATGGTGGCGCATTTCGGCAAGGCCACCGTGTCGCTGCCGGGGGGCTGTGCCATTGGTTCCCGCCCGGTGGATATCCACCTCAGTGGCCTGGAAGCCATGGGCGCCCAGATCGAAGTGGCCAACGGCTATGTGCATGCCTCTGTAGAGGGGCGTTTACAAGGTGCCCGCATTGTCATGGATACCGTCACCGTGACCGGTACCGAGAACCTGATGATGGCGGCGGCGCTGGCGGAAGGTACCACCTACCTGGAGAACGCCGCCCGCGAACCGGAAGTGGTAGATCTGGCCAACTTCATCAATGCCATGGGTGGCAAGATCAGTGGTGCCGGCACCGATACCATCACCATCGAAGGGGTGGAGAAGCTGGGCGGCTGTCACCATCAGGTGATTGCCGATCGCATTGAAACCGGCACCTACCTGATTGCCGCTGCCATCACCGGTGGTCGCATCAAGACCAAGGACACCGTGCCGGGCATCCTGGATGCCGTGCTGCAGAAACTCAAGGAAGCCGGGGCCAAGATCACCACCGGTGACGACTGGATCGAGCTGGACATGGAAGGCCGCCGGCCGAAAGCCGTGTCCCTGCGCACCGCGCCGTACCCGGCCATGCCCACCGACATGCAGGCCCAGTTCATGGCCCTGAACCTGATCGCTGAGGGCACTGGCACCATTGTGGAAACGGTGTTTGAAAACCGCTTTATGCATGTGCAGGAAATGAACCGCATGGGCTCCGATATCGAAGTGCAGGGCAACACCGCCATCTGCCGTGGTGTGGAGCAACTCACTGGTGCGCCCGTCATGGCCACCGACCTGCGAGCTTCCGCATCCCTGGTGATCGCGGCGTTGGCGGCAGAAGGGGAAACCACCGTAGACCGGATCTACCACATCGATCGTGGCTACGAATGTATCGAAGAGAAACTGCAATCGCTGGGCGCGGTCATTCGCCGCGTGCCGCGTTAGGTCTGGCTGAAGAATATGTCTCAGAAACCGTTGACCATCGCCCTCTCAAAAGGGCGTATCCTCAAGGAAACCCTGCCGCTGTTGAAAGCCGCCGGGATTGAACTGCTGGAAGATCCGTCTGCTTCGCGCAAGCTGATCTTCGACACCACCCGTGATGACGTGAAGATCATCATTATCCGTGCCACTGATGTGCCGCCTTATGTGCAACACGGTGCGGCCGATATTGGTGTGGCAGGCAAGGATGTGCTGATGGAGCACGGCGCAGATGGTGTGTTTGAGCCGCTGGATCTGAATATTGCCCGCTGCAAGCTGATGGTGGCGGCAGTGAATAATGCCCCGGAAGTGGGGGGGCGCCTGCGTGTGGCCACCAAGTTCGTTAACGTGGCCAAGGCTTACTTTGCTGAACAGGGCAAGCAGGCGGAAGTGATCAAACTGTACGGTGCCATGGAGCTGGCACCGCTGGTAGGGCTGGCGGACCGCATCGTGGATATCGTCGATACCGGTAACACTCTGCGCGCCAACGGTCTGGAGCCCACCGAGCTGATCGCCCATATCTCCACTCGTGTGATCGTCAATCGCGCCAGCATGAAAACCCGTCACGCGGATATCCAGGCCATCCTGGACAAGCTGGGCGAGGCCGTCGCGTCGCGTAAAGAGTAGTCCAGAAAAGAGCAAAAGCGTTTTTCACCACAGAGATCACAGAGAGCGCAGAGTAAAAAACTTCCTTCATTGAGGAGGCGAGAGTTTCTGCTGATCCCGGCGATAGAAAATATCAGGTTTTTCCCTCAGTGAACTCTGTGCCCTCTGTGGTAAAACTGGACTTTGATTCTGACTTTTACGGTACTCAAGCATGGAAACCACCTGGCTCAATTCCCAAGATGCGGACTTCAATACGCAGCTCACCGCGCTGACCGCCTGGTCTGAGGAGCGCGATGCGGAAGTGACCGGGCTGGTGCATGGCATTGTCCACGATGTGGCCCGTCGTGGTGACGAGGCGCTGGTGGAGTACACCGTCAAATTCGACCGTCGTGAGGTGGCGTCTGCTGCTGAGCTGGTGGTGGGCCCGGAGCAGTTGCAGGCGGCGCTGGCGCGTATTCCCGCTTCACAGCGTGAAGCACTGGAAGCTGCCGCCGAGCGCGTGCGCAGCTACCACGAAAAACAGAAACAGGACTCCTGGAGTTACCGTGAGGCGGACGGCACCCTGCTCGGTCAGCAGGTGACCCCGCTGGATCGTGCTGGCATCTATGTGCCCGGTGGCAAAGCGGCTTATCCCAGCTCGGTGTTGATGAATGCCTTGCCTGCCAAGGTGGCGGGCGTTGCCGAAATCATCATGGTGTCTCCTGCTCCGGGCGGCGAACTCAATGACATGGTGCTGGCGGCGGCAGCCATTGCTGGCGTGGATCGCTTTATCTCAGTAGGGGGTGCCCAGGCGGTGGCGGCGTTGGCCTATGGCACTGATACGGTGCCTGCGGTGGACAAGATCGTTGGCCCCGGCAATATCTTTGTGGCGGAAGCCAAGCGCCAGGTATTCGGCAAGGTGGGTATCGACATGATCGCCGGCCCCTCCGAAATCCTGGTGGTGTGTGACGGCAAGACCGATCCGGACTGGATCGCCATGGATCTGTTTTCCCAGGCTGAACACGATGAAGAAGCTCAGGCGATTCTGGTGTGCCCGGAAGAGGACTATCTGAAGCAGGTGGCCGATTCCATGGAAAAGCTGGTTCAGACGCTGGAGAGGGAAACTATCATTCGTACCTCCATGAAAAACCGTGGAGCCCTGATTCAGGTAAAGGATCTGGACGAAGCCATCGAGATCGCCAATACCATCGCCTCCGAGCATCTGGAGCTGTCCATCGATAACGCCGAAGAGTGGGCCAAAAAGATCCGCCATGCCGGTGCCATTTTTCTGGGGCGCCACACTCCGGAAGCACTGGGCGATTACTGTGCCGGCCCGAATCACGTGCTGCCCACCAGTGCCACTGCGCGGTTTTCTTCGCCGCTGGGGGTCTATGATTTCCAGAAGCGCAGCTCTCTGATTGGCTGTTCCCCGGAAGGTGCCAGCAGCCTGGCGGCCATCGCATCCCCGTTGGCGCGAGGCGAAAGCCTCACCGCCCATGCGCGCAGTGCGGAATTTAGAATCAAGAAATAATTTCACCACAGAGAACACAGAGGCCACAGAGATAAAACCATGCGCTCGCTCTGGCTTCTTCTGTGATTCAGGGGCTTGGTGTTTTGCTCAATGATCTCGGTGAACTCTGTGGTAAAACAACATCTTTGCTTTTTACGGTTTGAAAGGTTATGAGCAAATACTGGAGTGATTTTGTTCATCAGCTGGAGCCCTATGTGCCGGGTGAGCAGCCGAAGATGAGCAAGCTGGTGAAGCTGAATACCAACGAGCATCCACTGGGTCCGTCACCGAAAGTGCTGGACGTGATTCGGGGCGAAGCGGATGAGCGCCTGCGCCTGTATCCGGATCCTGACAGCAGCCAGCTCAAGGACGCCATCGCGTCCTACTACGGTGTGCAGCGCGACCAGGTGTTTGTCGGCAATGGCTCTGATGAAGTGTTGGCGCACCTGTTTCTGGGCTTCTTCAAGCAAGACAAGCCGCTGCTGTTTCCTGATATTACCTACAGCTTCTACAAGGTGTACTGCGGGCTATACCAGATTGATTATGAACCGGTGGCGCTGGATCAGGATCTGGCCATTGCGGTTGATGATTATCTCAAGCCCAATGGCGGCATTATCTTCCCTAATCCCAATGCGCCTACGGGGCGCCTGCTGCCGCTGAGCGAGATCGAGCGTTTGCTGAAAGCCAACACAGAGTCTCTGGTGGTGGTGGATGAAGCCTACATTGATTTCGGTGGTGAAAGCGCGATCAGCCTGATCAACCAGTACCCGAATTTGCTGGTTACCCAGACCTTGTCCAAATCTCGCTCCCTGGCGGGGTTGCGCATCGGTCTGGCTGTTGGGGATGCGGCATTGATTGATGGCCTCAATCGCATCAAGGACAGCTTCAACTCCTACCCGCTGGATCGGCTGGCGATTGCTGCAGGGGCTGCTGCGTTTGAAGACCAGGAATGGTTTGAGAAAGGCTGTGGGTTGGTCATCAGCCAGCGCGAGTTGCTGAACAAAGCACTGGCTCAACGAGGTTTTGCAAACCTGCCTTCGGCAGCCAACTTTATTTTTACCCGGCATCCGCAACACAGCGGTGAAAGTCTGGCGAAAGGCTTGCGAGAGCAAGGTGTCATCGTCCGTCACTTCGGCAAGCCCGAGCGCATCGCCGATTACCTGCGCATCACGGTGGGCACCCCGGAGCAGAACCAGGCATTGATCGAGGCGCTGGATACGTTGCTGTAAGAGCTTGCCTGCACGCGATCCTCGCCTTGGTGAGAGGTAAGGATTCCAGAGGCGAGTTTCGAGTACCGAGTTTCGACAATCAAAAAGCAACAATCAGGCATCCGGCCCCAGGCGTGCCGCATTTCCTATTCCGTCTCCGCCGGTGGGCGGGTGCCGATGATCACGTCCACACTCATGGGCTGGCGGTTGCGGATGATGTCCAGGGTGACATCCTGGTTTGGCTTCATGCCGGCGATGCGGTTCATGGCTTCATAGCCGTCCGCCATCGGGTCTCCGTTAACGCCTACCAGCACATCCCCTGGTTGTAATCCGCCCTTGTGGGCCGGGCTATCCACGACCACGGCGGTGACAACGCCACCACGGACGTCATCAATACCAAAGCTTTCCGCCAGTGAAGGGGTCATATCCTGCACGGTGACGCCAAGGTAGCCGCGAATTACCCGGCCGTGCTCGATCAAGTCGGTCATCACTTCGTTGGCAATAGAGGCGGGGGTGGCAAATCCGATGCCCTGCCAGCTACCGTCGGCGGACAAGATGGCAGTGTTGATACCGATCAGGTGGCCGTTGGTGTCGATGAGTGCTCCGCCGGAGTTGCCACGGTTGATGGCCGCATCGGTCTGGATAAAGTTTTCGAAGGTGGCGATACCCAGGTGGCTGCGCCCGGTGGCGCTGACGATGCCCATGGAGACGGTTTGGCCAACGCCCAGCGGGTTGCCGATGGCGAGCACCACATCCCCTACCTGAACAGGGCCATTACCATTCAGCTCGACCTCCGGCAGGTCTTCCAGGGCAATGTGGAGCAGGGCCAGATCCGTTTCCGGGTCGGTGCCGACCACCCGTGCCGGGCTGTCGCGGCCATCGCGCAGCGCCACCAGAATCTCATCGGCATCGCGAATAACGTGGTAGCTGGTCAAAATGTAGCCGCTGTCGTCCACAATAACGCCCGAACCCAAACTACTCAGGGCGCGCTCCCGGCGCGGTTGCTCCATGAAATTGTTGAATAGCGGAGCTTCCGCGTCATCATCACTGGTGACGATCTGGGTGGTATAGATATTCACTACCGCAGGCGCGGCATGATTCACCGCACCGGAATAGCTGGCGACGCCTGTGTCATTCTTCGCCGGGCTGGCGCTGGGACCCCATTCGTACCACCAGAGCACAGCCAGCCCCACCGCCAGGCCGGCGAAAATGGGTCCAGCAAAGAAACGAATCACTCTGACCACCGAATGTGCCCCCGTTGATATGGCTGACCTGTTATTAGCCAGCTATTGGGTCGTCTTGTCTGTCTGTTGGCGAGACAAGAGCCGGCCCGGATAGGTAAACTGCGCGCATAGTAGGGCCTGCAGCGGTTAAATTCTACCGCCATGCGGCGGCTGCAGCCCCCGGAATTCAGGATATTGCCCGGTAGGTGCCATGCTCAAGCGCGATTATATGCTGTCTCTGCTCGATCAGGAGCTGTCGGCAGGCCGTTTTCAGGACTACTGCCCCAATGGTCTTCAAGTGGAGGGCAAGGAGCAGATTCGTCGGGTGGTCAGCGGCGTTACCGCCTGTCAGGCTTTGATTGATGCTGCCATTGTGGAGGAGGCCGATGCGATCCTTGTCCATCATGGCTATTTCTGGAAAGGCGAAAACCCGCAGGTTCGCGGCATGAAGAAGCAGCGCCTGCAGTCACTGCTTCGGCATGACATTAATCTTTTTGCGTATCATCTGCCGCTGGATGCCCACCCGACCCTGGGTAACAATGCCCAGCTGGCCCGGCGTCTGGGGTTGATTACGGAAGGGGGGTTGGATGAGTCCGCCATGCCGGTTGGCAATGTGGGCAGGCTGGACAGCCCAATGTCAGCCGATGAATTCTGTGGCCATGTGGAAGCGGTGTTGGGTCGTACGCCTTTGCATGTGGGTGATCCAGGGGATGAAATCGAAACCATTGCCTGGTGCACAGGGGGCGCTCAGGGGTTTATTGAGCAGGCACAGCAAAAAGGCGTGGATGCTTACCTCAGTGGTGAAATATCTGAACCCACCACCCATTTTGCCCGCGAAACCGGGATGCACTATTTTGCCTGTGGTCATCACGCCACTGAGCGTTATGGGGTAATGGCGCTGGGGCAATGGCTAAGTGACAAGCACGGTATTGAACATATTTTTATCGACATCGATAACCCGGCTTAGACGGGCGGAGCTAACCGCATCTGGCGGTGGCAGGACGAGGAATACCTTTCTTTCATGAATATCACGGTTATTTATAATCCGGCTGCAGGCGGTGGCCGGGAGGCGTTGCTTTGTCGCTTTGTGGCGGAACTGGAGCGTCTGAATGCACGCGTAACGTTGTATCACACCACCGGACCCAACGATGCCACTCGATACCTGCAGTCGCGGGAGGATCAGGGTGACTGTGTTGTGGCGGTGGGCGGGGACGGCACCACCAATGAGGTGCTCAACGGCATTGCGCCTGGTGTGGCGCTGGGCGTGTTTGCTACGGGCACCGCCAATGTGCTGGCCAAGGAACTGGCATTGCCGAAGAAGCCGGAAGCGGCTGCAAGGGTTGTGGTGCAGGGGAAAAGCGTAATGATCACGCCGGCCCGGCTTAATGGGCGGCGGTTCATCATGATGTGTGGCATTGGCTATGATGCCTGGGTTGTGGATGCGGTGGATCTGGGTATCAAGGAGCGCTTTGGCAAGCTGGCCTATGCCCTGTCCATGCTCAGCCAGATTCGTCGTTATGGTGAGCAGCGTTACCGGGTGGCGGTAGATGGTCGGCCGCTGGACTGTTTTTCTGCCATCGTCACTAACGGCAAGCACTATGGTGGTAGCTTCGTGCTGAGCCGTGAAGCCAATATCCTCCGGCCCCAGGTGCAGGTATTGTTGTTTCAGAAACCGGGCGTGCGGTTCCTGCTGCGCTGCCTGACGGCCTTGTTGTTTGGCCGTATGGAGCAGATGGATGGTGTGGCCAGTCTGCGTGCCGAGCAGGTCACGATCAGCTGCGAAACAGGTGACGAACCGATTCAGGCGGATGGCGATCCAGCAGGAAGGCTTCCTGCAGACATCGTGGTGGATCCAGAACCTGTGCCGGTTCGGGTCGCAGACACCTTTAACTCATAAAGCCTTTGCGAAGCGGAAAAAAAGCGGAGATGCCGTTGGGCAATCTCCGCTTTGCGTGTGGCTGATCAGGTTATTTCTTTTCCTGCTCCGGTGGACAACCTTGGTCATCGCAGCCTTCTGCGTAGTCCCTGGGTGGCTCAACAATGGTGTCGGGCTCGGCCGGGGGGGCAACGTCCACGGGTTCGAATGGGCCCTCCGTCTGGTTGCTGCGCAGGCCAAAGTCTTCAGCCAGGGTGCCGCCTTTGGCGCTGGGCGCATAATCCAGCGGTGGAGCGATGGGGTCAGAGTTGTCCCGGTTGGATGCTGAATCCAGAGACTTGGCGGCTGCCCGCTTCCTGCCACCTTCGGAACACAATGCCTGGGCTCCGCGGGATAAATGTTCATGAACAGTGCGATATGCCTGAGTCATGTCGTTGACCAGCTCTGCGGTATGCAGGAAATGGTCATCCACCTGCTCCCGATAATGATTTAACGCCTGACGTGCCTCATCCCGATCCCTGATCAACTGGCCGGCCTGACGCCGTGCCGGTAACAGCCAGAACAGCAGGCCCGCTCCAACGATTACGCCGGCAGCAAAGCTCAGCACCCCGGTTGTCAGCATATCCATGGCATACTCCTGTACAATGTCCCCAGTGTTTGGCGACAAACTTGAGGCTATTGCAGCACAGAGCCGGTTGGCCGCCAAGGGGATAACTCGTAACAATTCTTCGACGGAGGTGGCTGATGGCAGCGCAACGTGAGCAGCTGGAGGGTCCTGCAGGCAGACTGGAAGCCGTCATAGAGCAGGGCAGTGATGCGCCGGACTTCATCGCTATCGTTTGTCATCCCCATCCTTTGTTTGGCGGCACCATGGATAACAAGGTCGTGACCACGCTGACCCGTCTGGTTCGGGACAAGGGCGGAGTGGTAGTGCGCTTCAACTTTCGTGGCGTGGGGGAAAGCCAGGGGGCTTACAGCGACGGTATTGGAGAAACCGAGGATCTGTTGGCGGTACATAGCTGGTTGCGTCAGCAATGGCCTTCACTGCCCCTGTGGCTGGCGGGTTTTTCCTTTGGCAGTTTTGTGGCGGCACGGGGTGCCGAAATACTGAATGCCAATGGTGATCCGGTAAATCATCTGCTGCTGGTGGCACCACCGGTGCATCACTACGCCTTCGCTGAGATCGAAAAGACCGGCTGCCCGGTGACCGTGGTGCAGGGTGAGGATGACGAAGTGGTGCCTGCGGAGCAGGTGTTTCAGTGGGCGGCTGCTACGCCTCTGGAGCCTGATCTGATTCGTTTTCCGGACTGTGGCCATTTCTTTCATGGTCGACTGGTGGATCTCAAGGAGGCGGCAGCCAGCCATTTGCCTGTCTGACGAGATAATTGCCATCACTTTTGCCCGGCGCTACATTGGCGCGCTTATTTCAGCCATATAGATGACTATGACTCCACTTGAGCAATACCAGGCCGATCTTCAGCGTGAGGACTTCTTTCAGGATGCTGCCCAGTTGCGGGCGGTGGAAGCGCTGGATGATCTTTACCATCGCTTGCTGCAAGAACCCGGCAAAGGGTTGCTAGGTCGGTTTCGTAAACCGCAACCCCAGATGGGATTGTACATGTGGGGTGGTGTCGGACGTGGCAAGACCTATTTGATGGATGTTTTTTTCGAGGCGCTGCCGTTTGAAGAAAAGCGCCGCATGCACTTTCACCGCTTTATGCAGAAGGTGCACAAGGAAATGCGTGAGCGACAGGGGGAGAAAAATCCGCTGATCAATATCGCCCGCAAGTTTGCTTCCCAGGCGCGTGTGCTGTGTTTTGATGAGTTTTTTGTCACCGACATTACCGACGCCATGATTCTTGCCGGCTTGATGCAGGAATTGTTCGCTAACGGTGTCACGCTGGTAGCTACTTCCAATATTGTTCCTGACGGCCTCTACAAGGACGGCCTGCAACGAGCTCGCTTCTTGCCCGCTATCGAGCTGCTCAAGCAGCACACTCAGGTGCTGAATGTGGATGGCGGCACCGATTACCGACTGCGATTGCTGGAACAGGCAGAGCTTTATCACTGCCCATTGGGAGAAGTGGCGGACGCCTTCATGCGTGAGCGGTTCCAGACTCTGGAGCCGGATCACTCTCGCCATCGGGAATCCTGTAATGTGCTGATTGAGGGCCGCAAGATACCGGCAGTGCAGTGTGCGGACGACGTGGTCTGGTTTGATTTCAAGGCGCTGTGTGATGGCCCGCGTAGCCAGACAGATTACATTGAGATCGCCCGCGAGTTTCACACTGTGCTGGTGAGCAATGTGGAGCAGATGAGCGCCAGCAAGGATGATATGGCAAGGCGTTTCATCAACATGGTAGATGAGTTCTACGATCGTGCGGTCAAGCTGGTGATGAGCGCCGAGGCACCCATCGAGGATATCTATGCCGGGGGCCGGCTGGACTTTGAGTTCGAGCGTACTCGTTCACGCCTGCAGGAAATGCAGTCCTCTGAATATCTTGGCCGTGAACACCGCGCCTGATGCGGCTCTGCGATTAAGGCTGGCTCGCCGTTCTTGGCGGGGCTTTCACAAACATTGGCAGGATTTCTCAGGGCCATAATCGCGTGATCTATTCGGTCATTGCGGAAAGATAGGCTTAGTGAACATCATGGGGCATTCTGTGCCCCGGCCTTGTCCGGTTTTGGGGCGACTCCCATAACACGAAACCGGAGAGATTCATGATCCCCCGTACGCTGTTCAGTTCTGACCACGAAACCTTCCGCGATACCGTTCGCAAATTCCTCGAAGCCGAAGCGGTTCCCAACAATGAAGAGTGGGAAAAGCAGGGTGTTGTGCCTCGCGAGGTGTGGCTGAAGGCCGGTGAGCAGGGTTTCCTGTGCCCCATGGTGAAAGAGCAGTATGGCGGCATCGAGGCAGACTTCCTGTACAGCGTGGTGATCAATGAAGAGATCTCTCGTCTTGGCTTGACCGGCATCGGCTGGGGGCTGCATACCGAGATTGTTGCCCCCTATATCCAAAACAACGGTAGCGAATTCCTGAAAGAGAAATACCTGCCGAAGATGGTGACCGGTGAGTGCATTGGTGCCATTGCCATGACCGAGCCGGGTGCCGGTTCTGATCTGCAAGGCGTGAAAACTACTGCCGTGAAGCAGGGCGATCACTACGTGCTGAACGGTTCCAAGACCTTCATCACCAACGGTCAGAATGCTGACATCGTGATCGTGGTAGCCAAGACTGATCCGAGCAAGGGTGCCAAGGGCATCAGCCTGTTCGTTGTAGAAACCGACTCTGAAGGTTTCGAGAAGGGCACTAACCTGAAAAAAGTCGGCATGAAAGCCCAGGATACTTCCGAGCTGTTTTTCCAGGATGTCAAAGTGCCGGCGGAGAACCTGTTGGGTGAAGAAGGCATGGGTTTCATCTATCTGATGAAGGAACTGCCGCAGGAGCGTCTGGGTATCTCTATTGGTGGTCTGGCGATGGCAGAATCTGCGCTTGAGCAAACTATCCAGTACGTGAAAGAGCGCAAGGCATTCGGTAAATCCATTGCCGATTTCCAGAACACCCAGTTCAAGATCGCAGAAATGCATACCAAGCTGCAGGTGGCGCGCACTTATGTGGACCGTTGTCTGGAGCTGCATCTCAAGCATGAGCTGGATATCCCGACTGCGGCTGCCGGCAAGTACTACATCACTGACCTGCAATGTGAAGTGATTGATGAGTGTCTGCAGTTGCATGGTGGTTACGGTTACATGTGGGAATATCCGATTGCCCGGATGTTCGCGGACTCCCGCGTTCAGCGCATCTACGGTGGTACCAACGAGATCATGAAAACCATTATCGCCAAGGCAGTGCTGGCCGACTGATTTCCGGTTTTTGTAATCGCAAAAAGGCTGCCTTCGGGCAGCCTTTTTTATTCCGCTTATTGGCTCTCCCCCTCCTTTCCTCGGCCTGTCATTGGGCTGTACCTGTCTCGCACCCAGAACTTCACGTCGTTTTGACGATGTATTCGCCGTTTTACAAAAAATTGCTTTTTTGAGCAAAACGATAGGCATAGGCTGAGAAATGACCGTCTGGTGATGGTTTTTTATACAAAAAGGGCTGTTTGAGCCCTGCGTGTTTGAGCTGTTTTATTGAGATCAGGGAGAGTCACAATGAAAAGAACAGGCGCTGCAATTGCAGGAGTTGCGCTCGGATTGTTTTCTGGGCCAGCTACGGCAAGTGGTTTTTCAGTTTCTTATCAATCGGTTTCAGCTCTGGGCACCGCGTATGCCGGTGCCGGGGTGCTGAGCGAAAATGCAGCTAATCAATGGTACAACCCGGCCACGTTGGCAGATTTGCGTAGAACGGAAATTTCTGTGCCTGTACATCAGGTCTGGATTGATACCTCCTTTGAAACTGGAACAGGAGGCACCTTCAATGGCCTGGTGCCACAGTCAGGCGCGGGTGCTGGTGATTTCGATGATGTTGAGCCGTTTATTGGCAGTCTTTTTCTGGCGGTGCCGGTCAGTGAAACAATGACCTTTGGTTTAAGTGTGGTTTCACCGTTCGGGACAAAGATCGAATATGAGTCCGGGTGGGGTAATGCTTATGTCACCCCGCCGCCTCCAGGGGGGCTTGGGCCTGTGACGGCAGGTGATTTTTACGCTACTGAGTCTGACCTCCAGACCATCAATATTAACCCCTCATTGGCAATTAAGATTTCAGATCGGTTGAGTGTTGGCCTTGGCGTTAATTATCAAACCCTTGACGCCGATATCCGGAACGCAGCGACCCGGCTTGAGGGGGACGACGACGCCTATGGCTGGAATCTGGGTGCCACCTTCAAGGCAGACGACAATAATCAGTTTGGTGTCGCCTATCGTTCGGAAATGAGTTACGAAGTGGAAGGTGATATCACGTTTTCCAATGCGGGGGCAGCCTTGTCCACGGCAGGGGGCAATCCGGTAGCGCCGGGAAGCTATTCCGGTTCAGCAGATATCGACCTGCCGGCATCATTACAGTTGTCCTATGCGGGGAGTCTGTCTGATCAAACCCAGCTGCTTTTGGGAGTTGAGTGGACAGAATGGAGTACATTGGATGCGCTGGTTGTTGAGAGTGGAAGTCTGGCGTTTAATCCTACCGAGGAATTTGATTGGGATAACACGGTGCGTTACTCATTGGGGCTGAACCATGCGCTTGCTGGTGGCACGGTATTGCGGTTTGGTGTAGCCAAAGAGGATTCTACTCAGAATACCGACAATCGCTCAGCAATATCTCCTGACTCTGATCGTATCTGGGCTACATTGGGGGCCGGTTTTTACCCCAGCGATAACATCAGCATCGATGTGGGATATGCTCATATCTTTGTCGAGGATGCAGATATCAATCGTCTGGATAAAGGTGCCCAGCTGAAAGGCTCCTATGAGCTGGAGGGCGATGTGCTCGGCGCACAATTGAACTACCGTTTCTGACGTTCCGTTCCTGGACGTGATATAAAAGGCGGGCCTGTTCTTGGTTCGCCTTTTTTATGGAGTGTGTTACATGCGTTTTCGTTGCTGGTCCGTGCCACTGTTGGTGATGTTTGCGAGTTCTGCAGTGGCAGAAATTCCGAACAGCTATCGTGCCGAGCGTTGGGAGGGCAGCTTCCGGGTGATTGGCCTGGAAGGCCAGACGGTTCCCGGTGAGCGCGGTTCCAGTGTCGATATCACCGATGATGTGGGCTTCGGTTTTGACATGGCCTACAACCGTGATGAACACCTGTCTTTCGGCTTTGCACTGGAGTGGATAGAGACCGATTTCCGTACCGACAATGATGGCGTGAGCGGTGATGATTTTGATGGTCGTGGTGAGCTGGAAATGACCACCATGAATCTCAACGCGACCTGGCATTTTGTGAATAAAGCGCTGACGCCCTATGTGCATGGTGCTGTGGGCGCGACGTACCTGGACACTAATGTGGCGACAGGGCCATCTGTGCCGGTGTGCTGGTATGACCCCTGGTGGGGATACTACTGTGGGCTGGATACGCCCACCCTCAGCGACACCGTGTTCAGCTACGAGGCGGGTGCCGGGCTTCGTTTGGATATGACGGATACGGCCTTCATGCGCGCTGGATACAGCCGGCAATGGCTGGATGTGGATCGTGGCGTTGGCACCCTGGATCAGGGGTTGTGGCGTTTTGGCATCGGGATGATGTTTAACTGATCTGAAGCAAACCATCTCGGGCTGCATTCTGTCACAGTTGCTGGGCGATCGCTTCAGCCATGGCCCGATAGCCGTGGACACCGGGATGGTAGCCATCCTGAGCCAGCAGTGCGGGATTGTTCAGGGGCGGGTAGCGCAGGCTGGAGACGTTACTGCGGCCCTTGGCCAGTCGCTGATGTTGTTGATTCAGCAAGTGTGCTCGCCAGCCGAGCAGCTGCCTCAGGGGAGCGGGCAGGGCGGTGAAACGGTGCATGGGTGGTACGGCAAGCAGATAAATATGCGCCTGAGGCTGCGTCGCCTGTAGTTGCGCGATCAGTCGCTCCAGCTCAAGAAAATAGCGTTTGCGTGGTGTGAGGCTGGTGGTGTCGTTGACGCCCATGCTGATGAAAATGCTGTCTGCCCTGAGGGGCTGTGCTACAGCCAGTTTGTCCAGCAGGGAGCCCATGCGAATGCCGTTAACTCCAATGGTCTGCCAGTACACCGTTTTTCCTTCGCGCAGATGGCGTTGCCGAGCCAGCTGGCTGGCCAGGCCATCATGATGATGCTCCACTCCCACGCTGGCGGCAGTGGATTCGCCGATGACTAACAGACGTTGCGAGGGGCTGCCGTCGCCCCATTGTCCTTCCGGAGCACCGTGACCTTCCGGCAGCCGCAGGGTGGTGCGCCGGGTATGCAGTGCCTGTGGCAGGATCAGGGGGGCAAGGCAGGCAAGCCCCAGCCAAAAGGGAATGTGCATCAGCCGACAAACATCTTTTTGGCGAGAGGCAGGCTTCTCATGCCGCCTACTGCCACTGTGGTGAGCAGTCCACCGATCATGGCTCCGACGACGCCGCAGGTCATGATGTCCTGGCCTGTCAGATAGAGGCCGGGAATACGGGTCTTCGGTTTGAGCCAATCCTGCTCAAAACGCTCAGGGTTATGATCAAGGCCGTAAATCTCTCCGGTGCTGTAGCGGCAGAAATAGTCCGTTGAGAGTGGAGTGGAGAGTTCGTAGTAGTCCACCTTGCCGCGCAGATGTGGCATTTTCTCGTACAGTTTTCCCAGCAGTCTCTGGGCGTAGGCTTCTTTCATTGCCTCATAATCGTCTCCCCGTTTTCCCCACGGTTTCTCTGCCCAGTCCTGGTACCATTCAAATGGACCGGGTGCCACGATCTCGATGGTAGCCCTGCCCGGGTAGCGCTCTGCAAAACTCGGGTCTTTGGCGGATGGGAAGGAGATGTACGTCAGCGGGATGTCATGCTTGTCAGGGGCCTTTAAAAAACTGTCTACCTGGCTGGCGTGATCGGTGCCGGGGTAAATCCAGAAATTGGTTTTCGGTAACTGCAGGTTTTCGGCACTGTCCTGAATGCCGATATAGAGGCAAACGCTGGCCATGGAACGTTTCACCTGGGCCAGTTTCATCTTGTAGAAGTCCTGGTGCGGAGCGGATGCCGGCAGCAGGGATTCAAAGGTGTTGAAGACCCCCGCATTACTGATTACCGCTGGTGCGAGAATGTCCTGACCGTCAGCCATACGCACGCCCACGGCCTTGCCGTTCTCTACCAGGATTTCTTTCACGTCGGCATAGGTAAACACTTCTCCGCCGCTCTGCTGAATCACCGGGATAATGGTTTTAGCCATTTCGGATGCGCCACCAATGGGGTAGTAGCCGCCGTGCAGGTAGTGGCGGGCGATCAGCGCGTGAATGATAAAGCTTGATTCGGTGGGCACCATGCCGTTGTCACCCCATTGCCCCGTCAGGGCGGCAATCAATTCCTGATTGCTGGTAAGCGTTTCCAGCACTTCCTGGGTCGGTTTGTTGAGGAAGGGCGGTGCCTTGCGACGGGCCAGATGCCGGAATGGGCTGGCCAGCAAATTGGGAAGCACCTTGCCCAGGGTGACGCCGGGCATGGCCTTGGCAACCTGACCGAGATAATCCAGATAGGTATCGATGGCTTGCTCTTCGCCAGGGAATTGCTGCTTGAGATTGTCGGCAAACGCCTTGGGGCCGGCAACCAGATCAATCTGGCGATCACCAATAAACAGTCGGTCATAGACCGGAGCCATGGCTGCCCATTCGAGTTGATCATCGGTCACGTAATCAAACAACCGGCGAGCCATGGTGTGCTTTGCGCCCATGTCGCCAATGTAATGAACGCCCACATCCCATTCGTAGCCATTGCGATCATAACTATGAGTGAAGCCGCCAGCGGTGTAGTGCTGTTCCAGCACGACTACTTTCTTGCCCAGCTTGCTGAGACAGGCGGCTGCTGTGAGGCCGCCAATGCCGGAACCAATGACGATGGCGTCGTAGGGCCCCTCGAGGCGATTGGCTCGATAGCGTTTTCCGACGCGGATAGTGCTGGGTTTGGGGCTGCTCATGCTGTGTCCTCGTTATTCTGGCTGGTTGTTCTGCGAGTAGGGAATGCGACGGCTCCATCCAGTAGCAGGCTGGTGACACCTGCCGCCAGATGGGGTTCGGATTCGGTTGCCGGCAAGTGGCCGTCAATCGTGAGTAGTGACAGGCCATGCACCAGCGACCAGGCAGTGGCGGTCATCAACGACAAGGGCATGGGCTTGAGAAACCCCCGGTCGCGGGCTCTGGCTACGGTATCTTCCAGTACCTGAAAAGCACTTTTGCCGGCACTGTCCAGGCGGGGGTGCACCCCCAGGGGGAGTACCCGGCCGCCAAACATCAGGCGGTAGAGATTCGGTTCGTCCTGGGCAAATGCCACATAGGCAAGGCCAATGCCGATCAGTGCCTGGCGAGGATCGTTCTGGTCCACTTGCAGGAGGCGTTCACGCAGCCATTCAAAGCCTTTGATGGCAAGCTCGGCCAGCAGGCTTTCCCGATCGGCAAAGTGGCGATACAGCGCTGGGGCGCTGACGCCAATCTGCTTTGCCAGTGCACGCAAGCTGATGGCGCTATCGCCGTGTTCGCGGACGATGGACAGTGCCTGCTGGTGTGCCTGCTGCTGCAGGTCGCCGTGATGGTATGCGGTGCGTGCCATGTTGATCCGTTGCTTAAGTTAACGGTGTTAACATTGGCATGGGTGCTATGCAGTCGTCAATAGCTCGGGGCGAAGCTGCTGTAGGAGCCCGGCTCGCCTGGGCGATCCGAGCCCGGGCGAGGAAAGGATTCCAGAAGCGAGTTTCGAGTACCGAGTTTCGAAAACCCAAAACGGCAGCCTGTTCGGGGTTTGCGGTTTTGCCCTTCGAAACTCGGTACTCGTATCTCGAAACTGATTGATTGCCCCTCTTAGGCTCGGATCGTTTGCAGGCAAGCTCCCACAGCAGGTTCTGGCGAGGGTTTTACCGACGCAAAAAGCCCGACCGGTTTGCCGGGCGAGCCTTTTTGCGTCAGGCGTGCAGCGTCTCTCTCAAGGTGCCGGATACGGAAAGCGGGTGTGAATCGCTTCCAAAGCCTTTTCCAGCTCCTTGTCCCAGGGGAGTTCCACGCTTTTGAGGTTTTCCTCAAGCTGCTCAAGGTTGGTGGCGCCAATGATGTTGCTGGTGACGAAGGGGCGGGTGGTGACGAACTGCAGGGCCAACTGGGTGACGCTGATGCCGCGCTCTTCTGCCAGTCGGCAGTAGGCTTCCGTGGCAGCAATGGCCTGGGGGTTGGTGTACCGGGAGAACTGCTTGAACAGGGTCAGGCGGCCCTTCTCTGGCCAGCTATCGTTGCGGTACTTGCCGGTGAGCATGCCGAAGGCCAGCGGCGAATAGGCCAGCAGGCCCACGTTTTCACGATGGCTGACTTCTGCCAGGCCCACTTCATAGCTGCGGTTGAGCAAGGAGTAGGGGTTCTGGATGCTCACCGGGCGGGGCAGGCCGATCTTTTCCGCTTCATGGATAAAGCTCATCACGCCCCAGGGGGTTTCGTTGGAGAGTCCCCAGTGGCGGATCTTGCCGGCATCCATCAATTTCTTGAGGCCGGCCACCGTCTCACTGATGGCAATGCCGTCTTCGCCGTCGCGGTGTTTGTAGCCCAGCCGGCCAAAGTAGTTGGTGGTGCGTTCCGGCCAGTGAAGTTGGTAAAGATCGATCACGTCGGTCTGCAACCTTTTCAGGCTCCCTTCGACGGCGCTGGCCAGGCTGTCGGCGGAAAAGCGCGGGCCGCCACGGATGTGCTTGACGTAGTCACCGGGGCCGGCGGCCTTGGTCGCCAGGATCACCTTGTCGCGATTGCCGGTTCTGGCGAACCATTCACCAATAATGGTTTCGGTAAGGAAGGAGGTCTCCGGGCTGGCCGGCACCGCATACATTTCAGCGGTATCAAAAAAATTGACCCCGTAATCCAGGGCCATATCCATTTGTGCATGGCCCTCTTCGGTGGTGTTCTGGTTTCCCCAGGTCATGGTGCCAAGGCACAGGCTGCTCACGTTCAGATCCGTGTGGCCCAGACGGCGGTATTCCATGGTTCGCTCCTGTTTTACAGTGGGGGGCATTATGCGCGATGATGGCGCCCAATCTGATCACGGCACCTGTTCGTCCACAAGGACGAATCGGCTCTTGGTGATAGTCGAGAGCGTCAATGCAACAAATCCCCCTGTTATCGCTTGTGTTCTGTGGGGGGCTTGGGTAGAATTCGCGCTCTCTTGCCCGGCGGAACCCACGCCGGCGGGTGTTTACTACCCGTAACATTTTGATTTTAGGGCAGAATTCCATGAAGACCTACAGCGCAAAACCGGAAAGCGTAAAGCGCGACTGGTATGTGGTAGACGCCTCCGGCAAAACGCTGGGTCGGTTGGCGACCGAAGTCGCAAGCCGTCTGCGCGGTAAGCACAAGCCGGAGTACACTCCACATGTCGATACCGGTGATTACATTGTCGTAATCAATGCCGATAAAGTGGCCGTTACCGGTAACAAGGCAAACGACAAGATGTACTACCGTCACACCGGTTACCCGGGTGGCCTGAAAGAAGCCAACTTCGCGACTCTGCAGGCTGAGAAGCCTGAGATGATCATCGAGAAGGCTGTAAAGGGCATGTTGCCGCGTAACCCGCTGGGCCGCGCCATGTACCGCAAACTGAAAGTCTATGCTGGCACCGAGCACCCTCATACTGCTCAGCAGCCGCAGCAGCTGGAAATTTAAGGGGTTTTGACGATGGCAACTGTAGAAACCAACTACGGCACCGGTCGCCGCAAGACCTCTTCCGCGCGTGTTTTCCTGCGTGCTGGCAGCGGCAAGATCACCGTTAACGGTCGCCCGCTGGACGTATATTTCGGTCGCAAGACCAACCAGATGGTTGTTCGTCAGCCGCTGGAACTGGTAGAAGCCACTGACAAGTTTGATGTGCTGGTTACCGTAAGTGGTGGCGGCAACAACGGTCAGGCTGGTGCCATCCGTCACGGTATCACCCGTGCGCTGATGGAATACGACGGTGAGCTGCGTGGTCAGCTGCGTCGTGCCGGTTATGTAACTCGTGATGCTCGTGAAGTGGAACGTAAGAAGGTTGGTCTGCGTAAGGCGCGTCGTCGTCCGCAGTTCTCCAAGCGTTGATACTTCCGGTCAACCGGTTCACAAAAAAGCCCAGCAATGCTGGGCTTTTTTGTGTCTAAATCAGGCGTTTAGGGTTTGTGGGCACGGAATAACCGGTTGTCAGGTGTGGGCTTTTTCTTTACCATTTGCGCCGCCTTACTCCGCCCGTAGCACGAGGATGAGCCTCGTGTCCCGGACAAACCCCGAGCGTGGGATCTGAGGGGAGAATAACTCAATGAGCAACGACGGCGTAAACAGCAGCCGCCGCACGTTTTTGATCGGCCTGACCTCGGCAATTGGTGCTGCGGGTGCGGTCGGTGTGGCTGTTCCATTCGTAAAATCCTGGCAACCCAGTGCCAAAGCCAAGAATGCCGGTGCGCCGGTAAAGATTGACATCAGTAAACTGGAATCCGGGCAGCGTGTAGTAGAGGAATGGCGAGGACAGCCCATTTGGGTGGTTCGTCGTACCCAGGACATGCTGGATACCCTGCCTGAGCTGGATGAAAAGCTCCGTGACCCCGCGTCCGAAGCGGATCAGCAGCCGGAATACGCCAAGAATGAATGGCGCTCCATCAAGAAAGAGTATCTTGTTCTGGTAGGTACCTGTACTCACCTGGGCTGCTCCCCTCTGTTTGAAGAGCAACCCACCGTAGAACTGGAGCACGGCGGTTTCTTCTGCCCTTGTCACGGCTCCAAGTTCGATCTGGCGGGACGTGTGTACAAGAGTGTGCCTGCACCGACCAATCTGGTAGTGCCGCCGCATTCATACCTGAGTGAAGGTGTTGTCATCGTCGGCTCTGAAGAAGGGGAGACCAAGGCATGATGGGAATGGTGAATCGCGTTGTCGATTGGGTAGATGCCCGTCTGCCCGTGGTTGACGCTTACAAGCGTCACATGTCCGAATACTATGCGCCGAAGAACTTCAACTTCTGGTACTACTTTGGGGTGCTCTCCATCGTAGTTCTGGTAAACCAGCTGCTCACCGGCATCTGGCTGACCATGTTCTTCTCGCCCAACGAAGGCTTTGCCTCTGTTGAATACATCATGCGTGATGTGGAGTGGGGCTGGCTGATCCGTTACATGCACGCCGTGGGCGCGTCAGCGTTCTTCGCCGTGGTGTATCTGCACATGTTCCGTGGCTTGATGTATGGCTCCTACAAGCCGCCGCGGGAGCTGGTGTGGATCTTCGGTATGCTGATCTACCTGGCGCTGATGGCCGAAGGCTTCCTCGGTTATGTACTTCCCTGGGGCAACATGTCCTATTGGGGGGCTCAGGTGATCATTTCCCTGGCCGGTGCGATTCCTTTCGAGCTGTTGCCTGGCATTAGCCCGGCAGACGCCAAGGAAATTGGCGAAGGCCTGACTACCTGGGTGCGTGGTGACTACCTGCTCTCCACCGCTACCGTGAACAAGTTCTTCGCGCTGCACGTTGTGGCTATTCCGATTGTGCTGCTGGCCCTGGTGGTGCTGCACATTCTGGCGCTGCACGAAGTGGGTTCCAACAACCCGGACGGCGTGGAAATCAAGAAGAACAAGGATGAAAACGGCATTCCGGTAGACGGTATCCCGTTCCACCCTTACTACACCGTGAAGGATCTGCCGGGCGTTATCGTGTTCCTGATGATCTTCGCTGTGGTGATCTTCTTCTTCCCTGATGGCGGTGGTTACCTGCTGGAGAAGCCGAACTTCGAGCCGGCCAACCCGCTGAAGACCCCTGACCACATTGCGCCGGTATGGTACTACGGTCCGTACTACGCCATGCTGCGTGCCACAACCATCGACTTCATCATGTCTTCCAAGGCTTGGGGACTGGTGGCCATGGGTGGTGCCAT
Source organism: Alcanivorax nanhaiticus (assembly GCF_000756665.1). GTDB lineage: Bacteria > Pseudomonadota > Gammaproteobacteria > Pseudomonadales > Alcanivoracaceae > Alcanivorax > Alcanivorax nanhaiticus. Next base: position 258,797 of record NZ_ARXV01000004.1, on the reverse strand, counting down.
CGTGATCCTGTTCGTGATTCCGTGGCTGGACCGTCACCCGGTGAAATCGATCCGTTACCGCGGTATCTGGAGCAAGATCTTCATGGCCATCTTTGTCCTGGACTTCCTGATGTTGGGCTACTTCGGTACCCAGCCGGCGACCCCGGGCAAGACCATGATGGCGCAGTTCGGCACGATTTATTACTTCAGCTACTTCCTGCTGATCATGCCGTTCGTGCACAAGTTTGAAAAATCCAAGCCGGTTCCGGAACGGGTAACGGGGGGACACTGATGAAGAAGCTAGCGGTTATTCTTTTCAGCTGCCTGCCGTTGGTCGCGTTCGCGGCTGGCGGTGGCCACAACGAGTACGTCGTCAAGGCGCCGGTTAACCTGCAAGACAAGGTAAGCCTGCAAAATGGTGCCAAGCTGTTCGTTAACTACTGCATGGGCTGTCACAGCCTGCAGTACATGCGTTACAGTCGTCTGGCTGAAGATCTGGGCATTTCCGAAGAGCTGGTAATGCAGAACCTGAACTTCACTACCGACAAGTTCGGTGACCAGATGGAAAACGCCATGCCTGAAGCGGCTGCCAAGAAGTGGTTTGGTACGGCTCCGCCGGACCTGACCATGGTGACTCGCCTGCGTGATGCGGATTGGGTGTATTCTTACCTGATCAACTTCTATGAAGATGAGTCTCGCCCCTTCGGTTATAACAACCATGTGTTCCCGAATGTGGGCATGCCCCATGTGATGGCTGGCGTGGAAGCTGATCTGGGCGAGGACGAGTTCAAAGAGGCCATGGGCGACCTGACCAACTTCCTGACTTACACGGCAGAGCCTGTACGTCTGGAGCGTGAGCGTCTGGGTGTCTATGTGCTGGTATTCCTGGGCATCCTGCTGATCCCGGCTTACCTGCTCAAGAAAGAATACTGGAAAGACGTACACTGATTCGTCAGTAACGCCTCTTTCCAGCGATGAACAGGGTACCCGCGCAAGCGGTTACCCTGTTTCTGTTATAGATCACAAGTGGAGATGACTCGACAATGGGTGTGGTGACCAAGCGTTCCTCAATGACTTTTTTCTCTTCCCCGGAAGATCATTACAGCCACCGCGTGCGTATCGTTCTGGCCGAGAAAGGGGTCACGGTAGACATTGTTGATGTGGATCCCAGCAATAAGCCGGAAGATCTGGCATCGCTGAATCCTTACAATGAAGTGCCCACTCTGGTCGACCGCGAGCTGACGCTGTTTCAGTCTGCGGTGATCATGGAGTACCTGGATGAGCGTTTTCCGCATCCGCCGCTGTTGCCGGTGTATCCGGTGGCCCGGGCCCAAAGTCGTCTGCTGATTCACCGTATTGAGCGTGACTGGTGTCATCATGTGGATGCCATTCTGGCAGGTGAAGAAAAGGAGGCGAGCCTGACCAAGCGCCGTAAGGAACTGCGTGAAGCGATTCTGGCTTGCGCGCCGATCTTCAGCGAGCTGCCGTACTTCATGAGTGAAGAATTCACTCTGGTGGACTGCGTTGTCGGTCCGATCCTGTGGCGGCTGCCGGCCATGGGCATCGAGCTGCCGGCCAAGCAGGCCAAACCGCTGCTGGATTACGCCGAGCGCCTGTTCGACCGCGATGCGTTCCAGGCCAGCCTGACCGATGCTGAGCGCGAACTGCGTAACCCGCTCTGATGGCTGAGATGACCTCCAATCGCCCGTATCTGATACGGGCGATTCATGAGTGGATCTGCGATAACGGGCTAACCACCCATTTGGCGGTCAATGTGGCCTACCCTGGCGTGGAAGTGCCTCAGGACTTCGTTCAGGACGGTCAGATTGTCCTCAACATTGCACCTCGCGCGGTCACCAACTTTGCGGCAGGTAACGACGAGATTGCGTTTTCTGCACGTTTTGGCGGTGTGCCGATGTCGATTCGTGTGCCAGTCAATGCGGTAGTGGCGATTTTTGCCCGAGAGAACGGTCAGGGTATGGCGTTCGACCCGGTTGATCCGCCAGAACCACCCACGACACCGCCTGAGCCTGAGAAGAAAGAAGAGGGCAAAGGCAAGGTGAGTCATTTGAAGGTGGTGAAATAAAAAAACCGGCGAAAGCCGGTTTTTTATTTTCAGCTACGAGCCACTCCTGATGGTGCGGCTTGCAGCGGTTTTTCAGTCGATATACTCAATAATCTTCACGATTTTCTGCACGCCATACACTTTCTGTGCCTGGCTTACAGCCGCATCGGCCTCTGCGCGGGTCAACAGCCCCATTAGATAGACTACGCCATTCTCGCTGACCACCTTGGTGCGCCAGCCGGGCGCCTCGCCATTCACGAACAGACGGCCCTTGACCTTGCTGGTCAGCCAGCTGTCGTTAGTGCGGGCGAGAAAGGAGCTGCCGCCGCCCACTTCCAGCTCGTTGTGAACGTGACGGACGTGCCGCACTTGTGTGGCGATGTTGCCGGCCTGGCTCTTCAGGTCTTCACTGGCGACCTGGCCTGCCAACAGGACGTTGCCGTTGAAGCTGACCACGACAATGCGGGATTGGTCTAACTCCTCGCTGGCGCGGGAAAGATTGATGGCCACCTTGCGCTCGATGCTACCATCTTCCCAGAAGGCACCAAAGGTGCGGGAACCATGATCCTGGTCGGTGGGTTGGTCTGACATCCCCTTGCTCAGTGCCACACAGCCGGAAAGGCTCAGGCAAGCGGTCAAGAGGGCGAACAGCAGGGAGTCACGAATGCGCATGTCGGCTTACTGGCCCCCGAAGAGTTGCTGGTCTATGTGATCACAAAGAGCGTGAATAACAAGCAGGTGCACTTCCTGAATGCGTGCAGTAGAGGTAGCGGGTACCCGAATTTCGATGTCGTCGGGGCCGTACAGGTTCACCATTTCACCGCCTTCCTTGCCTGTCATGGCCACCACTCGCATTTCCCGGTCGTGGGCGGCCTGGATCGCCTGGATGACATTGGCAGAGTTTCCACTGGTGGAGATGGCGAGAAGAATGTCGCCGCTGGCTCCCAGAGCCCGCACCTGTTTGGAAAAGATCTCGTTGTAACTGTAGTCGTTGGCAATGGATGTCAGTGTCGAGGAATCCGTGGTCAGCGCGATGGCAGGCAGTGCCGGGCGCTCCATCTCGAAGCGGTTGAGCAGCTCGGAAGAAAAATGTTGAGCGTCTCCAGCGCTGCCACCGTTGCCGCAGGTGAGAATCTTGCCGCCGTTGAGCAGGCACTCGACCATGGCCTGTCCGGCAGCTTCAATGACGCTGGGAAGGACTTCGCCGGCCTTGGCCTTGGTTTCAATGCTTTCGGCAAACAATTGCCGGATCCGGTCCACGCTCATAAATACCTCAATTGGTCTTGGTCTCTGCAATGGCTACAGCTTATTCGCTGTAGAACGCATTTTGAATCCATTGATAACTGACAGAATGGTTGTTGTCTGGTTCCAGGCCGATGACATCAAAGCGACAGGGACGCTGTTGATGTGCGGGGTGGTTGGCCAGAAAGTGCCTGGCTGCCTGTATCAGCCGTTGTTGTTTGTGGTAATCCACTGATGCCAGCGCACCGCCATGGCTTTGATGCTGGCGCCAGCGCACCTCAATAAATGTGAGGCAGTCATGATCCAGCATCACCAGATCAATTTCTCCCTGGCGACAGCGATAGTTGCGGGTGACCAGACGCAGTCCCTTTTCGCCAAGCCATTGCTCGGCGTCGGCTTCGGCCTGGTCGCCGCGCGACTTACGGCGCGGCAGAAACGGCATTGCTGCGCACGGGCAGGCTGTTGGCGGGGTTGGTCACTTGCGGTAGGCTTCGAGCCTCGCCACGCATGAAAATAGCCCAGTCGAGCTTGCGTACCACTTGTTGGTCGCGCATCTGCAGCCTGCCGGTTGCTCCTGGCAGTTCGCTGGAGGGCAAGGTGTTTAGCAGATACAGGCGGCTTTGCAGGCGGTAGGCATCGATGCCCATGGCATAGAGTCGCTCGTAGCGACCATGGCCATCCGGCCACTGCTCTGCGGCGACCTTGTGCAAGTCGCTGTTCTGATCGCCAATAATCCAGGGCATGTCCACAAAGCGAATACCGTTAAGATCCTGATCCCGTCGCGGATTGCTCTCGCCGCTGTAGATCAGGGATGTGGAGTACACCGGCAAGTCTTTGGCGTAATGGAAATTCAGGGCCGGTTTGACCTGGCGGCCTTGATTGGGGTTGGCTATCAGGACAAGGAAATCCATGTCCTGGCGGCGGCGAGGTTGGATATCCATGTCCAGATTGGTGAAACGGCTGACTTCCTTGCCGCGCGCTTCACTTTGCGCAACCAGAAGTAGCTCTTCAACGATTTCTCCAATTTCAGGACCTTCCTGGTAGGCCCGGCTCACGGTCACGGTGCCGTGCAGGTTTTGCCATTCATCAGCAAATGCCTGAGCAACCCGCTCGCCCCAATCCCCTTTGGGGTAAAGGATGCCAGCCTGGGTGCTACCCTCACGGGCTCCCTGTTGGGCAATCTGGCGTGCTTCGTCTTCCGGGGCCAGGCCAAACTGGAAAAAGTTTTCCGGTACCTGTTCGCTTTCAATGTAGTTGAGCGCAAGGGTGGTGGCGGGCAAGGTTCCCTGTGCAGCAATGGCTGCTGCCTTCTCCTTGGACAGAGGGCCAAGAACAAAATCGGCCCCGTCATTAATGGCCTGCTGATATACCGCAAGGATATTGTCCGGACCGGAATCATAGAACCGCAGTGTTGGCGCCAAGCTGTTCTGTTTCTGTTGGTAATGTGCGGTCATGATGCCTTCCTGCAGCGTTTTGCCAACATTCTGCAGGGGGCCGCTGGTGGGCAGCAGGATGGCAACCTGACTTGGGCGATTGCTGGCCGCTTCCTTGAGTGCATCCAGCATGGCTGGCACATCGGATATGGCGGGGTGGGTGCGCCATTTCGCGCTCCACTGGTCCAGTCGGGCAACCTGGGCATCCAGGTCTGCGATGGGGTCGCGATAGAGCTGGGCAAGGCTGAGCCAGCCCAGCAAGTCTCCGCCGCTGGATTGGGTGGCGTTGGCGAGTTCCTGGGGAGACAATTGCATCAGCAATTGCCAGATCATGCCGTGGTTGTAGTCCTGATCCTGATCATTGAGCAGGGGGTGCGCGGCTACGCGTTGTTGCAGGCTATCAAGAAGCTTTCCTTCCATGGCCAGGGCGTCGGCGCGGAGTAAATCCAGTTGTGCTTGTTGTTCCACCGGGTACTGGAGAATTTCGTCCTGATATTTTGCCAGCAGTTCAACGGCGGGAGTGGCGTTCTGTTGGCTCAGCGCTGCGCGACCACTTAACAGAATCCACTGAAAACGGGTTTCGGTGGACAGAGTGTCCGGATTGAGATCGCCCAGTAACTGTTCGGCATCTTCCGGGCGTTGCTGTTGCAGATATTCATTCGCCCAGCTCAGTGTTGTTTCGATACGCTGCTCGCTCTGCATTTGTGCCGCCAGTTGTGAGCGGGCGGCGGAGAGCGACTCGGGGGCGGCTGCCATGCCTGCAGACTGTTCAGCGGGCAGGGTGGCAGGTTGGCTGGTGCTGGTCGGGGTGGTGCTGCAGCTGGCTAGCGCAAAGGTAGCGGCCAGTGCAATCCAGTATGCCTTTTTAAAATCCATGGCGCGGGGTTCGTATTACCAGAATGGAGCGACTATTGTAGGCGCTTCGTAGTAGGGTCTCCAGCGGCCAGCCATAAGGAAGTTCGACAATTATGAACTCTGTCTTGTATGTAGTGAGCACACCTATCGGGAATCTGGATGATATTTCCCGTCGCGCTGTTTCGGTGTTGGAAGCGGTAGATTGGGTGGCGGCAGAGGATACGCGGCATAGCCAGCGTTTGCTGGATCAGTTGGGGCTGCGCAAACGCATGATCAGTTGTCATGATCACAATGAAAATGTGCGCAGTGCAGAACTGGTTGAGCGAATGAAAAATGGTGAAAAAGGTGCGCTGATCAGCGATGCCGGTACGCCATTGGTGAGTGATCCGGGCTATCGACTGGTGCGTGCCTGTCAGGATGCCGGCATTCAGGTGGTGCCGGTGCCGGGGGCGTCGGCCTTGCTGGCTGCACTGGCGGCAGCGGGGCAGCCATCGGATCGTTTTGTCTTCGAGGGTTTTATTCCGTCAAAAGGGGCGCCGCGGCAGCAGGCCATCGAGCGGCTAGCTACTTCTGACATCACCAGCATCATCTATGAAGCACCACATCGGGTGTTGTCGTTTCTGGAGGCGTTGCGTGACGAGGTTTCGTCGGAGCGAGAAATTACCCTGTGCCGTGAGCTGACCAAGCAGTTTGAAACCATTCGCCGTGGCTCGGTGGCGGAACTGTGTGATTGGGTGGCTAGCGACAGCAACCAGCAGCGTGGTGAGTTGGTATTGATTCTTTCACCTGCAGAGCAAGCCGCTGGCTGGAGCGACAGGGATCAGGCCCTGGCCAAACTGCTGCTGGCCGAACTCCCTGCCTCCCGCGCCGCCAAGATCCTGGCCGCGCATACGGGCATGAAACGGCAGGAGGTTTATGCGCTGTTAGAGGCAATGAACGGCTAGAAGTTAACAGTGAATAGTGAACAGTGCGCGGGCGAGTGTGCTCTGTTCTCGAATGGATGAGGCCTCGTCCGGCGATTGGGCGCGGCCTCATGCGTTTCTGTAGGAGAAAACCTGGCTTGCGCCGCTATTAACTGTTCACTGTTCACTGTTAACTGATTAAACTCGCCCCCGGACCGGTCAGACAGTCGCTGGCAGTGCTTTTCCCTGAAGGGCCTGCTGGAGGAAAGTCCGGGCTCCAAAGGGTAGGGTGCCAGGTAACGCCTGGGGGCCTCACTGGTGACGGTGGGGTTACGGCTAGTGCCACAGAGAAAATACCGCCGGTTCCTTCTTCGGAGGGTTCAGGTAAGGGTGAAAAGGTGCGGTAAGAGCGCACCGCGCCGCTGGTAACAGCGGTGGCAGGGTAAACCCCACCCGGAGCAAGACCAAATAGGGATCCTATGGCGTGGCCCGCGCTGGATCCGGGTAGGTTGCTAGAGGCTGATGGCGACGTTAGCCCCAGATGAATGACTGTCCACGACAGAACCCGGCTTATCGACCGGTCCGCCTATTCGCGGTCGTCTTGATGCGAATCAAGATGCCATCAGAAAATATGACTAGACTGCACTCCCCCAAGAAGGGGTTACCCTGAATCGCGGAGAGTGCTCTCATGTCACAGATCGATATCCTTTATAGCCGTGATGATCATGAGGTGCTGCGCTTTGCGGATCTGGTCAGCGGTGAAGGGGTGCAAGCCAACCAGTTCTGCATTCGCCACGGTGAGCGTGCGGCGCTGATCGATCCCGGTGGGGATTTGACTTTTACCCCGCTCAATATTGCCCTTAGTCGGCTGATCAAGCTGGAAAACCTGGAATACATCCTCGCTTCCCATCAGGACCCGGACATCATTGCCTCTCTGCCACGCTGGCTGATGCATACCCCCTGCCAGGTAGTGGTCAGTCGGCTATGGTCGCGATTTTTGCCGCATTTGGCTTCCAGCTATGAGATCAGTCGCATGGGTGAGCAATTGCAGGCCCGGATTCACGGGGTGGGAGATCAGGGGGCGGTGCTGCCCTTTGGTAATGACAGCCTGTGGGTGCTGCCTGCCCACTTTCTGCATTCGGTGGGGAACTTCAGCTTTTACGACCCGGTCAGCCGGATCCTGTTTTCCGGCGACGTGGGGGCTTCCCTGGGTGGTGAAGAGGGTGATGTGACGGATTTTGCTGAGCATGTCAAAAGCATGGCCGGCTTTCATCGTCGATATATGGCCAGCAACCGGGCCTGCCGGTTGTGGGCGGGGATGGTTCGCAAGCTCGGCCCCGCCATGATTGTGCCCCAGCATGGCGGTTATTTCAGTGGGGAGCAGGTTGGTCGTTTTCTTGATTGGTTTGCAGGCCTGGAATGTGGTGTGGATCTTATGACAGAGGCGGATTTCCGTATCCCAGCCTCCTAATTTGTTATTTGTAATAAGCGTGACGGTTAGTAATAACTAATTTGTCTAACACTTAAAGTGCTTTCTCATTAGCGTGCCCCAGCACTCTGATTCATCTCGAAACTCCCTCCGTTGATCGCCTTCCCATATCATGGATTTCGCCGCTTGCCGGCGCTAACAGACTGATTTTTTTAGAAATTCTTTTACGTTTGCATAGCGTCCTTTGCTTGACTTGGGCTTTGCTGTGGCCCTAGAGTGTCTCAATGTGGTGAAAAGTGGGAAAAAGTGGGAAATTTCGAGCGGCAGGTGTCGCAAAGTGGGCCAAAGCCTGCTGGAAGGAACCGCATAACCAAGAGACCGAGGACGGCCAGTGTTTACTGGGAGCACATCACTCAATCTGGATGCCAAAGGGCGGCTGACCATGCCGACCCGGTACCGCGCTTCGTTGATCGAAGCTTGCGGCGGCCAGCTTGTGCTTACTCGTCACCCCTTTGATGAGTGTCTGGCGCTCTACCCACGCGATGAATTTATGGATACCGCTCGCAAGCTTTCTGCGCAGCGAGACTCCAATGCGCAGGTTCGGCAGCTCAAGCGCCGCTTCCTGGGGCAAGCCGTTGAGATTGAGATGGACAGTAATGGCCGCTTGCTGGTGCCGCCGGAGTTGCGCACCGCTATCGGACTGGAAAAGCAGGCCATGCTGATCGGTCAAATGCACCGCTTTGAAATCTGGACAGCAGAAAGCTGGTCGGAGGAAGACAGCACCCTTGATCCGGAGGCCTTGCCGGACAGCGTGCAGGAGCTGTCGTTCTGATGACTGACACAGGGAAGCAGTACGAGCACCTGCCAGTGTTACTGGAGGAGGTACTGGAAATGTGGTTCAGCCGTAGCGATGGCTTTTATGTGGATGGCACCTTCGGACGAGGTGGCCATAGCCGTGCGTTGCTGGCGAAGCTGGATGCCGATGGCCGACTGACCGGTATTGATCGCGACCCTCTGGCGATTGCCGAGGGGGAGGCGTTGGCTGATGAAGACCGTCGTTTCCATATCAAGGCCAGTCGCTTTGATTGTCTTCCGGATGTGGTGGCAGAGCAGGGGCGCCCCATTGATGGCCTGCTGCTGGATCTTGGGGTGTCATCCCCGCAGTTGGATGATGCTGCGCGCGGCTTCAGTTTCTTGCGTGATGGCCCGCTAGATATGCGCATGGATCCTACCTCTGGCGAGAGTGCTGCTGACTGGCTGGCTCGAGCAGAGGAAAAAGAGATTGCGGATGTGCTGTATCGCTATGGTGAGGAGCGCAAGTCTCGCTGGATCGCCAAGCGTATCTGTGAGACCCGCAAGGAACAGCCGATAACCCGTACCCTGCAGCTGGCTGACCTGATCGAGTCGGTATTGGGGCGGAGTGAGCCGGGTAAGCATCCGGCCACGCGCAGCTTTCAGGCGTTGAGGATACATATAAACGGGGAGCTGGATGCGCTGAATAAAGTGCTGGAACAGTCCCTGGAGACGCTCGCCATCGGCGGGCGTCTCGCCATTATCAGCTTCCATTCTTTGGAAGACCGGATCGTGAAGCTGTTCATTCGCGATCATTCCGGCCGGGCTCCGAAGGGGCGCGGTGGTTTGCCGTTGGGTGATGAGTTGCCGCAGCGGCTGGAGCCGGTTGGCAAGGCCATCCGTGCTGGCAAGGCAGAACTGAAGGTGAATGTCCGCTCGCGCAGTGCGGTGTTGCGGGTGGCGGAGAAAGTGGCGTGACCGCGCCTTGGGCAATTCGTGCTCTGGTGGTGTTGATTGCGTTGTCTGCTCTGGCGGTCAGTTACAGCGTCCATCAGGCCCGTCGACTGACGGACGAAAGCCAGAAACTGCAGCAGCAACAGACCCGGCTGGAAAGCCAATGGAGTCAGTTGCTATTGGAGCATAGCACCTGGGGTAGTTATGCCCGGGTGGAGCGCCTGGCTCGAGAAAAGTTGGGCATGAAGTTACCGAAAACCGATGAGCGAGTACTGATTCGACCATGAAGAACCGGGTCCGCAAGACACGGCAACCTAACCTCCGGACACGCTGGCGCTTTGTGCTGGGGTTCTGGGCGGTGTGTGCCTGTCTGCTGGTGGTTCGGGCAGTGGATCTGCAGGTGGTTCAGCACGATTTTCTGGCTCATCAGGGGGATATTCGTAATCTGCGGGTTGAGCCGCTGGCGGCTCATCGCGGAGTGATTCGCGATCGCGCTGGCCGTCCGCTGGCGGTGAGTACGCCGGTAGTCACCTTGTGGGCCAATCCTCGCGAAGCGCTGGCGCATCAGGATGCCTGGCAGCGTCTGGGCAACAATGCGGTGATCAGCCAGAAGGAATTTGCCAAGAAGGTTCGTCGCCACGAGAGTCGCGAGTTTGTGTACCTGGAGCGTGGGCTGGCACCGGAGGCTGCAAAGAAAGTGCTGGATCTGAATGTGCCCGGCATCCACTCCCTCACCGAATACCGTCGCTATTATCCGGCCGGTGAAGTGTCCAGCCATGTGGTGGGTTTTACCAATATCGACGATGAAGGCCAGGAAGGTACTGAGCTGGCCATGGATGCTGCACTGGAAGGTCACAGTGGCCGCAAGAAGGTGGTACGGGATTTGCTCGGGCGGGTGATCCAGGATATCGAGGTGCTGGAGCCCGCCGAACCTGGCGAAGATGTCACCCTGAGCATCGATCTGCGTCTCCAGTATCTGGCTTACCGTGAACTGTTGGCTGCGGTACAGCAGCACAAGGCGAAAGGTGGCAGTGCTGTGGTGGTGGATGTTCGCACCGGGGAGGTGCTGGCCATGGTCAACCAGCCGGCCTACAACCCGAACAATCGCGGCAACATGGATACAGCGTCCCTGCGTAACCGTGCGGTGACCGACCTGTTCGAGCCTGGTTCCACCATGAAGCCGTTTACCGTGGCGGCGGCGTTGGAAATGGGCATGGTGACCCCCTCTACTACTATCAATACCCATCCTGGCACCCTGCGGGTCGGCACCAAGACCATTCGTGATCATCGTGATTACGGCATCATCGATATCACTACCGTGCTGACCAAGAGTTCCAACGTGGGCACCAGCAAGCTGGCGCTGGCGATGGAGCAGCAAGCGCTGCCGGATTATCTGGAGCGTTTTGGTTTCGGTCAGGCTACGGGTATCGCCTTCCCGGGCGAAAGCGATGGCTTGTTGCCGCTGCGCAGCAAGTGGCGTGATGTGGAGCGTGCGGCGCTGTCCTACGGCTATGGTCTGAGCGTGTCAGCAGTGCAGCTGGCCCAGGCCTATGCAGTGATCGCCAACGACGGCATCAAGGTGCCGCTGACACTGAAAAAGGTAAACGGGACCCCTCAAGGCGAGCAGGTGATTGGCAAGGAAACGGCTCGTCAATTGGTACAGATGCTGGAAACCGTGGTGAGTCTGCAAGGGACCGCCAGGCGTGCCCAGGTGCCGGGCTATCAGGTAGCCGGCAAGACTGGCACCGTGCACAAGGTTGTGGCCGGTGGTTATGCCGACGATAACTATATTGGTCTGTTTGCGGGTCTGGCTCCGGCAACCGATCCGCGCATTGTGACCGTGGTGGTGATTGATGATCCGCGTGGCAAGGCTTACTACGGTGGTCTGGTCGCGGCGCCAGCTTTCTCCAATATCATGAGCGGGGTGTTGCGCACCCTGCATGTGCCGCCGGATCGTCCGGAAGGGCTGCTGGCTGGCACGCCAGAGGCGGAGGATCGTTCATGATGAGCCTCCAGCAGCTGCTTCCCAATCTGAACCTGCCTGCCAACGTGGCAGGTATCGTCGTTTCAGGGCTGCAACTCGACAGCCGCCAGGTGCAATCCGGGCAGGCGTTTGTGGCGGTGCCCGGTGTGGCCAGCGATGGTCGCCGTTTTGTGTCTCAGGCGGTGGCGGCGGGTGCTGCTGCGGTGCTGGCGGATGCCGAAAACGGGGCGCTGACAATCAGCTACGAACAGCAGGTGCCCTGCGTGCACGTACCTGAACTGGCTGGGCAGGTGGGCGATATTGCTGGGCGCTGGTTCGGTGAGCCGGCTGCGAACCTGGCCCTGACTGGCGTGACAGGTACCAACGGCAAGACCAGCATTACCTGGTTCCTGCGTGATGCGCTGAATGCGTTGGGCAACCGCTGCGCGCTGGTTGGCACTCTGGGAGTCGGGCTCAAGGGTGAAGAGCAGCACACCGGCCATACCACTCCAGACCCGATTACCCTGCAGGCGGCACTGGCCAGTGCTCGTGATGCGGGAGCTAACAGTGTGGCCATGGAAGTGTCTTCCCATGCGCTGGATCAGAAGCGGCTGGGTAGCACCCCGGTGACCACGGCGGTGTTCAGTAACTTGAGCCGTGATCATTTGGATTACCACGGCGACATGGAGTCCTATCTGGCGGCCAAGTCGGTGCTGTTTTCCCGTCCGGGCGTGCGTCTGGCCGTCATCAACTGTGATGACCATGCCGCCAGTTCCCTGGTGAGCTGTCTGGCGGATGATGTGCGCTGCGTTACCTTCGGAGGCCAACAAGGTGCCACCGTACGTTGTGTCAACGTGGCATACGATGCCAATGGCATGCATGCCACCCTGAGTGTGGGCGGTGAGGCCATTGATGTGGCGCTACCGTTGTTTGGTCCTTTCAATCTCAGCAACCTGATGGCCGTGGCGGCCATTCTGCATGGTCAGGGTGTTGAGACTGCGGTGCTGGGCAAGGCGCTGGCGGCGGTGACTCCGGTGCCGGGCCGTATGGAACCTGTTTGTGCTGAACAGGGTCCCACCGTGATCGTGGATTATGCCCACACCCCGGATGGTCTCGAAAAAGCCTTGCAGGCCTGCCGTGCACACTTCGACAGCAAGCTGTATTGCATCGTCGGTTGCGGCGGTGATCGGGATGCGGGCAAGCGTCCCATGATGGCGAAAGTCGCTGAACAGCTGGCAGACGTGGTGGTGCTGACCAGCGACAACCCACGCAGTGAAAACCCGCAAACCATTATTGAACAAATGCAGACCGGACTGACCCATCCTGACAAGGCAATGGCCATGGTTGATCGTGCCGAGGCGGTGGTAGAAACCGTGAGCCGTGCGGCCGCTGGTGATGTGATCCTGCTGGCCGGCAAGGGCCATGAGGATTACCAGGAAATCAACGGCGTTCGCCACCCCTGTGATGATCGTGAACTGGCTCGTCAGGCTCTGGCGGCGCTGGCAAACGGGGAGGGTGGCCAATGATGTGGCTGTCCCAGATCGCCCAGTGGACCGGTGGTGAACTGATCGGTGAAGACGTGCAGATCAACGCGGTGGTTACCGATACCCGTGCCATGGCGCCGGGCTGCCTGTTTGTGGCGCTTAAGGGTGAGCGCTTCGATGCCCACGATTTTCTCGCCCAGGCGGCAGCGGAAGGTGCGGCTGCGGCACTGGTTGATCGTGACCAGAGCGATTTTGCCAATGCGGTGAAGGTGGCCGATACCCGTCACGGGTTGGGCAAGCTGGCCAGCGGTTATGCCGATCAGTTTTCCGCTGAGCGCATGGCGGTGACCGGAAACGCCGGCAAGACCACTGTGAAAGAAATGGCGGCGGCCATGCTGGGCGCCGATACCTTGGCTACTGCTGGCAACTTCAACAACGACATTGGCGTGCCGCTGACGCTGTTGCGACTGCGCGCCGAACACCGCTATGCGGTGATCGAGCTGGGCGCCAACGCCCCCGGCGAAATTGCCTGGACCAGCAGCCTGGCCAAACCACGGGTGGTGCTGGTGACCAATGTGACCGGCGCTCATCTGGAAGGTTTCGGGTCCATGCAGGGCATCGCCAATGCCAAGGCGGAGATCTTCGGCGGTTGTCAGGCCGGTGGCCAGGCGATCATCAATGCGGATGACAGTTTTGCCGATTTCTTTGCCGGCGAAGCCGAAAAAGCCGGACTGCAGGTGATGCGGATCAGCGCCCGTGAAGCGACGGACCTTTATGCAGAGCAGATTGTCCTGCAGCAGGACAAGGCCACCTTCATTCTGCAGCCTTCCGGGCACACTGTCACCGTGCCGTTGGCGGGTGCTCATCAGGTTAACAATGCGCTGATGGCGATTGCCGCTGTACGCGCCCTGGGCTTGTCACTGGATGAGGCGCTCCCACGTCTGGCCAGCCTCAAGCCGGTACCGGGTCGCATGAATCTGCATTCGGTGGAAAAAGGCGTGCTGGTGGATGACACCTACAACGCCAATCCCGGTTCGGTACGTGCAGCGATCGACTGGCTGGCAGCGCAGCCGGCACCACGCATGCTGGTGCTGGGTGCCATGGGTGAACTGGGGCCCGAGGCGGAAACCCTGGTCGAAGAGTTGGGTGTGTATGCCCGAGAAAAAGGTTTGGATCAGCTGGTGGCCATGCGCGGTGCGCAAACGGCGGCCAGTGGTTTTGGCGATAAGGCGAACATCGCCGATGACCATCAACAGGCGGTGAGTTGGAGTGCCCCGGTGCTGCAAGCAGGCGGCACCGTGTTGGTGAAAGGTTCGCGCACAGCCGGTATGGAAGCGGTAGTGAAGCGACTGACACAGGGCGAAAGCCCGCAGACACAGAATGAGGGGGCTCACTAATGCTGCTCTGGCTGGCCGAATATCTGGCCCAATACTACAGCGGATTTCTGGTATTCCAGTACATCACCCTGCGCGGCATTCTCAGCGTTCTGACGGCGCTGTTCATTGCCTTCTGGGTAGGCCCGATCATGATCCGCATGCTGCAGGAGAAACAGGTGGGGCAGGCCATTCGTGATGATGGTCCCAAGAGCCACCTGAGCAAGGCGGGCACGCCGACCATGGGCGGCGCGCTGATTCTGGTGGCCATCGTGATTTCGACCTTGCTGTGGGCGGATCTGAGTAATCGGTTCGTGTGGATCACCCTGGGTGTGCTGTTCATTTTTGGTGCCGTGGGCTGGGTGGATGACTGGCGCAAGGTGGTAGAAAAGAATCCTCGTGGTTTGCCGGCAAAATGGAAGTACCTGTGGTTGTCGGTAGGTTCCTTTGGTGCCGCCTTTGCACTGTATTTCACCGCGCAAAGCCCGGCAGAAACCCAGCTGATCGTGCCGTTCTTCAAGAACGTGGCCATCAACATGGGGTGGTTCTACATCATTCTGACCTACTTCGTGATCAACGGTACCAGTAACGCGGTGAACCTGACTGATGGGCTTGATGGTCTCGCCATCATGCCGACCGTGCTGGTGGGCGGGGCGCTGGGCATCTTCGCCTACGCGGGTGGCCACACCGAGTTTGCTACTTACCTGCAGATTCCCTACGTGGCGGGTGCCGGTGAACTGGTGATTATTTCTGCGGCCCTGTGTGGTGCCGGCCTCGGTTTCCTGTGGTTTAACGCCTACCCGGCCCAGGTCTTCATGGGCGATGTGGGTGCGCTGGCACTGGGTGCAGTGCTGGGTGTAATGGCGGTGATTGTCCGTCAGGAAATCGTGCTGTTCATCATGGGTGGGGTGTTCGTGATGGAAACCGTGTCGGTGATGTTGCAGGTAGGGTCGTTCAAGCTCACTGGCCGCCGTATTTTCCGCATGGCACCGATTCATCACCACTTTGAACTGAAAGGCTGGCCAGAACCGAAAATCATCGTTCGGTTCTGGATCATTACGGTAATTCTTGTACTGGTGGGTCTGGCGACCCTGAAGATTCGATAAGGAACTGACCGAGCATGGCGAAAGACGGCTTTGATCTGGTTATTGGCCTGGGTGTCACCGGGCGTTCTGTGATCCGTTACCTGACGGATCAGGGGATGCCTGTGCGTGCGCTGGATACCCGTGCCGAGCCAGCTGGCCTTGAAGCCCTGCAGGCGGAGTTCCCGGCTGTGAAGATTCATACTGGCGGCTTCAAACCCGGCTGGATGAAGAAAGCCAATCGTTTGATTGTCAGCCCTGGTGTGGCCGTAGCAACTCCCGCGATTGCCGAACAGATTGTGGAAGGCAAGGAAGTCATCGGCGATGTGGAACTGTTCGCCCGTGCCGCCAGTGAACCACTGGTTGGCATTACTGGTTCCAATGCCAAAAGTACCGTGACCACCTTGCTGGGCCAGGTGGCGGATGCCTGTGGTATGAACCCGGGTATCGGCGGAAACCTGGGCGTGCCAGCGCTGGATCTGTTGAATGACGATGCCCGCCTGTATGTGCTTGAGCTGTCCAGCTTCCAGTTGGAAACCACTTACAGTCTGAGTGCGGACGTGGCCACCATTCTCAATGTGTCCCAGGATCATCTGGATCGCTACGCCAGCTTTGCCGATTACCTGGCGGCCAAACAGCGTATCTATGACGGTTGCCAGGTAGCGGTATGGAACCGCGATGATCTGGCCACCCGTCCGCCGGAAAGCGTACCGAAACAGATCACCTTTGGAGCCCACCCGGAAGCGGATTACCGGCTGGACAGTGAGAGCGGTCAGCTGTTGTGCCGTGGTGAGTTGCTGTTGTCGCTGTCCGATCTGGCGCTCACTGGCCATCACAACGCCATGAATATTCTAGCGGTACTGGCGATCAGTGATGCGCTGTCGCTGAACCGTGACAAGGCACTGGCTACCGTTAAGGCCTTCACCGGCCTTGAGCACCGTTGCCAGCTGGTGGCTGATAAGGGCGGAGTACGCTGGTTCAACGATTCCAAGGCCACCAATGTAGGCGCCACCCTGGCCGCACTCACCGGGATTGGTGAGTCGATTGAAGGCAAGGTCATTCTGGTGGCGGGCGGTCAAGGCAAGGGTCAGGATTTCTCTCCGCTGGCGGAGCCCGCCCGTCAGTACCTGCGTGCAGGTCTGTTGATGGGGGAGGATCGTTCTTTGCTGGCACAGGGCATGTCTGCCGCTCCTTGCGAGCTGGTCACCGACATGCAGGCCGCTGTCGAGCGCGCTTATGCGCTGGCGCAACCGGGTGATGCGGTGTTGTTGTCTCCAGCCTGCGCGTCTTTCGATATGTACAAGGGTTTTGCCGATCGCGGTAATGACTTTATCCGTCGGGTTCAGGAGGTGTGCGATGACTGAGCGCATGATCCTGAAACTGGATAGCAGCGGGGTGGACAAGCCTCTGCTGTGGACGGCGATTGGTTTGGCGTTGGCCGGGCTGGTCATGGTGTCGTCAGCGAGTCTGCAGATTGCTGAAACCCGTCTCGGCGACCCGTTCTACTACGCGCTGCGTCATGGCATTTATCTGGCGCTGGGGCTCGGTGTCGGGGCTTTCGTCTACTACGCGGTGCCGCTGGCACTGCTGGAGCGACTGCGCTTTTTCATGCTGCCGATTGCGCTGGTCGTGCTGGTGCTGGTGTTTGTTCCCGGACTGGGCCGTAGCGTGAACGGCTCCACCCGCTGGATTGCACTGCCGGGTCTGACCATCCAGGCCTCCGAAATCGTGAAGCTGTGCTTCGTGCTGTATCTGGCCGGTTACGTGGCTGAGCGCAAGGCAGCGCTGGAAAATGAGTGGAAAGCCTTCCTGCTTCCATTGGGGCTGCTGGGTGTGCTGATGGTATTGCTGCTGCTCGAGCCGGACTTCGGTGCGGTAGTGGTCTTGGGTATCACCGCGATGGGCATGTTGTTCCTGTCCGGGGTGCCGACACTGCGCTTCCTGCTGATAGGTTTGATTGCTGTGGCGCTGGGAGCTGTGGTGGCGGTGGCTGAACCGTATCGGGTAGCGCGTCTGATGACCTTTACTGATCCGTGGGCGGACCAGTTTGGTGCCGGCTACCAGCTTACCCAGAGCCTGATCGCGTTTGGCCGTGGTCACCTGACCGGGGTCGGGCTGGGTAACAGCGTGCAGAAACTGTTTTACCTGCCAGAAGCGCACACCGATTTCGTCTATGCGGTGATGGCAGAAGAACTGGGTTTGATGGGCAATATTGCCTTGATTAGCGGTTTCATCCTGCTGGGCTGGCGTGTGTTCCGTCTTGGTCATTCCCTGGAGGAACGCGGTTTCCTGTATCACGCTTATCTGGTGTACGGCTGCGCCTTTGTGTTCTGTTCCCAGGCCTTTATCAACCTTGGGGTGAACATGGGCATGCTGCCCACCAAGGGACTGACCCTGCCGTTCATCAGCTACGGTGGTTCTTCTCTGCTGATTTCTGCCGCCATGATCGGCATGATCCTGCGCGCCGGTGCGGAAGCAGAGCAACTGAAGGCCAGAGGGAGGGCGGCACGATGAGCACTGTCCTGATCATGGCCGGAGGTACCGGCGGGCATGTTTTCCCTGCACTGGCGGTGGCTGACCAGCTACGCGCGCGGGGCTTCGACATCCTCTGGCTTGGTGCCGAAAACGGCATGGAAGGCAAGCTGGTGCGCCGTCACGGTTACAACATTGCCGAGCTGTCTGTTTCCCGTCTGCGCGGTGGTGGTCTCAAGCGAAAGCTGACAGCCCCCTTCAATTTGCTGCGTGCGGTACTGCAGGCACGGCAACTGATTCGTCAGCATCAGCCGGTATTGGCGGTGGGCTTTGGTGGCTTCGCCAGTGGCCCCGGTGGTTTGGCTGCGCGACTGTGTGGTGTACCCGTGGTGGTGCATGAACAAAATGCGGTGCCGGGCCTGACTAACCGCCTGTTGTCAAAGATGGCCACCGTAACCCTGGAAGGTTTCGATGGTGCATTTGGCCAGCGCGACGCGTGTTGGGTGGGTAACCCGGTGCGCGCCGAGATTGCAGCCATTGACGAGCCTGCTGGCCGTTATGCCCGTCATCAGGGCGGGCTGCGGGTGTTGGTCGTCGGTGGCAGTCAGGGGGCGCTGGTGCTCAATCAGGATCTGCCCGAACTGATGCTGGCGGTGCTGGGTAACGATATTCAGGTGCGCCATCAGTGTGGCGCGGGTCGTACCGGTGAAGCGGCACCGATTTATGACGCTCTGGGTGTGAATGCCCAGGTGAGTGAATTTATTGATGACATGGCGGAAGCCTACAGCTGGGCGGATCTGGTGATCTGTCGGGCCGGGGCGCTGACGGTGGCAGAGGTGGCAGCAGCCGGTGTGGCGGCCCTGTTTATCCCGCTGCCCACCGCCGTGGATGATCACCAGACATTGAATGCCCGCTGGTTGTCTGACAAGGGCGCCGCCCTGTTATTGCCCCAGCGGGAACTGAGTGCAGCCAGTCTGGCTGCCATTTTGAAACCGGTAGCAGAGCGAGGTGCGTTGGCGCAAATGGCGCAACGGGCCCGTGAGCAGGCTGTGGCTGATAGCGCAGAGCGCGCGGCCACCCTGTGTCAGGAGGTGGCCAATGGCCGATAGCGACAACATTCATATCGTTCCAGAGATGCGCCGCATTCGTGGTATTCACTTTGTGGGTATTGGCGGTGTGGGTATGTGTGGCATCGCTGAAGTGCTGGCCAATCAGGGCTATGCCATCAGTGGCAGCGATATCAAGGAATCTGCTGTGGTCGCGCGTCTGCGCAGCCTGGGCGTGCGGGTGGAAATCGGCCACCGCGCCGAAAATATTGATGGTGCTGACGTGGTGGTGACCTCCACCGCAGTGAACACCGAAAACGTGGAAGTGGCCGAAGCCCACGAGCGCCGGATTCCGGTGGTGCCCCGTGCCCAGATGCTGGCGGAGCTGATGCGTTTCCGGCACGGCATTGCTGTGGCAGGTACTCATGGCAAGACCACGACGACTTCCATGACCGCCGCCATCATGGCAGAAGCGGGTATGGACCCCACTTTTGTGATTGGCGGTCGCCTGAATAGCGCCGGTACCAATGCTCGTCTGGGGCAAAGCCGTTATCTGGTGGCGGAAGCGGATGAGTCCGATGCCAGCTTCCTGCATCTGCAGCCCATGAGTGCCATCGTGACCAATATCGAAGCGGATCACATGCATACCTATGGCGGGGATTTTGCCCAGCTGGAAAACACCTTTATCGAATTCTTGCACAACCTGCCGTTCTACGGTGTGGCGGTGATGTGTGTGGATGATCCGGTGGTGCGCAAATTGCTGCCGCGGGTGAACCGTCAGGTGATCCGTTACGGCTTTAGTGAGGATGCCGACCTGCGTGCAGAAGACGTTCAGCAGCAGGGTATGACTACCACTTTCCGGGTGATTCGCAAGGAAGGTGAGCCGCTGCAGATCAGCCTCAACATGCCAGGCAAGCACAACGTGCTCAATGCGCTGGCCGCTATTGCGGTGGCGTCAGATGAAGGCGCGGATGACGAGGCCATCGTGCGCGGCTTGAACAACTTTACCGGGGTGGGTCGTCGCTTTGATGTGCAGGGCGAATACCACTTCGAGGGTGGCAGCGCGACCCTGGTGGACGATTACGGTCATCACCCCAGCGAAGTGGGCGTGACCATCGATGCGATCCGTGCCGGTTGGCCGGGCCGTCGTCTGGCCATGCTGTTCCAGCCGCACCGCTATACCCGTACCCAGGATCTCTACGAAGACTTTGTGGATGTGCTGTCGGGTGTGGATGTGCTGCTGATGCTGGAAGTTTACGGCGCAGGTGAAGAGCCGATTCCGGGCGCTGACGCCCGTGCTCTGTGCCGCAGCATTCGCAAGCGCGGCAAAGTGGAACCGGTATTTGTGGATGATCCCGCCAAACTGGCGGAGATCCTCGCCACCCAGTTGCAGGACGGTGATCTGCTGGTCACTCAGGGTGCCGGCAATGTGGGTGCTATTGCCAAAGAACTGGCCGAGCAAGGAGCCAAGCGTGGATAAGGTGCTGCTGAAGCAGAAGCTGGCCAATGTGGGCCGGGTAGCGGTACTGGCCGGCGGCAAGTCTGCCGAGCGACCGGTGTCCCTCAAGAGTGGGGCGGCGGTGCATCAGGCACTGCGAAATCTTGGAGTGATTGCCGAATTGGTGGACCCATCCGAGACCAGCGTCGATTCCCTGAAAGGTTTCGATGCCGCCTTTATCGCTCTGCATGGTCGCGGTGGTGAAGACGGTGTGATCCAGGGTGTGCTGGAGCATCTTGGCATTCCGTTCACCGGTTCTGCGGTGATGGCTTCTGCCATCGGCATGGACAAGGTGCGCACCAAGCAGCTGTGGAAGGGCGCAGGCCTGCCGACGCCGGCGTTCTATGTGGCCGGTCGAAATGATACTGACCTAGGCTTCCCGCTGATGATCAAGCCGGCCCACGAAGGCTCTTCCATCGGCATGGCCAAAGCAGACAACGCGGAGCAGCTGGCGCTGGCATTGCAGGAAGCGGGCAAGTTCGATTCTGACGTGCTGGTGGAAGCCTGGGTCAACGGCCCGGAATACACCGTGGCGGTACTCGGTGACGAAGCTCTGCCTGCGATTCGCCTGAAGACGCCCAACGCGTTTTATGACTTTGAAGCCAAGTATCAGTCCAACAGTACCGAGTACCTGTGCCCGGCAGGATTGAATGATGAGGATGAAGCAGCGATCCGACAGCTGGCCCTGACCGCCTTTCGGGTGGCTGGCTGCCGAGGCTGGGGTCGAGTGGATGTGATGCGCGATGAGCAGGGCAATTGGCAGCTGCTGGAAATCAATACTGTGCCGGGAATGACTGATCATTCCCTGGTACCTATGGCCGCCAAAGCGACAGGCCGCGATTTTGATGCGCTGGTAGGTGAAATCTTGCTGATGGCGCTGGAGAAAAAAGGTGGCTAAACCGGCCGCCACGCCCCGGGGCGCACGCCGCAAGCCGGTGAAGCAAGCCGGGGTACCTCTGCGCGAGCGGCTGTCCGCCGCCGTGCCGTGGATGCTGGTAGGCACGGTGGCCATGGTGCTACTGCTTGGGGTCATCTACCTGCCGGCCCTGCTGGACGGGTATCCCATCCGCAAGGTGGGAGTGGATGGCGTTACTGATGTGCGCCGCCAACAGCAGATCCAGACCGCCCTGGCGGCACTGGTTCGCGATGAAAATTATTTTTCCGTGCCGCTGGAAGAAATTTACCAGCAGGCACAGGGGCTGAGCTGGGTAGAGGGCGTTTCGGTGCGCCGCCAGTGGCCCGACACCGTGGTGTTGACCGTTAGTGAGCGACGCCCGGTGGCAGTGTGGAACGAGACGGTGCTGATTTCCGACAGTGGCGAACCGTTCAAGGCATTGAAGCAATACGACCTGACGGGCCTGCCGCACCTGAATGGCCCGCAGCAACGGCTGGAGGAAGTCATGGGCTTCTATCACAGCATGGGCAAGATGCTGGCGGATGTGGATCTGGGCATTCGCAGCATGGACGTCAACGCACGCCTAACCGCGCGGCTGACGCTGAATAACGATATGCAACTGGTGGTCGACCGTGAGCAATACACCACCAAACTTCGCCGTTTTGTGCGGCTTTATCGGGGTGTACTGAGCACGGACAGTCGCCAGGTAACCAGTGTCGATCTGCGTTATGCAGATGGCATGGCGGTGACCTGGGGCGAGCAACAGGAGAAAGGGTGACATGGCAACTGCAACTGAAAACATGATTGTCGGACTCGACATCGGCACCTCCAAGGTGGTGGCCATCGTCGGGCAGACAGCTGCCGATGGCACCATGGAAATTGTGGGGATCGGTTCGCAGCCCTCGCGGGGGATGAAGAAAGGCGTGGTGGTGGATATCGAAGCTACCGTGCGTTCCATCCAGCGTGCGGTGGAAGAAGCTGAGCTGATGGCGGGTTGTCATATTCACACCGTGTACGCGGGTATTGCCGGCTCCCATGTTCGCAGCCTGAATTCCCACGGCATTGTGGCGATTCGTGATCGAGAAGTGGCTCAGGCGGATATCGACCGGGTGATTGATGCGGCCCAGGCCGTGGCGATTCCGGCGGATCAGAAAACCCTGCACGTGCTGCCGCAGGAATATGTGGTGGATAACCAGGAAGGGGTGCGCGAGCCCATCGGCATGAGCGGTGTGCGTCTGGAGGCCAAGGTACACCTGGTGACCTGCGCGGTGAATGCGGCCCAGAACATCGAGAAATGTGTGCGCCGCTGCAACCTGGAAGTGGACGACATCATTCTCGAGCAGTTGGCCAGTGCTCATGCGGTGCTGACAGAAGATGAACGCGAACTGGGTGTTTGCATCGTGGATATTGGCGGCGGCACCACCGATATCGCCATCTTCACCGAAGGAGCGATTCGCCATACCGCCAATATTCCGATTGCTGGTGATCAGGTGACCAACGATATCGCCATGGCCCTGCGTACCCCCAAGCAGCACGCCGACGAGATCAAGATCAAGTATGCCTGCGCCCTGACCCAACTGGCGGGGGCGGATGAAACCATCAAGGTGCCCAGCGTGGGCGACCGGCCGCCGCGCACCCTCAGCCGCCAGAATCTGGCGGAAGTGGTGGAGCCGCGTTACGACGAGCTGTTCACCCTGGTGCAGGCCGAGATTCGCCGTTCCGGTTACGAGGATCTGATTCCTGGTGGCATCGTGCTCACCGGTGGCTCCTCCAAGATCGAAGGGGCGGTGGATCTGGCAGAGGAAATTTTTCACATGCCGGTACGGCTGGGTAGCCCACAGGGCATCTCCGGTCTCACCGATGTGGTCAAGAACCCGATCTATTCCACTGCGGTGGGCCTGCTGTTGTACGGCCAGCGCATGGAAAAGGAAGGCGGCAGCCCCCGTGTTCAATCCGGAGGCGGCCAAGTGGACTGGCTGGAGCGTTTCAAAAGCTGGTTCAAAGGCAATTTTTAACAAGAGATGCAAACACGCTTCATGCAATACGCGAGAGGCGTAAACCAGGCGCAAGCGGCGGTTCCGGGCCGCGGTAACACCACCGGGACACTTCGACGTGAAACAAGTAGTAAACAGGGATGAAAACGGGAGATTAACCATGCAATTCAAATTGGAAGACAGCGTGCCTCATGGCGCAGTAATTAAAGTAGTCGGTGTTGGCGGCGGCGGTGGTAATGCCGTAGATCACATGGTGCGTTCCGGTGTGGAAGGGGTGGATTTCATCTGCGCCAACACCGATGCCCAGGCGCTGCGGAATGCCCAAGCCAAGACCGTTATCCAGCTGGGTAGCCAGGTCACCAAGGGCCTCGGTGCCGGTGCCAACCCGGAAATCGGTCGCCAGTCTGCCCTGGAAGACCGTGATCGCATTGCCGAGCTGCTGGACGGTGCCGACATGGTATTCGTGACCGCCGGCATGGGTGGTGGTACCGGTACCGGTGCGGCCCCGGTGGTGGCCGAGATTGCCAAGGAGCTGGGTATTCTGACCGTGGCGGTCGTCACCAAGCCGTTCCCGTTCGAAGGCAAGAAGCGCATGCGTTCTGCCCAGGAAGGTATCGAGGAGCTGAAAGAGCACGTCCACTCTCTAATCACCATCCCCAACGAGAAGCTGCAGTCCGTACTGGGTGGTTCCACCAGCTTGCTGGACGCCTTCAAGGCCGCCAACGACGTACTGCAGGGTGCGGTGAAGGGGATTGCTGACCTGATCGTTCGCCCCGGCATGATCAACGTGGATTTCGCCGACGTGCGTACCGTGATGAGCGAGCTGGGTACCGCCATGATGGGTTCCGGCACCGCCAGCGGCGAAGAGCGTGCTGCCGAAGCGGCCCGTGCGGCCATCTCCAGCCCGCTGCTGGAAGATGTGGATCTGCGTGGCGCCCGCGGTATTCTGGTGAACATCACCGCCAACGAGTCCATCGCGTTGGATGAGTTCTCCGAAGTGGGCGAGATCGTCAGTGAGCTGGCCGGCGAAGATGCCAACGTGATCATTGGTACCGCCATCGACCCGGATATGGGCGACAGCATCAGCGTGACCGTAGTGGCCACTGGCCTGGGCGCCGCCGCTCAGGAACTAAAAGTGGTGCGTGGGCGTCAGACCCCCGTTGCCGCAGACGGTCGTGTGGACTACAGCGATCTGGATCGCCCGGCGGTAGAGCGCAAGCGCGCTGCCCAGCAGGCTGCCGGCGGTCGTGGCCAGCAGGCGGTAAACACCGCGGAAGATCTGGATTTCATCGATATTCCGACCTTCCTGCGTCGCCAGGCCGACTAACGGTGGCTCGCATTGGTGCAAAATCAGGTAGTTGGAGTATAATCCGGCCCTAATTTTGTGTTGAGGAAAGCGGTATCCTTCAGGATACCCGCAGCTGTGTGACAGACTGATGATCAGACAACGTACACTGAAAAATGTGATCCGCGCCACCGGCGTGGGCCTGCACACCGGCGAAAAGGTCTACATGACCGTTCGCCCGGCACCGGTGGATACCGGTATCGTATTCCGGCGTGTGGACCTGGACCCGGTGGTCGAGATCAAGGCGGCGGCAGATGCCGTGGGTGAAACCACTCTGTCGTCAACGCTGGTTCAGGACGGCGTCAAAGTCGGTACCGTGGAGCATTTCCTGTCCGCCATGGCGGGCCTGGGCATTGATAATGCCTTTGTGGAACTGTCGGCCCCGGAAATGCCGATCATGGACGGCAGTGCCGGTCCGTTCGTCTTCCTGTTGCAATCTGCCGGTATCAAGGAGCAGGAAGCAGCCAAGAAGTTCATTCGCATCAAGAAGGAAGTGACGGTGCGAGAGGGCGACAAAACGGCAACTTTCGTGCCCTTCGATGGCTTCAAGGTGACGTTCTCCATCGAGTTCGATCACCCGGTGTTTGAAGATCGTAACCAGGTGTCCAGCATCGATTTCTCCACGACTTCGTTCGTGAAGGAAGTGGCGCGGGCGCGGACGTTCGGCTTCATGCGCGACATCGAGTTTCTGCGCAGCCAGAACCTGGCTCTGGGTGGCAGCGTGGATAACGCCATCGTGGTGGATGAATACCGTATCCTCAATGAAGACGGTTTGCGTTATGAGGATGAGTTCGTCAAACACAAGATGCTGGACGCCATTGGCGACCTTTATCTGCTCGGGCACAGCCTGATTGGCGAGTTCATTGGCCACAAGTCAGGCCATGCCCTCAATAATGCGCTGTTGCGGGAAATTCTCCGGCAGGAGGATTCCTATGAAGTGGTGACCTTTGAGGATGCCACTGACGCACCGGTGTCTTACATGCGCCCGGTGCTGGCTGCCGCCGAATAAGGCATTAGCCACGTCGAAGCCCTGTTACCAGCTGGCGGTTCTCCCGCCGCCGGCTGGTACCCTTCGGGCCTGTTATTGCTTTTGTCGTTTCGTCTATTCAGATTCCCAGCGGCTGGCCAGCCGTAGTAGTGATGCCTTGAGCGCGTCGTCCTCGATATCGTCAGCCAGTGCCTGGATATATCCAGCGCTTTCTTTGCTCAACGTTGGCCCCTTGGCCTGGTAATTGCTTTGGTTATTTGGCGTCGCTTGTCCGGCGGATAGCGGCTGGCGTTTGCCTCCAACCACAATTTTGACTTGCTCGCCGGGCAGGGCTTGTTGCAAGCGAGGCAAGTGGAACCGCAACAACTGGGCTGTGGCGCTGGTTTCTACCAGAGCCAGCCAGCGATGCTGGTCACGGACCAGTGTCACGCGCTCACGCAGGGCTGGAGGCAAGCAGTCTCGGGGATCTTGCTCCTCGGCAGCGGGTGACTTGCGTGCCTGCTTGGCAAGCTCTGCAAGAATGCGATTACCGCTTAGCAGGGCCTTGAACGCTTTGGGCGAAGTTGTCTTGCTCATGGGTTTTTCATAGACTAGCCTGCCAGCTATGAAAAAATATTTTAAAAAGCTGGCGTAAGTTGCTGAATTTTTTGGCGTTAGCCTTAATTAACTAGTGCGTTACTCAACGATATGAACATCATAGTCATTAACAGCCGGCGCGGCCATTCGCGCACACTTCCGGTTCCCAGGCACTGGCCCTGGTTGCTGGCGGCGGTCTTTGTGCTGTTGCCGGCCCTGATCGGAGTGGGCGCTTACCAACTGGTTTATCACGTCAGCGATCAACCCGAATATACACCTTTAATGACGGCGCGTTTTGCTGATCAGCTCAATGAGCAGGAAAAAGCCCTGTCGGAACTGGATCAGCTGAGCCAGGAACAGTTCCGGGCCCTGACCCTGAAGTTGGCCCAGGCGCAGGCCCGTCTGGTGCGCTTGGATGCACTGGGTGAGCGGCTGGTGGAAGTGGCTGACGTGGGCAGCGACGAGTTCGATTTCAGCACCGTGCCCGGCCTGGGTGGTCCGGAATCCGCTGATGAGGGGACCAGCTATGAGCTGCCCTCCTTTATGGAAGCGGTAGACCAGATGGCAGTCACCCTGGAGCGCCGCGAGCGCCAGCTGGATATTCTGGAAGATTTGCTGGCAGACAAGCAGATTGAGGATCAAACCTGGTTGTCGGGCCGTCCGCTGACCAAGGGTTGGATGTCCAGCCGTTTCGGCCGTCGTTCCGATCCCTTCACGGGGCGCGTAGCCTGGCACAAAGGGGTGGATTTCGCCGGTAAGGAAGGTACCCCCATTGTGGCTACCGGTTCGGGTGTGGTGACCTTCTCAGGGGTCAAGTCCGGTTACGGCAAGCTGGTAGAGATCAACCACGGCAATGGGATCACCACTCGCTATGGTCATGCTGTGGAGCTGCTGGTGGAACCTGGTGAGATTGTGCGCACTGGAGATGTCATTGCGAAGGTGGGTAATTCCGGCCGCTCCACCGGGCCCCACGTCCATTATGAGGTCCTGAAGAATGGGGCCCAGGTCAATCCGCAGCCCTATATCTATCGGGCAAGACGCTGATAGTTATAAAAAACGGCCCGCTCTGGGCCGTTTTTTGTGGTCACCCCTTGATATCCGTGATTACCACCTTATCTCTCCACATTATTGTGTTTAGAATGGCTCTCCTTTAGGGGGATGCTCTGGTCAGACCTTATCTGATATTTCGGAGCTTTCCGGAGACCTTTGTTTGTTTTTGCGTCTCAACTTCCTTGTCACCGTTCGGCGGCAAGGGAAATGGACGGGGCTTTCAGCCCTTTTGGCCGTGATGGCCGGCGCCCTGTCCTGATGCCGGATTGTGCAGATGTGCAGCTGGCCTAACTCATACAGAAGCGGAAGTTTTATGCTCGGTACCATCGTAAAAAAAATTATCGGCACCAAGAATGATCGCGAGCTCAAGCGCATGGGCAAGTTGGTTGAGGCGATCAATGGTTATGGGGAAGCGCTGGCGCAACTCAGCGATGCGGATCTGCAATTCAAAACCCGGGAATTCCGGGAGGCCTATCAGCAGGGCAAGACGCTGGATGAGCTGCTGCCGGAAGCGTTTGCGGTGGTTCGTGAAGCCTCCACACGCGTCATGGGGATGCGCCATTTTGACGTACAGATGATGGGTGGCATTTCTCTGCACGAAGGGCGTATTTCCGAAATGCGTACCGGTGAGGGTAAAACCCTGACCGCCACACTGCCGGTTTACCTTAATGCGTTGTCCGGTGAGGGCGTGCACGTCGTCACGGTGAACGATTATCTGGCCGAGCGTGACGCCAACTGGATGCGCCCGCTTTACGAATTCCTTGGCCTGAGCGTGGGCATCATTCTGTCCCAGCAGCCCTCAGAGCAGAAACGTGAAGCTTATGCTGCTGACATTACTTATGGCACCAACAACGAATACGGCTTTGATTACCTGCGCGACAACATGGCATTTCGCCTGGAAGACCGCGTGCAGCGTGGCTTGAACTATGCAGTGGTGGATGAGGTAGATTCCATCCTTATTGACGAGGCCCGTACCCCGCTGATTATCTCCGGTCCTGCGGCTGATTCCTCCGAGCTTTACATGGCCATCAACAAACTGATGCCAAACCTGAAGAAGCAGGAAGAAGAAGGTGATGAGGGGGGCGATTTCTACGTTGACGAGAAGCAGCGTCAGGTTGAACTGACTGAAGATGGCCACCAGAAAATTGAAGGCCTGCTGGTCAGCAATGGTCTGCTGGAAGAGGGTGAAAGTCTTTACGCTGCCCATAACCTGACATTGCTGCACCACGTGCATGCGGCCCTCAAGGCTCACGCGCTGTTCCATGTGGATCGGGATTATATCGTCCAGGGCGGTCAGATCGTGATTGTGGATGAGCATACCGGTCGTACCATGCCCGGTCGTCGTTGGTCCGAGGGCATTCACCAGGCTATCGAAGCCAAGGAAGGGGTCAACATCCAGCAGGAAAACCAGACGCTGGCGTCGACCACCTTCCAGAATTACTTCCGCCTCTACAACAAGTTGGCGGGTATGACTGGTACTGCCGATACTGAAGCGGTGGAATTCCGTCAGATTTACGGCATGGATGTGGTGGTGATTCCCACCAACAAGCCCATGGTTCGAGTGGACGCCAACGATTTGGTTTACCTCAGCCTGCAGGAAAAATTCGATGCCATTGTGGAAGAGATCAAGACAGCGGTAGCCAAGGGTGCACCGGTGTTGGTGGGGACCGCTACCATTGAGGCCTCTGAATATCTCTCCAAGCGCCTCAAGCAGGACAAGATTCATCACGAAGTACTGAACGCGAAGTTCCACCAGCGCGAAGCCCAGATCATCGCCCAGGCTGGTCGTCCGGGTGCGGTGACCATTGCCACCAACATGGCGGGTCGGGGTACCGACATCATGCTTGGCGGTAATCCGGAAGAGCAGATCAAGCACATGGACGAGCCGTCTGAGGCACAAGCGGAGAAGATTCGTGCCGAGTGGCAGGCCAATCATGACAAGGTGATGGAGGCCGGAGGTCTGCACATTATCGGCTCGGAACGCCATGAATCCCGTCGAATTGATAACCAGCTGCGTGGTCGTGCTGGTCGTCAGGGCGATCCGGGTTACACCCGTTTCTTCCTGTCCATGGAAGATGATTTGATGCGCATCTTCGCCTCCGACCGGATCCGCGGAATGATGCGTTCACTGGGGCTGGAAAACGGTGAGGCCATTGAGCATCGCTGGGTGACCCGCGCTATCGAGAATGCTCAACGCAAGGTGGAAGGTCGTAACTTCGATATCCGTAAAAACCTGCTGGAATACGATGATGTGGCCAATGATCAGCGTCAGGTGATCTATAGCCAGCGAGACCAGATTCTGGAAACGGACGATCTCACCAATTCGGTCAAAGGCATTCGCTTTGATGTGATTCAGGAAGTGGTGAGCAGCTATATGGCGCCGGGTTCTGTGGAAGACCAGTGGGATGTTCCCGGTCTTGAAAAGACCCTGGATGCTGAATTCCAGAGCAAGGCTCCGGTTGGGCAGTGGTTAAACGAAGATAATCAGCTGCACATTGACGGCATCATTGAGAAGCTGGTGGAAAATCTGGAAGAGGACTACCTGCGCAAGGAAGCCGAGATCGGCGCAGAAGATCTGCGCCGCATTGAAAAACATTTGATGCTGCAGATTCTGGATCGTCACTGGAAAGAGCATCTGGCCAGCATGGATCATCTGCGTCAGGGTATTCACCTGCGTGGCTATGCGCAGAAGAACCCCAAGCAGGAATACAAGAAAGAAGCTTTCGAGCTGTTCCAGAACCTGCTTAACCAGATTCAGCACGAACTGATCCGGGTTTTGCACAGCTTCCAGGTGCGACGTGATGATGAACTGGAGCGCATGGAGCAGCAGCGCCAGGAGGAAGCCCGCCGCCAGGCAGAAAAGATGAAGATGCAGGCGGTGGCCGAGCCTGGTACTGAATCTGCCTCCGGTGAAGAGAGCGCTGCCCAGCAGTCAGGCACTGTGGTTCGTGAAGGTCGCAAGGTCGGCCGGAATGAGCCTTGCCCCTGTGGCTCCGGCAAGAAGTACAAGCAGTGCCACGGTAAGATTGAATAAACAGCTTCGAGCGACTAGCTTCTAGCTGCGAGAAAAGAAAAAAGCACCGGTGAACGCCGGTGCTTTTCTTTGTTTTGTCTGTCAGCTCGGAGCTCGTAGCTGATTTTTCAAGGAAATGGTTATGACACAAACAGAGTGGTTGCCGGTTCCCGGACTGCGGCTTGCAGCAGTGGAGGCGGGTATCAAGAAAGCCAATCGCAAGGATCTGGTGGTTCTGGAATTGGCGGATGAGGCCCGTGTCAGTGGCGTGTTTACGTTGAACCGTTTCTGCGCTGCGCCGGTGCAGGTGGCTAAAGCACGTCTGGCGAAAGCCGCACCCAAATACCTGATGATCAACACTGGCTATGCCAACGCGGGTACCGGCAAGAAGGGCCTGGACAACTGCCTGGCCAGTTGCAAACTTCTGGCCGAGGCCACCGGTTGCCGGGAAGAGGAAATCCTGCCGTATTCCACTGGTGTGATTGGTGAGCAGTTTCCCCTGGATGCGTTTGCCAAAGGTATCCCCATGGCGCTGGCCGAGCTGGACGAGCATCACTGGGGACGGGCATCGGAAGGCATCATGACCACCGATACCTACCCGAAAGTGGCCAGCCGCCGGGTGGAAATCGACGGGGTGCCGATTACCGTGACCGGCATGTCCAAGGGCTCTGGCATGATCAAGCCGAACATGGCCACCATGCTGGGCTACATTGCCACCGATGCTCCCATCGCCAAGCCGTTGCTGGATCAGTGGGTAAAGGCGTTGGCAGACAAGTCCTTTAACCGGGTGACGGTGGACGGCGATACCTCTACCAATGATGCCTGCATGCTGATCAGCACCGCGCAGGCCAAACTGGACGAGATCACCGCACTGGATGATCGCAGCCAGGTGCTGTTCGATGCGTTGGAATCCGTGTTCGTCGAGCTGGCCCAGGCACTGGTTCGTGACGGTGAAGGGGCAACCAAGTTTGTAGAAATTACTATCACTGGCGCGGCTTCCGATAGCGATGCTCGAGCCGTGGCTGAAACCATTGCCCACTCCCCGTTGGTCAAAACAGCGCTGTTTGCCTCAGACCCTAACTGGGGTCGTATTCTTGGCGCTATTGGTCGCGCGCCCATCGCTGAGCTGGATGTGGACAAGGTCAGCTTGTGGCTTGGCGATGTATTGCTGGTGGAGCAGGGCGGTGTGGCGGAAAGCTACAAAGAAGCCGACGGCGCAGCAGTCATGGCCAAACCCGAAATCGTTATTCGTGCCGATCTGGCAGCCGGGCAGGGCGAATGCACGGTCTGGACTTGTGATTTCAGCTACGACTACGTGAAGATCAACGCGGAATACAGGACTTAGACGCAACAGGCATCACGCTTCACGTAACACGCAGCCGTAGGAGCCTGACGGCAGGCGATTGAGGATTAAGACCAGGGCAAAAGCGAGTTTCGAGTAACGAGTTTCGAAAGGCAAAACCGGTTTTCTGATTTTCGCAACTCGAAACTCGCTTCTCGTTACTCTGGCAGACTCACAGCTAAGGCCTCTGTGTCACCTGGGTATCAGACAAGAACAAGGCACTCATGACTACCGAACCTACCCCCGCCATCACTGTCGTTGCCGCCATCATTCGTGGTGAGGACGGTCGTATCTGCCTGAGCAAACGGCCGGACAACAAGCACCAGGGCGGGCGCTGGGAATTTCCTGGTGGGAAGGTGGAGGGTGGAGAGCGCTTGTCTGATGCCCTGGCCCGTGAGCTCCATGAGGAGCTGGGAATGGAGGATTCGCTTTCCTCGCCGTTCATGACTATCGCTCATCAGTATCCCGACCTTCATGTGACGCTGCACTTCCGTGACGTGACAGCATGGCGCGGCGTGCCTGAAGGACGGGAAGGGCAGCAGGTGGAATGGTTTACCCTGGAGCAGCTACCCGGCCTGACGTTCCCGGCGGCCAACCAGCCGGTGGTCACGGCCATTACCCTGCCTCCCTTGCTTGCTATTGCCCCGGACGCTTTTTCTCTGGAGCAGCTGCTGGACGGTATCAAACGGCTGGACCCGCTCAGAACGGGCCTTTACCTGCGTAGCTGGACCCATCACCCGGCCAGAGACACCGTGCTGGAGGCCTGTGCCGCCGAGGGCCTGAAAGTATGGCTGCGTGCAGATTCTCCGCAGGGTGTGGCGGGGGGTATCCCAGAGGGCGTGTTTGGATTGCATTTGCCTGGGACGGTATTGGCGGATTGTGATGCCCGCCCGGATTTCGGCGGCTTGGTGAGCGCGGCCTGCCATGATCAACAGGCACTGGACAAGGCGGTCTCGCTGGGTCTCGATAGCGCCCTGTTATCCCCGGTCAATCCGACCGCCACCCATCCTGATCAGTCCGCACTGGGCTGGGAAAAGGCGGGGCAATGGGCCACGGGGTTGCCGTTAGCCTGCTACATGCTGGGCGGGGTGGGGCCGGAGGACATCAGTCGCGCCCGGGAGCATGGGGCGGTAGGCGTGGCTGGGATTCGGGCGTTCTGGAGTTAACCGTTAACAGTGAATGGTGAATAGCGGCGCGATAGCGCGTTGTTGTGACTTCAATGCATGAGGCCGCGCCCGGATTTTGGGCGCGGCCTCATGCGCTTAAACATAAAGAAAAAGACAGGCAAACCCTTGATAGGGGATGCCGGTCGGGCAGCCTTCACTGTTCATCGAAGTCGGCTCCGGGTATTTCCGGATCTCCGGGAATTGCATGGCGCTCGGCCGCCCAATCCCCCAGATCAATCAACTTGCAGCGCTCACAGCAGAACGGCCGCCAGGGGTTGTTGTCCCAACGGGTGAGTTTCTTGCACTGCGGACAGGGGTAGGTCTGGGTGGTCTTGTCAGTCATTTGATTCAGTTGATAATGGACAGTTGAAAGCGAAAGACCGGATTCTATCGCTTTTGACGTCAGACGTCAGACGTCATCAAAAATGATTGTCGGCCAGTTCGAGATAAAGCTTGTGTAGCACATCCAGCTCGCCGTGCAGTTTTTCCAGTGAGCCATGATTCTCGACCACGTCGTCCGCCTGATCCAGCCGCTTGGTTCGCTCCAGCTGGGCTTTCATGATGGCGGCCACCTGTTCCTCAGGTACATGATCCCGGGCCATGGTGCGCTTTACTTGCAGCTCTGCCGGCGCATCAATCACCAGAGTACGATGCACCAGCTCCTTCTGGCTGGTTTCAAACAGCAGGGGAGACACCAGAACGGTGTAGGGAGACTTGCTGGCTGCAATCTGATTCCGCAGCTCCTGGCCAATGGCCGGGTGGGTAATGCCTTCCAGCGCCTTCAGGGCATCCGGATCCGCAAACACGATCTCACGCAATGCACGACGGTCCAGAGCGCCATCTTCAGCAATCACATGATCACCAAAACGCTCGGCAATGGCCTTCAGCGCCGGCTTGCCCGGTTCGACTACCACCCGGGACGCCAGATCCGCATCCACAATAGTGACGCCCAAGGTTGTCAGGTAGTCGGTAGCTGCTGTCTTGCCGCTACCAATACCGCCTGTAAGGCCAACTACGAACACGTTTGGAGTCTCCTAATCAGGGCGAAAGAAGTTAAAACCTGCTGTCTTATATCAGTGCCTGGGTGACGCTGGAGTTGATAGAGGTAAGCGCCCCTTTCCTGTCAACGAGTGTGGACGGGGTTCTCAGCTATTAACTATTAACCGATCTTGTACATTGCCAAGTAAGAGGTGACGATGGTATCGCCCCACAGCATGGCGATCCAGCCTGCGGTGGCCAGATAGGGGCCGAATGGGATCTGGACTCTCTTTTCGCCGCCGAAGATCATGCCGCCTATGGCAAACACTAGGCCGACGACGGAAGAGAGCAGAATAATCAATGGCAGATATTGCCAGCCAACGAAAGCCCCCAGTGCTGCCAGCAGCTTGAAGTCACCAAAACCCATACCTTCCTTGCCGGTCATCAGCTTGAACAGCCAATAGACACTCCACAGGGACAGGTAACCTGCCATGGCACCGATCACAGCATCTTGCAGTGACACCGGCGATACCCCCAGCAGCGCAGCCAGTAATCCGGCCCACAGCAGCAATAGCGTCATGGAGTCCGGTAGTAGCGTGGTATCAGCATCGATGATTGCAGCGGCGAGCAGCAGCCAGGTGGCAAACAGGGTGAACACCAACCAGCCACCGTAACCGAAATGCCAGGCGCAGATGCCGGCCAGTAGGCCGCTGGTGATCTCGATCAGAGGGTAACGCTTGCTGATGGGGGTCTTGCAGTCCTTGCATTTGCCGCCGAGTACCAGCCAGCTGACCACGGGCACATTTTCGTACCAGGCAATGGCATGGCCACACTTGGGGCAGCGCGAGCGAGGTGTCACCAGGTTGAAGATTGGCTGTTCGGTCTCCGCCGGCAGCTCAAGAATCTCCCGCGCTTCCGCGCGCCATTCCCGTTGCATCATTTCCGGAAGCCGGTAAGTGACAACATTCAGGAAGCTGCCTACCAGCAGTCCCAAAAAAACACAAAGCCCAACCAAGAGTGAGGGGCTCTCCGAGATTAGGAGCAAAAAACTCTGCATTTTTAACCTACTACTGCGCCCATCTGGAAGATGGGGAGGTACATCGCAATGATCAGCCCGCCGATCAGTACCCCAAGGACAGACATAATAAGAGGCTCCATCATGCTGGTCAGGCCATCTACTGCGTGATCAACCTCTTCTTCATAATAGATAGCGACTTTTTCAAGCATGGCATCCAAGGCGCCAGATTCTTCGCCAATTGCGGTCATCTGTAGAGCCATTGCCGGGAATACGCCGGTACTTCGCATAGCAAACTGTAACTGCTGGCCGGTGGAAACGTCTTCCTTCACATTGAGTACGGCTGTGCGGTATACCACGTTGCCGGTTGCACCAGCACAAGCATCAAGAGCATCAATCAAGGGCACACCTGCTGAGAAGGTGGTAGACAATGTTCTGGCAAATCGTGCAATCGTTGATTTGAATGCCAAGTCCCCCACGATAGGCAGCTTGAGAATAAGCCGGTCAAGAGTATTTCTGAAGGCCTCAGAGCGTTTTTTGAGCTGGGAGAACCCTACTGAAAACGCGATAATACCGACGATAATAAACAGGAAGTTGTTCTGTAAGCTTTCAGATAAGCCAATAACAAACTGGGTGAATGCGGGAAGTTCTGCCCCGAAGCCCTGGAATAGGTCTTCAAAAACGGGGACAACTTTTAATAGAAGAATAGCGGTAACGATGACGGCAGCGACTACTACTGTGGCTGGATATTTCATCGCTTTCTTGATCTTTTGCTTGAGTGCTTCGCTTTTTTCTTTATAGATAGCGACTCGATCCAGCATGGTTTCCAGTGCGCCCGATTGTTCGCCTGAATCAATCAGACTGCAATAAAGCTCATCAAACTGGTCGGGATGTTTGCTTAGCGCACCCGCAAAATTGCTGCCACTCTCAACGTCTGCTTTTAGCTTGAGGACGACATCTTTCATTGAGGGATTGTCAAGGCCGTCGGCTACAATTTCAAATGCCTGCACCAAGGGAACGCCAGCCTTCATCATTGTTGCCATCTGACGAGTAAAAATTGTGACGTCAATCGGCTTGATTTTCTTTTTTCCGCCTAGGCTGACTTCACGCTTTTTGACAACTTTTTTTGCGTTGATGCCCTGCTTGCGTAGTTCTGCCCTGACCAGAGCTGGAACCTTGCCAGTGGTTTCCCCTTTGACTTTTTTGCCTTTTCGGTCAACCCCTTCATAAATGAAGGTCGCTGTTTTTTGTTCTGCTGTTTTGGTCGCCATAATCAATGTCCGCTTGTTACACGGTTAATTTCTTCCAGACTGGTTACCCCCTGCATGGCTTTAATCAGTCCGGATCTGTGAAGGTCATTAAAGCCTTCAGCACGGCATTGGTCTGCAATTTGGATAGAGTTCCCTTCTTCCATAATGATTCGAGCGATGCCGTCGGTAATCTTGACTACCTCGTAGACGCCTACGCGTCCTTTATACCCGTTTTTGCACTTTTCACACCCTTTAGGGCCATAAATGCTGATGCCGCTACTAACATCTTCTTCGGTGAATCCCATTTCCAGTAGTGATTGTTCTGGGACGTCCACTTTGGTTTTACAGTGTTCGCACAGTCGCCGGGCTAGCCGCTGAGCAATGATCAGTAGCACCGAGGTTGCAATATTGAAGGAGGGGACCCCCATATTGCGGAGACGTGTCAGAGTTTCAGGAGCGCTGTTGGTGTGCAGGGTAGACAATACCAAATGACCTGTTTGCGCAGCCTTGATGGCAATGTTCGCTGTTTCAAGATCCCGAATTTCACCAACCAGAATGACATCGGGGTCTTGCCGCAGAAAGGCCCGAAGCGCAGAGGCAAAGTCCATGCCTTGCTTGGGATTAACGTTGACCTGGTTAACCCCCTCGAGGTTAATTTCGACCGGGTCCTCGGCGGTAGAGATATTGCGCTCTGGAGTGTTGAGAATGTTTACTCCAGTGTACAGAGAAACAGTTTTGCCTGAGCCGGTAGGGCCTGTTACCAGAATCATGCCCTGAGGTTTGTGCAGGGCATCCATGTATAGCTGCTTTTGATAGTCCTCATAGCCGAGGGCATCAATGCCCATTTTGGCAGATTCCGGGTCGAGAATACGAAGCACGATTTTCTCGCCAAAAAGCGTTGGGCATGTGTTAACCCGAAAGTCGATGGCGCGAGTCTTTGAAATCTTGAGCTTGATCCGGCCATCCTGGGGAACTCTGCGCTCGGAGATGTCCAGGCGAGACATGACCTTCAGGCGGGCAGATAGCTTGCTGGCAATATTGATGGGGGGTTTGGAAACAGTTTGCAGGATGCCATCCTGCCGGAAGCGTACCCGGTATGATTTCTCGTAAGGCTCGAAATGCAGATCAGAAGCACCGCCTTTAATCGCATCCAGAAGAAGTTTGTTGACGAAGCGCACGATCGGGGCGTCATCTGATCCTGATTGAGTCTCGTCGTTTTTTTCGTCGCCCGCTGAGACATCAAGGTCGTCAAGCCCATCATCCAGATCTTCAAAGGCGCTGCCTTCAGCATCCGATTCCAGTTGGTCAATCCATTGGGAAAGCTTGTCCTCTTCAACAATGATGGTCTCGACATTGAGCCCGGTGTTGAAACGAATCTCTTCTAGCGCTGCCAAATTGGTTGGGTCGGAGACGGCGACAAAAAGCCGGCTGCCACGGCGGAAGAGGGGTAACACATGGTGCTTGGTGACCAGCTTAGGGTCCACCAGTTCTTTGACAAGGCTGTCTTTCTGGAAAGCGCTGAGATCCAGAATCGGGTCCCCGAACTCTTCCGCGACGGTGCAGGCTACCGCCTGGGCTGCGAGCTTGCCACTGCTAACGAGATAACTGACCAGGCCGGTTTTCTCCTGGCGCGCCTCAAGGATAAACTTTTGTGCATCCTCAGGATTCAAAAGCCCTTGCTGGATGAGTCGATTCGGTAAGCCTGTAAAGTTAGTCATGGCAACCTGCTTCTTTATGCTTGGTATGGTCGGTTGGCCCAACACTTTCTTCTTAACATACCCCGACTGGGGTGTGCAGGGAAGGCCATGAACCGAAAAATCAGCATCTTGCGGGGTGTTTCTCATCTTCGTGGTTAAGTTTTGGTTTCGAGAGCCGGGTGGGGTGATGGCCAGTGGGGCAGGAGTGTCAGCAGGGTGACAAAATATGTCGCTATGTGACAAGGGGGGCATTGGTGGGCCGGGGAGGCGGGGGAGGCCATTGGGTGATCTGAAATGCCCGAAAGTACCGAGCAGTGGGGTGAAAACCGCAGATTATCAGCTACGAAAAAAGTTGGCCCAGTCTGTGCATCTGTAGATCCCAGATGCTCGCCAAGGGTGAGCTCAATAAAAATTTGCCAATGTTTGGAGAGAACACATGAAGAAGCAAATGCAACAGGGTTTCACCCTTATCGAACTGATGATCGTGGTAGCCATTATCGGTATTCTGGCTGCAATCGCGATCCCTGCTTATCAGGATTATGTTGCCAAGTCCCAAGCCTCTTCCGCGCTGGCGGAACTGGCCCCCCTCAAGACTCAATTTGAGCTGATGGTTAACGAAGGCAAGACTCCTTCTCTGACTCGTACTGACGCTGGGTTCATTGGTCAGGAAGCAGGTTCCGGTTCTTACTGTGACCTGACTACTACATACACTGCTGCGACAGGTGTTGGTAGCATCACTTGTGACATCAAGAACGCCAATCCTGCGGTTCTGGGCAACGATCTGGTCATGAATCGCGATGCGGATGGTGTTTGGACCTGTACCACTACCGGTATGGATGCCAAGTTCAAGCCGGGTCAGTGTAGCTAAATTTCACTAACTGCGGTTCAAAAAAGCGGGCTTCGGCCCGCTTTTTTATTGAACTCACAATCTGTCTATGACGAAATTCAGATTCGAGATGATGTGGTTGGTGCTTGCGCTGATAGTGTTGTCTCCAACCGTTGATTT
Organism: Alcanivorax nanhaiticus; assembly: GCF_000756665.1. GTDB lineage: Bacteria > Pseudomonadota > Gammaproteobacteria > Pseudomonadales > Alcanivoracaceae > Alcanivorax > Alcanivorax nanhaiticus. The sequence goes on along the minus strand of NZ_ARXV01000004.1, from coordinate 219,913 downwards.
GCTAGTCAACGTTTCCTGGCATGATCAACAACGCCTCCTGCAAATCGCCATTATCGGCCTGGTTCTTATTGCGCTACTAATAGAAATGATGAAAGGTGGCGGATGGCCTGTCTTGCCTGTCATTTCCAGGGTGGGGATTACCGTTCTGGCTGTGGGGGTGGCGGGAAGCCTTTGGGGAGCAGTTTCCCTGCATTGGGCTTACACCGAGCTTGCTCTTTTATTGGGGCTGTCGGGCCTTTTCCTTTACGCCCGTCTGTTCTTTTTTCGTCATCCTTCTTGTTTGCTCCTGTTGCCCTATGTCTCGCTCATTATTGCGGCGATTTTATCGGTTAAGTTTCTCGCGGCATTGACCAATGCTTTTTTCTCGGGATTACCGCTCCATGCCATTGCGCTTTTGGACGGATTCAACAACGTTCGTTGGTTTGGTCAATTTCAGGCATTAAGCCTTCCCTTGATAGCATCCTTGGCGGTCAGTCTCAGGAGGACGGTCACGGTTTCGGCCGTGTTCGTGCTGTTGATTGTATGGTGGCTTGGTATTTTTGTTGGGGAAAGCCGAGGGGCATGGTTGGCCGTCGTTTTCGTTATGTTGGTCATGGCTCTCCCCCATTTGGGGAATCGTGCCTTATTGAGAGTCATGCTTGTCAGCGGAGGTGTCGGGTTAGTCTGTTATCTAGTCTTGTTCCAGTTAATCGCACCAAAGCTGGGGATGCACGACAGCGGCAGGGAGGTTTCAACGTTACTTGGTACTTCTTCCGGGCGCAGCAGGCTATGGCTTCATTCGCTCCTTCAGATTGCTGAACGTCCCTGGTTTGGCTGGGGAGGAATGGCGTTCGCCGGGGAGCGTTTGATCAGTGAAGGGCACCCCCACAATCTTTTTATGCAGATAGCCTATGAATGGGGGCTGCTGGCCTTGTTTGGTGTTTTGATATTGCTTGGGCGGGCCTTTTTATCATTGTTTTCGGCGTTGCAGGGTGGTGTTCAGGAAGCACACGAGCGCGCGGTGATTTATGCCTTGCTCGCAATGTTGTCTCATTCCATGGTGAGTGGAGTCATTGCCATGCCTTATTCCCAAACGTGGCTGGCAATCCTGGGGGGGGCGGTATGGGCTGTATGTGACCGTGCGCATGTTTCTCCTGTGCCATCCAATAGGGGGAGGGGCTGGAACGGTGGGTTGCTGTTGTTGCTTGGGTGTGCAACCTTTTGGTTGGCAGATGTTGCGATACGTGATTATTCACGATTGGTGAGTTTTGAATTTCGCCCCGGCTATGGTGCAGATGGCCCCCGATTCTGGTTGCAGGGCGGGATATCATGGGATGATGCCGAGCCCTCCGTGAGTAAAAAAATCTCATCCAGTGTGGAGAGCTCTGAAGACGGAGAGGCTGGTGCTGACATTTTGCTAGAGCAATGAGGCAATGCGGTCAGGGCGCTGATAATCTTAGCGATAGATCCGTCGCCCGAACATGTTTGGTCAGTGCTCCGGATGACAGAAACCACTCGCGGCTGATTGGTAGGTTGGCTGCATCCTCTACCGTTAGATTTCCTGATACCTCAAGCTTGGAGGCAATGTTCATCTTTGCTGCGCCGGCCAGCATGTCAGCGCTGAAATTATCCAGCATAATCTGATCTGGTCTTAGCGCTGCAGCTTCCTGCAGCTCCTCCAGCGTTTCCACTTCCACAATGATCTTCTTCTCCGGCGCCAAGGCCCGTGCCCGCTCAATGGCTGCAGTAATACCTCCACACGCCGCCACATGGTTTTCCTTGATCAGGAAGGCATCGTAGAGGCCGATGCGGTGGTTCTGGCAGCCGCCGCAGAGTACCGCGTACTTCTGCCCGGCACGCAGCCCAGGGAGGGTCTTGCGGGTGTCGAGGATGGTGACGTGGCTACCAGCTACCGCGTCCGCGTAGCGGCGGGCTGTGGTGGCGGTGCCCATGAGTGTCTGCAGGAAGTTCAGGGCGGTGCGCTCTCCGGTGAGGATCTGGCGGGTGTTACCGCTGAGGGTGCAGAGGGTGGTGTCCGGGGTGAGCCGGTCACCGTCGGCCACATGCCATTCCAGTTTCACGTCGCCCAACTGTCGGAATACCTCGTCTGCCCAGGCGATGCCGCACATGACGGCATCTTCGCGGGTGATGATGGTGGCGGTGCTGGTGCTGTCGGCATCGATAAGCTGGGCGGTGATATCCCCGTCGCGAATGTCTTCTTCCAGCGCAAAGGCCACGTTCCGGGTGATGTCATCACGGATGTAGTCGGGCAGGGGCTGGCTCATGGCTGCGATCTCTCTGATTTTTCGACGGTAATATCAAAACGGCCCACCTTTACTGCAGTAAAGACGGGCCGTGAGGATACCAGTGGCGGAGCCGGGTGTTAATCCGCTTTGTCCGGCGGCGTGCCCCCTTCATTGTGGGGGAGGCACCTCTACCGCAAAGAACGCCAGGGCGCTATCGCGCATCGTGGTCGAACGCCCACTCCCCCAGAAAGCGCCTGAGGGGTAGCGTCAGACGTCCGGCTTCAGTCGTTCGGCCGAATCACATCACTTTTTCGCAAAGAACTCCCGGCTGAGCATGACCACGATTGGCGACAGCAGTAGCAGGGCGATCAGGTTCGGGATCGCCATCAGGATATTCATGATGTCAGCCAGGGCCCACACAAAGTCCAGGCTCACATAGGCGCCGATGGGAATGGCGATTACCCAGATGATTCGGAAGGGGATCACGGCTTTCTCGCCAAACAGAAACTGGGTGCAGCGTTCGCTATACAGGCTCCAGCCCAGCAAGGTAGTGAAAGCGAAGATCGCCAGGCCGCACACGACGATGATGTCGCCAAAGCTGCCAAAGGTGGCGGAGAACGCCATGGAGGACAACGGAGCCCCCTCGGCACCGCTGGTCCAGACCCCGGTGGAGACAATGGCCAGGCCGGTGATGGAGCAGACAATGATGGTGTCAATAAAGGTGCCGAGCATGGCGATGGAGCCCTGACGTGCCGGGTGATCCGTATTGGCGGAGGCGTGGGCGATGGGGGCGCTGCCCAAGCCTGCTTCATTGGAGAAGATGCCGCGCGCAACACCGAAGCGGATAGCCTCCTTGACCAGTGCACCCGCGAAACCGCCTGCGGCCGCGGTGCCGGTGAAGGCACTTTCGAAGCACAGGGCGAGCGCATCAGGGATGGCACTGGCGTGGTCGATCAGTACCACCAGGCCTGCCAGCAGATAGGCCAGTGCCATGAAGGGCACCACGAACGTGGCGACATGGGCGATGCGCTTCATGCCGCCGAGGACGACCAGCCCTACCAGTACCGCCAGGATCAATCCGGTTACCCAGGTGGGAAGGCCAAAGCTGTCATTCAGGCCGTGGGCCACTGAGTTGGCCTGCACGGTATTGCCGATGCCGAAGCCGGCAAACATGCCAAAGACCGCAAACGCGATGGCCATCCATCCCCAGTTTTTACCCAGGCCGTTACGGATGTAGTACATGGGGCCACCCACATACTGTCCGCGGTGGTCCTTTTCCCGGTAGTGCACCGCGAGTACGGCTTCCGCGTACTTGGTGGCCATGCCGACCAGTGCGATCAGCCACATCCACACCAGAGCGCCAGGCCCTCCGGAATGGATTGCGGTGGCAACGCCGACAATATTGCCGGTGCCTATTGTGGCAGAGAGGGATGTGGCGAGTGCCGCCCCGGCTCCGATGGTGCCCACACCGGTTTGGGGGCCGAACATCTGTTTGAAACCAAAGCCAAGCTGTCGAATCGGGAGGAAACGCAACACCAGGGTCAGGTAGATGCCGGTGCCGGCGATCAGGATCAGGGCGGGCCAGCCCCAGAGAAATCCACTGATTTGTTTGAGAATCGTAACTGCAGCTTCCATGTCCATCGTCCAGAACCCCGAAAAGACTTAGGCTAGGACAAATACGACCGGAGGAAAAGACCGGTGCCACTCATGAAATTGATTCACCCTTTGGTATAACTGATAACTAGTTCAAAATTCGTATTGGTGGTGGCGTGGTACAGTCTTTCTCATTATTCTTCTGAAGCTGGTTCAGAGCGGCGCTTCGTCTGCTGGTAGGTGTCATCATGTCCAAGGTCACCCATTTGCACTCTATTCCACCCAACAACAAGGTTACCCAGTTGCCTCGTCCGCTGGAAAAGGTTCGTGAGCGTTATGTGTCCCTGTGTGGGGGCTATCTTGGCGATATGCTGGACGGGGCAGATGATGCGCTCTACGCGCTGGTGGAAAAGGCAAGCGATGAGGAGCGGGATTGCTACTTTCAGGCCATGAGAGAACTGCGCGTACAGCGTGCAGGATTAATGTCCGGGTTTCGGCAATCGCTGGACAACCGCTTTCGCACGATGGGGCAGGAACGTGAAAGCCAGGAAAAGGTCAGTCAGCCCGTAGACCTGGAGTCCCTCAGTCTGGTCAATGAAGATGAACTGGAAACATCGGTAGCTTTGGACAACATGGCTCGTCGAGCCCGCAATGGCTGTGACGAGCAGCTGCGGGTGCTGAATCACCGCATGGAGTATCTGCTCGAGAGCAAGGCGGAGCTGGGTGAAAAAAACAACCCGCTGGAACCTCGTCAGCTGGTATCCACGTTTAACGAAGGGCTGGATAGGCTCACCCTGGATATCAGGGCCAAGTTGGTGATACTCAAGCTTTTCGAGCGAGAGGTGATGGCTGAAACCGGATTTCTGGTCAGTGAAGCCAACACGGTGCTGATTAATGCTGGCGTGCTGCCGGACATGAAGACTGCGCCCATTCCGCCAGTGAGAAAGCCGGGAAGCCGTGCCATTCAGGGAGCCGCTGAGCCTGCTTCAGGCGCTGCTGGAACGGGTGCCGGTCCCAGTAATGATCAGATGTTTGGTCTGTTGCAAGAATTGCTGGTGACCATGCGCGGGATCCGGGGCGGAGGAGCTGCACCCCGGGGGCAAGCTGCGGACGCGCCCATGGCCGTGATGCAAAACGGTGTCCCCTTCATGAATGGCGCCCCTCTTGAGAATGCTGCCTCGGTAAGGCCGGTCAGTTCTGATGATCTGCTGGGCGTGCTCAACCGGTTACAGCGCGTAGAGCGAAGTCTGACTGAGGCGGATGGTGAGAAGGCCTCACTGAAAGGTGACCTGTCCGATATGCTGGACAGTGAGCATGGAGAAGCGATCCATGCGCTTGATCAGGCTGATGACGATGTGATCAACCTGGTTACCATGTTGTTCGATTTTATCCTTGATGATGAAGGGTTGCCTTCCGAGATCAAGGCCCTGATCGGTCGTCTACAGATCCCCTTGCTTAAGGTCGCCATTACCGACAAGGCCTTTTTCAGTAATGACAATCACGAAGCCCGCCGGTTGTTGAACGTATTGGCCAAGGCAGGTTGCCAGTGGGACCCGCAGCAGGGAATGCAGGATGAGCTGTATCAGCGAATAAATCAGGCGGTGCATCGCATCATTGATGACTATGAAGATGATGCCAGCCTGTTCCAGACTCTGCTGCAGGAGTTCGAGCAGTATTTTGCCAATCAGACCTCTCGTTCGGTGCGTGTAGAGGAGCGGGTCCGTGAGGCGGAAGAGGGTAAGGTGCGTGCCGAGCAGGCTCGTCAGGCGGTGATTGCTGTTCTGGACAAGCGCCTTGCCGGGCGCAAGTTGCCTAATGTGGTGGTGCGCTTGTTGCGGCAGGGCTGGCAGCAGGTGCTGTACCTGACCTGGTTACGGGAAGGCGCAGATAGTCCGGCCTGGTTGCAACAGGTCAAGGTTGTGGACGCCGTTGTCTGGAGTGCACTTGACCACCGTGACCAGGAAGCATTGGAAAAACTCAAGGCGTTGAGTCCCAAATTGCTGAACAGCTTGCAGAGTGGTCTGGTCCAGATTCACTACGATGAAACAGAGACCCGCCAGCTTCTGATTCATCTTCGCGAGGTGCATCAGCAACTGCTCAAAGGGTTGCAAACAGAGCGGGTGAGCGTGGAAGCAGAATTACCTGAAAAGGAACCGGAGCAGCAGGACTCTGACCTGTCGGCCGATCATTTTCTGGTTCGTCAGGCTTCGCAGCTGGCACCGGGGCAATGGGTGGAGTTGCTGGATGAATCGGAGCCGCGTCGTGCCAAACTGGCAGCGAATATTCGCAGTGGGGTGAAACTGGTTTTCACCAACCGTCGAGGTATCAAGGTCGCGGAGTTCTCTGCTTACAGTCTGGCCGTTGCCCTCCACAAGGGGGCTGCTAAACTCGTGGAAGAAGGGGCGCTGTTTGATCGGGCGCTGGAAGCGGTCATTGGCGACTTGCGGCGAATGCAAGGCAGGCCTGGCTAGCGCCCCTCCGATTCCCAGGTAGCAAGGAGCGCGCGGGTGCTGACCCTCTCTGACCATCGGGTGAAACAGGCGCAATGGTGCCCTTCTCCCAACCATAATGAACGCCCGAACCCCGACGATATCTCCCTGTTGGTGATACACAATATCAGCCTGCCACCGGGCCAGTTTGGCGGTCCGTATATCGAAGACCTTTTCTCAAACCGGCTTGATCCTGATCGCGACCCCTATTTTCGTGAAGTCTACCAGCTGACAGTTTCTGCCCACTTTTTGATTCGCCGGGATGGCCAGTTGATGCAGTTTGTCGATTGCGACAAGCGCGCGTGGCATGCAGGCATATCGTCTTATGCAGGGCGAGACAACTGTAATGACTTTTCCATTGGCATTGAGCTCGAAGGAGCAGATCAGACACCGTTTGAATGTGCGCAATACCGAACCCTGGTGGCGCTGACAGCCTTGCTGCAGCAGCATTACCCAGCCATTACCAGTGACCGTATTGTCGGCCACCAGCATATTGCGCCGGGGCGTAAAACCGACCCGGGGCCCGCTTTTCAGTGGGCGAATTATCGCCAGGGACTGGCCGCCTTCAAGGAGAGCATGGCATGACATTTCTGATGTTGATTCTGGTCCTGGGGTTGCGACGGATGGATACCGGGTGGCCTCACTGGTTGACGGATCGCCAGCGTCATCAGGTCTGGCTGCAGAGGTTGGCCAGCCGTTTCGGCAATGGTGGGCTGTTATGGTTGCTGGCCATTGCCGTGCCTGCGGTTGCCCTGACCTTGCTGGAAGGCGTGCTGCAGGGATTCTGGGGGCAATGGCTGTGGTTACTGGTTGGCGGCGGGGTATTGATCTGGTTATTGGGCGCTCACAGTGAGTTTCGTGAAGTGGATGAACTACTGGTCCGTGGCCGTATGGACGATATGGATGGTTTTGCCGCGCTGGCAGAGGATGAATTCGGCGTCGGCGGTGATCCATTGGAGCCTGCGGTACAGCAAGCCTTGGCGGAGAAAATCCTGACACGCGAGCAACACGTGTTCGTGGTGATCTTTTGGCTGGTGTTGGCGGGATTGCCAGCTGCCTTTGTGGTGTCGCTCAATCATGCCTGGTCACGCCGCTCTGAGCCTGCGAACCCGGGATGGTCGGTGGTGCTGGATCAGTGGTTAAGCTGGCCAGCTCAGCGCCTGCTGATTTTCAGCATGGCAGTGGTGGGGGATTTCGCTGCGGTTCTGGATTGCATGCGTGGACACTGGATGACGCTGCAGGGAGCGGAGAAGCACGCCTTTATGGCAGCGGGGCAAGCAATGGATTTACCGGATCAGGAGGCGGGCACTCCCTTTTCCCGTCTCATCGCGCCTCTAGAATCCCTTCAGGGACTGCTGCTGCGTTGTATGGCTGTGTGGTTAATCATGGCTGCATTGTGGGTGATGCTGAGCTGAGCGCTACGAGTTTCGAAAACCTCAACCCCACATCCCCCCGATTGGCAAGGGTTTGATTTGGGGTTTTGACTTTCGCAACTCGAAACTCGTTACTCGCTGAAGCTCGGTTCGCACCTCAAGAGGTACTCCTGCCACCTTGGTAATTCAGCATCAGTGCAGAAAGGCTGTTAAAACAAACAGGCGCACATCTCCTTCAGTGCCTGCAGGCACTGAAGCCCTCCTTCGCTATTCGTCTTATGGTGCCTTTCCTTTACCCGGCGCAAACTGGTAACCGCTGGTAAAGAAATAGTTCCCAAATAACTGTTTCTGAGGGTTTTTGTCATTTGACCCGCCGGTCATCCCCGCTAGTATGAATACAGATATCCGCCCCTTGGCTGGATAGCAATGAGGTTCGCCTCGCCCGGACACCCCCGGGTCATTTTGCGGTGCGACAGTGATCCTGACGTGCCGCCTGGCTACGCGAAAAAGGACGCACGCCCATGCAAAAACGCAGTTTCTTTGATGATATGGATCCCGCTGAAACACGGGAATGGCTTGACGCACTGGAATCAGTGGTCGAGCGGGAAGGCCCTGAACGGGCAGCCTGGCTCCTCGACGTCATCGCCAACGAAGCCCAGGAACAGGGCATCCATCGTACCCATCTCAACACCCCCTACCTCAACACCATTTCCCCGCAAGACGAAGCCTCCATTCCCGGTGACGTGTTCATGGAACGCCGTATTCGTTCCCTGGTTCGCTGGAATGCCCTTGCCATGGTGATGAGAGCGAACATGAACAATGACGATGAGCTGGGTGGCCATATTGCCTCCTTCGCTTCATCGGCGACGCTCTATGATGTGGGCTTCAACCATTTCTTCCGGGCCCCCAGTGATGAAAACGAAGGGGACCTGGTGTTCTTCCAGGGGCACTCGGCGCCGGGCGTGTATGCGCGGGCCTACCTGGAAGGGCGAATCAGCGAAGATCAGCTGGACAATTTCCGTCGCGAAGTAGACGGCGAGAGCCTGTCCTCTTACCCGCATCCCTGGCTGATGCCGGATTTCTGGCAGTTCCCCACTGTGTCCATGGGGCTGGGGCCGATTCAGGCCATCTACCAGGCCCACATCATGAAGTACCTGCAGAACCGTGAGTTGATTCAGCAGGACGACCGCAAGGTCTGGGCGTTCATGGGTGATGGGGAGATGGATGAGCCGGAATCCCTAGGGGCGCTGGCGCTGGCCGGCCGTGAGAAGCTGGATAACCTGGTGTTCGTGGTCAACTGTAACCTGCAGCGTCTGGATGGCCCGGTGCGTGGCAACGGCAAGATCATTCAGGAACTGGAAGGGGTGTTCCGAGGTGCTGGCTGGAATGTCATCAAGGTGGTCTGGGGGCGTCTCTGGGATCCGCTGCTGGAAAAGGACAATCAGGGCTTGCTGCGCCGTCGCATGGAAGAGTGCGTGGATGGTGAGTACCAGGCCTACAAGAAGAACGGCGGCGCCTATACCCGTGAGCACTTCTTCGGCGAATATCCTGAGCTGAAGGAGTTGGTGGCGCACATGTCCGACGAAGACATCTACCGCCTCAACCGCGGCGGTCATGATCCGTTCAAGGTGTATGCGGCCTACCATGAGGCCACCAAGCACACCGGCCGCCCCACCGTGATTCTCGCCAAGACCGTGAAGGGCTACGCCACCGGTGCCGGCGAAGCGGTGAACAAGACCCACCAGATGAAGAAGCTGGATCTGGAAAGCCTGAAGGAATTCCGCGACCGCTTCGATATGCCGTTCACCGATGAGCAGCTCAAGGACGTGCCTTACTACCGTCCGGAAACGGATTCCCCCGAGCTGCGTTATATGAACGAGCAGCGTAACAAGCTGGGTGGTTACATGCCGGTGCGGCGCCAACAGGCCAGCCAGCCGCTGACGATTCCAGGTCTGGATGTGTTCGCCAGTTTCCTGGAAGGCAGTGGTGACCGGGAAATCTCCACCACCATGGCGTTCGTGCGCATGATGAGTGCGCTGATCAAGGACAAGCAGATTGGCGAGCGCGTGGTGCCGATCGTGCCGGATGAGGCCCGAACCTTTGGTATGGAAGGCCTGTTCCGTCAGCTGGGGATCTATTCCTCCGGTGGTCAGAAGTACGAGCCGGAAGACGCCGGTCAGGTGATGTACTACCGGGAAGACAAGAAGGGTCGCATTCTGGAAGAGGGTATCAACGAAGCGGGCGCCATGTCCGGCTGGCTGGCGGCGGCCACCAGCTACAGCGTGCATAACTTCGCCCTGATCCCGTTCTACATCTACTACTCCATGTTCGGGTTCCAGCGTATCGGCGATCTGGCCTGGGCGGCCGGAGACAGCCAGGCCCGCGGTTTCCTGCTGGGTGCCACCGCTGGGCGTACCACGCTCAACGGCGAAGGCCTGCAGCATCAGGATGGCCACAGCCATATCCTGGCGGGCACCATTCCCAACTGTGTCAGCTACGACCCCACCTACAGCTACGAGCTGGCGGTGATCCTGCACGACGGCCTCAAACGCATGTACGAAGACAACGAGAAAGTCTTCTACTACCTGACGCTGATGAACGAGAACTACATGCACGGCGCCATGCCGGAAGGGGCGGAAGAAGGTATCCGTCGCGGCATGTACCTGCTGCGCGAAGGCAAGGGGAAGACCAAGAAGTCGCCACGGGTTCAGCTGCTGGGCAGCGGTACCATCCTGCGTGAAGTGGAAGCGGCCGCCGAACTGCTGCGCGATGACTTCGGTATCGCTGCAGACGTGTGGAGCGTGACCAGCTTCAACGAACTGCGCCGCGAAGGCATCCAGAAGGATCGCGACGAGTTGCTTCATCCGGACAGTGAGCGTGAGCAGAACTGGGTCGAGAAATGCCTGGATGGCCGCGAAGGGCCGGTGATCGCCTCCACCGATTACATGCGCAGCTTTGCCGACCAGATTCGCCCGTGGATCAAGTCGTCCTATTCTGTGCTGGGTACGGATGGCTTTGGTCGCAGTGATTCCCGTCAGAAGTTGCGTCACTTCTTTGAAGTGGATCGTCACTTCGTGGTGCTTGCCTCTCTCAATGCGCTCCGCAAGGAAGGCAAGGTGGATGCGGCGACCGTGAAGCAGGCCATCGAAAAATACGGCATCGATACGGATAAACCCTATCCGGTGATGCATTGATCGCACCTCATGAGAATCTCACTAAAAGGAGACTGGTGTGAGTGAGAAAATTCAGGTTCCCGATGTGGGCAGCAGTGATCCTGTTGACGTCATCGAGATCAGCGTAAAAGTCGGCGATACCATCGCCGCGGAAGACACCATTGTGGTGCTGGAGTCCGACAAGGCCACGGTGGAAGTGCCGGCGCCGAAAGCGGGAAAGGTTACCGCAATCAATGTGAAGGTGGGCGACCGGGTGAAGGAGGGTGATGACCTTCTTGAAGTCGAGGCAGAATCTGCCGGTGCGGACAGTGCGCCGGCCGTAGCAGAAAAGGCTGAAGCCACTCCCGAACCGCCGTCGTCAGCCCAGCCGGAAGCGACTGCGCCGGCCAGCTCTGCGGGCAGTGAAGGTTCTCGCACAGAGACTGTGAAGGTGCCGGATCTGGGTGATATTGAAGGCGCTGAAATCATCGAGGTCAGCGTAGCGCCCGGCGATGTGCTGGAAGCCGAGCAGGTCATTGCCGTTCTGGAGTCCGACAAGGCGTCGCTGGAAATTCCCGCGCCCCAGGCGGGCACGGTGGAGTCGGTGAGCATCAAGGTGGGTGACAAGGTCAGTACAGGTGATGCCCTGCTGACGCTGAAAGTCTCCGGTGGCGATGCCGCGCCTGCGCCTGCCGCCCAGAATACGCCAGCGCCAGCCAAGGCCGAATCTCCAGCGCCCCAGGCGGCCAGCCAGCCTGAGCCAAAATCGACGCCGGCCCCGGCGGCGGCAAGCTCGCCCGGCAAGGCGGTGCATGCGGGCCCGGCGGTGCGCAAGCTGGCCAGGGAAATGGGGGTGGATCTGGGCCAGGTCACCGGCACCGGTCCCAAGGATCGTATCCTCAAGGAAGATGTGCATGCCTGGGTGAAACAGCGTCTGGAAAGTCAGCCTGCCTCTGCCGCCGGTGGTGGTGGTCTGTCACTGGATCTGCCGGATATCGACTTCAGCCAGTTTGGGGATATCGAGCGGGAAGAACTCAACAAGCTGCGCAAGGTGTCTGCCCAGAATCTGCATCGTTCCTGGTTGACGATTCCCCATGTGACCCAGCATGACAATGCCGACATCACCGACCTGGAAGCCTTCCGAAAACAGCAGAACAAGGCGCTGGAGCGTGAGGGTGTGAAGCTCACCATGCTGGCATTCCTGGTGGCGGCCTGTGCCAAGGCGCTGAAGGAGTTTCCTCGCTTCAATAGTTCCCTTGAGAGCAGTGGCGAAGCCCTGATTCACAAGCACTACATCAACATCGGCATTGCGGTGGATACTCCCAACGGCTTGGTGGTGCCGGTGATCAAGGATGCGGACAAGAAAACCCTGAAAGAGATTGCCCGGGAAATGGGCGAGCTGGCGGAGAAGGCGCGCAATCGCAAGCTGACTCCGGCAGACATGAAGGGTGGAACGTTCAGTATTTCGTCCCTGGGCGGGATTGGTGGCACAGCGTTTACGCCCATTGTGAACTGGCCGGAAGTGGCCATTCTCGGGGTCAGTCGTTCCGACATGCAGCCGGTATGGGATGGCAGCCAGTTCGTGCCGCGCCTGACCCTGCCGTTAAGTCTGTCCTACGACCACCGTGTTATCGATGGCGCCGATGCGGCACGCTTTACCACCTATCTGAGCCAGTTGCTGTCCGATATGCGGCGAGTGCTGTTGTGAACAAGGTTGATCCTGGAAACAAAAAAGCCGGCAAAAGCCGGCTTTTTTGCTGAGGTAGCGGAGCTTACTCGCCGCGCTTTTCCATCTTTTCTTTACGCTTTTCCTTGCGTTCTTCCCAGCGCTCTTTGCGCTGCTCTTTCATCTCTGCCATTTTTTCCTGCTGTTCAGGTGTCAGGATGGCGTTGATCTTGCCTTGGGTTTCGTCGTGCAGGGCCTTCATTTTCTTGCCCTGTTCTTCGAAGATGGCTTTCATCTGCTCGCTTTGCTCTTCGCTCAGATCCAGCTTCTCACTCATGTGCTCGACCATGCGCTCACCGCCCTTGTGGCCATGGCCCGGGCCATAGGCAAAAGCGGCGGTGGAAAATACGGCGAGAAGAATAACGGCGACTTTTTTCATCATGCTCTCCTTGGGGGATGTCGTCGGGGCTTGCAGCCCCTGTCTTTGATGTGAGCAGTATCAACGAGAAGCGTGCAAGGAATATGCAGGGAATGTGGAAGCGGAGGTGCAAGGAAAGTCAAAACCTGCACGGTATTTTATACGTTTGCAGGGTAGCCAGCTAAAAGACCGGGTTCGAGTTACGAGAAGCGAGTTTCGAAAGGCAAATCGTCATGCTCTGCAGGTTTTCGAAACTCGCTTCTCGCAACTCGCTTTTATGGCGTTTCCAGCCGGTAGCCGACCCCGTAGACGCTACCGATCCAGTCGTGGGCGTCGTCGCTGTGGTCGGTGAGTTTCTTGCGCAGTTTGCGGATGTGGCTGTCGATGGTGCGGTCGGAGACCACGCGATGGTCGTTGTAGATTTCATCCATCAGTTGGTCACGGGACCAGATGCGACCGGGGTGGCGGGCCAGGGTTTGCAGCAGGGCAAATTCGATGGCGGTCAGGCTGATGTGGTAGCTGCCAATGCAGGCTTCAAAGCGGTCCTCATCCAGTGACAGGGCAAGGGCGTCTTGAGCCGGTTCGGGATGGGCCCGGCGCAGCACGGCCTTCACTCGGGCAACCACTTCCCGGGGGCTGAAGGGTTTGCAGATATAGTCGTCGGCTCCCAGTTCCAGGCCCAGCAAGCGGTCCACTTCATCCACCTTGGCGGTGATCATCAGGATGGGCAGGTTACTGTGCTTGCGCACTGCCTTGCAGACCTCCATGCCATCCCCGTCGGGCAGCATCAGGTCCAGCAGCATGGCGTCGAAGCGGTTGCTCTGGGCCAGCTCGATGGCGGCGTTGGCGCTGTCGGTCTGTTCGGTCTCGAAGTGGGCGTGATTGAGATAATCTGCCACCAGCTGAGCCAGTCGGGGTTCGTCTTCCACAATCAGAATGCGACTCATGAGATGTCTCCCGGGAGAGTCAGGGTAATCTGCACGCCGCCCAAAGGACTGTGTGCCGCTGCTAGTGTGCCGCCATGGGCTTCGGCAATACGCAGGCAGATGGCGAGTCCCAGGCCGGCCCCACCGGTACGTCGGTTGCGGGAGTTTTCCACCCGGTACAGGTGATCAAACAGCTGAGGCAGGGCGTCATCGGGGACACCAGGAGCACTGTCTTCTACAGCCAGCAGCCATTGGTTGCCAGCCTGTTGCAGCTGCACCTGAAGCTGGCCGCCGTCATGGGTGTATTTGATCGTGTTCTGCAGCAGGTTATCCAGTAACTGGCGAATGCGGACCGGGTCGAGCTGGGCATCGGCCTGCTCTGGCAGATGGCTTTTCAGTGTCAGCTTGTGCTGATCGAGCTGGTGCTGGTAACTGTCCAGTACTTCGCGGGTCAGTGCGGCCAGATCGTGATGTTGAAACCGGTAACGCAGGTTGCCGCCGTCAGCCAGGGCCAGATCGTGCAGGTCATCAATCAAGTGTGCCAGATGCCCGGTTTCGCTCTCCAGGGCCTGGATGGCGTCCTGATTGAGTGGGCGAATGCCGTCCACTAGCGCTTCCAGTTCCCCCTTGAGAATCGCCACCGGGGTGCGCAGTTCATGGGCAATGTCCGAGAACCAACGCTGGCGGGCCTGTTGGCCCTGTTCCAGCCGTTCTGCCAGTTGATCCAGCTGACGGCTGAGCATGCCCAGCTCATCCTTTCTCGGGTCAGCAAGGCGGGTGCTGTAGTCCCCCTCTTGCAGGGTCTGGGCGTGACGGGTGAGTGCCAGCAACGGGGCGACCAGATGCCGGGCCAGCAGCCAGGAGACCAGCAAGGAAAGGCCCATTCCCACTGCCACCATCCAGCTCATAAACCCCCGCTGCCGGTCCCGAAAGCGGTCGGCCAGCTTGTCGCGGATGGCATCCTGATTAGGGTGAGTGAGGTAACCCACGATTTTGCCTTGCACCTGCACCGGGATTTCAGAACGGAGTCGGGGCGGGGCGGGGCGGCCAATCAGGACGTTTTTTTGCGGATCCAGCAGTTGCAGATGGCGCATTTCGCCCCGTTGTCCGTGCCCCTGATCATCATCACCGGCCAGGCGATACAAGCGCCCCAGGCGACGCGGTTCCTCCAGCAGGAAAGCCCAGCTGCCATTCTGCAGGTAAAGGCTGCCCAGGTGTTCGGCCAGCCGGCCGACCTGTTCTTCCTGGCGTTCATCCAGGTAGGTATCAAGGCTGCGGACAAAGGAAAAATAGTAAAACCCGCTGGCCGCCAGGGTCAGGATCAGGAAGGTGCCCAGAAAGATAAGAAAAAGCTTGTTACGGATGCCCATGGCGTCAGTTCGGCTGTTCGGTACCTCAGTGTACCGCGCCGCCGGGGGCGGGGGAGCATTTGCACAATGTTTTCATAAAGGCAGAGTTGCGAGGGACGAGAAGCGAGTTTCGAAAGGCAACAAAATCATAGCCCCAAATAGAGGCTTGGCTTTTGATCTTTGCAACTCGCAACTCGTTTCTAGTCAGCCTTTCGGTGCCCACAGCGTTTCCGGGTGTTCGTTGCGTTGATTGATCAGGCGCGCCATGACGAACAACAGGTCGGAGAGGCGGTTGACCAGAGCAAGGCTGACCGGGTTGATGGCGTCTACGTCGTCGTTGCGCAGGGCGACCAGCTGGCGCTCGACCCGGCGCGCCACGGTACGGCAATGGTGGCACCAGGCAGCGGCGGGGTGGCCGCCGGGGAGGACAAATTCCTTCAGAGGTGGCAGTTCAGCATTGAGGGTGTCAGCCTGGGATTCCACTTCCACCAGATCATGATCGTCGATGACGACCCGACCGGGGATAGCCAGCTCGCCGCCGATATCGAACAGGCGTTGTTGCAGTGCGGCCAACAAGGTGTCCATGTCCTCATCCAGCCGATGGGTACGCAGTACCCCCAGGGTGCCGTTCAGTTCATCCAGCTCCCCCAGCGCAACGATACGTGGGTGGTTCTTGCTCACCCGGGAGCCATCGGCAAGCCCGGTGTCACCCTTGTCGCCAGTGCGGGTGATGACGCGGTTGATACGGGTTTTATCGGTCATGAATCAATCCTTTCGGGCATCTCACTGTAGGAGCTTGCCTGCAAGCGATGGGAAAGCAAGCAGGGAGTGAAAGAAGCGAGTCACGAGTTTCGAGTTGCGAAGATCAAAAGCCAAACCGCCACTTTGGGCCATCATTTTTTGCCTTTCGAAACTCGCTTCTCGTTACTCGAGATGGTTTGCGATGTGCATCGGACAACGTAACAACAATCGGTTTCCTAAAGCTCGTAGCCGATGGCAACGCGGTAATGACGTTCCGGCAGAGGGTACAGCGTTGCGCTGCCATTCCCAGGGGTGTAAGCCCCATAGTCTGCAAACAGGTTGTTTTCCATGTTGTAGACTCCGGCTCGCAGGTAAGCTCCTCGGTAGCGTGCGGTCAATTGGAGGTCTGTAGTTCGGTAATGATCCAGCTTGGTGTACTCGTTGGTCAGATCCGAGTCATAGTGCCTATCCCCGAGATAACGATGGGTCAGCTGAGCGGAGAGCCAAGAAAGGGCTTGCCAGTCGGCCGCCAGGCTCATGGTATGCTCTGGTACCAGAGGTACATCGTTACCGCTGTACTGGCCGCCGTCGAAGCGTGCTTGCTGGGCGCTGGCGTTAGCGGTGAAAGTCAGGTCCTTGTCCAGCCGCCAGCGTGAGTTGATGCTGATGCCCTTGTGGAGTGTCGGGTCTTCCAGATTTCGATTGGTGCTGGTTGCGGGATCAAAGACAATTTCGTTTTGGATGTCGGCACGCCACAGGGTTAACGTCGAGTGTTGCATGCCCTCGGACCAGCTTGCACCCACGGTGTAGGTGTGACCGGTTTGGGGATCAATCGGTGGATTGGAGGCAGATAGTTCGTTGACATTGGCGATGCGAACACTGCGCTGAGCCCCTGCAAACAAGGCCAGATTGCCAGTGAATGTGTAGCGAAGTCCGCCTTCGTACATCTCCCCATCTTGCTCTTTGGGTTCGCCTTCGCCTCTGAGCGTGCTCTCTAGCTGACGGGCGCCAGCGCTGACAGAAAGTCTGGGAGTGAGGCTGATCAGATTGTGCAGGTACCAGGCTCGTTGATTCTGTTCCAGTTCACGCTCGCCTGAGGTGCTGTCGCTGGTGTAATCATATTTGTAGAGATCGAAGCCCAGCGTCCAGTTGTGAACAGCACCACCAGTAGAGAGTTGCCCCTCCAGTTTGGGGGTAAGGCTGTAGCTGTCGATGACCGTATCACTGGCCGAGCCGTCCGAAACAAAATCCCATTCCTGATGCTGGCGGCGACGCCCCGCATCAAGTGTGAACGCGATGCGCTCCGACATATCAATGCGCAAACCTGGCATCAGCCAATAATTGGACTGGCTGGCTTCATCGTCAGGTGTTGAGGCTCCTTGGGGGTCGTTTCGGAAAGCATTCTCCGTGACCGTGACACTGCGACCGCCTGGCTGGCCGATCGTTTGTTCTTCGCCAGTTGCCGTGAAGTAGGCTTGAAACCCCTTCCCTTGATAACGAATATCCGAGAAAAGGTTGTGGTTACGGGTATGGTTGTTGTCCCGAAAACCATCGCTGTCGAGGGTCTGTGCCGCCAGGGCTCCGCTCAGATGGTGGTTGTTACCTGTAGCGTAAAGCTGGCCTCCACGAGCATCGTAGCTACCACCATTGATTTCGAGCCCGGCACTGTTCTGGTAACGCTGCCGGGTAATGATATTGATGGTGCCGCCGGTGGCGCCGTTGCCGTAGAGGGCGGCTCCTGCGCCAGGCAGGATTTCGATCCGCTCAATAGCGGCCAGAGGAATCCCTGTGAGATTCGGGCCGCTGAAATCGATGTTTGAAAGGCGGCGTCCATTCAGAAGGATCAGGGTGTTCTGGTTTGCGGTGGCGCCAAAACCCAGTAAATCCAGACTGGCATTGGCGCCGTTGATGCCGTAAAGCCTGCTGGATTGCAGTCCTGCCACCGAATCCAGAACCTCGGTCAGGTCGTTGGCGGGCAGGCTGTCGATCATCTGTCGGTCGATGACAACGGAGCCGACGGGCAATTCGCTAGCCAGTTCATGACTCACGGCACCGCTCACTTTTACCGTCTGGATTTCATTGTTGGCCAGTGCCTGACCACTGGCTATCAGGCTGATGGCCAAAACAAGATTACGCTGCATCGGGGTTCCATGGCATTGGGTAATGCCCGCTACGATGGCGAAAAACCGCGGCTAAATCCAGTGTGGCCAGGTAAATAGGTAATAAATTCTTGATCAGTTTTGGCCGTGTGGAATATGGCGCAGGGGGGAAATCGGCGAGCGCCAATTTTTATCCTGCAACGCTGCCTCGGCGCAGAGCAGATACGACGGCTTGGTTCTCTGGTGCCTCTATCCCAAGCTGATCAGCCTGTCTCACTATCCAGCCATTAATAGCGTCGATTTCGGTAGTGGCACCGCGTTGGCGATCGGCACGCATGGATGAGGTGTTATTGGCGGTGGCCCTGGCGACGGCCAGGACATTGTCGAGGGATTGGCCCGGCCAATCGTTGTTGAGTGCCTGCAGCACCATGTCGGCTTCCATACAGATTTTCTCTGCACAAAGGCGCAGGGACGGATCGTCAATAATCTGCCCGTTAGGCACATCATGAAGGGCGGTAAGCGGGTTGATCACCGCATTGGCCACCAGCTTTTGCCACTGAGGTATGCGGATGTCTCTGGTCCATACCAGGTTGGGCCAGTGGTTCTGCAGGTCGTTCATCCATGGTGGCTTCTCGCCATGGCCGCCCAGCCAGGTAGTGTTCTCGGCAACGATATCATGGTGGGGATGCTGGCCTTTCACAGCACTGGTGGAGACGGCTTCAAGGGGAAGGATACCGTGGGGCAGAAGGCCGTCCAGCGCCCCAAGCCCGTTCTGCAACCGTATCAGCTGGGTGTGGGCATGCAGGTGTTGAATGATGGGGGGCAGCGCTACCTGACTGTAGGGTGTTTTCACCGCCACGATCAGGTGGTCAATGGTGGTGCTGATCTGTCCGGGTGCACGTACAGGCAAGTTCAGTGAGTGGCGTTGCCCATCAGGAAAGCAGAGCGTTTTTTCCTGCATGGGGGAGGCATTGTCCTTGATGACGGTGACAGCATGCCCTGCCCGAGTGAGATACCAGGCGGAGAGAGTGCCCATATTGCCGGCACCCAGCAAATACCAGTGAGGAAGTGCGTTCGTCATGGTGGCAATGGTATGCGAGTCGGCGTTTAAAGTCTGCGCTGACCGGACCGAAGCCTGCGGCAAACCTTCATTGAGTGTCTCTATTGAGTGCCCTGGCGGGTGACTCAGGCGTTGCTTGTTGCCGAGACGATGCGCTTTTCGGAAACGGAAAGCGACAACTCTGCGCCCGCCTGGTCAAACATCTTTTCGGCTGGCGTGGTGCCTTCCGATGCAGTGAGCGCCATGCTGACATGCAGGC
Organism: Alcanivorax nanhaiticus; assembly: GCF_000756665.1. Classification (GTDB taxonomy): domain Bacteria; phylum Pseudomonadota; class Gammaproteobacteria; order Pseudomonadales; family Alcanivoracaceae; genus Alcanivorax; species Alcanivorax nanhaiticus. The sequence continues at coordinate 200,563 of NZ_ARXV01000004.1, read as the reverse complement.
TGATGAACCCGGCGGCTGTCTGGTAGGCCCTATGGTTAAGGGTTTCGTATAGGCGACGGAATCCGGAAGGTTCGCAATGATTCAGATGGGGTTGCCAGGTTACCAGCGCAAAGAGGTCTGGCTGGATCCGGCAGAGGCTATCCAGAGGGCGAACAGATTGACGCAGGCGACGGCTGAAGGCCAGTACGCCTTGCTGCATGACCTTCTGGCCTCGCTCTTTTTGCTGAGCCTCGAATTCTTCAAGACGCAGCAAGATCAGGCAGGCGGCACCGCCTCTCCGTTCCGCCTGCTTAAGGGTGTTTTGCAGGGCGCGCATACTGTCCAGCCGGTTACCAAAACCGGTGAGCGGATCAATCAAGGCCTGACGCTTGAGTTGGCGGTTGAACGCCAGCATACGTTGGTAATCTGCCTGCACGCGATTATGGCGCTGCACGATTCGGTCTGCGGCCATGACGCGATGCTGGAGTTGCTCCGTCATGGAGGATTTGGAAACGAAGTCGTCCACACCTTGGTCGAAGGCTTGCTGCAGGGCATCCACCCCTTCGCGGGCGGTTAACAGTAGTACATAAGTGTAGCGGTTACTGGCCTCATCGTTCTGGCGAATCCGGCGAGTCAGTTCAAGACCATCCATGCCCGGCATTAGCCAGTCCGCCACCACCAGATCTGCTGGCTGCTGGGCGAGCTGCCCGAGGGCATCCTGTGCGCTGTTGGCATGGCGAATATTAGTGTAGCCAGCAGCAGCAAGGGTGCGATTGACCACGGCCGCTGAGAAGCGGGCGTCGTCTACGACCAGAATATCCATTTCGGCAGAGTTCATTGGCGTTCTTGTTGTTTTTTGTAATCTGTGAACTATAGCCGGTTTTGGGTTGATTGAAAATTAGCCGGTAATGACGTGCCAGATGCCGCTAAAGCCGGGGGGCTGAGATATTCAGGGAAAATCGACCTGTACAGGCGCCTGGACCCGGCATGGAAGGGTTGGGCAAAAGTGTAACAACCAGTGCGATCTGTCCCGCTGTCCGAAAACATCGTCGTTATGTTGGTTATTCCCGAAACGCGCCTTTGCGCTGGATCAGGTAAATGAGCCCCAGTACCGGGACCCCCATCAGGCTGGCCAGCAAGAAAAAACCGGGATAACCCAGGTTGTCCACCATGCTGCCTGAGTAACCGCCGATGGTTTTGGGGAGTAGGGTCATCAGTGAGCTGAAGATGGCGTACTGGACGGCGGTAAAAGAGACGTTGGTCAGTTGAGACAGGAAGGCGACAAAGGCGGCACTTGCCAGGCCCGCACTCAGATTGTCAGCAGAGATCACCACATAAAGAATGCGGATGTCATGGCCTGCATGGGCAAGCCAGAGGAACAGCAAATTGGTAGCGACGGTGAGGATGGCTCCCAAATAAAGTACCCGAATAACACCGTGGCGGACGGCGAGGAGCCCGCCCAGAAACCCTCCTGCGATGGTCATGAACAGCCCGAAGGTTTTTACAACGCCTGCTATTTCGGTTTTGGTGAAGCCCATGTCTTCAAAAAAGACATTGGAGATGACGCCAAGCACGATATCGGAGATTCGATAAAACCCGACGAACAGCAGTATCACCAGGGCTAGCCGGGCGCCGTAGCGTTTGAAAAAGTCCCGCACCGGATCGATGTAGCTTTCCTCAACAAGCTGCTTTTCATAGAGCGGAGTCATTGCCACCAGTTTCACCACGATGAAGACGACGGCGAAAGCCAGGGCGAGCCGGCAGGTTTCCACGACAAGACCTGCGAGCGCACTATTGTGGGAAAATTCCGCCAACTGGGTGCGGTAGAGGTCGGCCTGGGTGCCGGTGGCAACATACATGCCCACAAAGGTGGCAATGCCGATCACAAAAATACTCAGGAAGCGCAGGTATTGGCGACTGCTGTACTCGAACGAGGACGGGCGAGGGTTTTCTGGTTCCTTGATGATCAGAGTGGTGATCGCGCCTACCAACATGGTCAATGCCATGACGGCATAGGTGGTTTGCCACGCACTGTAGCTGTAGGCCTCACTGGTGGACCCCAGTTGGCTGGCCAGCACCAGGGAACCCGCGCCGGAAGTCAGCATGCCTATTCGATAGCCGGCGATATAAGACGATGACATTAATGCCTGCATTTCGATGCCTGCGGACTCGATGCGGTAGGCATCGATGACAACGTCCTGAGTCGCGGCAGTAAAACCCAGCATCACCACCGTGAGGGCCATCAGGTTCAAGGCGCCGGGTTGGGTAGGGTCCACCTGTGAAATAGTGAAGATCGATAGTGCGACAGCAAGCTGCGAGACCAGTAGCCAGGCTCGGCGACGGCCTAGAAGCCGCGTCAGTGCTGGAATGGGCAGGCGGTCAATCAGCGGGGCCCAGAGAAATTTGAACGAATAGGCCAACGCCGCCCAGCTGAAATAAGTGACGGTGGACCGATCAACACCTGCCTCACGTAGCCACAGCGACAGCGAGGAAAAAATCAGCAGTAGGGGGATCCCGGCAGAAAACCCGTAGAAGAACATGGTAACAACACGGGGATGCAGGAAGGCTTTCAGTGACTGCTGCCAGCTGGTGCTTTGTGGGGGCATGGGTTTTTACGGAGCTCTACCGGTGTGCGAAGGGGTCATCATAGACACTTTGTCTCCCGGGAGCGATGTGGGTTCAATCGGTCCACGTCACAAAACTGCTTTTGGGAACCCGGTCTCCCAGTACGGGCACTTGTTCATCAAGTAGCCGCTGGATCTGGATTTCACCCGAGGGGGTGCCCGCCAGCGCGATGCGACCGTCCCCTCGCAAGACCCGATGCCAGGGAAGGCGGCTCCCGTCAGGCAGCTGGCTCATCAAACGGCCCACAAAACGGGCGTGACGAGGGAAGCCGGCTTGTCGGGCAACGGCACCATAGCTACTCACTTTGCCAGCAGGTATGGCGGCGACAATCTGGTACACGGCGTCTCGAAATTCAGGGTTCATGGAAAGAAACTACAAGCCTCAAGTTGCACGCTGCAAGGGAAATCGAAAGATGCCGGAGGCTGGGCGGCTGGCCAAAAAAGGTTCATCGCGCTTTAGCGGTAATACAGGTTGGCTAGACGTTTGGGGCGGACTACGGACGCCAACTCCAGAACCTGCGCTCCCACAAAAGCGGCACACACGCTGGAGAATCCCCACCTGTGGGAGCGGGCGTTCGACCGCGAAGCAGCGTTTCAATTATGGCTCGGCGCATCGCGGCAGAGCCGCCGCGCCCAAAAAAGGGCAGGCCCGAAGGCCTGCCCTTTTTTGTCGCCAGCACATCATGCCGGCTCGTAGCTCGTAGCGGCTTAGCGCAAGCCACCATCCATATCGATGCAACGACCGGTAAAGTAATCAGTCTCGAATATAAACGCTACGGAGCGAGCGATGTGCTCAGCTTCACCCAGACGACGCAGCGGTACGGCTTGTACCAGGCGCTCACGGGCTTCCGGCTTCATGGCGGCCAGCATGTCGGTGTTGATGGTGCCCGGAGCCACAGCGCCGGTACGGATGTTGTAGCGGGCCAGCTCTTTTGCCCATACCTCAGCCATGGCGGCAACGGCGGACTTGGCGGCAGAGTAGTTGCTCTGACCGAAGCTGCCGTGACGGGCCAGGGAGGAAATGTTCACGATCACGCCTTCCTCGGTGCCCAGTTCCAGCATCTTGGCAGCGGCTTCCCGGCCACACAGGAACACACCGGTCAGGTTAACGTCGATCACCGCCTGCCACTGCTGCAGGCTCATCTTGCTGACCACTTCACCGTCCTTGTACTTCACCAGCAGACCGTCACGGGTGATCCCCGCATTGTTGACCAGACCGTGCAGGGCGCCGAAGTCGTTACCCACGTTGTTGAACAGGGCTTCAACGTCTTCTTCTTTCGCTACGTTGGCGATGTAGGAGCGGGCGTCGCCGCCGGCGTCCTTACAGGCGGCTACGGTGGCGTCCAGGTCTTCCTGGTTCAGGTCCACACAGGCGATACGGGCGCCCTTGCCGGCGAAGTAGGTGGCAATACCTCGGCCCAGGCCACGACCGGCGCCGGTCACTACGATCACTTTCTGGTTCAGATCCATGGTGATTCCTTACACTGTCGGTTCACGATGAGGGCGATTATGGTAGTGAGCCTGGGCAAGACCAATGACCGGATTGCTCAGGGCCCCGGGAAAGCGGAGAAAAACGTCAGGAAAGCATAACCAGCAAGGATTCGAGAATGGATCAGATCACTCAGGCACAGGCCTTTGTTTATCAACACAGCCATGCGGCGCTGGCCACCGTGGATCCTCAGGGGCTGCCCCTCGCTACCGCCATCAATGTGGTGCCGGACGGGCAGGGCCGCCTGATTATGCTGATGAGTGATCTGGCTGAGCACACTGTCAATATTCGCCAAAACCCTGCCGTATCGCTGATGTGGGTGGAAGAGTCCCATAGTGACTGGCAGGCAGCCGTGAGGCTGTCGATGACTGGCTCGCTGGAGCGGGTAACTGCGGAGCAGGGCGAGCGCTACCTGCAGGTGTTTCCGCATATGCGCGACTACCTGCAGCTGGATTTTCACTTCTACGCCCTGCGTCCGGAGAAAGTCCGCTGGATCCCCGGGTTTGGCAAGGCTGCCTGGCTGGAGGCGGGGGCCTTGCTGCCCACCCACGGCTGGGATCTGGCCCGGGAGCAGGGCATGGTGGGGCACATGAACGCCGACCACAGTGATGCCTGCGATCATTACCTGAGTCTGTTGGGCTGTCCCGGCGAAGGGGCGGAGATGCTGGCGGTGGATCCCTGGGGAAGCTGGCTGCGGCACGAGGGCAACCTGCGTCGGCTGCCATTTTCTGAAAAGGCCGAGGATGCGGTGCAGGTGCGCGAGGCGCTGGTTGCCTTGGCTCGCACGCCTGTTTAGTCAGGCGGGGGTCAGATTTACTGTGGGAGCTTGCCTGCAAGCGGGGTCTTTGCCCGGTTTTTTCGCGTGCAGGCATGCTCCCACAGAATAGAGCTGACATGGAGAGGCGCGAGATACGAGTTTCGAGTTGCGAAGGGCAAAACCTGGGTCTTGATCTGGATTTTCGAAACTCGTCACTCGTCACTCGTCACTCGCTTCTCTTCCTTGATGCCCGCCTCCCCCCTGAAACACCTCCCAGGCGATTTTTTGCGCCCGCCCCCTTGAAACCCCTCCCACAAGCCCCATTCCTGACCCCGCAGACGGTCGCTGGCTGGCTCGCGCCGGCTATTGACTGCGCTGTCATCATTACTATGATTAGCACTCTGCTCATTAGAGTGCTAATTCGGACTGCCGAGCCTGCCTACGGTGGGCTCGGGTGTCATCAGAACTGAAACTGGGAGTTTAAGGAAAATGAACATCCGTCCTTTGCATGATCGCGTGCTGGTTCGCCGTGAAGAAGAAGAGACCAAGTCCGCTGGCGGTATTGTGCTGCCCGGTTCTGCCACCGAGAAACCGTCCCGCGGTGAAGTGATCGCCGCCGGTAACGGCAAGATCACCGACAACGGTGATGTGCGTCCGCTGGACGTGAAGAAAGGCGACAAGGTGATCTTCGGTCAGTACGCCGGCAACACCGTCAAGGTGGAAGGTGAAGAGCTGCTGATCATGAGCGAATCCGAAATCCTGGCCGTCATCGAAGGTTAAGTGGCGGAGGCTGAAAGCCAACGCACCAGGACATGTTTGATCTCGCCCCGCAGGGGCAAACCGATTTCGCAGAGGTAAAGAACCATGGCTAAAGAAGTACTGTTTCGTGATGACGCCCGTGCCCGTATGGCCAAAGGTGTCAACATTCTGGCTGACGCGGTAAAAGTCACCCTGGGCCCGAAAGGCCGTAACGTGGTGCTGGAAAAATCCTTCGGCGCGCCGAACATCACCAAAGATGGTGTGTCCGTGGCCAAGGAAATCGAACTGGAAGACAAGTTCGAGAACATGGGCGCCCAGATGGTCAAGGAAGTCGCTTCCAAGGCCAACGACGAAGCCGGTGACGGCACCACCACTGCTACCGTACTGGCCCAGGCCATCGTTAACGAAGGCCTCAAGTCCGTTGCCGCTGGCATGAACCCGATGGATCTGAAGCGCGGCATCGACAAAGCCGTTGCAGCGGTTGTGGAAGAGCTGGCCAAGCTGTCCACCCCTTGTGACAACACCAAGAGCATCGAACAGGTAGGCACCATCTCCGCCAACTCCGACAAGTCTGTGGGTGAGATCATTGCTCAGGCCATGGAGAAAGTAGGTCAGGAGGGTGTTATCACCGTTGAGGAAGGCCAGTCTCTGCAGAACGAGCTGGAAGTGGTTGAAGGGATGCAGTTCGATCGCGGCTACCTGAGCCCCTACTTCATCAACAACCAGGAAAAAATGCAGGTTGAGCTGGAGTCTCCCTTCATCCTGCTGGTAGACAAGAAGATCTCCAACATCCGTGAGCTGCTGCCGGTTCTCGAGAACGTGGCCAAGCAGGGCAAGCCGCTGCTGATCATCGCCGAAGACATCGAAGGCGAAGCACTGGCCACTCTGGTTGTGAACAACATGCGTGGCATCATCAAGTGTGCCGCTGTGAAGGCGCCGGGCTTCGGTGACCGTCGCAAGGCCATGCTGCAGGATATCGCTATCCTCACCGGTGGTACCGTGATCAGCGAAGAAGTGGGCCTGAGCCTGGAAAACGTATCCCTGGAAGATCTGGGTACTGCCAAGAAAGTGAACATCGACAAGGAAAACACCACCATTGTTGATGGCGCTGGCCAGCAGGGCGATATCGATGCGCGTGTGGAGCAGATCCGTCGCGAAATCGAGAACTCCTCTTCTGACTACGACAAAGAGAAGCTGCAAGAGCGCGTGGCCAAGCTGGCCGGCGGTGTTGCCGTGATCAAGATCGGTGCTGCCACCGAAGTCGAAATGAAAGAGAAGAAAGCCCGCGTTGACGATGCCCTGCACGCGACCCGTGCGGCGGTAGAAGAAGGTGTGGTACCGGGTGGCGGTGTAGCGCTGGTACGTGCGCTGGCCAACATGGGTGACATCCAGGGTGACAACGAAGAGCAGAACGCCGGTATCGCGCTGGCCGTTCGTGCCCTGCAAGCTCCTCTGCGTCAGATCGCTTTCAACGCTGGTGCTGAAGCGTCCGTGATCGTTCAGGAAGTTCGCAACGGTTCCGGCAACTACGGCTACAACGCGGCGACCGGCGAGTACGGCGACATGCTGGAAATGGGTATCCTGGATCCCGCCAAGGTAACCCGTACCGCGCTGCAGGCTGCGGCTTCCATCGCAGGCCTGATGATCACCACCGAAGCCATGGTGGCTGACAAGCCGGAAGAAAACGCCGGTGCCGGTGTCCCGGATATGGGCGGCATGGGTGGCATGGGCGGTATGGGCGGCATGATGTAAATCAGCCGGTCATTCGACCCTCCGAAAAGCCCCGCTTCGTGCGGGGCTTTTTTGTTGGCGTTGCAAGTTACAAGTTTCAAGTCGCAAGGCGCGGGATAAACCTTGCCGAACGTGTATGCCGTGCCCGCGTTACCATGTTCGAGCGCGGGCACGGCTACCCCATTTCATTCAGCCCTGCTCGCGTTGCAACTACCTTAGTTGCGCATGCGGATACTCCCTCCCCATAATGACCGCTTGCTAATTGCCGGACTCCCCATGCAACCCAGAGACAAAAAACTCCGCCCCCAATTTATCGCCTTTGCTCTAGTGTTGGCGGTGTTGGGCTTTGCCCATCAGTGGGTGAATCCGTGGCTGGCGTTTGATCGGGCGGCCATCGACAGTGGGCAAGCGTGGCGGATCGTGACCTGTCATCTGGTACATCTGAATCACTGGCACCTGCTGCTGAATCTTTCCGGTCTTTTGTTGTGCGGCTACTTTTTCGAAGATCTTCTCGATCGTTTCCGATTCTGGGGCTGGCTGCTGTTTTGTGGAGTTGCCGCCGGGATGGCACTGTATTTCATTGATGGGCGCCTGCAGCACTATGTGGGGCTGTCCGGCATTCTCCATGGCTTGCTGATCCTCTGTCTGTTGCTCGGATGGCGGGGTAATCCTGTGCTGCATTCGGTAGTGCTGGCGGTGATTGTGGGGCGTCTGGTCAGTGAGCATTTGCCCGGTTATGACGTGGATTATCTGCAGGGTTGGATTAACGGACGGGTTTATGTGAATGCCCATCTTTACGGTGCCATCAGTGGCGTGGTGCTGTGGGGTTTGATCAAAGGGGGAGAAGGGTTTGTCGGTCGACGAGAGCAAGCAGAATAAGAAAGGCGGGATTGGCGGTTACCTGTTTGGCGGCATCTTTTTGCTGGCCGGGCTGGGGGTAATGGTATTTGTGGCGCTCATCCCGATTGCCAAATTTATCGAATCCGGTAGCTGGGACCGCGTCCCGGCGACCGTGCTGAGCAGCAAGCTCAACTCCCATCGCTCTGATGGTTCAACCACCTACAGCGTCAGTGGTAGTTACCGCTATCGTTATCTTGGCGTAGATTACACCAGCAGCCAGATCAGTCAGTACAGCGGCTCCGACAATTTCGGTGATTACTGGCAGCAGCTTTATGGCCGGATTGATACGGCGCGCCGGAATGGCCGCACGGTGCAGGCCTGGGTCAACCCGGATGCGCCGCATGAGGCCTATCTGGACCGTACCTTTCGCTGGGGCTCGGTGATTTTCGGTTTGGCCTTTGGTGGGGTATTTGCGTTGGTGGGGGGCGGTGTCATGTTCCTGATGCGCCGTGGCAGCAAGGACGCGGCGCAGGTATCCGAGACCGGTTTCTATAGCAGCCAGGAAAAATCCGGCCACTGGTTCCTGGTGGGCTTCGGGGCCATCTTCATTCTGCTGCCATCCCCTGCTTATCTGGAGGTCTGGAAAGAAGTTAGCCGCGGCGATTACATGATCTTGATGTTGTTGTTGTTCCCGCTGGTGGGGGCTGGGATTGCCTGGGCCGGCTGGAAAATGCGCCAGAATTATCGTTTCTTTGGCCCGACCCCGCTGGTGCTTGATCCGGAACCCGGACAGGCAGGAGGGCAGGTTGGCGGCCAGATTCATCTGGGAAGATCGGTTCCGGCGGATACGTCGCTGACCGTCTGGCTGAGTTGCGTTCGCTTTTATTACAGTGGCTCGGGCAAGGATCGCAAGACGCGCGAAGACATTCTTTGGCAGACCGATCAACGGGCCTACTGTTCGCCCCGTCAGGCCGGTACCGATATCCAGTTCTGTTTTGATGCTCCTGCAGACCAGCCGGGCACACGGGAGCGTGAGCGCAGCCTCTCAGGTCGACAAGACTGGATTCGTTGGCGCGTGGCGCTGGAAGGCACGCTGGAAGGGCGAGAATTGAAGCGCAGCTGGGAAATCCCGGTAGTGGCGGGCAGTAGTGCCAGCCGTTACCAACTCCCGGAGTCCCACGTTATGGCCGATCGTCGTGAGCGAGAGCTGGACGCGGTGGAGTCGGCCAGCGAGCAGATCCGGGTAGAACAGACCGGACAGGGTCTGTATCTGGAAAGTCGACCCGGCAGAAACCTGGGAATGAAAATGGCGATGTTGTTGTTTGGCGGCATCTTTGCGGGTGTCGGTACCGGGTTGTTCATTGCTGCGTTTTCCGAGGGGTTCATGCTCTTCATTATGGGGAGCATCTTCGGACTCATCGGTTATGCGATTGTATTCAGCACTATCTACACCCTGGCAAGAGGCCTGCAGGTCTGGATTCGTGGGAGTGACGTCAAGGTGGTACGCCGTTGGTTGGGTATCCCGCTTTACCGCCGTGAGGGGCGTTTGTTGCGTGAGGAGCAACTGGTCCTGAAATCCGGGATGTCCAGTACCAGCAATGGCCGCAAGACCGAATATATGACCCTGCAGGCCGAGGTGGACGGCAAGATCCTTCGCCTGGCCGAGGGTATCAAAGGCCGGGAAGTGGGGGAGGCGTTGCGTGAGGCCGTGCTGCGAGCCCTGCGACTGGTGTAAACTAAATACCATTACTGAAGCCCGGCTTGGGGCAGGAGCAAGTTTCAAGTTACAAGTTGCAACGCGGGAGAGGCGTTTGCGCTTTGTGAGGCCAGCTATCCGCGGCCCTGGCTTGGGCGCGGCTTCTGCCTGGCAAAAGCTGATGACGGTAGGCGCGTTGCAACTTGACGCTTGAAACTTGCAACGCTTCCGTTTGGCTGTAGCCCTTATTTTGCGAGAGACCCCAATGAGCAAAGATCGCCTGATTATTTTCGATACCACCCTGCGTGATGGAGAGCAGAGCCCCGGTGCCACAATGGACCAGGACGAGAAGCTGCGTATCGCCAAGGCGTTGGAACGCATGAAGGTGGACGTGATCGAAGCCGGGTTTGCCATTGCCAGTCAGGGGGATTTCCGGTCCGTTAAGGCCATCGCCGACACCATCAAGGAATCCACCATCTGTTCCCTGGCGCGGGCCAAGGAAGCCGATATTGACCGGGCGGCGGAAGCGCTTGCCGGAGCCGAATCCGGGCGTATTCATACTTTTATCGCCACCAGCCCGATTCACATGCAGCACAAGCTGCGGCTGGAGCCAGATCAGGTCATTGAGCATGCGGTGGCCGCCGTCAAACACGCCCGTAACCATATGGGCGATGTGGAGTTTTCCTGCGAAGATGCCGGGCGTTCCGAGATTGATTTTCTGTGCCGCATTATCGAAGCGGTGATTGACGCCGGTGCACGCACCATCAATATTCCCGATACCGTTGGCTATGCCATTCCCGAGCAGTTTGGCGACACCATCGGGCAGCTGCTGACCCGCATTCCCAATGCCGACAAGGCGATCTTCTCCGTGCACTGCCATAACGATCTGGGGCTGGCGGTGGCTAACTCTCTGGCGGCAGTCCAATCCGGTGCTCGTCAGGTGGAATGTACGATTAATGGTCTGGGGGAGCGGGCTGGTAATGCCTCCCTGGAAGAGATCGTGATGGCGATCCGGACCCGTCAGGATTTGTTCACGGTAGACACGGGTATCAATGCGCGAGAGATCGTACCCACCTCAAAAATGGTGTCGCAGATCACGGGTTTCCCGGTGCAGCCGAACAAGGCCATCGTGGGTGCCAATGCGTTTGCCCACGAATCCGGCATTCACCAGGACGGGGTGCTCAAGCACCGCGAGACTTACGAAATCATGTCCGCCGAGGACGTGGGCTGGCACACCAACCGCATGGTGCTGGGCAAGCACTCCGGCCGTGCCGCCTTCCGTGCCCGTCTTGATGAGCTGGGCATCACTTTTGAGTCCGAAGCGGCCATGAATGAAGCTTTTCAGCGCTTCAAGGATCTGGCTGACAAGAAACACGAAGTATTTGATGAGGATCTTCAGGCGCTGGTCAGCGACACCAAGAAAGCTGCCGAAGACGAGCGCTTCAAGTTGGTATTGCTGGAAGCTACTGCCCGCACCGGCGAGACCCCGGAAGCCCGTATCGTGATGACCATCGATGGTCAGGAGCAGGAAGCGACGGCTACCGGTGCGGGGCCAGTGGATGCCGCCTTCAAGGCCATTGAGGCCATGGCGGCCAGCAACAGCACGTTGCTGCTGTATTCCGTGAATGCCATTACCGCGGGCACCGATAGCCAGGGTGAAGTGACTGTGCGTCTGGAAAAAGGCGGCCGGATCGTGAACGGACACGGTGCCGATACCGACATTATCACTGCGTCTGCCAAAGCGTATCTGAATGCCCTCAATCACTTTGCGGCCGGCCTGGAAAAGGCCCATCCACAGGCGGCAGATGGAGTTTGATAGCCCATGAATGAAGCCAGCAGACAAAGCTACCTGAAAGCGATGGGGTTAACGCCCTGGGTAGCCCATCGTCCGCTGCCCGGTGCCGCACCGTCTCCCTGGCTCGAGTGGGAAGACGAGCAGGAGGTGCCTCAGGCTCCAGAGTCACAGGCGAGCGCTGCTGTGGTGGAGGCAGCGGCAGAGTCTCCATCGGCAGAATCTGCGCCCTCTTTGCGTGATACCCTGCAGGCTCCCTCCCTGGGCACGACCAAGCCGGCACCCGCAGAGGCCAAGGCATCCACTACGCCAGAGCGGGCAGTCGTGAAAGGGAAAGGGCTGACCTTCACTCTTGAGGCGCATCTTGGAACCAGTACCTGGTTGCTTTGTGCCCAGGAAGACAGCCAGGCTCCTGGGCTGGGACGTTTCGAAGCACCTTTGATGGCCAGCCTTCTGGCGTTATTCCAGGGTAAGCCGGGTCGTCCCCGCCGATTCTTCTGTCCCCTTACGGATCAGCCGATGTTGGCGGAAGAAGCCAGCCAGGCGCTGACAGCTTTTATTGCCGGCCTGTGTGATCAGGCGGGTGGAGAGAGAGTCTTGCTGGCTCTGCCGGAATCCCTGAACCAGGCATTGTTTGATCAGCCGCGCTATCAGCCTTTTGAGATCGGTGGTCACCCGGCCATGGTGATCAGTGCACTGAATGAAATGCTGGCTGAGCCTGCCGTCCACAAGAAAGCCAGCTGGCAAGCCATGCAGGAACACGGTTTTGACGGCACCTGAGCACCGGTTCGGCACCGAGTCCATCCGGGCCATGGAACTGGAAGATCTGGAGTTGGTGCAGGCCATCGAGAACGCCGCCCAGCTTACCCCCTGGAGCACCAGTCATTTCAGGGATTGCCTCAACAATGCCAACTACCTTTGTCAGGTGGTTGTTGATGGTAACGATGAGCCGGTTGCGTTCCTGATCCTGTCCCGCATCCTCGATGAAACCCATGTACTTAATGTGGTGGTTGCACCTGCCTGGCAACGTCGCGGGATTGCGCGCCTGATGCTGTTAAAAGCGATGGAAGAGGCCCGCTGTGATGCCATGACGGTGATGTACCTGGAAGTGCGGGAAAGCAATACTGGTGCGCAGGCACTTTACAAGCAGTTGGGTTTTGAAGTCTGTGGTGTGCGCAAGAATTATTACCGCAAGGGGGATGGGCACGAGAATGCGGTGTTAATGCAATGCCTGCTCTCCGGCGGGCATAAATAGAGTTATGAGTCGCGAGTCTCGAAAACAGAGCAGCGCTATTTTTTGCCTTTCGTAACTCGCTCCTCGCAACTCGCGACTATCTATTCCACCGGCATCCAACCTTGTTCTGTATCCCGGAAAGTCAGCACCCGTTTCTCGTCGAAGGTGTCGCCCTTGTCGAAATTACCGTATTCCACCCGCAAGGCGCTCAACGCCATGATCAAGGCAAAGCGATCCATGCCGGACAGAGATTCATCGCCCTTTACCTCGGCGGCGTAATCATTCAATGAGGAAGCAGCTTTGAGTTGATAGCTGACTTCAATGGTGTAGCGACCATCGTTGTCTTCGTAGCCGTTATGCTTCTCGATGCTGTGGATCTTGAGTAGCTCATCAAGACGAGCACTTTCCAGCTCGGCCTTCAATACCTTGCGGGCATCGCTTTCACCAGGGGTTTGGCTGCAGGCCATCAGAAACAGGCTGGCGATAACAAGCAGGGAGATACGGGCAAACTGGGCCATGGGTCTCATCCGTTGGTGAAAAGTGTCCCCACTCTATCACCGCTAACCGTGCTGCCCAATGTGGATTTGCCTGGCTTTGTTAATGCGGCGTAAAAGCTGGACACCCCTGCGCAAATTCCCAACCATAAGGGCATTCAAAGGAATGACTAGGAGCCTGATATGTCCGAATCCCTGTTTCGCCGCTTGTTGATACTGGTTGCCTTGATTTTCTGCGGGGCCTTGCTGGTGCTGGCGGGGCCGCCATTGCTGGAAAATCCTGACATTATCGGTGCCTTTGCCGCAGGGTTTGCTAACCCGTACGCGGCGGGATATTCCACTGATGTGATCCTGTGCTGGGTGATCCTGGCTATCTGGGTACTGTTTGAACGCCAGCAATATCGTATTCGCGGCGGCTGGCTGGCCTTGTTGCTGGGAATCGTGCCTGGCGTGGCGGTGGGCTTTGCCCTGTATCTGTTGATGCGCCAGCGCCAGCTCAAGGGCTCCGGGATCGTCTGATCACGCTGATAAGGGCGCACAAGGCTGCTATACTCGCGCCCTCGAAATCCCAGTCAGAGACCCTGTTCCATGAGTCTGCAAGATCAGGTGGCCAAGCGCCGCACTTTTGCGATTATTTCGCACCCGGATGCCGGTAAGACCACCATTACCGAAAAACTGCTGCTGTACGGAAACCTGATCCAGAGTGCAGGGACCGTAAAAGGCAAGAAATCCGGCAAGCACGCCACGTCTGACTGGATGGAGATGGAAAAGGAGCGGGGTATCTCCGTGACCACCTCTGTCATGCAGTTTCCCTACAAGGGTGCCACCGTCAACCTGCTGGACACCCCCGGCCACGCCGACTTTTCTGAAGATACCTACCGTACCCTCACCGCGGTGGACTCCGCGCTGATGGTGATTGATGCGGCCAAAGGGGTGGAAGAACGGACCGTGAAGCTGATGGAGGTTTGTCGGCTGCGTGATACGCCGATCCTGACCTTCATCAACAAGCTCGACCGTGACGTGCGTGACGGCATTGAAGTGCTCGACGAGATCGAGGACGTGCTCAATATCGAGTGTGCGCCGATCACCTGGCCCATCGGCATGGGCAAGAGCTTCAAGGGCGTTTACAACCTGCTGCGTGATACCACCGTACTGTACAAGACGGGGCAGGGGCACACCGTGCAGGATGTGCGCGAGATTCAGGGCCTCAATAACCCGGAACTGGATGAGGCAGTAGGGGCTGCTTACGCAGAAGAACTGCGTGACACCCTGGAACTGGTGCAGGGCGCCAGCCATGAGTTTGATCTGGAGCGTTTCCTCGCCGGCAAACTGACCCCGGTATTCTTTGGTACGGCACTGGGTAACTTCGGTGTGGACCACATGCTGGACGGCCTGGTCGAGTGGGCGCCAGCCCCGCAGCCTCGCGATGCGACTTCGCGTACCGTAGCAGCGGATGAGCCCAAGATGACCGGTTTTGTGTTCAAGATTCAGGCAAACATGGATCCCAAACACCGAGATCGGGTGGCCTTCATGCGCATCTGCTCCGGCAAATACCAGAAGGGCATCAAGCTCAAGCAGGTACGCACGGGTAAAGACGTGCGCATCGCCGATGCTCTGACTTTCCTGGCGGGTGAACGCGATAACGTGGAAGAGGCCTTTTCCGGTGACATCATTGGTCTGCATAACCATGGCACTATCCAGATCGGTGACACATTCACGGAGGGTGAAGACCTTAACTTCACCGGAATCCCGCACTTTGCGCCGGAACTGTTCCAGCGTGTAGTGCTCAATGATCCGCTCAAGAGCAAACAGCTGCACAAGGGGTTGACCCAGCTGGCAGAAGAGGGGGCCACCCAGGTGTTTTTCCCGCTGCGTAACAATGACGTTATTCTCGGTGCTGTGGGTACCTTGCAGTTTGATGTGGTGGCGGCGCGTCTAAAAGGCGAATACGGTGTGGATTGCCGCTATGAGCCGGTCAGTGTGGCAACGGCCCGCTGGGTAGAGGCAGAGAATGAGCGTGAGATGGCGGCGTTTGAGCGCAAGGCTCACGACAATCTGGCTCGGGACGGAGCTGGGCACCTGACGTACCTGGCACCAACCCGGGTTAATCTGCAATTGGCTGAAGAACGGCATCCCGACATTTTGTTCCGCGAGACTCGGGAAATCTGACACCGCAGTTAACAGTGAATAGTTAACAGCGAAAACCGGGGCTTCGCCAATGGCCATGGGAGCATGGCGATGCGGTGAGTTTCGAGTAGCGAAAGTCAAAACCCCTATCCCGCTAAACGGTATCGGTTTTGCTTTTCGAAACTCGAAACTCGTTTCTCGCGAATCACACCGTTCCTGGCTAACGGAGCCTGGATGGAAAACGGAGTTAGACATGGATGTCGATGCTGCACGCCAGTATCTCCTCGGTAAACCCGAGGCGATTGAAGATTATCCCTTCGGCCCTGATGTGGCCGTCATGAAAGTGCGTGGCAAGATGTTTGCCACGCTGTCCCTGTCGGACGGTGAGGGGCGCATGAACCTGAAGTGCGACCCGGATCAGGCCTTAGCCCTGCGGGATATTTTTCCTGCCGTCATTCCCGGTTACCACATGAACAAGAAGCACTGGAACACTGTGCTGCTGGACGGCTCCATCCCCGAGGGCGAGCTGTCTCGGATGATCGATCATTCCTATGCGCTGGTGGTACGCAGCTTGCCCAAGGCGATCCGGGAAGGCATGGCGCTTCGTCATGGCCCGGATATCCTGACGCCCTGACTGGCGACCTAACGCCTTGTCAGATCAATAATTCTTCCGCTCTTCCTTGACTTGAAGGGCCGTCAGGTATAACCCATATACAAGAAAACGCATCGTTTAAGGATGTGGCTGTTTTGGCCCGGAGCGATGTGTCATGGGTCTGGTGCTGAGTGCGCCAGAAACAGTCGCCCTACCGCGCACAAGCGTCAGGCCAGGATTGGCGGAGACTGGATGTGGCGAAACACAATATCAACAAGATGCGCCTGTCAGGGGTGTTGTTTGTCGTTGGATTAATGTTCAGTGGGTTGGGGAATGCAGAGCCCCGGCCGCTGCGCTTTGCAGGTGATGATCATTATCCTCCTTTCGAGTGGCTGACCCGCAACGGGGAGCCGAGGGGCTTTGTGGTTGATCTTCAGCTGGCTCTTGCTGCCCAAGGTGGCAGGGACGCGCAGCACCGGCTGATGAGCTGGCCAGACGCCCAGGCGGCTCTGCGCACTGGAGAGGTGGATGTGGTTGCCATGTTTGCTTCCCCCAGCCGGGCGCGAGACTTTCTTTTCACTACCCCCTTTTATTTTGTCACTCATGGAATCTACGGGCCGGTTGGCACGGAAGGGGTGCCGGATCTCGGGGCACTGGAGGGGCGCCGGGTCGCCCTGGAAGATGGCGGTTACGCTGCGGAGACCCTGCAACAAGGTGACATGCGAGTCATCCCCGTTATCCGGGAGGATTATCGCGCTGCCTTACAGGCGCTGCTTGATGGGCAGGCCGATTTTGCGTTGCTCCCGCAACCTGTCGCGAATCGCACCATCTTGCGCGAATCCTTGCCGCTGCAGGTGCTAGGGCCACCGTTGTGGCCGAGAGCTTACGTTTTTGCCGTGTCACGGGATCAACCTGAACTCCATGGCTGGCTGCAGCAGCAGTTGGGGTTGGTGGTATCCAGCGGTCGCTACTATGACATTTACCAGCAGTGGCGCGATGAGATTGAGTGGAACCGGCAGAGTTACTGGCAGCAATATGCGGCCTGGATCATTCTGGCGGCACTGGTGCTGGGATTGATGCTGTTGATGATCTACGGCTATTCCTGGCGTCTGCGGGCTGTTGTGAAGCGGCTTACAGGGCAGCTGGAAAATGCTCGTCTACGAAAGTCGCGTGCAGAAAAAGAAATGCTGCACTGGGAGTTTCATGATCGTTTGACGGGGCTGCCGACCCGTCCGGAATTCGTCGCCCGCGCCCGTGCCCATTTGCTCCGGGCGGAGCGCAAGGGGATATCCCATGTGATGATCGTGGCCAAATTGTCAGAGATTGATGATTTTATTTGCTCGTTGGGTTTTGCCACCGGTGAGACATTAATCTCCGAGGTGGCACGGCGGCTCAAGCGCAAGGGATATGCGGCGCTGTGTTACATGGGGCGGGGTGTTTTTGCGCTGTTGGCTCAGGACAAGACGGTGCTGGCTGAAGGTCTGCTGGATGATCAGTCCATTGTCTTTGATGGCCTGGAGCTGGAGCCGCGTTTCACTATCGGTCTTGCTCATTGTCCACTTCAAGATACTGACGTGGGGGAAGTCCTGCGTCAGGCTGAAACAGCCATGGCGTTTGCCAGCCGGTCGGGATGCAGCTGGATGGAATATCGGCAGAGCATGGACCCTGACCCGCAAAACTTGTTCATCATCCGGGATTTTCGTCGTTTCGGACGGCAGGGGCTGCGGGTCATGTTGCAGCCCCAGGTGGATCTAACCACCGGCAAGGTGGTCGGGGCGGAGGTGCTGGTGCGTTGGCGACATCCGGAGATGGGAGAGTTGTCCCCCGCGCACTTTGTGCCATTGCTGGAGCAGGCAGGGTTGGTAGAAGTACTTACCGAGTTTGTTCTGGAAGAAGCCGTCCGTATCGCTTCTGAATTGCGCCGCAAAGGCTTGCCAACCTGTTTGAGCGTGAATGTGTCTGCAATGGATTTGCTGGAAACAGATTTGGGCGCAAAGGTGGACTGGGCGCTGGCCGCCAACGGCGGAGAAGCCGGTGATCTGCGTTTGGAAATGACGGAAACCAGCATGATCAGTGAGCCGGATCGAGTCAGCATGGTGATCGAGAAACTGGTTGGTATGGGGGTGGTCTGCAGCATCGACGACTTTGGTGTGGGCTATTCCTCAATGTCCCACTTGCGCCAGTTTGCGGTCAGTGAGGTGAAGATCGATCGCAGTTTTGTTTACGATATGCTGGAGCAGCAGGCGCATCACGCTATCGTTAGCGCAGTGATTGCGCTTTGTCATGAATTGAAGCTCACGGTGGTGGCGGAAGGGCCGGAAGATTGGCAAACCGTGCGGGCCTTGAAGGCGTTAAAGTGTGATCGGGCCCAAGGGTATGTCTTCTCCAGGCCGGTGGAAATTGAGGATTTTATTGCCCTTCGTGAACAAACCTTTACTGAATCTGCCGCCCAGGAAAGTGCTTGAAGGCTGGTCTTTGCGCGCCAGTCTCCCTACCATGCCGGTGTTTGCGATGGAGTAGAGGCAATGGCAATTATCATCGGTGGTTTGATTGTGATCTGGCTGGGGTTGACCATGGCGGCAGCCATGTTGCGCTGGTTGGGGATCGAACTGCATTATCCCGCTCGTATCATCGCCCCTTTGCTCCTCGCGATGGTTGAAACCCTTGTGTTTCTGTTCGCCATTCCGGGTACGGAACGCCTCCCGGAAAGCTGGCACTGGCCCATGGCGGGGGGGCTGGTGGCCGCAGCCTGGTTGATAAATGGTGGTGTGGCTGGGGTGTACTGGCACCAGCATCGTCCGCCAAAGGAAACTCAGCAGGCAGAACAGTAGCGAGTGACGAGTTTCGAGGAGCGAAAGTCAAAAAAAAACGGTTCCGCTAACCGGTATCGATTTTGCTTTTCGAAGCTCGAAGCTCGAAGCTCGAAGCTAGAAGCTAGAAGCTAGAAGCTAGAAGCTAGAAGCTACTCCAACCGCTAAACTCCATCACCCGATACAGCACCTTCTTCCAGGCGACTTCATCCGCATAGGCCTCATAATTCATGCTGTGCTTTTCCCCGTGACGATTCTCCCAGCGGCGCAGGAATGTCTGTGAGGCTTCTCGCATCACCGGATGGTTTGCCGGGGTTACCAGTCTTACGCTGGTCTCCAGATTGAGGTTGTCCAGGTTGCGGCGGGTAAAGTTGGCCGAGCCAAGAATCAACTCTGCCTGTGTCTTGCCCTGCCGCATCAGCATTTTGCTATGGCACTGTTCACCTTGCGTATTACACCAGCGCACGGTGATACCTGCCTTGTGCAGCTCTGCCCCCACAGGGCGATTGGGTATGCCGTTTTTCTGCCTGCCGAAGGCATCCTTGTTAGGATCCAGCAGCACACGCACTTGCACGCCCCGATCATGGGCCGCTTTCAGCGCTTCCACCAGGGGGCGATGAGAGAGATAAAACACGGCTACATCCAGCGTGTCGCTGGCTTCGCTGCGGGCGACGGTCTCTAGCAAGGCATCACGGATGGCGGCCTCGGTAAGCACTTCCAATGAGGCCTCAGTGTGTGTGGCAGGGATCGGCTGAATCGCTGGCCGTGGTGGCAGGGCGACATTGGCCAACTCCGCGATCTTCAGTTCGCTTTGCACGACGGCCCCGACTGACGAGCCGCTGAAGCGGAGGGCGATGTTGCTGTGGCCGCTGCTGCCATCGTGGGGGTTGGCGCTGGTCACCATCGCTGTCCAGTCGTTGCCCTCATCCACAACCAGGGTTTTGCGGTGGTTGGCTTTGAAGTTGGGTAATGCCAAATAGCTGCGCAGAGTAATTTTGCCAGGACCCATGGGGTTGGGCAGCCAGCCGCCATCGTCATCATTACCCAGCCACTGGCAGCACAGCCGCCACAGGCCTGACCAACTGGGGTTGGAGTCACGCAGGGTGCCCAGCGGCGTCATCACTACGGTTACGCCTGCCTTTTCCAGCTGTTCAAGATGCTCACTGGGCAGCCCCCCGTAAAGTGTATTGATCGGGTCGGTCACCAGAATCACAGGGACTTGTTGCTGGCGCTTGGCCAGCAAGACATCGGTGAGTTCACGAGCTAACGGGCGATGACTGCTGGTGGCGGTGCCCTGAAAATCGTTAAACAGAAACATGTCCACGACCACCAGTTTTTGAGCCTGGCGAATCAGCCTGAACATTTCGGAGAAAATTTGCTGGCGAATACCCCGCTCGCCGTTGGGGTTTTCCCAGGTGTCATCCACCAATAGCGCCAGATTGTGGGCGGGTAGCGGGCCATCATGCATGGCAAGCCCTTCCGGGAGGGGTTTATAGCGATGCCATAGCGCATTGGAGGTGATCAGCGCGACTAACACCAGAATGATCAGACGAGGTTTGCTCATGGCTGCACTTTAGGGTCGAGGTGGGCTGGCAGCAAGAGTGAAACACGTGTGGCTTGAGGTTTGAATTTGGGTTGTGGTACGAAAGTGCAACAAAACGAGTGGTGCTGTAACGAGGCCACAACTGGCTAGCAACTGTCTCCGGGCCGCATCAAGACAAGAATCAATACGAGTATCAAAACAACAAGAGGCAATCGCCAGGATTGCTTGGGAGCCTGTGATGATCCTTCGTATTTTGTGTGTCCTCTCGCTTGGGGGACTACTCGCAGCTTGCGGTGGCGGGGGGAGTTCCTCTTCTGCCGCACCGAACCCTTCAACGCCATCCGCACCTACACCGAATCAGCCGGAGACTCTGCCGCCAGGACAAGGGGAAATCCGGGTGTTGTCCAATCGGGCTGATCTGATCAGTGATGGTGATGCTCTGGTAGAGATAGTAGCTGACGATCCGCAGCAGTTGTCTGGGGCGCGATTACTGCTTAATGGGCAGCCGTTACCGGAAACCATGCTGACGCTGACCGAAAGCGGTTCTCTCAAAGGCCTGCTGGATGGGCTTGCGCTGGGGCGCAATACCTTGCGTGCCATTCTTGGCAATGGCACCGTGCTGGAGCGGGAGATTATTAACCACCCTAATGGTGGCCCGGTGATTTCAGGTCCTCAGATTCAGCCCTGGCAGTGTACCAATGCCGCAGCAGTGGATGCCCAGTGCAATCAGCCGGCGGAGTACTCATTCAAGTATGTGCCGGCGAACAAGCTGGAAACACTGGTCACCAGTTTCGATCCGGAAAGCCCCGGCCTGCCAGACAGCTTTCTGCCCTATGATCCCGCAAATCCGCCTGCAGATGAGGATATTGCCAGGGTGACCACTGACCATGGCGTAGAGGTCCCCTACATTATTCGGCTGGAGGAAGGCGTCCAGAATCGCGATCGCTATCTGATCATGACGCTCTATCAGCCTAATCAGACGTGGGATGCGCTGCGTCCTCAGCCGCAGTGGAATGGCAAGTTGCTGATCCATCATGGCGGCAATGTCGGTGTCAGCTATGGCATGGGGGCTCCGCCACAGGGCGATATTGCAGGAACGGCACCCGCCGGCGCAGAGCTGTTGCTGGGTGACAGTATTACCACCGCCCTGGGACGAGGCTTCATGACCCTCTCCACGGCCCAGGCTAATCTTGGCCACAATGCCAATCTGGTCACCGCTGCCGAATCCCTGATGATGGCCAAGGAACGCATCGTCGAGCAATACGGGGAGATTCGCTACACAATGGGTACCGGCTGTTCTGGGGGTTCGATAACCCAGCAGCACGTTGCCAATGCCTACCCCGGGATTTATCAGGGGCTGATTGTGCAGTGCTCCTACCCGGATGTGTGGACCACCGCTACCCAGTTTGCCGACTACAACTTGCTGAGCCATTACTTCGGCAATCAGATTGTTACGGATGCAGAAGGCTTCCAGGAGATCTTTTCCAGCCTGTTGAGTTCAGGTGTCATCCCGGTGGTGCAGTGGACGGCATTTTACGGCCACCTTCCGCTTAATCCTGTGGTGTCAGATCTGGCTTTCTTTCCTTCCGCCTATCCGCAACAGGAGAGCTGTCCGGGTTTGGCAGAGGGGATAACCGTGTATGAGGCAGAGACTGCGCCGGATGGATTGCGTTGTGGCTTGCTGGATTACATGAAGACCCAGTTTGGCCCGCGGCCGCCAGAGGTATGGAGTGCCAATGAGCAGTTGCTTGGCCGGGGGTTTGGTGGCATCCCGCTGGACAACGAAGGGGTTCAGTACGGGTTGGGTGCTCTGCAGAGCGGTCTCATCACCGGCGAGCAGTTCCTCAAGGTAAACCGGGAAATCGGAGGCTTGAGCGTGGATATTGACTACCAGAGCGCGCGTACGGTGGCAGATCCACTCGCTCTGCAGAATGCTTACCGCACGGGTGCAGTCAACACTGCAGAGCATCTGGCAGGGGTGCCAATCATTGATTTGCGCGGTCCCGATCCGGGCATCGCCCATGACGCCTATCACTCCTGGCAGATGCGAGCACGCCTGGAAGCGACTCAGGGCCATGCTGACAATCATGTGATCTGGTATGGGCCTGCGCCGATCTTTGGTGATTCCATTTACACCACCGAGGCTTTGCTTGCGATGGATCTCTGGCTTTCGCAAATGGAAGCGGATGAGCGGCAGGTGAGTGTGGAGGCCAAGGTGGTAGATAACAAACCCCTGTATGCTCGTGACCGCTGTCTCTCGGTGGCCTCTATCTTCAATCCCGAAGGGCCGATCATTCCTTTAACAGGCAATCTGCTGTATCCCGATCCGATCCTTCCCGGTCTCGATCTGTCTTTGCTGCCAGCCCCGCCAGCGGAGGCGGGGGTGGTAGTGGACGCGGTCACTGGACAGGCATGCGGCCTGGATGTGACCGAATTGCCGGTGGTATCCGAGCTGCCGCTGCTGGGGGACTTGCTGGGCACGATTGGCGACCTGTTGGCCCCGATTACGGATCCTCTCGTGGAACTGCAGCAGCTGGTGATTCAGACCCGTTTCGGCACGCCGCGAACGGTGGCCGGTGATGATATTCGTACCCTGACCAACAAGTGCCAGCTCAAACCGGTGGATCCGGCCGATTATCCCCTGGCGTTGGACCCCGAGGGTTTTGCCGCCCAAGTAGAGGAAATTTTCCCTAATGGCGTGTGTGACTATAGCCAGTCCGGACAGGGGGTTGTGCCTACCCAGGTCTGGTTGCAATACGGTGATGCGCAAACGGTGATTTATGGAGGGGAGGCGATTACCACCAATGCCAATCACTCCCGTCAGGGGTGGGCGTCACCTTCATTTGAGGTGGGACTGGAGTAGGGACGGTGTGGTCTGGTGACGCAGAAAATCAGCAGGCTGATCCGAGTGCAGATCAGCCTTGCTGGTTTCGTGGCGCTGATTAATCCCGGTCCAGCTGAAACTCGCGCAGGGTCGGGTCATCATCGAAAGGCATCTCGGTGCCGCCGTTAAGGCGCACTGAACGACTGGTAAGGGTGACATGCTCGTCGCCCATTACTCCCTCGTTGAATCGATACACAGGTTTCGGTGTTTCGTTCAGGCAATGCTCCTGGAAATGCGCCTTGTTGGCCAGAGTGGTCTCCCGAGCCTGCTGCCAGGCGGTCATGGCCTTCGCGCCATGGCGCTGGCGCAACATGCTCTCGGTGATGCTGGCGGACAGGGCTACGGCGGTGGCATTGTTGCCGCCAAAGCCCTTGGAGTTAATCAGGCTCGCTTGCAGGTCATCATGCTGTTGATGCTGCAAGCAGATATCCAGGTGGTGGCGGTGCACATCCTCAGCAATGTGATCAATAGTACGGATGCCGGGCAGAATCCCCTTGCTGAAGCTGCCCAGGGTGGCGGCAAGCTGATCGCCCCCGGCGCTGCCCAGAGAATGCCCCACGTAGGATTTGATGCCCACCACAGGCCACGTCTGGATACCAAAGGCTTCAGCTGTGCGATCAAGGATGACGGATTCCGTGACCCGGTTCTGTGGTGTGCCGGTGCCGTGGGCATGAACAAAGCTGTGTCGTTGCAGCCCTTGGGCACCAATCAACTGTCGAGTGAGGGCGGCGGCTTTACCCATGGTCAGATAGTTGCCCACGCCCGGTGCAGAGATGGATTTCTTGCCGCCATCGGCGTGGATGAAAACATCCGGCACGGCTCCCAGAATATCGGCCCCCAATTCCAGCGCCAGTGCATCATCCATGAGGATAGTGAATTGCGCGGATTCAGCCATGGTAAAGCCGCAGTTGCTGGAGAACGGGCGGCAGGCTCGGCGTAAGTCCGCTTGGCCAGCATTGTCCAGAGCGGCAAGATCCTGGTCTTCTGCCAGAGCGCCCATGGCCCGATAGCCTTCCATAATTTCCGGCACCAGCGGTGCTTCACTGGTGCCAACGATGGCTACCCGCACCTTGCCGCTGCGAATGGCTTGCACGCCTTTTTCCAGGTTATAGAGAAAGGTGGCGCAGGCACCCAGCATGCCGCCAGTGGTGCCCACCGAGTGCAATACATAGGCGTTGAGGAAGTCTGCGGTCATTTCACCCAAGCCAAGTGGGACCTGCTTTGAGGTAATACGGTGGCCATTCGGTGGGAAGCGCATGACGCCGCCGAGGCCGTTATCATCCATCTGGGACATGGCATTGCTGGCGTACACTGCCACTTGGTCTGGTCGCACCTTGCTGGCGACGGCCGTCCAGTCAATACCCAGATCGCCCAAGGTGTCACTGATTGCGAAGATCGCCATCTGTAGTGCACGGGGGTGATTGCGGGAAGCATACAGGGCGCTGGGATCAAAGCCTTCCGGCAGTTGACCTGCGGCGCTGACGCGGCGCGGTGCATCCAGTGGCACATTCAGGCCCAGTCCGGCGGGAAGGGTGACGCGGCTGCGGCGCTTGTCGATAGGGGTGACCTGCCAGCCAGCGGGTAGCGGGTCGGGCAGGTCCATGTTGCGCATTTCCAGGGTAACGGGAATGTCGCTGGTGCCACTGATGGCGGCATGCAGGCGGTGCTCTTCGGGTAGAGCACGAATCAGGGTGCCGTCCAGCTGTGCGTCTTCAGCACGGCCGGTGAGCTGGGCCAGCGCGCGCAGGGTTGCCTGGCGCTGAATCTCCGGGAGCGCATCGAAAATCAGACGCTGAAAACCGAAATGCAGTGCGCTGCGGCCGGCTGCATTGATACCGCCCATAGCGGTGATAACGGGTAATGCTGTCATGGTGCTCCCGGGAATAGAGGTCCCAACCCAAATTGGTGACTAGCCGGTCAGGGTACAGGTGAACACCGTTCTTGCGTATACGCCAGAAGTCCAAATCGCCGGGTAAAGTGCAACAGAGTTTTAATATGAAATCGTCGTCGGGGAGGTAAGGCTTTTGAATTCAGTGGGTTAGGGGAGGGTTGGCTACGAGTTGCGCTGATTGAATTAACAGAGGTCAGAAAGTTTTCCGAATTCGGCTTTTCTACGAAGCCGCTCGAAGTGCGAACCGGAGTAAAGCGAGGTAATGCACACTAAGCGGCAACAAAAACGGGGCCCGAAGGCCCCGTTTTTGTCTGGCATAGCGTCCGGCGTCTTACAGCAGCTCGATAGCCACCGCAGTCGCTTCGCCACCACCGATACACAGACTGGCCACACCGCGCTTGCCGCCGGTGCGCTTCAGCGCGTGGATCAGGGTGAGGATGATACGGGAGCCAGTAGACCCCACCGGGTGACCCAGGGCACAGGCACCACCGTGGATGTTCACTTTCTCGTGGGGAATACCCAGATCGATCATCGGCATCATGGCGACCATGGCGAAGGCTTCGTTGATCTCGAACAGATCCACGTCGTCCACGCTCCAGCCCACTTTCTTCAGTACCGCTTCAGTGGCCCCGATAGGGGCCAGGGTGAACTCACCCGGGTGCATGCTGTTGGTGGCGTGGGCCAGGATGCGAGCCAGCGGCTGCAGGCCGCGCTCGTTGGCAACAGACTCGCGCGCCAGTACCAGCGCAGAGGCGCCATCGGAGATGGAGCTGGCGTTGGCGGCGGTCACGGTGCCGTCTTTGGCGAAGGCCGGACGCAGGGTCGGGATCTTGTCGATGTTGGCATTGCCGGGCTGTTCGTCAGTATCGACAACGACTTCACCCTTGCGGGTTTGCAGGGTCACCGGAACGATCTCGTCCTTGAACCAGCCATTCTCGATAGCGGCCTGGGCGCGCTTCAATGATTCGATGGCATAGTTGTCCATGTCTTCGCGGGTGATGCTGCGCTTGTCGGCTACTTCTTGGGCGAAGGAGCCCATCAGGCGACCGGTTTCCGCATCTTCCAGCCCGTCCAGGAACATGTGATCGTAAACTTGGCCGTGGCCCATACGCATGCCGCTGCGAGCCTTGTCCAACACGTAGGGCGCATTGGTCATGGACTCCATACCACCAGATACCACGATGTCGTTGGTGCCGGCTTTGATGGAATCATAGGCAAACATGGTGGCTTTCATGCCGGAGCCACACAGCTTGTTGATGGTGGTGGCTCCCACGTTATCGGGCAGACCAGCCTTGCGCATGGCCTGGCGGGCCGGGCCCTGCTTGAGGCCAGCGGGCAGCACACAGCCCATGATGACTTCCTGTACGTCTTCCGGCTTGAGGCCGGCACGGGATACTGCTTCACGGATGGAAACCGCGCCCAACTCAGTGGCGGTGGCGCCGGACAGCGCGCCCTGAAAACCGCCCATGGCGGTACGGGCACCGTTTACAATGACGATGGCATCATCTGACATGTTGTTCTCCTGCCGAGGTTGACTGGCTTCATGACGATCATGAAACGTAAATCATGAAAAATTGGGGCGCATTGTACTTGAAACAAGTACGCGGTGCCCCATGTCACTGGGACCTGCCGGTCACACTCGACCATGGCCATAGCGCACAGCTATTGTGTTCAAAGCTTGCCCACAGTGGAGATTTCTGCCGGTAGCTTGTTATTATCGTGAGCCGTCGAGCGTTGCCATGCGTTCTCGATGGAGAAATTCTCACCTGCTGCCCACGCAGCAGGGCAAACAATGTCAGGGGAAATGACTATGGCTTTCGAACTACCGCCGCTTCCGTACGAAAAGAACGCTCTGGAACCGCACATCTCTGCGGAAACCCTGGAGTTTCACCACGGCAAGCATCACAACGCCTATGTGACCAAGCTGAATGAACTGACTGCTGGCACCGAAAACGAAAGCAAGTCTCTGGAAGAGATCATCGCCAGCGCAGAAGGCGGCCTGTTCAACCAAGCTGCCCAGGTGTGGAACCACACCTTCTACTGGAACAGCCTGACCCCGAACGGTGCCGGTGCGCCTTCCGGTGACCTGGCCGCTGCCATCGACAGCGCCTTCGGTTCCTTCGATGAGTTCAAGAGCCAGTTCAACGCCAAGGCTACCGGCAACTTCGGTTCCGGCTGGACCTGGCTGGTGAAGAACAGCGATGGCTCCCTGGAAATCGTCAACACTGACGATGCTGACACCCCGATTGCTCACGGCAAGGGCCAGACCCCGCTGTTCACTGTAGACGTGTGGGAGCATGCCTACTACGTGGATTATCGCAACGCTCGTCCCAAGTATCTGGAATCCATCTGGAATCTGATCAACTGGGACTTCGCTGCAGCCAACTTCGCAGCGTAATGAACTGTCTCCCTGTTCAAGGGAGCCGTTCAGACCACAAAAAAGGCCGCTTTGCGGCCTTTTTTGTGGTGTTCTGGCGGCATTCGGGTAAGTCTGATAGCGTGCCGTTCGGGATATAAATGCCCCAATGACTGTCAATAGAATAGTCAGACCACAACAAAAAAGGTGATATATGCGGTTCCCGGCAATGTTTCTGGTGCTGTTGGCCTGTTTTTTTCAGCCGATTTTGGCTGAAGCTGCCAATGCCGAGAATATGGCAGATGAACAAACCGAAAAAAGTACGGATCAACAGGATATGGACACCCTGGCCCAGGCTGGAATCAGCCAGGCGCTACAGGCCATCGCCAAGTCCGGTGGGCTCTATCCTTTCGGAATGATCAGTATCAATGGTGACCTGAAGGCGGTTGGCTTCTCAGGTGACCGGGACAAGGCGCTCCCAGAAGATCAATGGGCTCAGGCATTGTTCTTGAAACTGCAGAAGATAGGTGAAGAGCAGCCTGAAGTGGACATGCTGTCCATGTATCGACTGCACACTATTACCAATGATGCTGGCGAAAAAGTGGTCGGTGTCTGGGCTCAGGTGGATCATCGCAATGTGCGCCCCTGGGTGATTTTTGTTCCCCTGATCAAGAACGATCAAGGCAAGCATGAGGTTGGCGAGCCGATCTACTATGCCACTGAGCAGCCACTATTCGTGGAACACGGTGAGCAGGAGTAGGGCATCACGGTCTTGATGCCGTGATTTCGGTAGTATTGGCGTTCGCATACAGGTAAGGCTGAAGTAATGACGAGAGATCGTGAAGTCAATCTGGGGGATCTGGATGACGTGTCGGTGGATGATCACCGCAAACCGGCTCCCCAAGCAGCACAGGCAGCACCGAAAAGACCGGCTGCGGGAAAGCCCGCCGGTAAACCGCCGGGGAGCCCGGCCCGACCAGCCAACCCCAAACCCTCAGGGGGCGGCGGAAGTGGTGGCTGGATGGCGGCCTGTCTGGTACTGGTCGTGCTGATTGCGGTAATGGGCGTGTGGTTTCACAAACAGGTGGGAGGCTTGCAGGCCCAGCTGGATAACCGGTTAACGGAGTCGACCCAGCAACTCGGTAACCTGCAGTCGCAGCTGTCTGCCACGGACGAAACCCTCAACCAGTCATCCGGGAAGTTGCAGGATATCGTGGCGGGCCATGGCAAGACGCTGAAACAGAATGGCGACGAGATTCGCAAACTGTGGGATCTCAGTAACAAGCGCAACCGTGCGGATATCGACGCACAAAGCAAAAATCTCAAAGCGCTGAGCGCAACTGTGACAGAGGTCAAAAAAGCCCAGACCGGGGTCGATGGTAAGATTACTGCTATCAATAAAGAAGCGGCGTCTCTGAAAACTCAGGTGGAAAGCGCCGTTAATGCGGTGAACAAGAGCAGTCAGCAATGGCAGACCCAGATCAGCCAGATGCAGACCCAGCTGGATGTGTTGGTGGAAAACCTCAATCAGGTTGAGCGCCAGCAGAAGAATCTGGACGCTGCCCTGAACAAGGTGAGCAAGGCTCAGGCTTCGTTGTCGTCACTGGAAGAGCGTGTAGATGATGCGGAAGCCGCTGTGGCGGCCTTTGATGCCTATCGCCTGCAAGTGAACAGCCGTCTGGACAAGCTGGAAAATTAAGTAACACCAAAAGCAATACGATCGGGGGTGGGAGCGAGCCTATCGCTCCCCATTAACAATAATGACAAAGAGCAATTTGTCATGGCCAAGTTGCCAGAAAATAAAGAACGACGTCTTCAGGGGCTGAATCAGGATGTGCTGGCGGTGCGAGCACCGTCCGAAGAGACCGCAGCCAATGAACCGGTTCCCCTGCGTAAAACCCATCGTCGGCAGCAGCCGGCCAGTGTTTCCGAAAGCAGCCGTTCAGGCACCGTCTGGCTGGCACTGGGTGTGGCTATCGGCGCCTTGCTGATGGCGGTCTGGCAGTGGATGGGCAATATGCAGCTGAGCCGTGAACTCAGTGAACTCAAGGCTCAGCACTATAAACTGGCCTCCACGGTGGCAGAAGTGGCAGATACGCCGGTCCGCCCGATTCGTGAACCCTCGGCGGGCAGTCCCAGCGACAGCACAGCAGTGGTGAATCTGCGTGATGACCTGCGCGAACTCAGCTCCCGTGTACGAGCCCTCAGCGTATCCGTTGCCAAAGCAGGGCAGGATGACGGTGAAACGGCCAAACTGGAAAAACGCCTGGCCGAACTGGAGTCCGGTTTGCGATCCGTCTCCAGCAGAGTCACCACCCTGGCTAACCGTCCGGCACCCACAGCAGCGCCTGCACCTGCTCCGGCCCCGGTGCAAGCGACACGAGACAGTCGCGTGGATGCCCTGCAAACCAAGGTCACCAAGATCGACAAGGATCTACAGGCGCTGTACCGGATTTTGCAGGGCGGCTGATCAGCCGAAACGGCACTGGCAATTGCCGGATACCCTGCTAGAATAGCCGCCCATTGCGCCAGTGGTGGAATTGGTAGACACGCCAGATTTAGGTTCTGGTGCCGAGAGGTGTGGGGGTTCAACTCCCTCCTGGCGCACCATCTCAAGAGAAAGGCCGTAGCAGTTTTCTGCTACGGCCTTTTTTGTGGGGCCCGCTCTGTGGGTGCATCACGCTTCATGCACCAGGCGGCATGCATGGGGGCGTTATGTTGGGATGGCGTATGCCGTGGTGATGGTGGCGCTTGCCTGGCTGGCTAATGCGGGCCTGCAGTTTCATCGCACCGATAAAGGTGCTTGTCCTCGCCGGACGGGCCCAAAGGGTGGTAACGCGACCCCCCTCTGGCATTCCGGCCATTCCCCGGTATGGGAATGGCGCTCCAGCGGGCAAAACATGTTTTGCAAACCCCGCTTACGCCCCCCTTGCCCCGACTCCGTTCGACCCGCTCCGCGGGCACACTCCGGTACTCGCCCTGTGACGGACGCAAAAAAGACTCGCTCCGCTCAGACAGGTTTTTTCTCTATGCCGTCACAGGGCTCCGTTCCTCGACTCACTCTAACCGGGAAGATGCCGTGCTGATGGGATGGAGCGATCTTGCCGAAAAAATCAGGGCGTGAAGCGGTTGCTGGTTTTCGTAGGAGTCTACGCGTGCATGACGATCCGGCGTGTGTGGGGCAGCGTGCCTGTGTGGTGACGCTGATGTGCTAGTCTTCACGGCTGGAAACCCTCCCGTTAATGGAAAGCGCCATGCCTCGTATCGCCGTCTTTGCTGACGTTCAGAATATCTACTACACCACTCGCCAGGCGTTTGGTCGTCAGTTTAACTACCGGGCTTTGTGGGAAAGGCTTTCGACGCAAGGCGATATCGTGGTGGCTATGGCCTACGCCACGGAGCGTGGCGATGACGGGCAGACCCGGTTTCAGGATGCCCTTCGGCACATGGGGTTTACCGTCAAACTCAAACCTTTTATCCAGCGAAGTGATGGCTCTGCCAAGGGCGATTGGGATGTGGGTATCGCGGTGGATGTGATGACTCATGCGCCGCAGGTGGATACGGTGGTGTTGCTGTCCGGGGATGGGGATTTTGATGTGCTTCTGTCGGCGATTCAGGAGAATTGGGCAGTTCGGACAGAAGTGTATGGGGTTGAACCGTTAACTGCTCGGTCGCTGATTGAGAGTGCAACGGTGTACCACCCGATTGGCCGGGACTTGCTGTTGCCGTGAGAGATAAGCCTTTCAGTATTTCGCCGGCATAGGCCTCCAGCAAAGCGTGAGCCAGGCAATATTGCAGTCAGCCAGTCATCATTTTGGCGGTTCACTGCCTTGCAGCTGCTCATTGACCGGCGTAGAACGGGAAGTGTTGCTGGAGGTTGGTATGTCGCATAACAAGCTGGACAGTCATCACTCCCATCATGACGATGCCAACGATGCGTCGTCCGGTGGTGGCCGGAAGATTGAAAAAGAAAAGTGGGCGTTGCTGGGGTTGGCTCTATTGGTGGCAGGAGCGATTGTGTTGGGTGTGCTCACCCATGCGGAAAGCCTGGAAGTGCGCAACGCCATGAAAGATATCAAGATCATGATCAACGATGGGATGGATGATTCAGAGGCTCCCTAGCTTCTGGTTTGCTGTGACGAGTCTTTCACGCTCACGGAGCTTATCGGCTTATTTTCCGTCTCAAGCGGAAAACAGAATGTTCTCTACTGCTCTCAATTTTCAGCAATCTTTGCTGCGACATGTCATAAGACTCTGTAGTCCGGCTTTATAAGCTGTAATGCCATTTGCGGTTTTACCCAACAAGGAAGCACAAAGATGCGATTGATTGCTGCAGTAATGCTGCTATTACTCGGTATGGCGACTCAAGCTGAGGAGTATCCCGAGGCCACGGGAGGTGAGCAGAAAGTCAGTGTGGTGATTATTGATGATTACCATGCGGTGCTGGATTTGTTTGAGCAGCTGCATTACACCGATGAAAGCTGGATAGCGGGTGATCGGCGTGTGCCGCGGCTTTATTTGTCCACGGTGCCGGAGCAGTGGGGCAAGGGGGTTAGTCATGAGATTAGTGTTACCTTGAAGAAGAAGTTGTTCTTCCGGGCGGTGGGGCCGCTGGTGTTGCGAAGCAATGAGCTGATCCTGAAGGATCGGCAGCGGCTGCAGGCTCTGGCCGAGCAGGAGGCTTTGTCAGCGGAGGAAGATGCCTGGGTGCGAGAGCTGGCAGGGCAGTACCGGGTAGATGAAGATGCTGTCACGGAGCAGATGGCACTCTTGCTCCATCGTGTGGATGCAATCCCTCCTTCGTTGATTCTGGCCCAAGCCGCCGAAGAGAGTGGCTGGGGTACGTCCCGTTTTGCCTTTGCCGGTAATGCCTTGTTCGGGCAGTGGACATGGGGTGGCAAGGGAATTACCCCGGAGGGACAGCGGAGCGGTATGGGGGATTACAAGATTGCCGCGTTTGATGCGCCGTTGCAGTCTGTACAGGCGCACGCCCTTAACCTGAACAGCCACCCTGCATATGCGTCTTTTCGTGAACTGCGTGCCATGCAGCGCGACAGGGATGAAGCCTTTATCGGGTTGCAGGCGGCAACCACGCTGGACAAGTATTCCGAGCGGGGCCAGGACTACGTGAAATCCCTGCATGCCATCATCAAGTACAACAAACTACAGGGCACGGACAAGGCCCTGTTTGAAGATATGCATGCCCTGGTGTTGGTGCCAGCGGATCAGCTGAATGCGCCCTGAAAGGGCTACGTTTTTCTCAGTTTCCTTATCGCGGCGGAACCGCCGCTCCCACCATGGCAACCCCCTGTCTGGATAGGCTGCCGTGTGGGAACGGGCGTTTGCTATGCCCTCCGGATGCGACCGCGAAACGGCATTTCAGCTGGTGTGGGTGCGCTGTTCCCATGCCCTTTTCATAACAGACGTCCCTGATTCAAGGCGTCCCTTCCGGTAATCAGGCCAGAGCGTGATTCACCGTGTAGCGTGTTGTCGATAGCGCGGTTTCCAATACCCCTTTGCGTCTGGCCGGGTCCATCATGTTGTAGCCGAAGGCTCTCAAGTCTTCCGCCACAGGCTCGATACGAATGACTTTTTTACCCGCTTTTTCCAGCGCGGCGACTTCCCTGTCTACCACGGAGGTCATATAACGACGCACCCGGCGTTCAATGCGCTCGAAGGGATGCCAGGGTTTGTCTGGCTGCCGGGAGGCCATGGGGGCAAGCACGATCACTTCATCCACGGCACTGTCGACCAGCAGGTCTGCGGAGACGGGAGAGGCAACGCCGCCATCGATATACGTGCGGTTATCCACTGTCACCGGAGGGCACCAGAAGGGCACACCGTAGGAAGCACAGACGGCATCCACAATGGTCGCGCTGGGAGCGCCGCCTTTGCCGAAGGGAATCCGTTTACCGGTTTCGGTATCCACGGCCATGATCCAGGTGGCAGGGTGTTCCACCCAGTCTTTGCCTTTTGCCGCATCGTTCACCAGCTTGCGAAAGGCGCTCATGTCGAACTGGCCTGCGGGCAGTGCACCACAGATGGCGGTGAGGGCGGAGACCTCGCCGCGAAGGCCTTTCATCACCAGTGGCTTGCCGGTAAAGCGGGCCCCTGGCAGAGGAGGCAAGGCGCCACCAGTGTCGGTGTCGTGGTCCCATCGGCAAGTATCGCTGGTGCCCTGTTGGCAAGCCAACAGTTGGTCGACGCTAATGCCGCTGCCAAGCAATGCGGCCAGCACTGCGCCGACAGAGGTTCCGATCAGGACATCGGCCTTGCGGCAGTCCCAGTCCAGCTGCTGTTCCAGATGATGCAGCGCAGCAATGCTCCAGGCTCCGCCGGCGACGCCGCCGCAGCCCAGTACCAGGCCCCGGCGAGGTGTGGAGGATGTGTTGTCTTTTGGCATGATCCGGTCCTGTCTGTCTCAGAATACGGGTTGGGCTGCAGGCGTGACGGTGTAGTTGTCACGGTCAAACTGTTTCAGTAGCCGTTGCATTTCCAGCGTGCTCCATGGGAAACCGACACTGTTGAAACCGTTTTTGTCCAGGTAGTAGCTGGAGCAGCCACCGGTGTTCCAGACGGTGCCTTGCAGGTCTTGCTGTACTTTGCGGTTATAGTCCCGCTGCACATCGGCCTTCACTTCGATGCGTTGCAGTTGCTGGTCACGCATGGTGGTGAGTGTGCTGACGATGTAGTTGATCTGCGCTTCAATGACGATGAACGCCGAGTTGTGGCCAATGCCGAGATTCGGACCGAGCACCATGAAGGCATTTGGCAGGCCGGCAATGGTGGTGCCTCGGTAGGCTTGCATGCCGTCTTTCCACATATCGCTCAGGGACTCTCCCGCGTCATTGTAGATATGGTTGGCGATGGGCGGTTCGGTGACGAAGAAGCCGGTGCCGAGGATGATGGTATCCACTTCGCACTCGCTGCCGTCCTGTCCTACCAGCGTGTTGCCGCGCACTTCTTTCAGGCCGGTATGGAAGACATCCACATTGGTTTTGTTCAGCGCGGGATAGTAGTTGTTGCTCATCAGTACACGCTTGCAACCGAGGGTGTAATCCGGGGTCAGTTTGGCGCGCAGTTCCGGGTCCTTGATAGCCACTTTCAAATGGGCGAGGCCCAGTTTCTGAATCTGTTTGAGGATGGCAGGGCGACGGAAACCGATGCCAAAGGTTTCAAAGCCGCCGTACAACATCTTGCGCCAGGCATTGAGGGTAAAGGGCAGGCGGAAAAAGTTTTCTTCCACTTTGGGAATGCTGTGATCCGGTTTCGGAAGCACCCATTGAGGGGTGCGCTGGAACAAGGTCAGCTGTTTTACTTTGGGCTGGATTTCCGGAACGAACTGGATAGCGGAAGCTCCAGTGCCTACTACGGCTACGCGTTCGCCGGCCAGCTCGTGCTCATGATCCCAGCGCGAGGAATGGAACAGGGTGCCGGTGAAATCTTTCAGACCAGGGATGTTGGGGATGATGGGTTCGTGCAGATAGCCAGAGCAGGCGACCACGGTACGGGCCAGATAAAATTGATCTGCCGTTTGCACTTCCCAGAGGTTTTTTTCTTCGCGCCATTGTGCGCGTTCGACACATTGATTGAAGTGAATATCACCGGGGATGTCATGCTGCTCTGCCACCTGGCGAACATAGTCGAGAATTTCGGCCTGGCCGGCGAAGGCGCGAGTCCAGTCCGGTTTCTGGGCAAAAGAATAGGAATACAGTGCTGAGGGTACATCACAGGCACAGCCGGGGTAGGTGTTGTCCCGCCAGGTGCCACCCAGATCTGCGGCTTTTTCCAGAATGACAAAGTTGTTGATGCCGGCTTCTTTTAGCTTGATGCCGAGACCAATGCCACTGATGCCGGCACCGACAATCAGGACGTCATGAATGGGGGTATTTTCTTGCTGAGTCATGATGGTTTCCGCTTTACTGGTTTGGTTGTGGACTGAAGAAGTCCATGGCCTTGTTGGTCAGGTTCAGGTTGGCGACTTGCTTGGCCAGGCTGTAGATATCCGGGTAAATCACCCGTGCGCCATTCTTGCGGTAGGTGCGATAAATCCGCTCAGCAAGTACATCGGGCTTGCCGGTGGGGATATAACGGGAGATGGGCCCCTGCTTCACCTGGCCTCGCGCGTGGGTTTCCAGCCCGGAATAGATGGGGCCGGGGTACACCGTGATCACATTGACGTTGTCTTTCTTCAGGTCCAGGCGGGCAATCTCGGAAGCCAGGCCAATACCTGCTTTAGCGCCGCCGTAGTAACTGCAGCCGCGAATCGGTACCCGACCGGCCATGCTGGCCACATTGATCACGCAGCCGTCCTGCTGTTGGATCATGAAGGGCAGTGCCAGATCCATCAGCCGCATGGGGGCGGTGAAGTTGATATCGATCAGCCGCTTGCCGCGTTCCCAGCCGGTGCCTGCCAGCGTCATGATGTCCATGATCCCGGCACAATTGACCAGCACATCCACTGGCCCATGGCGATCTACCTGTGACTGCCACCATTGGGGCAGGGCATCGATAGCGGTGAGATCGCAGGCTTCAGCATTGGCGTCGTATTGATCAGCCACTTTTTGAAGCGCTTCCTGGTTCAGATCCACCAGGGTCAGGCGGGCATCTGGATGGTGCTGATGAAACTGGCCAGCCAACTTGCCACCAATGGCACCCGCGGCGCCGGTAATCAGGATATGTTTGGGATTCATGAGGTAGTTTCTCCGCTGTTGTTATTTGACATGGCCAGCCAGCAGGCATCGCGGGCTTGCTTCAGGTCCTCATCGCTGAGGGTGAGATAGTTGAGTCGTTCGGCCTTGAAGACGCCCACAAACGCGCCCCAGAACAAGGCAATGGCCAGATCGGGCTTCAGTCGGTTGCTGAGCAGACCATTGCGCTGGCCGATAATGACCATCATGCCCAGCGGGATCAGCAGGGCTTGCTCACAACTGCGGCTTTCGGCAGTGAGATAGCTGTGGTGATCCTGCATTTCCAGAAACTGGAAGGTTTCCGGTTCCTGGCGGGCAAAGGCGGTGAGCCGGGCCCATAAGGTGTCGAACAGGGCGCGGCTGGGGTTGAGCAGATCAAGATCTGTCAGCAAGCGATCCTGGAGGCGTTGCTTGGCATCGCAGAAGGCCGCGTTGATAAGCGCTTCCTTACTGTCGAAGTACCGATACAAGGTGCCCACGCCCACACCCGCCTTATCGGCGATGGGGGGCACAGGAGTGCCATGCAGGCCATGCTCGGCAAATACCTGTAAAGCGGCCTTGATGATCTGTTCCCGTTTTTGTGCTTCCCGGTTTGTCCGGGAAGGGGGCGTGGCGATGGATGAAGCGGAAGCCATGACTCACCTCCAGAATGAGTAATGAATGTTCATTCCGTAAATGTGCCATTGAGTGATGGTGTGGTGGAAGGGGGTTGGGAGTCAGATTGGGACAAATGGAAGGCAGATGCGAGAGACTGGTTGCGAGTTACGAGAAGCGAGTTACGAAAGGCAAAACACTTGCCAAGCGTCTTGGGGGCGGATTTTGATCTTCGAAACTCGCTTCTCGAAACTCGAAACTAGATCAGCCCCTTCTCCCTTGCCGCATGCTCGGTGAGCTCGGCAACGAGTCTGACCGGGCGGGCGTAGGAGCGGTCATAATGAGCCTGGGAAAGCGCGTGGCATTCTGCGCTGATCTGCTCATAGAGCTGGCGCGGCGTGAGGCCTTGGCTGGCGGGCAGGGGAGTGAGTCCGAAGCGGTCGTAAGGGATGGCCTGCTTGCCGGCGGCTTTGAGTAGCTCGGGAATCCAGCCCTGAGGCGACAGTTGTGTCTGATAGCGCAGGTTCTGGAACGTCATTTGTTCGGCTAACAAGGCCGCATCCGCCACATTAAAGTAGTTGTCGACCACCTGACACAGGAGCAGATCCAGCCGTTTCCAGACGATACTCTTTTGCTCATTGGTGTAGGCATTCCAGTTCACCACCTCATGGCTGAAGCGGCGACAGCCACGGCAGACTGTGTCACCAAACACGGTGGAACACACGCCTATACAGGGGGTGCGGATACGATTTACAGACATGGCGGAAGATTACCAGAAATCTCTGAGCTGGGGGGAGCAGGAATGCCCTTTTGATGTGGCCAGGAGAGGGTTGCTGCTATCTTGAGCAACGCGGTCAAATCGGCCATAGTTAGAGCCCAATAAAGGCACTATATTGCTATCGTCTCTCGACTTCCCTGTTTTCAGGGGTATTCCGGGTGGGCGCAATAATAACAGGGCCGGGCCGCCTGAGGGCCACGGTACCAATGGAGAATAATAATGCGATTGGTTGTGTGGCTGGCGTTTTTCAGCCTGATGCTGTCCGGCTGTTCCGGGGTGGGAATGGGGATTCCTGCGACACCGGGTGCCTTTCTGGACGCGCCTGACGGCAAGACCTTCGATCCCATCGAAACGCTCGATCCGCGTAATTCCATGGTGTACATCTACCGGCCTATTACCCGTTGGGGTTATGAAGAGGTGCAGGCCCCGGTATTTTTCCTGGATTCTGCCCAATTGTTTGGTCTCAAGGCCGGAGCATATACCTGGCTTGAGCTGCCAGCAGGCACCCATGACTTTTATGCCCGCCGCCCGTTCAGCGTGCTTTACCTGAAAATGATTTTCGAAATGCCCTTGAAGGTAGAAGGTGGGCAGGATTACTACTTCCGGTATTCCGAGCTGAAGCCGCTGGATCTGACGGAAATTGTGGCGGATCCGGAAAACTACCAGCAGGCTGGCCCGCTGCAGCAGGTGCCCAAGGCGATCGCGCTTCGGGAAATCGCGGATCTGCGGCTGGATGAGCCGGGTATTTACTATGCTGACCGGATGAAGAAAGAACCGCGTTGGGCCCCGTTCTATACGTATTCAGTGGAATAGACGCAGCACATTGTATGCAACACGCAAGAAGCCCCGGAATTCCGGGGCTTTATGTTTCTATGGGGTATAGTGGCGAGTTACGAGAAGCGAGTTTCGAAAGGCAAGACACTTGCCTGACTCCCTGGTGAGGATTTTGCTTTTCGAAACTCGAAACTCGAAACTCGAAACTCGAAACTCGAAGCTAATCCGTCTCAGTCAACCGCTTCTTCGATTGCAGCAACCGTTTCCATTGCTCCACATACTCCGGCAATGGCGGGGACTTCAGGTGCATGCCAGTGATGTCCTGGGCGGTTTGCGGGCTGATGGATTTGCCGCCGTAGACGTTGACAACACGCACCAAGGCGTGGGTGTGGAGTTTGCGCTGGGATTCAAAGCGTTGATCGTAGTAAACGTATTTGTCGTCCCAGCCGAGAATGCGGGTGTGAACCTGGAACTGTTGATAAGGGCGCAGTTCGCGGATGTAGGCGATCTCGGTGTTGGCGACCACCACATTACAGCGTGCTTCGATCATGCGATTGAGGGAGCCAGTTACCACGGCGTGTTCCAGACGGCTGCGGTCCATGAACTTCAGGTACTTGGCATTGTTCAGATGCATGTTCAGGTCGATATCCAGCAGGCCCACTCTGAATTCCAGAGTAACCACATCAAATAGCTGGTGAGTAGGCGGGCGTTTACGTCTGCGCGCCGCGCTGATCAGTTCAAGCATCCGATCTCCCTAGGCCACGCCCCTGTCGTGGCAAGTGTCATTCTTGGTGTTCTGGGGTGAGAACGGGGTTCAGTATACCGTTACCGGACCGGGTTCACACTATTGGCTCTACCCAAACGACATACCAGGGCGATCAGAGAGGGAGTTTCTGAACAACGCCTTGTGCCCTTCAGGCCGCGCCCCTGCGGGTCTTTCTGGTCGCTGATGAAGAGTCGATGGATGGAGATGCACCTTCAAATCGCGCCCCCCTTTTCTCCTTTGAGCCTGAAAGACTGAGTACGCGAGGTGTTGTTCAGAGGCTTCCTAGTCAGTTGAGGCCAGGTGGAGACTGAAAAGATTGTCGGGATCGGTCCAGCATCCGCGGGGTGTAAACCCTGCTTCCATCAGTTCACGGGTAAAGCTTTCCACGCTGAATTTATACGAGTTTTCGGTATGGATGCGGGTGCCACTTTTCAGGGTCAGCTGACACTCGCCGAGCTTTAACTGTTGGTCTTTCAGACACTCCAGATGCATTTCGATCCGCTGCGCTTCAGGGTTATAGAACGCCACATGGCGCATGTTGGCTACATCAAAATCGCAGTTCAGGGCGCGATTAAGATGGTGCAGGGCGTTCAGGTTAAATGCTGCTGTCAGCCCCTGGGCGTCGTTGTAAGCCGCGTTGAGGCGAGCACTATCCTTCTGCAGATCAGCGCCGATTAACAATGCGCCACCGGGTCCCGCCAGATGATGCAGACCACGCAGAAATTGCCGGCGTTCCTCAGGATCAAAGTTACCGATGGTGGAACCGGGGAAGAACACCACACGCCCGCCGGGGAGGCTGTCGGAGGGCAGTGATAACGCCTGGCAGTAATCCGCGCATACCGCACTGATCTGGATATCGGGAAAGGCCAGGGACAGTTCCCGGGTAGATTGCAGCAGGCAGTCGCGGGAAATTTCCAGCGGCATGTAGCGATCCGGTGCCCAGCGTTCCAGTAGCAGTCGGACCTTTTGGCAGCTGCCGGCACCGGGTTCCGCAATGGTACCGGTAGCGCCTAACTGGCGCTGAATATCTCCACTGTATTGCTCCAGCAGGCCAGCTTCGGTGCGGGTGGGGTAGTACTCTTCGGTGGTGGTGATGGCATCAAACAGGC
The DNA here is from genome assembly GCF_000756665.1 of Alcanivorax nanhaiticus. Taxonomy (GTDB): domain Bacteria; phylum Pseudomonadota; class Gammaproteobacteria; order Pseudomonadales; family Alcanivoracaceae; genus Alcanivorax; species Alcanivorax nanhaiticus. The sequence continues at coordinate 160,254 of NZ_ARXV01000004.1, read as the reverse complement.
GAGAGCCGGTCTCGTCGTAGAAATATTTAGGGTGCAGGTGGGGGCGAGCAGCAGACAAGGACTGGGTCACTTCTGCCAGCATGTCGGTGGCGGGTGGATGCAGATCGTAAAAGGTCAGGTTCGGGCCCAATTGCTGCTCATTGACCGGCATTGCCTGTTTCATGATCACCTCGAAGGGCTGCACTGTTATGGGGTTCTAGCCATCCTCGGCTAACCGGATACCGCTGAATTGCCAGCGATGGTGGGGGTAAAAGAAGTTGCGATAGCTGGGGCGGATATGATTCTGGCTGCTGACACAGGAGCCGCCCCGCAAGACCATCTGGTTGCACATGAATTTGCCGTTGTATTCGCCAACGGCGCCCTGCGCTGAGCGAAAACCGGGGTAAGGCAGGTAGGCACTGGCAGTCCATTCCCAGACATCCCCCAGCATGTGACAGAGCAGACCGGCAGAGGCCTGGCCTGCTTGATACCGGCCGTTCTCCACGAAACTGCCTGGCTGTTTGCTCTGGCGGGCGGCGTGCTCCCATTCCTGTTCTGTGGGGAGCCGGCAGCCGGCCCAGCGTGCATAGGCGTCGGCTTCGTAGTAGTTCACATGGGCGAGGATCTGGCCGGGGCTGATCGCTTGTAACCCGGCGAGGGTCCAGTGATTGAGCAGGTCAGCCTGCCAGTAAAGGGGGCGCTGGATGTGATGCTGTTGCACCCAGGCCCAGCCATCGGAGAGCCACAGTTCCGGCCGCCGGTAGCCACCGTCATTAATGAAATCCCGGTACTCTCCATTGCTAATCGGGCGATTGGCCAGCCGGAAAGGGCTAAGCCAGACTGGATGCTGTGGGCCTTCATTATCAAAAGTGAAAGGTTCATCGGCATTGGCACCGTGCTGAATCTTGCCGCCGGTGAAATCCTGAAAGGTAAGGGGCGGGGCTGGTTCGCCATCAGAGGTGAGTGGCTGCGAGATCGCCGGTGCCAGCGGATTGAACGACAGGCTGTACTTCAGATCGGTGAGTAGCAGTTCCTGATGCTGCTGCTCATGGTTGAGGCCCAGCGTGATCAATGCATCGAGATCCGGGCGAGAGACAATCAGTTGTCCCATGGCATGATCCACATGGTGGCGCCAGTGCATGACTTCCTGTTGGGTAGGGCGGGACAGCAGGTGGCGCTGTGGGCGTGGGTATTGCTCGCCAATGCCGTTGTAGTAGCTGTTGAATAGCACCTCATAAGCTGGATTGACGGGCTGATAGCCGGGCAGGTGTGGTACCAGCAGAAAGGTTTCGAAGAACCAGGTGGTGTGTGCCAGGTGCCAGCGTGGTGGGCTCACATCGGCACAGGCCTGCAGGCTCATGTCTTCCGGTTGCAGCGGCTGGCACAGCTGCTCGCTGAGCCGGCGGATGCGCGCATAGGCGCTGGCCAGCTCACGGCGGTCTTCCTGTCTGACGGTCTCTGGCAAGGTTCTCCCTCCGTGCCCCTGAGTCGTACGCCATTGTCCATTGACGCAATCTCACCTTAAAACACTGACGGTTTGAGCGAAAGCAACAATGAGCCGGATGGGGTGGGTGGGTATACTCCGGGCATTGTTTTGGTGTCACCCACATGGGCACCTTCGGCCCTGAACCCAAGGAGAGCATATGAACATTACCGATAAAGTTGCCGTTATCACCGGTGGTGCATCCGGCCTCGGTCACGCTACTGCCAAGGCCATCGTTGGCAAAGGCGGTAAAGTGATGATTCTGGACCTGAATGAAGAGCAGGGCCTGCAGGTTGCGGCCGAACTGGGCGACAACGCCGCTTTCATCAAGACTGACGTAACCGACGAAGCGTCTGTACAGGCGGCTATTGCTGCGACGCTGGACAAGTTCGGTGCTGTCCATGTGGCCGTGAACTGTGCTGGTGTTGGTTCCGCCATGAAGACGGTTGGCCGTGAGAACAAGCCCCACGATCTGGGCGTGTTCAGCAAGGTGGTACAGATCAACCTGATCGGCACCTTTAACGTGACCCGTCTGGCCGCTGCTGCCATGGCTGAAAATGAGCCGGGCGAAGATAACGAGCGCGGTCTGGTAGTGAATACCGCCTCGGTTGCCGCTTTCGACGGCCAGGTTGGCCAAGTGGCTTACTCTGCCACCAAGGGTGCAGTAGTGGGTATGACCCTGCCGATCGCCCGTGACCTGGCTCCGCTGGGTATTCGTTGTAACACCATTGCCCCGGGTATCTTCAACACCCCGCTGATGAATGCCGCACCGGACAAGGTGAAGCAGCCTCTGATCGAAATGACCCAGTTCCCCAAGCGTCTGGGGCATCCGGAAGAATACGGGCAGCTGGTTTGTCACATGATCGAGAACAAGTTCCTCAACGGCGAAACCATCCGTATCGATGGCGGTATCCGTATGCAGCCGCGTTAAACGAGACGCACCACGCGTCACGCAACACGGCAAAAGTCCCGGGGATCCGGGGCTTTTTGGTTTTTGCTGGCGAGGGAATGCGAGAAGCGAGTTTCGAGTTTCGAAAGGCAAAAGCCTCAAAAGTCTCGTTGTTTCAAGGTTTTCGCAACTCGAAACTCGTTACTCGCTACTGCCTAATCGTGCCGCCAACGACGCTTCGACGGGCCGGGTTTTCCTCGAAGCTCACCGCTCATAGCTCGAACCTGCTTTACCCCACCAGCTCATAGCAGGGCTCATAGTGACTCCCCGGCAACTTCATGCGGTGTTGGGCCACGAACGCGTTGAGCAGGGCGTCGAGTCGGGTCATCAGTTCGCCGGGAGCATGCAGCTGGTATGGGCCGTGTTGTTCGATGGCGTGGATGCCTTGCTCCTTTACGTTGCCGGCCACGATGCCAGAGAACGCCCGCCGCAGGTTGGCTGCCAGCTCATGCACGGGTTGCTCGCTGCCCAGATTCAACCCGGCCATCTCCTCATGGGTGGGGATGAAGGGTTGCTGGAAGGCCAGGGGTACAGTCAGACGCCAATTGAAATAAAAGGCGTCGTCATTGTCACGACGGAACAGGGTTAACCGGTCGATGCCATGACACATGGCCATGGCCACGGCTTCCGGGTCATCAATGATGATCTGATAGCGATCTGCAGCATGGTCGCCCAAAGTGGCGCGGATAAAGGCGTCCACCTGCTCAAAATAAGCGGCGCTGCTGGCCGGGCCCGTGAGCACCACCGGCAGAGGCATGTCTGCATTGTCGGGATGGAGCAGCACGCCGAGCAGGTAGAGAATTTCTTCCGTGGTGCCTACCCCGCCGGGGAATACGATGATGCCGTGGCCCACCCGCAGGAAGGCTTCCAGGCGCTTCTCGATGTCCGGCATGATCACCAGTTCATTGACGATGGGGTTGGGGGCTTCTGCGGCGATGATGCCGGGTTCGGAAACCCCCAGGTAGCGACCGCCATCAAAGCGTTGTTTGGCGTGGGCCACATGTGCGCCCTTCATGGGGCCCTTCATGGCTCCAGGCCCGCATCCGGTGCAGATGTCCTTGTGGCGCAGGCCCAGCTGGTAGCCAACGCTTTTGCTGTAATCGTATTCTTCACGGGAAATACTGTGGCCACCCCAGCACACCACCATATTGGGTGAGTACCCGGATTTCAGGGCTCCGGCATTACGCAGGATATGGAACACTGCGTTGGTAATGCCCTGGCTGCTGTTCAGGTCAAAGCTGTCATTGTTCTGGATCTCGTTGGATACATAGACAATGTCGCGTAGCACCGCAGACAGATGCTCGCGGATACCGCGAATCATGCGCCCGTCTACGAAGGCTCCGGCGGGGGCGTTGTCCAGCTTGAGGCGAAGACCGCGATCTTCCTGGATCACTTCGATATCGAAGTCCCGGTAGGTTTCCAGCACTTCACGGCTGTCATCGGTGGGGGTGCCGCAGTTGAGTACGGCCAGCGCGCAGCGGCGCAGCAGGTCATGCAGGCCACTGCCGGAGGTGTCTCGTAGACGCTCAACTTCGTGCTGGCTGAGCACTTCCAGACTGCCTTCCGGGGCCACAATCGTCGATACAGTTTTGGTCATAAAGGGTATTTCCTCGCAAACAGGTTCTAGAGTAACTGAAAGGGCGGTGGGGTGCTTGTGAAGGAAAGTCGGGGGTAGCTGTTAGCTTTTTTACATTCTGCAAGGGAACGGCAATCGCCAGTTCGCGTCTACCGGATATCGGCTTTGGCACGCGGTCTGCATCCATCTGTGATGTGGCTGTTGTCACAAGTCTGTCTTGAAAGTGTCTTAATCTGGACGGGCTGCCGATTCCCGGTATGTTGATCTAAAGTGAGGTCGCAAGGCATGTTGCTCAAGTATCTCAATGAACTGGAAATGGCGGTACAGGCGCTGGCTGACCATCCCGGCGCTGATGCCATGACCCGCTGTACGGATTGTGTCGCCGCGCTGGATTCCTACCTGGACAGCCAGATGGAGCCTGTGAAGCAGCGCGGGCGTGAGTTGATGGATGGCCTGATGCCGGCGGAATTGCTGGAGCGGGTGGGGCATTCTGTTCACTGAGTTGCAAGGGACAAGTTTCAAGTTGCAACGCGAGGGGGTGTTTGTGTGTGGCAAGCGTTTTCACTCCGCGTTGTGAGCGAGGCGATATCGGACTGTGAAAAAACGAGCGAGATAACGGGGGATGGCAGAAGTGTCGAACCCGGCTCCTTTGCGCGGAGCCCCAAGCGTTTCCGTCACGCTGACCTGCCCCCGCGTTGCAACTTGAAACTTGCATCTTGCAACTAGCTTTTCCCGCGTCGCTGCCGCAGTGCCCTGTCCCATTCCTCCGGAAACAGATCCGGCTGCTGCGGTGCCTTCATGTCCCGCAGGCGCGCACCAATGCCGAGTAGCCTTGCCGGCCCCTGGCGGCGTTCCCAGAGCTGCTCCAGCAATGCCTCGAAGTGTGCCCGGTCCAGATCGGTGCCTGCTTTGTCGCAGCTCAGACTGACAAAGTCCTGATACTTCACCTTGGCGGTAAGACCGCTGATCAGGTAGTTCTGGTCCAGCCGGGCGAAGCGCTCTTTCAGCTTTTCCAGCAAGGTATCCAGCTCCCGAAGCCATTCTTTCAGGGTGGGCTGATCTTTGTCGTAAGTGCGTTCTACCGATACCGATTTACGCCGGCGACCCGTCTGTACTGGTCGGTTATCTTCTCCTCGGCTGAGGTGGTAAAGCCGTTCACCAAAGCTGCCGAAGTGCTGCGACAGCGCCAGTCGGCTCAATCCTTGCAGGTCTCCACAGGTGTGCAGATTGAGGTTGGCCATTTTCTCGGCAGTGACCCGGCCTACACCGGAAATGCGTTTCACTGGCAGGCTGGCAACAAAGTCATCAACCTGTGCCGGGGTGATCACGAACAGGCCATCCGGTTTGCGCCAGTCGCTGGCCACCTTGGCGAGAAACTTGTTGGGCGCGACCCCGGCAGACACGGTGATGCCGATGGTTTTGCGCACCTCTTGGCGGATCGCTTCGGCGATGCGGGTTGCGCTATTCTCGAACTGCTCACTGTGGGAAACATCCAGATAGGCTTCGTCCAGTGACAAGGGTTCAATGAGCGAGGTATAACGTTTGAAGATGTCATGGATCTGTGCCGACACCTTGCGATATTTATCAAAGTTCGGCGGCACAATGATCAGATCCGGGCATAACCGCAACGCCTGGGATGACGCCATGGCAGAGTGCACACCGAAGTGTCGCGCGGGGTAGTTGCAGGTGGCGATGACGCCACGCCGGTGGGGATCGCCGCCCACCGCCACCGGCCTGCCGCGCAAGGATTTGTCATCACGGGTCTCAACGGCCGCATAAAAGCAGTCGCAGTCCACATGGATGATCTTGCGGGTAGGCGAAGTCATGGTCACCGGTTGTTGGCCAGAATGCAGGATAAGGAGATTGTACCATCGCCATTACCGAGAACAGCACGCCCCAGGCGCTCATTGTCGGCGCTGGGCCCACCGGGCTCGCTCTGGGAATCGGTCTTCGCCGGCAAGGGGTTGCCTGCATCATTATTGACCGTCTGGAAGCTCCCTCTCCCTGGTCCAAGGCGCTTGGGCTGCATTCCCGTAGCCTGGAGGTGTTTGCGGCCATGGACGTGTTGGGCCCGGTGCGCAAGGCGTCCCGGGTACTCAAGGCTGTGTCGGTGTATGGCGACAATGGGTTTCTTTTCGAGCTGGATCTGACTTCCCTGCAGGCACCTTACCCTTGGGTATTGAGCTGTCCGCAATCCGATGTGGAGCGTGTGCTGATACAGCGTTTCAAGGCGCTGGGAGGCGAACTGGTGCGTGGTGTGGAACTGCTGGATTTCACCCAGGACGGCAGTGGCGTCACCGCGCGTATTCGCAAGGGAACGCAGCTGCAGACCTTGCAAAGCGAAGTGATGGTGGGAGCGGATGGTGTCGGCTCCACAGTGCGCCAGCAATTGGGGATTGGCTTTCATGGTGTGGAATACAGCGAGCATTTCCTGTTGGCTGATGTGGATTGGCAAAGCCCATGGCGGAATGACAGCTCCCACGGTTTTCTGCAGGAAGAGGGGTTGTTGATTGCCTTGCCGCTACCCACCGGCTGGCGTTTGATCATGGCCACCGATTCACCACCGGAAGCGCCGTTGGATGTTTCCATTTTTGAAGAGCGGCTGGCGCTGATTCTCGGCCAGAAGCCGGATCTGGGTGAGCCACGCTGGATCAGTGAGTTTTCCGTACAGCGCCGTCTGGCGCAGCATTATCGGCGCAACCGTGTGTATCTGGCCGGGGATGCCGCTCATGTGCAGAGCCCTCTGGGTGCCCAGGGAATGAATACCGGTCTGGCGGATGCCTTTAACCTGAGCTGGAAGCTGGGCTATTACCTCAAGGGCTATGGCAGTGGTGCGCTATTGGACAGCTATGAGCAGGAGCGCCGGCCGGTTGCCGAGAAGATGATCTATGGTGTGGACATGCTGTCACGGGCATCACTGGTGAAACGGCCGCTTTTGCGCCGCAGCCGTGATTCCCTGCTCAAGCTGGCCGGTGGACGGACCAGAATGTCCAGCCGGATATTGCGCACCGCCAGCCAGCTGGATGTGCACTACCGCCACTCGCCCATTGTCACCAGTGGACCTGAGGCGGAGTTGGGCTGGCGGCGTGAAGGGCCGCTCCCCGGTGACCGCTTACCGGATGCAGCACTGAAATCGGTACGCACCGGTCATTTGCATCAACTGCACGATTTGCTCAGAAAGCCGGTACATCACCTGATTCTTCAGCTTAGTGAAAAGCCGGAACATAACGAGCGGCTAGTGCTTTATGCCCTTAGCGACCGGCTGGGGCAGGACTACCGTGACCGAGCACACCTTACCGTGGTGGCAGCGCAGCAGACCCCCCACTCTGAGGTGCCCCGCGAAGGCACCACCCGTATCTGGCAGGATCATGAAGGGGAATTTGCGGCGGCCTTCGGGCATGGCCCAAGGCTGTGGTTGATGCGCCCTGATGGGCATCTTGCCTACCGTGCTCCGGTCGGCAATGCTGACCATTTGTTGGAGTATCTGGACACCATTCTCGGTAAACAACTCGCCGGGTAGGGCGGAAATGGGCAAATGCCCATCTCCGCCATGGCGTTCGCGTAACGGCGGAGATGCCCTGAGGCATTTCCGCCCTACCTGATTTAGGCTTCAGTGCGCCGGAATCGCTGAATAATGAAATGCGCAGGCATAATCTGGCCAGTCAGCTTGCCGATGTCCGCTTTGGCGGAGGGTTTGGCCCGCCAGTGATGCGGGGTCATGGTGAGCAGGTTCTGCAGCTCCTGTTCGCTGTCCGGTGTCCATTCGAACTGCACGTCTTCGCTGTCGATCATGCTGAACCGGTCATCCAGAAACTTGCTGGCATCAAAACCGGAGTGGCGCACTTCTTCATAGAGTGCTTCGCGCAGCGGCATGAGGTGATTTTCCCCGGTGCCCACCACGATCAGTTCTCCGCCAGGTTTTAATACACGGGCAATGTCGTCGGTGAAAAGACGGGTGAACAGCACCAGCACTCGTCGCATGCTGTGCTCAAACAGTGGCAGCCGAGCACCGCTGGCCACCAGCCAGGTCAGGTTCTTGTCACGTTTGGCCGCCGCATCAATGGCAAACTTGGAGATGTCGATACCCACCCCGTTTTCCGCCCCGAGACACTGCGCAAACCGCTCGGTATACCAGCCCTCGCCACAGCCCAGATCCAGCCAGTCGCCATCCGGCTCTGCAGGCAGCTTTTCCATAAGCGCGCCGGCCAGCGGCTGGTAACGTTTCAGATCCAGAAACGCGGTACGCGCCTGCACCATGGCCTTGTCATCTCCGGGTGAACGAGAGCGGCGATGCTGGGCCAGCAGCAGGTTGGTATAGCCGCGCCGGGCACGGTCAAAGCGATGGCCCTGATCACAGTGCCAGGTATTGGCCTCGAGGGAGAGAGGTTGATCACAGCTGGGGCATTTGAGGGTGGGCATGGGCGATGAATTCACTGTGATGAGAGCATCAGCTCAGAACGTTGCAACTGGGCTTCAGCGGCGAGATCCGAAAGTTCCGCACGGTAGGCTGCAATACTGTCTTCAAGTACCGAAATAACCGCTGTATGACTACTGGCAAGCTGCTTCTGGGCGTTTTGGTGCAGCGTCTGAAGTTGTTTTTCCAGATTGTTGGCGATCTCAGGAAGAGTCTGCTGGCTGTGCTCGATAAATGCCAGCTGTGCTCTCTGCCTGGCTTGCTGATTGCGAAGGCGGGTAATGTGTTGGCGGATCTGGGTTTGCTCTGTACTGAAATCATTCGGGATCAGTTTCGCGGTCAGCATCGCCAAGGTCTGATCCCCTGTCTGAAGTTGTTTGGTAAGAGCCTGCTGCTGGCTCTGATATTGCGCCAGGGTCTGGGTAAGTTGTCTGAGTTCTTGCTGAACCAGTTCATGACGTTGCTGCAGCGAGATGATGGCAGAAACGGATTGCTTCAATTTACCGGTCTGCTTCAGCAGGTTGTGCTCGGGGTGGCGCAAGCTACGGCGCAGGAGTGTCTTGCGAACCGCTTCATCCAGATCGGAAGGAAAAATGACTGCCATCGGATCCAGATCGTCATGCTGCTTGAAGCGGTCTAGCTGGCCGAGCGCAAAAAGGCTTTGTTTGCTGATCTCCGCGTAGAGTGCTGCCGACAGGTTGGTGTTCCGGGATTGTTCGTCATGGGCGGCACTCAGGAGCCCATTCAGTGTCGTGGTTCGGTAAGGGTAGTGCTGGGCGGTTCGCAGAAACCAGTTCAGGGCTTGCCCTGATTCATCGGTAAGCCGGTAACTTTCTGCCATTAGCAAACTGGCCTGCAATGCAGCGGGACTTTCGGTCTCAATTTGTTTGAGTGTGCTGCGGGCTTCCTCGAAATCTTCTTGCTGCATTTCAGTTGCTGCCAGTCTCAGCCGCAGCTGGTTTTCAATCACGAAACGTTCCGCAGGAGCAAGGTTCGCAGCCTCTCGCAAGGCGCTTCTGAGAGCCTTCTCTGTGCTGTCAGCTTGCGAAAGAGTCGCCAGGGCCGATTCAGCAGATGAGGCAAAGGCTTGCGAAGAAAGTATGATGGCAAAAAGCCATAATGCAAGTCTGGGTGTGATCTGTTTCACGCAAAGATTGTTCCTGTTTCACGGGCGCTTAGCCAAAGGTGTATGATGTGCGGCTACGGATTAAGCAACGCCAATAATAATATCTCCAGGTTGCCCGTACTTATTGTGATCATTCGGGGCAAGGAAAGCCATGTTGGGGGAAAAAACACTTTTTTGCGGTGGCGTATTTGCTGCGTGCTTGTTTGCTTGTGTCGTCCAGGCTGAGCCAAGTGCGCAACAGCGTATGTTCGACCGCCTCCAGGAACAAGAGCGTCAGCGCCAGCAGCAGCAGCTGGAAGAAATGGTGGTGCCGGGGAAAGATAGCCCTATGCAGGTGCCGCTCCCGGAGGCGACAGATGCCCCGAGCCGCTGCTTCGCGATTGAAACCATCTCGCTGAGTACCATCGATGGGCAAAACCTTCCTTTCGGGCGGTGGCTAACCAAGACCGCTCGTCAGCCTGAGGGTAGCTGCATGAGCATGCAGGATATTCAGACCCTTCAGGCAGTCCTCTCCAACAAGCTCATCGACAAGGGGTATATCACCAGTCGTGTGCTCATTCCTGAACAGGATGTGTCCAAGGGGTCCTTGCAGCTTTTGGTTGTGCCCGGTCGGGTTGAGGATTTTCAGCCTGTGGGAGTGTCACGGCGTATGCTGGAATGGGCCGTTCCTGCATCCCCAGGCGAATTGCTGAATCTGCGAGATCTGGAACACGCTGTCGAAACGTTGGCCCGTCTGCCTCACCTGGATGCCAAGATGGATCTGGCGCCGGGGGAAGAACAAGGCGGCACGATTATTCTCGGCCAGGCGCAGTGGCCGCAGCGCTATCGGGCTTTTCTGGTACTGGACGAAGAACACTATGGGGACATCACCCATGGCACGGCACAGGCGGGGTTCGATTGGGGAGGCCTGGCGGGGGTGCCGGACAGAATTTCCCTGTCCCTGAATACTGATCTGGACACGGAGTTTTCAGATCAGGCCTGGGGCTCGGGCCTGAGCTACGACATCAGTCACGGTTACTGGAATCTGGCGTTAAGCTACAACCGCCAGGAGTATGAGAACACCATTGATGGAATTTTCCAGTCCTTCGAATCCGAGGGGGCAACCGATACCAGCAGACTGGAGCTGACTCGCACGCTCTACAGAAGCAACAAGGCGCGTTTCTCGCTTTCCTTGCTGGGTGCGTATTCCGACACTGAAAACCGGCTTGAAGATGCGGTGATCCGGGTTAGCAGCTATCACCTGCGTGCCTGGGGTGGCAGGGTCAATGGCAAGTACTTGTGGGGCAATACCCAATTGGCGGGCACCTTTACCTATGAACAGGGCAGAGGGGCAGGGCCGGCAACGATGTTACCGGGCGATATCTCGATTGCCGATATCTCGCACACGAGATATCAGACATATCTTACAGCCAACCGCTTCATAAAACCGTTATATGGGGCCTTATCCATTCGGCTAAATGGGCAGTACAGCGATGATGTGTTGTTCCCGTCGGAACGGTTCTCCGTCGCGTCCAGTGCGGCGGTCAGGGGGTATCGGGATATTTCTCTTAATGGCAATTCCGCCATGGCGGGCGCCGTTCAATTTGATTTCTATCCTCCTGTCACTGGCCCTGTCTCGGTGACCCCGTTTATTGCCTACGATTCTGGTGTGGTACCGGGCAACAGCAATGAGCTGGGATTTGCACGCATTGACTCCGCTACCGCCGGGGCCCGGCTGGGTTTTCGCGGCCTGAGCTTCACGACGGAAGTGTCATGGCCCATGGAACAGCATTCAACGGAACTGACAAACAGCGAGTACACGCTTCATGCCTCACTTTATGCCGAAATCTGATCAGCAGCCGTCTGTTTTGCAACGCAGCCTGGGCTATGGCCTGTCATTGCTGTTGATCTGGCAGCCTGCGCTGCTGGCCGCTGCGGAACCTGTCAGTCCGACGCATTCCACCAATGGGCGCCCGACTCTGGATCAGGCAGCCAATGGCGTGCCCATCGTGAATATCCAGAACCCCAATGGGCAAGGCGTCTCCCAGAATTTCTACAATGAACTCAATGTGGGAAGTCAGGGGCTGATTCTGAATAACAGCCAGCAGCTGACCCAGACCCAATTGGGTGGCTACATTGAAGGCAACCCAAACCTGACCAATGGATCTGCCAACTTGATCCTGAATGAGGTCATCGGCGCGAACCCCTCCAGCCTTAATGGTTACATGGAAGTCGGCGGGCGACGTGCAGATGTGGTGGTCGCCAACCCAAACGGCATCACCTGTAACGGTTGCGGTTTCATCAATACCAACCATGCCACCCTGACCACGGGCACGGCGATCATGGAAGGTGGCAGCCTGAGTGGTTTTGATGTGCAGGGCGGCAATATCCATATCGGTGAGAATGGGCTCAATGCCTCCAATACCAACCGTTTTGATCTGATTGCCCGTTCTGTCGAGGTGGCTGGTGAGCTACACGCAGATCAACTGAATATTGTGACCGGCCAGCAAACGGTGAACCGCAATACGCTTGAAACCAGCAACGTCACTACTGATGGGGATAAACCGTCCTTTGCGATTGACTCCACGGCGCTGGGCGGTATGTATGCCAACCGCATTCGTCTGATTGCCAATGAAGATGGCGTGGGCGTGAAGCTGGATGCGCCGGTGGCGGCGCAGAATGGGGATCTGGTGCTGTCGGCAGAGGGGGCTCTGAGCTTTGGCGATGCCAGTGCCAAAGGCAATATGCAGGTTGCATCAGCAAGCTCTGTGAGTACTACCGGCAGTGTCGTTGCCGGAGGAATGCTGGAAGTGGACGCGAAGATACTCAATGTTGAGGCCGGTAATGTCGGCGCTGATGTAGTCAGTATTCGAGTAGATGAAAGTACGCTAGCCAGTGGAGCATCAATGACTGGCGATAGCGGGATAATCGTTCACGCAGAGCAAGGGGTTGTGAATCAGGGGGAGATGCTGGCTGGTGGCCAGATAGCAGTCACCACTAAGGACTTTACCAATACGGGAACGGTTGCCGGGCAGGGCAACGTGAACATCTCGGCAACAGATCAGCTTGTAAATAGCGGGCAGCTGGATGCCATTGATAATCTTGAAATTACCACAGCGTCGTTAAACAACACGTCAGGTGCCTTGCAGGCGGGTCAGGCTCTGTCATTAACCACGCAAGACTATCAACACCTTGGCGAAGTGCAGGCTGAAGGTGAATTGAATCTTGAGGCTGAAACCGTGTTTATCGGCACCGAAGCCGATTGGCAGGTACTGGGTGATGTCTCAGTCAAGGCGGCAGAACTCCGCAATGAGGGGGTCTTCAGTTCCTCTGGAGCCATGACCATGGAGGTAACGAACCTTGATAATCATGGTGATATTGCCGGTATGGAAAGCGTGTTTTATTCCGGCGAAAAACTCTCAAATGCAGAACATTCACTGCTGTTATCCGCAGGCCAGATGCAGTTGTATCTTAATGAACTGGATAACTTTGGCGATATCTACGCCGTCGGAGACATGGATATTGCTGGCGGAGAGCTGCAAGGGAGTCTGGATGAGATATGGGCAGACAAGGATCGCTGGGCAAACAGGGTAAATAACGAATCTGGCCTGATTGCCAGCGAAGGAAGCACCCGGATTGTTGCAGCCAATATTTTTCAGCAGCTGATCAGCGCACCGGAAGTGGAGGTCGCTTGGGATGCCCCTGTTTATAGCTATGACCGCGACTACGACCGACGTTGCTTTAATCGGAACAGGAATAGCGAATGCCACGATACAACGTACCGAAATAAATATCAGCGGCAAAGCGTACAGTCGGTTTCTGCGCCAAGACAGTCCAGAATGCTTGCAGGTGGAGACCTGTGGTTATTAGGGGACTACCTCTTGAATAATGCCAGCGTTATCGCTGCAGGAAACGATATCGAAATCAAGGCCACACGCTTTGAAAATATCGCCATTACTCAGGATTTGAAGGAAGTCTATCGGGTAGACAAATCCTGGCTCAGGAAGAGGGATTCAGCTGGAGGGAGCAAGAAAAAGTATTACACCTATACCACCATCCCGACGTCAGAAAACTGGGCCCTATGTGATAGCAGCCGAGTCAGCTGTAATCGTGCAGGGGCTACCAGCCACACGAACATTCTCACTGAAACAGTCATCAACGCCCTGGTGAGCGCCGGCGGAAAGCTCAACATCGATGCGGAGCTGGTGACCAATGGCGAAGAAAAAGAAGGAGCCGCTTTCAGTTTCGGCTCTGCCATGCAAGCCGTTTACGGCGAAAATGGGCAACACAACGCCGATACACTGTTCCGCTTTGATCCGCTTTCGCTGGGCTTCAGTCTGCCAGGTGAACACGGCCTGTTCATTTTGAGAACAGATCCAGGTCATCCCTACCTTATTGAGACCAATCCCTTGTTTGCCACGTTGAGTGGTTTTATGGGCAGCCAATACCTGATCAATCGCTTGGGAATGACACCGGATCGGGAAATACAGCGGCTGGGTGATAGTTATTACGAAACCACACTTGTTCGTGATGCGGTTTTGGCTGCAACAGGAGCCAGGTTTCTTGACCCTGATTTTGAAAGTGATGAAGAGCAATTCCGCTGGTTGATGGATAACGCCTTCGCTGCTGCCGAGTCTCTGGAATTAAGTGTTGGTGTCGCGTTGACGGCAGACCAGGTTAATGCACTGCAGCAAGATATTGTATGGCTGGAAGAGAAAGAGGTGGCGGGTTACCGGGTGATGGTTCCCGTCCTGTATCTGGCGAAAGGCGGGGCCGTGTTGGATGGGCCGCAGTTACGCGGTGAAGAGGTGCTCATCACCGGCGAGCAAGTCAGTAATCATGGTGAAATCCATGCTGCGAACACGGCGACTATTAACGCCGGGCAAGGGGGTATAACAAACAGCGGAGGTATGTACGCGGGAGAGTCCTTAAACCTGCGTAGTGACGGTGACATTAAGAACCTGGGCGGACAATTAATCGCTCAGTCGCTGAATCTGGATGCTGAAGGCAGCGTGGAAATCGCCACACTGGCTGAAGCGGTAGGTGATTCACTGAACTGGATGACCCGCCTTACTGAACAGGCCGAGCTAAGGGCTGAAAATCTGAGGATCAGAAGCGCGGAGGATATCCAGATTCAGGGGGCCCAGGTAAACGCCGGCGTTCTGGCCCTGGAAGCAGGGGGAGACCTTTCAGTTGGCAGTGTCTCTGTCAGCCAGGGAAGTCACATGGATCAGGGGGATGTGAAGTTCACTCAAAGCAAGGTCCGGCAACTGGGGAGCAATCTGAACAGCACCGTCAGTATGTTGCTGGAAACCGAAAATGACCTGTCCATTATTGCCAGTGATCTCAGTAGTGAAGGGGATATTAACCTGAAAGCAAAAGGCGATATTGTCGTCGGTTATGCACAGGAGAGTGATTCGCTCTACAGCTACCGGAAAGATGATGGGAGTTTTGGGAGCAGTAAGAAGCAGACAGTAGAAGCAGAGTCGCAACGTGTAGTGGGTAGTAATCTCATTGCCCAGGGTAATCTGATTCTCAATGCTGAAAAAGGCAGTATTAGCCTGCTGGCTTCCCATGGGCATGGTGAGAAGAGCGTGGATGTTGCGTCTGGAAAGGGTATTAACATCGAGTCAGCGGTGAATACCGAATACCATCGACGCAGGGTTGAAGAAAAGAATGCAGTTCGAATAAAGACGAGTGATTCCGGAAGCATTACACAGACTCTCGCACAGGCTGGACTCTCTTCCGGAGGTGGCCTTGCTCTGAATGCGCAAGATGACGTGACCTTGGGCGCGGCTCAACTCGAAGCCCAAGGCGACCTCACCATTGGCGAGGCTGCTTTCGCAAAAGATGAAAGCGGTGTGCTTAAACTGGATGAGAATGGAAACCCAATCATTGAGCGAGGAAGTATCGACAACCTCAATATTGGTACTGTAACGCTGGAGAATGAAAGTTGGAGTGTGAGAACGCGTGAGCTACGCGGTCCTGTAAAAGACCTGGCAAAGGTGAGCTCAGCGATGCTGGGGCTCGGCGCTCTTTACATGCCAGGTTTGGCTCTGGCGGGTAAAGAGAGCGAAATTGAGTTGTCGGAGCATGTCGAAAACCGAGTTCAGCAGAGCAGACAGGTTGGAAGCAGCTTGCAGGCAGAGAATGTTCAGCTATCTGCACAGAATGACATCGCGGTAACAGGTTCCAGCATCGCCGCTGATCAAGAAAGCGGAAGAGTTGTCGTATTGGCAGAAAACATTCTGCTGGATACGGCAGTCACAGACACCACCACCACCCAGCGGGATGTCACCGAAACGGCTTCCAGCATTGACCCTTCCCTGAAAGAAGATGAAATCAGTCTTGGCGGGTTAAGGCTGACGGAGCTTGAGCAAGCCACTGTTATCAGAGATATCAACCACACTGGCAGCAGTATCAGCGCAAACCAGATTTTCCTTGAAGCCGAAGGCGGTATCACCCTCATCAACGCAGACCTGTATGCGAGCGGGGAAGATGGAACCCTTTCGTTGACCGGGGAAGAGATCAATGTCACGGGTGTGCAGGATGAGCACTCCGTCAGTGAAACGCTTACCGAAAAAACTAGCGAGCTGACACTGAGCGTCCGCAATGCCTATGTGGATGCCGCCTATGCTGTTAAGCGAATCGAAGAGGCTGGAGAAGCGGTAGATGACGCCAGACGCGCCCTGAAAGAGGCAGAAAGAAAAGTGGAGCGTGGAGAACTGGCGAAGGAAGCGCTGGAGGACTACCGCATTATGCTGGCTGCTGCCACCGCCAACTTTGCTCAGGCTGAATTGGCGGGGGTTCAGGCGTTAGCCGCTGCAGGGCAAGGTGCCGCTGCGGGCGGTACGGGCTTCTATGCCAGCGGTAGCGCCCAGCATACCGAGACTACAACCACCAGCCTTTCAAGCGAGAAGACTTGGCAAGGTAGCAGCTTGTCTGCATCTGCCATGAGCATCAATGCTGGCACGGCGAATATCATCGGTAGTGATATTACCGCCGGTCTTCTCGAGCTTAACGCCAGCGACATTCTTATTGGCGCAGGTACCAATGAACAAAGCAGCAGCTATCAACAAGAAAGCCAGAATGCCGGCTTTAGTGCTAGCAGTAGCGGGAAAGGCAGCTGGAATGCCAATGCGGGCTTCAACGAGGCGGATTCAGAAAGTCAGGCCACGCAGTACGTTAATAGCCAGTTCAATATCGGTCATTTGGCCAGTAATAGCGAAAGCCTGACGGTAAAAGGCGGCCTTATCGCTGCCAACACCGCCGCAATCGAAACCGAGACGCTGCACATTGAAAGTCTGCAAGATACCCATAGCAGCTCGAACAGTAGCTTTGGCGCGAATCTGGGTATCGGCGGCGGTACAGACAGTAAGGGCGTTGCTCAGGGCGCAAGTGCTGGCTTCAACATGGCTGAAGGAAGCGGCGAAGGAGCGCGCACCAACCAGCAAAGCGCCATCCTGGTAGCAGATGGCGAGAATAGCCAGATCACCGCCAGAGACACCACCCTTATAGGCGGGATGATCGCTAATGCCAGCTATGAAGAAGATGCAGAAACCGGTGGGCTCACGCTGGTAGATCACGGCAACCTGAATTTCAGTACCGAGACGCTCACAGTGGAAAACCTGCGTGATTACAGCAGGAGTGAGCAGCAGGGTGGTGGGCTGCAGGTGAGCAAAGCCACCACGACCATCAGTCTTCAGGACACCGGGCACCAGATGGAAGGGGAAACTCTCGCGACGATTGGTGCGGGTAATGTCTCTGTGGGTGGGGTGAGCCTGGATGACCATGCTGATTATGCCGATCTGAATCGTGATATCCATGCATCACAAGTGGTGACGCTTGATCAGCAGACCGGGGCGTTGGATGCCAGTGTGACGGTGGATAATCGTGTTGTTGGTTTGAACGGTGGTTGGAAAGATATCAAGAAAAACCATATCGACAGCAGGATGTTCCTCGGCCACATGTCGCGCTCTGCAAAAGATATTGTTGCGACTGATTTCAAGAGGTGGAATTTCTTTGATTCTGTTTCTAAATATGCTCGTGACGCCGCTGTTATGGAGCAACAAGCAGCAAACGAAAAACAGCAAAAAAAATTGAGAGGGGATGAAGGAGCCGAAGGTAGTAAGGAGGGGTTGCAGCAACTTGAGAATGCGCTCGCATCGGCCCACGGTCTTGATGAAGCTGCAGAGGTTAATCTCTATGATGGGGGCCAACTTGCCGATGATACGCCTACTGATGGCCCTAGTGATTTTAATAAAACGGAAGCGATGGGGGGCTATCATGATGATCAGTCCGATATCTACGTCAATGTAGATAGCACTGATATGACCGATAGCTCACAGACTGTTCAGGTGCTTGTTCATGAGCATGCAAGGCATCAAATGTCGGAGGAAGGTAATGACCTTCCTGAAGATCATACGACTCTGTTGGCATTTAACCGCGGAGAGCGAGCGTCAAAAGCATGGGAGTTGTATAGCTCATTCTATGGTTTTAGCACCCAAGGAGATACTACAGTTGAGCAATGGAATAGCGACAATCGCTTTTCTCCTGTGGTGCTTGGGGGGACGCAGCAACTCGCGTCAATCGATTCCCGAGAAGTTGAGCCACTGCTCCAATTCGCACTTCTTGCAGGTGTTATCGCATGGGAAGGCGCGGTTATTCATGATGAGGTTGTCCATAATGAAAGCTTTGAAGAGGCGGCGTTAAAGAAAGAGAATTTGCTTTTCGGTGCGGGAGTAACCGGGACGGTTGTCACCGGAGGGACGCTTGGTCCAACAGCGACAACATTGCTGGTGGGCGGGGGTATGACGGGAGATATAGCCCATCAAAATCTGGTCGAAGGCGTGCCTCTCACTGAAGTAGATTACTTTGATAGCGTTAACAGCGGATTGTTTGTCGGTAGTATTGGTGCTCCAGCGCAAAAGTTGTTGGTGGCCAGCAATACAGCAAGATGGACTCTCATGCCAGGCATGACAGGGTATGGTGCTTATGATAGTACCGGATATATCCTGGGTGGTTATGAGAGTGGTAATTGGGGAGAGGTTGCCTATGGAGGCGCAGGGCTGGTCATGCTGGCAGGTGGGCTGGGCGCTGCGAAATGGGGTGACAATCTTAATTTTTGGCCCCAAAGCAATGGTCTTCGCTATGGAGAAACGATAGCGGGGGCGGAGGACTTTCGGTTTTTTGAGGTTGATCCTGTTTCGTCATCAGTCCTGAGAGGATCGATTCCACAGGACATTAATGTAAGTTCTATTGCAGATAATCCAGGGCTTCACTTTTTGTGGGAAGAGTCAATGAAGCACTCTGCGAAGCGAAGCAGGGTATATAAAGATTATTTAGATGTCTTAGGTAAAGGTGAAATTCCTTCCGCAGACCAGGCGAGAGCAGCGTTCAATGCCGTGCGAAATAGATACAATTATCTGGCTAAGCAGCAGGGGTTTGATGTAGAGGGTGTGAAGATACATCATTGGAACTGGCCAATCGGAGACTATCCAACTCAGGCGGTAAACCCTCAGCAACTTTTTCCAGTCTTGCATGATAAACACATGGAAATTCATAGGTTGTTGACTAGTGGTCATATTACAAATGATCCCATTTCTGAAAAATATGTGCTTACTTTAGAGGATTATTATTTGCTTTATCAATAGTTGGTGTTTTTATGTGGACTTCAAGTTATTTAAAGTTATATGAAAAAATTGGGCTTCCAAAGCCTGCTGTTGATATTTTTTCACGAAAGATACCTTTGCTTAGCGGTGTGTGGGAAGCTCCTGGTGATGTTTGGGGGTTTCCGCCAGCTTTATTGCCGCTTTGGACTGATGGTTCATTGTTCTCATACCAGGGATATTGGAAGCATTGGTTTTGTGAGCGGAAGATGACCATTGTTGAGTTGCGCCCTGAAGGCGGTCTGAACGCTATAGAGATCGCACGTAATTTTGATCAGCTGGCAAGTTTGCTGGTCCTTTATGGGGTCGTGGCTGCCGATGGCGTCGATAGCGAAGTTGAAAGCTTTTGTGTTTCGGTTGGCGTGGATGATCCGTACTTAATTGACAAATTAAGTGTTGATGTAGGAGACGTTCCTGAGGCACTTAAAACGCTTCCGATTTTTACTGATGATCTTCCTTCCTGCTTGCTTGATCCTGGCGAAAAATATGCTGGTGACTTACCTGTTGAAGGGGAGGTGGTGGGTGATTTAAGGAATTTTTGTCTAATTGAATTCCCCCCAGAGGTACGAGGAAATATGAAGAGCAAGGCATTGGTTCCGAGCTGGTTGCTTCCAGGTGACAAAAAGAATGTCTTTGATGAGTGCTTTAGACAAGGCGATATGCTGGGTGCATGGATGTCGATCAACTCAAACGGATGGGATGTTTCTGAATTGAAATCTGCCATGGCTAGGCTCGCAGATGTTTCGAACGATGATTTGTTTAAAGAGTTGGCAGACGCATGGCTCTTGGCTTCAGATGCGGAATTTGTTCCGTATTAATAATCGGGAGAGTAATCGAGTAATCGTGGTCAGCGGGGTCAGGTCTATACTTTATGGTCAATATTATGGTCAATAGGGTCAGGTCTATACTTTAGACTTTCCTTGGTTTAGGGTTTGGTGATGTCTAGACCAATTCGTATTGAATTTTCAGGAGCGCTGTATCATGTGACGTCCCGTGGGGATCGGCGCGAGGCGATCTATGAGGATGAGGAAGACAGGGAGCGTTTTCTGGCGTTGCTTGGCAATGTTGCGTCGGATTTTAACTGGGTTTGTCACGCCTGGTGTTTGATGGGAAATCATTACCACCTTGTAATCGAAACGCCGGATGGCAACCTTTCCAAAGGAATGCGACAACTGAATGGTGTTTACACGCAGTATAGCAACCGGCGTCATCGACGGGTGGGGCACCTCTTTCAGGGGCGTTATAAAGCGATTCTTGTTGATGGTGATAGTTATCTGCTGGAGCTGGCCAGGTACGTTGTGTTGAACCCGGTGCGGGCGGGGATGGTGAAAGAGCCAGGAGAGTGGCCCTGGAGCAGCTATTTGGCAATGGTTGGCAAACAGCCCAGCTCACCCTGGCTGGAAACGGATGGTCTGCTGGCTGCCTTTGGCCAGAAGCGCGCTGTGGCGATAAGGCGATACCGCGAATTTGTGTTTCAGGGAATAGGGGAAGAGTCGATCTGGATTAACCTCAAATCGCAGGTTTTTCTGGGTGATGAGGATTTTGTTGCAAAAAGCCTTTCGCATGTTG
Organism: Alcanivorax nanhaiticus; assembly: GCF_000756665.1. Classification (GTDB taxonomy): domain Bacteria; phylum Pseudomonadota; class Gammaproteobacteria; order Pseudomonadales; family Alcanivoracaceae; genus Alcanivorax; species Alcanivorax nanhaiticus. The sequence continues at coordinate 139,511 of NZ_ARXV01000004.1, read as the reverse complement.
CTGGAACAGAAGACGTCAATGTGTCGCGTGCACAACGCAGGCCGCCGCCCCCCTCGCTTGAAGACATTGTTCGGAGTAACCCAGACCGAAATGCTGCGATTATTGCTGCGTATGCAAGTGGCGGCTACAGCTACCAAGATATAGGCAGCCATTTTGGTCTTCACTTTACAACAGTGGCGAAGATTGTCCGGCAGGCCAAGCCTGGATAGGGGAATGGCTTGGTATAAAATATAGACCTGACCCGAAAGGCGCTGGTGTGACCCGAAAGGCGCTGGTGCTGCTTTATCAGGTCATGGGGCGCATTTTAACAATTCAGGTGTATTGATAGTTCCAGAGGGGACTTATCCGACCATACCCCGCCATGATATGAAGCTGGATGATGAAGTGGCCGGGTATATGGAAAGAGAGGACTGGCTCCAGTTGTCGATCGAAGCCAATAACCGGGAGGCTTTAGGCGATAAATTATTTGCCAAAAATATTCAGGGAATGGCAACGTATCTCCCTGGGGAAGAGGTGCCTAATTACCAATTGTTTCATCCTGCCGCCGGGGATCCATTAACTGTGTATAGTAATTCCACTTCGATCACTGGAAATATGCCTTTGTCTGATATATTGAAGCCTGGTCAAGGATGTATTATTTGGGTCGCCTGCACGAAACACTATAATACTGATTGGGATCACTGATATGGAGTACGGGGACATGACACTTTTTTGCGCCGACTTGGCAAACCCGCTGGCGGGATTCTTTAATGTTGGATGGTTGGGTGGTAAGACCAAATTCCCCGAAGCTAGTGTTTTAGATAGTGATATCGAACAGCTTAAGAGCCTGATTTTTTTGCCGGCTTTTCGATCTTGCCATTTTCGAATTTCTCGTGGTTTTGCTAGCTGCCCTGTTTGCAATGATGGGGGGTTGGTTACTTCTGTTATTCATGGGGAGACGAGAATGTTAGGGGACTTTTTGATTCTCTTGCCAAGCCTTAAACGAGGAGAGTACTTCGTTTCACCGTCGCTAATTCTTCACTATGTTGAGTTTCACGGATATAAACCGCCAAAAATGTATATTGACTCTCTTCGCGCATTGAATGAAGGTGATGCCATTTCTGCTGCTAGCATATTTAATGATGCTGTTAGTAATAATGCTGGGTGAATCAGAGAGGCCTTGGTGTCAGGTCTCCCATTTTCCACGAAAGACTTTTGCGGCGCAGTTAACGGTGGGACGTCCGCAGCCAAAATGTTCGCCGATCTGGGTAAGAGTGTAGTGTCCGTCAAGCCATGCATTTGCGGTGGTATCCTTTTTTTTGTTGCAGGTTGACCCTCAAGGTTCTTTGCGAAATTTTGTCCCTTTCGGCTGTCTAATCAATCCACTTTTTACACCCCCCTTTCCAGCGTGTGACCCCATTCCCGGAAATTTTTTTCTGAAAGTGTAATGTTGCTCGGTTGCTGGTTTTGTATCAGTGATCTTGTTTTTTTGAACAACGGAATGTGGATGATGACAATGAAAAGAAGTGTTTGCTTGCGTGTTTCAGCAGCGTTGCTGGCTTGTTCCGCTGGGGTAGTGAAGGCGGGGCCCTATGTCGGTGCTCAGCTGGGCTATGACGATTACAGTATTGGCTATACCGATAAGGAACCAGGGTTCGGTGATCTTGATCTTGACGGGTTGTCGGCTTCCGGTGGGGCCTTTGGTGTGTATGGTGGTCTTCGTTTTGGCGGTGAAGGTACCTTTTTTGCTGTTGAATTAAATGCCGGAACGGGAACTGCTGAGTATAAAGAGACGTTTGAATCTGAGTCTCTCCATGTTGAGGCCGGAACCAGTTATGGTTTGGGTTTCCTGGTTGGTACAGAAGTGAATGCTGTCCAGCTTTATGGCCGATTTGGCGCACAGCGAACAGATTTTGATCTTGATGATGGAATCTCTAATGACTCGGTTGAAGACGAAACGCCTTGGGGGCTGCGTGTTGGGATTGGTGCTGAGCTGCCCTTGAATGAAAGCGTATCGTTGCGTGCCGATTGGAGCCGCACGATGTATGACGAAATCGTCAGCGAGGACCCTTTCTCTGGTCGTGAATTCACTTACGAGCCTGAACAATCCGCTTTCCAGTTGGGTGTTACTGCACACTTCTGAGAAAAGCGAAAAGGTAATGATGGACGCACGAGCGGGAGCTTGATTTCTCGCTTGTGCGATCCATCGATTTGACTAGCAATGCCGCGATCAGATATCGGGTGAGGGGTGTTATCAACCCCCAGATTGATTTGTTTATCTTTATCAAGTGAAAAAGCCGGCATTTTGCCGGCTTTTCTCGTTTTACTGCTTTCGTCTAAACACCAGAGTGGCCAGTATTCCCAGCAGTATTGTTGCAGGCGCTCCTCCTCCTCCGCTACTGCCGCCTTCCTCTTTTGTAGCAGGGGGTTGGTTGGTTACGTTGAAACGGCGAGCGTAGATATCTGGTGCATCGTCATCATTGGTGATCCAGCTCTCCCATGCGATGGTGAGCACGCCGTCACTATCTACGAGCAAAGCAGCGTTGTTCTCTTCTGGGTCAGTGTAGGTTGATACCTGCACAGGGCTGCCGACAGCACCATTGATGGTGACATGTTGGGTGTAGAGTGTTCGCTCTCCGTACTCAGATCGGTTCCAGGCAACGAAAGCATTGCCGTCTTGATCTTTGGTTACTCCTGAAATTACGTCATCGCCGCTGGTTTGGCTTTCAATTAGTTCACCTTGATTTCCGGTGGCACTGATAGTGCGGGCGCGAGGGTTTCGGGATCCATCGATACCGCTGTCCCAGGCCGCAAGGAAGTCGGTGTTGTTCAGGGTGATGGCATGAACTTCGCTGGGGGTATCTGCACCGTCCATGGCATCCAGTGTGATGGAGGAGTTAATGGGGTTGTCGTTAGTCGCAAATAGCGCAGCGTTGACCCGGTAGTCTGGAGAACTCCCTTCGACGGCTTTGCCCTGCGCATTTGTTGCCCAGGTGATCAGGGCGATATTGTCTTCTGAGAGGGCGGCAGAGGGTTGATTACCCAGATTGCTCGCAGTGCTGTTGACGATGATTGGAGCGGCAGTTAAAGAATTGCCATTTTTGCTGTAACGCCGGTATTTGAGCGTATTCACCTTGAGTTCTTTGGTGTCGCTGGTTGGGTAGGACTGCCATGCGATGATGAGCCCCGTATTGTTACTCGCGAGGGAGGGCATTGCTTCTCTGTCGGAGGTGTCCGCGACTGTAATGACGTCGCCATCGGCTGTCCCGTCGGCATTGAAGAACTGCAATACCATGTCGTATTCGCTCTCAAACTCGTTGAGAGCGTCACCTTCTGTTGACCACGCAAGGGCAAAACGTCCGTCTGGCCAGGATGTCATGGCAATATGCGCGTAGTTATCCTGCTCGCTAATTCTGGCGATGTTGGCGGATAGACCGACCAGGGTTTTTTCTGCCCCTTCAGCCTCGCCATATTGATTATAAAACTGCCCCATGATGGAGGAGCCCGATTCGGCGTAGGCAGCCTCTGATGTCCACACAATCAAGGTGTTGTTATCGGAACTGTTGGCGATTAATGGGGTGGCCTCATACCCGGAAGAGGTGGTGTTGACCAGGTATTCAGGCCCCACAGGTTGCAGGGCGGCTTGAGCAAGGTTGGTTGTAGATAACAGGATGCCGGCTGTAAGGATCTTTCTTTTGGATAAGTGATGTAAAAATAACATTGTCCCCCCCAAGGGTGTAGAAGTGCCTCACTAATTTTGGCCGTGAGTATAGGGGTATTGGCTGGCATGTCTGTCAGCCAAAGATTACAAATGCGGATGTGAGGTAGAATTGTGAGCCGGATCAACCCTTTTTACGTTTGCTTGTTGGCGGTGTCGCTACCGTATTCTGAAAGCTTGGGTCACTAGCATCATGGCTAAATAGCCAGCGTCATTGGCTGGTATAGCGCTTGCGGTAAATGCCGAGCAGGGGCAGCCCCAAAAGTAACGCCATTGAGAGGGCGCCACCTCCTCCACTGCTGCCGTTGCTGGTTACGTTGCTCACAGGGGCAGGAATAGCTGGACAGGCTGGCAGGTCTTCACGGTCGAAATCCAGCTCCACGGAGATGGGAAGTGTGGAATTGGGCGTGGGGCCATTGTCGTTATCGATTTCCATATCCAGTGTTATGGCGGCGCTGGGCGTTGCGGTTACCGCAATGATGGTGCTGAGAGTGCTGTTGGCATTCAGTTGGCCGACGGTGCAGGTGAAGATGTCGTTTTCCTGGCTGCAATTGGGTGATGCCTGGCTTAGAAGGGTTAGCCCCTCGGGCAGGGTGCCCGTCACACGGGTACCTTCTGAATGAATCAGGTCGCTGCTGTTGGATAACATCGCCTCAATTCGCATCTGAGCATTGCTTGGGGCGGAGCTCAGGCAGAGAGGCTCGGCAGATAGAGAAAGCTCAGGATAGCCGTACTGCAAATCGAGCGTCACGCTGTCGTTGAGGCGGTGATAATCCTCGTGACCCGTTGGCTCTACAGTCACCCTGAGTTGCTCATAGCCTTTGGAAAGACTGTCTATGGTGACTGAGAGGGTTCGCTGGTCGCCAGCAGTAAATTCGCCTCCAATGAAATCGCAAACGGTCTCTTCTGCAGCGGTCTGGCAGGTGCCGAAATCCGGCCCGGATACCAAGGGGGGCTGCAGATTAACTGAGCGAGCCAATAGAATGCGGAAATCAGGGTGATTTTCGAACCCGGAATTTCGCACTGAAATGTCAAATGAGGTGCTGCTTTCCCCATGGTATTTTTGTTCGGGAGAATGGATGGATAAATCGCCTACGGGCCTGTTCTCTTCAACGGTTAATGTTTCTATCCAGGGAACAAACTTCGAAACCCGCGTATAGATGCCGGGGTTGGCAGCATCACCACATTCATATCCATAGCTGGTGATGCCAACCTGGGGCCTGTCATTGAGAAACCCTTCACCCATGAACAGCGGGCCTCCGCTGTCTCCTGAACAGGTGTCTTCCCCGTAGGGTGCCGATGTAATCAATTCACGGGCACAGAGCATGGTGTCGTGAATGGTTTCCAGTGGGGGGGAGTTGTAAATCGATTGGCAGTTTTGGTTCGTGAGGTAATCAAGGGCGACCTCATGAAGATCCTGGGTGAATTCGTACCCTTGGTTGCCTGGAGTGAGTGAGCCCCAGCCAAGGCCAGTGAGGATGTCGTTGTAGGACGTGGCGTTTTCGAGCTCGGTATCGGTACTGGCGACTGAGAGTACGATTGGGCTGACAGTATTGATTGATGGTACCGGTTCTGACAGTTTCAGAAGCGCGATGTCGTTTTCCAGTGTGTCCAAATTGTAAGCTGGGTGTAGAAAGACTGCGCTGACCCCCAGAAGTTGTGAGCTGTTGGAGGCAACATCCAGAGTCTGACTGCCAACCAGGACTTCGATGTCTCCGGTGTGATCAACAATAATTGTGCCATTGCCTGAGTTTACTTTTGTGCGTACGCAATGCGCAGCGGTCAGTATCCAGTGAGAGGCAAGAATTGTCCCTCCGCAGTATTGCGCTTCATAGACGGGGCTGGCCAAACCACTCTGCTGAGCCGCTTGTTTACGGCTGATGCTGATAAGCGCAGCGAGGGTATGCCACTCTGCATCGGCAATTTTACCCCCCACGATTCGGGGAGTCATATCCGCTGAATAGAGCGGCGCGCTTAACAGAATGCAGGCCAGAGCGAAAAGAGTACTGCGAAGCATGTTTCCCCCGATGAAAGCACAATACGGTCATTATAGTGACCATGGCTGACGAGATATGTAGGAAAAGCCTACACTTTTGACCAACCCGCCAGCAGTGTTGCCATCGGTTTTTCTACCCCCACTATCTGATAGGGCGACAGGTTCACATTTTCGGGAGTGTTATATGGCTGCATCCCTACCTTTTTCATTGCTGGAATTGGCCTCCGTTCGTGAGGGCGATTCGGTGGCGCAGACGCTGGAGAACAGTGTGGCTTATGCCCGCCACGCGGAGGCGTTGGGATTCAAACGTTTCTGGTTGGCGGAACATCACAATATGCAGGGCATCAGCAGTGCGGCGACGTCTGTGCTGATTGGGCATATTGCTGGCAAGACCGAATCCATCCGGGTGGGTTCCGGAGGGGTGATGCTGCCGAACCATCCACCGTTGGTCATTGCTGAGCAGTACGGCACCCTGGAGATTCTTTATCCGGGTCGTATCGATCTGGGTTTGGGGCGGGCACCGGGCACGGATCCGATGACCAGCCGGGCGCTGCGACGAGACGGTATTGGGGCTGAGCAGTTCCCTGAGGATGTGGCAGAGCTGCAACGGTTATTGGGGCCGTTGGATGCTTCGAGAGGAGTGAATGCTATCCCGGGTGCCGGGACGCAGGTGCCGATCTGGTTGCTGGGGTCCAGCCTGTACAGTGCCCAGCTGGCTGCCCAGCGGGGGCTACCTTATGCCTTTGCCGGCCACTTCGCGCCGCGTTTATATCGCGAGGCCCTGCGGATTTATCGAGATCAGTTCCAGCCTTCTGCACAGTTGGCCAAGCCCCATGCCATGTTGGCGGTGCCTGCCGTTGCGGCTGACTCAGTGGCTGAGGCGCGCTTTCTCTCTACTACCAGTTATCAGCGTATCCTCGCGCTGTTTCGTGGGCAGCCGCTATGGATGCGGCCACCAGTGGAAAGCATGCTGGGACTTTGGAATCCTCAGGAAGAGGCTGGGGTGAAAGGGTTCCTGGGTTTGCAGTTGCTCGGTGACGCCATGGCGATCGAGGATCAGCTTGCGCAATTGCTGGATACGGTGGAGGTGGATGAGTTGATGGTCACGGTGGATCTTTATGATCCGGCCAAGCGCCGTCATGCGTTGGATATTCTGGCGTCTTTACCGCAGTTTCAGAGGCAAAAGGGGCTCAGCCGAGTCTGAATCACTGTTGATTCACGTCGTTAGTCGCTGCTTGCGTCGGTTGAGAAACAGCAGGGTGAGCAGAGCAACGATTCCGAGGTTGCCACCACCGCCCCCTCCGCCGCCGCCGGAACCGCTGGAGGTGGGCGCGGTGCTGAAGCGTAGCGCTACGGATTGCTGACTGTCTCCGGCGGGCACGTCCTGTTCATTCAGGGTCGCCTGTAAGTTGAGAGTGCGGGAGACACCGTTATTGCTGCTGATCTGCAGATTCAAAACCTTGCTGGTGCCGGCCGCCAGATTGCCGAGAGGGCAGCGGGTCGGGCTGGTGCCCAGGCAGCCCTGTGCGGCGGCATTGTCCAGGTTCATGCCCGCAGGCAGGGTGAAGGTAATGGCGGTGCCGGTGGCCGCATTGAGGGTAGAAAGATTGCGCAGGGTAACCGCCACGGTGGCGCGGGTGGCGCTGCTGCCGGTCTGGTTGGCGCTCAGGGCGATGTCCGGGTTGTTGGAGAACACCACTACCTGTTGCAGGTTGTTGTTACGGCGTCGGTAGTCTTCCTGATCCGCACTGCCCTGTACGGTCACGGTGACGACCTGATCCTGACCGTTGTTGCCGTTGACGCTCAGTGCCTGGGTGCGGCTACCTGAAAAATTGCTCACCGGCGTACAACGGTTGCCGCTCAGCAGACCGCTACTGCAGTTGTTCCACTCGGCTGTGGCCAAGGTGGCTCCCGAGAGGGACAGGCTCAGGGTTGGATCGGTAATCAGATTGGTTCCGTTGTTTTCCAGTGTCAGGGTGAGTGTCTTGCTTGCGCCGGGGCTCAGATAAAAGCGGTTGGGGGCGGAAAAACTCCAGAACAGATTCAGGTCTACCAGAGGGAAGCCTGCGGAAGCGGACAGCGCTTCTATTTCTGCGGTTTCTGATGCCAGATGGGTATAACCACCGGGGTTGCCGGTGGCACAGGTGGCTTCTCCGAAACTGGTCACTCCGGCCAACCAGGGGGAGCGGTCACGGCCGAGAAATAATGGACCGCCGCTATCGCCAAAACAGGTGTCCTGATTCTGGCCGCTAACAGGATTCAGCTCTGCAGCACAAATGACAAAATCCGAGATGGCCAGAGGTGAACGTTGCCGACATTCTCCGCGCGGCACATAGTCCAGCTGAACTTCCTGCAGGTCGCTACTGATGCCGCTGCCGGTATCGCCCCAGCCCAGGGCTGTAACGGCCTCATCCCGTTGCGCAAAGGGTGCATTCTCCAGGGCGTCGAGATTCTCGGAAGGAATAATGCTGGGCCACTGGCTGTTGCTGCGGGCAGGAATGCGAATCAGTGCCAGGTCATGTTCCAGATCGGAATACTGACGGTGAACCAGCAATTGCTGCGCGCGGATGCCACTGGTAGGCGCGTTATTGCGTTCGGCATCACCAATGAAGACGTACACATTACCGGCTGCGGCGGGGTTGCCGTTGCTGTATTCCAGACAGTGTGCTGCGGTGAGAATCCAGCGGGTGCTGATCTGGCTGGCTCCACACAGGAGATAGCCGCCACTCAGGAAGGGGTCCACGATGGCCAGCTGGGCCATCCAGGGCCAGCGGTTAACTGGTGCATCGGTGCCGCCGACAATGCGAGGACTCGCTGTCTGGGTGTCAGTGTGAGTATCGCTGGCATGGGACGGGATGATCAGGTTGATCAGCAGTCCCGCCGCAATGAACCGTAGGTACTGCATGCAAGCGCCTTGAAGACATTTTGCTCAGTGTATCGGTTTACATTGCGGCGTTGTGTGAAGGTATGTAGTGACTCGTTAGTGAATCGGCGCAGCATGGGCGAGCCAGTGGCTGTCGTCCTCTGTGGTGCGCGCCATGGTCTGTTCCAGATGGGCCAATGCCTGTTCCAGGGCAATGTCGCCATCGGCCAGGGTCATCAATGCGGCACGCATGCCTGGGTGGCGATCCCGCAGGTCATTGAGCAGTTGTTCTGCGGCCGCAGTGGCGGTGCAGGGCAGCAGCAGCGCAAGCTGGGTAGCATCATAACGGGCGGCCACATCGCTGCGGCGAATGCGCTGGGCTACCTGGTCAGAGAGCTGTGGCAATTCGTCATGCTGAATCAGGACCAATGTGAGCGGGGATGAAATGCGATCGTGCAAGGGCACCAGCCACCCGGCAGTGCTGACTAATGCTTCGCGGCTGATGAAATCGGTATCCGGGTCCCGCCATGTGGCCTCCAGTGCGGCTCGGGCCAGCACCTGATTGCGCCAGATCATCAGACCGAAATACAGCATGCAGATGCTCAGGGCGGCCATCAGGAACAGACTGGCTGAGCTGTCCGGGGTGGAGGCGTAGCTCAAACGAATGGGCAATACAAAAGCCAATACGATTTCCGCGCCGGCCAGCATGATCAGAAAACGTTTCAGGCCATGAAGCAGACCGTTGCTGAGAACCGCCACAAACAGCAGCGCCATGGTGGGGGGCGGGCTGCCTGCATCCAGCAACATCACAATGCCCAGGGTGAGCAGATCCAACGCGGAGGAAAACACATCGCCGTTGCTGGGCCGCCAGATCAACAGCGCAAGCTGCAAACCTGCATAGGCAAAAAATAGCAGACATGGTGTTGCCTGGGGCAGGGCAAAATAGAACTGGTCCGTATTATGGAAGTAAAAGACGGCCAGCAAAGCGAATAACGCCCTGGCCAGATACTGCATAAGCACGACACCTTGGTCAGACGTGATGCGGCTTGTTGTGCTCATAATCTTTTGCCCTTGTGACTGAGGCGCCTATGTTGCGATAGCCGGGCAGAGGAATAAAGATGCCTGCAGGGGTAATCTTGTTAAAACTGTTATGTAACGCCATGAAAGCGTCATAACCGGTCAGGATTTGTGCACAATTCCAAGGAGGCTGTGTGGATCTCAACGTCAATGCACCATTACGGGACAATGTTCGTTTACTGGGTGATTTGCTGGGAGAGTGTCTTCGTCAGCAGGCCGGGGACGGGTTATTCGACACCATCGAGCGCATTCGCAAGGCATCGGTGGCCACCCGGGGTGAGCAGGGGACGCCGCTTTCCTCGTTGAGGGAGCTGTTGTCCCCTCTGGATGACGACACTCTGCTGGAAGTCGCGCGGGCGTTCAGCCAGTTTCTCAACCTGAGCAACATTGCCGAGCAGCACCATCGTGAACGCCTGCACAGGCAGCATCAGCGTTATCCCGGCGACCCGGGTGGCGATCAAGGTTTACTGGATGTGTTGGCGCGCCTCAAGGAGGAAGGGGTTGCGGATGCCAGGCTTGGCGAGACGCTGCATGACTTGTCCGTGGAGCTGGTGCTGACTGCCCATCCCACCGAAGTCACGCGTCGCACCCTGATTCGTAAATACGACCAGATGGCTGACTTGCTCGGCGAGCTGGATCGCTCTGACTTGAATGATGAAGAACGGCGCAGCCTGCGTGCACGTTTACGCCGGGTCATTCTGGCGGCGTGGAGCACAGATGAAATTCGCCGCGAAAAACCGACTCCGGTAGATGAAGCCAAGTGGGGGTTTGCCACCATTGAGCAATCTCTGTGGCAGGCGGTACCGGACATGGTGCGTCAGCTGGAAAACCAGCTTGAAGAACGTGGCTTGCCCCAGCCTCCGGCTGATTGGGCGCCGGTGAAACTGGCGTCGTGGATGGGCGGTGACCGGGACGGTAACCCCAATGTGACGGCGGCGGTAACCCGGGAGGTGTTACTGCTGGCGCGATGGATGGCGGCGGATCTGTATCTGCGTGATGTGGAAAATCTGTTGGCGGATCTTTCCATGGAAATGGCCAGCGATGCCTTGCTGGCGGTCACCGGGCCCAGCAATGAACCCTACCGGGTATTGCTGCGCGGAGTACGTGCCCGTCTCAAGCTGACACGCCGCCAGTTGGAGGCACAGGTGGATGGTCTGCCAGTGCCGGAAGGCGAGGGGTTTGCGTTTCGGGAACAATTGCTTGAACCGTTGAAGCTCATCGACCAGTCCTTGCGCGAAGTCGGGTTGGCCGATATCGCCAATGGTGACTTGAAGAATACCCTGCGCCGCCTCAACTGTTTTGGCATTACCCTGTTGCGTCTGGATGTTCGGCAGGAATCTACCCGTCACAGTGATGCACTGGATGCCATTACTCGCTACTTGCAGCTGGGGAGTTATCAGCAGTGGGATGAAGAGCGGCGCCAGGCTTTTCTGATCGAAGAACTGCAGGCGCGCCGACCATTGATTGATGCCGGTTTCCGCAGCAGTGAGGAGTGCACCGCAGAAGTGGCAGAGGTGCTGGATACTTGCGCGGTGATTGCGGAGCAGGGCAGCGAGGGGTTGGGAGCGTATGTGATTTCCATGGCGACCACGCCGTCCGATGTGCTGGCAGTGATGCTGTTGCAGAAGATTGCCGGGGTAGCTGAACCCATGCGTGTCGTGCCCCTGTTCGAGACGTTGGCAGATCTCGATGGTGCGGAAGACACCATGCGTGCGCTGATGGCCATTCCTTTCTACCGAGAGCGGGTAGCGGGTGGTCAGGAAGTCATGATTGGTTATTCGGATTCGGCCAAGGACGCCGGGTTTCTGGGTGCGGCCTGGGCACAATATCGTGCTCAGGAGAAACTCACGGCATTGTTCGCAGAGCACGGCATTCCGTTAACCCTTTTCCATGGCCGCGGCGGTTCCATTTCCCGCGGTGGAGCGCCCTCGCGAATGGCGTTGTTGTCACAACCGCCGGGCTCGGTGGCAGGCCGGATTCGCGTCACCGAGCAGGGTGAGGTGATTCGCTTCAAGTATGGCCGCCCCGCTGTGGCGGTGTTCAATCTTGCCCAATATGTGGCAGCCACACTGGAAGCCACGTTGTTGCCTCCCCGCGTGCCAGAACCGGCCTGGCGGGAGCAGATGCAAACCCTGACAGATGTGTCCGTGGCAGGGTATCGCGGTGTAGTGCGGGATGAACCGGAACTGGTGCGTTACCTGCGCACGGTGACGCCGGAAACCGAGTTGTCCCGTCTTGCTTTGGGCAGTCGTCCTGCGCGGCGTAAGGCGGATGCCGGTATCGGCTCGTTAAGAGCGATTCCCTGGGTGTTCGCCTGGACGCAGATCCGTTTGATGTTGCCCGCCTGGTTGGGTACCGGCGGTGCTTTGGAGGAAGCGCTGGCCGATCCCGAACAATCCGCCCGTGTGAGGGAGATGGCCGATCACTGGCCGTTTTTCCAGGGCGTGGTGGACATGCTGGAAATGGTGCTGGCCAAGGCCGATCTTAATGTGGCGGCCTGGTATGAGCAGAGACTTGCCGGTACTGATGAGGGCTTGCAGAAACTGGGGGACGTGTTGCGGGAAAAACTCACCTCCTGTGTTGCCGCCCTGGGTGGCCTCACCGGCCGCGAGGATTTGCTGGAGAACAACCCGGTGATGCGTTGGTCTATTCGGGTGCGTGATCCTTACACTGATCCTCTGCATCTTCTGCAGGCGGAGCTGATGGCGCGGCTGCGCGAACAGGATGGAGATGAAACTCTGGAGAGCGCATTGATGGTAACCATCGCGGGGATTGCGGCGGGGCTGCGCAACACTGGGTAAGGCAGTGAACAGTTAACAGTGAATAGTGAACAGTTGCGCGTGTGGCGACGACGGGGCAGGAAGTGTTGTGCCCGCGCACCACTGTCGGCGGCTAGCTGCGATGGTTTTTTGTAGGCGTTCCGGTTATTCGCTTCGCTCACCCCTTTGGGGCCGCCTAGGAAGGCGTTCCTTCGCTTCGCTCGGTGAGGGACGAATCGAGCGAAGCGAGTCACGAAAGGCAAAAATCAGAACATGGCGTCTGCGGGTCTTGGGGTTGGCTTTTCGAAACTCGTTACTCGCAACTCGCTTCTCATCCCTTGCTCACCCTTCGGGCCGCACTCCGTGCGTTACTCCGTTGCGCTACGTTCCCACAGCAGTTTTTTTAATGTTTGAGTGAGGGACAAGGTTCGCACGAAATGTCATGCGCGGCCTCTTTTCTTTCAGGCTGCCTCATCGTGCTAACGCGCGCTGTTCACTGTTAACCCTTCACTATTCACTGATCTTGCTGTGGCTGCCGTCACATACCATGCCTTTCTTGCTACGTTTGCAGCCACAGAAAAACACGATGCAGTCTTTCTTGGCCGTAAAGGCTTCGGGTTGGAAATCGGTGCCTTTATGGCTGCCGTCGCAGAAGGGTTGATTGGTGCTTTTTCCGCAAGAACACCAGTGCACGGTTTCGCCTTTTTTCACCGGCAAGGGGTAGGGCCAGCGAGTCGCGACGGGTTTCTTCATGGCAGATCCTGATTCCTGAATGGGCGTTGGCTATTGCGGCAAGGCCTAATGGCGGGGATGCCCTGAGGCATTTCCGCCCTACGATTGGTCTTTCTGTAGGCTTGCCTGCAAGCGATCCTAGCGACAGCGAGGGGCAGAGATAAGAAGCGAGTTACGAGTAACGAGTTTCGAAAGGCCAACCCTTCCCGCGCCCACAGGTTTTGATTTTCGCAACTCGCAACTCGCAACTCGCTTTCGCTCGGTGCGTCCAACCGGTGGAACTCCTACAAAAAACATCGCGGCCGGCACCCGCTGTGGTGCGCGGGCACCGCCCTTTCCGCACCCACCACCGCCACACGCGCAACTATTAATTATTAACTATTCACTATTAACTGAACTGTCACCCAATCGTCACCGCCTTGCCATGGCGCAATACGACACTGCGGGAAACTACCAGTGGAGTACGCCATGCTTGCGCAAGCAGCAGGAAAGATCAAAGCCCTAAGCCCGCAGCTGAAAGATGCCCTGGCCCGGCCTTTTGTGGCCACGGCCGATATCCTGCGGTTTCCCCGTGAGTTGCGTGATCTGAATGATGCCGAAGGGCAGAGCCGCTTCACTGCCTATTTCACTCGATCCCGTCGGGAAATCATCAAGGTACAGCGCATGCGCTACCGAATTTTTTCCGAGGAATACGGAGCCAGCTTCAGTGCGCCGTTCGGTCTGGATCGGGACCGCTATGATCGCCACTGCCTGCATCTGGTAGTCAAGGATAATCGCAGCGGTGAGATTGTGGGCTACACCCGGGTTTTGCCGGGTGACCGCTTGCATCGCACTGGCGGTTTCTATTCCAGCGGTGAATTTGATCTGAGCATGCTGCAGGGGTTGGAAGGGCGACTGGCGGAGATCGGTCGTACCTGTATTCACCCTGCTCATCGCAACGGGGCTGTGATCACGGTGCTGTGGGCGCGTTTGGCTCAGTACATGATTGAGAACGACATCCGCTATCTGCTGGGTTGTGCCAGCATCGCGCTGGGTGAAGGGTATAACGTGGCGGGTATCTGGCAGCGCATTAACGAGAAACATCTGAGTCAATCCGCACACCGTGTGGTGCCACACCTGAAGCTGGAAAAATTGCCGGGTGACGGTGCGCAGGGGGCGGTGAAAATGCCGCCGCTGCTGAAGGCCTATGTGCGCATGGGTGCGCAAATCTGTGGTGAGCCTTGCTGGGATCCGGATTTCAATTGTCTGGATTTTTTTGTGCTGATGGACGTGAACGATCTGCCGGCCCGTTATGTGCAGCACTTCCTGCAGCCAAGCCACGGCGTGGTGGGGACACCAACGGCTCAGGCGGTGTGAGTCAGTTGACAGCTAACGGATCAGACCATGAGTGAAGTGGACGGTAGCGTCAGTATCATTGCCGATGTGGATAACGGCCCCTGGCCGCAGCTGAGACGAGTGTGGCGGGTATTGCGTATCGTGATCCACTTGCTGTGGGGCTTTATGCTGGCACTCCTGCTGGGCGCATTCTGGTGGCCACAGCAGCCGCGGGTGCTGGCAGCCAAGCAGAGATGGTGTCAGCGCTTTCTACGCATTCTCGGTGCTGAATTGACGGTGACCGGTACGCCTCTGGGTGGCAGCGTGTTTCTGGTCAGCAACCATGTTTCATGGCTGGATATTCCGGTGATTGCCAGCCAGAGGCACCTGTATTTTCTCTCCAAGGCCGAAGTGGGTGAATGGCCTCTGATCGGGCAGCTGGCCCGAGCGGTGGGTACCCTGTTTATCAAGCGAGGGAGTGGAGAGTCGGGGGGCAAGGCCCGTGAAATCGCCAGCCGCCTTCAACAGGGACATACCGTGCTGGTATTCCCGGAAGGCACTACTACTGACGGTACCGGGTTGCGTCGTTTCTTTGCGCAGCTGTTCGATGCACCACTGCTGGCTTCTACCCCCGTTCAGCCCCTGGCCATCCGTTACCTGGATGGGATGGGGGCCCCGGATACCGCTACGGCGTTCATCGGTGATGACGAATTCCACCACCACCTCTGGGGCATGTTGCTCAGACGCGAGTTGCGTATTCGCCTGCACTTCTGTGAGCCGCTGGAAGCGGATAGAGACCGGAAGGGTCTCTGTGAGCAGGCCCGGGAGCGGATCTCGCAGCAGCTAAAGGGTTAATTCCAAAGCGAGTAACGAGTTTCGAACCCTCAGAATTCGCTGGGGTAGGTTTTGCCTTTCGCAACTCGAAACTCGAAACTCGCAACTCGCTAGCGCTCATGTTCATTCCAGCGGCGCTCTGCTATGGGAATGTCTTGCCCTGCAGCTTGCCGCCTTCGTTTGTTGTAGCATTGGCGCATCTCAACATCAGGAACCCATTTCCATGACCCGCGCCAGTGAACTGAAGAAATCCGACGTTATCGAAGTCAACGGCACCCTTTATGCGATTCGCCAGATTGAGGTGCAATCGCCTTCTGCCCGTGGTGCGGCGACCCTGTATCGTGTGAAGGCGAGCGCAGTGGGTGGCGGGCCCAAGTTCGAGGAACGATTCAAGGGTGATGAGGATGTGACCACGGTGGAGTTGCTGCGTCGTCCGGTGCAGTTTTCCTATGTGGACGGTGATGACTACATCTTCATGGACAACGAGGATTTCTCCCAGTATCTGCTCAAGCAGGATGACATCAGCGATGAGCTGGCATTCATCACCGAAGAAACCGAAGGGGTGCTGGCGCTGAAAGTGGGTGAAGCGGTGATTGGGCTGGAACTGCCCGCATCGGTAGTGCTTGAAGTGGCCGAAACGTCCCCTGCCATGAAGGCTGCCTCCGCCTCGGCACGTACCAAGCCGGCCACTCTGAATACCGGGCTGGTAGTGCAGGTGCCGGAATACATTGTGGAAGGCGAAAAGGTGCGGGTGAACACCGCCGAACGCAAGTTCATGTCTCGGGCCTGATATGAAGGGGCTGGGCGGGCTGGTTCTGCTGGCCCTTGTTGGTGCGTTGAGTGGCTGTCAGCTTGGCTATTACAGTCAGGCTCTCGGCGGGCACTTTTCCTTGATGGGCAAACGGGAATCTGTGGCAAAGGTGCTGGCGGATCCGGACACGCCCGCCAGGGTGGCCGATCAGTTGGCATTCAGTCAGCAGGTGATTGCCTGGGCTGGGCCGGCTCTTGGGCTGCCGACTGATGATGTGTATCACCAGTACGTGGCGTTGGAACAGGACGCGGTGGTCTGGAATGTGCTGGCGGCACCGCGCTGGTCACTGACACCGAAAACCTGGTGTTACCCGCTACTGGGTTGTGTCAGTTACCGGGGCTATTTTGATCGCGACAAGGCGGATCAGGAAGCGACTGGGCTGGCAGAAGAGGGAATGGACACCTGGGTGGGTGGCGCCATCGCCTATTCCACGCTGGGCTGGTTTGCCGATCCGTTGACCACGCCCATGCTGAAACGCTCACGGCCCGCGCTGGCGGAACTGCTGATCCACGAACTGACTCATCGCCGCCTTTATATCCCCAATGACACCCGTTTCAATGAATCCCTTGCCACGCTGGTGGGCAGGGAGGGTGCACTGGCGTTTTTCTCGGATCAGGGTATTGCCCTGAACGAGGCTGCTCTGGCCCAGCAGGACCGGGCAGAGCAGGCCTTTCTTGCTATTGTCGAAGACACCCGTGCCTCTCTGAAGACTCTCTATGCTGCTGAGCAGAGTCCGTCTGTGCTGGCTGAAGGCAAGGCCCGCATTCAGCAGCAGGCCCGTGAGCGCTTTCTCCGGGAGCAATCTGCCATGCCGGCTCTGGCGGGTTATCAGGGGTTTTTCGACGGACCGTTGAACAATGCCCAGCTTAATGGGGTCAGTGACTATAATGGCTATGTTCCTGCCTTTGCACGCTTGCTGTCTCAGTGCCAGCGAGAATGGGACTGTTTCTGGCAGCAAGTGGAAAATCTGACCGAACTGACTGATTCACAGCGCAAAGAGGCGTTAACAGGACTCGCATGGAACTGATTCGCACCCCGCAGCCGGAGCTGGCCGATCTGATTGAGCGTACTCTGACTCGCAACGGTTTTACCGTGGCCCGTACAGAAGTGGAGGGGCAGCAGGTACTGTCGATTCCTGATGAGCGCCAATATCCTCATGCGCGCCAGTTGGTGGAGGAACTCATCGGTGATCTTCGCCGTCAGCAAGGGCGGCCGGCTCTGGAGCCGCTGACGGGACGCCCGCAGCCGCTGTTGTCCGGTGGTTGGCTGGCCAGCATGGGCTGGGTCACCAAATCCATTTTGGTGCTGTGTGCGGCCATTTTTCTGACTCCCTGGATCATGGGGAATGGGGTGTATAGCGCGCTGATGTTCCCCCATTCCTTGTCAGGCCTGTCCGCCCAGCCCTGGCGGCTGGTCACGCCCATGCTGCTGCACTTCTCGCTGCTGCATATTCTCTTTAACCTGCTGTGGTGGGCGGATCTGGGGCGTTTGATCGAACGCTTCCAGTCGTCCGGCCAGCTGTTGATGGTGACCCTGGTGACCTCCGCCGTGGCCAATGTGGCCCAGTTTCTCACCAGCGGGCCGGCTTTTGGCGGGCTTTCCGGTGTGGTGTATGGCTTGCTGGGCTATTTATGGATCTACGGTCGCCTCAACCCCGGAGCTGGCTATGCCCTGCGTCGGGAAATCGTCATCTTCATGCTGGCCTGGATGGTGATCTGCTTTGTGGGGCTGTCGGATGTGGTCGCCAATGCGGCGCACCTTGCCGGGCTGGTCAGTGGCTGCATATTGGGTGGCATTTTCGGCCTGATTCGCCGCGGTGCGGCCAATGGGGCCGTTTGAGTTACCCCTGTGGGGCTGCTATAAAGACAGCCAAAACAATGAACATAATATGAAAGGATACCAGCGACCTATGCAGTGGCGCTTCCTCAAGGGGCTGGCCCCAACACTT
Source organism: Alcanivorax nanhaiticus (assembly GCF_000756665.1). GTDB lineage: Bacteria > Pseudomonadota > Gammaproteobacteria > Pseudomonadales > Alcanivoracaceae > Alcanivorax > Alcanivorax nanhaiticus. The sequence goes on along the minus strand of NZ_ARXV01000004.1, from coordinate 121,480 downwards.
CTGCTGGCATCGGCATTTACCTTCCAGGGCTGTTCTCTGGCCCGGGTCGATGACAACCTGCCCTACGGTGTATTGAACAACAACGACCTTCAGCTGGTGGAAGACGGCCTGCCCACCTATTTGCTAATGGTGGATGGCCTGATCGAAAACTGGCCGGAAAGTGAGTCTTTGCTGTCCAGTGGTGCCGATTTGTATGGTGCCTATGCCGGGATCTTTGTCGAAGAGCCTGAGCGAGCCCGCAAGCTGAGCAACAAGGCGTTGGTTTATGCGTTTCGTGCTGCCTGCGCCAGGGACGGTGATTATTGCGACCTGCGCGGCTTGAGTGTGCCGGAGTTTGAAGCCCTGTTGGATGACGCCAGCAAGAAGGACGTGCCCATGCTGTTCACTCTGGGTAGTGCCTGGGCCGGTTATATTCAGCAGAACACCAGCGACTGGAATGCGGTGGCAGAACTGGGCCGTGTGGAAGCCATCATGGATCGCGTAGTCGAGCTGGATGAAGGTTATCAATATGGCCAGGCCCACATGTATCTGGGCGTATTGAACAGTATTTTGCCTGCCTCGTTGGGGGGGAATCCTGACAAGGCACAAACGCATTTCGAGAAGGCGGTGACGCTGTCCGAGGGCAAGAATCTGTTGGCCCCGGTGCTGTACGCCGAAAAATACGCAAGGCTGGTTTTTGACCGGGAGCTGCATGATCGCCTGCTCAATGAGGTGCTGGCGGCAGACCCGGAGGTTCATGGCCTGACCCTGCAAAATACCTACGCCCAGCAACAGGCAACCGCGCTACTTGCCGATGCTGATGACTATTTCTAGGAGTTGATATGTTGCGTCTTGCGACGGTTCTGGTAGCCCTGCTGCCGCTGGTGGCGACTGCCGCTACTACCCTGAAAATTTCCACCCTGTACCCGGATGGCACCACCATCGTTACCGGACTGAAAAATGCGGGTAAGGAAATTGCCGAGAAAACCGAAGGGCGGGTGAAACTGAAAATCTACCCCGGCGGTGTGATGGGCGATGACCGGGCGGTAGAACGCAAGATCCGTATTGGTCAGCTGCATGGGCAGATCGCCCAGGGCGGTGCCTTTGCGTCAGCCTACAAGGACAGCCAGATCCTCAACGTGCCGCTGGCCTTCAACAACTATGATGAAGTGGATGCCGTGCGTGCTGAACTGGACCCGGAAATCCAGAAAGGTCTGGAAGAGGGGGGCTGGGTAAGCTTCGGTTTGATCGACGGTGGCTTCGCTTATGTGATGTCCGAAAACCCGGTGCGCAGCCTGGATGACCTGCGTGATCAGAAGCTGTGGTTGCCGGCCAACGACGAGGCGTCAGCCAAGGCGGCCAAGGCGTTTGAGCTGTCCCCGATCATGCTCAACATCGGCGCGGTGCTGACCTCCCTGCAAACCGGTGCGGTGGACGCCTTTGCCGCGCCGCCGGTGGCGGCTCTGACCCTGCAATGGTACTCCCGCGTGAACAACGTGACCGACATGCCTCTGCTGTACACCTTCGGCCTGCTCGGTATTCACAAGAAATATTTTGGCCGCCTTAGTGCGGAAGATCAGAAAACGGTGCACGAGGTGCTGGAGGCCACTTTCGCCAAACTGGATGCCGAGAGCCGCAAGGAAAACCTGAGTGCGTTCGCCGCAGTTCAGCAGCAGGGCCTCAGCGTGGTCAAGCCCTCTGCAGAACAGTTCAGTGAATGGAAGAAATATGCGGATCGTGCCACTGCCGAACTGGTGGAAGAAGGTGAGATCAGTCAGGCCATGCTTGATCGCCTTAACGCGATTCTTGCCAAGCAGCGTGGGCAGTAAATGACCGGTTTTCTGGGCGGCCTGCACCGCACGCTTCATCGCATTGAGGACGGCCTTATCGTGGCCGTCCTTTTGTTTATGATCTTGCTGGCGGTGGCGCAGATTGTGCTGCGTAACTTTTTCGGTACCAGCCTGGTCTGGATCGAGCCGCTGCTGCAGAACGCCGTACTGTGGATCGGTCTGTTGGGCGCGATGATTGCTTCACGCAAGGATGAACACATTCGCATCGATGTGGCGTCCACTTTGCTGCCAGAGAAATACCATCCCTTCCTGACCACGGCTGTGGATCTGTTCACCGCATTCATTTGCGTGCTGGTGGCCTGGTACAGCGTGGGCTTTGTGATCGAAGAGTATGAATATGCCACGCCGGCCTTTGCCAATGTGCCCAGCTGGTTGCTGCAGGCGATCATCCCGGTGGGCTTTTCGGTGATGGCGCTGCGTTATGTGGCCCTGTTCGGCCTAGGCCTGTTGGGCAAGCGGCCGAAGATGCAGGAGCCGGTGGCATGATCACTATCGCGATTCTTCTGCTGATCCTGCTCGCCCTGATGGGCGCGCCACTGTATGCCATTATTCTTGGCGCTGCGGCGCTCGGTTTCTACACCCTGGAGATTGAGCTGGCGGTACTGCACATTGATATCTACCAGCTGAGTAACTCAGTGGTTTTGATGGCGCTGCCGTTATTCACCTTTGCCGGTTTTCTGCTCAGCGAATCGAAAACCGCCGACCGCATGTTGCGCCTCAGTCAGGCCGCCTTTGGCTGGATGCCCGGAGGCATGGCCTTTGTTTCCCTGATTGCCTGCGCATTCTTTACGGCGTTAACCGGTGGCTCCGGTGTCACCATTGTCGCGCTGGGCGCGCTGCTATTGCCGGCATTGGTGAAAGGCAATTATCCGGAGCGTTTCAGCCTGGGTCTGGTAACGTCATCCGGTAGCCTTGGTTTGCTGCTGGTGCCATCGGTTCCTCTGCTGATCTACGGCATTATTGCCCAACAGATGTCCCAGCAACTGGATATGCCACCGGTGGAAATCGTGGATCTGTATCTGGCGGGTCTGGTGCCGGCGCTGCTGATGATCGTGCTGCTGTACGGTTACTGCGTATGGGCCACCCGTGGTGCCGCCAAGGCAGGCCATCCGATTCCCCGCCAGCCGTTTGATTTCCGGGAGTTGGTGGATGCGCTCTGGGAAGCGCGCTGGGAACTCCCGCTGCCGGTGGTGGTGCTGGGCGGAATTTTCTCCGGCTTCCTGGTGGTCAGCGAAGCGGCGGCGGTGACGGCACTTTATGTGCTGGTGGCAGAAGTGTTCCTGTACCGGGAGATCTCTGTACGAAAACTGCCCTCGATCATGCGCGATTCCATGATCATGGTGGGCGGCATTCTGCTGATCCTGGCAGTGGCGCTGGCGTTCACTGATTATCTGGTTTACGCGGGCGTTCCGGAGAAGCTGTTTACCCTGATCCAGACCCATGTGGAGAGCAAGATCGCCTTCCTGATCCTGCTCAACATCCTGTTGTTGCTGCTGGGGGCGCTGCTGGATATCTTTGCGGCGCTGGTGATCATGGTGCCGCTCATCCTGCCTGTGGCCCTGCGCTATGGCATTGATCCTGTGCACCTGGGCGTGATCTTCGTGGCCAACATGCAGATTGGTTACATCACCCCGCCAGTGGGGATGAACCTGTTTATCGCCAGTTACCGCTTCAAGAAACGAGTCACCGAACTGTTCGCTTCTACTATTCCGTTCATGCTGGTGCTGATCGTGGCATTGCTGATGATCACCTATATTCCGCAATTGAGCTTGTGGCTGGTTAGATAAGGCAGTGAATAGTTAATAGTTAACAGTGAATAGTTGCGCGTGGAACGCGTGGCGGTGAAGGAAAGGATAGAGGCCGCGCCCGACATTGGGCGCGGCCTCTTTCGTTTGGAAGAACGGTAGGAGCGGCGCTGGAGCCGCGAGCAAAAGAGTTACGAGTTGCGAGGAGCGAGTTTCGAAAACCAAAAACCGGTTCTCGCAGGTGTGATTCTGATCTTGCCTTTCGCAACTCGAAACTCGTCACTCGCTACGCTCGATTCACACTGCAGCTCCACCAGGCTTTCCCAAACCAGAGAGGCCGCGCCCAATGTCTGGACGCGGCCTCTCTGGTTGCGGAACGGGCTAACCTGTCCCGCGCAGCTGTTAACTATTAACTATTCACTATTAACTGTTCACTGCTCTTTTAATGCTTTCTTGTGCACAAACGCCGCCATGGTGCGTAGTGGCATGGTCCGGATCCAGATGCTTTGCAGTGTGATAGCCAGGCTTGGCAGCGCAAACACTTTTTTTTCATTCAGGGCTTTGTAACCCGCTATCGCGACTTCTTCCGGGGTGTCGATCTGGGCGGATACGAATTTGGTGATGCCGGTGGACGATTGGTGTTTGCTCTGCGCGGTGTCCAGGAAGGCGGTCCTGGTGGTGCTGGGGCAGAAGCAGGTGACTTCCACGCCATAGGGTTTCAGTTCTTCGTGCAGGGAAGCGCTGAAGTTGATCACGAACGCCTTGCTGGCGCTGTACGCAGCGAAGAACGGCATGGGGCAGAAGCCCGCGAGGGAGCCGATGTTCATGATCTGGCCGGTGCCACGAGCCTTCATGCGATTCCCCACCAGCATGCACAGTTTGGTGAGCAGGATGTTGTTCAGGGTGAGCATGCGCTCCAGCTTCTTGCTGTCCTGTTCAACATGCTCGCCCATCATGCCGAAGCCCACGTTGTTGACCAGTACGTCCAGTTCGATGCTTTTCTGATCCAGCCATTCCAGGATACGTTCAGCGGCGTCCGGCTCTGACAGGTCCATTTGTACGCCGTGATAGTCCACTTCGCTACGTTGGTCTTTCAAATCCTTGCCGAGCTGGTCCAGCTCGTCCTGCTGCAGACTGAACACCACGATACGATATCCATCATTGTTGAACAGCTTGCAGAATTCACGGCCAATACCGCCGGCCCCGCCAGTTACCAGTACCGTTCTTGTCATTGTTATGCTCCTGTCAGGTGTTACCGGTTTGCTCTTTGGGGCCCAGGTCAAAGGGGCCAATGATCATGCTGCCGGAATGTTTGCGGTGGTAAGCCTCGCGGGCTTTCCAGACTTTGCCGTAACGATAGAACGGTACGGTGGGATAGAGGTGATGAACCAGATGATAGTTCTGGTACATGAGGATTGGTGTCAGCAACCATTCCTTGCCCATGCGCATCAGGGAGGTGGTGTTCGGGTCCACATCCTGACGGCCGGTGTGGGGATAGTGCGGAAGCACCATGAACACCAGGCACATCAGGAAGAACGAGAAATAGGAAGGGATCAGCCACAGCATCAGCGTCACATAGGGCTGCCATATGAACAGGGCCGTCAGGGCGATGCCTGCCACGATCAGTTCGCGACGGATTTCAGCGACCTCTACGTTGGGCAGCTTTTCCGGATTACGCATGAAGTTGATCAGGTAGATGAAGGGCCAGAAGCCCCACAGCGGCATGGTCCACAGGCTGCTGGCCATCCAGTGATCGGGGTCTTTTTCCGGGTCGTTGGCGAAACGGTGGTGATGCATGTGCATGATGCGGAACAGTTTGCCCTTGCCGAAGGGTACCGCCACAAAGGTGGCGATAGAGAGGATCAGGTCGTTGTGTTCGGACTTCTGGGCGGCGGCACGATGAATGGATTCGTGGGCCGGGGTGAACATGACATAGCCTGAGATGCTGTTGATGATCAGGCCGACCCAGGCGGGCCAGTAACCGCCGATGACCATAACCCAGCTGGTAATGTTGGCCGCATGGGATGCCACCATCAGGATAATGGTCGGCCAGGCAAACTTGGGGGATACCTTCAGTTTTGCCAGGGTTTGAAGTTCTTCTGCTTCTGTCGTTGTTGTCATCGGGGTTCTCCCTGCAGGTTGCATACAGAGTGTTTACTGTTTTTCCGGGCCTGTTAAGCGCCGAAATTGCCAAAAAGGGGGATAAATAGTGTCACCCGACAACGGGTTTCGGGGCATTCGCAGTTGGAAAAAACGGGCGGCCGGAACCGCCCGGAAAGGGGATCAGGCGGCTTCGTTTGGGGGCTGGGGCCGGGTTTTGTCCGGGCCAAGGCCAAAGGGGCCAATGATCATGTCGCCGGAATGTTCCAGGTGATATGCCTCGCGGGCCTTCCAGATCTTGCCGTAGCGGTAGAACGGCGCAGTGGGGTACAAGTGATGCACGAGATGGTAGTTCTGGAACATTAGCACCGGGGTGAGCCACCACTCCTGGCCCATGCGCATGAGCGCGGTGGTATTGGGATCTTCATCCTGGCGACCGGTATGCGGGTAGTGTGGCAGCACCATGAAGACCAGGCACATGAGGAAAAAGGCGATGTAGGTGGGGATCAACCACAGCATCAGCATGTAATAGGGCATCAATACGGTCAGTGCACCGAAGATGACACCTGCCACCGCAATTTCACGCACGATCTCGGAGACCTTCACATTGGGCAGCAGTGCCGGGTTGCGCAGAAACTTGTAGAGATAGAAATACGGCCACAGACCCCATAGCGGCATGGTCCACAGGCTGCTGGCCATCCAGTGATCAGGGTCATTGGCCGGGTCGTTGGCAAAGCGGTGATGGCGCATGTGCAGAAGCCGGAACAGTTTACCCTTACCGAAGGGAACGGCTACGAAGGTCGCCGCTGACAGAATAAAGTCATTGTGCTCCGACTTCTGGGCTGCCGCACGGTGGATGGCTTCGTGGGCTGGCGTAAACAGGGCGTAGCCGGCAATGCCGTTAACCAGCATGCCCAGCCAGAGCGGCCAGATGCCCATGGGAACCAACGCCCAGGTGAGGCCAATCGCGGCCAGGGAGCCAATCAGGATAGCAATAGTGGGCCACGCAATTTTCGGTGACACCTTCAGTTTTACAAGATCGTTATTGTTCTCGGCGTTGCTCATTGCGCCAGTCTCCAATGATGCTTTTATTCAGTGTTGCCGGAAACCGGTTCACGGATAAGCGCGGATGCTGACAAGGGGGGGATGATAAATGACAGGGGTAAGTTGAAAGTTCAAAGTTTAAAGTTGAAAAGCGCGGGCTGGTTCATCGCGACGCCCCATGGCATTGCCCGCGTCCAAGCTTGGGTCGCGGGCACAGCACATTCCATTTCACGGCTTTTGATCGCGCCTTTTAAACTTTAAACTTTGAACTTTCAACTGCTCTATTCCTGCCGAAACTTTCCCGGGCTGGTGCCGAACCAGCGCTGAAAAGCGCGGCGGAAGCTGGCCACGTCGGTGTAGCCCAGGTCTTCGGCTACAGCGGCTACGGTGTAGTGGGGCAGGCTGAGTAGCTGCGTTGCACGCCGGCTGAGGGTCTGGTCGCGGAGTTGCTGGAAGCGGGTGTCTTCCTGCTTGAGCTTGCGAATCAGGGTGCGGGGGCTAATGTGTAGCCGGTCTGCGATGGTCTCCAGATCGGCTTGCCCTTGTGCCTGATGAAGTAATGCCAGTACCTGATCGCTGACGGTGCCCATTTTGCGAAGGGATTCCTGGCGGGCCTCACACTGGCCGATGGCCATCCACAGCAGTTCCCGGTCATGGCTGGCGAGGGGCTCGTCACCATAATGGGCGGGCAGGCTGAGCCCCGCATTGGGGGCATCGAATATCACTTCGGTACCACGGAAAATTCTCTTGTAGGCATCGGCCCAAGGCGGAGCCGGGTAATTGAAGTAGGCGGCGCCATCGTTGATGGGTTTGCCGCGCAGTACCACATGGCAGGCATAGGCTGAGGCCATGGCGGATTCCGTGAGGAATCGGATGTACTCGTCCATGGGGTAGTTGAATTGGAGATGGAGCGTAATGGTGTCGTGGTTCTCTTCCATCTTTGTGTGGAATACCCGGGTGCGGGTGTTGGTAAAGGCAGCAAAGACTCGCATGGCATCACGCAGGGTGGGGCTGGCCATGGCCGCCATGCCCATGGGGCCGTGCATGGCGGGGAGGGCGCGCAAGCCGGCTTGCAGGGCGATATCCGGCTGGGGATTGATGGCGTGGGCATTGGCGATTAACTGGCAGGTACCTGCCCAGTCAATAAAGCCGTCGCCATGCAACAAGGTTTCTACGTTGATACCGGTATTACAGACCAGATTCTCCAGGCCATCCTGATCCAGGCCCAATGCCTGGGCAATCATGCGGCAGTAGGCCAGGGCCAGATCCGGGGTCATGGCTGTGCCTCCGGTGATTGCGGAGGCTGTGTCATGTAGTTGGCGACCATGCTGGTCAACTCCGTTGCCAGGGCGCTTTCGCGGATCAGGCCGTTGTTCTGGCTAATATGCCGCACCATGGTGAAGAGCACGCTGTTGGTGACAATAAACACCCGTACTTCCAGATTGTCGATGGGGTAATCCCGATAGTGGCGCAGGAAGTAGAGTCGTGCCAGTTCCATGAAGTGCTGTTGCAATACATCCACCACCCGGTTGGTGGGCAGGCGATGCCAGTTACGCACCAGCTCCAGGTAAAGCCCATCACGAGAATGCAGCACGGCAAAGCCAAAGCGGATGGCGTTGCCAACCAGGGCATGCATGTCGTCGTTGTCCAGCAGGGGGAGGTGCCGCAGTCCGCTGCCGATGTCTTCCGCCAGGCTTTCCATCAGTGCTTCTATCAGCGAATCCTTGTCACCAAAGTACTGGTACAGGGAACCCACACTGACACCCGCAGCCTCGGCAATTCGGGCGGTGGTAGTGTTATCCAGCCCTTGTTGCTGTATCACCCTGGCGGTGGCATCGATCAATGTTTTGACCATCTCGCGGGAACGTTGCTGTTGTGGACGTTTACGCATGGTGGGCTCGGATTGAGGTGGGTCAGTGTTTAAATGCGAATTGAATGCGAATACATATTCGCATTAGGGTGCCTGTCATTGCAACAACCGTCGCACTGACATGTGGAGGCGAGCATGAACGCTCAAGCCAGGGCTCAGGCAATACTGCCAGCGGTACCCGGACGGGTACGGCCTTTTGAGAAGACCCAGCAGCCGACGCCGCTGCTGTTAAAGACTTTGCTGGGGCGCGATTTGGCCCCCAGCCGGGAAGAATTTGATGGGGTTGTGGGCGCGCTCTGGGTGGGGGATCCAGAGATGGATGCGCTGGTGGACTGGATGATGGAGTACGGTGCCCGTGAAGCCCGTGGCAAGTTTGAATTAGCCATCAATGAAGGCCTGGCGGCCGTAAAAGACTGTCCTGAGCCCCTGCGCGTCTTTATCCGCAAGGTGGAAAAGCGCCCAAGTTGGGTGGACTTCGACCTGATCAACGAAGGTGCCCGTTTCATTCACTCCACCGGCATGACCGCCCCGTATGTACTGCGGGATCTGGCCCTGATGGGCGGTTATCTGCTGTCCGGTTTCAACCAGTCACTGGTGCTGACCGGGGCGCTCAACAAGGGGGCCTCCCAGCGAGTAGCCGAAACCGGAAAATGGTGGGTGGACTGTACCGAGCAAGACGGGCTACAGCGTTTTGGGCCGGGCTTCCGTTCCACCTTGCATGTGCGCATGGTGCATTCACTGGTGCGCCGTAACCTGAACCGGCGCGAGGACTGGGACGCCAGCGAGTGGGGCATGCCGTTGAGTCAGGTGGATATGGTGGCCACTTACCTCGGGTTCTGTGTGGTGATGCTGGGTGGCTTGCGCAAGCTTGGTGTGCCTGTGACGCCAAGGGAGTCCAAAGCGGTGATGCACCTGTGGAAATACGCCTGCTGGCTGATGGGGGTGGAAGAGCGTTGGCTGGTGGATACCGAGCGCCAGGGCATCGTGCTGCTGCAGCATACCCTGATGACCCAGAGCCGTCCGGACGAGACCACCCGGGAGCTGGGCAAGGCATTGGCAGACGAACCGTTGGAGCGCCACTTCAGTCATCTGCAAGGCATTCAGCGTCGCCTTGCCTATGAGAAGCACCTGAGCATGAGCAGCTATTTCCTCGACAAGGAAAAGATGGCGCAGCTGGGGCTGCCCGCATCCACCTTGCCCTGGTACCCGGTGGTCACCCTGGTGCCGCGTTTTGTGGGCCATGTGTCGCAACGCTACAACCCGGTAATGCGCCGCCGTCAGGAGCGTCGTGGCCGCCGTGACCAGCTGGAAATGTTGAACCAGATGTTTGGCGAGGCCGAGCAGGGAATTATTCGCCCGGATAGTCAGCATCCCGGGCATGTTTGAAAAAAGGAATGTGACGTGACTGACAAGCAAAAGACAGTACTGATTACTGGTGCTTCATCCGGCATCGGTTATGCCACCGCCCAGCTCTTTCAAAAGAAGGGCTGGAATGTGGTGGCGACTATGCGCAAACCCGACGATGCCAAAGGGTTGGCATCGTTGCCGGGAGTGTTGGTGTTGCGCCTGGATGTGAATGATCGGGGCAGTATCTACAGCGCGGTGCAGGAAGCCATCAAGGAGTTTGGTGCGATTGATGTGCTGGTCAATAACGCAGGCTATGGGCTGATGGGCGCGTTCGAAACGCTCAGCGAAGAACAGATCATTCGTCAATTCGATACCAATGTGTTTGGCCTGATGGAAACCTGCCGTGCGGTGCTGCCGCATTTTCGTGAGCGTAAAGCCGGGATGCTGGTGAATGTGGCCAGCATGGTTGGGCGGGTGCCGTTGCCCCTGTACAGTGTGTACAACGCCAGCAAGTGGGCGGTGGAAGGGTTTACCGAGGGGCTGGTTTACGAGCTGGCTCCGTTGGGTATCGGTATCAAGATCATTGAGCCAGGTGCGGTGAACACGGCTTTCTTTGGCCGTTCCTCCGACCGGGATAACAGCACCGGTGTGTCCAGCTACGACGACTATGCGCGTGAACAGTTCGGGGTGATGGACAAGACAGGCCCCGGAGGCTCCACGCCGAAACAGGCTGCGGAAGTCATCTACCGGGCGTCTATCGATGGGAGCTCGCGGTTACGTTACAGCGTTGGCGTGGATGCTCGCATGTTGTTGCTGGCAAGACGTTTGATGCCTGAGACCCTGTTCCGCTCCATGATCCGCATGAGCCTGTCAGACAAGGCGTTTAACAGCGTCGGCAAGTTGCTTTACAAGTAACGCCTGAACGCTTCGTCACGCCCCCGCTCAATCGGGTGGCGTGACCGTTTGCGCAGCGGATTCGTCCTGGCCGGTATGGCGGGGGTGGCAAGCTTGCCGCTACCCGGTCATGTCAGATTCGCTTCGCAAGCGGTTAGGTTCTGGTGTTGCGTGAAGCGTGGTGCGGTCGCATGGGGACAAGCAGTGTCATCGCGGCGGAACCGCCGCTCCCACCAATACGGGGATACCTTCCCGCTTATTCTGGTATTAACCAAAAAAAAGGCCGTCGGGGGGACGGCCTGAAGGGGGTTCTCGAAATCATCCTTGATTCCATTGTTTCCACAACGAGAGTCACAGAGTGAGCGCAATGTGTCTGTTTGGCTGCGCCCTTTCACAGGACCGCGAACCTTGAGAAAAGAATACGACAGGACAGGAAGGCAACCCAGTGGGCTGGGTTGAGGGATATGATCAAAAAAACTGATTAATAGCGGGTGGCTTATCCATGGCTTGCCAGCGACTTGCGCATCAGGTGGCGGGTCAGGGTGACGCCGCCGCGGTCAGCCTGTTCTTCCCCCTCGCTGTTGAAACCCATGAACTGAAAGAAATCATGGGCGGTGAGGCTCACATGGGCCGTCAGTCCCTCTCTGCCCTCCACGCGTGCACCATCTTCCAGGTGCTGATATAACAGCGTTGCGATGCCGACCCGGGCGGAATCCGGATGGACATAAATCATGTTGATATCGTCGTCGATGCGCTGTGCGAACCCCACCAGCTCCTGGTCCCACTCTGCCACCACGGTTTCCCCCTCACTTAGCAGAGAAATCAGGCTTTCATGACTCTGTGCCTGGCTCCAGGCATCCCGTTGCTGTTGGTCATAGTGATTGGCAGTACTGATCTGGATGGCATCGCGGAACACGCTGATCAGTCTGCTCAGGTCACTGGACTGCAGAGGGCGAATCTGGAAGGGCATGAAGGCCGCAAATGGGTCGGCCTCAGAGTCAGGATGGGCTGATTGAGCACTGGCCTCCGGGGCTGGAGCTGGTTGAGCCGGTGCCGCGCTAGTGCTTGCGTCAGACCTGCCAAAAAAACGGCGAATCCAGTCCAGCATCATGGTGTTCCCCCGGCAGATGTTGCCTGTTCATTATCGTCCTGTGAGCCGGCATTGGCAGCTTTCAGGGTGTCAATTTGTCGGCGCAGCGCTTTGAGGTAGGCGTCCTGCTGCTCCAGCAATTCCTGGGTGGTTTGTTGTTGTGCTTCCAGCTCTTCGGTGCGCGCTTCCAGCTCTTGTTGCTCACGCAGTCGAGCATCACGCTGCTCGGCATTGAGCAGATCGCTGTCACTGGCTTGAAGTGAACTACAAAGCACCACAAGCGTTGATGTTATTGCTGACCAAAGACGCACGGAGTTTCCCCAAACTCAGTGTGAAGGAGAGTCAGCATAGCAAAAACAGGGCCTCGGGGGGGAGGGGGTAACTGATTGAGCGGGGTGTGGACGATCCGAACGACAGCGAGATAGGCGTTTCGAGTTGCGAGAAGCGAGTTTCGAAAAGCCAAAACCCTTCCGGTGTTTAGCATTTTTGCCTTTCGTCACTCGCAACTCGTTACTCTCGTCTGTTTTATTCCATCATCTGCCGCAGCACATAGTGGAGAATGCCGCCGTTTTTGTAGTACTCCACCTCGGCAGCGGTATCCAGGCGGGAGATGGCCTGTACGGTCTGCTCCTTGCCGTCACGGCGGAATACTACGGTAATGCTTTCTCCGGGTTTGAGGTGGTTGGAGAGATCGGGGATGCCCACGATTTCGCTGCCATCCAGGTTCAGCGTTTTGCGGTCGGTGCCTTCCGGGAACTGCAGCGGCAGCACGCCCATGCCAATCAGGTTGGAGCGATGGATCCGTTCGAAGCTTTCCGCAATCACCGCCTTCACGCCCAGCAAGTTGGTGCCCTTGGCCGCCCAGTCGCGGCTGGAGCCTGTGCCGTATTCCTTGCCGGCCACGACGACGGTGGGAACGCCTTCACTCTGGTAGCGCATGGCTGCACCGTAGATGGAGATCTCCTCACCCTGGGGCAGGTGTCTGGTAAAGCCGCCTTCGATATCCGGAGTCATTTCGTTGCGGATGCGGATGTTGGCAAAGGTGCCGCGCATCATCACTTCATGATTGCCCCGGCGCGAGCCGTAGGAGTTGAAGTCCAACGGTTCCACATCGTGGCCTTGCAAGTAATGGCCGGCGGGGGAATCCGCCTTGATGGCGCCGGCCGGTGAGATGTGGTCGGTGGTGATGGAGTCGCCCAGCAGCGCCAGGATGCGCGCATTCTGTACCGGTACCACGTCGTCTACTTCGGCGGTGAGCCCTTCAAAGAACGGTGGATTCTGGATGTAGGTGGAGCTGCTGTCCCAGTCGTAGGTTTGTGAATCCGGGATGGGCAGGCTCTGCCAGGTCTCGTCACCCTCAAACACGCTGGCGTACTGGTTGCGGAACATGTCGTTGCTGATTTTCACCAGCTCGGCCTGAATCTCATCGGAGCTGGGCCACACATCCTTCAGGTAAACCGGCTTGCCATCCAGATCCTTGCCGAGCGGGTCTTTGTCCAGATCAATCTTCACCGTACCGGCCAGGGCATAGGCCACCACCAGTGGCGGCGAGGCCAGCCAGTTGGTGCGAACGCTCTGGTGTACCCGGCCTTCGAAGTTGCGGTTACCGGACAGCACTGAAGCCACCACCAGATCACCGTCACTGATGGCTTTATCAATTTCGGGGGGCAGTGGGCCGGAGTTACCGATGCAGGTGGTACAGCCATAGCCCACAAGGTCGAAACCGATGTCGTTCAAGGGTTTCTGTAGTCCGGTGACATCCAGGTAATCGGTGACCACCTTGGAACCGGGTGCCAGAGAAGTCTTCACCCAGGGTTTGCGGTTTAATCCTTTTTCGGCCGCTTTTTTGGCGACCAGCCCTGCCGCAATCATGACGCTGGGGTTGGAGGTGTTGGTGCATGAGGTGATCGCGGCGATCACCACATCGCCGTGGGTCAGGTAATGCTTCTGGCCATCCAGTACCACGGGTACCTGGCCGCCGCTGGGCTCGTGATTGCCCACAGCAGTCTGGCCGCCTTCGCCTTCAAGTGTGCTGATCTCCTCATCGTTGAGCTTGAGGGTCTCGGTTACCACATCAATGAACGTACGTTTCACGGCGGTGAGAGGAACCCGGTCCTGGGGGCGTTTGGGGCCTGCCAGGCTGGGCACCACATCGCCCAGATCCAGTTCAAGTACATCGGTGAATTCCGGGTCTGGATCGGCACTGGAGCGCCACAGGCCCTGGGCCTTGCAGTAGGCCTCCACCAGGGCAATGGTGTCGGCATCCCGGCCAGACAGTTCCATGTATTCGGTGGTGCGTTCATCGATGGGGAAGAAGCCACAGGTGGCCCCGTATTCCGGGGCCATGTTGGCAATGGTGGCACGGTCGGCCAGGGTCAGGTCGGCGAGGCCATCACCGAAGAATTCTACAAACTTGCCCACCACGCCGCGGCGGCGCAGCATTTCGGTGACCGTCAGTACCAGGTCGGTTGCGGTGATGCCTTCACGCAGCTTGCCGCTGATCTTGAAGCCGATGACTTCAGGAATCAGCATCGCGATAGGCTGGCCAAGCATGGCGGCTTCGGCTTCGATGCCGCCCACGCCCCAGCCCAGCACCCCCAGACCGTTGATCATGGTGGTATGGGAGTCGGTGCCTACCAGGGTATCCGGGTAGGCGTAGGTATGGCCGTCGTCACTTGTGGATGACCACACGCCTTTAGCCAGGTATTCCAGATTCACCTGGTGGCAGATGCCGGTGCCGGGCGGCACTACACGGAAATTGTTAAAGGCTTTCTGGCCCCAGCGCAGGAACTGGTAGCGTTCCCGGTTGCGTTGGTATTCGATGTCCACGTTTTCGGAAAAGGCCTGGGGGTTGCCGAACTTGTCCACCATCACCGAGTGGTCGATGACCAGATCCACAGGGGAGAGCGGGTTGATTCGTGACGGATCCCCACCTGCCTTGCTGATTGCGTCGCGCATGGCGGCCAGATCTACCACCCCGGGGACACCGGTGAAATCCTGCATCAGGACCCGGGCCGGGCGATAGTTGATTTCGTGGTCGGAGCGCTTGTGTTCCAGCCAGCGCATGACGGCCTCAATATCCTCACCCGTGACGCTGTTGCCATCCTCAAAACGCAGCAGGTTTTCCAGTAGCACTTTGAGAGAAAAGGGGAGTCTGGCGAGGTCGCCCCAGCCCTTGTTGGCGACGGCGTTGATATCGAAGTAATGGTAGGTCTTGCCGTTGGCTTGCAGGGATTTCTTGCTGTTCAGGGAGTCCTGGCCGATCCGTGTCACTATGCACCTCCTGGTCATAAAGGGCTGCGCCTCATCCTGGGGAGAGGGGCAGTGAGACCGCAAGGAGCTATTCAGAGGCTGCCCAGCAACATGCTGGACCCAAGCCCCTTGCGCATGACTCATTTCATACTACGCTCATATAGCAGTGACATGAAACGCCGTCTGCTGTGGGGTGCCATCCAGCGGAAAGGTCGTCAGGGTCAATGCAGGCTATTCCCGGAGACCGTACCATTGCGCTCCCTTTGATCTGGACACCCTGTCATGACCTCTGATTCCTATCCCCGTCGCGGCAACGGTTTTTCCCGTTCCCTGGCCAGTGGCTTCCTGAAACTGATTGGCTGGAAAGTGGTAAGCCCGCTGCCTGAGGTGCCCAAGGCGGTGATTATTGGTGGCCCCCATACCTCCAATTGGGACGGTATTGTCACCCTGGCGGCGATGATGCAGCTGGGGCTTGATGCCCATGTGATGATCAAGGACAGCGCCTTCAAGGGACCGCTGGGCTCCCTGCTGCGCTGGATGGGGGCCATGCCGATTGACCGCGCCAAGTCAGGCGGGGTGGTTGAGCAGACCGTGGCCCAGTTCAATGAACATCAGCAGCTGTTCATGATTGTGGCCCCGGAGGGCACCCGCAGCGGTGCCAGCCAATGGAAGACTGGCTTCTACCGCATTGCTGAGCAGGCGGGGGTGCCGATCATTGTGGCGTCTGCGGATTATCGTAAAAAGGAAATCGACTTCCCATTGGTGGTTCAGCCCTCCGGGGATCTGGATACCGACCTGGCCACCATTCTGCAGTGTTATGCCAGCGTACATCCCCGTCATCCAGAGAAATTGTCTGCCCCGATTAAAGCATTGCGGGACAAGGGAACCTCTGAATAACCCCTTGCATGCTCAGACAGGAAGACCCGGGAGCACCCCGCGGGCATAAAGACGCGGCCTGAAGCGCACATCTGCTGCGCCTTGCCTCTCGGAAAGGGAACCACCCTGACCATCGAGACAAGACACAACAGCTGCACGCTTCAGGCCACGCTGAGTACGCAAGGTGTTATTCAGAGGCTCCCAAGGCTGGAGAGTGATCCAAAGGCGCTCTGGCAAAAATCTGCATTAAAAATCAGAAATCCCTGTCGAATCTGGCGTCTGTGTCCCTCTCATCAGGATAACCATCCGAGAGGGAGCACAGGAATGACTACCACCGCCTTTAGCGCCATGCCGAATCAGCTTGCCGGACTCACGGCGAGAGCCATGTTGTTGGAGAATCTGCTGGATAGCTGCTGCAGTGCCTTCGCTGTTTGTGATGCGCAAGGGAATATTCAGTACGCCAATCGCGCCGCCAAACGCTTGTTGAAACGATTGTCGCCTGTCGCCGGTCTTTCGCTGTTGCGCGGCTCAAACCGCCATGAGTTTGCAACGGCACTGGAGGAGTTGCAGGCTGCGCCGGGTGGCCGGCCGATGATGACATTGCGACTGGGTAGTGAGCGGGTGCAGGTGAGTCTGTCTTCCCTGGAGCTCCCTGCCGAGGGCTGGGTGCGATTGGTGTTCCATTATCCGCGCGCAGAAGCCCGACCTGATCTGAAAGGGTTTGCTTGCCAATATGCGCTGACCCCAACCGAGACTCGCGTTGCGGAACATCTGGCATCTGGTCTGGGGGCTGCCGAGATTGCAGAGACGCAGGTGCGTTCAGTGCAGACGGTTCGCACGCACATCAAATCCCTGTTTCAAAAAACCGCCACACATAGCCAGGCCGAATTGGTGGCGCTGATCAGCCGTAATGAATGGCTGTTGCCATAAACTCGTTGGCCTGAATCTTTATCGGGGACAGGAGAGAAAGTGGAGTCTGTCGTCGGTCGTGTAGCGAGCAAAAAACACCCTCCCCATGGATCAGGGAGAGTGAAGGAGGAAGCCGGTCCCCAATTCAGGACCGGCTCTGGCTTTAGGAGTTATTTCGAGGCTCCTTAGTTGCCGCAAGCCTCGGCGTTGGTATAACTGCTGTCCACTACGGTGTTGATCCATTGATCCAGCAGCGCGCTGGCCTCGCTATGAGCCACACTACGCGCGATGGGTGGCATCATTTTTTGTGGGTCATTTTCCGCTGCAACACGGCAGGAAACGATGGAACTGTTGGCGCTGCCTGGCACCAGTACATGTTGGCGGCCGCAGGAGCCACCACCGGTGGCGGTGGGCTTCTTGCATACGCCGTAGCTGGCATCCACATCACGGAAATGATCCAGATAGTAGCCGGTATTGGAGGCTGCACCCTTGTCGTTGTGACAGTGCTGACAGTTCACTTCCAGATAGGCCCGTACCCGACTTTCCACATCGGCTGATGAGTTGGCAGTTGCGCCGCTATCGCCAGGCACATTCCAGTGCGGAATACGTTCAATATTGGTGGCGATGCCGTTGTTGAGGGTAAGTTCCGGGGTGCCGCTAAGGATACCCACATCGGTCCAGTACTGTAGCTGGTTGATGGCCGGGAAGCCGGCTTGTCCGGTGGTTCCCATAAACGAGGACTCGGCCTTGTAGGGACGATTCAGGTTGCGAGGTTTGGGGCCGATAGGGGCGCTGCCGGCAGGCTGATCATCATTGCCGTGGCAGGTGATGCACTGATTGGCATTGGGCACCGAGTAGCCATTGGTGCTGCCGGTCAACAGGGTGCCTGAGTCGCTATCCCGGTAGTGCCACTCCACAGCGGCACTACCGCCACCCATGGCCAGACGCGCCACCCGTTCGCCGTTCTCTTCCGCCCAGATATACGGCAGGCCTTCCCAGAAAGGCTTGCCGCTGCTGCTGGTGCGTTTGATCAGCAGACGGGTTTCCACTAATTGCTCGCTGCCTTCGCTTTCGTTGGTGAAGGCAAAGGTCTTGGCAATGACGGTACCCGTTGGAAAGTGAATAGCGCCATTGGGGTTGTTGCCCTCCTGGCCATCACGGTAAACCGCCTTGGTGCCGGGGGGGACAAAAACCACTCGGTACTTGGTGGCATAATCAGAGAATAGTTTGCTGTTCAGCACATAGGGTACGCCACCCTCATTGGGGAGGCTGCGTGGATCGTCAGCGGTCGCGAACAGATTGTATTGATCCAGCCGTGGGCAATTTACCGCCAACGCCGCGCGGTTGATCTCACCGCTGGCCACTTCGGTATTACACAGTTGCTCGACCACTTCAGGGTCCGGTGCCGGGTCGAAATCCCCGCTGCGCTCGAAAGGGGGAATCTCTACACGAGGCAGGGGTGCCAGCACATTGCCAAACCGGGACTGGCAATCATGGTCGCTCAGGTTGGTGTCTGAAGGCATGTTGAGCAATCCCTCCAGCGCATCCAGTAGCCCCCCGGGTGAAAGGATCGAGGTGTCCTGTTCGGCCAGCGCCAATACCAGTTCCAGTCCATCCGTGCCGTGGAAGTTCAGATAGGGCTCACTATCGTCAGCCAATTCGTTGTCATGGAAACAGGAACCCCACTTGGGCTGAATGCGTGCACCTTTGTCATCGAACTTGTAGGCGTTGTAGTGACAGACAGGATTCGGATGCTCATTGGTATGGAGCGGTTTGCCATTGCTGTCCATGGGAACCGGGTTGCCACTGCTGTCTTTTGGGTAGGGGCAGTCCGCATCCAGATCATCGCGCAAACCATCCCAGACAATGTGCGCGCCCTTGCCCAGGTTGAGGATGTTGTCGAGGCTGCCGAGCAGCTGGGTGGGATCGTTGATGATGGGCAGGTTCTTCAGTCCGATGAGAGTAGGGAGAACGCTTTCAACTTCGCCGTTAGCGACTTTTTCCAGATCTGGCGGGGGAAGATCGTAACCGGAGTTTTTCATCACGTTGTTATGGATGTGCAGCCCTTCAGTGTAGGGATCGAGTTTTTTGTCTGCCGTTTTATCCTTGCCATCAATCAGCTCGTAACTGGTGTAAATCACTGCTGCGGTACTGTGGTCTTCGAAGACGTTGTTGACCACTTCGATGTTGTCATAACCGAGAGTGATAAAGCCGGTACCTCTCGGTACGGCAGAGACCAGACCGCTGTGAGCGAAATTGTAGGTGTTGTTGTTGCGGGCCAGGTTGTTGATCATCACCGAGGTGTCGCCGTACTGGGTGATGTTTTCCAGATCGTAGATCAGGAAGCCGCCGGTATTGCATTCGGCCACGTTGTTGTCGTACTCACCGCCTTGCACGTTTTCGATTTCAAAACCCATCACGTTATACACCGCGCGGCTGTCCCGAATGATGGCGGTGTTGGTCTGGCCCACATAAATACCCGCGTCAGAGGCACCAACAGACTCGCTGCCTTCCACCAGGATGTTTTCCGATTCCACCGGGTAGATGCCATAGCGGCCGCTGGCGGAGCTGGGCACATAGTCCGGGGCAGGATCGCCCTCGTTGAATGGCGGCTTGGTACAGGCCACGTTCAGCCGGTCGGCATAGTTGTCCTCCGTGATCTGGCCACCGCCACCAGACCAGATGGCGCGTACATTGCGCAGGGTGCCCCACTTGACGCCCTTCAGTTTGAATGCGTCACCGGGGGAGTCGAGAATGGTCAGGTCTTCCACGGTGATACCGCGGATGTTCAGTGCTTCCAGGCCGGTGACATTGACGCTGTCCTTGAACGACAGCACTGTTTTGTCCTTGCCACAACCTTTGATCAGTACATCCTCGGTGGCCTGAATCAGCAGACCCTGGTCGAGATTGAAATAACCGCATTCGAACTGCAGTGTGTCTCCCGGGCGTAGCTGGATCATGGCATCAACCATGTCCTGCGTAGCGCTGTCTCCGGGGCTGACGATAAACGTTCGTCCTTCACCGGTGAGGGGTGGGGTGCCGGTGTCGCCACCGCTACCGCTACCGCTATTGGCAGTGGGAGTGTTGCTGTTGTCATTGCTGCTGCTGCCGCTATCCCCGCCGCAGCCTGTGAGTGCCAGAGCCCCGGCCAGTAAGGCCAGAACGAAAGGGCGGGCAAGTTCAATACTCATGATGTTCCCCTGAATGCGTTTTTTCTTGCTGTTGTGCGCGGCGATCATTGCACTGCCGCTTCCAGTCGTTCCCACATCCGTATGTAGGCTTCTGCCGAGGTGAAGAGCTGGTTAACTGCATCGTTCACCTGTTCCTCCGGGCGTTCGCTGTTGGCGATCATGTCGGCAATCTGGTCCGGGTAGAGGCCGTAGTGGGCCACTCCCCGGCCTTCGTAAAGGCTGAAGGCGTGGTCGCCAGTAAGTTGCTTGTCGAACACCACACGGCCATCCACTGAAGTGAATGGATAAAGCGAGGCTTCCTGTTCGGGGGTGCCGGGGTTGCTGGCCAGATTGGCAATGCCATTCACGTCGGAGGCGAAAGGGGCACCACCGAACGGGCCGACCTTGAATTCATCGGCACGGGGACGATTACCATCGCGGGTAAGTTGATCCACCCAGTCTCCGCGCACGCTGCCAAAGGAGGCGGAGATTCCACCTTGGGCGGCGACCTGATCACGTAGATCCTCTGTGCCGCCCCAGCCGCCGTGACTATTGATCACGGGATAACCGCGCTCGCCGGTAAGGGCGAGAATCTGGCTGGCGGCCTTGCGGCTGATATGGTCGGTTTCGATCATCATGCCGCGTTTGGTGAGTTCCTGGATGAGGAAGAAACCGAGATCAGTGAGTCCGCGAGTGTTACACAGGTGATCTGTGCCACGACGTGGGTCGTACTCGGCCAGTTCTTCCGGGGTGGCGGGGAAACGTTCGCCTACGTAATCGATCTGGAACAGCAGCTGGTCGAAAATACCAAACGGTTGCAGGGTGTCCGCAAGCGGACCGCTGGTATCACCGTGATCATGCTCTGGGCACTCTTCAAACTCGACGGTATGACCCGTTTCCAGCAGGTTGCCGCCATACAACACAGCCCCGATGCCGATGCCATCAGAGAGATCCGGCAAGTGTCCGCCGAACGCATTATCAAACTTGTGTACTGGAAACAGGCTACGAACATCCATGGCATAAAGACGATCCAGGCGCTCCACGATCTCTTCCCGATTGCACTCCGCTACATCCAGGAACTCACCACAGTTGAGTGCCTTGGAGGCTTCTACACCGAGGATCACGGCCATCTTGCCGTCAGCAATGACATCGCGGGCCTGGGACGGGTCAGTGACAATGCGGAACCAGCCCTCACCGGGGCCGCCGCTTTGCGCATCGATGTAATCCTGCATGCGGTGCATCTGTTCGGCCTGCATCTCGATAGCCGCCATGGTGTCGCAGTCATTCTGTTTTTGCGGATTGATCTGACAGAGGATTTCGTTGTGAACCAGGTGATTGACCAGAATCTTGAGGCCGGAGAGATGAGCCCGTTCGATCCATTTGTAGTAACTCTGGTGGTGCTGCAGTGAGTTGTTGCGTGGCCAATAAGGGAAGTCCGGCCAGCCACGAGTGGCATGAGGGCCGGGTGTACTGGTGACTTGTTCGATCAGACCGGTGAGCCCTTCCGGCCCATGGTTCTCAGCACAGTCATGCAGTGCGTGATCCACACCAAACTTGTGGAACGGATCGCCGTAGTTGATGCGACCGCCGATGAATTCGTAGGCGGAAATGTGGCTATGTGCATCCACGTAGCCAAAAATGTCGTCGTTATCCAGCCCAGGCACATTGCGGAAACGTTGCACCTCTTTCAGGTAGATGGCCGGGCCTTGTTCATTCACCTGGGCGCTGAGCATGGCTTCCGGATAACTGGCGCATTGTGCCGCCGGAGTCAGGGTGAAGCGGTTATTGTCGCTTTCCAGACTGGGGGACGTGAGTGTCAGGCCGTCGTCGTTCGCTGTTAGCAGAAGGCCTGTCACTTGAGAGGTCAGGGTAAAGCGCTCATCGTCACTGGGGTTGAGATTCCATACCGCCAGATCACTGGCCTTGGTGACTTTTCCCAGTGAGGGTTGGACGTTGATGTCGCCGAGATTGCCGCCGAGCCCATCAAGACTCTCGCCCAGCTCACGCAGCAAACCTCCCAGAGGGGCAATGGGATCAAGTACCAGATTAAGCGTATCGCCGAGGCCAGAGACCAGATAGCTGACCTCTCCAACGAAATTACCCCCTTGATCAAGGAACTCACCGGCAGGATCGCTGATCCCCAGCAATTCAATGACGCCAGCGCTACCGGGGTCCCGTTGGTAGTCTGCCACCAGCAGATAACTGCCAAGTGCTGTGGGTTTCATATAGAACGCGCTGGCCTCAGAGACATTGTCGGTAAGCTGAAATCCTGCCTCGCCTGCGGTGTTTTGCAGAAACAATCCCTCACTGGAAAGGGTGTAACAACCATTGGCAAAACTGTAGCGATCCCGACTCTGCGGTGCTTGAGGCGGGGTGTTGGGCGTGGGTGGTGGGGCTGCGGGAGGCTGCGAAGACGTGCTTGGCCCGTTGGGTTCTGGCGCGGGTGCCGTGCTGCTGCTGTCGCCCCCGCAGGCTGACAACAAAGTGGCAAAAGCGGTAAAGACCGCCAGTGGCAGCGTCTTTTTCATCGACATAACTGACCCCTTGGTGATGCAGCGAGATATTAGGTGGCCGCAATGTCGTTGTTGGATATGTGGTTGCGACCGGTTTTTTATTGGTACGTTTGTACCTTTTTTGGGCTGGGGGCGGCTGTTGCAGAATTGTCAGGCTTGTTGGCGCTTTGTGTACCGGTTGTAGCCGCACGAAAACATGGCTTATCTGAAAGGGGTTACGCGACAAAAGGGGGCATGCTGACAGCATTCTTCATGGATGTGCCGTGTACGGGAGGCGCGACTACAGAGGGAGTGATGACAGACGGTCTGTGCGAGATGTGAAAACGACCATACCGAAGGGAAGGTTTTATTGTGGTTATTTGGGTGGTTATTTGTCGTGTGTGTTTGCTGCACTGGCGTGATTTTTCAATGATGCTTCCGGTGGGGTGGGATGAAGAAAAGGAGTGTGTCCAGGCTGATGAGGTGAATGACTGTTCTCGCTTGAGTGTGAGGGGGTAGTGTGATGGTGGAACGAAAAAAGGCCGCTGTTGCAGGGGGGGCTGGCGCATTTTTTTGATTGTGCTGTCGCTTTGGTGTTTCTTTATTGAACGATAGTACACAAAAAGGATGGGTGAGCAGCATGTGGAGACCAAAGGCTTGTGAGGGGGGATGAGTGGAGCTGCATACGCGCTTCACTTTCTGCAAAGTTTCAGGAGTCTTTGGGATGAGCCTTCTGTTCCTTCACTAAAAAAATAATGGCTCCCCGAGGATGGTAATAACTCTCATTGACATGAAGACCGGGCTGGCACCGTTGCCTTGGGGGAAAGGCATCCATCAACGACGCGCCGCACTGTGCATCTGAAAGCATCTGATATCCATGGAGCAAAACTGGAGTGGGCACTCTCGGTATGCGCTCTGATGGTTTTCAGATCGTTTCGACATGATGTCCGTGTGTGACGTCTGGTGTGCCAATGAGAGTGACTTGCTTTGAAGACTTTTACCCCGCGGCTGGGGCATCGGGGTGAATCAAATAATAATGAAAGTAATGGAGTACATATGGATGCTTTAGGCAAGGTTACGGCGGGGATTGTGTTGTCCGCCATGTCTGCAACAGCGCTAGCGGAGATAACTCTCGAAGAGCGGCTTTCGGAAGCAGAGAAACGCCTTGCAACTCTCGAACAGCAGTCTGCTGGGGACGAGAGTCTGGAGGAGAGGGTCAAAATTAATGGTTTCCTGACTTTTGCTATGGAGCGGGCGTCTGGCTCCCGTTCGGCTTCTGGTGAACGGCTCGTTTTCTCGGAAAATGTGAAAAGTGACGAGTGGAATATGAATAGCCTGACACGGGCAGGGATTCAGTTTACCGGTGAGATTAACGACAAGACCGAGGCGGTGGTTCAGTTATTGGGAAGGGCAGATGAAGATTTTGATGCCGGTGTCCAGTGGGCTTATGTTTCTTATGAGCTCTCGCCCGGGTTGAAGACTCGAGCGGGGCGTTTGGTGTTGCCATTCTACCTGCATTCTCAGTACACCCAAGTGGGCTATGCCTATAACTGGGTCGCGTTACCAGAAGAAATGTATTCGGTGATCCCCCTTGATACCCATGAAGGGGTCGACCTTACCTGGGACTTTGCCACCGGCCCGGTGTCCAACAGCCTCAATGTATTCTGGGGTGGTATGGATGTGCCCTCCAATGGCCTGCTATTTGAAGTAAGGGATCAGTACGGGGCCAACATTCGCTCGAACGTGGGCAACTGGACGACATGGTACAGTTTTACCAATAGCCGAGTCAGTGTGGATCTCTCTCCCTTGTCTCCTGATCCGGCTTTCACTCCAGGTTTTGCGGCACTCAATATGGATGAGCACTATGCCTATTTTACAGGCGTAGGTTTGCAATACGACAACGGATCGCTGTTCGCCATGGGGGAAATGGGGCGTCTGGATCTTTCCACGCCGAATCACTGGTTCCCCAGAGTCGAGTCCGCCTATGTTTCGGTAGGTTACCGTATCGGGAAATTCACGCCTCAGGTCACATGGGCCACTATCGATCACAGTGATTTTGACGAAGTGGATACCAGCAACCCAGTGGCTATCCCGATGTTTGATTCCTTTGCCTACAGTCAGAAAAGTTGGACTTTCACCACTCGCTATGACCTTTCGCCGGGGGTTGCCCTGAAAGCGGAGCTAACCAGTAATTATGATTTTGGCGATAGCGAGTACCCCTCCAGGGGCTTGTACGACAGCGATTGTTTTCAGCAAGGGGGCGCGCTTGGGTGTGGGCAGCCTGAAGATGGCGACAATTTCATTTATCGCTTTTCGGTCGAAAGCGTTTTTTAAGGGGGCCGTGTGATGATGAAAAAAGCGATTGTTTTTGCCGCGGTGCTGTGTAGTTGTGGGCTGGCTTCAGCACAAACCCTCATAGTAGCTTCCGATACCTCGGGGCTGACATCATTGAGTAAATCAGAGGTTCGTCAGCTGTACATGGGTAATGCGGGTAGCGTAGGCAATGCCAAAGTGACGTTGCTGGATATGCCGGAAGGCAGTGCAGTGCGTCAATCCTTCTATAACAGCGTGGCGGGGAAGAGCGAGTCTCAACTGAAATCTTACTGGGCGAGGATGATCTTCACTGGCAGAGGTTCTCCTCCCAAGCAAGTAAGAACTCCCAAGGAAATGGCGAGAACACTGAAAGCCAATCCTCAAGCGCTGGGTTACCTCAAAGAGGATGACCTGCAGCCTGGGTTGAAAGTGCTACTAAGGTTGCCTTGACCCTGTCGAAAATGGCCAGCAAATGCTGGCCATTTTTTTCTGCTGGTGATGGATGCTCAGGAGGTCTTATGCCGCTACCTGCTGCTGAGGATCGATGGGGCGAGTGAGATAGCCCAGCATCAAGCCAGCGATATCGATATTGGGTTGGTAGTGCAAAAAGAGTCCGCCAAGAGTGCCGAAAACCCTTGCCAGCATGATGAAATCGTCCGGCATGCTTTCTACGGGATCCTGTTCCAGCTGGCCCAGCAGATCAGCCACTTGCTGCATCATGGCTTCGGCTGTTGGCCAGCCTTCCTGTTGATCCGGGTTAATAATGGCTTCCCTGACTTGATCCAGCACAGCAGACACAAAAGCCAACAGGGTGTCGGGCCGTCCACTACGGGTGCGGAAACCGAGGGTATCCAGTGTTTCGGCGATCACAGCCGGTTCGTTGATCACGCAGGCCTGCAGTACACGGAAGTAACCATGGCGGGCTTCACGACTGATCGCCTGGCTGCATCCGAAATCCAGCAGTACCAGCTCGCCCTGATCGGACACCATGATGTTGCCAGGGTGCGGATCGGCGTGGAAATGTCCGCCATGCAATACCTGGCTGAACCAGGCATCCAGCAAACGATGCAGAATCAGTCCCAGTGCTGCGGGGTTGTCCTGCGCCAGTTCATCGAGCACTACGGTCAGTTTGCGTCCGCTGATGAAGGCAGTCGTTAACACATGGCGGGTGCTCAACGAGGGCACCAGAGCGGGTGTGGTAACGCCTTCCACAGTGTTCAGCTGATTGCCGATACTCTCCAGAATGCGGGCTTCTCGTTCATAATCCAGTTCTTCGCGAACGGTTCTCTGAATCTCACGCACAATGGTGTCGGTATCCATGGGTGGCAGGGCACTTTTGACTGCATCCACAAAGACTTTGAGGATGGCCATGTCCAGTTCTACCAGTTCCTCCAGCCCCGGGCGTTGCACTTTGACGGCCACTTCAGTGCCATCGGGTAAACGAGCGCGGTGCACCTGACCAATACTGGCTGCGGCCAGTGGTTCGGGGTCGAATTTGGTAAACAGCTGTTCCAGTGGTTGCCCGAAGTCGTTTTCGATGACGGCACGGACTTCCTCAAAGCTGATCGGACTGACTTGATCCTGAAGGATCGCCAGGGCATCGACCCAGGGTTGCGGCAGCAGATCGGGGCGGCTGGACAGCAGCTGGCCGATTTTCAGGAAAGCGCCGCCCTGTTTCTGGGAGGTGTCCAGAAAGCGCTGGGCATTGCGCTCATGCAATGCATATAGCGCCTTTTCGCGCATGCTGGCAGGCAGAAAAGCCGAGCGGGTATTCCACAACCGATAGCTGGTCAGAATCTTGGTCAGCATCCAGCCGGTCACGCTCAGTCGCTTGAGTCGTGCAGGCCAGCGGCGAGCTTCATCGGCCAGCAGCTGCATTTCCTCGTTCACCGCATTGGCCCCACGGCCAATGGCCTGGCAGGCACGGAAAGCCTGATCTGCCAGGTCCCGGCCTTGCCATGCTGCGTTTTCAATGGCCTTGATGGAGCCATTAATCACGGCCAGCCAGGCTTTCAGGCCGCTGTCCTGTTGGCGCTGGCTGGCGAAATCGGTCAGTGGTTGCCAGGCCGAGCTGTGTTGTTGTGGCTTTTGTGAGTCGTGATCGGTCATGGTCACGCACCCCTGTTGGTGAATAAGTGTTCACAATCTAGCGGGTATTTTGTCGGCCTGCAATATAAAAATGCACACATGTACACTTTTAACTGCCGGCCTGTTTTTCATCCTTGCGGACTTTCTCCGCCTTATCACAGAGGGTAGGGGGAAGAAGGCTACGGATATCAAGGCAGTGAGTGAACACATAGGCTGGAATAGCTTGAAGCGATGAAAAACAGCCGAGAATGAACGAAAGGATCATTTTTGATCGTTTTGTGACATTGACGATAATGAAGGTGCGACGCACGCTGGCACTTGTTTCCCAGTGAGAGCGCTCATGTCCGAATTGATTCTCCATCACTATGCCTTGTCCCCCTTTTCCGAGAAGGTGCGGGTCATGTTGGGGTATGCCGGATTGTCCTGGCAGTCGGTGACCACGGAGGAAATGCCTCCGCGTCCCATGTTGGTGCCTCTGGCAGGTGGTTACCGCAAAATTCCTGTGGCCCAGATCGGTGCAGATGTGTTCTGTGATACCCGAACCATCACCCGCGAGATTGCTCGTCTTGCCGGCAAGCCTGAACTGTCTCTGGAAGGTGTGGATGAGGAGGTGAGGGCGTTTGTTGCAAAGACGGACCTTGAGCTTTTCCTGGCGGTGATGATGTCTTCGGTGGGGCTGCGGGTAAATATCAAACTGTTCCGGGCCATGTCTCTGGGGCAGTTGTTCCGTTTCTTCAAGGATCGCATCCATATCGGCCGTACCTCGAATGTGCCTCGGATGACGCTACGACAAGCCCGCGACACAACCCGGTTGCATCTGGTCGATCTGGAAAAACGTTTACAGGCGCAAGCCTGGTTATTCGGCGAGCAGCCCTGTATTGCAGACTTCAGTGCCTACCATTCGCTTTGGTTCCTTCGTGAGGTGGCCGAGTCAAAATTGCTTGATGAATTTTCTGCGGTACTGGCGTGGATGGATCGAGTGAAGGCGTTTGGCCATGGCAGCAGCGCATCGTTGAGCCCCGAGGCTGCCCTGACCATTGCCCGTCAGAGCGTTCCGGCAAGTTTGCCTGAGAGTCCGGCGGCGTCAACCTTGCTGGGCAGTGCGGTGACGGTGACGCCGAGCGATTACGGTCAGGTTCCTTGTAGTGGTGAGTTGCGTTATCTCGATGCAACCCGTGTTGTTTTGGCTCATCACAATTCAGGTGATGCGGTGGTGCATGTGCATTTACCCGTTGAGGGCTTCGATATTGTCCGGGTACATCAAGAATAGGTCGGTGATGAGACGTAAACAGGGGGCTGCTGTATCGCATTAGTGGACTCACGCACCCGATGCGGCCGGCGAGCCGGATGGTAAAGGTTTAAATGAGGCGGCAGCGCCGCGACAAGAAAAAGCGCTGCACCTTGATAACAAGAAGACAGGGGGAATCATGGAATTACGTTACGGGTTGCTTGGGGCTCTGGCAGTATCTGGGGTGGCGAATGCCAGCGATACGGCTTCGCTGGAGGATCTGGAGCAAAGGTTATCCAGGCTGGAGTCACAAAGACAGGAGTCTTTCTCTTCGACAACGGACTGGACCGATCGCGTTTCTATCAACGGCTTTATGACCTATGGCCTGACTCGCCATGATGTACACCAGAAGCAGGGTTCACCGGTCCCGGTGCCAAATCCTGGCTCCAACCCTGATGCAGGTCAGCGGTTTACCTACCTTGAGCGGGTTACGGATGAGGTTTCCCACCGGGAACTGTCTCGGGCGGGTATTCAGTTCAACGCAGAGATCAACGACAAGACCAGCGCGGTAGTGCAGCTGCTGGCTCGTGGTCGTGATAATTATGATGCAGAAGTGCAGTGGGCCTATATTGATTATAAGCTGCTGCCCTCGGTGACTTGGCGTGGTGGTCGCCTGATGCTGCCAAACTCCATGCATTCTCAGTACCTGAATGTGGGCTACGCTTATCATTGGGCGGCCCTGCCAAGCGAGGTATACGACATTGTGCCGTTCGATACCATGGACGGAATGGATCTCACCTGGCGCTTCAACACCGGCACATTGAGCCATGAGTTAAGCGCGTTCTATGGCAGCCTGGACGTACCGGATAACACCTTGCCTGCAACGGTGATCTACAAGGGGCGTGATTATGCTGGCGTTAACCTGCGTTCTCGCTGGGGGGACCTGAGCACCTATCTCAGTTATAGCCATGCGAAGCTGACTGCTGATCTTTCCCCGGTAGATGCAGCGCTGGGTTTTCCGACCCCCGTCTTTGCAACTGCATCTATTGATGATGCCAGTATTTCTGGTACCAGCGTCGGTTTCACCTATGATAACGGAAGTTTCATGCTGATGGCCGAACGCTCGGATCTGGACCCGAAAGCATGGTTTCCCTACCGCTGGGGTGGCTATGTGAGTACAGGTTATCGCTTTGGTAAATGGATGCCCCATGTGACTTGGGGGGCGACCAACTCAGGCGATATTTCCTCGGTGTTGACCAATGCCAGTCTGGCGGATGATGGCTTGGCTCTGAGTAACATGATTCGTGGCAAGAGCTGGACCTATGGCCTGCGTTACGAAGTCGCCTCGGGTATCGATTTGAAATTCGAGGCTCAGCGCTTCTATGACATGAGTAATGAAAAGTATGATCGTACTGGCAGCAACGTGAACGGGATGTTCAGCTCAAGTCCGGCTGCAGGACCATTGGAGGACGATCACCCCACTGTCTACCGCATTGCGGTCGATGTTGTATTTTAAGGGGGGAGAAAATGATGAAAAAAATTATTTATCAGTGGATTGCTGCCCTGATCTTTATCCTGCCATTGCAGGTACTGGCTGACGTGGTGGTGGTTGTAGCGAAAGGGTCCCCCATCACCAGTCTGAGTGAAAATCAGTTGAGGCAACTGTATCTGCAGGGTTCCGGACGTATTGCCGGCAATAGCGTGAAAGCGCTGGACCTGCCGGAAGATAGCTCCACCCGCAAGGAGTTCTATCTGGCGGCGGTGGGGAAAACTCCCGCACAAATGAAAAGTTACTGGGCACGGATGATCTTTACCGGGAGAGGGGCTCCACCCCGTATGGTTTCCGGTGATCGTGCCATGCAGGTCATGCTGGAAAACAATCCGGAGCTGGTGGGCTACCTGCCGGGAAATCAGGTTAGTAGCGGGCTGAAGGTACTGTATCGTCTGCCCTGATTATTTCCCTTTGCAGAAGTCCCGGGCTTGAGCCCGGCGGTTTTTTTTCATCACGAAGCGGATTGACGCAGGCCTTTCCTTATCAGGAAAGTGTTGGATCTAAACGACGGTCAGCTTGTAGCGCTTCGGCTCATGATATTCCTGGGATGTTGCAATGGATCCTGTATTTATCCGCCCAGTAGTTTGATTTCTGCGGCCTCTACTGCTTCCAGTGGGCCGTAGAGAATCAGGGTGTCATCTTGTTGCAATCGGGTTTCCGGGTCGGGATTGTCTGAGCCTTGCCCGTCGCGTTTTATCTCGCGGATTTCAACATCCTTGAGGCTGCACTGCGCGATGCTCTGACCAATGGCTCTGGCCTTTCCGGTAAGGGTGACTGCATGGAGGAGACGGTATGGGTTACCGGCGCTGTCGGTGCTGGGGAAGCTGTCGCCGTGATAGTAACCCTGAAGCATCCGGTAGCGTTCCCGGCGGGTTTTTCTCAGCGTGGCGAGCACGCGCTCAAAGGGCACGTCCAGCATCATCAGCGCATGTGCTACCAGCATCAGGGAGGCTTCCAGTACCTCAGGCACGACTTCGGCCGCCCCGGCTTCAGTGAGGCTTTCCAGATGTGTCTCATCCCGAGTGCGCACCAGCACGCGGATCGCAGGGTTGATATCGCGAACGGTATGAAGAATGCGTTCTGCCAAACGAGCGTTATCGAATGTCACCACCAGCAGGCGGGCGCGTTCAATACCGGCTCGTTCCAGGATGTCCTTGCGGCTGGCGTCGCCGTAGAGAATTTTTTCCCCGGCGGCACTGGCTTCCTGCAGCCGAACGAGATCCAGATCAATAGCGATGGCCTGATGATGGAAGCTCCCCAGGTAGCGCATCAGGTTCTGACCTACGCGCCCGTAGCCACAGAGGATGACATGTCCCTGGATATCTTTTGAAACCGGCGAGTCTTCCGGAATCGATAACCAGGGACGCAGCAGGGCACGGGTTAACCGCCCACTATTCTGAATCAGGGCAGGAGTGACAGACATGGTCAGCACGGTGATGGAGACCAGCAGACCGGCTTTGCCGGGAGTCATGACCTCATGGGAGACGGCCAGTGCAACCAGAACAAACCCAAATTCCCCACACTGGGAAAGCACGATCCCGCTGCGCAGGCTGACCTCGGTACGCTCACCAAGCAGCTTCAGCAACACCATGATCAGCAGCCCCTTGAACAGCATGATTGAGAGTGCAGCGAGGATAATCCAGTGCCATTTGGCGGCAAAAAGATCCGGGTCAACCAGCATGCCTACACTGATAAAGAACAGCCCCAACAGCAGGTCACGAAAAGGGCGCAGGTCGGCCTCGATCTGATGCCGGAAGTGGCTTTCTCCCAGCATCATGCCGGCCAGGAATGCGCCCAATGCCATGGAGAGACCAAGCCAGTGGGTTACCCAGGCGGCGACCAGAGCCAGCAGCAGAGCAGTCATCACGAACACTTCGTCGGAACGGGTGCGACCGGTCTCTTCCAGAAGGCGAGGCAGAATCCATTTGCCCACCACAAAGATGCCCACAAACAGCAGCAGGGATTTGCCCAGCGTTAACGCGGTCATGCTCAGCAGGTGGTCATTGCCTTCCTGACTGAATAGCGGGAGCAGCACCAGCATGAGTACCGCGGCCAGATCCTGAAACAGCAGGATGCCTGTGGATGAACGACCATAGCCGGTGTTCACTGCACCCCGGCCGATCAGTTCCCGTATCACGATGGCAGTGGAAGACAGCGACAGGGCACAGCCAGTAATGCCGGAGGTCAATGTCGAGAAGCCGAGCAACCGCATGACGGCGAATACGGCAAGCCCGGTAAGCACAACCTGTAGCGGGCCGGCGCCGAACACCACGCGCCGCAGTGTCAGCAGGCGAGGAATGGAAAATTCCAGCCCCAGGGTAAACAGCAGAAATACGATGCCGAATTCCGCCAGATGCTGAATGCCTTCCAGATTGGTGATCCAGCCGAAACCAAAGGGACCTGCAGCCAGGCCGCATAGTAGATAGGCGAGAATGGGGGGCATGCCAAGGCGACGGAAAAGCACAACGGCGGCTACGGCCGAGCCGAGTAAAACAACAATGAGAGTCAATGCTTCATGCATGGTGCCGGGAGTCCCTTATCGTGAACTCCCAGTGTATCAGCAAGTGTTTCGAGAAGCCTGCTGACAGGAATGTCTAGGGCGTGCAGCTGAAGCGATAGCTGTCGTCGAGTTCAAGCGGCAGGGTCAGGGAGCGGAAACGCTTCTGATTCATGGTTGCACAGAACGCGGCGCGGGCCTGAGGGTCATTGGCATAGAGGTAATCGATATGGAAAACGGGTTTGCCTGCATCAATGAAAGGCTGCAGCAAGTCACATTCATTCCATTGATGACAGGATTCATTGATCGCGAAATCAAATTCATCGACGAGCTCTGACACTTGTTCCAGATCATTCTTCAGTGAAATGGCCAGTCCGTTGCTATGGGCCTGGCTGGCAAGAAAGCGGTTGTACTCCAGCTGATCCTTGCCGGTCAGAGCAAAGCCAGTGCGGTTGCTGTAGCCGTCCACGTTATCCGGGTCTACGCCGTCGCAGCCTTTCTCTGCAGCCAAAGCGATGCGATCACGCATGATGTTGCGTACGTTTTGCGAGCGGATATCCAGCCAGCGTTCGCCGGGCCAGCCATCCAGGTTTCGGCCTTTGTCTGATGGGAGAAAGCGCCCCTCATCTTCGCGCCACTCTTCGTAGCTTCCTGCGGAAAAGTAGCAGATGACACGGCGGTTACTGGCCTGCAGATCCCGAATGACATTGCCAGGGGTGTCGAAAAGATCCAGCACATACAGATCCACATCGTAGCCGGTGTTAACGGTACCCTGCAGCTGTATTTGCCAGTGGGTATCAACAACGGGTTGATACCAGTGTGGGTCGGCTGGGCCGGTTTCGACAGGAGTCGGGTTCAGTAAAGAGGAGAGCAGTGAGCCAATCAGTCCGAGGGATTCCATAAACCTGTCTTCAGTGAGCCAAAAAAAAGGAACACTGCTGATACTAGGGTGGGAACCGGCCGAAAAATGTGGAGGAATCGCGTTATTTTTGTAAAGCGCATTTACGAAAAAAGAATAATAATTTTGCCGTTTATTCTTTCTTGGCCAAGGTTGGGCGTTAGCATGGCTGGGCGTTAGAAGGTAACGTCCACCGTGACGGTATCCGTATAGACCCCTTCTGCTGCGGTGGGATCGGCAAAGATTCTGCCAAATACCATCAACTGGATTGCTGCCGTAGTCCCCATGCCGGTGCCGGACTGTCGGCCTGTAGTGTTATTCCAGACGGTGGTACGCCCGGTATCCTGATACAGCTCGTAGCCAACGCTATTGGTGCCACTGGTTAATTCCCGGTTGCCGCTCAGGCCGCCGTTGAGTCCGACGCTGAACAGGGTGGTGTTGGTACAGCGAACGGTAATGCTGGATTGACTGTCGGTCTGCAGCAGTGGTGTGGCCTGGGTGCCGAAGTCGAGATCGGTGGCTGTTACTTGGCATTGGTTGGGGATATTGACCTGTGCGGTGAGGGTGTAGAGGTTGTCAGCGGCGCCCTTGGTGCTGGAGCAGGCCGCCCCTGAGCCGCCCGATACGATATGGACCTGAGAGTTTGCCATGACGGTTTGATACAGCCCGGTTTGTACATCGGTGAGAAGCGGCTGCAGCATGCCATAGAGGTTGATGGTACCGCTGACGGTATCCGGGCCACTGTTCGGGATGCTGACCGGGACAGAGAAGCCATCTACGGTGGGCTGCATGACGGTGGTATGGGTAGCATCACTGTACACATTGAAGGGGAGCGTTGCTCCGCCACTGCTTTCCAGAAGGCGGGGATCAATGTTGCCATTGCTGTCGGGCGAAACGAAGAAACACAGCTGAAACGACGGTTGGCCTGGGCTGTCTTTGGTGCATGACCAGTTCAGCGTGGCGGTAGTGGTGATGTTGCCGCCGACAAAGGGGTCCGGGGTGCCAAAATCCAGCACCGGGTTGTTGCTGAGACCACATGTAACAGCGGTGTTTCCCGTCAGAGGCAGGAGTAACAGCGCGCTCAGGAAAAGTAGGATCCTCATGGCAAGTCCTCAACCATTATGGTCTGGCTTTCGCCGTTGATTGTAGCGGAGAAGAAACGGATTGCCCCCTTTGGCGGTGTTTTATCGGCTGGAAGATGCAGTTCTGCACCAGGCAGGGCATAGCCAAGCAGGCCTTTCTGAATATCGTATTGTTGGTTGGAATCCTGATTCGTCCAGAATACATCGCTAAATCGTGCATGCTTGGTGCCGGTATTTTTTACGCGAAGAGTACCGTCCTTGTAATAGGCTTTCAGCGCATATTCCTTGCCTTCGCCACCGACAAAAACGGGCAAGGACATTCTCAGCAATACCCTGAGGTTGGCGCCCTGGGGGCTTTCCGTATCGGGCACTTCGCTGATGATCAGGCGGTAGCTTTTTTCATTGTCAGATTGAGTAGGGCGTTGGCGAATGATTCGCACCAGTTGTTCGCCGTTACCGGGGATCAGTGTCACTGGTGGTGTGACAATCAGATCATCCTGTTTTAGCAGTTGCGTCTTTCCGTCGATTTGTTCCCAGGCGAATAACTGCAGCTGATAGAAGCTTTCCTTGTCCGATCCGTTGGTCAGCTTGTAGGTGGCATTGGGCTGGGTGGGTGCCATGGTCAGCGTTAATGGGGCAACCGTCAGTTGGCCCGCATAAAGCATTGAGCCTGGACCCGCTAACAGGGCGCAGAAGACAATGTTTTTCAGACGATTCAGCATGGTTTGCGCTCCGTTACTCTTGTTCCGATGGTGACAGGCAGGTGTGGGGGCCAAGCTGCTGCTTGTCACCAGTCTCAGCACTGAAGGTGAACTTCACTGTACACAGGCCTGCACCACTGATAATACCAATTTCGTTTTCCCCCTCCACGATACCCTGCAACAGGGTTTTGCCGTTGTCTCCGACAGCGGAGGGTTTTGCGTTGGGGATTAACACCCTGGCTCCCGCCGGGAGAGGGACGCCGCGTTTGTCCTGAATAATCAGTGAGGCACTGAGCATTTCCGCATTCCCGGTTGGAGCGGGAATGGCGGTTTGCTGCACGGGCTCAACCGGATCGGCCACGGTCTCCGCATCGGGCTCCTCCGGGGGGAGGGAGGGACTCAGGTTGGCCGAGCTGTCGTTGCGTTCCGAAGGGGCCAGGCAGGGCAGCGGCCCCAGGCGCTGGAGGGTGCCTGGCTCGGGTTTGAAATCGAAGGTCACGGTGCAAAGCGCACCGTTACTGATGATGCCGATTTCGTTGCTGCCAGCGGAAAGCCCTTGCAGGAAAATTTCGCCATCAAATCCAACCACGGTGGCGTCTGCCCCCGGCAGCAGAACACGCCCCCCGGCGGGGATGCTCTGTCCACTGGAATCCTCGACTACCAGCACCGCGCTGTGGGTCTGCTGGACATCAAAGTGAGCCGTGACGCCGGTCAGCTCGGCGGGCTTGAGCGTCAGCGTCGCACTCTCAAGCTGGGCATCCATGGGCAGGTCATCTACATCGATGGCGAGGGTGTTTTCCTGCCAGGCGACCAGATCCGGCATCAGCAATCGGCCCTTGTGGTTGGTGTAGCCGATCACCCGGTTGGCGCGTCGAACCGGCATGTCCGCAAAGCCTCCGGTATCCACGATGGCAAAACTGTTGTTCATGCTGTTGGCGGCGAATACATCGTCATAATTGGTGACCACGGAACCGCTGAGGTTGGCGAAGCTGTTCAGCTCGTTGCCCTGACCATACACGCCCGCCTGCAGATCCGCATAGGGTGTCCACCAGCGACCACGCGCCTGGCGGGTGCCATCGCTGTTCGGGCTATAGGCAAGATCCCATCCGAGATCCCAGAACTCTTCTACCTGCTGGCGCAGGGTCAGCACGGTGCTGGTGTCGCTGTTTTTCTCGTCATGATCAAAGCGGGCTCCAGCCTGAATCGGACGTTTGTCGGCAGGGCGGATGCGATAGAGGAAGCCAGCCAGCCAGGTGCGGTCGTCGCTGTCATCCAGATTCTGGTTCACGCTGAGGGTGATGGAAAGCTGGTGCCAGAGGGTGCGGCTGTGCCCCAGCACAAAGAAGCGACTGTCATCGCCATCAAACAGACGTGTTTCCAAATAGCTGGCGCTGATATCGCCCTGTTCGCCCAGGTTCAGATTGCCGTTAAGTTGCAGGCTGCTTTTGATGCTGGGTAATACATCAAGGCTGTTGCTGAGATCCCGGTAGCCCTCGGTGCGCTGGGTGTACTGACCGCTGACACCATAGCGGCGGGTGCGGAACTCATGGCCGACCACCCATTGAGTGCCACTTTCGTCATCATCCTGGCCGTGGGCCAGAGCCAGGTTGGACACCCCCAGCATGCCGGGTCGCACGACCACGCCGACGCCGGTGTTGATCAGTTCACTACTCAGGCTGCTGGTGCCTTCGAAGGTCAGGCGTTCATTGAAACCATAGCGCGCCACCCCGGTGCCCACTGGCTGGCCATCGTAATCATTGGAGCGCTGTCCGTAATAGCGGCGGGCAGAACCCAGGGTGGCGGAGTAATCCCAAAACCCTTCGCGAAGCAGTTTGGGACTGACATAAAAGGGAACGGTCTGGGTAACCTGGCGGCCAAGAGTGTCTGTGGTGACTACCTGTACCTCACCCAGTCCTGTCACTCGCGGAGAGGTCTCCAGCACAAAGGGGCCTGGCTGCACCGGTTGATCGGTCAAGCGCAGGTCGTTGACAAAAACCTGCAGCGCTGAGGGCAGGGTCGCCGAACCACTGATCTGGGGAAGCGGAAAGGTAATCAGATCGGGGCGTGAAGCAAAGTTGCGTGACAGTTGCACCCCCCCATGCGGATCGATGGTGTCCAGGTCAGCGCACCACTGATAGTGTCTCCGACCATCCATGTCTGCATGCTGTCTGGATTGGTAAAGCGCCAGTAGCTATCCAAACGGACGTAATCACCGCTGTCTTCCAGCTCATTGTTCCAGCGCACCAAACCACTGGTGCTGGCAATGCCCCATTCATCAAACAGGCGCAGCTCATGGCTGGCCGCGGTGCTTTCCCCGCCATCATCCAGCCAGGTGCTGTAGGCATCGTAGTTAAGCAAGGCTCCCTGGCCGCGCTGCACGGGAGTGGTGCTGGGGGTAAGACCGGCGCTAAGGCTCTGGTGGGGTAGCCACTCGGCAGGCACCAACAGGTTGATCTGCTGGGCATTGTTGTCGTAACGGCCGGCGATGCCCAACTCGGATAGTGTCTGCCATTGCGAATCATTGTCCGTTGGGAGATTGATGCCCTGTTCCGCCAGGGCTCTGGTATCCACGGCAATATCGCCGCCGTAGACCTGGATCGGCAGCATCCGGGGGGTTGGCTGTCCATTGAGAATCAGTTGCGGGTAGGCGATAAAGGCGGCATGGGCCTGGCCTCGTGCCTGGGCTCGCAGTTGTTCGATATCGGATTGGGAAAACTGATTATCCAGAGAAACAATTCTGCTGGGAGGGGTGTCGGCGGCAGCAAGACGCGGGGCGTCCTTCTCACCTGCCCAGCTGACGGGCGTGAGAAAAATCAGTGATGCAAATACGAATGAGGTGGGAATCACTGTGCCTGCATGTTGGCCAGTGCCCCACCCATTCTGAAACGGCTTTGCCTTCACTTACCGACATCCTTGTGTCCTCTTCCCGGACTGGGGATTCAATCCGGGGAGGCAATGATAGCGGTTTAGCCGCTTAGAACGTAACGGTAACGGTGACGGTATCGCTCAGGGAGATACCGGTATCCCCGTCGGGAGCATCGCCTGCGTTGAGGGTCATGGTCTGGGCCGGGATGGTGCCGTTCACAGTGTAATCCTGCTGGGCGCTGTTACCGGTGCCTGCCACGGTGCTGGCGTTATCCCAGGCGGTGGAACCATCGGGCTGGAACAGCTGATAGGCAACAGACGAACCGTTGGTGGAGGTCATGTTGCGAGCGCCAATGGTGCCAGACAGGCCAACAGTGTAAGCCGTATTGTTAGAGCAGGTGATGCCCACGGTAGAGGTGGCAGTGATGCCGCCAGTGTTCACTTCGGCTTCAGTGCGAGTACCGAAATCCAGATTGTCAGCCTGGCTGACGGTACAGGAGCCGATCAGGGTCAGCAGTACATCAAAAGTGGTTGTGTCAGTCGCGGCCTGGCTGGCGAGGGGAGCGCTCATCATGGCGGCGGACAGGGCGGCAAGCGAAAGCGTCTTTTTCATGAAATATCTCCGATCCGATACAGTTGTTTAAGAGTTATGACTTGTGTCACGTATTCTTATTGGAATCGGAAGATAGGGTTAGATGCCCATCAGGTAAACGGCTGTCTGTTAATCTTGTGTAAAACCGAGATGAACGGTGCTCATATCGGTGTGAGCGGTCGTTTTTCAGGTTAAACGGTTTTTCCGCGCCTGGTAGTTAGGGGGTGTTATCAAGCCGGTTTCTGTGGGGAAAATGGGCATTCGGGCATCCAGACAGTCATTGTAGGTTGTTGCTCCCAGCAAGGTTGCCAGTGCGTTCAGCAGATCTCTCTTTGTGGTGGTCATTCCTTGCCCTCCAGCGTGTCTATCCCTTTTGACACTAAACCTCGGGAATTCCGGTTCCCATGGCTTTGGGACGGGCGCAGTTAAGGGAGGGACAACCGGCCAAGCTGGCGTTACGCCGGTGCTGAGGCCCTGAATAAAATCGGGCCCGCTTCCTTGCGAAAGCGAGCCCGGCACTCCCTGGTCCAGAGGGAGGAACTGGTCGATCTGGTAAGGCGTTACTGCGGCGTGCGGATCACCAGCAGGCGCTCTTCGGTCATGTCGTTAATGGCCCAGCGGATGCCTTCACGGCCGAGGCCGGAATCTTTCACGCCGCCGTAGGGCATGTTGTCCACCCGCCAGCTTGGCACATCGCCGATGACGACGCCGCCAACTTCCAGCACATCCCAGGCTTTTTGGGCCTTGTAGAGGTCACGAGTGAAAATACCCGCCTGCAAACCAAACTTGGAATCGTTGATGGATTGCAGGGCAGCATCGAAATCGCTGAAGCGACTGATCACCGCCACCGGGCCGAAGGCTTCTTCTTCCACAATGTTGGTGCCTGCCGGGGCATCTTCGAGCAGGGTGGCTTGCAGCATGGCCCCGTCGCGCTTTCCGCCCACCAGCAGATTGGCGCCGGCTTCTACCGCCTCGTTGATCCAGTTTTCCAGTCGGGTGGCTTCGCCTTCAGAAATCACCGGGCCGATGAACGTATCTTCGTCTTTCGGGTCGCCCATTTTCAGCGAGGCGGTTTTTTCTACCAGCTTTGCTTTCAGTTCATCGTAAATGGCGTCGTGGATCATGATGCGTTGAACACCGATGCAGCTTTGCCCGGATTGGTAAAACGCACCAAACACGATCCGTTCCACGGCGTCGTTCAAATCGGCATCTTCATCTACCACTACTGCCGCGTTGCCGCCCAGTTCCAGAATCACTGGCTTCTTGCCGGCGCGGGCTTTCAGATCCCAGCCCACGTCCGGGCTGCCGGTGAAGCTGAGCAGCTTGAAGCGTTCGTCTGTGGTGAACAGGTCGGCACCGTCCCGGTGGCAGGGCAGTACGGAAAATGCGCCCTTGGGCAGGTTGGTTTCGGCCAGGACTTCCCCAATGATGATGGCACCGATAGGAGTACGGCTGGCGGGTTTCAATACAAAGGGGCAACCCGCCGCAATGGCCGGTGCCACTTTATGGGCTGCCAGATTCAACGGGAAATTAAACGGCGAAATGAAGGAGCAGGGACCAATCGGTACACGCTTGACCATGCCCCGGTAGCCTTTGGCGCGGGCTGAGATTTCCAGGTTCAGTACTTCGCCTTCAATACGTACTGCTTCTTCGGCCGCCACACGGAAGGTGTCGATCAAGCGCGTGACTTCACCGCGGGCATCCTTGATAGGTTTGCCAGCTTCGATGCACAAGGCCTCGGCCAGCTCATCGAACCGCTCCTGAAAGCGCTTAACGCAGTGGTAGAGAATTTCCTGGCGCTCGTAGGGGGCCAGTGCGGCCATGGCTGCGCTGGCCTTGTCGGCGGCATCAATGGCTTTATCAATGGTAGCTGCATCGGCCATGGCCACACGGGTAGCCACTTCGCCGCTGTACTTGTCGGTAACATCCAGATCTTGATTGGCGAACACGGCTTCGTTGGCCAAGTAGTAGGGGTAGGCTTCTTTTAGCATGTCAGTTCCTTGATGGCGTTGGTGGGGCCATGAAGTTGGGGTCTGCGTCGGACGTCGGGCACCCGACGCTAGAATCAAAACCCCCAACGGCGGGAGACTTTCCGCCGTTGGGGGTGTGCTCATAGCTTGGAGCTGAGATCACGAATTTCCTGATTCAGAATACGGTTGTTGTCGCGGTAGTCCACTGGGCAATCAATCACGTGTACGCCGCCAGCGGCGTAGCATTCTTCGATCAGCGGGGCGAGGCCGGCGGTGGATTCCACCAGGTGACCATGGGCTCCGTAGGCGCGGGCATAGTCCACAAAATTCGGGTTGTTGAAATCCAGGCCAAAGTCCTGGAAATCCATATCCGCTTGCTTCCACTTGATCATGCCGTAACCATCATCGCGCAGAATCAGGATGACGATATCCAGATTCAGGCGTACCGCCGTTTCCAGTTCCTGGCTATTCATCATGAAGCCACCATCGCCGGCAATGGCCATTACCCGGCGGTTCGGATACACCATCTTGGCCGCCATGCCAGAAGGCAGGCCGGCACCCATGGTGGCCAGGGCGTTATCCAGCAATACAGTGTTGGGTTGTACCGCGGGATAGTTACGCGCGAACCAGATTTTGTACATGCCGTTATCCAGCGTCAGGATGCCGTCGTCGGGCATGATGCGACGGATCTCATCCACCAGGCGCTGCGGGCGGATCGGGAAGCTGTCGTCCTGAATGCCGTCATGGATATGTTTCTGTAGTGCATCGCGGATACGGTGGAAGTCGGAAAAGCTCCAGTGCTCCTGCGGTTCCAGTCGTTCTTTCAGTTGCCACAGACTGTTGGCGATATCGCCAATCACTTCGATCTGCGGGAAGTACACCGGATCGACCTGGGCAGAGTTGAAGTTGATATGAACTACCTCGGCTCCGCCGGGGCGCATGAAGAAGGGGGGCTTCTCAACGACGTCATGACCGACGTTAATGATCAGGTCGGCCTGATCGATAGCGCGATGGACAAAATCACCGGCGGACAGGGCGGTGTTGCCCAGGAAGTGCGGGCCGGTCTCATCGACAACCCCTTTACCCATCTGCGTGGTGATCACCGGGATGCCCAGCTTTTCAACAAACTGGCGCAGCATCTTGCTGGTCAGCTTGCGGTTGGCGCCAGCACCGGCCAGCAACAGGGGTTTGCGCGCGCCCTGAATGGCTTCGATGGCCTTGCAGATAGCTTTGTCTTCGGAAATAGGGCGGCGGGTCACGCTCGGCTCGGTGACCGGCATGGTGGAATGTTCGCGGGCGATATCTTCCGGCAACTCCAGATGAGTGGCTCCCGGACGTTCTTCCTGAGCCAGGCGGAAGGCTTCACGAATGCGAGTGGGGATGGAGTCGCCACTCACTACCTGTTTGGTGAACTTGGTTAGCGGGCGCATCATGTCGACCACGTCGATGATCTGGAACTGGCCCTGCTTGCTGCTCTTGATCGGTTTTTGCCCGGTGATCATTACCATGGGCATGGCGCCCAGTTGGGCGTAGGCGGCAGCGGTCACAAAGTTGGTGGCGCCGGGACCCAGTGTCGACATGCACACGCCGGCCTTGCCAGTGAGGCGGCCGTAAGTAGAGGCCATGAAGCCTGCAGCCTGCTCATGACGGGTAATCACCAGTTTGATCTTCGAGCCGCGCAGGGACTCAAGCAGGTCCAGGTTTTCTTCGCCTGGAATGGCAAAGACGTGCTCAACGCCTTCCGCTTCCAGTGCACGGACGAACAAATCTGATGCTTTCATGGGGTGTATCTCCGGTTGTTACCTGTCTGATTTTGCTCTGCAGCAGGTGTCCACGATGGGTGGTACGCAAAAATTCAACGCGGTTAATGCAAAGGTTGTGCCTGCTTTTCCCTGTATTAGTGCAGGAAAAATGCATCAAAGTGGCGCCCTATATACATTCCGGGCTTCACTATAGCGCGACATGGTGCAGATAGGGCGTAGGTAAAGCTGATTTGTTTTATTAACAAATGTGATCATGGCACATTGCCGCGAGTGGATCGGCGGTGCAAAGTCTGCGCGTGAGGAGGGAGACTATGAAAATCTGGCTTGGCATCGTAGCGGTGTTGGCGCTGGTAGTGATTGCGGCATTGGCGGGGTTACATCGCTGGTTCAATCCTCCGGCTCCGGCGGCACAACTCTTTTTTAACGGGACCATCCTGACGATGGACCCCGCAATGCCTGAGTCGTCTGCGATGCTGGTTCAACGAGGGGAGATTGTTGAGCTGGGGGATGTGGATACGCTCCGCGACAAGGTGAGTCGCGATGTCATCGCGGTGGATTTGCAGGGTGGCACTCTCATGCCAGGTTTTATTGAGGCCCATGGGCATTTCCCCGGTGAAGGCCTTTCCGCTATTGCGGTGGATGCAAACAGCCCCCCTATTGGGGATCTATACAGTATTGAAACCCTGATTGAGCGTTTGAAGCTGTTGGCGCAACGGCGTCCCAGTGGGACATTACTGGCCTATGGCTTTGACGACACGACGGTAGGCGAACAACGTTTCCCGACCCGACAGGAGCTGGATAGCGTCAGTGAAACCCGGCCGGTGCTGGTGATGCATATCTCTGGACACTTTGGGGTGGTGAACAGTGTCGCTCTTCAGACCATGGGGATCGATGAGTCGGTGCAGGATCCTGAGGGTGGATACTATGGCCGTGACAGCGACGGGCGGCTTAATGGGTTGCTGGCGGAGACGGCATTCAATCCGGTCAGGGCAAGAATACTGGATCTGCCGGCTATGGATGGGTTTCGTGTGATGCGTCAGGCATCGCGCCTCTATTTGTCGCGGGGCATTACGTTTGCCCAGAATGGTCTGGCAGATGCTGCGGCGATAAGGGCGCTGGGGCCGGTAATACGTTACGGCCTGGTGCCGGTGCGACTGAGCATCTGGCCTGATGCTGATGCACAACAGCAAATCACCCAGGGGCGTTTGTCGTTTCCTGAAGGGGAGCGCAGTTACCGGGGGTCGGTGAAGCTGGTGAGCGACGGTTCCCTGCAAGGGTATACCGGCTTTCTTAGTCAGCCGTATTTTTCGGTGCCGGAGGATTATCCAGCAGAGTATCTGGGTTTTCCTACGCTATCCGAGCAGGCGCTGGCTGAGCAGGTAACGCGTTTCCATTGTCAGGACTTGCAGGTAGCGATTCATGCCAATGGTGATGCGGCGATCGCGATGAGCCTGGAGGCTATTGCTGCGGCAAGAACGCAATGCCCGGGCATTAAACAGCAGCCGGTGATCATCCATGCGCAAATGGCAACGTCTGAACAGTTGCAGCGAATGGCCGAGCTGGATGTGATTCCGTCTTTCTTTAATACCCATGTCTATTACTGGGGCGACCGCCACCGGGATATCTTCCTCGGCCCGGAGCGGGCTGAACGAATCTCGCCGC
Source organism: Alcanivorax nanhaiticus (assembly GCF_000756665.1). GTDB lineage: Bacteria > Pseudomonadota > Gammaproteobacteria > Pseudomonadales > Alcanivoracaceae > Alcanivorax > Alcanivorax nanhaiticus. The sequence goes on along the minus strand of NZ_ARXV01000004.1, from coordinate 77,651 downwards.
TAGCGGAGGCGGATCAGCAGGGGCTGCCTTTTACCTTGCATGCTGACTCTCCCGTAGTGCCGTTCCAACCGCTTCAGCTGGTCTGGAATGCGGTGCACCGGCAAACGGCCAGTGGTCAGTTGCTGGGGGCGGAACAGGCTGTATCGGTAGAGCGGGCGCTCAAGGCCGTCACCGTGGATGCTGCGCGGCAGCTGGGGGTAGAAAACGAAGTCGGCCAGTTGCGACCAGGATTACGTGCGGATCTGGTCTGGCTGGATCGTGATCCCCGTGAATCCATCGCCGACTGGAAGCTGTTCCAGGTGCGAGGTGTCTGGGTCGACGGGGTTCGTCGCTATCCTGATGGGATGACTGAATAGGAAGCGGACAGTAAGGGGGCCAACGATGCGGCCCCTGTAGCGGGTGGACGCTGGTTAGGGCGTCCCCGAAACTAGATTAGTGCCAGGTGCCTTCCAGATTCTCGCACTGCTCCAGAAACTCTTCTGCGCTCATTTCAATCGTGTTGTGATCCAGGTGTGAGGCAACCTGTTCTTTCAGCTGTCCAACCACTTTGGACATCACGGTGAGGGTCTCTTCGACCTGCTCAATGGTTTCCAACAGGTCTTCGGCTTCTTGCAGGTACTCGTCTCTCAGGTACTCGTCTTTCTCGTAATCGCTCATGCGAAGCCTCCTGATGTATTGAAGAGTCCTTAACCACAGGACTCGCCTCCATGTTGCCAACGATGGAGGGGTAAAACAAACGGGAAATCACTGTAATTGCTCAAAGTTTGAGCGTTTGTGATGGGTGGTCGTGCGCTTTTTACGAACGGTTCAGTTTCTGGGTCGCAGGAGCCTGCCAGCAGGCAATTCCTGTCCCCCTTGCCTGCCCTCAGATCCTGTACGGTACGTGTTTTACCATGCCGTATGAGCGTCGCTGGCGGCGCGACAAGCGAGGACGGGGCGCCACAGAGGGCAGAGCACACTGAGGAAAAAGTGGGTTTGTTCGATGCAGCTGAAGAGGATTAGAAGGTGAGGGTGATCGTCATTATATCGTTTGGCGTTTCAGCGTGAGTTGCGGTTTTTCCCTGACCTACCCAATGGCTGACAACGGCGCCGGTGCCTGTCGCACTCAAGACACTTTCATTTTGCCATTCAAGGGAATGAGCCCTGTGGGGATAGACTTCATAATATTTTGTCTTGCCGTTGGCAGATTTCAGCGTTCGGGTGCCATGGCCGTTGCTGATCCCGACGTCATAACTGCTGCCTTTGGAGCAAGCAATATCTGTCGAAAGTGATCCAGCATTCGAGGGCGTGACCTTTTCAATGGAGCAGGACGTAACAACAGTCAGTGTTGCCTTGAAGTGACCTGATTTGGATTCCGCATGAGAAAATATCGGCAACGCAGCAACAGCCGAAAACATCACGATAGCCAGTGTCGATTTCATCATTCCTTCCCTGGAATGCCCTTTTCTCCTTTGTAGTGGTTAAGGGTCGAATGTTGTATATGTGCTTTGTTGCTTAATCGTTATGACGAATTGCAGAGAGTAATCAGTCCAAAATTTCAGGCGGATGTTCTGCGCAGCCATTCATGAAAATCATCATTGGTTCGTCGGTAGGGGAGTGAGTGGCGAAGGCATGTCTGTCAAGTCGAGCAGACAAAAGCCCCGTGCACTGCACGAGGCTTTTGAGGGGGCAAATCTATGAAAGAGACGTCCAACAAAAAAGGCGCCGAAGCACCCTTTTCATTTTCCGTCTTTCTCAATCCCAGCTCAGCGCACCGCCGACCTGGTATTCGGTCACCCGCGTTTCGAAGAAGTTCTTCTCTTTGCGCAGGTCCATGATTTCGCTCATCCATGGGAACGGGTTGTTCACGCCTTTGAACTGCTCCGGCAGGCCCAGCTGGGCGAGACGGCGGTTGGCGATGAACTGCAGGTACTCTTCCATCATGGCGGCGTTCATGCCGAGGACACCGCGGGGCATGGTGTCGCGGGCGTACTGGATTTCCAGTTCGGTGCCTTCCAGGATCATCTGGGTGGCCTTATCGCGCATCTGCTGATCCCACAGGTGCGGGTTTTCCAGTTTGATCTGGTTGATCACGTCCACACCGAAGTTCACGTGCATGGATTCGTCACGCAGGATGTACTGGAACTGCTCGGCGACACCGGTCATCTTGTTGCGGCGGCCCATGGAGAGGATCTGGGTGAAGCCACAGTAGAAGAAGATGCCTTCCAGTACACAGTAGAACGCGATCAGGTTTTCCAGCAGCGCCTTGTCGGTTTCCACGGTGCCAGTCTTGAATTCCGGATCAGACAGGTCGCGGGTGTACTGGATGCCCCATTGTGCCTTTTTGGCCACGGCAGGAATTTCGCGGTACATGTTGAAGATCTCGCCTTCATCCATGCCCAGGGATTCGATGCAGTACTGGTAGGCGTGGGTGTGGATCGCTTCTTCAAAGGACTGACGCAGGATGTACTGGCGACACTCCGGGTTGGTGATCAGGCGGTAGATGGCCAGCACCAGGTTGTTGGCGACCAGGGAGTCGGCGGTAGAGAAGAAGCCCAGGTTACGCTTGACGATACGACGCTCGTCTTCGGTGAGGCCGTCGGCTTTTTTCCACAGCGCCAGGTCGGCGTTCATGTTCACTTCCTGGGGCATCCAGTGGTTGGCACAACCATCCAGATATTTCTGCCAGGCCCAGTCGTACTTGAACGGTACCAGCTGGTTGAGGTCGGCGCGGCAGTTGATCATGCGCTTGTCGTCAACCTCGACACGGCCGGCGGTGCCTTCCAGTTCGGCGACGCCTTCGGCTACATCCATTTTGGCCACGGCGGCCTGGGCGCGTTCGACGGCATCGCTTACGGCGTTGTCAGTTCTTCCTCGAAGATCATCTCCTCCTGAATTTCCAGCATCCGCTGCACTTCCCGGTGCCGATGCTTCAGGTGCAGATGCCGCTTGGCCAGAAACCGTCTCAGATTGCGGCGGCGTTGCGGGCTTTGGTTGCGGCTTGGCGGCAGGCGTCTCTTGCGCATTGAATTCGTCCCAGCTCAGCATGTTTCTCTCCATTCCTTTCTAACAAGTTTGGTGTCGTCAGGTCACCGCTTGCGTATTCATTTTGTGATGGCAGCAGCTTCACGTTTGTTGCGTGAAGCTGCTGCGAGCGCGGAGCGCTTATTGGCAGGCTTCGCAATCCGGGTTGTCGATGGAGCAGGCCTGCGGCACTTCGGCGGCCTGGCTGAATTCAGCCGGCTCTTCCACTTTGGAAGACACGCGGTTGAGCTTGCCATCGTTGATGGTGGATTTTTCTGCCTGGGTCGCACCAATGGCGCGCAGGTAGTAAGTGGTTTTCAGACCCAGCAACCAGGCCATCTTGTAGGTCACGTCCAGCTTCTTGCCGTTGGCTTCCGCGATGTACAGATTCAGGGACTGAGCCTGATCAATCCACTTCTGGCGGCGGCTGGCAGCTTCCACGATCCAGCGGGTTTCTACCTCAAAGGCAGTACGGAACTGTTCTTTCAGGTCGGCCGGAATACGCTCGATGGGCTGTGCAGAACCGTCGTAGTATTTCAGGTCGTTGACCATCACGTTGTCCCACAGGCCGCGCTCTTTCAGGGCGTGGACCAGGTACGGGTTCACCACGGTGAACTCGCCGGACAGGTTCGATTTCACGTACAGGTTCTGGTACGTCGGCTCGATGGACTGGGAAACCCCGGTAATGTTGGCAATGGTCGCCGTCGGTGCAATCGCCATCACGTTGGAGTTACGCATGCCTTTCTTGGCCATCTCGCGCACGCTATCCCAATCCAGGGTCTGGCTGCGATCCACCTTGCAGTAGTCTTCGCCACGCTGGTTCACCAGGATGTCGATGGAGTCGATGGGCAGGATGCCCTGGCTCCACAGAGAACCGTCGAAGGTCTGGTAGGCGCCGCGCTCTTCGGCCAGTTTGGCGGAGGCCTGAATAGCGTAGTAGCTCACCGCTTCCATGGAGGTGTCGGCGAATTGTACTGCGCCTTCGGAGGCGTAGCTGATGCCTTGCTTATACAGGGCATCCTGGAAACCCATGATGCCCAGGCCCACCGGGCGGTGCTTCATGTTGGAGTTTTCTGCCTGCGGCACGCTGTAGTAGTTGATGTCGATGACGTTATCCAGCATGCGTACAGCGGTGTTGATGGTGCGCTGCAGCTTGTCGGTGTCGAGACCGTTTTCATCTACGTGCTGGGCCAGGTTCACAGAACCCAGGTTACAGACAGCGATTTCATCCTTGTTGGTGTTCAGGGTGATTTCGGTGCACAGGTTGGAGGAGTGCACCACACCCACGTGCTGCTGCGGGCTACGCAGGTTGCACGGATCCTTGAAGGTGAACCACGGGTGGCCTGTCTCGAACAGCATGGACAGCATCTTGCGCCACAGGGTGGCGGCGGGCAGACGCTTGAACAGCTTGATTTCGCCGTTACGGGTTTGCTCTTCGTAGGCGGTGTAGGCTTTTTCGAAAGCTTCGCCGTACAGGTCGTGCAGATCCGGGGTGTCGTTGGGGCTGAACAGGGTCCAGTCTTCTTCATTCAGCACACGCTTCATGAACAGATCGGGAATCCAGTTGGCGCTGTTCATGTCGTGGGTACGACGACGGTCATCACCGGTGTTCTTGCGCAGCTCGAGGAATTCCTCGATGTCCATGTGCCAGGTTTCCAGGTAGGCACACACGGCGCCCTTGCGCTTGCCGCCCTGGTTCACGGCCACGGCAGTGTCGTTGACCACTTTCAGGAACGGTACGACGCCCTGGGATTTACCGTTGGTGCCTTTAATGTAGGAGCCCAATGCGCGCACCGGGGTCCAGTCGTTACCCAGGCCGCCGGCAAACTTGGACAGCATGGCGTTATCCTGGATGGCACCGTAAATGCCGTGCAGGTCGTCAGGCACGGTGGTCAGGTAGCAGCTGGACAGCTGCGGACGCAGGGTGCCGGCGTTGAACAGGGTCGGGGTGGAGCTCATGTAGTCGAAGCTGGAGAGCAGGTTGTAGAACTCGATGGCGCGTTCTTCCTTGTTCTCTTCTTCAATGGCCAGACCCATGGCGACACGCATGAAGAAACACTGTGGCAGCTCGATGCGGGTGTCGTTGTGGTGAATGAAGTAACGATCGTACAGGGTCTGCAGGCCCAGGTAGGTGAACTGCAGATCGCGGTCGCCCTGGATGGCGGCGCCGAGGCGGGCGATGTCGTACTCACCCAGTGCCGGGCTGAGCAGTTCCAGTTCGATGCCTTTGCTGATGTAGGCGGCGAGGGCTTCGCCGTACAGGGCATTCATTTCTTCCTGGTTGGCACGCTCGGCCACGCCCAGATATTGCAGCGCTTCAGCACGGATCTTGTCCATCAGCAGGCGTGCGGTGACCTGGGAGTAGTTGGGCTCCACTTCGATCAGAGTGCGCGCGGTCATCACCATGGAGGTGTTCACGTCGTTGATGGAGACGCCGTCGTACAGGTTCTTCACGGTTTCGGTGATGATCTTGTCGGCGTGCACGTCTTCCAGGCCTTCACAGGCAGTGCGGATCAGGTGCTCAAGACGTCCCATGTCCAGCGGCGCTTTGCTGCCGTCTTCCATGGTCACAGACATTTCCACTTTGTGGGTCGGCTCAGGGAACTGGCTGGCCTGTTCGGCACGCTTCTGCGCCTGGCGATCACGGTACAGCACGTAGTCACGGGCCACTTTATGTTCGCCGTTACGCATCAGGGCCAGTTCTACCTGGTCCTGGATTTCTTCGATATGAATCGTGCCGCCGGAGGGCATGCGGCGCTTGAAGGTGGCGCTGACCTGTTCGGTCAGACGGGCCACGGTTTCATGGATACGGGAAGAGGCCGCAGCGGTGCCGCCTTCTACGGCCAGAAACGCCTTGCTGATGGCGACGGTGATCTTGTCATCATCGTAGCTCACTACCTTGCCGTTGCGCTTGATGACGCGCAGCTGACCGGGCGCGGTGCTGGCGATGTTCTGATCCTGGCCTGCATCATCGCCGGCTTTCGCGGCGGGGTTTTGTGGGTTCTGACTCATATCCGTTTGCATGATGCCCTCTCCGTTGTGGTGCTGTTCTGTCTGTTTGTCTTGTGTCGTGCGTCTTGGTTGCGTGGCTGCTATCAATCACGCAAAACGCCACGGCATGAGGCCATGGCGTGAAAAACGGTGTCCCTTGTCGGGAATATTGTCTGGTCCGGAAGGAGGACCACTATATCTTGTGTCTTTTCCATGACGTTTTGCCGCTCCCTGAATGCCTGATTGCCGCTAAATTGCTGATCAACCGGCACTTTTCCCTGTTGTTGTTGGTTTGGCGACTGGGTGGCAGCGCTGCATTTGAAACCCAATATGTTGGGGTCGCCGCTCAGGATCAGTACAAGTTATAGTTGCTCCCCCGGATTTGCAAGTACTTCGGTTGGGGAAATTTTGTGGATAACTTGTGGAGCAATGTGAGTGCATTTTATGAGCACCGTTAGTGGGCGATGCTTTACTAGATATTGTGTTTGTCAACGTTGAAAAATGCGAATGAACAGGGTTCGAACAGAAGTGCGACATTTACAAGGTTGCCGTGGGCAGTGCGTATGCGTATAAACGTGCGATAGGGATACGTTTTTGACAGTGGCCGGGTTGGTCCTGACAGGAAACGACAATAACGATACAAATCGATAAGGATAAGGACGGGATGACAACGGTGCAGGATAACCCGCCAGCCATCATGATCGTGGAAGATGATGAACGTCTTGCCGATCTCACCTGTGAATATCTTCAAGCCAACGGTCTGGATGTCACTGTCGTCAGCGACGGTGAAGAGGCGATTCGCCGCATCCGGGCTGAACAACCGGACCTGGTAGTGCTGGATCTCATGCTGCCGGGCGCGGATGGCCTGACGGTATGCCGCGAAGTACGTAGTGCCTACAAGAACCCTATCCTGATGCTGACTGCCCGAACCGATGATATGGATCAGGTGCTCGGACTGGAGATGGGCGCGGATGATTATGTGGCCAAGCCCGTAAAACCCCGCGTTCTGCTGGCCAGAATTCGGGCACTGCTGCGCAGGGTGGAAACCGACAATGAGCGTGACAATTCGCCGGCACGTCTGGAATTTGGTGCGCTGGTGATCGACAACTCGGCCCGGGAAGTGACCCTGGCTGGTGAGTCGGTGGATCTGACCAGTGCGGAATACGATCTGCTCTGGTTGCTGGCCTCCAATGCCGGCACGGTGCTGTCGCGGGAAACCATTTTCGAGAAGCTGCGTGGCATTCAGTACGATGGACAGGATCGTTCCATCGATGTGCGGATTTCCCGTATTCGTCCCAAGGTGGGTGACGATCCGGAAAATCCGAAGCGTATCAAGACCGTGCGCTCCAAGGGCTATTTGTTCGTCAAGGAAATCGGCGCGGCCTGATCCTCCGCCGCGTCGTGACGCTGGGTGACCTTTGAATAGTATTTTCCTTCGGCTCTACGGAGGGCTGTTGCTGGCGCTGTGCTTTATTGGCGCCATCACTTACGCCTCCGTGCAGCTGGTCAACCAATATCGTTCCGATATTTACCGCGAGGAAATGGCGCGGGGTACCTTCTACCTGATGGCGGAGGGCTACCAGCGTTATAAACCGGAAGAGCGGGGCCGCTGGAGCCAGGTGCTGACCCAGCTATTCGGCGCGCCTATCAGCCTGCAGGATTCAGAATCCCTGAATCTGGGGTATCGGGAAGCGCTTCACCTCAGCGAAGGGCTGGTGGTGATGCGATTGAACGATGCCGAGGGCTTTGCCGATATTCTCTTCCAGCTCCCGGATGAAGATACCTTTATCGTCACCCGGATGACCAAGGTGTCCGAGCAGCAGGCGCGAGCCACTGCCGTGCTTATTCTCAATCACCTTTCGCATTTCCCGGAACAGGAATGGGAGGGGGCGCTTGCCAATCTGCAGCAATACTTTGGCTATGATCTGGTCATGGTGGATCGCGATACGGTGGATCTGGATGCGGAGCAGGAACAGCGTCTGAATCGCCGGGAAGTGGTAATTGCCCTGGATGACAGTACACGCAGCGATTCCAGTATCCGCATCTATGCCCCGGTGGCCCAGACGGGCAAGTTGTTGGTGATAGGGCCGCTTTCGCTGTTTGATCAATTCCCCATGGAACTGTTGCTGGTTGCCGGTGTGCTAAGTCTGCTGGCCGTGGCGTTGGCGACCTATTTGCAGGTGAGCCCCTTGCAGCGCAGGCTCAAGCAACTGGACAGGGCGGTAAGCCGGTTGGGCTCCGGGGATCTGGGGGCGTATGCGAATATCGAGGGCAGTGATGCCATTGGCCAGGTAGCGGCTACGTTTAATGGCATGACCGCACATATTCGTCGTCTGATCGAATCCCAGCGAGAGATGACCCGCGCGGTCAGTCATGAATTGCGCACTCCGGTTGCACGATTACGTTTTGGGCTGGAGATGCTGGCGGATATCGAATCGGCTGAATTACGTCGCGAAAAGCTTAATGCGCTGGATCATGATATTGAGCAGCTGGATCAGTTGATTGATGAAATTCTTACCTATGCCCGGTTGGAGCAGGGGACGCCCAATATCGAGTTCAAGCCGGTGCAGGTGATGGAGTTGTGCGAACAGCTGCGCGATGAACTGGAAACCATTCGTGGTGAAACCACCATCTCCGTGGAATGTGATTCGCCGATGCTTGAAGTGGAAGCGGAAGAGCGCTATCTGCATCGGGTGCTGCAGAACCTGGTCACCAATGCGCTGCGTTATGCGGGGTCCTCCATCGTCATGCGGATTGAGGATGAGGACAGCCGGGTGGTTATCCATGTGGATGACAATGGGCCGGGTATTCCCGAGCATGAGCGTGAGCGGGTGTTCAAGCCATTTGCCCGGCTGGATAAAAGCCGCCATCGAGCCAGCGGTGGTTATGGATTGGGGCTTTCTATTGTGAAGCGCATCGTGGATTGGCACGGTGGTGAAATCCGGGTGGAAGAAAGTCCGGAGGGCGGTGCTCGCTTCACTGTGACATTGCCAGCGACTCAGCAAGGTCAGCATGTGCTGGGGCGGGTAAACTGAAGCTGTGAGTTTCGAGTTGAAAGTTCAAAGTTTAAAGTTGAAACGCGGATCAGGTCGGAGGGTTTTGCTGCTCCCTGCCCGCGATTAACGGTAATGGCGCGGGCACGGCCTCACAGAACCGAAAGCGTTTGCCGCGCTTTTCAACTTTAAACTTTGAACTTTCAACTCACGTCAGGCTTTGTCCATAAGATTGTCCGTTATGGTGTAATTTGCCGAAGGGCCTTCGGTTAAAATGCGCCCCCCGATACCATCGGGACATCTATCTGATCCCCGCCAATACTGATAACAGGGTGAGCCGAATCATGTCATATATTCTTTCCATCGATCAGGGCACCACGAGCTCCCGCGCCATTGTGTTTGATGGTGAGGGCAAGGCGGTAGGCCAGGCCCAGAAAGAATTTCGGCAGCATTTCCCGCAGGATGGCTGGGTGGAACATGATGCCAAGGAAATCTGGAACGATACCCTGAGCCTTTGTCGTGAGGCGCTGCGCAATGCCCATATCGAGGCTCAGCAGCTGTCCGCTATTGGTATTACCAACCAGCGGGAAACCACGGTGCTGTGGGATCGGGAAACCGGGGACCCTCTGGCTCGGGCGATCGTCTGGCAGGATCGCCGTACCGCCGCAACATGTCAGGCTTTGCGCGAAGCTGGCCACGAGGATGCCGTTCGCGATAAAACCGGGTTGTTGCTGGATCCTTATTTTTCTGCCACCAAGTTGGCCTGGCTGCTGGACAATACGCCTGGGGCTCGTCAGCGCGCCGATGCGGGCGAGTTGGCGTTTGGCACCATCGATAGCTGGTTGCTGTGGCAACTGACTCGCGGCAAGGTTCACGCCACGGATGCCACCAACGCTTCCCGTACCTTGCTGTTCAATATTCATACCCAGTGCTGGGATGACGAGCTGCTCGCCTTGTTCAAGGTGCCAGCCAGTGTATTGCCGGAAGTGCGCGACAGTGCTGGCGATTTTGGCCAGACCTGCCCGGAATTGCTGGGTGCTGCGGTGCCGGTTTGTGGCATTGCCGGGGACCAGCAGGCCGCACTGGTCGGTCAGGCCTGTTTCTCGCCGGGGATGGTCAAAAGCACCTATGGCACAGGTTGTTTCATGGTGATGAACACCGGTGAGGCGGTCACGTCTGAAAACCGCCTGCTGACCACGGTGGGGTATCGTCTCAATGGGAAAACCACCTATGCGTTGGAAGGCTCTATCTTTGTGGCAGGGGCGGCCATCCAGTGGTTGCGCGATGGGCTTAAACTGATTTCCGATGCCAGCGAAACAGAAGCGCTGGCTCGTCGTGTCGGTTCCGCAGGAGGCGTGTATCTGGTGCCTGCGTTTACCGGCCTCGGGGCCCCCTGGTGGGATCCTCATGCCCGCGGGGCGTTGCTGGGTTTGACTCGGGACACCGGCATTGCTGAAGTGGTGACCGCCGGGTTGGAGGCGGTGTGCTATCAGTCCCGGGATCTGCTTGATGCCATGGCTGCAGATTGTGGAACCCGACCGACAACACTGCGTGTGGATGGCGGCATGGTAGTGAACAACTGGTTGAGTCAGACGCTTTCCGATGTGTTGGGTGTGTGTGTAGACCGGCCGGTGGTTACCGAAACCACGGCATTGGGTGCGGCCTATCTGGCTGGGCTTGGTTGCGGCTTGTATCCATCGTTGGAAGCTATCGCGGGGCAGTGGCGCTGTGAACGGGAATTCTCTCCTGCACTGGAAGAGGAAGAGCGGCAACGCCGTTATGCCGGTTGGCGCGATGCCGTGGCCAGAGTGCGCCAAGAGTAGGCGAAAGCCTCAATTTTGATCAGAAAATCAGAGGGTTGTCGGTATAAAACCGCTTGTTTCTCGATAGGCGGTCGGTATGGGTCGACAGTGAAACTGTGATGCAGTAGTCATTTAGTATTACTATTTAATTAACAATAATACTAAATAGTCATCATGCGCGGCCTTGGTAATGGGTGGGCTGGCCTCGCGACACCAGGTACCCGAATGGATCAGTCTTTAGCCATACATCCGGCAGCCCTCCAGTCTCAACGTGTTCGGCGAGTGCTGTTTGCCATCGTGATGGGTGGTAGTGCCCACACTCTGCTGTGCTGGATTGCCCTGCAACTGGATTTCTTCCGCGGTGGTGATTCACTTTTCGCGGCCCTGTTTTCCATTATCTGGGCCGGTCATGCCCTCTTTGTCTCCTTTATGCTGCTTGGCCTGAACCGTCGTCTGGGTGAGCCCGCCATGATCATGCCCCTAATGGTCTGGTCGACGACCGGGTTGCTGGTGACGGCAGTGGTGGTGGATCAGGTTCGTCTTTGCGTCATGCTGATGTTCTTTGCCATCGTGCAGTTGGGCGTGCTGCAGGCCTCGCTGAGGCAGTTCATCTTTCTGGCGGTTTACTGTGTGCTGGGCTATGCCATCGCCTTGGGGGTGGTATACCTCTACTGGCCGGAAGTGGTTGATGTGCACGGGGAGTGGATCCAGTGGGGGTTGTTTGCGGTCATGGTCATGGCCGTGGCCCTGCTCGCGGCGGAAATTTCTACGATTCGTAGCCTGTTGGGCAAGCGAAACAGCCAACTGGCAGAGGTGGTTGAACGCATTCATGATATGGCGGTAAAAGATGAGCTGACCGGCTTTTACCGCCGCCGGCATGCCATGGAGTTGCTTGGCAAGGCCTGCGGCCAGGCTTCGCGAGGAGCGTTTGCGCTCGGTGTGGTCTATGCTGATCTGGATTTCTTCAAGCGCATTAATGACCGCTATGGTCATGGCGTTGGTGATCTGGTGCTACAGCGCTTTGCGGAGGTGGTGACCCGTCATTTGAGTGGCCAGGATTTTGCTGCTCGACTGGGGGGGGAAGAATTTATGCTGGTGTTGCCCGTGAGTGACCAGGAAGAGGCAATACATTTGGTGGAAGGGATTTTGATGGGGATGCGCAGCCAACGCTTTTCCGAAGCGCCGGAGCTCCATGTTACCTTGTCTGCTGGCTTGGCCATGCTGGCACAGGGAGAGGCGCCTGCCCAGGTTATCCGCAGGGCGGATGCGGCACTGTACCGGGCAAAGGAAAGTGGCCGTGACAAACTGGTGGTGGAGTCACGCTCATGAACAGTGAGCTGCGTCAGGCCGAAAGTCTGACCTTCAATGAGACAAGGTTGCTCAGGCGTCATGGCCGTTCTGCGGTGGCGATCATGGGCATGCATACGCTGCTCTGTCTTGTGTATTACCGCATGGGGGCCTTTCAGATTTCGCCGCAGTGGGGCTCGCTCCTGTTGGGTGGGCTCTGGGTATCCATGTTGTCGTACTTCCTGTTGTTGATTAGCGGTGCCACCCTGCGGCTGCGGGACCCGTCGCTGTCATTGCCGTTGATCATCTACTGCGTGGTCGTGTTCATGACCTCAGGCTACTACGTAGATGAGTTCCGTCTCAGTGTTGTCACACTGTTTTTTGCTGTTTTGCTGCTGGTTTCCTTTCAGCTTAGCGGCAAGGTCATGGTTGGGGTGGCAATGTTTTCCAGCGCCGCTTATGCGGCCATGTTGTGGTTAGCGCTGGATGATCGCTGGGTACAGCTGAGCTTCTCTGTGGAAGTGCTGCAATGGCTGGTATTCACCATGATTTCCATCAGCTTTGCGATCACGGGCGGGAGTATCCACCGCCTGCGCAGAAATCTGGCGGACAAAAACCGGGAGCTTGCCAAGGGGCTTGAGCAAGTCAGGGAGATGGCGATTCGCGATGATCTGACCGGGTTGTTCAATCGTCGTCACCTGCTGGAAGTGTTGAATCGACAGAAGGCACTGGCGGACCGCAAGAAGGTGCCGTTTTCTGTTTGTTACGTGGATCTGGATCACTTCAAGCAGATTAATGATCACTACGGTCATGAATGGGGGGACCGGGTGTTGCGACGTTTCTCCCAGGTAGTGATTGCCGATATGCGTGATGGCGATTACTTCGGGCGCTTGGGGGGTGAGGAATTTCTGCTGATTCTGCCCCAGAGTAACGAGGAAGGGGCCTTGCTGGTGGCGGAGCGTTTGCGCAAGCGCTGGAGTCAGGAGCAGTTCGGGCAAGAGGGTGGGCCGTCTTCAGTCAGTCTGTCGGTGGGCGTTGCAGCCTATCATGACAATGAAAGCGTGGATGATGTGCTTAACCGTGCGGACCAGGGTTTGTACCGGGCCAAGAGTTCAGGGCGCAATCAAAGTCAGGTGGCCTGAAAAAGGCAGTGAATAGTTAACAGTGAATAGTTAATAGTTGCGCGTGCGAAGCGCGGTGGTGGCTGAAGGCAAAGAGGCCGCGTCCATACCTTGGGCGCGGCCTCTTGCGTTTAAAGATGGCACTTGGATCGAACGCGCGCTTTTCACTATTCACTGTTCACTGCGAAGGAGACCAGATGCTTGGTCCCCAGCCTTACATGCAACGTGTCGCCTTCCAGAACGTTGGTATGGCTGTCGGTTTGGCAGAGCAGGGTTTCTGAGGCACTGACGCGCAAGTGATAAAGGATGCTGGCGCCAGTGAACTGGCGACGGGTGATGGGCAGCGCAAGGCTGGCCGTTTCGTCTGCGACGATGTCCTCAGGGCGAAGCAGGACATCGACTTCCGTTCCCGGTAACAGGCTATCCTGATGACGGCCAGTCAACTCGCCAAGGCTGGTTTGAACACTATGACTGTCGGTAACCTTTCCGCGCAGGAAAGCACCATAGCCGGCGAATTCAGCTACAAACCGGTTAGCCGGAGCGTGGTAAATGTTGTAAGGCGAATCCCATTGCTCCAGATTGCCGTGACGCATGACACCGACCCGATCAGCCAGGGCAAAGGCTTCTTCCTGATCATGGGTCACCATTAGTGTAGTGACGTTTTCCTCGCGCAGGATATCTCCGAGTTCTTGCGCCAATTGGCGGCGCAAGTCCAGATCCAGGCTGGCAAAAGGTTCATCCAGCAACAACAGGGCAGGGCGTGGTGCCAGGGCGCGAGCCAGGGCAACGCGTTGCTGTTGGCCCCCAGACAGTTCGTGGGGGTAGCGCGCTTCCATGTCATCCAGACGCACGCGCGCAAGACACTCGCGCACCCGTTTGGCTTTTTCATTACTGGGCAGTTTGCGCAACCCGAAGGCCACATTGTCAGCCACGGTCAGGTGGGGGAATAGCGCATGTTCCTGGAACACCATGCCCAGGCCGCGCTGTTCCGGTGGCATCTGGTGGTGGTGGGATGACACCAGGCGATCCTGAATGCGGATACTGCCTGCGGTGACCGGCTCCAGTCCTGCAATGGCTCGTAGCGTGGTGGTTTTTCCGCAGCCGCTGGGACCCAGCAGGCAGGCAATTTCCCCTGCCGCCAGAGACAGGCTGAGGTCCTTCACAACGGCCTGCTGGTGATAACCGCACGCCAGGTTTTCAATGCTCAGCAGTGGGGCTTTCATGTCCTGGCGCTCCAGGCTTCACGCTGCACGCGACTCGAACAATAAGCCACGTGTTGCGTGTTGCGTGTTGCGTGCAGCCTTACCATCAATGCTGCCCGGTGAGCAGGAATTCCAGTAGCGCTTTCTGGGCGTGGAGACGGTTTTCCGCTTCGTCCCAGACCACCGCACGGGGGTCGTCCATCATCTCATGGCTGACTTCCTCACCACGGTGGGCGGGCAGGCAGTGCATGAACAGCGCTTCCGGATCGGCCAGATCCATCAGCTCCGGGGTCACCTGGAAGCCTTCAAAGGCATTCATGCGTTCCTGTTGCTCGTCTTCCTGACCCATGGAGGCCCACACGTCGGTCACTACCAGATGAGCACCTTTCACGGCTTCGCGTACGTCTGGTTCCAGGCTGACACGATCAGTGCAGCGGGTCAGCAGATCCTCGTCCGGGGCAAAACCGTCAGGGCAGCTGATCACCAGTTCGAAATCAAATTGCCGGGCCGCGTTCATGTAGCTGGCGCACATGTTGTTGCCATCGCCCACCCAGACCACTTTCTTGCCCTGAATACTGCCGCGGTGCTCAACAAACGTCTGCATGTCTGCCAGCAGCTGGCAGGGATGGAAGTCGTCAGTCAGTGCATTGATGACCGGCACGGCGGAGTGGGCAGCAAAGGTTTCCACGGTGGCGTGATCAAAGGTTCGGATCATCACCGCATCCACCATGCGGGACAGTACTCGGGCAGAATCCTCAATGGGTTCACCGCGGCCCAGCTGGGTGTCGCGAGGTGAGAGGAAAATGCTGGCGCCGCCAAACTGGGTCATGGCTACTTCAAACGACACCCGTGTGCGGGTGGAGGACTTCTCGAAGATCATCCCCAGTGTCTTGCCTTTCAAGGGTTCGTGGCTCTGGCCATTGCGCAGCATGGTTTTCAGTTCGATGGCGCGCTGGATCAGGTAGCCCAGTTCGTCCGGTGTCAGGTCATTGAGAGTCAGGAAATGCCGGCTCATGCGACCTCCTGTGCATTGGCAAAAGAACGAATGACGGCAGACAGGTTGTCCACCAGGATTTGCATTTCGGCATCTGAGATCACCAGTGGTGGCAACAGCCGTACCACGGAGCCGGCGGTTACGTTGATCAGCAGGCCTGCCTCGCGGGCGCTGGCGACCAGTTCGGCACAGGGGCGATCCAGCTGGATGCCGATCATCAGCCCCTTCTGGCGCACTTCGGTGATCAGGGCGACATCTGCCAGGGCAGATTGGAAGGCGGTCTTGAGCTGTTCGCCCTTGGCCTGCACATCATCAACCACCTCATCCGCCAGAGTGTTGACCACGGTCAGGGCGGTGGCACAACCCAGAGGGTTGCCGCCGTAGGTGCTGCCATGGGTACCGGGGCCGAAAACACCGTCAGCTTTGCCGGCTACCAGGCAGGCACCGATAGGAAAGCCGTTGCCAAGGCCTTTGGCGGTGGTCAGCACATCCGGCTGCACGCCTTCACCCATGCAGGCAAAGTAGTGGCCGGTCCGGCCATTGCCTGACTGGATCTCATCCAGCATCAGTAGCCAATCCTGTTGGTCGCACAGCTCGCGCAATGCTTTCAGGTAGCCGTCGGCGGGAATATTGATACCGCCTTCGCCCTGTACTGGTTCCACCAGCACAGCAACGATGTCTGCGTTGCCGGCCAGCGCGGCAACGGCTTCTACATCGTTGAACGGCACACGAACAAAGCCTTCTACCAGCGGCGTAAAGCCTTCCTGAACTTTGCTGTTGCCGGTGGCAGACAGGGTCGCCATGGTCCGCCCATGGAAGCTGCCTTCCATGACGACCACGGTGGGCTTGGCGACACCTTTGCGGTTGCCGTAAAGCCGCGCAATCTTGATGGCGGCTTCATTGGCTTCGGCGCCGGAATTGGAGAAGAAGGCGCTCTTCATGCCGCTGATGTCGCAAAGTCGCTGAGCCAGGGCTTCCTGGGCGGGAATGCGGTACAGGTTGGAGGTGTGCATCAGCTGTCCGGCCTGCTCGGCCAGAGTTCGGGTAACCGCCGGATGGCAATGCCCCAGATTGCAAACCCCGATACCGGAGATGGCATCCATGTACTTGTCGCCGTTCTCATCGAACAGCCACACCCCTTCACCGCGCACGAATGCCACAGGCTGTCTTGCGTAGGTGGGAATCAAATATTGCGACATAGCAGGCAATTGATAATTGATAATGGAGAATTGATAACGGAACAACGGCAATGCCATGTGAACACGGCAGCGTATGTTTCGCCCCAAACAAAAAACGGCAGCCCATGGCTGCCGGAAACGGTGATAATAGCGCAGTTATTGGCCAATAGTTAATAGTTGATGGTCATAAACAAGGAAGGCAGACTGCCCATTGTTTTCAGGGTTTAGCTGTCAACTATCAATTATCAACTGTCAATTGCCTCTATGAATCCCGTCCAGCTCAGTATTTTCGCCAATCGCCTTTCAGGAATCTGTGATGAGATGGGGGCGGTGCTGCGGCTCAGCGCACTGTCTCCCAATATCAAGGATCGGCTGGATTTTTCCTGCGCGATTTTTGATGCCCGGGGGCGACTTTGCGCTCAGGCGGCCCATATCCCTGTGCATTTGGGTTCTATGGCGTATGCCATGGCAGATCTGGTGAGTGGCAGGGAATGGGCGGCGGGGGATCTGCTGGTAGTGAATGATCCTTACTTGGGCGGCACCCACCTGCCGGATGTCACAGTGGTGGCTCCCGTTTTTCGGGAGAAGGATTTGATGGGGTTTGCGGTTACCCGTGCCCATCATGCCAATATCGGTGCGCACAGCCCTGGATCCATGCCGGTGTCTACACATCTGGAGCAGGAAGGGTTGGTGATTGCGCCGACGTTGCTGAAGCGGGAAGGGCGGTGGCAGATTCCGCTGTGCCGACGGCTGGCTGGATTGCCAGAGGAACAAGGTAATTCACAGCCGCCCATGGAAAACCTGCGTTTTGGCGATTTTGCTGCCCAGGCCAGCGCCTGTGAGGCTGGAGCCCGGCGCTTGTCGGAGCTGGCGCTGGTGCTGCCCGACCTGGAGCAGGCTTTTGATGCGCTCAACACCTATGGGGAAAAGCGTGCCCGAGCGCGCATTGCGGCTTTGCCGGATGGTGAGTACCGTTTTGAAGACGTCATGGATGATGACGGCCAGGGCCAGCAGGATATTGTGATTGCGCTGAGTTTGCGCATAGAGGGTGACAGTGCCTTTCTGGATTTTACCGGCACAGCGGATCAGGTAGCCGGCAATATCAACTGCCCGTTATCGGTAGCGGCGGCGGCAGCGTATTACTGTTTTCGCTGCCTGATGGATGATGATGTGCCGGCCTGTGACGGTCTGTTTCGGCCCATCGGCCTTTATGCTCCAGAGGGCTGCCTGCTCAACGCCCGCCGTCCTTCGGCGGTGGCTGCCGGCAATGTGGAAACCAGTTCACGGGTGGTGGATGTGGTGCTGGGGGCGCTGGCGCAGGCTGCACCAGATGCGATACCTGCTGCCAGCCAGGGGACCATGAATAACGTCGCCATGGGTGCCGCAGGTGAGCAGGGGTGGGACTACTACGAGACCATGGCCGGCGGTGCCGGTGCCCATGCGGGTGGGGCTGGCCTGTCGGCAGTACACACCCACATGACTAACACCCTTAATACGCCAATCGAGAGTCTGGAATCACATTATCCACTGCGGGTGCTGGAATACCGTATTCGCCATGGCAGCGGTGGGGCCGGAGTGTTCTGCGGTGGGGATGGTCTTGTCCGTGAGCTGGAGTTTCTTGCGGAAGCTCAGGTCACCCTGCTCACAGACCGCCGCCGTTCCGCGCCCTGGGGGCTGGCGGGCGGAAAGAATGGCGCAGTGGGGGAAAACCGGCATAACGGCAGGTTGTTGCCGTCAAAGACTGGTTTTGCCGCCAGAGTCGGTGATCGGTTGCTGGTAGCCTCTCCTGGCGGGGGAGGGTATTACGATACGAAGCGTAAATGAGAATGATAAATAATTGAATTTAGTTCTTCTTCACTGTATTTTTCCCGTGCTTACGATGTTTACATTTTTTGCATTTGCGTCGGGAAGGAATACTTATGCATTTACAGCGTCGCCTAATTTGCTGTGCCATCGCCTCTGCCATGGCTACCGGAGCAGCTCCGGCTTTTGCGGATCAGACCAATGAACTGAAACCGGTACAGATCCTCGGGGATCGCCAGGATACTTTCAGTATCAGTGGTTCTGCTTACGTACTGTCTAACGAAGATTTGGAAAAAAAGGAAAACACGGATGTGCACCGCATTCTGCGAGATGTGCCCGGCGTGTATTTCCAGGAAGAAGAAGGTTATGGCCTGCGTCCGAACATCGGTATTCGTGGCTCCGGTCGTGACCGCTCCAGCAAGGTTTCTCTCATGGAAGACGGGGTGTTGATTGCCCCGGCACCTTACGCTGCACCGGCAGCCTATTATTTTCCCAGTGCTGGTCGTTTCTATGGCGTTGAAGTCCTGAAAGGTCCAGACACCTTGCGCTACGGTCCCTTCACTGTTGGGGGTGCCATCAATTTCCTGTCTACCCCGATTCCTGCCCGTGCTTCAGGCATGGTGAATGTGGAAGGTGGAGAGGACGGATCTCAGCGAGCTCATGCTTATTATGGCGCCACAGAGGGCCAGTTTGGTTTCATGCTGGAAGCGCATCAGCAACGCACCCTGGGCTTCAAGGATATTGACCGTTCCAACCGCGACAGTGGTTTTGACAAGCGTGATTATGTAGCCAAGCTACGTTGGCAGGCTCCGGAAACCGCCGCTATCCAGCAGGCGCTGGAACTGAAACTGGAGCATTCCAGCGAAGTCTCCGACGAAACCTATCTGGGGCTGACCGACCGGGATTTTGAGCGTGATGCCAACCGGCGTTACGGCATGAGTGATATCGACCAGATGGACAATGACAGGGATGCGGTGTCCCTGCGCCACACTCTGGTGTTTGCTGAAAATACCCGGTTGAACTCTGTAGTGTACCGCAACGAGTTCAACCGCAACTGGTACAAGCTGGCCAGTATTGATGGCCAGGGCATTGGTGGTTATGTGTCGGATGCCAACACCAATGGTGGAGTCAAGCAAGCAGTTCTGCGTGGTAGCGCCGACGCCTCTGATCTAGTGTTCAAGAACAACAACCGTGAGTACATTTCTGAAGGAATTCAGACTGAACTGAGTCACCAGTTCCAGGCAGGCTCTGTGCAAAATGATCTGATAGTAGGGGCCCGCTACCACCAGGACGAAGTGGATCGTTATCAGCCCACGGACACCTTCGATCAGACTAATGGCAGCCTGGTGTATCAGACGTCCACATTGCCCACCGGCGGTGATAACCGTCTGGAAAATGCCGATGCCATGTCGGCCTGGATCATCGATCACGCTTATGTGGGGGATTTCATTGTCACCGGCTCGTTGCGCTACGAGAACGTGGAGAGCAAGAGCAAGCGCTGGGGTGAGCCGGCTCGCAACACGGTGAGTTCACGGACAGAAAACCGCAACGAAGAGCTGATGGCGGGCCTGGGTGCCACCTGGCTGCTAAATGACAACTGGTCACTGCTGGCTGGTGTGCATCAGGGGTTTGCGCCGGCCGGAGCCTCCTCCCAGAAAGGTACCGAGGCGGAAAAGAGTGTTAACTATGAAACCGGTTTCCGCTACTGGCAGGAAAACTTCAGTGCCGATGTGATCGCGTTCTACAGCGATTATGAGAACACGATCCAGAACTGTTCCATCGCCAATCCATGTCCCAATGGCAATGATTCCGGCACCCAGAGCTTTGGTGAATCCGAGGTTCGCGGTCTGGAGGTGGGGCTGAACAGCGTGGCCTGGGAGGGTGACAATGGCCTGCGAGTTCCGGTTCGGCTGGCCTATACCTACACCGATGGCGAAATCACCAGGGACGCGGATGATCTGTCCGTGCTGGATGGCGATGTGCTGCCTTACCTGCCTGAACATCTGGCCAGCCTGACCTTCGGCCTGGAAAAAGCCGCTGCCTGGTCTGCATTGATGTCGGTCAGCCACACGGATGGCATGTGCATCGACAACAGCTGTGACCGTACTGGTCAGAGCACCACGTTCAAACGCACCAGTGACTACGTGATCGCAGATGTGGTGGCCACCTACCACGTGAATAGCGATATGGAAGTGTATGCCAAAGTGGATAACGTGTTTGACGATCAGGAAATTGTCTCCCGTGATCCCGCAGGGGCTCGCCCCAACAAGCCGCGCACTGGCTATGTGGGCATGAAAGTACGCTTCTGAGGTGGAAAGCGGTGACAACAGAACTGGGGGCCGAAGCCCACCGCTGTCCCACAGTTTGTGTCTGCTTGACGGAGCTCTGCGGGGCTGACATGCCGGCAGGGTATCTCGTGATATGAAGACATGAATTGGCGGTGAGCCAATCTTCAGAGGCTCCCTAGATGTGATCTTTCAGTAGGTTGTTCATTCGGGACTTACCCGGCAGATTGGAGGTGCGAAACTACAAACCTTCCCGGGAGCCCCGAATGAACACCCACAAAAATGCCCGATTAACCGTCCACGGTCGAGCCCTGTTGATCACTCGCATTCTCGAACACGGTCTGCGACCAGAGGAAGCTGCACAAGCGATGGGGGTGAGCACACGAACGGCCTATAAATGGCTGACCCGCTATCGTGAGGAAGGAATGCAGGGATTGGAAAACCGCACTTCTCGCCCACACCACCACCCCCATGCTATCTGCGAAGAGCAGCGCCAACGGATCATTGCGAAACGCTATGAAAGGCGTATTTACCGTCAAATCAGCAGCGAAGAGGGTGTTAGCCCCAGCACGGTCGCTCGCGTGCTGCGTTCTGCCGGCGTGAATCGACTCAGTTCGCTTGAGCCTGCCCGGCCCTCCAACCGCTATGAGCATGACAATCCCGGCGATCTTTTACACTTGGACATCAAGAAACTGGGACGCTTCCGCAAACCCGGTCACCGCGTGACAGGAAGCCCGCAGGCAGGCAAGTCCTATGGGGCAGGCTGGGAATACGTCCATATGGCAATTGATGATCATAGTCGTATTGCCTGGGCAACGATTTGTCCGGATGAAAGCGGGGCCAGTGCCTGGCGGGCCCTAATTGCTGCCCTGCGCTATTATCGCTCTTTGGGCATCCGCATTCAGCGTGTGTTGACGGATAACGGAGGCTGTTACCGCTCAGGGGCCTTTGCTCGCGCATGCCGGCGATTGGGGCTCAAACATCGCCGCACCAAGCCCTACACGCCGCGCACTAACGGCAAGGCCGAAAGGTGGATACAGACTGCTCTGCGAGAATGGGCTTATGCCTGCTCCTATGACAACTCCGCTCAGCGAGCGGAGTACTTGCCGGTATGGATACACCAGTACAACTGGCATCGCCCTCATTCCGCTATTGGCTACTTGCCTCCAATTAGCAGGCTTCCTGTTATGAACAACCTGTTGGCTTTACACACCTAGATTCTTCCAGGGTAAGCGCTTGCTTGCAGGCGAAGACGTGTTCGCAAAGGCCGAATTCGCTTGCAAGCAAGCTCCCACAAAGGAAGAGGGGCCTTTCCCAAAGAGGAGCCTGAAAAATGTGGGACAGCGGTGGGCTTCGGCCCCCTTTTCTGTTCCGTGACCCTTGAAGGCGTGGCTCTCCGGCCCCATCTGGGAGGAGCAGGGCCATCAGTGCTAGAATAGAGCCAATCAACCCCCTCAAAACGCCAGGTAGTTCAGTATGGATGTTATTCAGGTCATCAAAGACCAGATCGAAAAAAACCCGGTGATCCTTTACATGAAGGGCACCCCGCAGTTCCCCCAGTGCGGCTTCTCCGCGCAGGTGGTGGAAGCCATGACCGCGGTGGGAAAGCCGTTTGCCTATGTGAATATCCTGGAAGCGCCGGAAATTCGTCAGAGTTTGAAGGAGTATGCCAACTGGCCGACCTATCCCCAGCTGTGGGTGGGTGGCGAGCTGGTGGGTGGCTGCGACATCATCATGGACATGTATCGCTCCGGTCAGCTCAAGGAGCTGGTGGATGGCGCAGCGGCAGAGACTGACGGCAGCGACTGATCTCGTTACTCTGTAATGAATGAAGGCCCGGCCCAGCGCCGGGTTTTTTATGCCTGCGTGTGGGGCTCTTGACGGTTTTGTTCAGGCTGCTGGAGGTTCCGGTGTTGGCCCTAATGCATTAGCGCCTACAATCGACGTGGATTATTGGCCTCATTGAGGTTGCTAGGTGAAAAAACGGAACCCTACACGCCAGTGGCGTCGCTGGCACCGCTGGCTGGGGCTGGCGGTGGCATTGCCGGTGCTGGTGCTGTCGATTACGGGGGTGATGCTCAATCACATCGAGTCCCTTGGCTGGTCCAGCAAGCCCATGTCGCCCTTGCTGGCGCGCTGGTACGGTGCGCCGGTGCCCAGCGACATCAGGGGCTATTTCCTGGAAGGTCAGTGGTACGCAGAACTGAATGAGCGCTTGTATGTGGATGGTGCTGACACCCTGCATTGCACGCCTCCATTGCATGGGGTAGCGCGTCACAACGGGCTGCTGATTGTCGGTTGCGGGCAGGAGCTGATGCTGCTGGACGGCAATGGCCAGCTGGTGGAACGCATCGGCAAGGCCTATGGATTGCCGGTCTTTGAAAATCTGGGCAGTGATGACACTGGATTGATCCTGGACACCGGCGATGCATTGCTGCGTTACGACGTGGACCAGCTGATGGCAAGTCCGTATCAGGGGGACTGGCAGCAGCTGGACGCCAGGCCATTGCCAAACGGTCTGGAAAAAGCCCTGATTGACCAGAGTGTGCCGCCTTCCCTGACCTGGCAGCGGTTGTTGCTGGATCTGCACGCGGGCCGGATTGCCGGCCTGGCGGGGCAGTTGGTGATGGACTTCGCGGCCCTGGTACTCACCATTCTGGCCATTACCGGCACGGTGATCTGGAGTCGAAGCCGCCGCTAAAGAGGGCTGCAGAAGTGCCCCAATTGCCTATTCATTGAGCAATTGGTTGGATTCCGCAACAAAGCCGGTTGCATGCCGCGCCGGAATCCCCATGATAGAGCACAGTTTCGCGGGACGTGATGTCCCCGGTTTTACCCCTCTCACACAAGGAGATAAACATGGCTGTTCTGGTTGGTAAGCCCGCACCGGATTTCACTGTTCCTGCTGTACTGGGCGATGGCAGCATCGTTGACTCATTCACTCTGTCCGAAGCCATCAAGGGCAAATACGGTCTGGTCTTCTTCTACCCGCTGGACTTCACCTTTGTATGCCCGTCCGAGCTGATCGCTCTGGATCATCGTATGGATGCGTTCAAAGAGCGTGGCGTGGAAGTGATCGGCGTGTCTATCGACAGCCACTTCACCCACAACGCCTGGCGTAACACCCCGATCAACGAAGGCGGTATCGGTCCGGTGAAATACACTCTGGCCGCTGACATGAACCACACCATTGCCCAGTCCTACGACGTAGAGTCTGAAGGCGGCATGGCATTCCGTGGTGTTTTCCTGATCGACCAGAACGGCGTGGTACGCAGCCAGATCGTTAACGATCTGCCGCTGGGTCGTAACATGGAAGAGCTGATCCGTCTGGTTGACGCCCTGCAGTTCCACGAAGAGCACGGTGAAGTGTGCCCGGCTGGCTGGCAGAAAGGCGATTCCGGCATGAACGCTTCCCCGGAAGGTGTTGCCGAGTACCTGTCTGGTAACGCAGACAAGCTGTAAGAAGCGCAGGCACAAAAAAAAGGGCCGCTTTTTAGCGGCCCTTTTTTTGGGTTCATCGCGGGTTAGCGGGAAGGCAGGCTCCTGACCTCTGGAGTCGAACTTGGGACGTCAACGCCAAAACCGACTCAACTTTAGACGCGACCGCGACACCGGTCTTCAATCGTGCCCAGGCACATCGCGGCGGAACCGCCGCTCCCACAAAAAACCGTCCCCACGCTAGGGAATCCCCCCTCCGGGTGCGACCGCGATTCTGGACGGTATGGAAAGATCGCGGCGGGATCACCTTCCACTAGATCAGAGGGGCAGAGCTCGGAAGGTTTTCCCTCAGTGAACTCTGTGCCCTCTGTGGTAAAAAAACGCTGTTGAATCAGTCCAGGGCTTTTGCCAGGGTCGGCGGCATTTCGCCGGGTGGGGGTGGTGGCCACCCGCCCAGATCGCGGAAGCGGTTCACCATGGAACAGAACAGCTCGGCGGTGCGGGTGGCATCGTACAGTGCAGAGTGTGCTTCGCGCTGGCTGAAGCGGATGCCGGCAGCTTCGCAGGCCTTGGCCAAAACCGTTTGGCCATAGACCAGACCCGCCAGGGCGGCAGTATCAAAACTGGAGAATGGGTGGAACGGATTACGTTTCACCTCATTACGCTCTGCGGCAGCGTTAAGAAAGCCCAGATCGAAGAAACTGTTATGGCCCACCAGCACCGCCCGGTTGCAGCCGTGTTTCTTGATGGCTTTGCGCACCGGTTCGAACACCCCTTTCAGGGCGGTGTCTTCAGTTACCGCGCCGCGCAGTGGATTGTGCGGATCGATACCGGTGAAATCCAGAGCAGCCTGCTCAATGTTGGCACCCGGGAAAGGGTCGACGTGAAACTGGATGCGGGTAGAAGGGCGCAGGTAGCCCTGGGCGTCCATATCGATCAGGACCGCGGCGATTTCCAGCAGGGCATCGGTATTGGCATTGAATCCCCCGGTTTCCACGTCAATGACTACCGGCAGAAAGCCACGAAACCGCAGCGCCAGGCTGGGGTGCATATCGCTCATGATGACTCCAACAGACTAAATACCCCGCTCACCCCCTCCGGGGCGCCGGGAAACGGCTATGCTACCGGAATCCTGCCAGTCGTGACAGGTGACGACGCCACTGCGTGGCAGGTACAATACGCTCCCTCGATTCACCGGGTGGCCTGAACACGCGCTGCGGCCCACCCATTTGCGGAGTCTTTCAATGTCCAAGATCAACAAGGTAGTGCTGGCTTATTCCGGCGGCCTCGATACCTCGGTAATCGTTAAATGGCTGCAGGATACCTATGACTGTGAGGTGGTGACCTTTACTGCCGATATCGGCCAGGGGGAAGAAGTGGAGCCCGCCCGCGCCAAGGCTCAGGCCATGGGCGTGAAGGAAATCTACATTGAAGACCTGCGCGAAGAATTTGTGCGTGACTATGTTTTCCCCATGTTCCGCGCCAACACCATCTACGAAGGTGAGTACCTGCTGGGTACCTCCATCGCGCGCCCGCTGATTGCCAAGCGTCTGGTGGAAATCGCCGAAGAAACCGGCGCTGACGCCATTTCCCACGGTGCCACCGGTAAAGGTAACGATCAGGTTCGCTTCGAGCTGGGCGCTTACGCTCTGGCTCCTGGCATCCAGGTGATCGCGCCGTGGCGTGAGTGGGATCTGAACTCCCGCGAAAAGCTGATGGCCTACTGCGAAGAGCGCAACATCCCGGTGGATTTCTCCAGCAAGAAGAAGAAATCTCCTTACTCCATGGACGCCAACCTGCTGCACATTTCTTATGAGGGCGGCAACCTGGAAGATCCGTGGTGGGAAGCTGAAGACGACATGTGGCGCTGGAGCGTGAGCCCGGAAGCGGCTCCGGATCAGGCCACCTACATCACCCTGGGCTTCGAGAAAGGCGACATCGTGTCCATCGATGGCGAGCGTTTGAGCCCGGCGGAAGTGCTGACCAAGCTGAACAAGCTGGGTGGCGACAACGGCATCGGCCGTCTGGACCTGGTGGAAAACCGTTACGTGGGCATGAAGTCCCGTGGTTGCTACGAAACTCCCGGCGGCACCATCATGTTGCCGGCGCACCGCGCCATCGAGTCCCTTACCCTGGATCGTGAGTCCGCGCACCTGAAAGACTCTGTGATGCCCAAGTATGCCGAGCTGGTGTACAACGGCTACTGGTGGAGCCCGGAGCGTCTGGCCTTGCAGAAGCTTATTGATGCTACCCAGGAACACGTGAACGGCGAAGTCCGCATGAAGTTGTACAAGGGCAACGCCACCGTGGTGGGTCGTCGCTCCGAGAACGATAGCCTGTTCGACGCCTCCATCGCGACCTTCGAGGACGATGCCGGCGCTTATGATCAGAAAGATGCGGAAGGCTTTATCAAACTGAACGCTCTGCGTCTGCGTATTGCGGCCAAGAATGGTCGCAAGTTGAGCTGATCTGCGCCGGGCACTTGATGCCCGATGCATGACGCTCGAACAACAAACCGCCGCATGCCGAAAGGTTGCGGCGGTTTTTTGCGTTTGGCGTCAGGGATTTGATGTCCCGTGTTCCATGTTACACAACGAAAACGAACTCCCATTTAATTTGTACTATCGTCACAATTAAGCTGGTCGCCTCATAACAACAACACCTATCGCTGTTGGGAGGATTCTGACCATGGCCGCTTTCACCCCTCGTCTTACATTGCTGGCTACTGCCTTGACCCTGTCTGTTGCTGCCTGTGGCGGCGGAAGCGGTTCCAGTACCCCGTCGACTCCGGTTACCGACACAGCGCAAGCGCCGGTTCCGAATGTGGAGGAAGAAAGCCCTGCGCCGGCGCTGCCTGAGCCTGCAGCCAAGGCCCGAGACGTTATTTTCGTGGGTAATAACTGGGAAGGCATGGTCGATGTTGTCGATCGTGATACTTATGAACGTCTGGGGCGAATCAATGGTATCCCGGATCAGCAGGAGCGCGAGGCCGCCATCGCCAGCAATCCCGAAGACCTGCTGTTCTTTCAAGGGATACGGCTATTGATTGGTGAGGGCAATCATCAGTATGTGGATGACATGTACAGTAGCAACGATGGCCGCTTGCTGATCGTGTCGCGCCCCAGCTATGCAGATGTGGTTGGCATCGACATAGCCAGCGGCGAGATTGAATGGCGCTTTGAGGTGGATGGTTACCGTTCGGATCACATGGCGGTATCCCCGGATGGCACTCAGGTAGCTGTCTCGGCCTCCACCGGCAATGTGGTCCATATTCTTGATGTGGAGACAGGTGCCGAACTCAAACGCTTCCCCTCTGGCGACTCCCCCCATGAGAATATCTACTCAAAGGACGGCAAACGCATTTATCACGCCAGTATCGGCACCGTTTATACCCCCCTGGACAGCAAGTTGATTGGTGATCTCACCGATGCCCTGCTGGGGCAAAACCTGCTGGATGCCACCAAGGGTGAGCGTATTTTCCAGGTGGTGGACGCGGACAGTATGGAGATCATCAAGAAGCTGGATCTGGCTGCGGATCTGGAAGAGGCGGGCTACGGCAACCTGAGTACTGCAGTACGCCCCATGGCGCATACTTCCGATGATCGCTACTTCTACTTCCAGCTGTCGTTTCTTCATGGATTTATCGAATACGATCTGGAAGAGGAAAAGGTGTTGCGGCTGGCCGAACTGCCGGATCTCACCAACGGCCTGCCCCGGGAACTGTACGTTAATGATTCCGCCCATCACGGTATTGCTCTCAGTGCGGACAACAAGACCCTGTGTGTGGCGGGTACCATGAGCGATTATGTGGCGCTGGTAGACCGGGAAACCTTCGCCTACACCCTCAAGAAAGGGGTTGGCGAGAAGCCATATTGGGTTACCACCAGCAAGGACGGTGAGCACTGCTATGTTTCCTGGAGTGGCACTGACCAGATGTCGATCTTCAATTATGCCAGTGGCCAGGAAGTGGCGAGGGTGGATGTGGGCGATCACCCCCAGCGTATTCGCGAAGGTCGGGTGCCGGAAGCCTGGGTAGATGACCAGGGTTCGATGTTCTTGCCCTGAAGCCATTGATCACTCCATTGTGGGAGCGGCGTTGGACCGCGATTCTCTGCCATAACGATCGCGGCCGAATGGCCGCTCCCACAATAGCCGTTCTCGCCATCCTCCAGGCGCTCTTGAGTCGAAAAGTTCAACGCTTAAAGTTGAAATGCGCGTCAGCGGTGGCTGGGGGCTGAACTGCCGTGCCCGCACCATTCCGGTAATCGCGGCCACGGCATTTCAGTCGCGACGACGCAATCCGCGTTTAAACTTTGAACTTTCAACTCGTCCCTGATCGCAAAAAACACCCGCCGTGCCTGATGGCCGGCTTTTTTTGTTGTTAATTCTGCCTTCTGCCACCACACTTCGCCCTGACACGGCAGGGGCGACTTGCCTGTCCGTTTTTACCGTCGCCAGGAGCCAGCGAATCATGCGAATCCTTCATACCATGCTGCGTGTGGGCAATCTCGAACAGTCGGTTGCGTTCTATACCGAGGTATTGGGCATGCACGAAATCCGCCGCAAGGAATACCCGGAAGGCCGCTTTACCAATGTATTCGTGGGCTATCAGCCCGAGTCAGAGGGGGCTGTGTTGGAGCTGACCTTTAACTGGGACCAGCACGCGTACGATTTGGGTAATGGCTATGGCCATGTCGCGCTGGCTGTGGATGACGTGTACGCTGCTTGTGAGCGTATTCGTGAACGGGGTGGCAAGATCACCCGTGAACCCGGCCCCATGAAGCATGGCACCACGGTGCTGGCCTTTGTGGAAGACCCGGATGGTTACAAGATTGAACTGCTGGGACGCGACTGATGGGAAAAGTGGTAGTAGGCTGGCGCGAGTGGGCCAGCCTGCCGGAACTGGGCATTGATGCCATCAAGATGAAAGTGGATACCGGAGCCCGTACCTCGGCGATCCATGCCTTTGAAGTGGAACCCTTTGAGCGTGACGGCGTGGAGTGGGTTCGCTTCTCCCTGCACCCGATTCAGGATCAGCCCCAAGTCACCGTTTGTGAGGCTCCGGTGCTGGATCGTCGCGTGGTCACAGACTCGGGTGGTCACAAGGAAGAACGTCCGGTGATTCTTACCCTGATCAATCTGGGTGGGCGCCAATGGCCCATTGAGATTACCCTGACCGACCGTGAAAATATGAAATTCCGGATGCTGCTTGGCCGCACTGCCATGACTGAAATCGTGGTTGAGCCGACAGAATCCTTTTTGTTGGGTGGGGACAGGGATAACCCCTGATTCAACCACAGAGCTTATTCAACGCTATACACCGTTAATTCAAACAGACAGTGCTGCCATGAAAATTGCCATTCTTTCGAGAAACAAGCGACTCTATTCCACCCGCCGTCTGGTGGAAGCCGGCGAAGCCGCCGGGCATGAAATGCATGTGATCGATACCCTGCGTTGCTACATGAGCATGGTGGCGCACAAACCGGAAATTCACTTCAAGGGTGAAGTGCTGGAAGGCTTCGACGCGGTGATCCCGCGAATCGGTGCCTCCATTACCCAGTATGGCACCGCAGTGGTGCGCCAATTCGAGATGATGGGTGTGTTTCCGGTCAACGAATCCGTGGCGATTTCCCGCTCCCGGGACAAACTGCGTTCTTTGCAGCTGCTGTCCCGCAAAGGTGTCGGCTTGCCGATCACCGGCTTTGCTCACTCCCCGGATGATATCCCTGACTTGATCAACATGGTTCGCGGTGCGCCGCTGGTGATCAAGATGCTGGAAGGGACCCAGGGCATTGGTGTGGTGCTGGCGGAAACCCGCAAAGCGGCGGAATCGGTGATTGAGGCCTTCATGGGCCTGAACGTATCGGTGATGGTGCAGGAATACATAAAGGAAGCGGGCGGTGCAGACATCCGCTGCTTCGTGGTGGGTGGTAAGGTGATCGCGGCCATGAAACGTCAGGCTGCGCCTGGTGAATTCCGCTCCAACCTGCATCGTGGCGGTAGCGCCAGCCTGATTCGTATCACTCCGGAGGAGCGTGCGACTGCCGTCAGGGCCGCTCGTATCATGGGGCTGAACGTGGCCGGTGTGGATATTCTGCGTTCCAACCATGGGCCCGTGGTGATGGAAGTGAATTCCTCGCCGGGTCTTGAAGGGATCGAGCAGGCCACCGGGAAGGATGTGGCGGGTATGGTGATCAAGTTTATCGAGAAAGATGCCCGGCCTTACCGGACACAGACCAAAGGCTCCAAGGGATAAAACAAAGGCAGTTAACAGTTAATAGTGAATAGTTAATAGCGAAAACCCGTCCGGCGTGAAAGTTGGCTGCGCTGGCTGAAGGTAGTGAGAGTTTGTGGTCTCGGGTGAAGAATGAAAAATACTAAAGAACCGAAAAACGCGCCTTTTGAGATTGATGGTATTACGGTTCAGCCGGGGACGCGGGCCAAGGTGGAATTGCCGTTGGCGCAGCTTTATACCCAGACACCGTTGAACGTGCCGATCCATGTTATTCATGGCCGCAAGCCTGGGCCGGTGTTGATGGTCAGTGCTGCCATTCATGGTGACGAGTTGAACGGGGTGGAGATCATTCGTCGCTTGTTGCGCCACTCAGCCTTGAAGAGCATCAATGGCACCTTGCTGGCAGTGCCGGTGGTGAACGTCTTCGGTTTTATTCATAAGACCCGTTACCTGCCGGATCGTCGCGATCTGAATCGCTGTTTCCCCGGCTCTGAAACGGGCAGCCTGGGTGCGCGGATGGCGTGGCAGTTCAAGACCCAGGTACTGGATCGCGCCACCCATGCGGTAGACCTGCACACCGGCGCCATTCACCGGGCCAATCTGCCACAGATTCGCGCGGACCTGTCCAATGAGGACACGGGGGCCATGGCGAATGCGTTTGGTGTGCCGGTGGTTATCAATTCCGTATTGGGCGAGGGCACGCTGCGTGAAGTGGCCGAGGCCCAGGGCATTCCGGTCATCACCTACGAGGCTGGCGAAGCGCTGCGATTCGAAGAATCCTGTATCCGCGCCGGTGTCAAAGGGGTGCTCAATGTCATGCAACATCTCGGCATGACCGGGGCTCGCCGCTCCCGTGTCCCTGCTGAGCCCTACATTGCCCGTTCCTCCAGTTGGGTACGTGCGGAGCGTGATGGTGTGTTCTTGTCCCTGGTGGCCCTCGGTGCCTGGATCAAGAAAGGCGATCTGATTGGCCGTATCTCCAGTCCCTTCGGTGGCGAAGACGTCAATATCTACGCCCCTGCCGCCGGCATTCTGGTGGGGCGCAACAACCTGCCATTGGTCAACGAAGGCGAAGCCCTCTACCACATTGCCCGCTTCGAGGAAGTCAGTGAGGTGGCCCAGTCGTTGGAGGTATTCACCTCCGATATCGAAAAAGGACCGACCCTGGCAGGTGAACCTCCCATTGTTTGATTCAACTCGCGGCCTGTGGGTCGCGGGTAGGGTGGGTATACCACTCAATATGAGCCACGTCGCATCAGATGTGGGGCGCTAACCATTTGATTCGGCGGCTTAATTTTTGCTGGTCCTCCTTTTGACCTTCTTTTGCCCTTGGCGGGCCGACCTATTGCCGATCCTTTGCTATACTCCGCCGCAACATGGACACCTCGTTGATTAAGCATTTGGAGTGAATAGATGGTCGCTTTGGTGAAGCCGCATGGTGCGGACGCATTAAAACCCCTGTACGTTGCCGATGAAGCTGCTCGTGTTGCTCTGCAGCATGAGGCCGAGTCTCTGCCTTCGGTGGTGATCAGCTCGGCCGCCGCCGCCAATGCGGTGATGATGGGCGCTGGCTATTTCACCCCCCTGACAGGCTACATGACCAAGGCGGATATGTTGTCCGTGGCGGAGAACATGACCACCGCCAATGGCCTGTTCTGGCCGGTGCCGATCGTCAATATGCTGAAGGACGTGAGCGCCATCAAAGACGCCAAGCGCATTGCATTGCGCGATCCTAATGTGGATGGCGAGCCGGTGATTGCGGTGATGGATGTATCTGCCATCGAAGAAGCCTCCGACGCAGAACTGGAAGCGGTGGCCGAGCAGGTATTTGCCACCACCGACAAGGAGCACCCGGGTGTGGCCAACTTCCTTGCCGCAGGCAACTTCATCGTTTCCGGTGATATCCAGGTCCTGAACTACTCCTACTTCGCCGACGACTTCCCGGATACCTTCCGTACTGCGGTTTCCATCCGCAATGAATTCGTTGAGCGTGGCTGGAACAACGTGGTTGCTTTCCAGACCCGTAACCCGATGCACCGCGCCCATGAAGAACTGTGCCGCATGGCTCAGGAAGCGCTGAATGCCGACGGCATTTTGATTCACATGCTGCTGGGTAAACTGAAAGCCGGTGATATCCCGGCTGACGTGCGTGATGCTTCCATCCGTAAAATGGTGGAAGTGTACTTCCCGCCCAACACCGTAATGATCACCGGTTACGGCTTCGACATGCTGTACGCCGGCCCTCGTGAAGCAGTACTGCACGCGGTGTTCCGTCAGAACTGTGGTTGTAGCCATCTGATTGTCGGTCGTGACCACGCGGGTGTGGGCGATTACTACGGTGCTTTCGATGCGCAAACCATCTTCCAAGACAAGGTGCCGGCTGGCGCGCTGGAGATCAAGATCTTCGAAGCCGACCATACCGCATACTCCAAAAAGCTGGATCGCGTGGTGATGATGCGTGATGTGCCGGATCACACCAAGGACGACTTTGTACTGCTGTCCGGCACCAAGGTGCGCGAGATGCTGGGTCAGGGCATTGCCCCGCCGCCAGAATTCTCCCGCCCGGAAGTGGCACAGATCCTGATGGATTACTACCAGGCTCTGGACGCTGGAAAGTAAGCGGCTCTATTTGCTCGCACCATAAAAAAAGCCTCTGAGAAGAGGCTTTTTTTATGGCTTGCCGAAATAAGTCTTATGAGGGGTACTATGATAAAAAGAATCAGCATTATAGCTGCTTTTTCCTGTTGTTCTTTCGGCCATGCCTCAGATGTCCTTGAGTGCTTCAGTCGAACTCCTGATCTAGAAAAAGTAAAAAAGATTATTGCTGAATCTGAACCAGAGGGATTCCGGAAAACAGACCCCGAGGCATTCCTGGAATGCCATTTGGCCGTTGGAGATTACGGGGCAATCATCCGGTCAGCCAGTAAAATTGCCTCGCAAAATAATCCCTACTTTCTGGACTATTATTTGGGTAGGGCGTATTTCGGCATGGGGAAGTACGATGAGGCAGTAGAAAGCCTGGAAGGCTACACGATTCATGGCATGCCGGACCACCTGGCTACGCTGTATCTTGCCAAGGCCTATCGACGAAAGGGATTGTGGCTAAAAGTCGTTGGGATACTTGTTCCCTATCTGGATTCGTTGATGCCACCGAACTCGAATTCTCCTCCTCAAGGTGTCATCACTCTTAGCGATTCCCAGGTTGAAGTGATTTTGGAGTTATCCGGGGTATATCTGGATATGGGCGATGTCGATTCTGCAAGGGAAGTGCTGTTAAAAGGTGTCAGGCAGAATACGGGCTCAAAGGCTGTCATGAATGAGCTGGTTGAGTTACTGGGGCGGCATGGCCCGCAAAATCTCTATGAATATTATCTAAGAGAGCAAAGGCAGCGGAGTTTCCTGGATTAGCGCCAAAAAAGTAAAAGCCAAGCCATCGTTTGTCATCGAAGCATGGGCCTCTGCAGGGACGAGCCGATTTATTCGGTTGTGGCTGCAGCTTCCAGCTGCTGTAGCCAGTCGCGTCGGTCTCGATTCGGTTGCTCCCAGCCCAGATCCCGGACCTTGTGCATAGGGGTCATCGGTTGGTGAAAGAACATCACCAGTCTCAGTCCATCCGTAATGAACGGATCTCCAGTGAGATTGTGGCCGGGGGACGCAATGGTGTGTGGCTCCATGGCGCGGACATAACCGAATTCTGCCAGTCGCTGGGAAAAGATCATGTCCTGCAGCAGGTAGTCACGGGCCTCATCCACATCAGGATCAATCTTGTGAGTGGTCAGGGTAGGGGATTTGAAGGTGAAGCGGACCCCGATATCGCGGCTGATCTGTCCGAGCCATACGGGTTCCCCTTCGCACAGTACCGGCGCGCGCCATAGCCGCAGGTGGTTGCGCTGGTGAATGTTGCCGCGGGCTTTCTGCAGTGCCAGATCCTGCGGCCGCTCTAGTGCATAGAGTGAGCTCACCGGAGAATAACGGTAGCTGGAGCCAACCAGAAACGACTTGGTGGTTTTCCAGATAGAGCCGCCGTGTATCCGTTCAGTGAGATCCCAGCCGCGCTGTACCATGGCGCTGAGCAGCAGCTGGCTGTCGCCCACCAGAGTAAAGTTGATCGGGTCTCCGCTGCTGGTCTGATCCTCGTTGGTGGTGCAGCAGGTCTGCGTGGCAAGCCAGTGCTTCAGTTCATCGCGGCTAAGATCCTGGTACTCGTGATCCTGATACAGCTCTTCGAAATTGACCTTTTCCACATCCAGCTTGATGCCGGGCACGTCCACCATAAAGGAGGTCTGCCAGCTTTTGCCGCCGCCCAGCAATACTACATTAACGACCTTGATGCCCAGATCACGGTTAGTGAAGACAAATCCGCTGGTTTGCTCTCCCGGCGGAAGATTGACCGGCATGGCTCGTTCGACAAACATTCTGTCCACCGCTTGCTCGCCTTCCTTGTTGAACTTGCCTTTGACTTTCCAGGCGACTTCAAGCGGTGAGAAGTACTGCTGATCCGTGGTGACGGGGAGGTAATACAGGGGGCTTCCTGTGCGGTTGTCGATGTCGATCCATACTGCCTGGATACCATGCACGCCGAGTGAAACGCCAAAAATGTCCCTGGCTGCGCTGTCACTGATCACATTGGTAGTAATGGTCAGATCGTCTTCAACGTGCTGCTGGGCGTTGGTAAGGGCCTGTTAACACTACCAAAATGGCCCCTGTTGAGCCCCAAAAGTCGCCAATCTAGGCATGAGAAGTGATGTTTGGTTACTCCAAATGAATGACGAATAACGACGAGTGGCGGCTTTTGGGGCTCAACCCGGAGGGCTGATCCCTTTTTCCGCCCAGCAGCGCCAGCCGTTGTTTATGTAGAATGACTACACGGCACCCCGGCTGACACTACTGGACGAAAAAAATGCATTCAGCAGGGGCTATGTTGGTAGTGTTAACAGGCCCTAAGCGCTTCAGGGTCAACCTTGCCTGGCTTGAAGCTACAGGCAGCAAGGCTGATACCAAGTAGAAGAACGATAAGGCGCATGAACTCCCAGCTCCCGCAGGTTGTGATATGCATAGATAGTACACTGCGGCCGGGGCGAATCACGAATCAAGATTGGTGAGGGGGAAGTGTTAGCAGGCCCTGGGTTTATCAGCAAACGGGCCATTCAATAATGGCCCGTTTACTGGCTGAATCAGAGCTTCTTGAGCTTCTTCTTCAGTTTTTTCAGCACGCTTTCCTGCTTGTTGATCTTGGCTTTGCTCTGCTTGATGGCTTTTTTCAGCTTTTTCTTCTTGGACATGATGTTGCCTCTCCATGATTTGCAAGTGACAGGCAGGATCAGTCGCCGGATTGCGAGTCCTGCTGCTTGATAAAGTCACGGATAAAACGACGGACTTCCCGTGCTGCACTGGTATCCATCTCCTCGCAGAGTGCGATGAAGCGCAGACGCTCTTCGTCATTGATGCGCACGATGAGCTGACTGTTCTTCTTTCCGGGTTTGTTCTTGTCTTTTGACATCGTAAAACCATCACAAGAAAGCAGGCAGCATCGTGGCTGGATTAACCGCGACTTGCAAATACCGTATTGACTATCTTTTAGATAGTCAATGTATATACATATTAAGTCTTTATGACAGACTCTTCATTCGGCCGACCTTTCTCGGGGTAATCCAGGCTGCCTTTCATGTCGGCTTTTTCGTCACTGGCATAATCCGGGAAGGCTTGCAGGGTTTCGGTCGGCAGATCCTTGTCTTGCTCCGGATGGGCGTTGTCGCCACGGACCCACTGCTGCACAGGCACAGCCAGTTGCACGCCATGACTGTCTAGCAGGGTGAGAATACGCAGGTTCAGGTCTTCGCTGACGGCAAGAAACTGACTCCATTCACTGCTGTCCACATAACAATTGATTTGTATCCGATAGCTGTCGCGGAGAATTTCCACAAAGCGTACCCGGGCTGCGCGGTCAGTGAGTCGGGGGTGGCTGTAGATCAGGCGGCGTAAATCCGCGAGCAGGTTGCGCAGCTGGTCGGAACTGGCTCCCAGGCGGATGTGAAGGTCCCGCTGGTAACGGCGAAAGTCTGACATCGCTGATGTTCTCGATGCTGGCGCTGGACAATACCGAGTTGGGCACATACACCACGCTGCGATCCATGCGGCGGATGCGGGTAGAGCGCAACCCGATTTCCTCAATGACCCCGGCAATATCACCTACCTTGCAGAAATCACCCGGCTGGATGGGCTTGGCGATATACAGGGTGAAGGCACCAATGACGTTTTCCAGGGTTTTTTGTGCAGCCAGTGCTACGGCGATAGAGCCAATGCCAAGGCCGGCCAGCACGGTGGTGATGTCGTACCCGGAGTCACTGAGCCAGAGCAGGAAGATCACCACAATGGCGATCATCTTGAGGATGGTGCGGACCGGTCGAATGATGCCGGACCAGTATTTCTGGTTGCTGGCGCTGCTGAGGAACAGGGCGGTGAGTAATTCAATGATACCGAGAACGAGAAAGACGGTGGCCAGGTAGCCAAGAGCGGATTCGTTCAGGTAGACCCGCGCCTTGATGGACAGCCCGAGTTCACCAACGCCGATTTGCAGCAATTTGAAGAAAATGAACCAGCGCATGGGGACAACGACAAAACGATGCAAGCTGTCCCGATAGCGCTCGGAATGGTTCAGCATCCAGAGCAGTAATTTGCGAACCAGCGCCGCTGCCAGCCAGGCACCCATCACCATCAGCAAAAGCCCTGCCACCTGCCAGTTTTTCATGTGCAGCACGGAGAAATCCGGCAGGTAGTTAGCCAGCTTGGTGATCAGGGGGTTGTAGCCATAGATGTCCCACAGTGCGGGGATCTCCTGGACGGTGGTATTGGAGATTTTCCAGACCCGTCGGCCGTTTTCCGGGATGCGCTGCAGATACAAGGTCAGGTTGCCATCCGGGAGATCGAGGCTGCCCAGTTTGTCCCGGTAGCTGGGCAGTCCATCATCCCGGTGGCCTTCTGGCTGGTTGGAAAGCCGGGTCAGATCCAGGATGCGCTGCTGGCTCCAGACGATACTGAGTTGTTCGATCAGAGTAGCAGGATCCGCATTGGTCATGTCAGGCGGCAGGTAGCGCATGTCCAGGTAGGTTCCGGCGGTAGCCCAGTCACTCTGTTCGGCAGCCTCCATGATGGCCAGCAGGGTGGTCAGCGGCGTGTCGCCCGGTTGCAGGGTGTCGTCTTCCAGTACTTCAGCGATCACCTGGCCGGTTTTCTGATCCGTGTCGAGCACGTCCTTGATGGTGGGGGCGTTGTCCTGAGCGAGGAGCAGGGAGGGAGCCAGACTGAAAAGCAGGGCAAGCAGAAGAGCCGAAATCCGCAACATGGGTGATTCTCAATCATTATGGAATAGCTGGGAATGTACCCTGTACGTCCCGCTGAGCCAATCAGCAGAATCCCGGGTTGGCCGAGTAAAGGTAGTGCCGGGCCGATATAGTCCCGGATTTACGTCCGCTTTTGCTTTAGAATCCCGCCCCAGAGTAGGCGGCCTTTGCCGCAATGTGTCGAGAGGTAAATCATGGCAGTGATCATCAGCGCCCTGCTGATTTATGTGGGGTGTATTGTTTTTATCCGGATCCGTAATGCGGAGCCCTTTGGGCTCAAGCGGCAGTTAACGGATTTTTCTACCTTCATGGTGCCGTTCAATATTCCGGCCTATCTGCTTTCCCGGGTGCCGAACACGCCGCAGATTGACAAGTCCCACCTGCCGGAGCTGAAGCTGCTGGAGGATAACTGGGAAACGATTCGTGACGAGGCGCTGGCCCTGTATCAGGGTGGCAATATCACCGCCAAAGATGATCTGCCGGCGAGCAGCTTCTACAAGGATGGCCGCTGGACCAGTTTTTACCTGAAGGTATATGACAACAAGCTGCCTTCCGCCTACGAACTGGCCCCGAAGACCATGGCACTGCTGGATCAGATGCCGTCCATGAACATTGCGCTGTTTGCCGTGTTGATGCCGGGCAAGAAGCTCAATCGTCACCATGATCCCTTTGCCTACACCGTGCGCTATTCTCTGGGCTTGAGCACCCCCAATGACGAAGGCTGTGGCTTGACCATCAACGAAGAAGATTACATCTGGCGTGATGGTGAGAGCGTGGTGTTTGATGAGACCTACATTCACTCGGCCTGGAACAACACGGACACCCCCCGCATTATCCTGATGACCGATGTGGATCGCCCGCTGAAGTCGAAGATCGTGCAGAAGATTTACTGGGCATTCGGCTGGTTCTTCAATCGCCTGTTCTTTATCGACAACCTGGATCCGGAACATACCGGATTGGGTAACAAGCTTGGCAAGGGGGTTCTGGCGTACAAGAACTTCCTCAAATCGGTGAAGCGTCGCAACAAGCCATTCTATGTGGCAGCCAAATGGCTGGTCATTCTGTCCATTCTGTATCTCATCGGCTCCCAGCTGGTTTGATCCTTTTCGCTGCGTCGGCTCATGGCCGGCGCAGCTTTATTCCATTCCTCGTTTTCTCCTCAGACCAACCTACTTGGCAATTTTCGTGTGGCATGCCACCATGCGGGAGCAATCCAAGGCGGGATAATAATAATGATAAGGAATGTCATGGCTGCCTTGCTGTTAATGCTGACAGCATCCGAGGCGGCATCCAGTCCAGTTAGTGTCTTACCTGCCGGTGGCTTTTCTGCCAGCGGCGAACTTTCCATGAAGAAAGGCAGTATCCCGGTGAGCTGCAAAACCACCTTTGATGGTGAGGTTGGCAGCGAAGGGGAAATTACCGTCACGGCGGTTTACTTCGGCGGATTCAATCCGCTCTGCAAGAGCATCAAGGCGTTGGGTCTGCCCTGGCAAGGTCAGGTGGATGATCCCGGCCAGCTCACCGTTCAGGACATGCAGGTGAAAGTGCGGGTGCCATTGCTGGGCGGGATTTGTGGGCCAGGCCCGGTGACGCTTGCGTGGACCAACGATAATGCAGGAGCCACCTTCGACGCTGTGACGCTGGGGCCGGACTGCGCCATGAACGGCACCATGCTCACGACGCCGCCAGTGCAGATCCACCCGAGATCATCTTCCCCCTGATCGAATGCCTGCAGATGTATTTACTCTGCGGTATTGACGTAAGCGCATTGTAATTTGGCCCCTGCGGCGGTTTCCCCGTCGGGGTTAGCCCCGTTAGTATTGACGGTTTGAGGGGCTTTACCCCGTACAGATTACCAACAGGCAAGGATTACACTGATGCAGAACGTGGTGGCGATTCCCGCGAACCCGGCGCTGGTGAACAGCACCGAAGACTTTCTTCATGCCATTGAGCACGACCGCAAGGATAGCGCCGAGAAGTTCATCCACATGGTGGATCATCTTACTGATCGGGTGATCAGCCTGTTCCTGGTGGAGCCTGCCAAGCTGGCTAATGTCTCCGGCGGCCAGAAAAAAGTCATCGATTTTGCCGTGTCCACGGCGGGCAAGGCGTCCAGCATGTTGACCCGCCAGATCTTCAAGAAAGTCACCAATGCCGAGTTCGCGCCGGTAGTGAAGAACGTGGAAGAGATGTACTGGCGGGCAGGGGATGATAACGGGAACCATCCTTACATTGCGTTTCCGGTTAGCGACGAGTTTGCAGCTGAGTTTCAGAAAGCGTGCCAGCTGTGTGCCGATGAGCGAGGCCAGGAAGATGTGGCTCTGGTGACCAAGGTGATGGGCGACCTGGCTGATCAGATCATTGAAGATGTGTTCCTGCCCAACACCCGCACCATCAAGATGGGCTTCGTGACCCAGAAAGCTCTCAACGTGGGTGTTGATGGAAGCCGCAAGGCGATTCACGCAGTGAACAACAAGGTACTGAAGAATCTGAGCAATGCCGAGTTGAAGAATTACATGGGGCACTATGCGTCTTTGCTGATGCAGCGGTAAGCACATGCTTCGCTCAACCAGTTAAAACAGGAAAGGCACCGATGGGTGCCTTTTTTGTAGGTCATCGCGGGTGGAGTACGCGCCTAGTCCGCTGAGAAAAGGACGCTGGTCGCTACAATCTCAAGCTCTCGCTGATCCCTGACTGTGGGAACAAGGTACCGCGATGCTGTGGCATCGTCTTTTCGTGGTCGAACGCCCGGCTCCCACAGGGGGCAGGCTGCAACGAACTTTGGATCGGGACATCCCTGTGGGAGCGGCGGTTCCGCCGCGATGCTGTGGCATCGTTTTTTTCGCGGTCGAACGCCCGCTCCCACAGGGGGCAGATTGTAGCGATCTTCGGGCCGGCCCCTCTCCTGTGTGAGCTAGCCTGCAGGCTATGAAGAATCTTTCCAGGGGAGCCGGCAGGTTGCTTGAAACTCTCAGTGAGTGCTGCAAAAAAGCCCGCCGGGTATGCCGAGCGGGCTTTTGGGGGCGGGCGTCAGGAACCGGTCTTGGCCTGTGCGCGGTTGCCACTGGGGCGACGGCGACGACGCTGCTGGCCATTGCCGCCCCCCGGCTTGCTGCCATTGTTGGCGCGGGGAGGGCGATTACCTGCGGGCCTGGCGGCTTTCTTGTCGCCAGAGGGTTGTGCCTGGCGCTGCTCACCCGGCTTTTTGGGCTTCTTGGGCCGTTTTCGTTTAGGGGGCAGCAATGGCCGGGCTGCAGGCAACGCTTCACCGGGTTCAAAGCCGGCGACGATCTTGCGTTCCAGCTGTTGCTGGGTCAGTCGCTCGATGTCGGTGAGCTGCTGGAATTCGTCGGCGCTGACCAGTGAAATGGCCTGGCCTGTGGCGCCAGCGCGGCCGGTGCGGCCAATACGGTGAACATAGTCCTCCGGCACATTGGGCAGATCCACGTTCACTACTTGTGGCAGTTGTTCAATGTCCAGGCCGCGGGCGGCGATATCCGTGGCCACCAGCGCGCGAATTTTGCCGCTCTTGAAGTCGGCGAGTGCCTTGGTGCGAGCGTTCTGGCTCTTGTTGCCGTGGATGGCAGCGGCTTCGATACCATTCCCTTCCAGCTGCTTGGCGAGCTTGTTGGCACCGTGTTTTGTGCGGCTGAAGACCAGTACCTGATACCAGTTATGCTCCTGGATCAGGTGGGTCAACAAGGCCGGTTTTCGCTTCTTGTCCACTGGCGCCACCCACTGGGAGACCAGCTCTGTGGTGGTGTTGCGTGGGCTCACGTCAATTTCTACCGGATCATTCACCAGCCCTTTGGCCAACGCGCGAATCTCAGGTGAGAAGGTGGCGGAAAACATCAGATTCTGGCGTTTGGGCGGCAGCTTGCTGAGGATTTTGCGGATATCATGGATAAAACCCATGTCCAGCATGCGGTCTGCTTCGTCCAGAACCAGCACTTCCAGGTTGTCGAACTTCACCGCGTTCTGTTGATACAGATCCAGTAGGCGCCCCGGGCAGGCCACCAGAATATCGACGCCACCGCGAAGTCGCTGCATTTGCGGATTGATCTTGACCCCGCCGAATACCACTGCGGATTTCAGTGGCAGGTGTCGGCCGTAGGTGGCCACACTTTCACCCACCTGA
This sequence comes from Alcanivorax nanhaiticus, assembly GCF_000756665.1. Taxonomy (GTDB): domain Bacteria; phylum Pseudomonadota; class Gammaproteobacteria; order Pseudomonadales; family Alcanivoracaceae; genus Alcanivorax; species Alcanivorax nanhaiticus. The sequence goes on along the minus strand of NZ_ARXV01000004.1, from coordinate 35,841 downwards.
GCGGCCAGTTCCCGGGTAGGGGCCAACACCAGAGCGCGCACCTGATTATGGCTGGCGGATTTGCCGGTGCGTAGCCGTTCCAGCAATGGCAGGGTAAAACCGGCGGTCTTGCCGGTGCCGGTTTGGGCGGCAGCCATCACATCCCGACCTTCCAGTACGGCAGGAATGGCCTGGGCCTGGATCGGGGAAGGGGTATCGTAGCCCTTGTCGGCAACGGCGTTTTGCAGGGCTTCGCAAAGCCCGAGGTCGGAAAAGTGCATCAGGGTCTAGCCAGCGCGAAATGGGCGGCAAGCCTAACTGATTCAGCCCTGTGGCACGAGGGGTATTTAGGCCGGAGAGACCGGCGGCGGGGTCAGGCCGCCTTGCTGTCCTGTTGCGGGGCATCAACGGTTTCCCATTCGCCGTGGGTATCCGCGTGGGCATCTTCGAAAATGGTGTCCAGTTTGCCGGGCATCCAGTCCAGGTCCAGCACGTCGTGGTTTTCCATGGTGTTCCCCTCGTTGATTGGGTGGGATTCATGAAGGCATGTTCGTACTCTAGAGAGGACAGTCGGTGGATTCTGTTGCACGGTTGTAAGCTTTTTCTTACAGACTGTGAGGCCTGTTGCTGAAGTGCAGTACAAGTAACAGCAATGCACAAAAGTGAGCAATTACAGGGAGGTGTTGCATGAACGAATTGGATTGGCAGCAGGTAGTGACGCACCTGTACCAGCTGGGAATTGCCTTTGTTCTGGCGTTGCCAGTGGCATGGAACCGTGAACAGATGGCCCGGGGGGCCGGGTTGAGGACATTCCCGCTGGTGTCGATTGCTGCCTGTGGCTACATGCTGGTGGGAATGCAGGTGTATACCGGTTCAGATGCGGAAGCGCGTGTGATGTATGGGGTGATCACCGGGATGGGCTTTATTGGTGGCGGGGCGATCCTCAAACACGGGGCCAATGTCAGTGGCACGGCCACGGCGGCCAGTCTGTGGAATACCGGAGCTATTGGCATTTCCGTGGCCTACAGCCGCTATGAAATCGCGCTGGTGCTGTCGATCATCAACTTCCTGATCCTGCAGTTTTCCCGCTCGTTCAAACGCGATGGGGAAGAGGAAAGCTGAACCGAAACATTCCCATCGCGCTGGCCATTCCCCGGTTTAGAACAGCGGGTGGTTTCGAATGGAGGGCGTTAGCTCTGTGCCAGGATGGCCTGCCGCACACAGTGCAGGACACCGGTGGGCCAGTCGTCTACCAGGTATTCCCTGATCTGGCGGTAACTGAACGAGTCTTCTGCCAGATTGGGTTGGCTGAGCAGGGCATCCTGAATAATGCCGATTTCTACCTCGCTGAGGCCCAGTGCCTGCTCCAGCCCCAGTTGTCCGGCAACGATCAGTTGGCTGAGTTCGCGGTATACCGTTTGCTCGTTCAGACTTTGCTGGCGGGCAATGTCCGAAGGGTTCATGTTGGCCTGGGCAAGGGCGAGAATATCGTCGCGATTGGGACCTGTCGGTTCGGCTTCGCCATGGGTGCTGTCATCGCCATTGAGAATGGCCAGAAACTCATCACCATAACGCTCCAGCTTGCGGTCGCCCACACCGCTGACCGCCGCCATTTCACGGCGATTACGCGGGCGGATGGCGAGCATGTCCATCAGGGTGGCGTCATGGAACACCACATAGGGCGGTACGCCTTCCTCTTCGGCCAGTCGTTTGCGGCAGGCACGCAGGGCCTCCCACAGAGTACGGTCGGCATCGGCGATGTGAGCCTGGCTTTTGCGGGTGGTGGCCTTCTTCGCCTTGGCCAGTTCCTTGCGCAGGTGCAGGGGCTGCTCACCACGCAGGTAGGGGCGGCAGGTCTCGGTCAGTTTTAGGGCGCCATAGCCGTTCATGTCCACGCTGAGAAGGCCCCGGGCCACCAGTTGTCGATAGATGCTTTTCCACTGGGTGGCACTGAATTCACTGCCGATGTTCCAGGTAGAGACATGGTCGTGGCCGGCACTGGCGATCTTGTCACTGCGGTTGCCGGTCAAGACATCAATCAAATGACCTGCCCCATAACGCTGCCCGGTGCGGTAAACGCAGCTCAGGGCCTTCTGGGCCGCCACGCTCGCATCGAAGGTTTCTGGCGGGTTCAGGCAGGTATCGCAGTTGCCGCAGGGTTGCTCCAGCTTTTCATCAAAATAATGCAGCAAGGCCTGGCGGCGGCAATGGGTGACTTCGCACAACCCCAGCATGGCTTCCAGGCGCTGGTTCTCGTTACGTTTGTGCTGCTCGCTACCGCTGCTCTGCGCGAGCATCTGCTTGAGCTTGATGGCATCTTCCAGGCCATAGGCCATCCAGGCGGTGGCGGGTTCGCCATCGCGGCCGGCGCGGCCGGTCTCCTGATAGTAAGACTCGATGCTTTTGGGCAGATCCAGGTGGGCGACAAAACGCACATCCGGTTTGTCGATGCCCATTCCGAAGGCAATGGTGGCGACCATCACGATGCCATCTTCGCGCAGGAAGCGCTGCTGGTGTTTTTCGCGCACATTGGCGGCAAGACCGGCGTGATAGGGCAGGGCGTTAATACCCTGCTGGCATAGCCAGTCGGCAACGGTCTCTACCTTGTTGCGGGACAGACAGTAGACGATGCCGGCATCGCCGTCATGCTCGCTGCGGATAAAACACAGCAGTTGGTTGCGTGCGCCGTCCTTGCGTTCAATGCGGTACTGGATGTTGGGCCTGTCGAAACTGGAGACAAAGTGGCGGGCCTGGCTAAGGTCTAGCCGCTCGGCAATTTCGGTGCGGGTGCGCTGATCGGCGGTGGCAGTCAGGGCGATGCGTGGCACTGTGGGGAAGTCACGATGAAGCAGCGACAGCTGCAGGTAGTCATTGCGGAAGTCGTGACCCCATTGGGACACACAGTGGGCTTCGTCGATCGCGAACAGGGCGATGTCTGCCTGTTGCAGCAGGGACAGGGTACGCGGTTGTATCAGGCGCTCCGGGGCAATGTAGAGCATGTCCAGCTCGCCATTGAGCAAGGCATCCTCCAGTGCTCGCACCTGTTCAAAGTCCAGGGTCGAGTTAAGAAAGGCTGCCCGTACCCCCAGCGCCTTGAGCGCGTCCACCTGATCCTGCATCAGGGCAATCAGTGGGCTGATGACAATGCCAACCCCATCGCGAACCAGCGCCGGGATTTGATAGCACAGTGATTTGCCGCCCCCGGTGGGCATGAGTACCAGGGCGTCATCGCCGTTTACGAGGGTGTCAATAATGGCCTGCTGCTCACCACGGAACTGGTGATAGCCGAACACATGCTGAAGGACGGAGTGGGCATCGGATTGCATGGCGCGAGTATACCTGTCGCCTGCGGCAGTGACATCCGCCGGAAAGAGAAGTGTGCTAGGTTCCAGGTCAAAAGCAGCGGATTATTGAGTCAGTCATGCAGGATATCTTTCGTCAGTTTCTGGTGTTGGGACTTGTCAGTTTTGGCGGACCCGCCGCCCACGTGGGCTATTTTCATCGCCGTTTTGTGGACGAGCTGAAATGGCTGGATGAGGCCGAGTTTGCCCGCCTGATGGCACTGACCCAGTTCCTGCCCGGGCCCGCTTCAAGTCAGTTGGGGTTTGCTATCGGGCGAGTGCGTGGCGGTGTACCGGGGGCGTTTGCCGCGTTTGTGGCCTTTACCCTGCCGTCATTTCTGATCATGGCGCTGCTGGCCATCTATGCGTCATCACTGCCGGACTGGTTGCAGGGCGGGGCGATTACCGGCCTCAAGTGGCTGGCGGTCATCGTGGTGGCGGATGCGGTGTGGAACATGGGTAAGCGATTCTGTGCGACCCCGCTGACCCGCGGGCTGGCAGTGGCCGTTGCCTTGCTGCTGTTGATCTGGTCGACCCTGTTGGGGCAAATGCTGGCGCTGCTGGTGGCGGCGGTGGTGGGCTGGCACAAGCTGCGTCCGAAGGAGGGTAGCGCGCCGGTGAGTGACCAGCCAGTATGGCGGCACAAGCCCTTAATGCTGTTTGCACTGCTGGCGGTACTGCCGCTGCTGTTTGGCGGTGGGCTGTGGGTACTGTGGAAAGACTTTTATGCGGCCGGTTCGCTGGTGTTTGGCGGTGGCCATGTGGTGCTGCCACTGCTGCAGGAACTGGTGGGCGGCAAGCTGAGCCCGGATCAGTTCCTGACGGGGTATGCCGCCGCTCAAGCCGTGCCCGGCCCCATGTTTTCACTGGCGGCCTATCTGGGCGCTGTATTGCTGCCGTCCAGTCCCTGGCTGGGGGCGCTGACAGCGACCCTGGCCATCTTCCTGCCCGGCTTCCTGCTGGTGCTGGGTGTCATGGAAGGCTGGCAATGGCTGTCTTCCCGCCCGGCCCTGGCCGGCGCCGTTTCCGGCATCAATGCGGCGGTGGTGGGGTTGCTGCTGGCGGCGCTGTACCAGCCGGTGTTTGTGTCCGCAGTGCACGGGTTTTGGGACCTGCTGGTGGTGCTGGCGGGTTTTGCGCTGCTGCGCAGCGGCAAGGTGCCGTTGTGGGGGATGGTGTTGGGGATGGCGGGGCTGGGGGTGGTGGCTGGGGTGCTGTAAAGGACGGTTGAAAGTTTAAAGTTGAGAGGAGCGAGTTGCGAAAGGCAAAACCGGCAGTAAGTTCCGATGGTTTTAGTGATCTTCGAAACTCGGTACTCGCAACTCGACATTGGTTCCTCGCTGTCGCTCGGATCGCCTGCAGGCAGCCTCCTACAGCGATCTTCAGCGTTTGCGCGAGAAAAGAGCGCCAATGCCTGCAGCACGGTACATCCCCGTTAGAGTGAGTCGAGGAACGGAGCCCTGTGACGGCGTAGAGCAAAAAACCTGTCTGAGCGGAGCGAGTCTTTTTTGTGTCCGTCACAGGGCGAGTACCGGAGTGTGCCTGCGGAGCAGGCCGAACGGAGTCGGGGCGCGGGGGAGTCCAGAGGGGGGCGCGTTACACCCCTTTGGGCCCGTCCGGCGAGGACAAGCACGTGTCATAGTGCGATGACATATCAGCGAGCGCTGTACCTCCTAAGATGGGGGCCACGATCACTGTCGTTGCAAATATCTCGCCGACCACCGGCCTTGCTTGAAAATCGGAACCGTGGTTCACTTCTTTGCAAGAGTTGAATATGGATTCCGATCATGGCCTACCGGGAAACTGACAACGTCCGCGCCCGCAAGGCGGCGCAGCGGGAGCATCTGTTGCGCTGCGCCGAGCAGCTGGTGCGAGAGGGAGGCTTTGCTGGCCTGGCCATGCAGAGCCTGGCCGCTCAGGCTGGAGTTGGGGTGGGTACCCTGTATCGCTATTTCGAGAACAAACCGGTGTTGGCGGCGGAGGTGTTCCGGGTGGCTACCGAGCGAGAGGTGGCCGCGGTGGCTGATGCCATGACCCTGCCCGGCAGTTTTTCCCGCCGTTTGACCCATGTGCTGGAAACCTTCGTGCGCCGCGCCCAGCTGGCACCGACACTGGCCTGGTCGCTGATCGCCGAGCCGGTGGATCCGGCGGTGGATGCCGAGCGCCTGGTCTACCGCCAGCGCTACGCTGAGCTGTACCAGCAGTTTCTGGCTGAAGGCGTGCGGTTGGGCGAGTTGCCCGAGCAGGACACTGCGGTGACCGCCGCCGCCATGGTAGGCGCCATTGCCGAGGCACTGGTTGGGCCACTGTCGGATCCCTTGCCCAAGGCCGGGTTGGCTCAGTCCCTGACCCAGTTTTGTCTGCGGGCCACTGGCGCTAGCGCTGACACTGCGCAGACCTCAACAGATAACCCCCAAGCGCTGCACAAGACGGCGTAACCGCTTTTTCGGGAGAGCAACCATGAATGCCAAACACGATAGCCTTAAACCTGATCCGCTTGCCCAGACCCATGAGGTCTTTAACCAGGCCAAACCGCTGGAAAACTACAATCCCTATGACACGGATAACGCGCTGCGTGAAGCGGTGCGTCGCCACGGTGCCGGCTGGGCCGAGGAGCGGTTATCTGCACATGGCGTGAAAACCGGTACTGCTGAGGTGATCGAGTGGGGTTTTCTGGCCAACGAACACAAGCCGCAGTTTTCCTCCCACGACCGTCAGGGTTACCGGGTGGATTATGTGAAGTATCACGAGTCCTATCATCGCCTGATGGCACTGGGGTTGGAGTCGGGCATTCACTCTGCGCCCTGGACGGACCCGAAGCCGGGGGCTCATGTGGCGCGGGCGGCACAAAGTTATCTGCAAGCCCAGGTGGAGGCGGGCCACGGCTGCCCGCTGACCATGACCTTTGCGGCGGTGCCGTCCATCAGTTTGACGCCGTCGCTGGCAAAAGAGTGGCTGCCCAAGATCCTGAATAACGCCTATGACCCACGCAATGTGCCGCATTATGAGAAACAGGCGCTGACCATCGGCATGGGCATGACCGAGAAACAAGGCGGTTCGGATGTGCGTGCCAACACCACCCATGCTTATCCGGTTGGGGTAGAAGGCCCGGGTGAAGCCTATGAGTTGGTGGGACACAAGTGGTTCACGTCGGCTCCCATGTGTGATGCCTTTTTGGTGCTGGCTCAAACCGAGAATGGGTTGAGCTGTTTTCTGGTGCCGCGTTGGCGCCCGGATGGCAGCAAGAACCCGATCCAGGTGCAGCGTTTGAAGAACAAGATGGGGAATGTCTCCAATGCGTCTTCCGAGATCGAGTTGCGGGGGGCGCTGGGCTGGATGGTCGGTGAAGAAGGCCGGGGTGTGCCCGCGATTATCGAAATGGTGGCCATGACCCGGTTTGACTGCATGATCGGTTCCATGGCGGGCCAGCGTCAGGCGGTAGCCCAAGCGGTGAATCATGCTTCTGGTCGGGCAGCCTTCGGCAAGACCCTGTTGGATCAGCCGCTGATGCGTAACGTACTGGCGGACTTGCAACTGGAGGTAGAAGGCTCCCTCGCTATCGCCATGCGCATGGGCGAGGCGCTGGATCAGTCCACTCTGGATCCTGCCAATGAGCATGAAAAGCTCTTGCTGCGGCTGGGGCTGCCGGCAGGCAAGTACTGGATCTGTAAACGCTCTCCCTTCCACGCCTACGAGGCCATGGAGTGTTTGGGGGGGAACGGCGTTACTGAAGATTTCATCATGGCGCGGCTGTACCGTGAGGCACCTATCAATGCGATCTGGGAAGGCTCAGGTAATGTGCAGGCACTGGATATGCTGCGCGCCCTGGCCAAGACGCCGACGGTGTTGGAAACCTGGTTTGCCGAGCTCGGCAAGACTGCTGGCAGCGATGCCCGCCTCGACAAGGCGGTGAGTGGACTGAAGCAGGAGTTCAACGACATGAGTGATGCGGAGTATCGTGCTCGTGACATCGTTGATCGTCTCTCCCTTACCATGCAGGCCAGCCAGTTGGTGGCGGCGGGGAATCAGGCAGTGGCGGAGGCGTTTATCGCGTCTCGTCTCGGTCAGCACGGCGACCGTAACTATGGGACTTTGCCAAGGGGGCTGGACCTGAGTGGAATTCTGGCGCGGGCGAACCCGTGGGAGAGCAGTTAACAGTGAACAGTTAACTGCGGCGCGGTATGGGTGTGGATATGGCTGAGATGGTGTAGACCGCGGCCAGGCGGCCGCGATTGTGGACAGGAATAACGGATTCGGCGGCGCTCACCGGCGGACAGGAAGTAGAGGGGGCAGGGAGGCTCCCTTTTTTGTGTCAGGAATGAAAGCAAAGAGGCCGCGCCCAAACCTTTGGGCGCGGCCTCTTTCGTTGCCGTCGGCACGGGCTTGAGCCGCGCGCTGTTCACTATTCACTGTTAACTGTTCACTACAGTTTGAGCTTGCCCGCAATCTCAAACCACATGGCCCGAAACGCCTGGGCACTGGGGGTGTAGGGGGCGAATTCGCCGACCGGGGCTTTGTGATCGCCCATTTGCTCCACATGGGTGGAGTAGGGGATCCAGGTCTTCAGGCCGCCTTTCATGACTTTGGGGCGCTTCACCAGCATTTCCACGTGCAGGTCACGGTGGCGGTCCACCATATTAAAGAAGGGGACGACCGTGAGATTCTTGTAGTTCTTGCTGTCGATCCAGTCCCGCACCTGCTGGAAGGCACGTACCGACAGGTGGGTAGGGATGACCGGGACGAACAGGTAATCCACTGCGGCAAAGATGCTTTCCGCTACCGGGCTGAGGGTGGGGGGGCAATCCAGTATCACCAACTCATAGGATTCGCCGAGGGGGGCAATGAGTTGCTTAAGCTTGTTTTTGGCGCTGCCGCCCTCGCTGAGTTTGATATCCGCATTGCGCATGGAAATATCTGCTGGAATGGCATTCAGGTTCGGCCAGCGAGTCTCGCGCTTGAGCCGGCCAATGGGCTGTTTGCCCTTGAGTACATTGCCAGCCTTGTAACCCTCGCCATCGTCCACGCCCAGATAGAAGCTGGCGGCGCCTTGGGGGTCCAGATCCCAGAGCAGGGTGCGGTGCTTCCAGCGGGCCGCGTGCCAGGCGATGTTCACCGCCGAGGCGGTCTTTCCGACCCCTCCTTTCAGGTTATAAAAGGCAATGGTCTGCATGGCGTTCTATCCTGTCAGCAAGTCGAAGGCGATGTTGGCCAGTACTATAGCCGCGAATCCACGGGGTTCATACGGTGAAGAATGTGGTTCGCTGCTACCTTTATTGTTGATCTCAGGCTAGCATGATCAAAGCTATTCTCCCATTCTGCCTGCCCGCTTTGGCATTGCGAGTCTGGGAGCTCTCTTGTGATGCTGGTCGTCAGGCTGTTTAATAGCTCACCAGCCAATGCCTCAGGGGCACAAAGCCATAGGAACAGGGAACCAGGGTGACCGCTTCAAAACGCTATCAGGTCTTTATCAGCGCGACATATCCCGATATGCAGGGAGCAAGGCAGGCGCTGATGCTGCCAATGATCGAAAACGGCATGATTCCCACCGGCCTGGACAGTGCCGCCGCCGATGGCAATACCCTGCTACCGGTCATCCAGAAGCTGATTGAAACCAGCGATTACTTTGTTCTCATTGTCGGTGGACGCTATGGCCACCTGTCTCCCATGGGGCTCAGCGAAATTCACCGTGAGTACATCTACGCGGCTACCAAGCGCAAGCCTGTGGTGGCGTTTATCCACGACAATCCTGCTTTGCTGAAAGCCGATCAGCAGGAAGCCACCCGAGACGGGCAGGTGCGTCGAGACGACTTTGTGCGTCTGTTGGAAGAAAAAGTGCCCTGTTTTCGTTGGAGCACAGAGGCGGGGCTTACCGAGGTGGCGCGTAAGGTTTTGCCCAATCTGATGCGTGAGCATCGCGCAACGGGTTGGGTGCGTGCAGACCAGCCCGGCTCCGGCACGGGGGCCGATACCTCCGGCCTGAAGGCTCGTATCCAGGAGCTTGAAAAAGAGCGTGAGGAAGCGCTTAGTCAGTCCCGTCCGCCGCTCAAGACCCTGTCTCGCGGCGCGGATCAGGTGGCGCTGGATTACTCCTGTAATGTGTACGAAGGCGGCGATTGCAAGCTGGCCATGGTCACCACCCGTATTAGTTGGGATCAGGCGTTTTCCTGCGTGGCACCGCTGATGCTGAATCCGGCTTCGGAGCCTGTCATGCAGAAGGCGCTGGAAGACTTCATCGTGCGCAAGGCCCTGGCCGACGTGCAGAAAGATTTCCCCCGAGCCCATGCGGTGCGCAACGTGGTACTGGCGGCCCACTCGTTCAACCAGCTCAAGATTCACCTTCGTGCCCTGGGGCTGATCAGCAAATCCCAGGAAACCGACAGCCGCGGCCTGCCCCTGTGGCAACTCACCGCCCATGGTGACAACACCATGAGTCAGGTGATGGCGGTGAAGCGGACGGTCAAAATATAGTTAACAGTGAACAGTTAATAGTTAACAGCTGCGCGTCAGGCGCTGGATTTCGTTTAAAGCAAAGAGGCCGCGCCCAACCGATTGGGCGCGGCCTCTTGCGTTCCAAAGCGTGCGAACCTGTCTCGCGCCGCTGTTAACTGTTCACTAGTAACGGTTAACTGAGTTTGCCCTTGATGAACGCCACTACCTCATTCATCGGCACATCAGTATTTTCCGCGTCCCCACGGCCTTTATATTCCAGCACGCCGTTGTCCATGCCGCGTTCGGCGATGACGATACGGTGGGGGATGCCGACCAGTTCGGTGTCGGCCAGTTTCACGCCCAGGCGCTCTTTCTCGCGGTCATCGAACAGCACTTCGATGCCGGCAGCGGTGAGCTCGGCGTAGAGCTTTTCTGCCAGCTCGCGCTCGCGGGGGCTCTTCTTGATGTTTACCGGCACCAGCGCTACCTGGAAGGGGGCGATGGCTTCTGGCCACATGATCCCGCGGTCATCGTGGTTCTGCTCGATAGCAGCGGCAACCACCCGGGTAACGCCAATACCGTAGCAGCCCATGGGCATGACCACGGACTTGCCGTTTTCATCCAGCACCTTGGCGCCCAGCGCTTCGGAGTACTTGGTGCCCAGCTGGAAGATGTGGCCCACTTCGATGCCACGCTTGATGGTCAGGGTTCCGTTGCCGTCCGGGCTCGGGTCGCCTTCCACCACATTGCGCAGGTCGGCCACTTCCGGCAACGCCACGTCGCGCTCCCAGTTGATGTTGAAGAAGTGTTTGCCGTCTTCGTTGGCGCCGGCGCCAAAGTCACTCATCACGGTCACGCTACGGTCGGCAATCACCTTGATGGGCAGATTCACAGGGCCCAGGGAGCCGGGGCCAGCGCCAATGGCCTTGCGAATCTCTTCTTCGCTGGCGAATTCCATCGGGGCGGCAACGGCTTCCAGCTTTTCGGCCTTGATGTCGTTGAGTTCGTGGTCACCACGCACCAGCAGGGCCACCAGGGTGCCTTCTTCGGCTCCTTTTACCACCAGGGTCTTGACGGTTTTTTCGATGGCCAGGTCAAACTGTTCCACCAGTTCTTCGATGGTCCTGGCTTTGGGAGTATCCACCTTTTCCATGGCGGCGCCGGGAGCGGCTCGCTCGCTGGTGGGCGCCAGCGCTTCGGCCAGTTCCACGTTGGCGGCATAGTCGGAGCTGTCGGAGAAAGCGATGTCGTCTTCACCGGAGTCGGCCAGTACATGGAATTCGTGGCTGGCGGCACCGCCGATGGCACCGGTGTCTGCTTCCACCGGGCGGTAGTCCAGGCCCAGGCGATCGAAGATGGCGCAGTAGGCGCGGTGCATGATCGCGTAGGTCTCGGCCAGGGAATCCGTGTCGGTGTGGAAGGAATAGGCGTCCTTCATGATGAATTCCCGCGAGCGCATGATGCCAAAGCGCGGGCGAATCTCGTCACGGAACTTGGTCTGGATCTGGTAGAAGTTGGCCGGCAACTGCTTGTAGCTGTGGATCTCGTTGCGGACCATGTCAGTGATCACTTCCTCATGGGTGGGGCCCAGGCAGAAAGGGTTGTTGTGACGGTCGGTGATGCGCAGAAGCTCCGGGCCATAGGCCGGGGCACGGCCGGACTCTTCCCACAGTTCCATGGGCTGCACTACCGGCATCAGCACTTCTTGGGCGCCGGCCTTGTCCATTTCCTCGCGGATCACGTTCTCCACCTTGCGCAGCACCCGCAGCCCGGTGGGCAGCCAGGTGTACAGGCCCGAGGCCAGCTTGCGAACCAGGCCGGCACGCAGCATGAGCTGGTGGCTGATGACAACTGCATCCGCGGGGGTTTCTTTGACAGTGGCAAGCAGGTACTGGGAAGTGCGCATAGGAATTATCTGGGCAGGTTGTTTCAAGAGCGCTCCATTCTATGAGAGAAGGACTGTTCCCACCAGCTGTGTGTCGCAATCCGGGGTGGGTTTAACCCAACGAGTTGGCTAGTCTTGTTCTTTTGTTTGCGAGTTAAGCCTTATGTTGGATGCCAAGCAGGTTCAGCAGGTGATTTACGATGGTCTGCCCGCCGCTTCGGAAGAGGGGCTGGTGGTGGAGTCGATCGGTGATCACCGTGCGCGGGTACGTAGTCCGTTTCGGCCGTCAACGTTACGCCCGGGGGGAACCCTTTCCGGGCCGACCATGATGGGACTGGCGGATGCGGCTATGTATGCTGCTGTGTTGGGGGCACTGGGCCGGGTGGAAATGGCTGTGACCCAGAATCTGAATATCAACTTTCTCTCCAGACCTGCGCAGAAGGACCTCATTGCTGAAGCGGTCATCCTGCGTTTGGGACGGCGTTCGGCGGTGTTGGAAGTGCAGTTGTTCAGTGAAGGTAGTGACGACATGGTGGCGCATGTTACAGGCACCTATGCGCTACCTATGAGCTGACAGAGGCGAGTTACGAGTAACGAGTTTCGAAAATCAAAACCCCAGGCCACTTGGTTCCAGATGTTTTTGCCTTTCGTTACTCGAAACTCGAAACTCGAAACTCGTAACTCGCAACCCCCGATGGTCGCCAGGAGCGCATGCCGGTACCTGTCTGTCGAAGCTTTCGCGTGTTGCATGATGCGTGCCTTACCGCAACTCTTTCTCCCAAATCAGATCCAGGCTGTTGGCTTCCGAGCTAGAGCGGGCTTCCAGGTGCAGGCTGCGGGTGAGTGTATAGCGGAGCATGACGGTGGAGACGGCGTCGAACAGGCCAATGGCGTAGGTCAGGTAGAGCCGGTCTGAAAGCTGTTTGCCCAGCATCAAGGCGGCATCTTCGGTTTCCCAGTCACTGCCTACGGTGATTTCGTCCACCCCCAGTTTACTGCCGATCTTGTCGGTAACTCCGCTGCCTTTTTCCAGACCATAAACCGCCAGTGCCTGGGCGATGCGATTGGCATCATTTTGGGTGCCGCCTTCCAGGGGACGGCCGGTGAGCAAGTAGGACATGATCTGGCTGGGTTCCATGGACGGGTCCGAGTACAGGGTCGCTTCCGGACTTTGCAGGGTACCGGCGAGCTGCACGCCTACGGTAATGGCTTCACTGGGAATCTTGCGATAGGCGCGGATATCCAGGCCGGGATTGTCTGGTTGTCCCTGGAAGATCAGTTGCCCGTCGCTGATGGCCAGGTTCTGGCCATAGGCCCGGTAACGGCCGTCACGGACCACCAGCTCACCGTTGAGCTGAGGCGGTTGTTGGGGGTGCTGAAGGATTTGCACACTGCCGCCAAGATCGGCATTCAGGCCAAAGCCGTTGAAATTGACCTTGTCTCCCAGCGTTACGGTCACATCCATGGCTAGCGGAAGACGCTGGCTGGCATCGCCTTCATGATGCACCAGCACCTGGTCTTCACTAACCGTCACCGCCCCTTCCGGGAGCTGTTCAGGGTGAATCGCAGCCTCAGGGACCAGCAGCGTGCCACTGAGTAACAGCCCCTCCAGATCGCCTTTCAGGTTCAAGTCGGGGGTCAGCCACACGCGGGCATCAGGCCTATCGGCAACAAGCAGGCGTTGCCCGGTGAAATTCAGATTCAATGCCAGCGGCCAGCGGCTGGGGTCCAGGTAGCCGTTCACCTTCATGACCCCGTCACCCATATTTGCCTGTCCGCTGACGTTCAGTCTGCCGGTTTGGGCGCCAGTCAGAGCCAGTGACATCTGGCTGACGGCGATGCCAAGGGAAGGGATCAAGGCATGGCCTTCTTCAAGCGCGATATTGCCATTAAGCAAAGGCGCACGAGGCGTGCCTGCCAGCTGGATATCTCCTTTCAGTGTGCCGCTCACGTCGCGCAGGTCGGCCGTCAGCATTTCCACCACAGAAAGGCGTTCGATCTGGAATGAGACTTGGCCATCCATGGGCTTGTCTGGATGGAATCCATGGGACAGGTCTGCATCCACGCGCCCCAGTGTGGTGGCAAGGGTCAGCCGGGTCTGGGCCTGCTTTCCTTTCAGTTCGCTATCCAGTGTGATCGTATCCAGTTTCCAGGGCGGCGGCCCCTCTGCCACGTTGAAGGTCAGCATGGCGGCTTCTGTTTGCAGATGAATGTTGCCTTCAGGAGCGTCAAGGGTGCCCTGGATTTGTGTATGGCCACTCAGGGTGCCGTCGAGGCTATAGTCCGGGCCAAGTAACGACGAGGCCAGTGCTAGCGGCAGTTGGTTGAGTCGGGCATTGAGCGACAGCTGATCCCGGGCTCCCCGGCTGCCGTTCAGGCACAGATGGCTGTTCTGCTGCTGCAGACAGAACTCTCCGAGCTGTTGTCGCTGGGAAGACACGTTAAGAGGGCTGGGTTGTGCCTGTTGCCATTGGCCCAGCTGTGGTTGCGAGAGGAGTGTGTCATGCAGGGAGCCTTGCCAGCTTGCCGGCATGCTGCCTTCCAGTAGCAGGGTGCCGTCCAGTCGGGTACGCAAGCGGGTATCGTCTTGTTGCAGCGCCAGCACCAGCGAATGCTGCTTGAGAGTGCCATCCAGCGTCAGGTTCAGGGAAGCCAGAGTGGGCTGGCTATCCTGCGTCAGCCCTCGGGCGGCCAAGGTCAGTTTCTGTGTTTGGGGGCCGATACCCAGATTATCAAAGTGAGCTTCCAGCTCTGACAGGCCCAGTGAACCCTGAGCCAGAGACGTGCCATTGAGCTGGCCACTGAGGCGGGGAGAGCGGGTCTCTCCACGGACTTGAACCGTTCCCTCCAGCGATCCCTGAACAGAGGAAAGCAACTGGGAGAGGGCGCCTAGAGAAAGCTGGCTTTGCAATTGCCACTGTGGCCATACCTTGCCAGCAGCCTGGAGCTGGTTGTCTCCCCACTGCATGTCGCCCTCGATCTGCAGGTTGCCGGCATCTCCCCAGGTTCTTGTTTTTAGCTTCAGGCGCTGTTCACGCAGGGTTCCTGTGACAGTGACCGTGCCGGGGTCGAGCTGCCAGCGGTTGTCCTCCACTCGACCCTTGCTGTGGCCGTCGATGGTCAGCATGCCTTTCCATTGCGGAGAAAAAATGCCGGTATCCAGATCGCCGTTCAGGGTCAGATCCCATTGCAGGGGTTGCAGCTGAAGGCTGCCTTTGCCGCTCAGTCGTTGCTTTGACTGTCGCAGGGTGAGGTCGTGGAGCGTCAGGGTTTGCCCAGCCAGTTGGCTGTCCAGGGCGATGCTCAGTGTTTGTTTTTCGCCGTTGGAAAGGCCCCGCTGCAAGGTGGTGGTGCCGTTAAGGGTAATGTCAGAAAGTGGGCCGCGGGTTTGCAGCTTGCCGCTGCCAAGCGACAGGGCCGTGTCGCCGCTCAGGGGCAAGGTTTGGGTTTGCCATTCATGCAGTAGATCGATCTGCCAGCTATCGTCCTCGTGCAGCCATTGGCCATGGGAATGGACAACGAGTGGTTGTTGCAGTGTGTGCTCAAGTTGCAGGGCGGTGACTGGGCCTTTGGCCTTGAGTTCCCCGCTGGCGAGTGGTGCATGAAAAGTGCTGTTGTCGGGTAGCGGTTTCTGCCAGCGAATCTGGCCATCTAGCGGGTAGGGTGATGTCAGCTGGCCGTGACCACTGACATTCACCTGGATATCGCCTTGCAGCTGAGAGTCCAGTCTGGCGAACTGGAAACGCCGCCATGCCGACAAGCTCTCTCCCTCCAGATTCTCCATCAGCGTTGCCTGGTTGAGCTGTATCGAGTCTACGGCCAGTTGCTCGATGCGTATCCCCAGTGGCAATGCCAGGCTCTCCGGTAACGGTGAGGGGGTGGCTTCCGGGTCGGTAGTGGGGGCGGTCTGGATGTTGACCTTGCCCAGGGTCAGAAATTCGAATGTGAGCCAGCCGCGAACCAGAGCCAGGGGTGTCAGGTTAGCTTTGAGTTGATCAATTTCCAGCGTCAGCGACGGGCTTTCATAGCGCAGCCCGGTTACGTCTACCGTGCTTAGCAAGTTCCCCTGCCACTGCTCCACCTGGAGGTCACCGGGAATCAGATCGCTGGTGCGGGTCAGCAGCCAGCGATTCCCCGGAGCGGTTCCCACCAGCCCGTATAGCAGCAGTGTGGTCAGGACCAGCAACAGCAGAACGAGGGCAAGAAGTCCGATAACAGCGCGGCGAATCACAAGTCAGGCCCCATGCTTAGATGGACCCGCCAGTTGCGGTTTTCGTCGATGGCGCGAGCCAGATCGAGGCGGATGGGTCCGAGGGGGGATCGCCAGCGAATGCCGGCACCGGCGCTATGGCGCAATTCATAATCTTCGATGTCGTTGAAGGCATTGCCCGCATCGGTGAATACCGCGACATGCCATTTTTCGGTAATGGGGTGATCATATTCCAGCGAGCCGGTAGCCATGTGCCGGCCACCGATGACGTCACCTTTATCGTCCTCCGGTCCCAGTGATTCGTAACCGAAGCCGCGAATGCTGGAGTCGCCACCGGCAAAGAAACGAAGGGAGGCGGGTAACTCGGAAATATCATTGATCTCGGTATAGCCCAGATCAAGCCGTGTCAGTATCCGACCGCCCAGCAGAGGGAAGAGCAGTTTGCCACTGGGGGTAAATTGCGCAAACGAGGCGGTGGAGGAAAGTCCCTGATGAGCCACGCGCAGCTTGCCGCTGAGGCGCCAGCCGAAGGTGGGGTAGACCGGATCATTGGCCTTGATGCGACTTAACTGGTAGCCGGGCATGACCAGCTCCGCCTGATCCACTTCATCGGCGATTTGCCAGGTTTCCCGCAAATACTCCAGTGACAGGGTGCTCACCCATTTGTTGTTCATTTCAACAATGTAGTCTGCCCCGGTCATCCAGCGTTCGTTGGTATTACTCTCGGTGTCCTCGTTGATATAGCTGGTATGCAGATCCAGCCTTTCACGCAAAGGATCAGACAGGGGGATCTGGTAGCTTGCCCCGGCACCCTGTTCCACTTCGGATAATTGGGTTTCTGCCCGGAAGCGATGGCCGTGAGAATTGACCCTGCGATTCTCAATGCCCAGGCGAACACGTGGGCCGGTATCGGTACTGAAGCCGATACCGGTCAGCAGTGACC
Source organism: Alcanivorax nanhaiticus (assembly GCF_000756665.1). Lineage (GTDB taxonomy): Bacteria > Pseudomonadota > Gammaproteobacteria > Pseudomonadales > Alcanivoracaceae > Alcanivorax > Alcanivorax nanhaiticus. The sequence continues at coordinate 19,054 of NZ_ARXV01000004.1, read as the reverse complement.
AGCGGTGGCTGTCGCTGAGAGTGATGCTGATCGGGATCGTCCGGGTCTCGGTGTCTACGGTGCCTTTCTCAATGCGGGCAGCGCTGAAGTAGCCGGCCCCGAGATAGGCTTGCTGGGTTTCCAGCACACGTTTGCTGTCGTAGGGCTGGCCCTCTTCAAACTGGACATAGGCATCAATCAGACGGGCATTCAGACTGCTGCCGGTCACCTCAACATTGCCGAAGTGATAACGGGGACCACTCTCAACCTCCAGCAGGATGCTGGCGGTATGACGTTGGGTGTCCACGTTGAGTCGGTGATGGGTGAGACTGCCTTCCATGTAGCCACGGTTGATCAGACTTTGCTGTAGATTGCGTTTGAGTCGGGTGTACTTGTCGTGTTGCAGGCGTTCGCCAACACGAAGTTCATGTTCGCTAACCAGTCTTCGGAAGTGAGGGTCCTGGTCGGCCTCGCCACGCAACCGAATGTCCACCTCGCTGATAATCACCGGCGGGCCTGTTTGCACATCAAGGAAGACTTTGGCGCAGCTGCCAGACATATCTGCATGCAGGTCGAACTGGCCTTCATAGAAGCCCATGGCTTGCAGGCCCTCGCGGGCATTTTTGAGGATCTGACGGCGAATCAGGCCATATTGGGCCTTGGGGGGCTGACAGTTATAGCCTTTCAGATTGATCAGGGCGCGGAGATTATCCGTGACGGCATCGCTGGCATTGCCAGTGATGACCAGGGTGGGTTCATCCCGGGCAAGGACCACAAGCGGTAACAGTAAAAGCAGTACCGCGATCCATCCTGTTGGCAGCTTGACGGTCAATCCCTGGTCCTTGTCAGTCATTGCTGCCAGTGTAAGCCAAGCGGTGCCCGACAAGAAATCAGTCGGCGCCTTTTTCTCGTTGATACTGACTCGCGCTGGGGCGTTTCTTGAGACGACGTTGCAAGGTGCGGCGGTGAATGCCGAGTGCTTCTGCGGCGCGGGAAATATTCCCGTCATGGGCATCCAGGGTGCGCTGGATATGCTCCCATTCGAGCCGTTGCAGAGAGGGAGGGGTTGCGGGCAACGGTGAGCCAAGACTGGCAGGGTCTGCCTGCAGGGCTTCGAGAATCTCGCTGGCGCTGGCCGGCTTGGTGAGATAGTTGTGGGCGCCGCGGTGGGTGGCCGCTACCGCAGCGGCAATGCTGCCATAGCCGGTCAGAAGCAGTACCTTGCAGTGCGGGAAGCGCTGCTGGATGGGGATGATCAGATCAAGACCGTTGTCCTGGCCCAGATTCTGATCGAGCACAGCGCCATCCAGTTGTTCCAGCTCAGAGATCAGGGAAAGGGTGGTTGCAGCATCATGGGCCACACTGACATGGGTATTCCTGCGACCCAGCGCCTGAGCGGTCTGCTCGGCCAGCAGTTCATCATCCTCAACCAGCAGTAGATGCAGGGTGTGGGTCATGGCGTTGCCTCATAAGACTGCGCGGCTCCGGTCTGGGGGTGGCGGATGCGTACCTGGGTCCATTGGCGACCAAATTCCATGTCCATGCTGGCTCCCATTTGCTCCAGTGCCGTATTCACCAGAATCAGCCCCATGCCCAGTCCCTGTCGCTCTGAGTCTGGGTGCGCGGGGCCGTTGTCGCTGGCCTGAAGCGCCAGTCCCTGTTCGTCCTGATAGCTGCGGATAACCCAGTGGCTGGCTCCGGCATCCATGGCGTTATAGCCGAGATTGCACAGTATTCGGAACCAGCTCTCGCCATCTGCCAGCATTGGATTTGTCGTCAGTTCGGCCTTGATCTCAAGGGTAGGAGCAAGATGACGCAGCTGTTGTTGTACCTGCTCAATCAGGGTGCCAAGTGCCTGGGGGCCAGATAGCGTCTGTGCGGTGCTTTGCTTGAGCCGTTGTGAAACGGTCCGGGCCAGTTGATCAATCTGGCCGATTTCCTTACGCAGGGTGTCAGGCAATTCTGGCGCGCTTTGCAGGTTGTCGGCCAGCATTACCAGTGTCCCCAGGGGCGTGTTCAGCTCATGGGCTTGATCAGCCAGGGTGGCGGCAATCTGGTACATGTGCTCCCGCCGCCCGGCCAGATCCAAAGCCTGTTCCTGCTGTCGTTGCTGCTGACGCATCAGCCGCTGGATCACCTGCCCAAGCAGCGACAGCATCAACAGCAGCGCCACGAATACCACTGCCATGCCCACACTGTGCAGCGCACTGAGCTCGTGGCTCAGCGCATGCAGTGGCGTGTCGTCGGCGGGGCGGTGATACCAATTGAAAGTCACCAGATAGCCACTTAGGGCAAGTCCTGCAACCAGCAAGCTGTTGCCCAGCGGGAGCGTCAGGGAGGCCAGCAATGCAGGTATTAGCAGGTAAAACGACAACGGGTTCCCGGCTCCGCCAAACGATTGCAGCAGCACAATGAACAGTGCCGTATCTAACGCCAGCTCCAGGGTCAGCAGCTGGCTCTGGTGCTTGCGGGAGCGATGGCTGAGCAGGGTAATCAGGCTGGGCAGCAGCAAGGCTCCCAGCCAGCTGAGCTGCGTCAGATGGTAGCCGGTGTGGCCAAGACTCTGCAGCAACATCAGCGCCAGGGTAAAAAGCAGAACCAGCAGGCTGCGTAACCAGATGAGTCGCAGGCGCCAGCTTCTCAGGGGGAGGCGGTTGTCCATGGCGCTATTGTAGAGGCAAATGTGGGGAGAGGGGTGTGGCAATTTGCCTCGGTGATTGAGTTGAAAGTTAAAAGTTCAAAGTTGAAAAGCGCGCCAGAGCTGCCTGGGTTCTAAGCCGCCGTGCCCGCGCCATTACCGGCAAGCGCGGGCACGGCATTCAAAAACCGGGGGCTGACTCCGCGTTTAAACTTTAAACTTTCAACTCAGGGTTTCAGCAGCGCCCCGTCCAGCAACTCTGCGGCGAATGCGGGTAATTTGGGGTGCTTGCGGTGGGCTGCCTTGTTGAGGCGGAAGCCGGCATCACGGAACGTGGTGGCAGTATCGCGGGTGAGTTGGCAGCCGCAGGCCAGGTGTTTCCAGGCCGGGTTCATGCCTGCCTGTAAACGGCGAATCCAGCGCTTCTCACTGGCGACATGTTCGAGTGCCAGCAGGGTGCCACCGGGTTTGAGTACCCGAAATGCTTCATTCGCTGCTGCCTGTGGATCCGGAATGGTGCAAAACACCAGGCAAGCCACAACGGTGTCGAAGCTTTCATCAGCATAAGGCAGCGCCTGGGCATCGCCGGTCTGCAGGTGAAAGCGGTGAGGTGCGACGCATTGCTGCGCAGCCTTTTGGGCAATTGCCAGCAAGGCCTCGCCAGGTTCGATGCCATGAATTTCGGTGGCTTGATCGGTGTAGAGAGGGAAGTTGGCACCGGTACCGACTCCCAACTCCAGCACCTTGCCGTGTGCCTGCTTCAACAAATGTTCCCGATCCCGCCAGACCGGGCGCGTAGCCCAGTCCAGGAGTGCGGGGAAAACACGGTCTTCATAGAGCGACATGGTTATTTGCGCTCGGGAAGGACGTAGTTCTCAGGGTTGTTGAGCATGTCCATGGTCAGCGGATCAGTGAGCACGCTGGTCAGGTTACGGTCTGTCTTCTTGCTGAATTTGCGGCGCAGCTTTTCAAACTTGCGGAAGCTGCGGAAATTCAGTGCATACAGGCGGACTTCCTGGAGGCGCTTGTAGGAATACATGACATCCAGCGCATCCATGGAAAATTCCGGGCGGATCTTCATGGCCTTTTCCAGGTAGCTGATGGCCTCGTTGAGGTCACGCTTGCGGTTCATGTAGATCAGGGCGTTGGCGTATTCGTAGTTCACGATCGGGATATCGGGAGCCAGTTCCAGCGCATCAGAAAAAGATTCTTCCACGGTGGTGGTCCGCGCACCGTAGGTCATGCGGCCGGTGAATTTGCCTACACGGCGCATGATGCCGGCATCCACGCCCGCACGGAAAGCGTGTGCGAGAGGTTGTTCAGGCATGATCTCGACCACTTCTTCAGCGCTGTTCTTGATCTTGCCGATGTAGCGTCGGGCAACCACGATGGGAACCGGCGATTCCTCGGCGATCCGGGCGATAGCATAGGCGTAGCCCAGTTTTACGCTGGCCACAATGGGGGCCACTTCCGGGTCATCTTCGGCTTCCTTCATGACATCGAAGTAATCCTCGGCCCGGTTCGCAACGTCCTGCAGCATCATGTATTTGATGCTCTGGCGCTCCGTCAGATAGATGGCATACATCAGCTGGGAGAACAGGGCAGGGATTTCGCCCATGGGGCCCAGCTTCATGCCTTCCTCCCGGGCTTTCTGGAAATCCCCGGAAAAGAACATCCGCCAGACTGCCAGATAGCGCTTTTCAAGCTCTGCGTAGTCGCCATTCCAGTTGTCGATACCGTCCTTCATGAAGGGGTATTTCTCGAACTGTACGCTCATGTATTGGGCGGAAGGGTAGGGCACTTTCAGGCCCCGCATCAGGTAGTCCCACTTGTCGCGGATCTGCTGATCGGTATAGGTGAAGTAGCTTTTCTTGTAGGGCACCTGGTTCCAGGTCTCCACAAAGATGCGTTCATCCACCGGGATTTCCTGCATCTGCAGTTCTTCCGCGGTGACTTCATCCATCTCGTCGTCGGCGTCGTCATCGCGGGCAGCGAGGGTTTGCAGGCTAACGGTACAAAGCGCAACCAAAAACAGGCTGCGCCAAAGCGGTTTGGAAAGTGATGCCATCATGGAACGGCTCTTTTGTTGTTGTTTCTGTTGTTGTTGTGTCGTCTTGGCTATCTCTGTGCATACATGATGCTGCCCAGAGGCCCGGTACAGGCATTGCAAGCCCCAATACCTAACAATGCCATGGGTAAAGATTGTGAACAAGTTCCGCAGGGTATGTATTGGACGGGCGTTTTGTTTCGGTTTGGTTGCCGATTTCGGGAGGCAGGGGAGGTTGGGATGGAAGAAGGAGGACAGCCAGGCCATGGGCCTGGCATTCCTGGGGATGCGGGATCAGGCAGTGCCGCCGGCCTCGCGAAGCAGGTCGGCATATTCTTCGCATTTCTTGTGGTCCGCAATGTGAGCCAGCAGGGTGCGGCCCTCGGGATCTCTGGCATTCAGATCGCGGCCTTGTGCCTTGAAGAACCCGATAAAACGGCCGAAATCCTCAGCGCGCAGGGCGCGATAGGCTTTTTCCAGGGTATGGAAATCACTGGAAACGCCCTCTTCACTGGGTACGTCCAGAAATACCTTGATCTGCTCATCAGTCATCGGTTCGCCGATCACCTTCTTCTTGTCTTTACGCTCAGCCATGGGGGCTCCTGTTTCCAAAGACGGTTCAGGGCGATGGGATGGTCTGCCTGGGCGGCAGGAACCGTTGCCCTCAATGATGGGCGCGCATTATAGAAGGTTGCGAAGGCCAGAGGCCAGAGGGGGAGTTGTGTAAAGGATAGGGGGCGAGGATAGAAAGTAGAGGGAGAGGCCAAGACAGGCCACCGGCAGCGCCGGTGGCCAGGCCCGAATCAGGAGGCCATGTCCTTGAGTTTCTTCAACGGACGTACTTTTACCACAGTGCTAGCCGGCTTGGCTGCAAAGGTGGTTTCTTCGCCTGTGAACGGATTGATGCCCTTGCGAGCCTTGGTAGCAGGCTTTTTCTGGGTGACGATCTTCATCAGACCGGGCAGGGTGAACTGGCCAGCGGCACGTTTCTTCAGGTGGCCTTCCATAATCACAGCCAGTTCATCGAATACGGCGTTGACGTCTTTCTTGGACAAGCCGGTGGTTTCGCTGAGCTGGTTGATGATCTGGGTCTTGTTCATCGGCTCGGTGATGGTTTTCACTTTGCGCGCAGCAGGTGCGGTTGCGGCTTTGGCAGCGGCTTTCTTCTTTGCAGCCATGGATTGCTTACCCCTTTTTGGTGTCTTCCTGATTTGTGATGACGTCTTCTGAGACGGACGCCGGCGATGCTTCCCTGATCAGGCTCGCCTCTGGACTGCAATTCCTCAGAGGGTCACTGATATGGTTCGAACCTTTTATAAGGCAGGAAAATCAAGTTCACAAGCGCTCAAACCACTATTTTTCAGGGTTATACGGAAAAAAGTGCCTGCCGGCGCCTTGTTTGGCACTGGATTGCCTCACGGCATGGCTCGCGAGCAGTGGAATCGCTATACTGTGGCGCCTTTTTCAACGGCCCGGTTTTTCGGGGGAGTCAGGTGCTCCACCAACGGGGCTGTGAAACATCAGAAATACGAACGGACATTGAGATGCGTAGCCAATATTGCGGTGATTTGCGAGCCTCCCACGATGGAGAAACAGTAGAGCTGTGCGGTTGGGTTCACCGCCGCCGTGACCACGGTGGGGTGATCTTCCTCGACCTGCGCGACCGTAATGGCCTGGTCCAGGTGGTGTTTGACCCGGATACCGTGGATGCCTTTGCGCTGGCCGACAAGGTTCGCAGCGAGTATGTGGTGCAGGTAAAAGGCCGGGTACGCATGCGTGATGAAGCCGTGCGCAACAGCAAGATGGCCACCGGCGACATCGAAGTGCTGGGCAAGGAACTGACCATTCTCAACGAAGCCGCCACCCCGCCGTTCGAACTGGACGAGCATGGCGGTGCCGGTGAGGAAGTACGCCTCAAATACCGCTTCATGGATCTGCGTCGCCCTGACGTGCTGCGCAACTTCCAGTTCCGTTCCCGACTGACTCACGCGGTGCGTGCGTTCCTGGAAGGCGAAGGCTTCATGGACGTGGAGACCCCGATCCTGACCCGGGCTACCCCGGAAGGCGCTCGAGACTATCTGGTGCCTAGCCGTACCCATCCGGGCAGCTTCTTTGCGCTGCCCCAGTCCCCGCAGCTGTTCAAGCAGCTGCTGATGGTGGCTGGCTTCGATCGTTACTACCAGATCGCCAAATGTTTCCGCGACGAAGATCTGCGTGCAGATCGTCAGCCGGAATTTACCCAGATTGATATCGAAGCCTCCTTCGTCAACGAAGAAGACATCATGGGTATTGCCGAGAATATGGCCCGCAAGCTGTTCAAGGAACTGCTGGATGTGGAGCTGCCCGAGTTCCCGCGCATGCCATTCTCCGAAGCCATGAGCCGTTTCGGTTCTGACAAGCCAGACCTGCGCATTCCGCTGGAGCTGATCGACATCGCTGACCTGCTCGCCAGCGTGGACTTCAAAGTCTTCTCCGGACCGGCCAACGATCCCAAAGGCCGTGTGGCGGCCATGAAGGTGCCGGGTGGTTGCAGCCTGTCCCGCAAGGACATCGACGGCTACACCAAGTTTGTCAGCATCTACGGAGCCAAAGGGCTGGCCTATATCAAGGTCAATGATCTTGCAGCGGGCGCTGAAGGCCTGCAGTCCCCGATTCTCAAGTTCCTTACCGAAGATGCGATTCAGGGCATTCTGGAGCGTACTGGCGCCGAGACCGGCGACCTGATCTTCTTCGGTGCCGACAAGGCCCGAATCGTGAACGAGGCCCTCGGTGCCCTGCGCGTGAAGGTCGGTCACGATCTGAACCTGGTCGAAGGTGAGTGGGCTCCGCTGTGGGTGGTGGACTTCCCCATGTTCGAAGAGGACGAAGGTCAGTTCCATGCCCTGCATCACCCCTTCACTATGCCCAGCTGCAGCCCGGAAGAGCTGAAGAGCAACCCAGAAGGGGCGCTGTCCCGCGCCTACGACATGGTGCTCAACGGCACCGAGCTGGGTGGCGGTTCCATCCGTATCCACAATCCATCCATGCAGCGCGCGGTGTTTGAGGCGCTGGGTATCTCTGATGAAGAAGCGGATGAGAAATTCGGCTTCCTGCTGGATGGCCTGAAGTATGGTGCGCCGCCACACGGTGGTCTGGCCTTCGGTCTGGATCGCATGGTCATGCTGATGACCGGCTGTGAGTCCATCCGTGACGTGATCGCCTTCCCGAAAACCCAAACGGCGTCCTGCATGATGACCAATGCGCCGTCTCCGGTGGACAGCAAGCAGCTGCGCGAAGTAGGCATTCAGGTGCGCAAGGAAGAGCAATAAGGGAAGAGCAATAAAAGAAGCAGGCACTACCACGGCGCGGAGTTGTCCGCGCCGGTCTGTTCGTAGCAATTACGGGAGACAACATGGCAGGACATAGCAAATGGGCCAACATCAAGCACCGCAAGGCGGCCCAGGATGCCAAGCGCGGCAAGATCTTTACCAAACTGATTCGTGAACTCACCGTGGCCGCCAAGATGGGCGGTGGTGAAGTGAATGACAACCCGCGTCTGCGGGCGGCCGTCGACAAGGCGCTGGGCGCCAACATGACCCGCGACACCATTGATCGTGCCATCAAGCGTGGTGCTGGCGGTGATGACGGCGGCAACATGGACGAGATCACCTACGAAGGTTACGGCAAGGGTGGCGTAGCGGTACTGGTGGAAACCATGACCGACAACGTAAACCGTACCGTGGCCGAGGTGCGCCATGCCTTCACCAAGTTCGCCGGCAATCTCGGTACCAGCGGTTCGGTGGCCTTTCTGTTCAGCAAGCGTGGCGAGATCTACTTCGAACCGGAAAGCGTGGATGAAGAGAAACTCATGGAAGTGGCGCTGGAAGCCGGTGCGGAAGATGTAGAAGAAATCGATGGCGGGGGTTTCCTGGTCATCACCACCCCGGACAAGCAGTTCGGTGAAGTGGTGGATGCCCTGCGCGAAGCCAGTCTCGAATTCGCTGAAGCCGAAGTGACCATGCATCCCTCTACCGAAGCCGAGATCGATGCGGACACAGCAGAGACCGTGCAGAAGATGATCGACATGCTGGAAGACCTGGACGACGTGCAGAACGTCTACACCAATGCCAGCTGGCCGGCGGAAGAGGAATAGCGGCGAGCTGCGAGCTTCAAGGAAACGCAAAACCCCGGATTTTTCCGGGGTTTTTGTTTTTTAGGGGGGGGGCAGCGAGTGACGAGTTTCGAGTTGCGAAGATCAAAACCTGGGTCGGCTTTGCCATGGGAGTCTTCTTGCTGGTGGATGCTGGGAGCTCTCTGTGTCCTTCAAGTTGTGCCTGCCAGCGAACGGGGTGTCGGCGTCTGCGCCATCCGGTAAAAAATGCTGCATACTAGTGGTGATCAAAGGCAATGGATCAGGGAGGAGACATGTCTTATCGCCACAATGACTCCGCAAATACGGTAAAGGCATTCCTGATGGGGGCTATCGTGCCCGCCTTGCTCATGACGTTTCTCTTTACAGGTATCCTTGCCGGGCGAATCCTGTTCCAGGAGTTTGCGGTTCTGCTTTTCCTCTGTTGCCTGGTGTCGGCTGTGCACCTTGTGCTGGCGGTGCCGTTATATCTGCTGCTGCGCTTGCGTAATACTGTGTCGGGCCTGACCTGTGTATTTGCGGGAGGAATGATCGGTGGTTTGCCAACGGCCATTCTGATGATGGGGCTCAGATGGAGCGCGGATCCGAACAATGCCGCTGACTGGCTCGGGATCGCGGGCATTTACTCCATATCCACAGTGATGATGGCCACTACGTTCATGGCTTTTTGCGGGCTGACTGGTGGTTTGAGTTTCTGGCTGCTCTACTAGGATGGTCTGAACCCCTCACCGGTTTCTGAACCGGCCAAAGCGGAAAAATGATGGGTGATTTACTAACCCGAGGGCTGGCGTCTTGCGTGCAGCCTGGTGCGTGTTTCGTCTCTTGTGGGTTTTGCCTTTCGCAACTCGTCCCTCGAAACTCGTCACTTAACTGATCGTCTCGTTTCACCTTGCCAGCAACCCAGGCCGTTCCATCCCTGTCGCCCGCGACAGAGCCTCCCGCGTGTTGCATGGTGCATGGTGCGCCTAGCGTCTCTTAACCCAACTGGACATCTGGACAGTCTTTCGGTACAACTGACGCAGATTTTCTATTTGTGGTCAGACAGTTATGGCATTGATTCTCGGTATCGACCCCGGTTCGCGCCACACCGGCTATGGGCTGGTGGAGCATGTGGGTAATCGATCCCGGGCAGTGGCGTTTGGCACTATCTCGACTTCCCATAAGGAAATGCCGCCCAGGCTGGGAGAAATCTTTGCCGGCATTGATCAGGTGGTAAAGGAATATGGCCCTGCGGAAGTGAGTATCGAGAAAGTATTCATGGCTCGCAATGCAGACTCGGCGCTCAAGCTGGGCCAGGCGCGGGGCGCGGCCATCGCAGCAGTGATGCAGGCGTCAATTCCGGTATTTGAATATTCGGCCCGTCAGGTCAAGCAGGCAGTGGTGGGCAAGGGGAGTGCGGAAAAGATTCAGGTAGGGGAGATGGTGCGTCATTTGCTGGGGTTGGATAAACGACCCCAGGAAGATGCGGCCGATGCGTTGGCTATCGCCCTTTGTCATGCCCACATGCGTGTTTCCCTCGCGCGCATGGCGGGCGCCACGGCGGTGCGCAACCGCCGTATCCGATAATTCAATGCACCAACATCAACAACACGGTCATTAAGGATTCAGCATGATTGGACAACTGCGTGGCACCCTGCTGGAAAAGCGGCCCCCGGTGCTGTTGCTGGATGTGAACGGAGTGGGATACGAAGTGGAGGCGCCCATGACCGTGTTCTACGAGCTACCAGAAACGGGCCAGCCGTTAACCCTGCATACCCACTTCGTGGTGCGTGAAGATGCCCAGCTGCTGTATGGCTTCTCCAGCCGTTATGAGCGGGAGCTGTTTCGCGCGCTGATCAAGGTGAATGGAGTCGGGCCAAAAATGGGGCTGGCGATCTTGTCCGGCATCGAAGCCGACCGGCTGGCCCAGTGTATCCAGGATCAGGATTCCTCGACGCTGGTGAAAGTACCGGGTATCGGCAAGAAGACCGCAGAACGGCTAGTGATCGAAATGAGCGACCGGCTGGACAAGATTGACGGCGCCCCGGCCAGCCTGCCGGGCCGCGTCGCATTGAGCCCGGCGGATGATGCCCGCAGCGATGCCATCGCCGCGCTGGAAGCACTGGGTTATCGCAACAAGGATGCGGTGGCGGCAGTTGGCAAAGTGGCCGAAGAGGGAGCCAGCAGCGAGCAGATGATCCGTCTGGCGCTGAAAAATCTGGCCCGCTAGGTCTCTGGGTCCTTTATCTGTGTGAACCTCGGCAAATCTTCGTAGTAACTGTGATAACAGCAATAGCCGTGGGGTAGGCTGCTGGGTTACGCTAGCCGCAGATTTTACAGACAACGAATAACCGGGCAGAGGCGGTTTTACCGCAGACATGGATAACGAACGACTTATTTCTGCTGCTGCCGTTGGCAGCCAGGAAGATCAGCAGGATCGTGCCATTCGGCCATCCAGCCTGGCTGACTATCACGGCCAGCCAAAAGTCCGCGAGCGCATGGAGATTTTTATCGATGCGGCACGCGGGCGTCGCGAAGCGCTGGACCATACCCTGATCTTTGGCCCGCCCGGCCTCGGCAAGACCACCCTTGCACACATTATTGCCCGTGAAATGGGCTGTGAACTCAAATCCACCTCTGGCCCCGTTCTGGAAAAGGCCGGTGACCTGGCTGCCATTCTGACCAATCTGGAAGAAGGGGATGTGCTGTTCGTGGATGAAATCCACCGTCTCTCTCCGGTGGTGGAAGAAATCCTCTATCCAGCCATGGAAGATTATCAGCTGGATATCATGATCGGCGAAGGCCCCGCTGCCCGTTCCATCAAACTGGATCTGCCTCCCTTTACGTTGGTAGGGGCAACGACCCGTGCTGGTCTGTTGACGGCGCCATTACGTGACCGGTTTGGCATTGTGCAGCGCCTGGAGTTCTATTCCGTTGAGGATCTGGCAGGAATTGTGCAAAGAGCCTGTGAGATTCTGGCTATTCCTATTGATGATGCCGGGGCGCTGGAAGTGGCGCGTCGCTCCCGGGGTACCCCGCGAATTGGCAACCGGCTGCTGCGCCGGGTGCGTGATTACGCACAGGTAAAGGGCGATGGACGCATCACTGAGGTGATGGCTCAGCGCGCGCTGGACATGCTTGAGGTGGACAGCTGTGGCCTGGACGGTACCGACAGGCGGTTGCTGGACATGATTATGCACAAGTTTGATGGCGGTCCGGTGGGGCTGGAATCGCTGGCGGCGGCGCTGAATGAAGATGCCGGCACCCTGGAAGAGGTGGTGGAGCCTTACCTGATTCAACAGGGCTTTATCCAGCGGACCCCGCGGGGGCGGACGGTAACCAACCATGCCTGGCGGCATTTTGGGCTGAAATCACCCCGTCGCGAGGGTGATTTGTTTAATGATTGAAAAAAAACAGCAAAGTGGGGAATTTACCCTCCCTGTTCGCGTCTACATCGAAGACACTGACGCCGGTGGCATCGTGTATTACGTGAATTATCTGAAGTTCATGGAGCGGGCACGCACAGAATACTTGCGCACCCTTGGCTATCAGCACTATGCGCTGGCGGATGAGAATTTTCAGTTTGTGGTGCATTCCGCAAACGTGCAGTATCGCCAGCCAGCGAAAATTGATGACGCCCTCCGGGTGACGGCAGGGTTGAAGAAGCTGGGTAAGGCAACGCTGTTGTTTGATCAGCGTGTGCTTCGGGGAGATACCCTGTTGTGTCAGGCCGAGATCAAGGTGGCCTGTGTAACAGCGGACACACTCAAGCCGACGGGGATTCCTGCGGCGTTATACAACAAATTTATCGCAGCCAGCGAAGGAGAAGGGCTCAATGGTTGAGGCATCCAGCATGTCGGTTGTCAGTCTGATCAGTAATGCCACTATTGTGGTGCAGCTGGTTATGGCGCTGCTGATTCTGGCGTCACTGACGTCCTGGTACATGATTGTAGGACGCTACCGGGTGCTGGGTCGGGCGCAGAAAGCCGGCCGTGCCTTCGAAGAAACCTTCTGGTCCAGCGATGACCTTGCTTCGCTTTACAAGCAAAGCCGTGAGAACCCGCATCCGGATTCCGGTACAGAATCCATCTTTCGCGCAGGCTTTCAGGAATTCGTTCGCCTTTCCAAAAGCTCCCGCAGTGCAGACGCGGTGATGGATGGCAGCCAGCGAGCCATGCGCGTTGCCCTGCAACGCGAGCAGACCCGTTTGACTCGTCACCTGCCTTTTCTCGCAACGGTCGGTTCAACCAGCCCCTATGTGGGTCTGTTCGGCACCGTGTGGGGCATCATGAATTCCTTTATGGCCCTGGCCAACGTCAAGCAGGCGACCCTGAGCGTGGTCGCCCCCGGTATTGCTGAGGCATTGATCGCAACCGCCATTGGTTTGTTTGCCGCGATTCCGGCGGTGATGGCTTACAACCGTTTTTCTGCCCAGAGCGATTCCCTGCTCACCGAGAACGAAATGTTTGCCGAGGAGTTTTCCTCTGTGCTTCACCGTCAGGCACACGGGCGGGGAGCCTGATTCATGAGTGGTGTGAAGGTCAGGGTGCCGCGCAAGCTGGTTGCCGAGATGAATGTGGTGCCATACATCGATGTGATGTTGGTGCTGCTGGTTATCTTCATGGCCACCGCTCCCATGATGACCCAGGGTATCAACGTGGATCTGCCGGACAGCAACAGTGCGCCCATTGATACCACCAAGAATGAACCGGTGATTGTCTCGGTTACTGCGGATGGCAGCTACTTCATCAACGTGGGAGGCGATGCCAAGAAATCCGCCAACCTGGAAACGGTGAAAGGGCATGTATTGCGTATCCACAAGCACAAGCCGGAAACCCTGTTCCTGGTAGAGGGTGACAGCAAGGTAGCGTATTCCAGTGTGATTTCCCTGATGGCTGCTCTGCAGGAAGCAGGGATTACCCAGTTGGGTCTGGTGACGGAGCCTGCGGGTAGCAATGAGTGATCGTCAGGTTGCGATTGCCTTCACCCTGTTCATTCACCTGTTGGTGTTTGGCCTGCTGGTGTTTAGCTGGAGCACGGATCCGACTTTGCACAAAGCGCCGGTGATTCCCCCCCATGTGAAAGCCACCATGGTGGAAACGTCAAAACAGAAGAAGGCTCCAGTGGCGAAACCGACGCCGGAAAAGAAGCCGGCACCGAAGCCAAAGCCGAAACCGGTGGAGAAGCCGAAACCAAAACCGCAGGAAAAGCCCAAGCCGGTCGAAAAGCCCAAGCCTGAGCCCAAGCCTGCAACAAAACCTAAAACGGAACCGAAGCCGGCCACCAAGCCGAAACCGGAGCCAAAACCCGATCCCAAGCCCGCGGTGCCGGAGATCGAGGAGCCCAGCCTGGAAGAGATGCTGGCAGACGAAGAAATTGAAATGGACAAGAAGCCGGAGCCTGCTGCTGATGAAGCAGAGGATGCGGCCAGTAACGCGGATCAGTCTGATGTGGAGGTGGCCAGTCACAGTGATGCAATCCGGGCGGCAGTGAAACAACGCTGGCGGATTCCAGGCACTTATCGCGGCCGCAATGATCTGCAAACCACTGTGCGAATCCGTACGATTCCCGGTGGTGAGGTACTGGATGTGTCGGTGGTCAAATCCAGTGGCTATCCACAGTTTGACGAATCTGTGGTGAAGGCCGTACAGCTGGCTGCGCCATTGCCGGTGCCCTCAGGGGCCTTGTTTGATAAAGAATTTCGCTCATTTTTAATGGTGTTTGAGCCAACAGGAGTGTCTCAGTGAGTCGTATTGCGTTGTTATTGGTGATGTTGCTTGGTGCTGCCGTCGCCAGAGCGGAACTGCTCATCAAGGTAACCGAAGGCCGCGTGGATGCGGTGCCGATTGCGGTTGTACCTTTCGCCGGGTCACAGGGCGCGCCGGAAGATGTGTCCGCGATTGTGGCGGCAGATTTGCACCGCAGTGGTCAGTTCAAACCCTTGCCTGCCGAGGATATGCTGAGTCGGCCGACCAAGCAGAGCGAAGTGATCTATCGTGATTTTCGTGTATTGGGCATGGAGTACATTGTTGCTGGCAGCATGAAAGTGCAGGAATCCGGTGGCTATGAAATTACCTACGCACTCTACGATGTCAGCAGTGAAGTGAAATTGCTGGAGGAAACCTATCGTCCGCCGGTTTCCCAGCTGCGTGACGTGGCGCATGCCATCAGTGACCGTATTTATGAGCAGCTCACCGGTATTCCCGGGGCGTTTTCCACCAAGATTCTCTACGTCACCCACAACCGGGGCGCAGCCAACCCTTACCAGCTGCAATATGCGGATGCAGATGGTCATCGTGTGACCACCATCCTGCGCAGCAAGGAACCGATCATGAGCCCGGCCTGGTCGCCGGATGGCCGCAAGGTGACGTATGTTTCCTTTGAGGATCGTGGCCTGCCTGCCATCTATGTTCATGAGCTGGCGACCACCAAGCGGGAAAAAGTATCCAGCTTCAGGGGCATTAATGGTGCACCAGACTGGTCACCGGACGGGCAAAAACTGGCGTTGACGCTATCGCGCGATGGTAATCCCGAGATTTATATGCTGGATATCAATACCAAGGCGCTGACCCGGCTAACCAACCACTACGGTATTGATACGGAACCACGCTGGTTGCCAGATGGCGAAAGCCTGGTGTTCACGTCCAGCCGCTCAGGTGGACCACAGATCTATAAACTGAACATAAATGATAAGTCCGTCAGACGCGTTTCATTCCAAGGTGCTTATAATGCGCGCCCAGATGTAACGCCAGATGGTCGTTATCTAGTTTATGTGCACCGACGAAATGGAAATTTCAATGTCGGTGTCCAGGACCTCCAACGGGGAACGTTCAATATTGTGACCCGCACCGACATGGATGAGTCCCCCAGTGTTGCACCCAATGGAAGTATGGTAATTTACGGGACGCAAGACCGGGGAACGGGGGTTCTGGAAGCCGTATCCATCGATGGCAGAGTGAAAGTCGAGCTGCCGTCGAAGGAAGGGGAAGTCAGAGAACCGGCATGGTCGCCGTTCCTCTGACAGAGATTTGAGTGGTCAAGGAGTCACTCGTTTCTCGCCAGGTTCTCGGAGTCCAAACTTAGGAAATAATAGGAGCTTTTCATGCGTTCATTTCTCAACCCGCTGTTCGCCCTGATGTTGGCAGCTGTGCTGGCCGCTTGTTCCAGCACGCCGACTGAAGAAGACACTTCTGCTACCGATACTACTGCACCGGCTGAAACCGGTCCGGTAACTCCGGTAGAGCCGACTACTCCGGCCAAGCCGGACACCAGCAGCATCCCGATGACTGCTGACAACTTCTACAACCATCCGTCCAACTACGACGGCACCACCAACACCAAGGTGATCTACTTCGCCTTCGACAGCAACACCGTTCCGGCTGCTGCTTTCGAAACCCTGCGTGCTCACGCTACCCACCTGAAGAACAACGCCAACGCCAAAGTGCGTCTGGAAGGTCACGCTGACGAGCGCGGTACTCGCGAGTACAACGTTGCTCTGTCCGAGCGTCGTTCCAAGGCGGTAGAGAAGTTCCTGCGCGTTCAGGGCGTGTCTGCTTCCCAGATCGAAGTCGTATCCTACGGTGAAGAGAAGCCGGCTGCTTTTGGTCACAGCGAAATGGACTGGGCCAAGAACCGTCGCGTAGAACTGAACTACACTGCTGGCCGTCCGTAAGCGATGACAGTAGTGATGACAAAACGCCTGCTCGCAGGCGTCTTGCTCAGCTCCCTGGTACTCTGCGCGCATGCGCAGGGTACTGGGCCGCTGGCCATTGAAGATCGTAGTGCTGCACGCAGCATGTCTGGTGCTGCATCAGATCAGGGGGCGTCTCAGGCTTCGGCCATGAATGAAGACGCGCTGATCATGTTGATGCAACAGCAACAACAGTTTGAGGAGCAGGTCCAGATGCTCCAGGGGCAGATCGAAGAACTGCGCCATGAACTGCAGGTAATGAAAGACGCTGAACGTGAGCGTTACCTGGATCTGGATACCCGAATTAATACACTGGCTGAACAGGGTGTTTCCGAGCAGTCAGAGAATACCGATGCCGCAGGTCCTGCTGACCCTGAGGCAGACAAACAGGCCTATAATGCCGCCAAGGATCATCTGGTTGCCCGCGATTTCGATGCGGCAGCAGAGGCCTTCGAGGGCTATCTCAAGGATTTCCCTAACGGCCAGTATCGCGGTCATGCGCATTTCTGGCTGGGGCAGGTCTACAGTAACCAGAAAACCCCGCAAAATGACAAGGCCATGGAGCAGTTCCAGGCCGTGGTTGAAAACTACCCGGATCACAGCAAGGCTCCCTCCAGCCTCTATACGCTGGCGGTGATGCAGGCCCGAGAGGGCAAGGTCTCGGAAGCCAAGATCAACCTGCACAAGCTGATCAAGCAATACCCGGATTCATCCAAGGCCAGTCAGGCCAAGACCCTTCTCGATCAGCTCAATAGCTGAGTATCGCGGTCAGGTAAACCCAAAACGCCCTGCATTCCCATGCAGGGCGTTTTTGTATGTGGCTGCGTGGATTAAGCGGCAATGCCACTTGGTCAGCCATCCGGGCATAGGGGATGGTATTTCCCTTGTGTCCCATACTTTACCGACTGTCGGCGGCACAGACGCCGGCAAAGGTGATAGAATCCGCCGCATTTCCGCCCCGGCCGTGGTTTGCCACGGCCAGGTATTCAGGAGAGGCCGTGGAACTGCGTCTTACCGAAATCTTCCATTCCCTGCAGGGTGAAGCCAGAACCGTAGGCCGCCCGACGGTATTTGTGCGCCTGACAGGTTGCCCGCAGCGGTGTGTTTGGTGTGATACCGAATATGCCTTTTCCGGGGGAGAAAAGTGGACTCTGGAGTCCATTCTTGCGGAAGTCGCGCAGTACGGGGCTGGTTATATCACTGTTACTGGTGGTGAGCCGTTGGCACAGCCGAACTGTTTGCCGCTGCTGACGGCCCTGTGTGACGAGGGTTATGAAGTGAGCCTGGAAACGGGTGGGGCCATGGATATCAGCCAGGTGGATGAGCGAGTGTCCGTGGTCATGGACCTGAAAGCACCGGGCTCGGCGGAGCAGCACAACAACCGTCTGGAGAATATTCCCCTCTTGCGACCCCATCATCAGGTCAAGTTTGTGCTGGCAGATCGCAAGGATTACGACTGGGCACGCTTCATGCTGGATCAGCATCAGCTGGCCGAGCGGGTGGCTGATGTGTTGTTTTCTCCGGTCCAGGGGCAGCTTGCCCCGGGGGATCTGGCCGACTGGATTGTAGCGGATCGCCTGCCGGTGCGCTTTCAGCTGCAGCTGCACAAATTACTCTGGAACGATGCCCGTGGCCGTTAAGCCGGGCAAAGAGGAGCTTCGCAATGAATAAAGCGGTCGTATTGCTGTCTGGTGGGCTGGATTCGGCTACTTGCCTGGCGATAGCCCGGGACCAGGGTTACGAGTGCCACACCATTGCCTTCGATTATGGCCAGCGTACCCGTGCTGAGCTGGCCGCGGCCCTGCGTGTGTCCGCTGCTCTGGGGGCGCTGAGCCACAGGGTGGTAGAGCTGGGTATGGGGAATATCGGCGGCTCTGCATTGACCGATCACAGTATCGAGGTGCCTGAGGATGGCGGTGACGGTATCCCGGTAACCTATGTGCCGGCACGTAATACCGTTTTCCTGTCGTTGGCGCTGGGGCTTGCTGAAGTACTGGATGCCCAGGCTATCTTTATCGGGGTGAATGCGGTGGATTACTCCGGCTACCCGGACTGCCGGCCTGAATTCATCGAGGCCTTCCAGACCATGGCCAACCTGGCGACCAAGGCGGGTGTGGAAGGCCGTCCCATTCAGGTTGAGACACCGCTCATGCACCTCAGTAAAGCGGATATCATCCGCGAGGGTGTGGCTCTGGGCCTGGATTATGGACTGACGGTTTCCTGTTACCAGGCCGATGAAAGCGGTAATGCCTGTGGCAAATGCGATAGCTGCCGTCTGCGCAGGCTGGGTTTTGAGGATGCATTGGTCAAAGATCCAACAAACTACCAATAAACGGCAAAAAATTTATTCTGCCCCCTTGTCAGCCGGAAATAAATCCGTATTATTTGCGCCTCCTTCGGGAGCGGGTCGTTAGCTCAGTTGGTAGAGCAGTTGGCTTTTAACCAATTGGTCGCTGGTTCGAATCCAGCACGACCCACCATCTTCAAAAAGGCTGCCTTTATGGCAGCCTTTTTTTATGGTTCATCGCGGGGTAGCGGGAATGCGGGTTTGCCAGACTTCGGACGCTGGCGCCAAACCAACCGTATCCCCTG